>CANMFQ010000001.1 GCA_947497145.1 uncultured Flavobacteriaceae bacterium
TAAATTTTATGAGGTAATCATATGATTTAGCCTAGTGCTATTGATCAAAAAAGCAACTCTAAATGGGTTGCTTTTTTTGTTGGGTTTATCGTATTTCATGTATTTGTGCTATGGGCTTAATAAATACTGCCTTGCAAGTATGTGTTTAGTAGATTTCAGAAAACAAGGTTTACAAATGGGATTTTACTAAAGAATCATTACTAATTTGAGGTGAAATAATTGCAAAATAGTCCCTAAGGGAAATTTCTACAAGCCTTCGGGCAATTCATCATAACACTTACCTGCTTTTCTGCCGCATCTTTGCAGTGTAATTAAAAACAAGCTAAAGATGAAAACACAAATAAAATCAATTTTCAATCTCATTGAGATTTTTGGTCAGCCTAAAAAATTGAACGTAACCAATATTAACCCTGAAATGCATTGTGAACAAAAGCATCATCATGATTTTTATTGCGACACCGAAGAATCGTTGACTCACAGTTAGTATAAACACAATTAAAACTATTGAAGGTAACAGTAAGCCTTCGCCAATAAATTCATTTAATAAATCGCACACGTCATAGTGTAGCACAAAAAAACAAATTATTATGAGCACATTTAATGTTCCAAATAGAGAAGAAGTAAACACAAAAAATCAAGCTATTTTTGACACCCTTGAAAATGCTATTGGTTTTGTTCCTAACCTATATGCAACGTATGCATATTCAGAAAATGCACTGGCAAACTACATGGCTTTAAGTAATGCTAAAACATCATTAAAGGCTAAAGAAAAGGAAGTTGTAAATCTTGCTGTTAGTCAAGTTAACAATTGTATTTATTGTCTTTCTGCACATACAGCTATTGGAAAAATGAATGGTTTTACTGATGAGCAGATTTTAGAATTGAGAAACGGACAAGCCACATTTGATAAAAAATTAGACGCACTTGCAAACTTAGCAAAAAATATTACCGAAAATAGAGGAGCTGCAGATGAGGGTGTCATTGAAAAATTCTTTCATGCAGGATGGACTAAAGAAAACTTGGTAGATACGATTGTTTTGGTAGGGGATAAGACGATATCAAACTACTTACATAAAACTACTAATGTGCCAGTAGATTTTCCAGTTGCTGCACCCTTAGAAGTTGTGTCTGCATAATTGAAAAGAAAAACGTAGGCTATCCGTTTAAGCATGGTCAATAAATATATATAAACATAAACAAAAATTTGTCTTTGCCTTATATCTTAAAAAAAATAGGGTGATGACTAAAAATTAAAAACAACAAAAATAATTATGAAAAAAGTAATCGCAGTAGCAGTATTCGCATTCGGAATGGTATTTTCTATGAATGCTCAAGACAAAATGATGAAGGAAACTACAAAGGTGATAGCCTTAGAGCAAACGCCAGGAGAGTTTACGCAAAAGCAAATCACAGTTAGCGAAGGTACCTATGTTTTTGAAATATCAAACCATGCTGTTGGTCATGATGTAGGTTTTGTATTGGTTAAAAAAGGTGAGGATATTAGCAATCCTGAAAACCATATTAAAACGGCTTATGTACAAGAGGTAGTGCCAACAGGCAAAACCAATAGCTCTAAGCCTACAAAATTAGCTAAAGGGGAGTATGTTTATTTCTGTCCTATGAATCCAACAGCTACTGACAATACCTTAATTGTAAGATAATTTAGCATTGTATTAGTTGGTATTAGTGTAAAAAAAAATAGCGGGGAAACCCGCTATTTTTTTGTTTTATATTGTGAACTCGTTTATACTTTTTGTTTGGAACCGAAAATTATGCACTATACAGTTGAAAGAAAAAGTTAAGATGAGTGCTGTAATAAAAAAATCTATTCATCTTTTACTTCAGGATCCATTACGAAATCTTCCATAAACTTAGTGGTGTAATTACCTGCTAAATAATCTGGGTGATCCATCAATTGTCTATGGAAAGGAATTGTTGTTTTAATACCTTCAATTACAAATTCATCAAGTGCTCTTTTCATTTTATTAATAGCTTCTTCTCTAGTTTGAGCTGTCGTTATTAATTTGGCAATCATTGAATCATAATTAGGAGGAATGGTATAGCCACTATATACGTGCGTATCCATTCGCACACCATGCCCTCCTGGCGTATGTAATGTAGTTATTCTACCCGGTGAAGGTCTAAAATTATTGTAGGGGTCTTCAGCGTTAATACGGCATTCTATAGAGTGCAATTTAGGTAGGTAGTTTTTTCCAGATATAGGAACTCCACCTGCAACCAATATTTGTTCACGAATTAAATCATAATCTACTACTTGCTCTGTTATAGGGTGTTCTACTTGAATACGCGTATTCATTTCCATAAAATAGAAATTACGGTGCTTATCTACCAAAAATTCTACTGTACCTGCGCCTTCATATTTAATAAATTCTGCTGCTTTTATAGCGGCTTCACCCATGGCGTCACGCAATTTGTCAGTCATGAATGGCGATGGGGTTTCTTCAGTAAGTTTTTGGTGTCTTCGCTGTACAGAGCAATCTCTTTCTGATAAATGACAGGCTTTACCATATTGATCACCTACAATTTGGATTTCTATATGACGCGGCTCTTCAATAAGTTTTTCCATATACATGCCTCCGTTTCCAAAGGCAGCTGTTGCTTCTTGTACGGCACTTTCAAAAAGGTCTTCCATAAGGTCTTCAGACCAAACAGCACGCATTCCTTTTCCACCGCCACCAGCGGTTGCTTTGATCATTACTGGATAACCCATTTTTTTGGCTATCTTTTTGGCTTCAGCAACATCTTTTAAAAGACCATCAGAGCCTGGTACACAAGGTACGCCTGCCTTTTTCATGGTCTCTTTAGCCGAAGCTTTGTCCCCCATTCTATCAATATGTTCGCCAGAAGCACCAATAAATTTGATGTCATGCTCTGCACATATTTTTGAAAATTTTGAATTTTCAGACAAAAACCCATATCCAGGGTGAATGGCGTCGGCGTTTGTAATTTCAGCCGCAGCAATAATGTTAGGTATTTTAAGGTACGATTCATTACTTGCTGCAGGGCCAATACAAACTGCTTCATCAGCAAAACGTACATGAAGACTTTCTTCATCAGCTTTGGAGTAGACTGCAACAGTCTTAATACCCATTTCTTTGCAAGTTCGTATCACACGAAGTGCAATTTCGCCCCTATTTGCAATCAATATTTTTTTGAACATACTGTTACCAAATTTTAGATTTCAAATGCTAGACTCCAAAAGAATTGGAAATCTATTGTTGAAATATAGGGTTAAAACTATGATGGATCAACTAAAAACAACGGCTGATCGAATTCTACAGGTGAGGAATCGTCAACTAAAATTTTGACTATTTTACCTGAAACCTCAGATTCAATATCATTAAAAAGTTTCATAGCTTCTATTACACAAAGCACATCACCTTTCTTTATATCAGAACCTACTTCAACATAAGGAGGTTTGTCTGGAGATGGCTTGCGATAAAAAGTACCTATGATTGGTGACTTTATGGTAATATACTTGTCGTCTTCTTGAGTAGCAGTAGTAGCTGGTTCTGCGACTGGTGCCGGAGCTTCAACTGGTGGCGCTGCCATCATATGTGTTTGCGTCATGGGTGGTAACTGTTGTACATATGTGGTTTCGGTGGCGTTACTAGCTGCGCCTGTGCGAATAGTGATTTTAATATCGTCGGTTTCCAACTTTACTTCGCTGGCACCAGATTTTGCTACAAATTTAATTAGGCTTTGAATTTCTTTAATATCCATAGAGCGTTCGGTTTAGTTTTTCTATTAGTTATAGGCCCATTTTAAATAAATGGAACCCCACGTAAAGCCTCCGCCAAAAGCAGCGAAAACTAAATTATCTCCTTTTTTTAATTGATTTTCATAATCTGCTAATAATAAAGGCAGGGTAGCAGAAGTAGTGTTGCCATACCTTTGAATGTTCATAAGAACCTTAGAGGGGTCTAAGCCCATTCTGTTAGCTGTTGCATCGATAATTCTTTTGTTGGCTTGATGTGGTACCAACCAAGAAACATCAGTATGTGATAAATTATTTCGCAGCATTATTTTTTCAGCTACATCGGCCATATTGGAAACGGCAAATTTGAATACCGTTTTGCCGTCCTGAAAAATATAATGTTTATCATCGTCTACAGTTTCATGTGTAGCAGGTAATATAGAACCTCCTGCTTCCATGCCCAAAAACTGTCTTCCTGCGCCATCAGCTCTTAGATATTCATCCTGTAAGCCTAAACCTTCTGTATTAGGTTCAAAAAGTACTGCGCCGGCACCATCGCCAAAAATAATACAGGTAGTTCTATCCTTGTAATTTATGATAGAAGACATTTTGTCTGCGCCTATAAGTAGTATTTTTTTGTATCGACCAGATTCTATGTAGCTAGATGCTGTTGACATTCCGAAAAGAAAACTAGAGCAAGCTGCTAATAAATCATAAGCAAACGCATTTTTTGCTCCTATTTCAGAAGCTACAAAAGCTGCGGTAGAAGCGACCATGCTATCAGGTGTAGCCGTAGCTACCATTACTAGGTCTATTTCTTCAGGATTTACATTGCTTTTTTTGAGTAAATCATTAACGGCTTTTATTGCCAAGTATGAAGTACCTTCTCCTTCTTCCTTTTTTAAAATTCTTCTTTCCTTGATTCCTGTTCGCGAAGTAATCCATTCGTCATTCGTATCAACCATTTCTTCCAACATCTTGTTGGTCATCACAAACTTGGGAACATAGGATCCTACAGCGGTTATCGCTGCTGTTAGTTTACTCATGCTTTAATCATTTTAGCAAAAAACCTTTGAAAAAGGTTAAAAAACGTTGAAAATTAGTGATTTTTTGTCTGAAAACATCATTTTTTGTAAAAATCTATAATTTCTTTCTTATTCAATGATGTTTGTTTCGTGAAAATCAAAAAGTACATTGCATTAAAAAACTCCCAACTTTAAAAAGTGGGAGCTATTATAAGGATTTGAGCGGGAACTAATTAAGCTTCTGCTTCCTCTGTTTTGTCAATTAATACTTGGCCTTTGTAATATAATTTTCCTTCGAACCAATGTGCTCTATGGTATAAGTGCATTTCACCAGTAGTAGCATCTGTAGCCAAAGTTGGCGCTACAGCTTTATAGTGTGTTCTTCTTTTGTCTCTTCTAGTTTTGGAAATCTTCCTTTTAGGATGTGCCATTTTAAACTTATTTATCCGTTATTAACTTCTTTAAAACATCCCATCGGGGATCTGTTTCTTCTGTACTATCTTTTTTTTCTTTTGGTTGAAGTGCTGCTAATCTTTTCAGTGCTTCTGAATCAAGTGTGCCGTCTTCAACTCCAGGGTGAATTCTTTTCTGAGGAACAGCAAGTACAAGCATTTCATACACATATTGTGCTATGTTAACTTCATGTGATCCATGTGGAATGATTAATATTTCATCATCCTCATCGTTAAAGGTATCACCAAACTTTACTACCAAATTTAAAGCCGTGGCCATTTCTTGATCGTAAGGTTCGCTAGAAACATCGCAATCAACATTTACTAAACCGTCAGCTACCAACGCTAGCTCCAACATTGTGCTTGTTTTGTTTAATAAAACATGCAAATTAAGGTTGGCACCATTAAAATCGGTATATCCAAAAGATTCAAAGAACTCATTCTCAACTACGTAATCAAACTCATGCTTTCCTTGCTTCAGACCTGAGAAAGGAATACTAAACTCCCTTTTTTTCATCGTAATACACTTGTTTATAACGTAGCGCCTATACAAAGGCGGGTGCAAAGATACTATTATTTTGAATACTACAATAGTTAAAGAGAAAAATAATCTAAACCTGCTGTTGGGCTGTTAGCATGTGCCACATATTTGCTGTCAGCGATTACAATTAAGGGGTTTTGATTTTTAAAAATTATTCGTTTTCTGTTTTAAAAACCGAGTTTCAAGCAGTATATAGGTTCTTATTTGTAATTAGGTGTGATTTTAGGCATAAATTTGGCGTTCATTTATAGCGTCTAAAAGCCTAAAAATCATCTTTCTTACCGCCTAACGCGTTGTTTTTGCAATACATTGCTTGTAAGCTCATCGTATTCTTCTCTGTTTTTAAATATACGTAAGGCAGTGAATACGGCTTCTTTAAACGAACTGTGGTCAGCCTCGCCTTTTCCTGCAATCTCATAAGCAGTGCCATGATCAGGTGATGTACGTACCTTGTTTAAGCCTGCTGTATAATTTACACCTTTACCAAATGAAAGGGTTTTGAAGGGGATGAGTCCCTGATCGTGATAAGCAGCTAAAATAGCGTCAAATTTTTTATATGCGTTTGATCCAAAAAAGCTGTCTGCGGCATACGGACCAAATACTAAATGTCCGGCGTCAGACATCTCTTTAATGACTGGTTTTAAAATAGCATCATCTTCTTCGCCTATGGTGCCATTGTCTCCACTATGAGGATTAATGCCTAAAAGCGCAATTTTTGGTCGCCGTATACCAAAATCCATGGTTAATGATTTTTCTATGGTTCTTACTTTGGTGCGTATTAAAATCGGATTAATGGCTCCGGGGACATCTTTTACTGCTAAATGATCAGTTAATAAACCAACTTTTAAGTCATCAGTGACCATAAACATAAGGCTATCACCTTCTAATTCTTGTGCCAGATAATCGGTATGACCTGGAAACTTAAAATCGTTGGCCTGTATATTGTTTTTGTTAATGGGTGCTGTTACTAAAACATCAATGTCTCCTTGTTTTAGTGCTTCGACTGCGGCTTTTAGTGATTTTATTGCAAGTTTTCCTGCTTCTTCAGTGGCTTTGCCAAATGCTAGTTTGGGTATTTCTCGCCAAACATTTACCACATTTATTTTTCCATCCAACGCTTTTGATGCTTCTTGGACACCGTGGTATTTAATGTCAATTTTTAATGCACTTGTTTGCGCAGACATAGTTTTGTTGGAAGCAAAAAAAACAGGTGTGCAGAAATCGAGCATGCGAGAATCGCTAAAGGTCTTGAGTGCTACTTCACATCCTATTCCGTTGATATCGCCTATAGATATGCCGAGCTTTATTTTTCTATTTTCGTTCATCTTATTCTTTACCTTTGCCTAATATCTGAATGTACAAAACTACTTAATTTTAATTGAAGATGTTTACGGGAATAATTGAAACTTTAGGATCGGTAAGTGAATTGCAAGAAGATGGCGGCAATTTGCACATTACAATTAGTACGCCACTGGCAAAAGAGCTTACCATAGATCAAAGTGTTGCGCATAATGGGGTTTGTTTAACGGTAGTTTCTTTTACTGATACTACTTATACCGTTACGGCCATAGAAGAAACCTTGCAAAAAACGAGTCTTAGTCGTCTAAAAATTGGTGAGAAGGTGAATTTAGAACGCGCTATGATTTTAGGAAGTCGCTTAGACGGACATATTGTTCAAGGTCATGTAGATCAAACGGGAATTTGTACCGCTGTTACAGAAAAGGATGGTAGCTGGGTTTTTTCTTTTGAATATGACCATGGTAAGCAAAATCCAACAATAGAAAAAGGGTCTATTACTATTGATGGAACTAGCCTCACAGTGATTGATTCAGGTGTAAATACTTTTAGCGTTGCTATAATTCCGTATACTTACGAGCATACCCGCTTTCACACCTACAAAGTAGGTGCGATGGTTAATTTGGAGTTTGATGTTATTGGAAAATACGTTGCCAAATTGTTAGCAAACCAATTGTAATCTGCTATTATTTTTCGAAAAAGCTAATAGAAGAGCCAATCCAGGTTTCGTCAACTTGATGCGAAACGTTTATCATTTCGCCCTTACTCATGCGAGTTAAATTTATTACAGGTTTTAATCTATTTTCTTCTTCGCTCCAAATGTACAGCATACGCAATTCTACTTTTGCGTTCTTTTGGGTGTTGGTTTTTACCAATGGTTTATAGGATACCTTTTGCTGTAAAATATAATTATGCTTGTCTTCAATGGCATCAATAATTTCTTTGGTGGGGTGTAAATTAATACCCTGGCCGGCGAAAGAAAAGAGTGGCTTTAATACAAATTTTGAAAAATCAATATCTGTAGGAAGGTCGTTTAAGTAATATGACGCGGGAATATTTTTATGCTTCAAAAGTGGCATTATACATTTTGAGATGATAAAAAACCAATCGGGGTGGGTACACCATTCTACATCTAAATCATCACTGAGATTAAAGGATGTTTCAAGGTTTTCAATGCGTTCAAGTTCATCAAAAATAACACGATTGTAAATGCGATGAATGGGTATTTTTCGTCCTTCTTTTTCGTAAAATAATTTTCGTCCTTCTTTAATGACTTTGGTCATGCAAACCACATCGATGCCTAGTGCTTTTTGGGTTGCCCAAAAATCGATACGTGTTTTTTGTTTCTCAGGAAAAACTTCTAATAAAATTACATTCTCAGGGGCGTGACCATTTAAAATCACCTTGCTAACTGCATTGTGATAGCTTTCTTTATTTAGTCCGCTGAAATAGTAGTGAAACCCTTCTTTGGGCATGTTTGGGTAGGTCTGTTGAAAGGTTTCGCCTAAAAACGGTTGGTAGTAAAATAAGGTAGGAAAAGCTTGTAGTTCAATTAATTGGGGTGTAACGCCTCCGTTTCCGTCATCGCATAAACCAAAATCGATTGCCAAAACATCGGGTTTGCCTAAGGCAGCTGGAGACTGCATGTTTTTTGGAATAAAGCGGTCTCTTATTGCTGTAAAATTAATATCCCATAATTGCTCAATAATTGCATCACAGGCAGCAAAAACATCTTGTTTTAATTTCTTGTCAATAAAAACTGGGGTCTCTGATATGCGAAAACTACAACGTTCTCCCAGACCGTTTTCTATTTCATTTTGAAGATGTGTATAAAAGGCTTCGTCGAAATTTTTATTGAATGCCTCTCTTATGTTTGGAATCATACGGTTTGTAATTTGGATTTTTGTAATTCTTCTGCGGCAAAATGCATGAAGCTAGGAATAATGGTGTGATTGGTTTTCATAATTTTATCTTCGTCATCTAAATGCGCAATCATGTCTAAATATTTTTTCTTGCCATATTTTTTAACAACAATTTTGCGTTTATCGTCTCTTAAAAAGTAGCGCATCATTCCTTCGGCATCGGCCTCTGGGTGAAACTGTGTTCCAAAAACTTCATTGGAAAAACGAATTGCCATCACAGCTCTTTCTAAACTAACATGAGGTCTGATCTTTTCTCTACAAAGTACCTTTCCGTCTAAACTATCTAACTTCCATTCTTTAGGTCCAATAACTTGATAGTCTCTTGAATCTACCGCATAAAAAGGGTTTTCTAAACCTTCTAAAAGCATTTCTTTTTCGCCACTTTTTGTTTTGAAAATAGGAAGAATTCCAAAAGAAGTTGACCTTCTTTTGGTTACACGGGCAACATCCCAGTGCAAACATGCCAATTGAAAAGAATGGCAGATAAGAAAAAGATATTTTTTAGTATGGTTAGAAAGGTTGTGGTGTAATAGGCTATCAAGAAAATGAAAATATTTCGCCTCCCAAGGGTCTCCTGTCAATAAGGGTGAGCCGGGTCCTCCTGAAGAAATGAAAATATCATAATTTTTAACATCAGGAACATCAGCCTTAACGCGAACATCAAAAACATCATATTGTCCTATGATGCCGTCTTTGGCTAAGAATTGTCCCATCAACATTTTAATACAACGCATGCCTTCATTAGGCTCGCCAGCATTCATGTCTAAAATTGCAATTTTGTAGGTAATGTGCATTTTATTTTTTTGTTTATAGAGCTGATAATACTTAAAAAAGGTAGTATCGCTCATAATTGTTGTAAAACGTAGGTTTTTTTTAATTCGAACCACCTAATGGGTTAAACTAAAAACGTGTAGCGTTGTGAAAATGGACGCTGTTATAGCGTGTTTTTACATTTTCACAAAGAATTAAACCTACGGCTTCAGCGTAAATTAATGGTAGTGTTAATACTACCTTTAATCGCTTTTGTCTTTTTGTGTGTTTTGTGTTAATTCAAAATATGAATTTTGAATGTATTGTCGCTTGCATAAGCAGTTTTGACTTATAAAAAAACTAAAGACATAACGTTTTAATTCGCGCAAAGTTACAACCCTTTTCCTGTTTGGCTTACGATATATTTTGCTACTTCGACCAAACTGCCAGTTTCTTCGAAGACTTTCAGTTGTCTATCGGCTCCTGAGCCTTGTTCTAATATCTGATATACGTAATTGACCTCAGAACGGCAACCTAACTCATCAACAACATCATCGATAAATTCTAATAACTCTTGTATTAATATAGCAAAAGGCACCTCTTCTTGCTTGCCAAAATCTATTAGCTTAGCTTCAACACCCCAACGTGCAGCACGCCATTTATTTTCATTCAGCAACAAACGTCTGTAGTTTTTAAACGTTTGATTTTTTTGATTCATTTTATACAATTTCGCAACCAAACATTGCATTAAAGCCGCAATGCAGGTTACCTCATCTACGGTCATAACAACATCACAAATACGAAATTCAATTGTTGGATAAAATGGATGTAATCGAATGTCCCACCAAATCTTTTTAGCATTATCAAGGCATCGCGTGCGTACTAGTATGTCAATAAATTTATCGTACTCTCCTACGCTTTCAAAATACGGGGGGATACCAGTACGTGGGAACTTATCAAACACCTTACTACGGTATGATTTAAAACCTGTATCACGACCTTCCCAAAAAGGAGAATTGGTGGATAAGGCGTATAAATGCGGTAAAAAATAACGAACGGTATTTAGGATTTCTAAACCTGCTTCGCGGTTTGGAATCGCTACATGCACGTGCATTCCAAAAATAAGGTTGCCTCGGGCTACGTCTTTCATCTCATCGATGATTTCGTTGTAGCGTTGTTTGGGTGTAATTAATTGTTCGTGCCATTGCGAAATAGGGTGCGTACCTGCGGCAGCAACTTTTAATCCCTCTTCATTTGCTAAGAGAATAATTTGCTGCCGCAAATAAGACACCTCATCACGTACCTGCTGAATGTTTTCACATACATTAGTGCCCATTTCAACCATAGATTGATGCATCTCTTCTTTGATGCGTTCCTGTAATAGTACTTTTCCTCCGTCAACAATTTTTGACATCTGAGAACGAAGTTTATGGGTTTCGCTATCAAGTACTTGGAACTCTTCTTCTATTCCTAGGGTGAACTTATGCATATGGGCGGTTTATTTGGTTGATTGCTATTTCCCTTTTTTAGCAGCTGGTTTAGCCTTTGCCGGGGTTTTCTTAGTTGTTGTTTTCTTAGCTGTTGTTTTTGCAGTTGTTTTCTTTGCTGCAGGACTTGCTTTTTTTGTTGCTGCTTTTTTTACTTCAGCGGCACTTTTTAGATTGACCCGCGCTTTTGTTGTTTTAGGAGAAGCTATGCCAGCGGCATTTTTCATAAAAGTACCCCAAGAGGTATTATTTTCCTTCTCTTTGTGTGCGGTGGCTTTTTCAATAGCATATTTTGCAGAATGTTCAACAATCCAATCAAAATTAGCCTGCCCTACCGAATGAATATCGGCATCGGGAGCCGGGTTACAAAAGTCGATAGCATACGGTACCCCATCACGAATAGCAAACTCAACGGTATTAAAGTCATAACCCAATGCTTGGTTTAGTTTAAGGGTATAATCGGTAATAGTTTTCATTAGTTTTTCATGCGCAGCACCAGTGGTTTTTGGTTCTGTTGCATAACGTAAGTGAAATTCATTACGGGGCTCATAAGGCATAATATGTACATACTTTTGCCCTAGGCAGTATACACGGTAGTAATCTTCAAAAATAATTTCTTCTTGAAGCATCATTACTAACTGTCCTGTTTCTTCATGACTAGCAAAAAGCTCATCGGCATTTTCAACTCTGTAAACACTTTTCCAACCACCACCATCATGTGGTTTCATATATGCTGGAAAACCAATATAATTGAAGATGTACTCCCAGTCTAAAGGAGCTACTAAATTGCGAAATGATTTTTCTGTAGTATTGTCTGGACGCTCTTTAGAAGGTAGTAGTACCGTTTTTGGTACAGGAATACCTAGTTCCATAGCCAAGCAGTTGTTGAAAAATTTTTCATCAGCACTCCACCAAAAAGGATTGTTGATTACGGCAGTACCCATTAAAGCAGCATTTTTTAAATAGGCTCTGTAAAAAGGGACTTCTTGAGAGATTCTATCAAAAATTACGCTATATCCGTAATCAATACCTTGTTGTACTTTGTCTATTTGTACCGCTTCGGCAACTACTTTTCCTTTGCCTAACTCGTTTACCTTGTCAATAAATGCCCATGGAAACGTGTCTTCCATACCAAATAATATACCTACTTTTTTTGCCATAATCTGTTAAAATTAACTTTTGTAATCGTTACTAAAAAATTTATAATAATCATTACACTGTTTTTTCAAACCATTGTTTATGTTGGTTTTTGCTAAGTGTAATGTGTTTTTGTATCCTTGTCTTTATTTAAAATATGCGTTGAGGTATTCAGGGAAAGCCATTTTCCATAATGGCCAATCGTGCTCTATCCATTTTTTCTCATCATACCAATGAGCAATACCTTTGTCGTTAAGTATGCCTGACATGCGTTTGTTCTTGTCTAAGCAAATGTCCCAATCTGAGGTGCCTAAAACAATTTGCATATGCTGATATTTCCATCCTTCTTCATGTTGCATGTATTCATCAGGGCAATTGTAATAAATACGCATATCGTCTGATAGGGGAGTCATGTTGCGAATATTAAATGCTGCACTCATAGCAATCAGGTGTGATACCACATCAGGAAAACGAAAAGCGGTATTTGCAGCATGAAAGCCTCCAAAACTAACTCCTGCAACGCCAATACGATGGGTGTTGCATTCTTTTTGAATATACGGAATTAATTCATCTTTGAGAAATTGCATATAAAGCTCATAATTGGATATCTTCATTTCTGATGTCATGTGATCATCATAGAAGGTTAACATATCAATGGTTTCTACATTGTATATTTTCACCAACCCTGCTTCTACCAAATGTGCAACGGAGTCAATCAATCCAAAATCAGTATTCTGAGTGTACTGCCCCCCTGATGATGGAAACATTAAAATGGGGTGCCCCCAATGCCCAGTGATTTCTAGGTTGATATCTCTACGCAACACGTTTGAGTAGTATTGTATGTGTTCTACTTTAGCCATGTCTCTAATATAGTTAAAATGAATGGTATATAGGCTTTAAAAAAAAGCGCAAATGTAATTTATTTTACGATATGTCAAACATTTATTTCAAGTTATCCTTATACTTGCATTTTCTTATCCAAAAACATGAGCTTTCATATAGATTTTGTAAGTGCTAAAGGCACATTTTTTTCTGAAAACCTAAAACGTCAGGTGAAGTTTCGTTTTGTGGCACCTGCCAATTATTTTAAGGCGGCTGTTCGTTTTCCTGTGATGCTCATGAATGATGGACAAGATTTTGAGTCTATGCACTTAGAAGATACCTTGACAAAGGCCTTTTTAGATAAAAATATAGCTCCCTTCATATATGTTGGAATTGAATGTAATGATGATCGTGTGCATGAATACGGTACAGCTTCATTGCCAGATTTTAAAGGGAGAGGCAGCAAAGCTGCTGCGTATTCAAAATTTATTATTTCGGAATTTATTCCTTTTCTAAAAACAGAATTCAAAGCTTCTCAAAATGGAAACGATTGGGTGTATTGTGGGATGTCTTTAGGGGGGCTTTCTGCCTTTGATATCGCTTATACTAATGCCGATAAGTTTGGAAAAATTGGGGTTTTTAGTGGTTCGTTTTGGTGGCGTAAAAAAGCATACGTCAAAAAGGATATTGCAGATCGTAGCCGTATTGTGTTAGATATTATAAAAAATGAGAAATTTGCACCACACCTCAAATTTTGGTTGCAATGTGGCACTGAAGATGAAACGGCTGATAGAAATAATAACGGAATTATTGATGCTATTGATGACACCTTAGATGTTGTTAAAGAACTCAGTACAAAAGGATATTCACAGCCTGATGCTATTACCTATGTAGAAGTTGAAGGAGGTAAGCATAATTTAAATACATGGGGAGAGGTGTTTCCTCAATTTATTGAATGGGCTTTTGCGCTTGAGCAGTCTTCATTGAAATAGATAGGGTAGCATGATGTAACTATACCTTTATAAAAATGCCCTTTTTGTATAATACATGCGCCAATAGAATATAAAACCCTACAACGGTAAGGCCATAGAGTAGCGACGATAACTGAAGCGGTATCGTGTCATGTACGTAAATGGTGTTAAATAGCCATTGGTGCATTGAGGTGTCTTCACTAATTTTTATTTGTCCTAATACTTTACTTATAAAACTAGACAAGAAATATAAGGTGATGGCATTTGCACCAACATATTTAAAAGTAACACCAAAATTAATGCCTTTTATATCTGTTAAATAATAGATTAGGGCTAAAATTAGGTTAGCCCAGCCCGCAGTGACAAGAACAAAACTACTGGTCCAAAGTGCTTTGTTGATAGGGAAAACAATATCCCATAAATGACCAATAATTAATAATGAGCCGCCAATGCCCATTAAAATAGTTTCTTTTTTAGGTAGTTTTGAAGTTAAAATTAGGCCTGTAAAAACACCCATTAAAGCACTCGCAATGGATGGTATGGTGCTTAAAAAGCCTTCGGGGTCGTAATCGGCTTTATAGTTATGGCTTCCGAAAATCTGCACATCTAGCCAATTGGCTAGATTATTTGGAGCTCTTTCTAGCGTAGACTCCATTCCATTTACAGGAATTAAGGTCATTATAAGCCAGTAGCCAACCAATAAAAATGCAGTAATACCAATGAGTGTTTTCCAATTAACATTTAAAAATAGTATGGATGCAAAAAAGAAAACCACTCCAATACGCTGTAAAACACCTGGGAAACGGATGTCAGCAAAATCTTTAAAAAACGGAAAATGTATGATAAATGCACCTAAAAAAAGGCCTAAGCCGATTAGTTTGAGGGTGCGAATCGTAATTTTTTTATAAGTGCTAGTGCTAACGGGTTTATTTTTATATGAAAAAACGATAGACGTACCCACAATGAATAAAAAGAACGGAAACACCAAATCTGTAGGCGTATACCCATGCCATGGGGCATGTAAAAATGGCGCATAAACCGCCGACCATGTGCCGGGGGTATTTACCAAAATCATAAGTATAATAGTCGCTCCTCTAAAAATATCTACAGATAGGATTCTGTTTTTCATGTTATTACTATTCTAGCGTCTTTTGTATGATAATCAGCATTTTTTAAATGCTTGATTATTACAAAATATCATCCTTCATTCTATTCCATGCTTTAATTAAAAGAAATCCTGAAATAGCAGCAACGCCAGTCAATACCATAGCAGAAGTTGTTTTGCCATATATCCAATATCCTGTTGCAAACATTATGGTGTAAATAAGAACTACCCCTAATAGCATGGCGGTAATTCCCGAAGGAACACTCCATTTTTCTCCAGCATTTTTAATTTCAACATTGTCGGTTTTTGCTTCGTTCACTACTTTAGACCAACCTGGACCTCCTGGTTGTATTTTTTTATAGAAACTTCGTAAAACATCTTTAGATTCTGGTTGTGTCATATATGTAAATGTTAACCAAATTGCTGTTGTTACCACTACAATAAACAGGTACTCTGTCCAATCAGGTAACACACCTGTTTCAGGATTAAAAAGATAAGCCCCTACTGGTGTTAGTTTTAAAATAATAGAAATTAGTAAAGAAGCGAACATGGCAGAAATTTCACTCCACGCATTAATACGCCACCAGAACCATCGCAATATAAATATGACCCCTGTACCTGCACCAAAAGCTAGTAGTACTTCAAAAATTTGCAAGGCGCTTTCTAAGGTTAAGGCCAATGCCGCACTAAGAACCATTAAAATAACGGTTGACATTCGTCCTACAAAAACCATTTGTTTTTCGGTTGCGTTAGGATTAATTTGTTGTTTGTAAAAGTCAAAAACAATATAAGAAGAACCCCAGTTTAACTGTGTTGAAATAGTGCTCATATAGGCTGCAACTAAAGAGGCAAGTACAACTCCTAAAAGACCACTTGGTAGTTTGGTAAGCATGGCAGAATACGCCAAATCATGACCTAGTTTATCAGCAGGTACATTTGGAAAAGCTTCTGATATACTAGCAAGATCTGGATACACAACAATAGAAGCAAGTGCAACTAAAATCCATGGCCATGGGCGTATAGCGTAGTGCATAATATTAAAAAAGAAGGTTGCTCCAATCGCATGATTTTCATCTTTAGCGGCCAACATTCGTTGTGCAATATAGCCACCACCACCTGGTTCTGCACCAGGATACCAAGAACTCCACCATTGTACAGCTAGCGGAATAATCAACAAAGTTATGAGTGCTTTTTTGTCACTCATTTCAGGCAGAATGTTCAGCTTGCTTGCTACATTTTCATTTGCCATTAGCGCATCAATACCGCCAACTTCTGGAATATTAACCAAGTAATAGGCTGCTCCAATTGCACCAGACATAGCTACAAAGAACAATAAGAAATCAGTATAAACAACTCCTCTAAACCCACCTAAAGCACTAAAAATAACGGTGATAAGGCCTGCGCCAACAACGGTTTGCCATGGTTCAAGACCCAGCATAATACCCCCAATTTTTATGGCAGCCAAAGTAACCGAAGCCATGGTAATAATATTAAAAAGAGCTCCTAAATAAACGGATCTAAACTTTCTAAGAAAGCTTGCGGGTTTACCTCCATATCTCATTTCGTAAAACTCTAAATCTGTACTAACATTAGATTTACGCCATAGTTTAGCATACACAAAAACCGTTAGCATACCTGTTAGCAAAAAACACCACCATACCCAGTTGCCAGAAACCCCATTGGTTCTAACGATATCTGTTACCAAATTAGGTGTATCAGTAGAAAAAGTAGTTGCTACCATGGAAAGACCCAATAGCCACCAAGGCATAGTTCTACCAGAAAGGAAAAATTCTGAAGAATCTTTTCCTGATTTTTTAGATACATAAATGCCTATTCCTAATACAAGCGAGAAGAAAACAATAATAAAACCGTAATCGAGTGTACTTAATTCCATAAGGTTGGTTGTTAGTTTGGCGTTAAAGATAAATAAATTAGAATACTTTTGCTTTTAAAACCTAACTAAACTTTTATTGTGATTTTATCTATAATAGCCAATATTTCAATGACTGCTTGGGTGTTAGCATTTACTGCGGCATTAGTAATAGGCTTATCAAAAGCAGGAATAAAAGGCATAGCTATTGTCAATGTTACGCTAATGGCTTTGGCGTTTAATGCTAAAGAATCTACAGGCATTGTTGTGCCACTATTAGTTTTTGGCGATATTTTTGCTGTTATTTATTACAATAGGCATGCGCAATGGCGCTATATCATTCGGTTTTTACCTTGGATGCTTTTTGGTATTATTTTAGGTGTTTTTATTGGGAATGATCTCAATGAAAAAACCTTTAAAATTGGCATGGCAATTATCATTCTTGTGAGTGTTGGTATGATGTATTGGTGGGATAGAAGAAAATCAAAATCTGTGCCTACGCATTGGCTTTTTGCGGGTGCTGTTGGTACCGTTGCAGGAATTACTACGATGATAGGAAATTTAGGCGGCGCTTTTAGTAACCTTTATTTTTTGGCAATGCGTGTGCCTAAAAATGAGTTTATTGGTACTGCCGCTTGGCTTTTTTTAATTATTAATATTTTAAAACTACCGCTTCATATTTTTGTGTGGGGCACAATTACCGTAGATACATTGCTTTTTGATTTGAAATTAATTCCAGGTATTTTACTAGGTATCATTCTGGGTATACGTATCGTTAAAGTTATTAAGGAAGACTTTTATAGAAAAATGATTTTAGTACTAACAGCGCTTGGCGCTGTGATGATTCTTTTTAAGTGAATAAGTTTTGTTGAGAATCAGAATTTTATAAAAGGGTAAAAAAGAAAAGAATATTACTTAGATGTTCTTGATCAGACACTAGATATTCTATTGACTAAGCTGCTTTTAGTTCTCTGTATTGTGTAGGGGATTGATTGGTCATTTTTTTAAAAAATCGGCTAAAATGTGCAGGGTCGTTAAAACCTAATTCATAGGCAATTTCTTGATTTTGCATGTCGGTAAAACGTATCAATCGTTTTGCTTCTAAAGCAAGGCGTTCTAAAATGATTTGTTGCGGTGATTTTTGATTGTATAAAGAAAATAAATTCGAGAGTGTTTTGGGGCTTTTGTACAGCATATCGGCATAGTCACTTACCTTCCGTTTGGTTTTAAAATGAGTGTCTACCAAAACATTAAATTTGCGAACAACATCAATCTGCTCATTGTTTAATTTTTTTACAATATGTTGCTCTTTAGCAAGGCGAGTGCAGATGATAATGAGACGTTTCAGCAGCATTTGTAGCATGTCGCCTTGAATTTTATCGGGAGTGGCAAATTCATCTTCAAAGACCTCGTATAAAGTGCTAAACTTTCTTTCTTGACTTTTGGGTATGCTTATGATGGGTAAATCTTGCGTGCCAAAGAATAAAATACCGTTACATGAAACTTCACTGTCATGGTCAGCAATACAGTAAAAGGCTCTATTGAATAAGAAGGCAGTTAAAGGTAATGTTGTATGTTGGTAAGAAATGTGCTGTAAATAGGTGGTTGTAACCAATTGATTTGGTTGTAATGTAATGCTCAGGTCATCTATTTGCATTGTGACGGGCGATTGATTCCTGTTCCAAATAATAGTAATATTTCCAGAATTAACTGAAAAAGTATTTTCGTTGGTTTTTATATCATCTGTAAACCCAAATAAGGAACCTATTTTAACATCATGGAATTCAAACTTCATACGTACAAAATAGTTTTATAAGTTGAACAGTTTAGGTATGTTTTTATTGCATATTACAACTGTAAATACTGTTTAATCGCTCATTTTTTTTGCTGTAGTACAGTACAGATGCATGCTTAGTCGTCTTTTATTGTTTATCCTTAATATCTTTTTGGGGCTTTTAATGATGAATTTATTAAACAAAATTGTTAATCGCTGCTTTAAATTTTTAAAAGGGTTTTGGTTTTAATAGTATTGTAACGGTATTAGGCCTTTTCAAATACCTTTACAGATGATAAAATATGAGCGAAATTGAACAGTATGATGCAGCAGCGGAAAAATTTTACAGTAAATTAAAAATAAATAGTTTGCCCATTGTTTCTTGGGATTTCTTTGCCTTGTTTTTTGATAAGACCTGTGAAAATTATAATGATATAGTGGTATTGACAAATTTGGCTAAAGCAAATAAATGGGTTTATGAAGAAAGGTTTAATGATGAGATTTTTTTAAACCAGCATGTTATTGTAGTTACTGACGCTGAATTGAACATTGAGCATGCTACGCAAAATATTTTTGAAATGACGGGCTATGCTTCTAAAGAAATTTTGGGTAAAAAGCCAAGTCTATTTCAAGGTGAGCGCAGTTCTGTAGCGACAAAAAAGCAGATTGCTACTGCAATAAGAGATAAAAAGCCTTTTGAGGTTACCATTACCAATTACAAGAAAAACGGTACCACCTACAATTGTTGGATTAAAGGCGAACCCATATTTGATACCTCAGGCAAGGTAGTAAATTTTATAGCCTATGAAAAAGAAGTAGCTTAAATTGGTTTGTGTGCTTGATGTTTTTGTTGCGTAAACTAGATTAAGATTAAGTGTAATGTGTTTGTATTAAAAAGCCCCAATCACTATTTATGATTGAGGCTTTTTAGATGCTATAGCTTTTTGAAAGTTAATAAGCTTTCACAGCATTGTATTATATATTGCATTCTTCTATTTCGGTAACTCTTAGCGTATTTACCATCCCTTTTTCTTTTATAGGCATAGCTGCAAGACTAATTAACATATCACCTACATCTAAGAATCCTTTTTTGCATGCAATTTTGTTTACATCTTCAATAGTTTCATCAGTAGAGACGTATTTGTCATAGTAAAAAGCTTTTACACCCCAAAGAAGGTTTAACTGCGTTAGTATTCTTTTGTTTGACGTAAAAACTAAAATGTGTGCACTAGGTCTCCATGCTGAAATTTGAAAAGCAGTATACCCACTATTGGTTAGGGTAGATATTGCCTTTGCTTTAATTTCATTGGCCATAAATGCCGCATGATAACAAACAGATTTTGTAATATATCTATTGGTGCGAATATGAGGAGGGTCATGAGGTACATCAATGAGTTCAGAGCCTTCAACACTATTTAAAATACTCGTCATTTTTTCAATTACTTGAACAGGGTAGTTACCTACAGAGGTTTCACCTGAAAGCATTACAGCATCTGCACCGTCCATTACCGAGTTAGCAACATCGTTTACTTCTGCTCTTGTAGGAGTTAAGCTGGTAATCATAGTTTCCATCATTTGTGTGGCTATGATTACGGGTATTCTTGCTTTTTTTGCTCTAAGTACCAATTGTTTTTGAATAAGGGGTACTTCTTGTGCAGGTACTTCAACACCCAAATCGCCACGAGCAACCATAAGACCGTCACAATACGCAACAATTTTATCGATATTTTCTACGGCTTCAGGTTTTTCAATTTTTGCAATAATTGGAATTTTATGCTCAGAATGTTCTTTAATGATGGTTTGAAGATCAATAAGATCTTGGCTAAACCTAACAAATGACAGCGCTATCCAATCTACTTCTAACGAAATAGCAAAAATGGCGTCTTTAACGTCTTTCTCTGTTAAAGCGGGGAGTGATATATTGGTGTTGGGTAAGTTGACACCTTTTTTTGATTTTAAAGGGCCTCCTTGAATTACTTTTGCTTTTACTTGGTCTTTGCCATTCGTTGAAATCGCTTCAAACATTAGCTTTCCGTCATCAAGCAAAATACGTTCTCCTGGTTTTACGTCTTTAGGGAAATCGGTGTAGTTCATATATACTTTTTCACCGTTTCCTTCAAAAGGAGTACCAGTAACAAAGGTGATTTCATCTCCTGGAGAGACGACTACTTCACCTGCCATAACCCCTACACGGAGTTTTGGGCCTTGTAAATCTGCTAGAATTGAAGTGTTAATGTTCAATTCTGCATTGAGCTCACGAATCATTTTTACGCGCTCTTTTACATCTTCATAGTCGGCATGCGAAAAGTTAATTCGAAAAACATCAACACCAGCATTGATCATTTCTTTCAATACTTCTTTCTTACTAGTAGCTGGACCAAGGGTTGCTACAATCTTCGTTTTTTTCTTATTTGGCATTTTAAAATATTAGGTTATTCTTATGTTTTAAATCTTCAGTATGTAAAACATAAGCGGTTATGACTTTAGGTATCTTTAACAATTGATTTACTGTTTTTTCTTCTAAAGTATCATCTTCGTGTTCAATTTTTAGTAAATAATCAGCTTCTTTATATTCGGGCAATAGATAGTGTTTGGTGTATAGTGGTTCATTTTCAAAAAGATCACCTTTAACAGCATTTTCTTCATGAACGCAAACATTAGTCATGAGCGTCCAATAACTATCATTGCTATTATTTTTCCATTCAAAAATAGGAAAAGAAATAGTTTGAGCTAAATCTAAATCTTTAGAAGATCTTTTGAAATTTGATTTCAAAAACTGATTTAAAGCGTACACCATAGTATAGTCTTCTAAGCTACTATGTACTGCAATTACTGTAAAATCATCTTCGTAAAAATCATCTATAATTTTGTGTACTGCTCCCATAGATGTACAAAAGCATCAAATATAGCTATTAATAACGAAAATAAATATTAGTAAAGGCTTCTAAAACTATTTTAAAGTAACTATAACGGTGTAGTTGCATTGGCTTGAGGCAGACTTATTAAATTTGATTGCTTAAATAGTGTCTGGGCTGAAATGTTAGAAAAGTAAGTTTGCTGCTTTTTGCGTTTTTTTTAATCGGTTAATACGTATGGATCACCTTCAAAAAATAAATAGAAAATCCATCAAAAATAATTTAAATTGTAAAAATCCGTCTGTTTGTAACCAGGCAAATAGTTATTTGACTTGATAAGTTATGATTTTTCAATTTTGTCTTGAAGGGCAAAAAAGGCACGTTTAGAAGCTATTTCTTCTGCCTTCTTTTTTGAAGTAGCTCGGGCTTTAGCAATTACATTGTTGCTAATACTGAGTTTTACGGCAAAATGTTTTAAACTATCATTGCCGCTATCGTCATAAACATGATAGTTAAAGGTTTTCTTTTGTTTTTGACACCACTCTATCACCAAGCTTTTATAGCTAATTACTTTTCCTTCAAGCTGCTCTATATCAACATAGGGTTTGATGACTCTTTCGTGAATAAACTTTTCACAATATTTGTAGCCTCTGTCTAAATAAACAGCACCAACAAGGGCTTCAAAAACATTGCCATGAATGTTGTCGCCAAAATGCGATTTTGGAATTTTACTTTCTACAAAGTTTATTAAATTTAAATCTTTACCTAATTCATTTAGATGTTCTCTACTTACTATTTTCGAGCGCATTTTTGTTAAATATCCTTCGTCGCCCAAGGGTACTTCATTGTAAAGGTATTTTGAGATGATAGTACCAAGCATAGAATCGCCTAAAAATTCTAGACGTTCATAATTCATGGGGTTTCCATCTTTATCTTTCGCATTGGCTGAGCGATGCAGAAAAGCTTTTTTAAATATTTTAAGATTTTTTGGTTTAAATCCTAGAATATTGGTAATTCCCCAAAAAAAATTCCCATCTTCTTTAGAATGGGAATTAAATAAATTAGTTGGAAAATTCATTTTGAAATATCCTATTTAAACTATATTTTTTTAAAAACGACACAAGCGTTATGGCCTCCAAAACCAAACGTATTACTAAGTGCAACGTTTACCTCTCGTTTTTGAGCTTTATTTAAAGTTAAATTTAGCCTTGGGTCAATGTTGTCATCTACGGTAGTATGATTGATTGTTGGGGGTACAATACCATGTTTCATTGCTAAAATAGAGGCAATTGCTTCAATGGCTCCTGCAGCACCCAATAAATGTCCGGTCATAGACTTTGTTGAATTGATATTGATGTTTGGTGCGTGGTCTCCAAAAACTTCAGAAATTGCTTTTAGCTCGGCTACATCTCCTAAAGGAGTAGAGGTGCCGTGTGTGTTTATAGCGTCTACATCTTCTGGTTTTAGACCTGCATCCTTCAAGCAATTTTTCATTACTTGAACAACACCAATACCATCAGGGTGTGGAGCGGTCATATGGTAAGCGTCACTAGAAAGTCCGCCACCAACAACTTCTGCGTATATTTTTGCACCACGTGCTTTTGCGTGCTCGTATTCTTCAAGAATTAACGCTCCGGCTCCTTCACCTAAGACAAAACCATCTCTAGTGGCATCAAAGGGTCTTGAGGCTGTTTCAGGGCTGTCATTTCGAGTAGAAAGTGCGTGCATAGCGCCAAAACCACCCATTCCTGCTATAGTAACAGCAGCTTCACTACCTCCAGAAACTACAACGTCACAATAACCTAATCTGATATAGTTTAAGGCATCAATCATAGCATTTGCTGATGATGCACAAGCCGAAACTGTAGTATAGTTTGGCCCCATAAAGCCATGCTTTATAGAAATATTACCTGGGGCAATATCTGCAATCATTTTAGGGATAAAGAATGGATTGAATCGTGGGGTGCCATTGCCTGCGGCAAAGTTCATCACCTCGTTTTGAAATGTTTCTAGGCCGCCAATACCAGCGCCCCAAATTACACCAACACGAAATTTATCAATCGCATCTAAATCTAGACCTGAGTCTAATATGGCTTCATCGGAGGAAACCAACGCATATTGCGCAAATTTATCCAATTTTCTAGCCTCCTTCCGATCAAAAAAATCTTGAGGATTATAATTTTTTAATTCACAGGCGAATTTAACCTTGAATTTTTCGGTATCATAGTATGTTACGGGAGCTGAGCCGCTCTTTCCGTTTACTAGTCCGTTCCAATATTCTTCTATAGTATTACCGATGGGGGTCAATGCTCCCAATCCAGTAACAACAACACGTTTTATCTGCATTGAACCAAATTTTATACCCTTTTTAGGCAAGTGTAAATTAAAAAAAAAATCCATGCGATACGTTTACCGCATGGATGTTTTAAAATCTTGTTCAAGAAATCATAAAAATTACTTCGCTTTTTCTATATAACTTATGGCTTGGCCAACTGTTGCGATGTTCTCAGCTTGATCGTCTGGGATTTGGATATCGAATTCCTTTTCGAACTCCATAATCAACTCAACAGTATCCAATGAGTCCGCCCCTAGGTCGTTAGTAAAGCTAGCTTCGGTTACCACTTCGTTTTCATCAACTCCTAATTTATCAACGATGATAGCTTTAACTCTTGATGCAATGTCTGACATAATAATAATGGTTTTTAAAATTTAAATTGATGGCAAAAATAAAAAACTTTAGATTAATAACACGGTTTGTCGTTAAAATGTCTCCTAATTTAATGAAATTAAAGACAAGTGTGCTAATTTAGCCCTAAATAATTCTATTTGGGTAGCGTATTGAAAGACACAAAAATATTAGAAAATAGACTAAAAATGTAATGGTGCGAGCTTTTTCTATGTTTTTTTTTGAGTTTCTTTTTTAACTGTCCTAAAAATAATGATAATTTTTTTCTTAATTAAATCCACTTCTTTTGAAAACCAAACGACTTCTTCTTTTTGCCTCTGGTTCTGGTTCTAATGTTGAAAACATTGCACAATATTTTTGTGACAGTCCAAACGTTACTATTGCCGCTGTATTAACTAACAAAAGGGATGCCAAAGTATTAGACAGGTGTAATAGGCTTAATATCAACGGATTGTTTTTCAATAAAAATGCCTTTTATAAGACCAACTGCGTGTTACGCGTTATTGAAGCCTTGCAGCCAGATTTAATTGTTTTGGCAGGCTTTCTATGGAAAATACCCGAAAATATGATTGAAAAGTACCCAAATAAAATTGTAAACGTACACCCAGCTTTACTTCCAAAGTTTGGCGGTAAGGGTATGTATGGGCATCATGTACATCAGGCAGTGAAGGATAATAAAGAGGTAGAAACGGGTATTACCATTCATTATGTTAATCAAAATTATGATGAAGGTGCTATTATACATCAGGCAAAAACGGCTGTTTCGCCTGAAGATACTGTTGATGAAATTGCGCACAAGGTACATCAGCTTGAATATGAACATTTCCCTAAAGTGATAGAAAAACTGTTGTTTTAAATGTTTTCTTTTGTCAATGCCTTACTATATAATGCGCAATTTGTAATAAGGTTGTAGCTGAAGTAAATGGGCTAGATAAGGATGTATTAAGATAAATGATGGCGAAAAAAGGAAAATTTTATACTGTTTGGAAAGGAAAGAAACCGGGTGTTTATGATTCTTGGAAAGATTGTAAAGCTGCTATAGAAGGTTATGGAGGAGCTCAATTTAAGTCGTTTTTGACTTTTGAGGCTGCAAAAAAAGCGTATAATGGCAATTATGAGACCTACAAAGGAAAGAAAAATAAAGAAGCATCGCTTACGCCAGAACAATTACTCAAAATAGGGCAGCCCAATTATCATTCTATATCGGTAGATGCGGCGTCTAGTGGAAATCCTGGAGTAATGGAGTACCAGGGAGTTGATACTAAAACAAAAAAAGTGCTTTTTAAACAGGGACCTTTTGCTGAGGGAACAAATAATATAGGTGAATTTTTAGCCATAGTACACGGATTGGCATTTTTAAAGCAGCACAAAAGTGACCGTATTATTTATACTGATTCGAGAACGGCCATGAGTTGGGTGCGTAAAAAACATTGTAATACCAAATTAGTTGAAACCGAAAAAAATAAAGCGCTGTTTGAATTGATTAGGCGTGCAGTTCATTGGCTTAAGAATAATACCTATAATACCCCAGTAGTAAAATGGGAAACAAAAGCCTGGGGAGAAATTCCTGCTGATTTTGGTAGAAAGTAAATAAGCTTCTGTGCTTTTGTAGAAAGAAAGTGCCTTTTTGTCTATATTTTTTTATTTGATAGAAATACCGCTATAAAATCGAAATCCAAAATCGTATATTTGCCCCTTAATTTTTTAAACGCAATATGGGCAAGCTTTTAATTGTAGGTACAGTCGCTTTTGACGAAATTGAAACACCTTTTGGAAAAACAGATAAAATTTTGGGTGGTGCAGCTACTTTTATCAGTTTAGCAGCTTCACAATTTAATGTAGAATCAGGTATAGTCTCTATTGTTGGAGATGATTTTCCTGAAGAACATATGAATTTGTTGAAAAGTAAAGATGTTAATCTTACGGGTGTTGAGGTCGTAATAGGGGGTAAAACTTTTTTCTGGAAGGGAAAATATCACAACGACTTAAATTCTAGAGATACCTTGATTACAGATTTGAATGTGCTTGCCGATTTTAATCCTATTGTGCCTGAAAATTTTAAAGATAGTGATGTTGTTATGTTGGGTAACTTGCATCCCAGCACACAGATGAGTGTGATTAATCAACTAGCAAAACGCCCTAAGCTCATCATATTAGATACCATGAACTTTTGGATGGACAACGCCTTGGATGAGTTGATGGATGTGATAAAGCACATTGATGTATTAACTATTAATGATGAAGAGGCAAGACAGTTGACTAACGAATATTCTTTGGTAAAGGCAGCCCGAAAAATTTATGAAATGGGCCCTAAATATGTCGTTATTAAAAAAGGGGAACACGGTGCTTTGTTGTTTGAGGAAGGGAAAATTTTCTTCGCTCCAGCATTGCCGTTAGAAGAGGTGTTTGATCCCACGGGAGCGGGTGATACGTTTGCAGGAGGTTTTGCTGGCTATTTGGCCGCTACTGATAATATTTCATTTGAAAACATGAAAAATGCGGTTATTCATGGGTCTAACCTCGCTTCATTTTCTGTGGAGCGTTTTGGTACAGAACGCATGGAAAAACTTGAGAGAGCCGAAGTGAATAAACGCTTGCATCAATTTAAAGCTTTAACACAATTTGACATTGAATTAAAATAATAACTCGCCCTGAATTTTCAGGGCTTTTTTATTAACATCAAGCTTATGACGTAAGCGTCTTAAGTAGAATGAGTTAATTATTTTTTGTTGCTGATTGAAAATGATTAACAATAAATTTAAACGTACAGAATAATGAGTGACGCTATTAAACACGAATGTGGTATATCGGTAATACGATTGTTAAAACCATTGGAGTACTATAAAGAGAAATATGGTACGGCCTTTTACGGGGTTAACAAAATGTATTTAATGATGGAAAAGCAGCACAATCGCGGTCAAGATGGAGCTGGTTTTGCTAGTATTAAATTAGACATGAATGCTGGGGAAAGATACATGAGTCGTGTGCGTTCTAATGCACAGCAACCAATACAAGATATTTTTGCTAAAATAAATGAACGTATAAATACGGCAATGCTTGAAAATCCTGAGTATGTTGATAATGTAGCGTTGCAAAAAAAGAATATACCTTATATAGGAGAACTTTTACTCGGACATGTTAGGTATGGTACGTTTGGAAAAAATAGTATTGAGAGTGTGCACCCTTTCATAAGACAAAACAATTGGATGCATCGTAACCTGATTGTTGCAGGTAATTTCAATATGACGAATGTGCATGAGCTCTTTGATAATTTGGTACAGTTAGGACAGCACCCCAAAGAGATGGCAGATACCGTTACGGTAATGGAAAAAATTGGCCACTTTTTAGATGATGCTGTTGCTAAGCTATACAAACAGATAAAAAAAGAAGGGTATACCAAACAAGAGGCATCGCCTGTTATTGCTGAGCGTTTAAATGTAGCTAAAATATTGCGGAGAGCTGCTAAGAACTTTGATGGTGGTTATGCAATGTCTGGCCTTATGGGGCATGGTGATGCTTTTGTTTTAAGAGATCCGGCAGGTATTCGTCCAGCGTATTTTTATCAAGATGATGAGGTAGTTGTGGTTGCCTCAGAGCGGCCAGCGATTCAAACGGTTTTTAATGTTTCCTATGATGCTGTTAAGGAGTTAGACCCAGGGCATGCTATAATCATTAAGAAGAGCGGTAGAATTGATATTAAGGAAGTATTAGAACCAACAGAAAGAAAAGCGTGTTCTTTTGAACGAATTTATTTCTCAAGAGGCAGTGATAAGGAGATTTATCAAGAGCGAAAAGAACTGGGGAAATTGCTTTTTCCTCAGATTTTAAAAGCTATCGATAACGATATAAAAAATACCGTGTTTTCATATATACCTAATACCGCTGAGACTTCCTTTTTTGGCATGGTTAAAGAAGCACAAAACTATTTGAATAAGAAGAAGGAGGAGCAAATTTTATCTATTGGTAGAAAAATTACCAGTAAAGAATTGCATGAAATTTTGGAGGTACGTCCAAGAATTGAAAAAGTTGCTATTAAAGATGCGAAATTGCGAACTTTTATTACTCAAGATAGTAGTAGAGATGACTTGGTAGCACATGTTTATGATATTTCTTATGGCTCTGTAAAGAAGGGTGATAATTTGGTGATTATTGATGATAGTATTGTAAGAGGTACTACGTTAAAGAAAAGTATTCTTAGAATTTTAGATCGTTTATCGCCTAAAAAAATTATTGTGGTATCATCAGCACCACAAATTCGGTATCCAGATTGTTATGGTATTGATATGGCTAAATTAGAAGATTTTATTGCTTTTAAAGCGGCTTTGTCATTACATGAGGATAGAAACACCATGCATTTGGTTGAAGAAATTTATCAAAAATGTTTGAAACAAGTTCAAACCAAAGATTCTCAGGTGATTAATTATGTTAAGGAGTTTTATGCACCTTTTACTCCGGCCGAAATTTCTAAGAAAATTGGTGAATTACTGAGTTCTAAGGATATAAAAGCTGAGGTGCAAATTATTTATCAAAATATTGAGAACTTGCATCAGGCATGTCCTAAGAATTTAGGAGATTGGTATTTTACAGGCGACTATCCAACACCCGGCGGAAATCGAGTGGTTAATAGAGCATTTATTAACTTTTTTGAAGGTAAAAACCAAAGAGCTTACTAATTTTTTAGCTATAGATCACTTGCTTTGTTAGTGGCATATTGCTGCATCCTGTAAATTGGGTGTGGTTCTGTGTTGGTATATGGCGTGTAATCTTCTTGTTGTAATTGTTCTTGACACTGTAATTTACTTTGAAACAATTTGCCTTTTTCTTGTGCCTTCATTTTCAAAACGTTATCGACAAAATGCATTAATTATTGTCATTCGTCGATAATTATCGCTGTTGAGCGTGTTTTTAATCGATAAACGGCAAGGTGAGAGTACTTTTGCCGTACCATAGCATAAGTAGGTTAAGTTCATGGTAAGATTTGGGGCAAAAAAGGTGGAGATTTCTCCACCTTTTTTATTTAAATATGTTTCTTCTAGTTTAAATTTTACAAATATTAAACCGTTAAGGTTAAATTAAAAACGATGCCCACATAAAAATTTAGAGATCTAAAATGACGGGGGTATACAGGTTGATACGATATTAGTAGCAATACGATATATTGTGTTGATGAAATGTTGTCAAATTGCGAGCTATTATCCTACTTGTAGCATTTAAAAATACTATATACTGAATTTATAGATCTGTATTGTTTTTCAATGTTCTTTTAAACCCGATTTATAAGGAATTTAACCAAGAAGTTTTTAGCTCCTGCATAGGTGCTTTACATTTGAAGAACCATAGCATAAGTAGGTTAAGTTCATGGTAAGATTTGGGAAAAAAGGTGAAGCGCTGCTTCACCTTTTTGTTTGTTGTATGTTTTCTTTTATTAGGCTTTACGCAACTTACTTACTACTTTCTTATGCTTTCTTCAGTAGCTGAAAGAAAAAGCTACACTTTTAACTTTTTAGCTGTTTTATGGTAAAGTTTATCTAAAACCCTTTTTTTATGTCTATTAATAGTGTATTTTTGGAGAACCATAGCATAAGTAGGTTAAGTTCATGGTAAGATTTGGGAAAAAAAGGTGAAGCTCTGCTTCGCCTTTTTTGTTTATAAACAATTGTTTTGTAATTAGTTAGCCCTTGTTTTAGGGTTCTTCAATAGGGGGCAGTGTCAAATAAGGGTTTCAAAAAATGCTAAAATTTCTTTTTTATTTAACGCAATACCAGTAATTTAGCAATGCCATAGCATAAGTAGGTTAAGTTTATGGTAAGATTTGGGACGAAAAGGGTAGAGTTTTCTCTGCCCTTTTCTATTTTTAATCCCCAAAAAAAAGAAGCTGCCTTCTCAGACAGCCTCTTTGTTTTTAAAATAATTTTTTATCTAAAATTATTTGTTCGCAGCGTATAGTTCAGCAACTTTATCCCAGTTAATTACATTAAAAAATGCATTAATATAATCAGGTCTTCTGTTTTGGTAATTTAAGTAATAGGCATGTTCCCATACATCTAAACCTAAAATTGGGTGACCGCCACAACCAACATTTGGCATCAATGAGTTATCTTGGTTAGGTGTTGAGCAAACTTCAACTTTGCCACCAGGGTGAACACATAGCCAAGCCCATCCTGATCCAAATCTTGTGCCAGCAGCTGTAGCGAATTTGTCTTTAAAGGCGTCAAAAGAACCATAGGCATCATCAATAGCTTTTGCTAAATCACCAGAAGGTGCTCCACCGCCATTAGGTGACATAATGCTCCAAAATAATGAATGATTATAAAAACCACCGCCATTATTTCTAACGGCACCGTTAGACATGTCTAAGTTTGATAGTATGTCTTCAATTGATTTTCCCTCTAAGTCGGTTCCTTCAATGGCAGCGTTTAATTTAGTAGTATAGCCGTTATGATGCTTTGTATGGTGTATTTCCATTGTTTTTGCATCAATATGTGGTTCTAGTGCATCGTATGCATAAGGTAATTGTGGTAATTCAAAAGCCATAATTTTTTATGTTTTAAGTTTAAAAAACGATTTTATCAAAATTACGTATTTTACCAAACATAGGGGTATAATTATTTGTTAAGAACGTTAATAGAGTTTCAACAGTTCTACGTAATTTGCAATAAAAATTTGGGTGCAAGAAACTTCCTTTAAAATATACAATGCTTCAGCGGGTTCAGGTAAGACGTATACGCTTGCTAAAGCGTATTTGCGCCTGCTACTTTCTAGCAACGAAGGGTATCGAAGTATTTTGGCGATTACGTTTACCAATAAGGCGGTGAATGAGATGAAAGATCGTATTTTGAATAGTCTTTTTGAATTTAGTACTCTTGAGACTCTTGAAAATGCACCACCTATGTTTTTGGCTTTAACCCAAGAATTGGAGATAGCTCCTTTTGAACTGCAAAAAAGAGCAAAAAATACCTTAAAAAAAATATTGCATAATTATGCGTTTTTCGATATTTCTACCATCGATAAATTTACGCATCGCCTTATTCGAACCTTTGCCAAAGATTTAAAACTACCTCAGAATTTTGAGGTGATTTTAGATGTTGATTTTCTACTTGATGAGGCCGTTTCAAGATTGATAAATAGGGCAGGTGTTGACCCTAAACTAACAAGGGTGCTTCTTGATTTTGCTTTAGAGAAAATAGATGATGATAAAAGCTGGGATATTGCTAACGACCTTAATAAAGTAGGTAAATTGCTCTTCAATGAAACTAATATTCCTCATTTAAAGAAGTTCGAAAATAAAACGCTAGATGATTTTTTGCAATTGCAAAAAACAATAAAAAAGGCAATAAAAGAAAAAGAGCAAGCTGTAAAGTTGATAGCTGAAGCTGTACTTGATTTAATTGACACCTCGGGCTTAAATACTACTGATTTTCCTAGAGAAACACTTCCAAATCATTTTAAAAAAATGAGGGATGGTGTTTTTGAGCCAGCTGCTCTTTATGCTAATAAGCTAGAAGAGAATTTGATAGCAGGTAAAATTTTAAAAGCTAAAATTGATTTACCCTCTGAAGCTTTTGCTGGGCAATTGTTGCAGATGTATTTAGATGCCAAAGAAAGAAACTATGACAGGGCATTGTTAATTAATGTATATCGAAATGTTGTGCCGCTAACGGTTTTGAATGCCATTCAGCAAGAGGTTAAAGCAATTCAAACAGAACGCGATCAGCTCCCTATATCAGAGTTTAATAGTATTATTTCTAAGGAAATAAAAAACCAACCAGCGCCATTTATTTATGAGCGTTTAGGTGAAAAATACCAACATTATTTTATTGATGAGTTTCAAGACACGTCAGAAATGCAGTGGCAAAATCTAATTCCGTTGGTAGACAATGCGTTGTCGGGAGAAAAAGGATCGTTTTTTTTAGTAGGAGATGCCAAACAGGCTATTTATCGTTGGCGTGGAGGTAAAGCCGAGCAGTTTTTGAATTTGGTAAATGATGATGAAAATCCGTTTGTGGTCAATGCCCAAATTAATGTTTTGCCAGCCAATTACCGTAGCTATGAGGAAATAGTTAATTTTAATAATGATTTTTTTACTATTTCCAGTGCGTATCTGAATAGTACTTCGTATCAGACGTTATTTGAAGAAGGGAATAAGCAACATAGTCAGATAAAAAATAATGGCTTAGTGCAACTTACTTTTTTAGAAAATGATGACGCGGTTACTATTGATGAGCAATATGGGCAGGCAGTTCTTGACACCATTAAAAAGGTAACAGAGAAAAACTATGCTTATAGAGCTATTTGTATCTTAGTTCGTGGAAATAAGGAGGGTGTTGCTTTGGCAAATTTTTTAGCACATGAAGAAATACCGATAATATCTTCTGAAAGTTTATTGCTTAAAAGTAGCCCCAAAATACGATTTTTAGTAAACTTGCTTCGCTATCAAGAGCAGCAAGAAGATGCCGCTATCTCATATGAGTTGTTGTATTTTTTGTCAGAGGAAGAACATAAGCATGATTTTGTAGCCTCTTATTTGAACGATGTGGCAAGTTTCTTTAAAGAAAGTTACGGATTTGATATCAATCGATTGCGAAAATCTTCCGTATATGATGGTTTAGAGTATGCTATTAAACAGTTTGATCTAGCCCCTGATACAGATGCATATATAACCTTTTTCATGGATACTGTTTTTGATGTTGAGCAGAAAGAAGGAACTGGTATATCTGCCTATTTGGCATATTGGGAAAAGAAAAAGGATAAATTAAGTATTACCGCCCCTGATACTATTGATGCGGTTCAGATAATGACCGTTCACAAGGCGAAGGGGCTGGAGTTTGATATTGTTATTTTCCCCTATGCCCATGCGCAGATTTATAAAGAAATTGAGCCTAAATTGTGGTTGCCTGTTGAAAAGGAAACTTACGGTGGTTTTGAGGAGGTTTTGATAAGTAAAAAACAAGAAGTTTTACAGTATAGTCCGCAAGCAGCACAACAATATGATGATGAGAATAATAAATTAGAATTAGATGCTTATAATGTATTGTATGTTGCACTTACGAGAGCTGTAAAAGCGCTTTATATTATTACTAAAAAGAATACATCTTTAAAGGAAGTTGAAACGCCAAAAAGTTATTCTGATCTTTTTATGCTGTATTTAAAGGATAAAAATTTATGGAATGCCGATGAAAGCATCTATACTTTTGGTGCGTTGAGAGAAAATACAATGACTGTTACGGCCAAAGAAGCGGAGGAGTTACCTTATCAATATGCGTACAAAGAAAGGTCTAGTTTTAAAATTCTCACTAAATCAGGACAACTATGGGGAACTGAAAGAGAAGATGCTTTATCGAAAGGAAATCTTTTGCATTTAGCCATGGGATTCATAGAAACTGAAAACGATATAGAAAGCGCTTTGTCTCGAGTATTGCGTAATGGGGATGTAACTACGGATGAAGTAGCTAGTTTGAAAATAAAACTACAGCAATTAATAAATCACCCTAAATTGCATACCTATTATAAGGATGGTAATATAGTTAAGAACGAAAAAGAGATTATTACAAGTGATGGGCGTATTTTAAGACCTGATAGGGTAGTATTGAATAGGACTGAGGCCACCATTATTGATTATAAAACTGGCAAGCCAGATGCCAGGTATAAAAAACAGGTGTATGCTTATGCCGATGCACTAGAAGAAATGGGATATGATATCACTAATAAGATTATTATTTATATTAACGAAGAAGATATAATACCAGAATTCATTTAAAGAATGAATTTGTCTTGGCTTTTTGTTTAGAACCTATTATAATGGTTTTTGCATTGTAATGAAGTCATTTTTTAGGGCATAGCCATAGCTGCAAAGCTCAAAAACGATAAAATCAGGTTGAAAAATGCATAATTTACAGCGAACAGAAAAAGTCAAGATAAGTTCAATATAAACATTAACACTATGTACGGAAAAATCAAAGAACACCTTCAAAAAGAACTTCAACAGATAGAAGAAGACGGCCTTTATAAAAAGGAGCGTATTATTACGACTGCTCAAGACGCAGTTATTAAAATAGCAACAGGAGAAGAAGTTATTAATTTTTGTGCAAACAATTATTTAGGGCTTTCATCACATCCTGATGTAATACAAGCAGCTAAAGATACTATGGATACCCATGGTTTTGGAATGTCGTCAGTACGTTTTATATGTGGTACGCAAGATATTCATAAAGAATTAGAACAAAAGATAGCCAATTTTTATGGTACTGAAGATACCATTTTATATGCAGCAGCATTTGATGCAAATGGTGGAGTTTTTGAACCCCTACTTACAGCTGAAGATGCTATTATTTCTGATTCTTTAAATCATGCCTCAATTATTGATGGCGTTCGCCTGTGTAAGGCAAAACGTTATAGGTATGTCAATAGCGATATGAATGACCTAGAAAAACAATTACAACAAGCGAATGCTGATGGTGCCCGTTTTAAAATTATTGTAACAGACGGTGTTTTTTCAATGGATGGTCTTGTAGCTCCCTTAGATAAAATATGTGACTTGGCAGATAAGTATGATGCGCTTGTGATGATTGACGAGTGTCATGCCACCGGTTTTATTGGAAAAACCGGTAGGGGTACCCTAGAAGAAAAAAATGTAATGAATCGTATTGATATTATTACAGGTACTCTAGGAAAAGCTTTGGGCGGAGCTATGGGTGGGTATACCACCGGTAAAAAGGAGATAATAGAAATTTTACGTCAACGTTCAAGACCGTATTTGTTTTCAAACTCATTGGCACCTGCCATTGTTGGTGCATCTATTAAGGTATTTGAAATGTTAGAAAACGATACTTCATTGCGTGATAAACTAGAAAAAAATACCGATTATTTTAAAAAAGGAATGAAAGCAGCTGGCTTTGATATTATTGATGGCGATTCTGCAATTGTTCCTGTGATGTTGTATGATGCTAAATTATCACAACAAATGGCTGATCTTTTGTTAGAAAAAGGTATCTATGTTATTGGCTTCTTTTATCCTGTTGTGCCTAAAGGTAAGGCTAGGATACGGGTACAGCTCTCAGCAGCTCACGAAATAGCACATTTAGATAAGGCCATTCAGGCATTTACCGATGTAGGAAAAGTACTCGGAATCGTTTAAAGTCACTGTTTTTCCTATAAAAGACGTTAAAAAAAATAAAGAATGTATTTTGTTAATAATATTTAACAAGTTACATTTGCAGCTAATAAACACTTAAACTTAAAAATTTAAAAATGAAACATCTTAGCAAATTAATGGTTGTTGCCCTATTAGTGGTAGGTTTAAACAACATACAAGCGCAAGACGAGAATAACCCTTGGCAAGTTCAGTTTGGGGTTAATGCCATCGACGTATATCCTACTAGTGATGTAAGTTCTTTTGGTAATGAACTCTTCAACGCTACAGATCATTGGAATATTTTACCCTCAATCTCTTACATTGGCGTTTCTAAATCAGTTGGAGACAATTTTGCAATTGGTGTTAGAGGTTCATTAAACAAAATCAGCAAATGGGGAGACACTAGTGTTGATGATCTTTCTCATTATGGTTTAGATGGTACTATTAAGTATAATTTCCTTAAAAACACAGTTGTCGATCCTTTCTTAGAAATAGGTGGTGGATATACTTGGATTGATGAAATTGGTGCTGGTACAGCAAATGGTGGTATTGGTGTAAATATCTGGTTTTCTGAAAACATAGGTCTTACGCTTCAATCTACTTACAAGCATGCTTTTGAAGATTACCTAAGTAAGCACTGGCAACATTTAGCAGGTATCTCTGTTAAATTTGGAGGTACTGATACTGATGGTGACGGTGTATATGACAAAGATGATGCTTGTCCAGAAGTTGCTGGTTTAGAAGCTTTCAACGGTTGTCCTGATGCTGATGGTGATGGTATTGAAGATAGCAAAGATAGCTGTCCAAACGAAGCTGGTAGCAAAGAAATGAATGGTTGCCCTGATACTGATGGTGACGGTGTTGCAGATAAAGATGATGCTTGTCCTAATGAAGCTGGTCTTGCTGCCTTAGCTGGTTGTCCTGATGCTGACGGTGACGGTGTTGCTGATAAAGATGATTCTTGTCCAAACGAAGCTGGTCCATCTGCAAACAAAGGATGCCCATGGCCAGATAAAGATGGTGATAGCGTATTAGATAAAGATGACAAATGTCCAGATGTTGCTGGTACTGTTGCTAACATGGGTTGCCCAGAAGTAACTGAAGAGGTTCAAAATAAGTTGAATAGCTATGCTAAAACAATCTTGTTTGATACAGGTAAATCTTCATTGAACCCTGCTACAACTGAAGTTTTTGTTGATATCATCAGAATCTTGAATGAGTATCCAAATTCTAAATTCACAGTTGAAGGTCACACTGATAGCGTTGGTAGCGAGAAATTGAACCAAGCTTTATCTGAAAAAAGAGCAAACTCTGTTAGAGATTTCTTAATTGATAAAGGTATCGCTGCTGATAGATTAACTGCTATCGGATACGGTGAGTCTAAGCCTATTGCTTCTAACAAAACAAGAAAAGGAAGAAAAGAAAATAGAAGAACTGAAATCAACTTAGTAAAATAAGTAGGTTCCTAACCTCTAATTCATAGAATAAAAGCCTCGCATTTGCGAGGCTTTTTTTATTTTTAGCCATGCGTAGTTTTTTAGAAGAAGTAGTGCACAAAGTATTGCAAGGCAATACGATGTTAGAAGATGTTGTTTTTGTATTGCCTAGTAAGCGAGCAGGTACTTTTTTGCGAAATGCTATTGCAGTTGCGACTAAGGAGACTTCTTTTGGACCTCAAATTTATAGTATTGAGGGTTTTGTAGAAAAAATATCAGGCTTGGCTTATGTGTCCAACACGCAACAATTATTTGAACTTTATAGCTGTTATTTAAAAGGAAAAACAGCCAAAAAAGATGATTTTTTTTCATTCTCAAAATGGGGGCAAACCCTACTGCAAGATTTTAATGAGATAGACCGTCATCTAGTTGATGCCGAGAAACTCTTCTCCAATTTATCAGCTATTCAAGAAATTAATCATTGGTCGCTTCAAGAAGAGAAAACACCAATGATGGAAAATTATCTTAAATTTTGGAATAATCTACATCAACTGTACACTGATTTTAATTCGGTATTGTTAAATCAAGGTCTGGGTGGGCAAGGTTTTGTATACAAAAAGGCATGTGATCAACTACCAAGTTACATTGATAATAACCCAAACATTACCCATGTGTTTGTGGGCTTTAATGCTTTGAATACTGCCGAATCAGTCATAATACAAACCTTATTGGAGAAAACCGCTGCAAAGATTTATTGGGATATTGATGCTTATTTTTTAAACGATGTTGTTCATGATGCTAGTCTTTTTATTAGAAAGCATAAAAATAGCTGGCCTTATTTTAAAGACAAAGGTCTTGCTGGAGTAGGTACGAATTTTAGTGACGATAAGCATATTCATATTACAGGGGTTCCTAAGAATGTGTCTCAAGCAAAATATATTGGTAAGTTATTAAAACAGTTGGGTAGCGAGCAACCAGAGCTTATTAAAAATACGGCCTTAGTTTTGGCTGATGAAAGTTTGTTAAACCCGGTATTGAATGCTGTTCCTGAAGAAATAGCTGCTGTCAATATTACCATGGGCTATCCGTTAGATAAAACACCGCTAGCTAGTTTGTTTACTGATTTTATGGCATTATATCTGTACCGTGATAGTAGAGGGTGGTTTTATCAAAATATGTTATCATTTTTGTCACATTCATATGTCAATGAGTTTCTACAATATGGTGACGATGACGATGGTAAAAAACTCTTGGCAGCTATTAGGCAAAACAATTGGACACACGTAACTATGGATAGAATAACAGCTGTTTGTCCTGATAATCCATTTGTTGCCTTGTTATTTTTTAATGATGATGTACGGCCAGTACCTTTTGTAGAGCGATGTTTGGCTATTATTCAGGTGTTAAAGGATAGGTTTCAAGAGGCGCAAAATGAGTTAGCTTTAGAATATTTGTATCGTTTTCATAGTTTGTTTAATCAAATTTTAGAATTATTACAAAAGCATAGCTTCATTACCGACTTAAAATCATTGCAAAGCCTGTATAAGGAGTTGCTATCAGCTGAAACAATAGATTTTAGAGGTGATCCTTTACAGGGGCTTCAAATTATGGGTATGCTTGAAAGTAGAAACCTCGATTTTGAAACGGTTATTATCACATCGGTAAATGAGGGTATTCTTCCTTCAGGAAAATCTAATAATTCTTTTATTCCTTTTGATTTAAAAATAGCGCTTGGGTTGCCGACATACAAAGAAAAGGATGCAATTTATACCTATCATTTTTATAGATTATTACAGCGGGCTAAACATATTCATATCGTATACAACACAGAGCCTGATGTGCTTGAAGGTAGAGAGAAGAGTAGGTTAATTGCACAGCTATTAACAGACCCGCATACAGCTGATAAGATAACCGCTACAGTGGTTGCTCCCACGGTTAAGCCAATTGTTCAATCATTGACCTCAATAGAAAAAGATGAGGGTTTAATGGCCTTAATAAGGGCGCATGCGACCAAAGGTTTTTCACCTACCTCATTGAGTAACTATATTCGCAATCCGATAGATTTCTATAAAAGAAACCTTCTTGGTATTGACAATACCCTAGAAGTAGAAGAAAATATTGCTGCCAATACCTTTGGTACCATTGTGCATGATACTTTAGAAGATCTGTACACGCCTTTTGTAGGTAAAACCCTGTCTAAAGAGCTACTTTTAGATGCAAAAGCCAAAATAGAAAGCTTGGTGCAAAAGCATTTTGCAAAAAGCTATATGGATGGTGATATTAGCCAAGGCAAAAACTTTATCGCCTATCACGTTATTCTCAGGTATATTCAGAATTACATCGATGCCGAAATTATTGAAGTGCAAAGGCATGAGATAAAAATTTTAGGTCTTGAAGAAAAAATGCAAATTAGTCTAAAGTTTCCTGAGTTGGATTTCCCTGTAGTGTTAAAAGGTAAGTTAGACCGCATTGATACCAAAGATGGTATTGTTAGAATTATCGATTATAAGACAGGAAAGGTAGAGTCAAAACACGTCGAAATTGTTGATTGGTTAGAATTGACAACCGACTACGCCTATAGTAAGGCTTTTCAGCTTTTGTGTTATGCCCTGATGTACAGTGGAGCAAACGAAATTGATACTATAACATCTGGTATTGTATCCTTCAAAAATCAAAAGGCAGGCTTGCTTAAATTTGCCACAAAAGAAAAGAAAGGAAGTAGAAATAAGGATTACCGCATTACTGAAGAGACATTAGCGCTCTTTCAAGAAGAATTAAAGAGGCTTATACTGGAAATATGCAATGCCCAAATACCCCTTGTTGAGAAAGAGGTGTAACATATCTTTTTCAAATACTTGCGGTTTATTAAAAACCTTACTTTTTATCAGGGCGTGTGGGGCGTACTTCTATTTTACTAGGTAAGGTACGTGGGTGCATTTTTAATAAATCAACCACCAAGTCACCAATGTCTTCGGGTTGAATTTTCCAAGCGTCTTTTGCTGATGGCTCATTATTATTAAAATGAGTGGCCACAGAACCGGGCATAATAGTAGAGACTTTAATATCGTATTTTCGTAAATCTAACATGGCTGCTTGGGTAAAACCTACCACGCCAAACTTGGTAGCGTTATAGCCAGCTCCTGAAGCAAAGAAATTTGTGCCTGCTAAACTGGCAAGGGTCATATAGTAACCTTTTGATTTTTTCAAGGCTTCTACCGATGCCCTTAAGGTGTGAAATACACCATTGAGATTGGTGTTTATCATGCTGTGCCAGTGAGCTTCAGACATTTCATCAATGGGGGCAAAATGACCTACGCCAGCATTGGCAAGAACCACATCTATTTGCCCCCATGTATTTAAAATCTGTTGTATGGCTTTTTTCTCATCATCGAGCTGTGTAACATCAGATTGTAAGGGTAAAACACAATCAGCATCGCCTAAATATTGCGCAGCAGTTTCAACGGTTTTCAAATTTCTACCGCTTATGGCAACTTTCATGCCTGCTGCAATCAATTTTGCAGCTACGCCATATCCTATGCCTTTTGAGCCTCCAGTGATGTAGGCTACTTTACCCTTTAGTGCTGTCATGGTTACATTATAATTTAGGTTCCCAACCAGGCTGGTATTCTCTTTTCCAGTTTTCCATTATTTTGGCATTGTTGAGTACCTTTCCTGTTTTAGAATCAACTTTTAAGGTTTCGCCTGCATCTTGCGCCATATTACCCAAGTGACATAGCATGGTTGAAATACTAGCGTCTTTAATTTCGGCATGAAGGCTGGTGTCTTTTCGAATGGCATCAAAAAAGTTACCTACATGAGAAACGTCTAAATCGCCTTCACCTCTAGTGTTGGTAGTAGCACTTTCCGATTTTTCAAAATCAGATTTCAACATATTGCCCTGTAAATCATACAGTTTGTAAAAATTCCGATCAAGTTGAATAGTACCTTTGCTTCCGTAAATAGTAATGCCTCTTCCCGGTCTTTCTGGCTTCATAACGCCACGGCTATGGCCTGTCCAAGTAATAAACCGATCATTTGTAAATTTAAAGGTTACTTGTTGGTTGTCAACAAACTCCCAATCATCATCAAAGGTGTATTTTCCACCAAAAGAAGTTACGCTCTCTGGTAAATCTACGCCTAGTGCCCATCTGCAAATGTCTACCTCGTGCGTACCATTGTTGTGCATTTCACCTGTACCCCAGTTGCGAAACCAATGCCAGTTATACGGATGAATATTGTCTTTGTAATCTTTTCTAGGAGCAGGTCCTTGCCACATTTCCCAATCTAAAGTTTTTGGTACGTCAATTTTATTTCCAATACCAATAGACCCTCGGTTGTTTGAATAATAGGCTTCTCCTTTATAAACCTCGCCTATAATACCACCTCTAATATCTTCAATAGCAGCTATAGAGGTACGAGCCGACCGTTGTTGGTTGCCCATTTGTACTTTTTTTCCGTATTTTTTTTGAGCAGCTACAAGCAATTCGTTTTCATGAGGGTTGTGACTACAGGGTTTTTCTACATACACATGTTTGCCTGCCTGCATTGCCATAATGGCCATGGGCGCATGCCAATGTTCTGGTGTGGCTATAAAAACAGCATCTACGTCTTTGTCTTCTAAAACTTTTCTAAAATCTTTTTCAACTTTGGGCACATAGCCTATATTTTCTTGACACCATTTGTTGTGTTCTTCCAAAATAACATCATCTACATCACAACTGTACAGTATTTTGGCGTTTGGGTCTTTATGGATGGCTTTTACATGAGCTTTAGCTCTGCTTCGTACACCAATTACAGCACAATTAATATGGTCATTAGCACCTAAAATATTGGCATATCCACTGGTGGGTAATACCAATCCGCCTAAGGTTACGACAGCAGTACCGGCAGTGGTTTTCTTAATAAAATTTCTTCTTGTAGTCATGGTGTTTTTTATAAGGTTGTGGTTTTATCTGTTACAGGAGAGTAAATTAAGAAAAAAAACCGTTTTATTGTAGTTGTACGCCATTTTAAGACGAATTTGTGGAACGGTGTTGTAAATCGTTACTGCTTGTGTAGACTTACCATAGTTCTAACATTTTTTTCATTATTTATTTATCAAAGATTTAAATTGATAAAAAAATCGTTCAAGTAATCTAAGGTCTTCTGTAATTATTTCTGCGGTACCCCTCTTTTCTTGCTGAAACTCAATTTCTTTATGGTAACTAGTAATTAGTTTTGCAGGAAGCGAAACATCCACAAGATATAAATCTTCCTTATCTGGGGTTAAGGAAATGGTAGCTACACGCCCCGTTAACATGCCAAATTCCGTTTCAGGGTAGTTCTGTAATTTGATGTTTACTTTTTGACTAATTTTTATTTTACCTGAGTTTAGTGCAGCAGCTTTCACCTTGGCAATATAATTTTTATTGTTTCTGGGGATTATTGTAAAAATGATATCCCCCTGATTTACCGTTTGGTTATTGCTCCAGTAATTAAGAAAAGATACCGTGCCGTTAATTTCAAACTTTAGCACGTAAAGGTTTTCCCAATCTTTACCGCCTTTTTTAGTTGATTATATGATTGCAGTGTATTTCTTAATAATTTAGATTCTTGCGTAGTACGCGTTATTTCAGTTCCTTTTGAATTTTTATTAGCATTGGCTATAGCCTCACGGGCTCGTGAAATAGATGCTCCTAAGTTTTTAAGTCCCTTTTCGGCTGTAAGCAGTTCTCTAATTGGTTATTTTCATAATCCAATTGAGTAATCACCCCTTTAGGAAATCTTCGTTATTGTATTCCAAAAGACCATGGGCTGGGTCAGAGATGTGGTAAATTTCATTCTTTATCTTGTGTAGAACAACAAAATGGTTCTTGTTCCAATGAAGAATACAAGGCAATCGTGCTTCTTCCAATTTTTCAAGTGATGTCTTTATTCCTATGGTCTTAAAACCTAAAGTTTCGGCGGCATTGCTAAGCCCCATAAGACTACTACCCATTCGTACTGTTTCGGCTAAACGACGAGCTCGATGTATAGGGATTGATTTGCCAGAATGCGCAAGCAGGTTGGACCACAATCTTTAGTTTATAATTGTTTATAAAATGGAAATTTTCTCATTTAATGGGCGTCCTATTTAAAGAGAACCTTTTCCGTTTTAATTGCATTTCCTTGTTTATCATAAATAGAATAGAATTGATGAAAATTTTCATCTAGCTCACCATAATAAATTGATTTTGATTTAATTAAGCTATTTTTGAGAGGAAGAGAGTTCTCTTCTTGTGGTTTTATTTTGTAAAATGAAATTTGAAGATCTTCCTCAAGTGTATTTTCATAACTGAAGTTATAGCTTTGTTTCTGATTTTTTAGATTATTAACAATTAAAAAATCCACATTAACCTCCTTTACTGCCTTAAACTCTTCTTTAGATAATAGCAATACCTCTTTACTCTCAGAAACGTATTTTGAATACTTTGCCAAAATCGTTTGAGAGAATGTCAATGGGTCTATTTTGAACATTTCTTTAAAATAGTAAGCCATTCTATATTTGCCTCCAGCGTCTTTTTCTTCCAAAATGTGATCAATTCCTCCATAGACGACAACTTTAGCCTTTGGGTCTTTTAAGAAAGTTCTGTTGTAAATATTTTTTGCTTGTTGTATCTCTCTATTGACTTTTCCTCCAATAGTGTCGTAAGCAATAAATTTAAACCCTAAGGATTTTGCTTCTTTTATTAATTGAATGAAGCTTTCTTCACGAGTGTAAAAGCCAGATTCAAATGACAATTCACCATTGTTATTCAACTTTTGGGCTGAGTCATTACCATCTAATGCTTCCAAGGCGAGATAGTTATATCCCTTTTGTTTTAATAATGGAAGAATTCTAGTCAAGAGTTGTCTATGGTTTGGATAAAAATGATTTTCGTTAAACATGACTAGTTTATTATCATGTAATTGGTCAGAAACCAAATTTACAATATCGTCAAGGTCATTAATATTCATTTCATTTATCCTGTCAATTATTTTTTTATTTTTATTTTGTCCCTCCCATCTTGATATAAGGCTGTCATATAAAACTCTGTCTTTAATAAAAGTTGAATAAGTTAATTGCATTTGCAATTTCATAGATTTTTCAGAATTATTTTTTGACTTGTAGCTATTTAGATTTGAAAGACATTTGAGATACCTATTTGTTTTGACACAATCGTTTAAAATTCCCCACAAATCTACTGAGTCTTTTAACTTATTGCTACTTAAACCAATACTAGAAGAAAGAAAATTAAAATCAGACAAAACAAGTTCATCTTTGTTTTGAAGCCCTATAAAGGTCAATCTATTTCCTTTTAAGATTGTATCATGAACAAAGAAGGAATCTCTATAATGTTTAGAACTTTTTTTGCTATTTGCTAGAATATAATATTTGTAATAAGGAGCCATAGTTGCTTCTCCCCGGACTAAAACATTATCTAGACTATATTTTTTAGCAGTTTTATCTCTTCTTAGTTCTTTTTTCTTTTTTGCGAATTGTATATCACCAAAAGTGTTATGGTACAATTTTAAAGAATCATTTTTTACATTTTTATACCCTTGATCTTTACCATAAGTGTTATACTCAAAAAATGGACTTATCCTATTTGAGCAACCAATTACGAACATAATGCCGAATATTAATATGATTATATTTCTTTTCATTGATAATTATTTAAAAATTAAATTTTCCACTTGTATTGAATAGGATCATGATTGCATTTCGTTCTATTGTAGTATTCACTATTTTCTTTAATAATAGGGCCTCTTCTAATTTTTTTAGAGATCCCTTTATTTCAATGGTCTTAAATCCAATGGCCTCCGCTGCATTGCTTAGACCCAAAATATTGCGACCTATTCGTACTGTTTCACTCAATTGCCTTGCCTTTTGGATAGAGATAACCCCACCGTAGTACTTTGCTACGATTCGAAGACATGAAGGTTCACAATCTTTGGAATCAAGTTGTTTGTAATGTGGGAAAGGTCCAAAGGTTGAAAATTTTATTGATATGGAATGTTGTAAAAATTATATCAGAAAAAAGTAGTGAAATATGTTTAAGAATTAATTCTTCACTAAGTTGATTAAAAAGAATTCTAAAATGGAGTCCCTATTCTTCCATTTAAATGCCACATTATGTAATCATAATCTCCTTTAGTCATTCTATCATGTTCCAATTCTTTTTCAATAACGATTCTTATTCTATTCCAAAATTCTTCAGGTGAATGAACAAAAATCAAAAATGGAGCAGCATATCCCTCACAATTTAGTTTTTTCATACTAGGAAACCCATGTTTAGAAACAATATCTAGAAGAGATTTAGTGTTTTGAATGTCAATTTCTCTTTGCAAAACCATTAATGAATCTTGGACTTTTTGATTCGTTATTTTCATCTCGTTTACTATAGCCCTAATTTTTTTTCCATAGTCCAATTGCTGTTTTGCTGTAAACTTCATATACATTTCCTTTGAAATCCCTTCACTATTGCGTATTGAATCAAAAACTTTAAAAAAAGGATCTTCTAATTCCTTAGAATCTCTATATAGTTGATCTTGGTTATGCATCTTAACTATAGTTTCACAAAGGTTTTTAGAATCAACTTCTTGCCCTTTACATGAATGGGCAAAACATCCTATTATAATAAAACACAAATATCTCATCTTGTTAAAATTTTAAAACTTCTTTTGGGCGAAATAGTTTGTCACTTAAACATAAAATATATTCAGAAATCAGATAAAGTATCTTCTCCGTAAATTTCTTTTGTCCGCCATTTATGGTATCCGTAATTGGGCAGTCCAATGGATTTTCTTCTATTATTTAGTTCCGCCAAAGGAATATTAAGCCTTTTTTTAGTAATATACGTTCCATAATATTGTTCTTGATTGTTATAAATCAGGTACTGGTCTTTCATTATTCCGTAAAGTCTAGGTCTTGCTTCTCCTTTTCGTATATAATCTAAAATTTTAGGCATAAAGTAGTTTAACCTTACAGAGTCGTCAGTATGTAACAGGATGGCACCAATATTGGCATCTCTACTATCAACCGAATAACCTCCTATTAAAGTTTTCGATGGAAATCCTTTATTTTTAAAAATTTCGATTAGAAGTGCTTGATTAATTAGATCGACTGAATCAGCTTTCTTTTCATTGTAATTTTTTCTAACTAATTGATCTCTTTCTTTCATTTCCAAAATGTTAGCTCTCAATTTCATGTCAAGATTAGATAAATATTTTTTCTCTAAATTAGAGCGTTTTGATTTATTAATTTTTTTATAATAATCACTTAGAATAGAATCGTTTTCGAGATAGCTTAGAGGATATCCATATTTAAATATTAACTCCTCAAAGTCAGCTAATTTTGGTTGTTTTTTTAATATAACCTTAAGCTTCATCATAGTAACTACCTCATTATATGTTTCCAGATCAATAGGTTCTATTTTAGAAAAAAGTTTATTTAGAATAGTATAGCTGTCCTCAAAATTCTTAGTTATAAAAAGGCTGTCTGCTAAATAAACCTGACTGTAATAATTCATGGCTAAATAATCTTGTTCTATTTTCTTCGCAGGATGTTTATTTTCACATCCCAAAAAGAAGGTTATTATAATCAGGGTTAGAAACCATTTTATGTTAGTCATGAAAATATGAATTGATTTATAATTACGTGTGCATCCGATGAACTATACTACTGGTTTTTGATACCCAAGTAGAACACTTCAGGTTTTTCAATACTACGTTTAGATATTGTTTTAAGGTTACTGCAAGTAATATTTTTGGTTTATGTCTTACAGCTGCCTAAGTAAGAGTATATCATTGTTTTGTCCGCCTTGCAGAAATCAAAACAATGATAATTCTTTCTACCTAATTGCAACTTTTATATGATATACTTATTTTAATAATTTAAATAAACATTATCGCCAACGCCCAGATAAGGTTATAAAAACTTATTAATTAACTCATTACAATATGCTAAGAATTTTTAACGCACGAACATAGGAAAACCTTATGTTTTCGGAGGTTTTTCTATTTTATCAACGAATAGGTGAATAATATCGATAAAATACAAATAATTGCTTCTTAAATTTTTGTTTTACAATGTGTTGAAGTTGGTTTCCATCTTAAAACACACGATTTTGCTATTGTGCCCCTACTAAGGGTGAATGGGTATACTACAAGCAGTTTTATGCAACAACCCCTAGGCAACTACTGCCAGCACTTGCGGTACCAGCGTCATTTGACCCAGTAATCATTAAAAAATAGCCCAATTTCAACCAAAATGCGTTTTCGGAGCAGACTCAATTTTAATTCATATTTTTGAGACTAGAATTAAAATTTAGTTCTAGTCTTTTATTACTTTTTTATGCTAAAACACTTTTTAGTATTTATTCTTTGGGTAAGTCCAGTTTTTGTTTGTTCTCAAACGAATGGTTTAAATCAGTTCAAGGCTGATAACAATAACTGGTGGAAGTTAAATCAGTTTCAGGATAGTTTGGGGAGTACCAGCTGGAACAAAACTATAGCCTATTTATTACAAAAAAAGGAGTACCCTAAAAAACAAATTAAAATAGCAGTTCTTGATACAGATTTTGATTTAAATCATAAAATGTTAAAGCCAGTACGATGGACAAATGAAGATGAAATAAATGGGAATAATATTGATGATGATGAAAATGGTTACAGAGATGATGTTTTTGGATGGAATTTGTTAGGTATAAAAAAAAAGGATACTGCTCTTGCTTATATACTTACCGAGGAAACTAGAATTTTAAGAAAATTTGATAGTATTTCATTTCAGTTGATAAAGGAAAAAAATAAAATACCTTACAGCTTTAAGGATGTTAAATCTTCTTATGATTCTGTAATACTAAGTTTGAAATCTAAAATTAAGCCTTACAAAGATATAGAGGCTAATTATACCTTTGTAATGGATACGTTACGTAAGTTATCTACCGATAAAATATCACTCCATACCTTGTCTAATTTTGTCACAACTAATGATACAATTAAAGGGTATATAGAATTTGCAAAATATTATTATAATAATGACTTTCCATACGATGAATTTATTAAATATTTGAAATTTAAAGAACTAAGTCTGGATATTTGTACCAATTTAGAGTACGATAATCGTTCTCTGTTAGAGGATAAGCCAGATAATATAAAGAATCAATATTACGGTAATAATGTTTTTGGAAAAAATAAATCTATACTAACCCATGGTACTTTAGTATCAGGTGTAATTGCTCATTCAATGTTAGACTCTGTTGATGTTATAAACGAAAACGTAATTAAAAAATACCCTGTTGCAATAATGCCAATAACATTCTCAGGAATTGGTGATTTTACTGATAAAGATTTTTATGTCGCATTTAAATATGCAATTGATAATGGAGCAAATATTATTAATCTTAGCCAAGGGAAAGCTTTTTCAATTCAACCGAAAGTTCTTAAGAAGGCACTTTCTTTTGCAGAGAAGAAAAATGTGTTGGTAGTTATGTCTGCGGGTAATGAAGCAATAAACCTGGACGAAAACTGGAGATTCCCTCAATCAATTCCAAAAATTTTCAATCAAGATTTTTCTAACTTACTAATAGTTGGGGCTAGTTCAAAAATGATAGGCGAGAACCTTGTAGATGAAGACACAAATTATGGATTACATTCCATAGACATATTTGCTCCAGGAGTTGATATATTAACATGTCTTCCAAATAATAAGTTTACACTAAGCAGCGGTACTTCTTATGCTGCTCCAATAGTTGCTAATGTTGCTGCATTAATATGGTCGCATTACCCTGAGTTAAAAGCTAGTGATATAAAAAGTATACTTTTAAGTAGTGGCACAACCTATGATGGTTTAGTAAATCTGCCTAGTGATGAGGAAGAAAAACCTTATGAGGTAAATTTTAAAACCAAACAATCTTTCCAAAACCTATCTAAATCCGGAAAAATAATTAACGCTTATAAGGCTTTAATTCTAGCGAAACAAAAAACCTTAAACTAAGATTTTAATCTAATTTTCAAGATTACTTATTAATTTGTAGCACTGGATTGGAGGATTTAATGTGTTAATCTGAATCAAAACCCCTCGTCTTGATGAATCTGAAATAGCTGTTGGTTCTTGGTTTATTTGGGATGTATTATAAATTACTAAAAGTATCTTCTATAAAATGAAAGCAGCCAACCAAAATAGATTTAAAAATAACACCAATACGAGAACAAAAAAGAATGCACTATAAAGCTATGAGGCAGTAGCTTTATAGTGCATTCGTTTTTTCGACTTTATCCACAAGCAGTTCTACGCAACAACCCCTTGGCAACTACTACCGGCACCTGCGGTACACCCATAGCAGTGTTGCGAGATAATAATATTTCTGTCATTTAGGAGGTCTTCATTATAGTCTTTAATATGTTTTACTTTACTGGCAACCTTTAAATCTAGCATTTGGTTAAAGTCGCAGTCATAAATCCAGCCATCCCAACTTATGGAGATGGTGTTGGTACACATTACATTGGCTACTGCAGCGGGGTTGTAGGCCTCAACAAGGGCATACATATAATCCTCATAGTTTTCAGAAGCCACCAAATAATCAAGAAAACGGGCAATGGGTAAATTGGTAATTGCAAAAAGATTGTGAAACTGTATTTTAAAATCTTCTTTCAACGCCTTTTTAAAATCAGCTTCTAATGCCATTTGGTCTCCTGGTAAAAAAGCACCTGAAGGGTTGTATACCAAGTCTAGGCGCAAACTACTATCTGGCATGCCATAACCTCTTTCATTTAATTCTTGTAGTGCTTTTATCGATTTGTCAAAAACACCATCGCCACGTTGTTTGTCGGTTTTTCCTCGGGTATAATGGGGCATAGAAGAAATGACATGTACATTGTGTTTTTTGAAAAAATCAGGTAAATCGTAATATTTCTTATTGGCGCGAATAATGGTCAGGTTTGACCGTACAATAAAGTCTTTAATACCCGCTTTTGCTGCTTCTTCTACAAACCAACGAAAATCAGGATTCATTTCTGGTGCGCCACCGGTTAAATCAAGGGTATGTGCCCCTGTATTGCGGATGATATCCAAACACTGCGACATCGTTTCACGTGTCATGATTTCCTTGCGGTCTGGTCCTGCATCTACATGGCAGTGCTCACACACCTGATTGCACATATAGCCAACGTTAATTTGCAATATTTCTAATTTCTTGGGACGCAAAGGAAAATGACCTATTTCACCAATTTTATCTTTGAAATAGGGAAGCTCTCCTTCGGCAAAAATACCGCCGTTTAATATTTCTAATTGCTTGTTTGATTGCGCAAGCGCTTCTCCTTTTGCTTTTAATGATTTTGTTGCCATTCTATTCGTCTTTCATTTGTAGTAGTAAGCTGTAATCATGCCAATTAGTAGCTACATACTTAATTTATCATATTTGTTCATCATTTGAACACCATGTACTAAAGTAGCGCCACTTTCAATGGCGGCACCCACATGAACCGATTCCATCATCTCTTCTTTGGTGATTCCTTTTTGTAGGCCATCCTTCGTATAGGCATCTATACAATACGGACATTTTACTACATGCGCTACCGCCAAGGCAATTAATGATTTCTCTCTAGCACTTAGTGCGCCTTCTTCGAAAACCTTACCATAATATTCAAAAAATTTATTTCCTAGGTCTTCACTCCATTCGGTTATTTTACTGAATTTTCTTAAATCCTTTGGGTCATAATACGAGTCTGCCATTTTGTGAAATTTTAATTGTTTGTTTTTTTGTTGTTATATCCAAAGCAATGGGAGCACCTTGGGTGAGTTTTTCAATTTCAGGTAATATTTCCATATTGTCCCATATGCCTGACCTAAGCGTGTTTGCGTAGGCCTCGGGGAGTTGGTTTTTTAACATGAGTTCTTGCGCTGTTTGATAGTCATATTCAAAAGACCGATGAGTATATTTTACCTTTCCATTGACTATTTCAACTAGCATATACCATACTCTAGGCGTACCATCGTTAGCGGGCATGCCAATAACACCCGGGTTTAACCATGTTTTTTCTCCTATAGTTTGATGAAATGGTAAACCGCAATGACCGGCAATAATAACATCACTTTGGGTCTCTTCAAACACCGTCTGTTTTAGCTGTTCTGGTGAAGATTTGAAGATGAATTCAGAAATGTTTGAAAAGCTTCCATGTACTACTGTCACTTTTTTACCTCCAAAATTAAAGCTGATATTTTCTGGTATGGATGCCATCCAATCAAGGGATTTTTTTGATAATAGCGATTTTGTGTACGGAAACCACATTTTAGAAAAGCCATCACACCGGCCACCTGCTTTAAAATCGCAACCGCAATCTTCACTGTCATTTACCAATTGAAGTTCAACATTGCCTGCAATGGTTAGTGCGCCCCATTCCTGAAAGCGTGTTACCGTTTCTTCGGGTTGTGCACAGTAGCCAACAATATCGCCTGTATTAATACAATTTTGCGCAGAAATACCTTCTGCAGCTGCGATGGAAATCAGCTTTTCTAAAGCTTGATAGTTGCTGTAAACACCGCCAAAAAGGAGGAGTTTGCCACTTTTAGTGCCCAGATGTACTATTTTTTTATCCATACAGGTATGAAATATAGAATTATACAAGATAGTATTCCCCAAAAATTAACCCATAACAAATCGGCATACTTGCCTTCTGTAAAAATGAGGCTTTCGGGAAAAACCTTAAAAATTAATAGGAAGCCAAAAAGAATTCCGCAGAACACACTGAGGTGAAAACTAATTTTTGGCGCGTCAGATTTCCAAAAAAGGAAGATTGGCGTCAAACCAATGATCATAGTACCACTAATGGTTGTTGCAGATAATATTTCGGCATTAAAAAACACAGGAAGCGTACCCACCACCGCAACGGCTATCATTGATAACCTGCCAAACCGTAAGGTGTTTCCCAAATTTAAATCTATTGATAGTAATTTTGAGAAAGATGAAAAGGTAGAGTCTAGGGTAGAAGCTGCTGAGGTAATCATAATAAAATTTATGACCAACAAAATAACGGTACCAAATAGTTTACCTACTTCTACAGCTGCTTGGCCGCTAAGTCCTTGTGATTTTGCGTAAACTCCGATAATACTGAATAGTATAATACATAATGCACCGACTAAACCTGCCCATAAGAAACTTTTGAGTGTTACTTTGGGGCTACTCAAGAAGCCTCTGTCTGTTAAAACGGGGTCGTGAAACGGATAGCTTAGCGATTGTAAAATAGCAGCAAATAGTAAATTGATCCCCATGTCAAAAGACCATATTCCTGATGTGATAGTTTCTTGAAAGGTGAAATTGGTTTCGGTGCCAAAGATATTCCAAAGAATAACAACTAAAAGCACTGTAAACAACCCCATTTGGATAACATCGGTAAAAATAGAACTGCTCATACCTCCTTTTAGAACATAGGCTAAGGTTAGTAGTGTAAATAGTATGATGGAACCGTAATAGGCTTGTGACCCCATATCACCAAAATAAGAACCTATAACCATAGTATTACTCCATACCTCGTTAAATAGGCGAATGGCAATTAAAATAGAAAAGACAGCAACCGCTCCTTGGCCAAATTTTGATGTTAAGAAGTGATGTATGCTGGTATACGTACTTTGGGTGCGCATTTTGTAAATTACAATACCTGCAATTATAAAAGAGAAATAATAGCCAGCATAGGCGACACCACCTACAATACCGTAATCGAGGCCAAGATTAGCAGCGTTGGTAATGCTTTTGGCAAATATCCAGCTGATAACAAGACTCCCCATAAGCATAAACGTATTGGGGGCTTTCTTCTTTTGAACGGCTTTAAAAAACTGATTGGTATTTTTTGCCCAAGGAGAAAATATAAATAATAGCGAGCTTGACGCTATTACGAGACCCCATTGCCAAATTTCTAAATCAGTCATAATTACTTACAAATTGTTGTTAGTACAGCTATTATTCCTTGTCCCACCAAACTTTAGCGTTAATACTATTTCCATTGGTTTTCTCAGCAGCAATGGTATAGTTTACACTATTTAAGGCTGCTTCTTCAGCAGGATAGGGCATGCGAACAGGAATGATATCATTATTCAAGCTCGCCGAAATAGTACGTAATTCAGGAAAACCTGTTCTACGATATTCAATCCATCCTTCATAGCCATTAATCATATTTGCTATCCATTTTTGAGTGATGATTTGTTTTATGGCTTCTTGGCCACTAGTGTCATAGGCTGCTGAGGATGTTAAATATGTTGATGGTAGGGCTACTTGCCAATAATCGAAAGCCTGAGTTACCCCTTGTTCGTAGAGCTCTTTTGCATTTGCATTGATGAATCCTTTTTCTGCTGCTTCGGCCAAAAGAAAATGGGTTTCCATACTGGTCATAAAATTAGCGTCAAGTTGCGAGGTGTTTTCTCTAAAAATGCTACCTGTTAACGAATAGTCTGCCAAGGTTACCGCATTTTGAGTAGCATCAATACCATTGAGTAGTCCATTAAAATCATCTCCTGAAGTACTATTACTATAGGGACGAAATAGCTTAGCGATACGAGGGTCGTTAAGATTTTTTAAAATGTCTTCTATTGTTTCAGACTGTACAAAATTATTGAAATCGCCAATGCGTAGGCGTGCCAAACGAAAGTTGTTGGGTGCGCCATCAGTAAAGTTGAAAATGGCGTTTTGTTCATTTTCTTGTATATAATTTCCGTTAGTATAAATGGTTTGTAGTTGGCTTGCCACTTCCATTTTTCCTGAAAGACGGATTAAATATTTTATTTTAAGGGAATTGGCAAAACGTATCCAGCCATTTAAATCGCCATTAAAAAGAATATCTCCTTCCAAAGCGATAGTACCTGTGTAGTTTTCAATAGCAGTAATTCCCTTATTAAGCTGGTCCAAAACACCATTTTCGCCTGTATAAATAGCAGCTTGGTCGTCGTAGCTTGGAGTAACCGTGGTATTTTGACCTTTAAAGGCTTCACTATAGGGTACATCACCAAATAAATCGGTCAAGGCAGCTGCCATATAGGCTTTCAAAATACGTGAAGGCCCTTCGTAAACGGCAAAGGTTTCAGTAGAAGTAGCTTGGTCTAAAATGAGCTCATTATCACGTAAATTTTGATAAAATATAGGCCATGGATTACCGCCTAGCTGAGGTGATTTTAGATTATGGCGATCAAAAAGGTTAAAGTCTAAAGCCGTGGTGTACTGACCTAAAAGATTTCCTGCTGTAAAACCCTCATAAGACATTTGCTCTCCGTAATCGTAGATTACCTGGCGCAGTAATAAACTAGGTTGTACAGATACAGGTGAATTAGGGTTAGTATTAATTGCTTCAAAATCTTTTGTACATGAAACGGCGATAAAGGCTAAAAGGACTATAATTTTGGAGGAAAATACTACCCCCCCAGCACCCCTCCCTAGAGAGGGGGACTTTGACCTTCCTCCAATAAAGGGGGGATTGAGGAAGGTATATTTTGAGAACAAGGCGATATAGTTTGTTTTTATTTTTTTTAGTGCTGTCATTTTTTACCTATTAAAAATTAAACCCTGCTTTCATACCAAAACTTCGCGACGTGGCATAAGACATGTCTTCTACACCATTAATAAATCCTTGTCCTTGTACCGCTAGTTGTTCTGGGTCAAAATGGGGATTTTCGGTAATTGCAAAAATATTTTTTCCAATTAATGAAAGACGTAATGTGGCGTGTTGCTTAAATAGGTTGAGGTCATCAAAGGTGTAGCCAATGGAGAACTCCCTAAGTTTTAGAAAAGATGCGTCATAGGTATTGTTTTCTTCATGGTTACGGTCATAAAACTGTCTGTAATAGCTTTCTGCCGTTACTGCGGTGGTGTTTTGTACATAAACAGGAGCAGCTGCTGTACCTGTGTTGACAACACCTTGGGGTATTATGCCCGCTTCGGGTCTAAATGCTGTTTCCGCTAACTGGCCACCTACATTACCTAAAGCCCGAGTTCTAGAAACAATAATACCACCCTGTCGCCAGTCAAACAAAAAGTTGAGATTCCAGTTTTTGTATGCAAGTTGGTTATTAAATCCAAGTGTAAAATCTGGATTGTAATTACCTAGTTTTTTGAGGGTATTGTCAGGGATATAGCGTCCTTCCTCTGTAAGGATAAAATCACCGTTTTCGTTTTTTAAATAACCTGTACCGTACAAATCACCAATACGCCCTCCCTTTTCTACTTGAAAAAATACCGTTTGGTTTTGGCTATCATAAATTCTTGAATAGGCCAATGTTAATCTGCCGCCATCTTGCGGAAGGTCTTCTACAGTAGCGGTATTGGTGCTAAAGTTTAAAGTACTATTCCATTGAAAATTGGTGGTTCTAATTGGGGAAATGTTGGTGATAATTTCCACTCCTTTAGCCCGTACTTTACCTCCATTCACTACTTGTTGTGTAAAACCTGAGGAGATGCCTATGGGTAGCGAAATAATTTGGTCTTGGGTTAAGGCATTGTAATATGATAGGTCAAAGCTCAAGCGGTCATTAAAAAAGCGAATATCTGCACCGAGTTCAAAAGCGGATGTTCGCTCTGGTTTTAAATCAGGGTTGGCAATAGTATTTTGACTGCTAAAAGTAGGCTGACCATTAAAAGGGGTTTGAGCAATAAAGGCACCAGTAGTTTGATAGGGGTTGGTGTCATTACCTACCTGAGCCCAATTGGCGCGTAATTTGGCAAAAGAGATTGCTTCGGGTAGTTTAATAACATTGGAAAGAATAAAACTACCAGATACCGAAGGATAAAAGAAAGCGGTATTGTCAACCGAAAAAGGGGTCGCCAAAGCACTTGACCAGTCGTTTCGTCCGGTAATATCAACATATAAATAATCTTTATAGCCAATTTTAGCAATACCGTAAAAACTATTAATACGTTTGTTTGATTCAAATTCAAACACTTCTATAGGAGATGCCGCATTGGAAAGCCTAAATATACCAGGTTGCGCCAAACTAATTGTTTGTGACTGACTCGTAAATGCTTTTTGGTCTAATCGATTTCCGCCTAGGGAGATATCCAAGTTGAAATCGTTAAATTGTTGCTTGTAGTTGAGTAGAAAATCAGTATTAATTTCTTTAAAGAAAACATCGTGTTCTGCATAACCTCCTTTATTAAAACGATTCGAACTAAAGGCACGCCTAAGTTGGCGTAATTCGCTAGAATAATCCATGCCTGAACGAATAGTAGCAGTAAGTTGTGGGCTTATCGTATAACTTGCTGCTATGTTGCCAAAGACTCTATCTCTGTTGAATGAATTTCTATTTTCATGTAAAATAAAGAAGGGATTATCAAAAAATGTATAGTTATAGGAGTATTGTTGTACCCCTTCAAGACCGGGTTGCCAGTAATCTCTGAGGCTATCGATATTTAAAGACCGAGGCCCCCAAGCGACTAGAGAATAATTGGCATTTTCCGAACCATAGCCATTGCTGGGGCGATTGTCACTTTGCGAATTGATATAACTTACAGATGCGTTAATGTCTAGCTTTGTGGTGGGTTGAAACCCTAGGCGTGCACTAACGGTTTGCCGATCTAAATTTACGCCAGGAATAATAGATTCGTTACGCAAATCAGTAAATGAAAGTCTGTAATTGCCTTTCTCAAAACCTGATGAAATGGCAATGTTGTTGATGAATGTGGTGCCAGTTTGGTAAAAATCTTTTAGGTTATCGGGTTGCGAGTTAAAAGGCGTTGGTGTGATAGGAAGTCCACTGTATAAAGCCGTATCGCCCCCACGTACAACGGTACCATTGGCTAGAGTCACAGGGCTGTCAAATTGGGCAATTTGGTTGCCGGCATCTAAACGAGGTCCCCAACTGTAGGTAATATTATCGCTAGTACCTCCACCAAGACCATCTACAAATTCAAAAACGCCAGCTTGTCCCTGTCCGTATTGATTTTGAAATTCGGGTAATTTAAAAGCCGTGTCTACAAAAAAGCTGGTATTATAACTAATGCCAAGGCCTTTGGTTTTTGAGCCATTTTTAGTTGCTATAACAATAACACCGTTTGAAGCTCTTGCTCCGTACAAAGCGGCTGCACTGGGGCCTTTTAATACAGATACTTCTGCAATATCATCGGGGTTTACTTCCATTGCTCCGTTTCCAAAATCAATTTCCTGAAAACCAGCCGCTGCTTCATTGGTGAAATTAAAGACAGAATTATTGTTGATAGGTACACCGTCAACAACAAACAGCGGATTGTTATTTGAAAAGGAAGATTCTCCACGAATCGTTATTTTTGATGAAGAGCCAACGCCAGTAGCGCCTTGAGTAATGGTAACTCCGGCAAGTTTTCCTGATAAATTATTGAGAAAGTTAACGGATTTTACTTCTGTAACTCCCTTGGCACTGAGGCTTTGTATTGCATAGCCTAGCTCTTTTGAGGTGCGTTTTACACCAAATGCGGTAAGTATTACTTCATCTAACTCTTCAGATGATGGGTGAAGTACAATATCAATACTGGTTGAACTGTTAAAAACCACTTCTTGCGTTTCAAAACCTAAGGCTGTAAATGCTAGTGTACCACTACTTGTTGGTGTTTCAATCTTGTATTGCCCATCAGTATTTGTTGTAGTGCCCGTGTTAGTGCCAGATACAATAATGTTTACATAAGACAGCGGATTGCCATTGTCTTCAGTTACGGTGCCTGTAATCGTAGTTTGCGAAAAACCTATTGCAGTAAAGCAAAGTGCTAACGCTTTGAATATATATTTCATTAAAAATCTTAACTGTTACTTACTTCTTTTTTGCTGATAGTAACCCAAATAGGTGTTACATCAGTATTTTTTTACGCTCGAAGAAGTACAGGAGATCCTTTGTTGTGAAGTGCGTTTTGGTAGTTGTATTGATAGTTGCAAAAAAGCAAGCATGACAAGCGCTTAAATAAATTGAGTATACGTAATAAGGCAAGTCGTACTTTTTTTGGAATATTATGGCAATAGCTTATAATAGATTTAATATCGTGAATAGTGTCGATATCAAATAATTTTTCCAATTGTATGATGTCAGCTCCTTGATTAACAATTACCTGTACTAATTGTTGCGAAAGTTTCGCAGTTTGCCAAGCTAGTTTTTTAAAAGAGGCTGCTTCAAATTGAGATTTGTGAAGTCCCATTAAATAAAACCCCCCATCGGTTGATGGACCAATTACAAATTTTTCAGTAGCTAATTTGTCTTTTGCGGCTAGTAAATGAGACGTTTTTAATTGTGGTGAATCGTTACCTATGGTAATGACTTGGTCATAACCTTTTTTAAAAATTGATGCAATAGCATTGGTGAAACGTTCTCCAAATGTAGTGCCTACTTGATTTTTTTCTGTGAAATGAAAATAGGGAAGTCCTGTTTTTTCAACAGTTTGCAAGGTTTGCATTGTCAATACATCAAACAAAGCGGTATTTTTTGCCATGGGCTTCTGCCGCAACTCTTCGGCAGAAGAATGCGCAAAAACCAAAATAGCCGTTTTGTTTTGTTTGTTTAAAAACATGATTTCAAATCAAGAATGCAAATCTACAACAAAAATCTACCATGCTTATGTCGTAGCAAGTTTTATACCCTTACAGCGATTTTAGTTTATTTTTGAAAGCTTACGCTTGTTAGATGGGGCTTATGAAAGTAAGCGAAGTGAATGTTAACATCTAGAGTCATTCAGTATGGTTTTTTATGGGCTGATTGTTTTAGTGCAAGTTAAAATGTTGGTAGTGAGAAAAATAGGTTAGAGATAACTAGTCTTATAGTTATGAAAAGGCTTTTTTTTAGTAAAAACCAATATATGAAAGCTGTTTGTCGGTTAAAAAGCTTGTACATTTATAAGATAATAGAATTAAAAAGATGAATTTAGAGGTATTGCGTTCAAAATCAGTAGGGTTAGTGTTGTCAGGGGGTGGTGTTCGTGGAATGGCTCATATTGGACTTATCAAAGCGATGAAAGAGTATGGTATTTCAGCACAAATTGTTAGCGGAAGTAGCGTTGGTGCTTTGGTTGGTGCCTTGTATGCTAATGGAAATACCGTTGCTGAGATGTTGGCCTTTTTTAAAGAAACTCCCCTGTTTAAGTATAACTTTTTGACCTTAGTTAAATCAGGATTTATTGATACCGATCGGTATGTTGATATTTTTAAAGGCTATTTTCCAAAAGATAGTTTTGAGTCTTTAGAAAGAGAATTGTATGTAGTGGCTACTAATCTTCAGAAAGCGAGACTGCGTTTTTTTTCTTCAGGAGAGCTCATACGACCGCTATTGGCTTCGGCCGCGTTGCCCCCTGTTTTTAGTCCCGTTGAATTGGATGATGAGTTGTATGCAGATGGGGGGATTATGAATAATTTTCCAGTAGAGCCTTTAAAAAACAAAGTCGATTTTATTATCGGTAGTAATGTCTCGATTGTGAGTGATGCTGAAAAGAAAGATTTAAAAAACTCTATTCAATTAACTGCTCGGGTAACAGGTTTGATGATTTATGCTATAAATCAGCAAAAATTATTAGAATGCGACCTACTACTATCTCCAAAAAGCTTGGAAAATATTGGGGTATTAGATCGTAAGGGTATAGAAAAAGCCTTTGCTATTGGGTATGAAGGTGGTGTCGCTATGCTACAACAAGCCTTTGGTAGGTTGTGATGTATATTTTTTCTGGTTTAAAACCTAAATTTTAAACCAGAAGAGATATGGCGTACTTAAACATCATCATAATCTACCTTTAAAGTAGGTGTTAACGCATGTGCTTGACAGGTTAAAATGAATCCTTCTTCAATTTCACCATCGGTGAGAATTTGATTTTTTACCATTTCAGCTTTTCCTTCAGTGACGCGAGCAATACAGCTACTACACACACCTCCTTGGCATGAATAAGGAGCGTCTATGTTTTCTTTTAAAACAGCGTCGAGCACCAACATTTTTTTGTCCATGGCGAAAGAAAAAGTTTCATCATCAACAACTACTTCTATTTGAACTTCACCTTCGGCTGAAACCGGTAATTCATCTTTAATTTCTGTGGTAGTAAAAAGCTCAAAGCGTATTTTATCAGCAGAAACACCGTTTTCTTTTAAAGTGTCAGACACCAAATGAATCATAGCCTCTGGGCCACAAAGATAAAAGGCATCAAAGCTAAGGTCTTTATGTTTGTTTTTTAAAGCGTAATTAACTGTTGCTGTATCAATACGGCCAAAAAGAGAGTTGTCAGTCTTTGTTTCACTATTGGTGAAATAAATAAAAAAACGATCAGTATAGTCTAGTTGTAATTTCACTAAATCGGTGTAAAACATCGTTTCTTGTTCCGATTTGTTGCCGTATACTAACACAAAAGTGTTTTTCGGGTTACTGTCTAATACCGTTTTGGCAATACTCATAATAGGGGTAATGCCACTGCCAGCAGCAAAAGCCGCAATATTTTTGGATGATTCAGTTGGGTTAAAAACAAAGCGACCTTCTGGAGGCATTACCTCTAGGGTATCTCCTTCAGCTAGTTTGGAGTGCGCGTAATCTGAAAATCCGCCTTTGTCTACTTTTTTTACACCAATGGTAATGCTGTCATTTTTTGGCGAAGAGCAAATCGAGTAGGCGCGACGAAGTTCTTTTCCTTTAATTTCTTTTTTTATCGTGATATATTGACCTGCAGAAAACGCAAATGTTTGAATAAGGTCTTTAGGAATATCAAAAGTAATTGCAACTGCACTTGGTGTTAGTGCTTTTATATGTTTTACGGTAAGTGAATAAAAATCGGCCATAGTTCTTTTGCATAGAATTAAAGTGCAAAATTAAGCATTGACGACACTATTATGAAATTAGATTGTGAAAAAAAGGGGGCTTTGCTGCCTATAATTTGAGGATAATCCTAAAATCTGGAAAAAACTTAAAAAAGTAGCCATAATGGTGATTGTTATATTGCCGTCAGAATCATAAAGTTGTTTGCTGCCATTTATATCGTGCCTAGTATTTTGTGAAATGCAATGATTTGGTTACCACACTCCCGGTATACGGATAAGGTAATTACCAGCACTTTAAATAAGCTAGAAACGATATCTTTGTAATGTAAATTGACACAATTGTAAAGCTCATACAGGGTTGACTATTTTTAAAAATAGACAGCTTACATTTTTTTAATTTCAATGGCTTTCTGTTTTTTGTAGTATTTATCGATGAATTACATAATAATATGTTTCTTTTTTAGTTTAAGTTACATACGTATACACACAATTTTGGAGCTTAGATATAAACTTATTTTTTCGGTAGTATTGGGGGGGCTTATTTTTAATGCTTGCTCCACTAAAAAAGATGCATTTCTTAATAGGAATTATAATGCAGTAAAAACCAAGTACAATATTTTGTACAATGGTAATATTGCTTTTGAAACAGGTCGTGAAGAACTCAATGCGAGTTATAAAGATGACTATTGGAATATTTTACCAGTAGAGCGTTTGGAAGTCACTGACGAAATTAAATTAGATTCTGAAGACAACAATCCAAATTTTGTTGTTGCTGAAGAAAAAGCTACCAAAGCCATACAAAAACATAGTATGGATATCAAAAACGAAGAGCGAAACCCACAAACTGATGAGGCTTTTTTGTTGTTGGGCAAGGCGCGATATTTTGATCAGCGGTATATTCCTGCTTTGGAGGCCTTTAATTACGTTATCAAAAAATACAACTACAGTGATAAATTGAATGAAGCGCATATTTGGCGTGAAAAAGTCAATATTCGATTAGAAAATGAAGAGGTGGCTCTTGAAAATCTTAAACGACTGATGAAGTTTGAAGATTTAAAAGATCAAGAAGAGGCCGATGCTCGTGCTATGATGGCGCAAGCTTACATAAACCTAAAGGTTATTGATACTGCTATTCAGCAGTTAAAAATTGCATCATATTATACAAAGAAGAAACCTGAAAAAGGAAGGTACTACTATATTATAGGTCAGTTGTATAATGAATTGGGTCATAAAGATAGTGCTAACTACGCATTTGATAAGGTCATTGACTTGAATAGGAAATCTCCGCGGGTGTACATGATTAATGCCGAAATTCAAAAGCTTCGAAATACACAGGTTACCAATGGAAATAAAGAAGAGATACTTGAATATCTGACAGATTTAGAAGAGAATCGTGAAAATCGTCCTTTTTTACATCGTATATATCGCCAAATTGCAGAATTTCATTTAGGGAATTCTTCGGATAGTTTAGCCTTAATGTATTTTAATAAATCGCTACGAGCAACGCAAAATGAAGAAAAGTTAAACGCGCTCAATTACGAAAATTTAGCAGAGTACAATTTTGATAAGAACAATTATAAGATTGCAGGCGCATATTATGACAGTATGCTCACAAATGTATCTGAAAATACCAAAAAATATAGAGCAGTAAAAAAGAAGCTTGATAATCTTGAAGATGTTATAAAATATGAAGATGTAGTGCATTATGCTGACAGTGTCATTACCTTATATAGTATGTCTAAGGATGAACAAGTAGCCTATTTTCAAAAATTCATTGATAAAATGAAAGCAGCCGAAGAAGCGGCAAAGAAAAAAGAAGACAGGAGTGTAGCTGGTTTTGCTTCTTTTGGGGATGCTGATAACGCCCAAGGGCAAGATCGGCAAGGTAAGTTTTACTTTTACAACTTAACTACTGTAGGTTATGGTAAAAATGATTTCACAAACAAATGGGGGAATCGCGAATTGGAAGATGATTGGCGATGGAGTAATAAGTCAAAATCGTTGCCATCAAAGGTTGGGGGTGATGATGTAGTTGCTGATGCAGCTGGTGATGAGCAGCCCACAGATGAAGAAAAATACGACACGGCTTTTTATGTGAGTAAAATTCCGCAAGATAAAACGATTATTGATAGCCTTCACACTGAGCGTAATTTTGCCAATTACCAGTTAGGTTTGATTTATAAAGAAAAGTTTAAGGAGAATAAATTAGCCGCCGAAAAACTTGAAAATGTTTTAAAGTCAAATCCTGAAGAGCGTTTGGTGCTTCCATCAAAATATAATCTATATAAGATATATGAAGAGGAAGGCAGCGCCTTACAAGCAGCAATGAAGACGGATATTATAAATAATCATCGAGATTCTCGTTACGCGGAGATTCTTTTAAACCCACAGGCAGTTTTGGCTGATGATAGTGATAGCCCTGAGGCGCAGTATGGTTTATTATATGAAAAATATAGGAATCAAGAGTACCTTAAAGTTATTACGGCTGCTGAGGTGAATATTAATAAATTTATCGGTGATCCTATAGTGCCAAAATTTGAGATGCTAAAAGCTAATGCTATTGGAAGATTGAATGGTTTTGAGCTTTTTAAAGAGGCGCTAAATTATGTAGCGCTCACGTATCCTAATAATCCCGAAGGTAAAAAGGCAGAAACGATGATTGCTGAGCAATTACCTAAATTAGAAAAGAAAGAATTTGTTTCAGAGGAAGATGCTACTGGTGGAAATTGGAAAGTAGTGTTCCCTTTTAAGCGCTCGAATGACGAGCAAGCGGTAAAATTGAAAAAATTATTAGAGAAATCGATAAAAGATTTGAATTATACGAATGTAGTTTCGAAAGATATTTATACCTTGGTGGATCAATTTGTAGTAGTACACGGCTTTAAATCAAAAAGTAGAGCTTTGGGGTATGCTGAGTTGTTAGAAATTAACAAAGATTATAAGGTCAAAAACGAAAACTTTGTAATTTTATCAGCAAATTACAAGATTGTTCAAGTGCATAAAAATTTAGAAGCGTATAAGAATTCAGTTTCACCCTCAAAACAATAAACAACAATGTTTTCAGATAACAAAAAATCAAGAACCGCGAGCGAAATAGGAGGACAGCCAAATAGAATAGAAAAAAACACCAAGATTAAGGGTGATATTGTTTCTGAAGCTGATTTTAGAATAGATGGAAAGCTAGATGGTAATTTAAAAACTTCTGGTAGAGTGGTTATTGGAAAAGAAGGGTACATACATGGTAAGGTTGAATGTGTAAATGCAGATATTGAAGGCAGCTTTAATGGAGAGCTTTTGGTTTCTGATTTATTGTCTTTAAAATCCTCTGCTGTTATTGATGGTACGGTTGCCGTAGCGAAACTGGCTGTTGAGCCAGGCGCTACTTTTAATGCATCGTGTACCATGAAAGGCAAAGGGGGTTCAAGTAACTTTAAGTCTTCGGTAGGAGGCAATGCACATGGATCAGCCAAAGCATCCTAAGAAGAAAAGTAGTTTTGGTTCTTATGCCCGTTTTTCTGGAATAGCATTTCAGATGATTGCTATAATTGCTTTTGGTTCTTTTGTAGGCGTAAAACTTGATGAAAAATTTCCTAATGAAAAAGATTGGTATACTTTGTCTTTAGCACTTTTAAGTGTGATAGTGTCTGTGCTGTTTGTGATTAAGAATATAAATTCAGTTTCAAAAAAATCTTCTAAATAATGAACGAAATTTTCAAGAAAAGACAATTGTCGTTTCTTTTGAAGCTGGCATTGCTTACATTTTTAGTTGCTGGATGTCATCTGTATTTGTTTTCTCATTTTTTTTCACAATTCACCCTGTTTTTTCCTATTTGGCAAATATATTTGTTTCATTTTGTAACCGTTTGTTTAATTTATACGGTAATAAATTATAAATTCTCCAATGGAAATACGGTTGTTTTTAATTACTTCATGGTGGGCACTTTAATTAAAATGATTCTTGCCTTTTTATTTTTGTTGCCGCTTTTGCTTTCAGATTTAGAAAGTAAAAAGCCTGATGTGATGAACTTTTTTATTCCGTATTTTATTTTTTTGGCCTTCGAAATTTTTAGTGTAAATATTTTTCTGAATAAAGAGCAATAATTTAAAGTCTACGTGCTTAATTGTGGTGTAGTTAAGGGCTGTAAAAAGTCGTTTGAAATATTGTTTGTCAATTCATTTAATGTGCTTACATTTGCACCGAATTTTAAGGGCGGTATCTTTAATAGAATTGGAATGAAATTTATAAGCTTTAGATTTTTATTGTTAGTACTACTTTTTTCATGTTTTAATATGGCGGCTTTGGCGCAGCATCATGAAAGCGAAGTAGCTGAAAATTTTGAGGAAAAGGAGGCTGAGTTCAATCCGCAGGATATGATTACGCATCACGTTCTTGATGCTCATGAATTTCATATTGTAGACTGGAATAACCACCCTATTACTTTGCCATTGCCAGTAATATTATGGACTAACGATGGTTTGGTGACTTTTATGTCTAGTGAGTTTCATCATGATGACTTTGGAAGTGTTGTTGTTGAAAAGGATGGGAAGAAATTTGTAAAGCTTCATGAGAAAATTTATCAGCTAGATGAGGGTGCTACAAGCGTCTCTTTTGATGCTGAGCATCATCCTGTGAATGCTTCTAAGCCGTACGATATTTCTATAACTCGTAATGTTTTCATGATGTGGATTTCGGTTTTGGTTCTTATCTTATTGTTCACAGCTGCTGCTAGGAGGTATAAAAAATCTTCAGATAATGTGCCAACTGGTATTGCTGGTTTTATAGAGCCTTTGGTTGTGTTTGTTCGTGATGAAATTGGTATTCCAATGATTGGAGAGCACAAATACAAAAAATACATGCCTTATCTATTAACCATATTTTTCTTTATATGGATTAATAATATCTTTGGTTTGATTCCTATTTTGAATGGAGCTAACCTTAGCGGTAATATAGCTTTTACGTTTACCTTGGCGATGTTTACTTTCTTGATTACAACGTTTAGCGGTAATAAGAATTACTGGAAGCATATCTTTTGGATGCCTGGTGTGCCAGTGCCAATGAAAATTTTCTTAATGCCAATTGAAATTATAGGAATGTTTGTTAAGCCAATATCTTTAATGATACGTTTGTTTGCAAATATTACTGCGGGTCATATTATAGTGTTGGCGTTAATGTCTTTGATTTTTATTTTTAAATCAGTCTTTATAGCACCTGTTTCTGTTGGATTCTCTCTTTTTATTGGAGTAATTGAAATTATAGTAACAGCTATACAGGCTTATATATTTACCGTATTGTCAGCACTTTATTTTGGTATGGCAACTGAAGAAGAACATCATTAATAATTAATTTAAATATTTTAGAACTATGAGTCTAGCATTAGTACAAGAAGTGGTTGCTGCCGATTACGGTGCGATTGCAGCTATCGGAGCTGGTTTAGCAGCTATTGGAGCTGGTATGGGTATTGGTAAAATTGGCGGTGGTGCCATGGAAGCAATGGCCAGACAGCCAGAAATGCACGGAAAGATTCAGTCTTCTGCATTAATTTTAGCGGCCTTCGTTGAGGCGGTTGCTTTATTTGCGGTTGTTGTATCATTCCTTAAGTAATAAAAGAAATTAGGGTATAACGGTTGGTTATACCCTGATTTTAATGATGTTTTAAATTTAATAATATGGATAGTAGTCAATTTGTAACACCAGGTTTCGGTCTAGTTTTTTGGACGGCAATTACCTTTATCTTTTTGCTTTTAATTCTTAAAAAATTTGCTTGGAAACCGATATTAGGTGCAGTAAGTGAGAGAGAAGAGTCAATTAAAAGTGCTTTAGCGCAAGCTGAGGAAGCGAAAAAGGAAATGCAAAACCTTCAAGCTGACAATGAGCGTATACTTAAAGAGGCGAGAGTTGAACGTGATGGCATGTTAAAAGAGGCTCGTGAAATTAAAGATAGTATAATTACTGAGGCTAAAGAACAGGCTAAAGTTGAGGCTGATAAAATGGTTAAAGCTGCCCAAGCTACCATCGAAAGCGAAAAGAAAGCTGCAGTTGCTGATATCAAAAATCAGGTAGCTAACTTGTCAGTAGAAATTGCTGAAAAAGTAATAAAAGAACAACTTTCTGATAAAAGCAAGCAATTGAAATTGGTTGACGATTTATTAGGAGATATCAAATTGAACTAAGAAGCATGAGCGATTCTAGAGCAGCCTTACGTTACGCAAAAGCCATTCTTGATTTGGCAGTAGAGAACAAAGCTACAGATGCCTTGGAGAAGGATATGAAAGCGATTGTTGCTACCGTTTCTGAAAGTAATGAGCTTCGTGAAATGTTGGCCAGTCCTGTTATAAAGGGTAGTGCTAAAAAAGAAGCCTTATTAGCTATCTTTAAAGGAGCTGATAAAATTACCGAAGGTGTTATTGGGATGTTGGTTGACAACAAAAGGGTTTCAATGTTGAATGAAGTAGCCTTAAAATACCTCATATTGAATGAGAAATTGAAAGGTAAGGATGTGGCGTTTGTTACTACAGCCGTTCCGTTAACTGCTGATTTAGAAAAGAAGGTGTTGCAGAAAGTAGGTGATTTAACGGGTAACAAAGTGACCATAGAAAATAATATCGATGAAAGTATTATCGGTGGTTTTGTGTTACGTGTTGGTGATTTGCAATATGACGCAAGCATAGCCAATAAGTTAAGCAATTTAAAAAGAGAATTTACAAATAGTCTATAATCATCATATCTGACAGGAGACGTTTTTTAGTCCTCTGTCTTGTATCTTATATTTAATTGAAATGGCAGGAGTAAAAGCCGCTGAGGTATCAGCAATTTTAAAGAAACAATTATCAGGATTCGAAGCTACGGCCTCTTTGGACGAAGTAGGAACAGTATTGCAAGTAGGTGACGGTATCGCACGTGTATACGGTCTTTCTAATGTGCAATATGGTGAATTAGTAGAGTTCGAAGGCGGACTAAAAGGTATCGTTTTGAACCTTGAAGAAGATAATGTTGGTGTAGTATTATTGAGCCCATCACGTGATGTGAAAGAAGGTTCGGTTGTAAAACGTACACAAACGATTGCTTCTATCAATGTAGGTGAAGGTATTGTTGGTCGTGTGGTAAACACTTTAGGTGAGCCTATCGATGGTAAAGGACCTATCGCTGGTGAAACTTTTGAGATGCCATTGGAGCGTAAAGCACCAGGGGTTATTTTTCGTGAGCCAGTAACTGAGCCGTTACAAACAGGTATTAAAGCAATTGATGCGATGATTCCTGTAGGTAGAGGACAACGTGAGTTGGTAATTGGTGACCGTCAAACTGGTAAGACTACGGTTTGTATTGATACCATTCTAAATCAAAAAGAATTTTACGATGCAGGTGAGCCTGTATATTGTATATATGTGGCTATAGGCCAAAAAGCATCTACTGTAGCAGGTATAGCACAAACTTTAGAAGATAAAGGGGCTTTAGCTTATACTACTATTGTTGCTGCAAATGCTTCTGATCCTGCTCCAATGCAGGTGTATGCTCCATTTGCTGGTGCAGCTATTGGTGAGTACTTCCGTGATACTGGTCGTCCTGCTTTAATTATCTATGATGATTTATCAAAACAAGCGGTTGCTTATCGTGAGGTGTCTCTTTTATTAAGAAGACCTCCAGGACGTGAGGCATATCCTGGTGATGTATTCTACCTTCACTCTAGATTGTTAGAGCGTTCGGCAAAGGTTATTGCTGATGATGGTATTGCAAAAGATATGAATGATTTGCCTGATACGCTAAAACCAATTGTAAAAGGTGGTGGTTCTTTAACGGCCTTACCTATTATTGAAACACAGGCGGGTGACGTTTCTGCATATATTCCAACAAACGTAATTTCTATTACCGACGGACAAATATTCTTGGAGCAAGATTTATTTAACCAAGGGGTGCGTCCAGCAATTAACGTGGGTATCTCGGTATCTCGTGTGGGTGGTAACGCTCAGATTAAATCAATGAAAAAGGTTGCTGGTACTTTGAAATTAGATCAAGCGCAGTTCCGTGAACTAGAAGCTTTTGCTAAGTTTGGTTCTGATTTAGATGCGGCTACCTTGAATGTGATTGAAAAAGGACGTCGTAACGTTGAGATTTTAAAGCAAGCACAAAACGATCCTTATACGGTTGAAGATCAAGTAGCGATTATATATGCAGGTTCTAAAAACTTGTTGCGTGATGTGCCAGTTGAGAAAGTTAAAGAATTTGAAACAGATTTTATCGAGTTCTTAAACGCTAAGCATAGAGATGTGTTAGATACATTGAAGTCAGGTAAATTAACTGATGAAGTTATTGATACCTTAACCACTGTCGCTAAAGACCTTTCTAGTAAGTATAAAGCGTAAGTGTTGAGAATTATGTGCTACAAGTAGATTAGAAAATTGTTCGGTTAGGAATATTATTTTCAATTGCTTGTCATATAATTTGGTACTTTGATATAATAAAGAAGGAAAAGTGTGAAGGGTTAATACCGATTTTAGTAGTAATTAGTATAACTCCTAACTTATAACTTAATAAAATGGCCAATTTAAAGGAAATACGAAATAGAATAGCATCGGTATCATCAACCATGCAGATTACGAGTGCCATGAAAATGGTATCTGCTGCTAAGTTGAAGAAAGCACAAGATGCCATTACTGCTATGAGGCCGTATGCTGATAAACTTACGGAGTTATTGCAAAGCCTTAGTGCTAGTTTAGATGGAGATTCAGGAAGTAAGTTTGCTGATAACCGTGAAGTAAACAAAGTATTGGTTGTTGCTATTACGTCTAACAGAGGTTTGGCAGGAGCATTCAATTCTAATATTCTTAAGCAATGTACCCTACTACTTGAAGAGAGTTATGCTGGTAAGCAGGTAGATTTCATGGCTATTGGAAAGAAAGCAAATGATTTTTTAAGCAAAGGATCAACAGTTATTGCAAATCATAGTACGTTGTATGAAGATTTGACTTTTGATAATGTTGCTGCTATTGCTGAAGATTTGATGGAGCAGTTTACTTCTGGTCAATATGATAGAATTGATATCGTATATAATAAGTTTAAGAATGCTGCTACACAGATTGTAATGACAGAGCAGTTTTTGCCAATAGTACCTGTTGAGGGTGCTGCCAGCGCAAGTGGTGATTATATTTTTGAGCCTTCTAAAGTAGAGATTGTAGAACAGTTGATACCTAAAATGTTGAAGACGCAATTGTATAAAGGTATTCGTGATTCTTTTGCAAGTGAACACGGTGCACGTATGACAGCCATGCATAAGGCAACAGATAACGCTACAGAATTGAGAGATCAATTGAAGTTAACATACAACAAAGCAAGACAGGCTGCTATTACCAATGAAATTTTAGAAATTGTTGGTGGTGCAGAAGCTTTGAATAATTAATGAATAGCACAGCACATAGCGTTTAACGCTATGTGTTGCGTTTTGTAACGAATATACCTCACAGCAATGTGGGGTTTATTGTTTTTAGGAGGGGTATAAGGGTACTGAAGTATGCACGCAATTCAATTTTTTAAACGACTTTTGTGTGCCTTGTAATTTTGAGAAATCTATGCTTCTTGCCGTCCTAAAATTGTTTTAGAGGAGGTTGCAGGATTACTAAATGTCAATTGATGAAATCAAATAAAACCGCTTTACTTTTTATTTTTATAACCATTTTGGTTGATGTGATAGGCATCGGGATTATTCTGCCTATCATTCCTGATTTAATTATGGAGCTTACCGGAGAGGGTACGGCAATGGCTGTCATTTATGGGATGTGGCTAACAACAGCTTTCGCGGGAATGCAATTTTTGTTTTCACCCGTATTGGGTGAGATTTCAGACCAGTTTGGTAGACGACCTATTTTATTAATTGCTTTGTTGGGTTTAAGTGTTGACTATTTAATTCATGCTTGGGCGCCAACAATCGTATGGCTCTTTGTAGGGCGGTTTTTAGCAGGAATTACAGGGGCTAGTTTTACGGTAGCCTCAGCTTATATTGCAGATATTAGTACAAAGGAAGATAAGGCTAAAAATTTCGGACTCATTGGAGCTGCCTTTGGTTTAGGGTTTATCATTGGACCCGGTATTGGTGGCTTTTTTGGAGAAATAGATATCCGTTTGCCTTTTTATATCGCCGCAGCATTAACCTTTGCTAATTTTCTCTTCGGATGGTTTTTTGTGCCAGAATCTTTGGTGCCAGAAAATAGAAGACCTATTAATGTGATGAAAATGATACCAGGGGTGTCTCTGGTAAGTCTTAGAAATTACAAAGGGGTATTGATACTCATTTTTGCTTTCTTTTTAGCCAATTTAGCTGGGCAGGCACTGCCTTCTACCTGGTCCTACTACGGCATTGAACGTTATGATTGGAGTCCCAAAGACATAGGAATCTCATTGATGGTTGTTGGTTTGTTGGTGGCTATCGTACAGGGGTTTTTAGTGGGCGTAGTGGTAAAGAAATTTGGAAGACGAAAGGCTATAACTTTCGGTTTTTTATTTTGGACGGTAGGCATGTTTCTCTTTTCTCAAGCCTCAGAACCTTGGATGTTGTATGCGTTTTTAATTCCCTATGCCTTTGGTGGTATTGCGGGACCAACCGTGCAAGGGGTTATCTCCAATCAGGTTTCAGAAAAAGAGCAAGGTAATTTACAGGGTGCTATAACGGGCTTGGTGAGTGTAACAGCTATTCTAGGTCAATTGATATTCTCATCTGTATTTTATTTTTTTATTCGCCCAGATGCCGATGTGTACTTCCCTGGGTCACCTTATGCCTTAGCGGCTATCTTTTTGGCGACTGCTTTTGTTTTTGCTTTATGGGCAATGAAGCGAATGAATCTTAAAGATGATGATGACCAAACCAGCAGTGTTGTCGCTAATTGATGGTGTTTGTTATACTACTACAGTATTATCGATACGCCTGTGTTAATGCAACAATAGCGAGTATATTCAACTAAAATTTTTTTAAAGCTGCGAAATGCCTAATTTTAGGGGCTAACTCAATACTATTGAATCCGTTAAAAAAACTTTTTAAACAAACCGCAATTTATGGCTTAGCTACCGTATTGCCGCGGATGTTGTCTTTTATTTTGGTGCCCATATATACGGAGGTTATGGCACCTGGTTTGTATGGTAAGGTTACTATAATTTTTTCTTGGTTTGCTATATTTAATGTAGTATTAGCATACGGGATGGAAACCGCTTTTTTTAGATTTTATAGCAAAGCAGATGATAAAAAAACTGTCGTTTCAACTTCTTTGATTGCGATTTTAGCGACTACCTTTTTGTTTGCCTTTATTGGATTGTTTTTCCAAAATGGAATAGCAGAGCTTCTAGAAATTGATTTACAATATATTAACTATGTTATTTGTATTCTCGCTTTGGATGCCTTAGTGATGATACCATTTGCATGGCTTAGGGCAAATGAAAAACCTTTTAGGTATGCGGTAATTAAAATACTTAATGTTGTTATTAACTTGGGGCTAAACGTTTTCTTTCTTCTTATTATACCGAATAGTATTGAAAACGACTCAAGTTCCTTTCTAGTAGGCTTATACAAGCCAGATTTTCAGATATCGTACATTTTTATTTCCAATTTGATTGCTAGTGCTGTTACTTTTTTATTGATGCTACCACTTTATCTTAAAAGTAACTATGTTTTTGATAAGAATTTGTTCAAGCGAATGATCAAATATGCATGGCCAGTGTTAGTTGCTGGTATTGCTTTTTCAATTAATGAAGTTTTTGACCGGATTTTATTGAAAAAATTACTTAATCCTGAAGTGTCTGAGGCAAAGGTTGGTATGTATTCAGCCTGTTACAAACTTGGTTTATTCATGACGCTTTTTGCAACGGCATTCCGTATGGGCATTGAACCCTTCTTTTTTAGTCATGCAGGAACAGAAAATCCGCAGAAAGCCTACGCGCAAATCACCAATTATTTTGTAATTATAGGGAGTGTTATTTTATTGGCGGTTATCGTTTTTGCCGATGTTTTAAAAGTACTTTTTGTTCGCGATGAAGCGTATTGGGAAGCAATGAATATTGTGCCTTTAATTGTTTTGGCTAGCTTCTTTTTGGGTATCTACCACAATCTGTCTGTTTGGTACAAGGTAACCGATAAAACCCGATACGGGGCTTTTATTTCTGTCATAGGAGCAATTATAACCATCAGTATAAATTACTTTTTTATTCCCTATATCAGCTATATGGCATCAGCAATTGCAACGCTTATGGCGTATGGCACAATGATGGGATTGTCATATTATTTTGGAAAATCACGTTACCCTGTTCCTTATAATTTCAGAAAAATAAATTTCTATTTAGGTATCTCCATATTTTTTTCGGCACTTTCGTTTTACGGGTTCAATAGTAATCTTTTTGTGGGTGTACCCTTGCTGTTAATTTTCTTAGGATTGGTGTATAAGTTAGAAAATGACACGCTTAAAAAGGTGTTTTTAAAGAAATGACCATGTATTTTTGAGAAAAGATGTAAAGAGATCAGTGAAATTAGCCAAAAGGTAGAATCTTGAATCAAGAAAAATAATTAGGTGTAGGGCACCATATTTAAAATAAAAAAATGGAAATAAAGATTATCAACAAATCGGCACATCAGTTGCCACATTATGAAACCCTAGCTTCAGCGGGAATGGATCTTAGGGCTAACCTCGCTGAACCAGTAACCTTACAACCTATGGAAAGGGCGATAATTAAAACAGGCTTATTTATTGAGCTTCCGGTGGGTTATGAAGCGCAAGTGCGCCCAAGAAGCGGTCTTGCGGCAAAAAAAGGTATTACGGTATTGAATGCTCCTGGTACTGTTGACGCTGATTATAGAGGTGAAATAGGGGTTATTTTGGTGAATTTGTCCAATGAAGCCTTTATTGTAGAAAATGGTGAACGTGTAGCGCAGTTAGTAATAGCTAAGCATGAGCGCGCTTCATGGGTTGAAGTAGATTCACTTTCTACTACTGATCGCGGCGCTGGTGGGTTTGGTAGTACAGGTGTAAAATAAGGTAGCTTGTTCGTAAATAATTAGACTGGCTAGCAATGGACATAAGAAATCATCGTTAACACTAGTAATTAACCTATTTAAATAGATATATGAAGATTATAGTTCCTATGGCAGGTCGTGGTTCTCGATTGCGACCACATTCCTTAACAGTACCAAAACCTTTAATTCCAGTTGCTGGTAAACCTATTGTACACCGGTTGGTGAGTGATATCGCCAAAGTATTGGGCGAACCTATAGAAGAAATAGCTTTTATTTTGGGGGATCCTGCTTTTTTTGGTGATGATGTGGTGGCTAGCTTAAAAGAATTGGCACAAGGTTTAGGAGCCAAAGCGTCAATTTATCGACAAGATCAACCACTTGGAACAGGGCATGCGATTATGTGTGCTAAGGATTCTTTGAGTGGCCCAGCGGTGATTGCCTATGCCGATACGTTAATTCGTGCCGATTTTGATTTAGATAAATCTGCCGATAGTGTTATTTGGGTAAAGCAAGTAGATCAACCTGAAGCGTATGGCGTTGTAAAATTAAATACCGATAATGAAATTGTAGAGTTGGTTGAAAAGCCGAAAGAATTTGTTTCTGACCTTGCCGTAATAGGTATCTATTATTTTAAAGATGTTGGGGTCTTAAAGAACGAACTTCAATTGGTTTTAGATAATAATATAATCAATGGCGGAGAATACCAGATTAATGATGGTATTAAACAAATGATGGCAAAAGGCATGAAATTTGTACCTGGAAAGGTAGCTGAATGGATGGATTGCGGAAACAAGGCTGTCACGCTTGAAACGAATAAGCGAATGCTTGGCTTTTTAGAAAAGGATGGGGAAGAATTAATTGCTAATAGTGTTGCTTTGGAGAATGCCAATATAATAGAACCTTGTTTTATTGGAGAAAACGTAGTTTTGAAAGATACGACTATAGGGCCTTATGTCGCTGTCGGTGATAATACTAAGATTGTAAACTCAACAATAAAAAATAGTTTGATACAAACTAATAGTAAGATTATAAACGCCAATTTAGATAATGCCATGATTGGTAATCATGTTGTTTTTAATGGTGAATTTAAGGCGATTAGTATTGGTGACTATACTGTGTTAGAATAGTGGCCATGTCAAAGACCTAAGGCGTTAAAAGCGAAATATGGTAATGCTTTTTAGAAGATACTTTAAATGATGAAACAGGTTGTGCTTTTTATATTTTTGAATGTAGTTTCTGCGTGTTCGTATGCGCAATTGAAGAACCTAGATATTAATGTAGAAGAAAGTGCGGCAGTTTTTTTGGAAGAATTCAATGATGAATTTCAAGAAAATTTCTTTGAGGCCTTAAAACAAAAGGGTATTGAAAATTATGACCGCGCTATTAACGCCTTATTGGTTTGTAAAAAAATAGAACCAGCCAATAGTGTTGTTGATCATGAATTGGCAAAAACCTATGCCTTAGATAAGCAATATAGTTTAGCCATAGATTATGGGGTTGCATCGGTTGCTGCTGAGCCCGACAATTTTTGGTATTTGGCAACCTTGGCCGATGTTCTTCGTAAACAAGGTGCTGGTATTGAAGAAGTACGGGATGATATTCCGTTTGAAAATGAAAAACTACAAGAAAATTTAGCCCTGCTTTATTTTAAAAGAGGAAATTATAACCAATCGTTAACAACCTTAAAAAAGCTTAAAAAATCTCCATTTTCTGATAATTTAAAGGCGAAAATTCAAGAATGGGTAGCCAAAGAGCGAAAAAATATGCAGCTACGAAAGGAGATAAGAAAGAATGAAATTACGCAGACCCAAGCTAAAGAAGATCCTAGTAAGCGATATAAAGCGGAAATTGATAGTCTTATTGCAATTCAAAACTATTCCCAATTAAAAAAAGTTTCTGATGAAGCTTTAGAGGCGTATCCGTCACAACCGTATTTTTATTATGCGCAAGGATATGCTTTAAATAGAACAGCAAAGCACAAAGCGGCTATAGAAGTATTAGAAGCAGCACTTGATTATTTGGTGGGTGATGTTTCATTAGCAAATAAAATCTATACCCAATTGGGAGAAGCTTATAATGCCATTAACAATTCAGTCAAGGCAAATATGTATCTTCGTAAGATTAAATAGCATTTTTAAATGAGTACCATTTTATTTCAAAATATACCAAAGAGTTTGTGCTTAGGTGTTTTACTACTTTTTATGTTTTCATGTAAATCAAAAAAAGGGTTAACAGACGGCGGCCTTGCTAAGAATTTTTCAGCAAAAAGTATCATTAGAACGCATTATCAAAATGCGCTCAGTTTTAAGACACTTAGCGGTAAAATGAAAATTGATTATACCAATGGTGAAGATAGCCAGGGTGTATCAGTTAGCCTACGAATGGAAAAAGATAAGGCCATTTTAATAAGTGCGCCATTTGGCGTTGTTAAGGCATACATTACGCCAAATCGTGTTTCGTTTTATAACAAATTACAGAACGAGTATTTTGATGGTGATTTTTCTTATTTAAGCAAGATTTTAGGTACAGACTTAGATTTTGAAAAAGTGCAAAATCTGTTGCTGGGGCAGGCACTTTTCAATTTGCAAGAAGGAAAATATGATGTTACTATTGTAGATAAAAACTACCAATTGATACCTAAAAAACAAGCGTCGCTTTTTAAGGCGCTTTTTCAAATAGAACCAGAAAATTATAAGATGGCACGCCAGGAGTTATCTCAACCGCAAAAAGAGCGCTTATTAAGTGTTGCCTATAAAAAGTATCAAAAGGTGAGTGCTTGGGTGGTTCCCAATGAAATTATGATTACCGCAATCGATACTGATGTGACCAATACTATTGCTATTGAATACAAAAATATAGAATTTAATAGGGCGTTAAACTTTCCTTATAAAATACCAAAAGGGTACAAAGAAATTGTTTTAGAGAAAGATGATATTTAAACGTTTACATGTTGCTTTCTTGGTATTGTGGCTATGGCCTTGCATTGGTCTTGCTCAAACCGAAGAACAGAAGTCTTTAGAGCTAAAAAGAGAACGATTACAAGAGGAGATTCGAAACATTAATAGGTTGCTTTTTGCTGAAAAGAAAGAAAAAGGTACCGTGCTTGATCAAATGCAAGCATTGGATAAAAAGATTAATGTACGACAACAGCTTATTCGGGTGACTAACCAACAGTCTAATCTGTTAAATAGGCGGATTAATGCAAATATTAAGAATATAAGTAAGCTGAGAAACGATTTAAAAACGTTGAAGGATGATTATGCGTTGATGATTCAAAAATCGTATCAAAATCGATCGCAGCAAAGCAGGTTGATGTTTCTATTGTCTTCTGAAAACTTCTTTCAGGCGTTTAAGAGGCTTCGGTATATGAAGCAGTATACAGATTATAGAAGGGAGCAAGGCGAGGCTATTCAGGTAAAAACAGAAGATTTAGCACGCTTGAACAAAGATTTGAATGAAGAGCGAAAGGTGAAAGAAGTGTTGCTTGCACAGAATAGAAAGGCCAAAAATGAATTGTTTAAAGAAATTCAATCGCAAAAAGAATTGTTGGCTTCTATTCGTAAGAATGAAAGTAAGTATGCCGCAGCTATTAAAAAGAAGCAACGCGAAGCTAAAAAGATAGATAAGCAAATAGAAAAGCTTATAAGAAGCGTAATTGTGGCTTCAAATAAAAAAGCGGGTAAAAAGACAGCCAATGTTAGCAAGTTTGTACTGACGCCAGAGGCTACGGTGGTAGCAAAAAATTTCACCGCAAATAAGGGAAAATTAATATGGCCTGTTGAAAAAGGTATTAAAAGTCAAGGTTTTGGGGTGTATCGAGATCCTGTGTATCCTGGTATCAAACATGAAAGCAATGGTGTTATTATTGCGACAGATAAAGGAGCAAAAGCCAGAGCTATTTTTGAAGGAGAGGTGATTGCTATACTTTCGGTGCCTGGAGGGAAAAAAGGTGTTCAAATTAAACATGGAAATTTTATCAGTACCTATTATAACCTTTCAAATGTATATGTGGAGAAAGGAGATAGAGTGGCAGCAAAAACAGCACTAGGTGATATTTATACCAATCAGTCCAATGGGCAAACCCGTTTGAAGTTCTATCTGTATAAAGATACATCAAAACTCAATCCAGAAGAGTGGGTATATCAACTTTAATTTTCCTTTTCGTTTAGTGATATAGCGTAGCGTTTGCCGTATTTTTCAGGTGGCTTGTTCTCATAATTGTTTGATATTGCTGACTTGACATCAATTGACTTTAAAGTAAAAAATATAGTAATGCTAAAGCAGACGTATGTAGATTTATTGACCAACCACACAGCTGATCGTGTGTTGGTGAATGAATTATGGACTGAGCTTGATAATAAATATTCAAGTAAAAGACGGTATTACCATACATTAGAACATCTCGTAAGTTTATTGATTGAATTAACGGCTGTAAAAAGTGAATTTCAAGACTGGGAAACGGTCTTGTTTAGCTTGTTTTATCATGATGTGGTGTATAATGCACTAAAATCAGATAATGAGGAAAAAAGTGCCGAATTGGCTGAAAAACGGATGAGGCAAATTTCGGTATCTAATGAAAAAATAGCCTTGTGTAAGCTTCAGATTCTAGCAACAAAATCACATCTACAATCGGTGAATAACGATACAAATTTATTTACAGATGCTGATCTTTCAGTGCTTGGTAAGCCTTGGGAGGTATACAAACAGTATTGTGAAAATGTCAGAAGAGAATATGCAATGTTTCCTAATTTTGTATATAACCCTGGTCGAAAAAAAGTGATCAAGCACTTTTTGACTATGGATAGGATATTCAAAACGGACTTTTTTTACGAGAAGTTCGAAATTCAAGCCAAAAAGAATTTACAAAAGGAAATGGAATTGCTCTAGTGCACAGACAAGCTTGCGATAGGAAATCAACACCGCCTTTTGTAATTGATAGCACACGAAACACTTATTCAGCAGTTGTCCCCATAAATAATGCTCGTAATTCTGTAGCATCTTCAGGTTTCATTTTTCCTGCTAATACAAGGCTAAGTTGCTTACGACGTAAAGCACCTGCAAAGCGTTCTTTTTCTAAAGCAGTTTCAGGAACTAGTTGTGGTACTTTTGTAGGTTTTCCAGTTTCGTCTACAGCAACAAAAGTGTATATGGCTTCATTAGCCTTAGAGCGCTCTCCGCTAAAGCGGTCTTCCATCCAAACATCAATATAGACTTCCATAGAGGTTTTGAAGGCTCTTGAAACGGCAGCTTCAACAGTAACAACACTGCCTAGCGGTACAGCCTGATTGAATGCTACATGGTTAACAGAGGCGGTTACTGTAATTCTTCGACTATGTCTTCGAGCAGCAATACTTGCAGCGCGATCCATTCGCGCTAAAAGCTCACCGCCAAAAAGATTATTTAAGGGGTTGGTTTCACTTGGTAAAACCATATCTGTCATTAACGTACGCGAATCTTTTGGGTGCTTAACCTCCATGTCAATTTTTTTGCAAAGATACGAGCAAATTGTAGAGATAAAAATGGCAAATTCACTATTTAACCCAAGTTAAGCCTTTGAAAATTTAGTGCGTTCTCAAATGGCTTCAAAATAGACTGTTACAAAGCTTGTAGCGCACGGTGTTTTAAGTGTCTATGGCTAAAAGTTCAAATACATGCGTTAGATTTGATTATACCAAAGAGTATGCGAAATTAATTTACGAACGTAGCAGGTATTGTTGCCGTCGGCTTGTGCTAGTTACTTTGTTGATAACAGCCAAGCTTCTTTGTTCTGAGTTTTTTTAATTTCTTTTAAGGCGTTAAGTGCGGCGTCAACATCAGTATAGCTGCCGTAGTTAACCATGTGCAAGCCAAAAGCATTAGTGCCTATGTACGAAGCGTTAAAACCCAATCTTTTAAGTTGGCGTATTTTTTTATCCGCATTTTTGCGAAATCGAAAAGCACCAGCTACAATATGATGCATCCTAACCACCTCTTTTTTTGCAGTTTTGGTGGTTATATTTAAAGAAATAGAAGGTAGTTCAAGTGGCTCCATATCAAAAAACGTTGCTTCTTGAATGTGTTTTGCTACCTGTTCTTGTGCTTCTTCTTGAACAATTTGTTGGGTGTGGGTATTCACGTTAAAATAACGGTAGGCTGTTAAGCCAGTTGACAACGCCAAAAGAAAAATAGCTGCATATTTTAAATACGGGCGAATAGAAAAAGTCTTTCGCTCTTCTGGAGTAAAAACAAACGGTATATTTTCTTCTAAAGTGGTTACTTCTTCTTTTAAAACTTCACGCGTAACAGGGGCAGAGGCAAAAGACGATAACCCAAAAGAAGCGGTTAAGTAATTTACTGTGTTGTGTGGTTGAAACTGAATTTTTCCATCTTCATTTAACCATAACTCACCAATACCACTTAAATCTAAACGTTCTCCTTGTTGTAGTTTATCTTTCCAAGCAGTGGTTTGCTCCGTTACTTTTGCCAACATTTCTTCGTAACTCGTCTTTTGCGCATCGGCAATATACGAAACAAGTAAACCATCATTGGTCACTACCTGTTCGTTAAACGAAATTACCTTTGTTGGGGGGTAAAAAGAGTTGCTATCATGAATAACCGCAGATTTCATCTGAGTTAAAAATGCACCTAAATTGGGGACCATAACGCAGTTGTAGCGATATAGTAATTCTGCTATGTAGTGTTCTAATTTCATCCGTCACAAATATGAAAAAAAATATGGGGCTTCAAAACGCATTGCGTATCTTTTTATTAACATTATAATTTTTGTATTTTGTGAATAACTATGGATAACGCACAAATCACTACAGATGAATTACTTGCTGTTCTTCGGTTGCATAATATTCCGAATATCGGTGATGTAACCGCCAAAAAGTTAATTGCTCATTGCGGTAGTCCTTCAGCTATTTTTTTAGAAAAATCACAGCATCTTCTTAAAATTGACGGTATAGGCTCGCATGTAATTAATGGGCTCTATGATAGTGAGCATCGGGAAGCAGCGGAATTAGAATATCAGTATATCCAGCGTAACGCTATTGGATATTCGTATTTTATGAATGCCGATTATCCAACATATTTAAAGCACTGTATTGATGCTCCCTTGTTGTTGTTTAAGCGCGGAAATATCACTTTAGAAGGAAGAAAAATTATCAGTGTAGTTGGTACACGTAATATTACAAGTTATGGCATGGCTTTTTGTGAACAATTTATTAAGGATATTGCGCCTTTAAATCCGATTATTGTTAGTGGTTTTGCTTACGGAGTTGATATTTGTGTTCAAAAAGCAGCGGTTAAATATGGTTTGCAAACAATAGGGTGTTTAGCACATGGCTTGAATCAAATATACCCTAAAGTGCATGCAAAATATATTGCTGATATCGAAAAAAATGGTGGGTTTGTTACAGACTTTTGGAGTAATACGGGACCTGAAAGGAAAAATTTTTTAAAACGAAATCGAATTATTGCAGGTATGGCAGAGGCTACAATTGTGGTAGAATCTGCAGAAAGGGGTGGTAGTTTGGTTACTGCTGATATTGCAAATAGTTATAATCGTGATGTATTTGCAGTGCCAGGAAGGGCAGGTGATGCCTACAGTTTGGGGTGTAATAATCTCATCAAACAACAAAAAGCACATATGCTTACTTCGGCGGCCGATTTGGTTTATCTTTTAGGGTGGAATGTTCAAGAAAAGAAGGTGAAAACCATACAAAAGCAACTTTTTGTTGAGCTTGATGTTACCGAAAAATCAATCTACACTTACCTGCAAAAAAGTGGCAAGCAATTGCTAGATAGTATTGCGTTAGAGTGTCAAATTCCGGTTTTTAAAGTATCGTCTACACTTTTAAATATGGAAATGAAAGGAGTGGTGAGACCCTTGCCCGGAAAATTGTTTGAAGCTATTTAAAAGTTCTATACCCTATTTTTTGCCCAAAATTCACCAAAATATGAAGGAAAAAAGTTTCGAAAACCGACCGGGAAGTTTTTTGCTTTATGGTGTTTTTATCATTTTAGTGCATACCGTGTTATTGGTCGATAAAAGGTATCTCTAAACCTTTACTATCTTTATTTTGTGCCGAATTATGAAAGGAAAGAACTGACTGATGGGTTTGTTTTGATTTGTATAAAATGAATGTGCCCTAGTTTTTTGACTTTTGACTATTTTTGCTGTAAATATTAGAAATATAAATATGAAGAAATCAATTCTACTCATTGTCATGTTATTTGTAGCATTTACAAGTGTTGCTCAAAAAAAGAAAGACTTAATAAAAGAAGTGGCACAGTTGAAGGCAGAGGCTGCTGAAATGCAAGCAAGCTTAGCGGCAATGAAAAAAGCGCAAGAAGTAAATTTAAAAGACGATTTACAGGGATTTAGTTATGCTTATGGGGTAAGCCTTGGGAATAATTTAAAAACGTTGGGTATTGATTCTGTCTCTACAAATGCATTTGCTGCTGGAGTTAAAGATGTAATGGCCGGAGTCGAAAAGCTATCGGTTAATGAAAGTCAAATAAAGGTGCAAAATACCATACAAAAAATTCAAGAAGAAATTGCCAAAAAGCAAAGTGAAGAAGGCAATCAATTTCTTGCTGAGAATGGAAAAAGAGAAAACGTAATTACTACCGAAAGTGGCCTTCAGTATGAAATTTTGAAGAAAGGAGATGGTGCTATTCCTAAGCCAAATGAAAAGGTGAAAGTGCATTATACAGGTACGTTAATAAATGGAAAAGTGTTTGATAGTTCTGTAGAGCGTGGAGAGCCTGCGGTATTTGGAGTTACTCAAGTTATCAAGGGATGGCAAGAAGCTTTACAATTGATGCCTGTGGGTTCTAAATGGAAGGTTTTTATTCCTCAAAACTTGGCCTACGGTCAAAGAGGTGCAGGTGGAGGTATGATACCGCCCTATGCTGCTTTAGTATTTGAAATGGAGGTTTTGTCTATAGAAAAATAATAGACTCGATTGTATATAGTAAACGAGTATTCAAACGGAATCCATTTAATCATTAGAATCCCCCGATGCTCTGCATCGGAGGTTTTAGAGGAAAGTTTGAAAACAGATGGTTTTCATAACTGTTAAAACTTTCTTCCGTTGGATACCCCGATGGCTCTGTCTCGGGGTAGTTCATTTGCCATTTTGAAGCAATTAACTGCGCATATATAAGAGTTAGCGGTAATATTAAAACAAACATATTTCATATATAAATGGCAGGAGGACAAGCGACAAATTCAGGAATAAATTATCAACAAAGAATTTCTGCTTGGTTTCTAATAAATCAGTATTCCAAATTTGATATTTCAATCTATTTTGACCAATTAGATGAAAAGTTAATAATTAGCAAAACACATTTCGAAACAAGCCAAGTTATTGATGACTTAAATCTGACTTGTGAAAATGGAAAATCTATTTTTTTACAAATTAAGAGAAGTCTTTCGCTTTCAATTAGAGATACGAGCGATTTTTACAAAACCATAAAGCAATTTATTGACGAGTTTGTTAAAAATGAACAAACTAAAAACTACTTTGGACTTATAACAACAAGTGATAGCTCAAGTAAGATAACAAGTGACTTAAAGAAAATAATCGTTTCGCTCAATTTAAGTTCTCATGCTTTTAAAGATAATCCATTGACTGAATCGGAAAGCGATACACTTGATAAATTCCAGTCACTATTCGATAATATTTACGAGGAAGTTTCAAATAAGAAATCAACGCAAAAAATTTTTGAAAAATTTTTGAAAAGAATCTTTATTGGGATAGTTGACATCGAATCTGGCAATACTGTTGAAATTGCATCTCATATGCTGTTAAAAAGTATCGGTTTTAATCAACCAGAATTGGTTTGGTCAATCCTAATCAAAAATTCATTGGTTTATGCCACAGAGCGCCTGTCAATAGATAATGATAAATTGGAGAAGATTTTCCAACGTTATATAAGTGACCAGAAAGATTTTAATTATGAGGAAAACCCTAAAGAATGGTTTAAATCAGAAGTAATTACTGAAGGAAAATTTTCGACAGGAAAAGAGGTTTTAATTATTAAATCTTTTATTGATGAGTTAGACTTAATGATTGTAGAACTTTATAGATTTAGTGAGGACTGTCAAATTAAAAGTGTTTTCTACGACAATAAAATAATTATAAAAGACGATGTGGAGTGGGAAGTAATTCAACGTTTCGCAACAATGATAGGTCTTGACAGATTTTTAGACGAGAATCAAGAGTTGTACAAAGAAAAGAAAATTGCTCTCATTCCTGCCAATGAAATTGAAAATGTAGAAAATGAGAACTGTTCAAAACTGCACGAAGAGTATTTAGAAGAACTCGCTGACAAAAATTCAAATCCCTTAATTTGTCTACATTGTGGAAAGCAGGTTAGTGATAAAAATGCTTTAATAGTCGAAATCGAAGACCGCGATACTATATCCGCATTTGGGTGCGTTCACAAATCTTGTTTGAGACCAATTGACCGTATTTTAGGTACTCTAAAATTACCTGGAAGGGAGTATAATGAAAACTTAATAAATTTTGATTTCATACTTTGGATTAACTTGATGATGGAAGGTCAAGGTATGTTGAATGCATTGAAAAGCTCACCACAACTTCTTAACGGTAGAACGCCTACAATTGCTTGGAACTCTAATGAAGAATATGATGCGGACTATAGTTTTTGTATTAAATTTATATTAGAAGACGGCTCAACATCATACTCATATCAAAGAAGTAAGATTGAGAGATTAAATAAGGTACAAGCTCAAGAAAATTTAAAATTGTTTAATTCAGTTCATAAAAAGCAAAAAGAATTGAATGATCCTTATTGTGTTCTTTCAGTTTCAAAACAAGCTGGCACATATTCAGAACTTTTAAAACTAAAAAAGCCCGATGATGTTATTTTAGAAATAAAATCAGCTGAAATAGCAAAGTACAGTCTCTTGATAGCAAAAGCTTTTGACAAAGATATTGAGCATTACGCACCTCTGTGCATTATAAAGGATAGAGAAATGGAAACCTTTGTAAATTTAAGTAATGTAGTTCCTATAATTTCAGACCCATTAAAATTTAGCGACCATTTTGATAATTGGAAAAAAATCGGATTCGAAATTGATGATGTGGACTTAAAAATTATTAAAAGTGATAAAGATTTTGATTATTATATGAGAATGATATTTGGCGACAATATGATACCAATTATTGACCCATTATTTGACAAGAATTTTCAATTAGTAAGCGGAATTCCAATTATGGAATATGATAAAATGATAGAAAGAGCAAAAGCACAAGAGGAAGTGAAACGAAAACAAACAAAAGAAAAACGGAAATAAATACTACCGCTAATAACTAAGCCTTCGTGTGGTCGGTACGACCCAACATGATGGCGCTGTGTGTGCCCAGCGTGGGCATCTTTTTAAACTACCTAAAAGTAGTTTATTAATCTAGAGGGTGCAAGTCTCTTATGGGCAGGGGTAAGGCCTTGAATTATTAGTAAGCTGCAAGCTTGCTAATCGTGAGGTTAGGACTGAAGATTATTTGCGATTGCATAATGAGCAAATAAAGCGACGGAGCGGCTGGTGCATATGGAGGCATAATAGCATGGGTAAGCAAGCACAGCATTGTAACGCCCAAAACAGTATTAAAAGAGCTAGTATGTAGATGCCGCAGTTATTGAGTGAAAAAAGATGCTCTTACCTGGGGAGGTCTTGGGGTTTTGTCTATAGAAAAATAATAAACTATATTGTATATAGTAAACGGGTATTCAAACGGAATCCATTTAATTGCCATTTTGAAGCAATTAACTGCATATATATAAGAGTTGTAGTGCATTTGAGAAAAAATGAAACCTGAATTAAAATACATCGAATTGAAAAGCGAATTTGGAGATAATGGACCAGCTTGGATTGGAATTGCCGAATTTTCAAAATCTGGAAGGACTGTGTATTTTAACGGAAAAGCACTTAAAAACTCAAATGCTCAAGGAATCGCAGGAAATTACTTTGATATAGAAAATGGAGATGAATATTGGGTTTCTGGAATCAAGAAAAACGGAACTGACAGACATTGGGCTGGTGGTGGAAAGGTAATGATAGACAAAAATGTTGTGGAGCTTTATTTAAGCCTAGTTGATTTTGATGTTTTAGATAAGAATCGTTTTGAACTGACCGAAATAGAAACGACAGACAAACAAAGATTTACGGAATTAGAAAATAAGAAACTTAATTGAAAACCTTGACAGAAAATAAACTACATAAACTTTATAAACTGATTGCATATTTTCTAATTGCGGTAAGTCTAATTTTGATTTTAACACCGATTGATAACTTATCCGTTCAAGACAAATTTGGAATTGCTTTAGTTATGAATATTGGTTTTCATATGTTTTATCATCTGATTAGTATTGTCCCATTAAAACAACTGAATTGGGTTAAAGACAATTCAATATTACAAAATCTTGCTTTCAAGGGTATTATGGTAATGTCCTATTTTATTCCTATTGCCTGTATTTTGGCTTCAGTTATAATTATTAAAGAATCATTTTCAAATCAAGAATATTACAAGCTGACAGTACTATTAGTTTTTTCGGGAGTAATACTTGGAGCGTTTAAATTAAATTTAAAATTAAAGAGTTGGAGAAAAAACGCACTACAATAACTAAGCCTTCGTGTGGTCGGTACGACCCAACATGATGGCTCTGTTCACTAAACCGGCTGCTTTGCCAATACTATGGAGATTGCTTTGTGTTTGCCATTTATAGGGCGATTCAACTAAAAGCTATAAACGGAACAAACCCAGCATAAGAAAAGGGTATAAATGGCTTTCAACTATAAGGAAACAATTTCCATATTTGTTTTACCATTGGCAATTTTCTAAAATCAATGTTATCGCTTAGATTTGTAGAACAAGAGCCGTATGATGGGAGACTATCACGTACGGTTCTGTGAGAGAGACTTAGGGTGAAATTCCCCTTCTCTACGCGATGCCAGGAACGTTGGGTGTAATCCCCCATAGAAACCTCAAATTTCCTCAGTACGTAGGCTAACGAAAAATTGAGCTTAAAAATTTAAGAAAATATGAGAAAATCGAATATTTGTAAATTGCTGATTTTTAGAAACATAGTTTTACGTTAGTCAGAATTTAAAAATCGAACTAAATTTGGTGTTTATACCAATTTTTGGTAAGTTTGGTTTAAAATAACAAAATGAAAAATACATCTATATCACTCGGGAATTATTTTGACCAATTTGTACAAACTCAAGTTTCTGCTGGTCGATACAAGAATGTTAGTGAAGTTATCAGAGCTGGACTCAGAATGTTAGAAAACGAAGAAAGTAAAGTCATTGCATTAAGAAATGCTATACAAGAAGGATTGAACAGTCCTTTAGTTGAGGATTTTGACTTTGATGAAAATCTTAAAAGATTAAAATCCGAAAAAAGAAAAAATGGCTAAAGTTATACTGAGACAAGAAGCCATAGACGACTTAAATAGCATTTGGGATTACACTTTCGAAAAATGGTCTGAAAAGCAAGCTGATAAATATTATGCAACAATTAAAATGGCTTGCAATGGAATTGGAGAAAATCCAGATATTGGAAAAGAATATGATGGAATTGGTAAGAACTTATTAGGACTTAAATTTGAAAAACATATAATATTTTATCAACAAATATCAAATAGCAGAATTGAAATCATAAGAATTCTACACGAGAGAATGGATTTGAAAAACAGAATAACAGAATAAAAAACTACACCCAATAACTAAGCCTTCGTGTGGTCCGTGCAACCCAACATGATGGCGGTGTGTGTGCCCATGCTGTGCACACACACATTGTATAAACGTAATGCGGGCGAAAGTGATTATATTAGACGAATGAACTATAAATAAACATGACGGTAAACTAAAAATGAAGTGCCTTGAAATCCTGCACTACGCTTATACGAGACCGTTGGGCTTAATGCGACAAAAAGTCCCATAATTACAACACATGTACATTATTTTGTATTTTAGGTACACATTACAAAAAGATACGATAAAATGTACCATATAAAGAAACTTGACAAACTACCAAAAAGGGGAAGGCTACATTATAGTAACAATGTCAACGAACTTTGGTTTAGTAACCTACTTTTGCTCGTACACGTTCTAAAACTACATCAGCAGTCTTTTTGGCTTTTTCGGCGCCAAGCGAAAGTGCTTCGTCTATCTCATTTCGATGGGCCATGTAATAATCAAATTTTTCGCGTGCTTCTCCAAAACGTTCCAAAATAAGTTCAAATAAAGCTTGTTTTGCATGTCCGTAGCCATAATTGCCTTTGAGGTAATTGGCGCGCATTTCAGCTACTTGGTCTTCGCTTCCCAATATATTGTAGAGGGCAAAGGTGTTGTCCGTTTCGGGGTCTTTAGGAGCTTCCATTGGTGTACTATCAGAAAGAATACCCATAATCTGCTTTCGTAACTTTTTGTCTGTTTGAAAAAGATTAATCAAGTTCCCTTTACTTTTACTCATTTTTGCACCATCAGTACCGGGTATATACATGGTTTCTTCTTGTACCTTCCCTTCGGGTATGACAAAAGTTTCTCCTAGCTGTGCATGAAAACGAGAGGCCACATCTCTGGTCATTTCAATATGCTGTAATTGGTCTTTTCCTACGGGTACAATATGGGCATCATAGAGTAAAATATCAGCAGCCATTAGCATAGGGTAGGTGAAGAGTCCTGCATTTACATCTTCTAAACGATCTGCCTTGTCTTTAAAAGAGTGTGCGAGCGTTAATCGCTGATATGGAAAAAAGCAGCTGAGGTACCACGTTAATTCTGTTACTTGGGGCACATCACTTTGGCGATAAAACACCGTTTTTTCAATATCAAGGCCAAAAGCAAGCCAAGTGGCAGCAGTAGCATAGGTGTTGTTGCGTAGTTCTTCGCCGTTTTTAATTTGTGTTAACGAATGCATATCTGCAATAAAGAGATACGATTCGTTGTTGGGGTTTTTTGCCATTTCAATGGCAGGCATTATTGCCCCTAAGATATTTCCCAAATGGGGTACGCCTGTACTTTGTATTCCAGTTAAAATTCTTGTCATTATCTTCTTTTAAAGGAGCACAAAGGTAAAACAAATCATAAAAAACCCTATCAAATACTTATTTTTGACAAAATGATTCGATTTATTAAAAATACAGGGCATTTACTATACCGCATTTGGTTTTATATTTTGGTTGCCTTGCCTATTATAATTTGGTTTCCCTTTCTGTTACTTACTACCCTTCGTGAAAAGTGGTATCCACAGTTTTTTTGGTTGGCGCGTAATCTTTGGGCAACACCTATTTTGTATGGTATGGGTTGCCCTCCCAAGGTACAAAGAGAGCAGGAGCTTATTCGCAACAAGAGTTATATGCTAGTTGCAAATCATACTAGTATGCTTGATATTATGCTCATGTTGTATGTGAGCAAAAATCCATTTGTTTTTGTAGGTAAAAAGGAGCTGTCAAAAATTCCCTTATTCGGGTTTTTTTATAAGCGCGTATGTATTATGGTTGACCGTGAAGATGCCCGAAGTAGAACGGGCGTGTACCGAAGAGCGCAACGACGATTAAAACAAGGCTTGAGTATTTGTATTTTTCCGGAAGGAGGCGTGCCCGATGAGTCTATTGTATTAGATAGCTTTAAAGATGGTGCTTTTAAGATGGCTATTGCACATAAAATACCGATTGTTCCCATGACTTTTTATGATGGAAAGCAGCGTTTTTCATTTACATTTTGGAGTGGTGGTCCTGGTAAATTGCGGGCTAAAGTGCATTCTTTTTTTGAAACTGAAATTTTAGATGAAACCGATAAAACAACGTTGCGAGAAGAAGTGAGGGCTGTTATTTTAAAGGAATTACAAAAAAAAAATGAACGCCCCACAACCTTAGAGCGTTCATAAAACCATTGTTTTAATACAATGGATAACCAACTTTATTTTTTTAAAACTTAGAATTTAAAGCTAAAGCCACTGTATACACCAATTGAAAATGGTTGAAAAACACCTTCGGTTTGTGAAAAGGTATTTAATTGGTATTTGAAAAGGGGCTCAACGCTTAGTTTTATTTTTGGGGTAAACTGATAATTCATACCAAAACCAACATTAGTGCTAAAATTTACATCATTTAAATTATTTGCTTTACCTACTTCAGTTGTTAATTCCCCTGAGCTTAGCGAAATAGAATTATCTACCAAAAATAAGGTGCTTACACCACCAATAAGGTTAATGCCAAAACGTTTTTCTATCAAGGCGTAATGTAATTCAACAGGCACTTCTACATAGCCAAATTGTTGCTCCATTACCCCATTAAGGGCAGCATTGTCACTAGTACTAACTTCAGAAAAAGGATCTACAGCTACATTTTCTTGGGTATTCAAATTGCTATTTACAACGATATTCTCTGAAAAAGGGGTGTAGTCAATAGTACTGAGATTATTAAAATCTCTTGCATTGGTTGAGGCTGAAAACGTGATATCTTCTGTGTTGTACCCGTAATCAACTTTGTGAATACCAGAGCGTACACTTATTTTTTTGCTAACCTCATAGGCTACAGAAAGTCCGTAGCTAAGGTTGAGATCTCCTGATTTTGAATTTGGAACAAACGCCGCGTTTACTGGTGACCCTTCACCGATAGCATTGAAATAAACAGGGGCAACGCTCGGGCCAGCAGACCATTTGTTGGTTTTGTTTTCGGCTAGCGCTTCTTCTTTTTCTTTTTCTTGCGCAGCAATTTCATCAAAGATAGATTTCTTTTTAGGGTCTTTGTGGGTAGTTTCCGTATCTAAATTTTCTTTGGTTACCGCTGCAATACCTTCGTTGTTGCGTGTATTGTTGTTATTGTTAAGAATGCCATCATGCGAATTAGTTTCTTTTTTAGCAAGTGTGTTTTTTTCTGCCTCAGTTTCAGTAGCTGCTAGGGCTTCCTTGCTATTTGTGTTTATATGCAAGTTGTTTTTAACTGTAGAAGCGTCAAAGGTGTCTTTTTCTTGTAATGCCTTTTGTTTTTTATTTTCAGTAAGTTGAATTTTAGTGCCAGCATTTTTAATTACAGCAGGTTGCGCTCCTTTTTTCGATGCTGATGAAGGCGTCTTTTTGGTGCTGGTATTTACAATTTGTTCTAAGGGCGCATTCTTAGTTTTTGATTTTAAGGATTCTTTTTCTTTCTCAGCTATTTGAATCTCATTAGTTGTGGGAACTTCTAATACGCGTTCTGTGTTTTTTGGTGTTACTTTTTCTTCTAAAATTTCTTTTGATGCTTCGTTAACATTCGTTACCGCCGGACTTGCAGGTGTTTCATTGAATGTAGTAATCAAAAATAATCCTATTAATAATGCGGCTGCAATACCCCCTAGTTTCCACCAGATAGGTATTACCCTTCGTGATTTTTCTTTTTCGTCTAAAGTTGCTTCAATAGCCTGCCAAACTTTTTCATCGGGTATATCCGAAAAGTCTTTTAGTTTCTTTTGAAACAATTTATCTAGATTCGTTTTACTCATTTTGAGATGATATTTTTTGGAAACCTTTTTTCTGAAATGAAAAACAAAAGGAATCCGATAATAGCTTTGTTTTGATGGCTTTCTATCTTTTCTTTTAATAGTTTTCTCGCACGTGCAAGGTTTGATTTTGATGTTCCGATAGATGTACCTAGTTGTTCACTAATTTCTTGATGTGAACAGCCATCTAACACGTACATATTAAAAGTGAGCCGATATTTATTAGGAAGGTCTTGTACATATTTTAAAAGCGTTTGCAGATTGATGTTAGCATCATCAATTTCAACTGTTTCTTCTTCCTTTTCAATATTTTCTGAAATCACACTTAAATGTTCTTCCTTTCTATATTTCTGTAATACGGTATTTACGGTTATTCGTTTCATCCACCCTTCAAAAGAGCCTTTTCCACCGTATTGTCCTATTTTGTCAAAAATGGTGATAAAACTATCATGAAGGTTATCTTCTGCCTCCGTTTTGTTGCGTGAATATTTAAGGCATGTTCCAAATAGTATGGGAGCATACTTGCTATATAATTGCGCTTGCGCCTTCCGATTACCTTTTTTACAGAGGGCTATGAGTTCTTCTATACTCAAATAAATTGTTGGTTGTTTTTTTAGAATCGAAGTTTATTCTACAGGAACTTCGATTTCTAAATATTGTTGTTCTCCATCTTCATCTTCACCTTGCCACAGGCGAAATACATAGGTGCCAGTGTATTTTACAATGAAGTTAAAGGTAGCAATTTCTTCTGTGTCTGTTTCAGTACAACTTTCTTGATCGGTACGTTTTGTGCCTACGGCAAATATTTTTCGTTCCGTAGTGTCTTCACGATTTACGTCAAAACCACCAAAACTCGTGCAAATATCTGGTTTTTGGTATCGAACACGAATAGGATAGGTTTCGTTTAATGTAAATGATTCAGGAAAATCAGCACTTACAATACGTAATGCGGTAAAACTAAAATTGGGAGCATCATCTTTTAAACATGAACTAAGAGATGATACGATAAGAATTAATAAGAGGGTGTTTAAAAACTTTTTCATAGCAATCTATTTTGTTATTAGATGTGGCAATGGCTAAATGGTTGCGTTTGCGAGTTATTTTTTCTTTATTTTATGATTGTATTCTTAAGTAATAGCTATTTTTTTTGATGTAATATGCTGATTTTGAACATCTTGCTGTAAGATGATTAAGTTGTTGAATTTGGGTGTGAATTACTGCTTTTTTGATGTTATAGCTATAGTTAATCGTAAAAATAAGGTGTAGTGGTATCGTTGAAGTAGGTTAAAAGTAGAACAGGCCTTTTAATTTATTAAGGGGTTAGAATAGATATTTGATGCGTGATAAAAAAATGAGCTATTAAACAGATGAAAGCAGTATATATGCAAACATCCCTTGTGTATAACAGACTAAGTTATGTACAAGGGATGTTTTTATTTTAAAACTTGTAGTTTGTAAAATAGAAGGAATGAGTAGCGTAAAAAAATAGCTACGTTGCTACTTATTATAATAAAAGCTTTTTACTTTATGGCATTGATGGCTTCTCGTATTTTTCCATCCAATTCTTCAAACAGCTCTGGGTTGTCAAGAAGTAAAGCTTTTACGGCATCACGTCCTTGTCCAAGTTTGGTGTCACCATAACTAAACCATGAGCCACTTTTTTTAACAATTTCATACTGTACACCCAAATCAATTATTTCACCTACTTTAGAAACACCTTCACCATACATAATATCAAACTCAGTAGTTCTAAAAGGTGGTGCTACTTTGTTTTTAACAACCTTAACACGGGTTTTGTTTCCTTGTACAGCTCCATCGGTGTCTTTTATCTGCGTTGATCTTCTGATGTCTAAACGAACCGAAGCATAAAATTTTAATGCATTACCACCCGTTGTTGTTTCAGGGTTGCCAAACATAACGCCAATTTTTTCACGTAGTTGGTTAATGAATATTACGGTACAATTGGTTCTGCTAATAGAGGCTGTTAGTTTACGTAGTGCTTGCGACATTAAACGTGCATGAAGCCCCATTTTAGAATCGCCCATTTCACCTTCAATTTCACTTTTAGGTGTTAATGCAGCAACAGAATCTACTACCACAATATCAATAGCGCCAGAGCGAATTAAATTATCGGTAATTTCTAGTGCTTGTTCACCATTATCTGGTTGAGAGATAATTAAATTGTCAATATCTATTCCTAGTTTTTCAGCATAAAAACGATCAAAAGCATGTTCAGCATCAATAAAAGCTGCAATGCCGCCTTGTTTTTGAGCTTCTGCAATGGCATGTAGCGTTAGCGTAGTTTTACCCGAAGATTCAGGACCGTAAATTTCAATTACTCTACCTCTGGGATAGCCTCCAACACCCAATGCAATGTCTAAACCTAAAGAACCTGATGGTATTACGGCAACATCTTCAACTACACGATCACCCATTTTCATGACAGCTCCTTTGCCATAGGTTTTGTCTAATTTGTCAAGGGTTAATTTCAGGGCTTTTAATTTAGCTTCTTTTTCAGAACTCATAATTTTTATTATTTAATCACAGGGCAGCAGCTAAGGGTTTGATTCTTCATGGCTTGCCTCGAATTGAAAATTGTTTTTTTTCGTAATCACACCCTATATTCTTGGGTTGAGGTTGTTGATTACGGGAAGGCTAAATTACCATTTCTTTTTGCATATCACAATCAGCGATGCAACCTTTTTAAAAAAGCCTGCAATAAATATGTCTTATATATTTGAAAATTTATTTCGTTCATATAATTACTTTAAAATATACCAGTGCTTTTTTTGATAGATGTTGCAGCTATACGATATGTTATGCTGCAAAAACTCATGTGCTGTTACTGTCAAATGGTAAAAGTAAAAGCCCAATACAATAATGGATTAAATGCTATTTGTAGGAGATTTGACAACATCTGAAAATTATGTATTAATTTTTTCATTGCTGAATAAGTGTTTTTGTCAGGTGTTTTTAAATAGTTGTATGCTAGGTTTTTAGCTTGTTTTTAATGATTAAATTTTTGAACATGTTGGGTAGTGTCAGTTAGGGTGTGCTTTGTTTGAATGTCGTTTTCACAACAAAAAATATAATTATTGTAGTTAATTTCCTACTTTTGAGGTGGTTTAAATTGTTTGTTTAGGTGTTTTTGCAGTGTTTCAGTAAAAAGTTACAAGTTTTTTGATTGGGGATTGGTATTCGTATTGAAAATGCCAATTGACTAAAATGGGGTACTTTATTGTGTAGGGGTTATTTCAAAATGATAGGTATTATTAATACGATTGAATAGGAAACGGCATATGTGATAAGGCTTTAGTTTGTACTTCTTATGGTAACTTTTTCGTATTTATTGCTTTAGCAAGGGTGTAAATTAATGGTAGGTTGAAAATAGTAAAAAACAGCTATGCTGTTGTAGTGACTTACTAGTTGGTAAATGTAGTTGTGTATCTTAAAGCGGTAATATTTTAAGTGTAACAATGGTAGCTTAAGAATTATCTATGAACTACTAAAAAGAGATGGTACTGAGATGAAATTTGATATTATTAAAAATGGATAATAAGGAAGTGTTATTGCTTAAAAAGGCATTAGAGCGTCAAAAAAAAGCACGTATTCAGGCAGAGAAAATATTAGAAGAAAAGGCGAAAAAGTTGTACGAGACAACTTCTCAATTACAAGAATCAAATACGCGATTAGAAAAGTTATTAAGTGAAAAGATAAAAGCGCTAGATGGTATTTTTTCAAATATTTTAGATCCTTATATTGTAGTAGATCTTCATATGAATATCATAGAAATGAATACTGCCGCCAAAGATTTTTTGGGCTACAATATTGAAAAGGAAAAAGTTAATTTATCTGTTTTAATTCCCCCAGAATACATCGACTATAATGTACAAGCTATGCAACAGCTGCGAGAGCATGGTGTGCTTAAGAATTATGAATCAAAAATAATTCTTAAAGATAAATCAGAAAGATTCGTACACCTGAACGGTAGTTTGGTTTATGATGAAAATAGAGTTCCTATTGCCGCTCAAGGGATATTAAGAGATATTACCGAAGAGACTGAAATCAAAAATTTGTTGGCTGAACAAAAAAAGGAACTCGACATAATCGTTGAAAATTCTCCTTTGGGTATTGTGCTTAAGCAATCGGGGGTAATAATTACTACGAATAAAACTTTTCAAACACTTTTAGGCTACACAGAAGATGAATTAAAAAATAGACTTGTTGATGACATTTCTATTTTTGATGATATTGATAAATCGAATGAACTTAATAGTAAAATGGAAGCTGGTCTTCTTGATAATTTTACTGTTGTAAAAAAATATATTCGTAAAGACGGTACAAAGTTATGGGCTAAAACATCTGTAAATGCTTTTAAAGACATTTGTGGCAACGTTAAGTACCAAGTAGCTATGATTGAAGATATTACTGCACAGCATGATCTTGAGTTAGAGCGAGAACAATTGTTACAAGACCTTGAAGCAAGTAATAAGGGGTTGCAGGAATATGCGCATATTGTATCACATGATTTAAAATCACCCTTACGAAGTATTAGTGCATTATCAACATGGCTTTATGAAGATTATAAAGATGTGTTGGATGAAGGTGGTGTGAGTCAATTAAGCATGATGCAAGAAAAGGTTGAGGCTATGGATAAGCTAATCGATGGAATTCTTAAATATTCTACCGTAAGTAGTGAAGCTATTGACAATGCAGAGGTTGATTTGAATGAGGTAATTAAAGATATCACAGATATCATCTATATTCCTGATCATGTAGAAGTTAAAATTGTGAAAACGTTACCTACCGTTTTTGCTGATAAAACCAAAATGCACCAATTGTTTCAAAACTTTTTAAGCAATGCAGTAGTTCATATTGAAAGAGCTGTTGGTATTGTAAATATAGATTACGAAGAGACTGCTACGCATTGGCAATTTAGTGTTGAAGATAATGGTGTGGGTATACCAAAAGAATATCATGAAAGAATATTTAAAATTTTTCAGTCAGTGGGTAATAAAGAGCGATCTACAGGTATCGGTTTGTCAATTGTAAAGAAAATCATTGAGCTGTATGAAGGCTTGGTGTGGTTGGAGAGTTCTCCTGAAAAAGGAACAACATTTTACTTTACAATAAAAAAATAATTATGAAGATAGAACAAGGTGTTAAAGAGAAAAATAAAGATTGGGAATTTCTTGGTTTCCGTAAAGAATTAAAAGCGCCGCTAGTATTGGTTTTTGGTAATAGGTACGCCTTAGAGTCACCCAATATATTGCAAGAAATAAAAACCTTGTACCCAGATGGTCATATAGTTTTTGGCTCTACCTCTGGTGAAATTCTTGAAAGCAAAGTTTATGATGAAAGTATAGTGCTTACAGCGATTGAATTTGAAAAAAGCACCTACAAGGTAGTGAGTGAAAACATGGTTTCGCATGCCATGAATGCAGAGAAATTGGGCAGCAGCTTAATAGATAAGTTGCCACAAGAGAATTTAAAGCATCTCTTTATTGTCTCAGAAGGCACTAATGTAAATGGTAGTGGCTTAATTAAGGGCTTAGAGGCAAACTTGCAGGCTGGTGTTTCTATATCTGGTGGGCTTTGTGGAGATGATGCGCGTTTTGAGCGTACTTTGGCCTCTAATAATGAAAATCCTAAAGAAGGCGAAGTGGTTTGTATCGCCTTTTATGGCAGTGATTTAGAAGTTTCTTGCTCCAATTTTGGTGGTTGGACGGGTTTTGGCCCAAAACGTACCATTACAAAATCTAAAAACAATATTTTGTATGAATTAGATGGTAAGCCAGCTTTAGATTTATATAAATTATATTTAGGCGATAAGGCAAATGATTTGCCTGAAGCAGCATTGCTTTATCCGTTAAGTGTACACAAGCCAGATAGTAAAGAGGAAATTGTAAGAACCATCTTAAATATCGATGAAACCAATAATACCGTGATTTTAGCAGGTGATGTTCCTATTGGGTCAAAAGTACAGTTAATGATGTCTACAGTAGATGATATCGCAGAAGGAGCTGCGGTAGCAGGAACATATGCAATGCGTGATCGAAAAACAGCTCCAGAGTTGGCACTTTTGGTAAGTTGCGTAGGTAGAAAATTGGTTTTAGATCAACGTACAGAAGAAGAGGTTGAAGAGGTTATAAGTACCGTAGGTGATGAAACACAAATCATGGGTTTTTATTCTTATGGAGAACTAGCACCCTTTGCTGGGCAGAAAGAATGTAAATTGCACAATCAAACAATGACACTAACGCTTTTTAGTGAATAATGCATAAATTACTAGCCAGACAAATTCGTAAATATTTCCCTGCTGATTTTGCTCAGCAAGACATGTTTGGTGCCTTTTTTGAGGCAGTTAGTAAGTCGTATAAAGACAATGATGCTAAACTCGAAATACTGCAACGCTCAACGGTAATTAGTTCTCAAGAACTTTCAGACGCTAATGACATTTTAAGAGAGCGAGCAGCATCACAAAAGAAAATTATTGAGTCTCTTGAGCGTTCTATAGCTTCACTCGATGTTCATTCTGATAGTAAGGCTGTCGAAATCACCGAAGATCGAAAATCGTTTGATCCCTTGGCATTGGCAAAAAAATTAGAAGAGCAATCTTCTGAAATAAACCGTATGTCTTCTGAAAAAGATTTATTGTTGAAGAATTTAGAAGAACGCAATGAAGCATTAAACGATTATGCGCATATGGTTTCGCACGATTTAAAATCGCCAATGCGGAATATTAACTTTCTTATCGGGTGTATAAAGGATGATGAAATAGATAATTTCTCTATAGAAACATTGGATAATTGTAAGTTGATAAGTGAAAATTTACAAAAAATGGATGCTTTAGTTGATGGGATCTTAAAACATGCGACTGTCACTAGAGCTGCAGAAAATAGAGTGCAGGTAGATGTAAATAACTTTGTCGCTGAATTGGTAAAAACTATTTATGTGCCAGATCATATTAAAATTAAAAGCGATGATGCGCTACCCACAATTTTTGTTGATCGTTATAAACTCGAACTGCTTTTTAAAAATCTTCTAATTAATGCCATCACTGCTACTGAAGGAAATTCTGATGGGGAAATTTGCATATCGGCAAAGGAGGAAAGTGAATTTTGGCAATTTAGTGTTGCCGATAACGGAAAAGGCATTGCAAAACAATATCAAGAAGATATTTTTAAAATGTTTGTGAAGCTTGAAGATGATTTTAAGGCCACTGGAGTTGGATTAGCGTTGGTGAAAAAAATTGTCAATTCTTACGGCGGTCAAATATGGTTAAAGTCCTGTGAAGGCGAGGGAGCCACCTTCTTTTTTACAATTAAGAAATAAAAATTAAAAGTGTATTTTTGCATTTCCGTAAAACATACGGATAAACTATTTCTTTAACCCTAAACTATTCGTATAGCATGCAACTGTACAATACACTTAGTGCAAAGGAAAGGGCGGCGCTTATTGAAGAAGCCGGGCAAGAACGCCTTACCATTTCTTTTTACAAATATGCACATATCGGTAATCCGGTAGTATTTCGAAACTATTTATTTATTCATTGGAATGAGCTTGATGTGCTTGGTCGCATTTATGTAGCTCATGAAGGTATTAATGCACAGTTATCTGTTCCTGCAGAAAATTTTACAGCTTTTAAAGCACATTTAGATAGTATTACCTTTTTAGAAAATGTACGATTAAATATTGCTATTGAACAAGATAATCTATCATTTTTGAAGCTAAAAATTAAAGTGCGCCCAAAAATTGTCGCCGATGGTTTAAATGATGAAACCTTTGATGTGACCAATAAAGGTGTTCATGTAAATGCCGAGCAATTTAATGAATTTATCGAAGATCCCGATGTGGTTTTGGTCGATATGCGTAATCATTATGAAAGTGAAATAGGGCATTTTAAGAATGCCATAACTCCTGATGTTGATACTTTTCGTGATTCGCTTGATATTATTGAAAAAGATTTAGCAGATCACAAAGAAGATAAAAAATTGGTGATGTATTGTACAGGGGGTATTCGTTGTGAAAAGGCAAGTGCGTATTATAAGCATAAGGGCTTTAAGCAGGTATATCAACTAGAGGGCGGAATTATTGAATATACTCGCCAAGTGGAGCAAAAGAAATTGGAAAACAAGTTTAAGGGCAAAAATTTTGTGTTTGATCATAGGCGTAGTGAGCGTATTTCAAATGATGTAATTGCCAATTGTCACCAATGTGGTGAACCTTGTGATACACATGAAAATTGTGCGAATGAAGCCTGTCATTTACTATTTATTCAATGTGAAAAATGCGCAAAAAAAATGGATAATTGTTGCTCTGTAGAATGTCAAGAAATTCATAACCTCCCTTATGAAGAACAAAAAAAACTACGAAAGGGGAAGGTGGTAAGTAATAAAATCTTCAAAAAAGGACGCTCTGAAGTACTAAAGTACAAGAAATAGTATGAGGTCGAATTATTTTCTAATCGCTTGTCATTTTAAAGCCTAAATGGTCTGTTTTTTTCTTGTTTACGCAAAAAAAATAGACTTCCTAAAATTTAGATTTTAAAATGACAAGCGTATACGTCTAGAGGTTGTAGAAACAACCGATACCTGCCAAAAAATCAGTGTTTGAGTGCTGGTTGTTAGCGTGTTGTGAAATGATGCTTTTTAATTAATTGTTGCGATTCATCGAAAAAAACAAATATAATTGGCACATAGACGTTAACTGAATACTCACAAATAAAACCAAAAAAAGATCTATGAACACAACATCACGATCAAAAGTAGCTAGTATTGGCGGGATAGTAGCCCTGTTTGGGTTGGTTTCAATGATATTGTCCTTTTTTAATTATAATTTAAAAATATTACTGTGGATCGAAGCATGGGGAGAAACAGTCAGCTGGGTAATTCGTGTTGGTTTAATTGTTGTCGGTTTGGCATTGTATTTTTTAGTGAATGTAACTGATGAAGATGAGGTTACGCCAAAAAGGGAAATGAAATAGAACTTAAAAACACGTATTTTCAACCTATGGTGTTAATTTCAAAGCTGTGCAAATCAATTTTTTAATAAGGTATTTAGTGTCAGGTCGCAAATAGATTAATTTTTTCAACTTGAATTATTTTTGATAGAAAAAGCGCCAAAAGAAGCAAATTAACTTTTTGAGTATTAATGATCATACACGGTTTGATCAGTAGTAATGGTTTTTGTAGTCCTGTGACTTGAGCTGTCTGGGTTTTAAAGTCACACGAGTATAATCGCGCTATTCGGTTTAAATGCAGCGTAAATTGTATTATCTTTACGGTTGAGTAAAGATAATATGAACCTTTTTTGGTTAAAATCGTGTGTAATCTCACTATGAAGAGATAGCGTTTTTACCAAACCAATATATAAAATATGGGTTGTAGCAGTTGTTCGACTGGTAAGGACGGACAACCACGTGGATGCAAGAATAACGGCACCTGTGGTACCGATGGATGTAATAAATTAACAGTTTTTGATTGGCTTTCAAATATGGCACTGCCAAATGGTGAAAAACCATTTGATTGTATCGAAGTGCGTTTTAAAAATAGTAGAAAAGAATTTTTTAGAAATACCGAAAATTTATCCCTTTCAATAGGTGATATAGTCGCAACTCAGGCACAGTCTGGTCATGATATAGGCATGGTTACCTTAACAGGAGAACTGGTTAAGGTGCAAATGAAGCGTAAAAAGGTTGATTTTAATGATGCCGAACTTCCAAAAGTATATCGAAAAGCTTCACAAAAAGATATTGATATTTGGCAAAAATGCCGTGACCGTGAAGAAGCTATTAAAAAAAGAGCTCGTGAAATTGCCATAATTCTAAAATTGCAGATGAAAATTTCTGATGTAGAATTTCAGGGTGATGGCTCAAAAGCTACGTTTTACTATACTGCTGAAGACCGTGTTGATTTTCGTCAGCTGATCAAAGATATGGCTAAGGCTTTTGGTATTCGTATTGAAATGCGGCAAATTGGCTACCGCCAAGAAGCACAGCGTTTAGGGGGAATAGGCTCTTGTGGTAGAGAGCTTTGTTGCTCTACTTGGTTGACCGATTTTAGATCGGTAAGTACTTCTGCGGCCAGATATCAGCAACTTTCTTTAAATCCGCAAAAATTAGCCGGTCAATGTGGTAAATTGAAATGTTGTCTAAACTATGAGTTAGATATCTACTTAGATGCTTTAAAAGATTTTCCTGCGCAAGACACCAAATTATTTACCGAAAAGGGACTTGCTTTTTGCCAAAAAACGGATATTTTTAAAGAACGATTATGGTTTTCGTATAAAGATGATCCTGCGGCATGGCACGAGCTTTCTGTAGCTCAGGTGAACGAAATTTTGCAAAAAAACAAAAAGAAGGAGAAAGTTGCCAGCTTAGAAGAGTATGCTATGGAGAATTTGGCTGATATTGAAGAGTTAGTTGTCTTTGAGAATGTGGTTGGTCAAGACAGTCTCACCCGTTTTGATAAGCCCAAAAGAAGCAAGAACAGCCGTAACAGAAATCGTAATAAAAAACGAAGAGCGGGTGGAGCTAATAGCGGTAATCAGAAGCCAGCTCAAGGTACGGCGGTAAAGCCAAAACCAAAGCCAAAGCCTAAACCGAAGCCAAAGTCAAATCAACGGGCAAAACCTAATCCAAATCAAAAGTCAAAACAACAAAATAAACAACAGGGTCGTGCAAAAAATGCCAATCGTTCTAAAAGACGTCCAAAAAATGGGTAGGATTTATTTTTTTGTAATGGGTATAATATGCTTGGTTTCTTGTAGTGAGGGACTAGTGAAATCAGAATATCTATCTACCGACAACGGAGTTTGGGAAAAAGATGATGTGCTTAGTTTTACGTTTTCAGAAATGGATACCTTGGAGAAGCACAATATGTTCATCAATGTTCGTAATGATAATTCTTTTCCCTTTAGTAATCTTTTTTTGATTGCCGAACTCAATTTTCCTAGTGGTGAAACCGTTACTGATACATTAGAGTATGAAATGGCACTTCCTGATGGTACATGGTTGGGTACAGGGCATGGTAGCCTTAAAGAGAACAAACTATGGTACAAGCGAAACATCGTTTTTCCTGATTCAGGCGTATATACATTGCGTATAGCTCATGCCATGCGAAAAAATGGTAATGTAAATGGCGTTGTTAATTTAGAAGGTATTACCGATGTCGGTTATGAAATTGTAAAAAGTAATAATTAAAGTTTATGGCAAAAGCCGTCAAAAAGAAGGAAAAACCATCCTTTTTTAAGTTTATTAAGTGGTTTTGGATTTTATTTGCTACAGGTATTGCGGCAGTAGCGTTGTTGTTTTTATCAGCCTCATGGGGCTGGCTTGGAGAACTTCCTAGTTACGAAGCCCTTGAAAATCCTCAGACAAATTTAGCCTCACAAATTATTTCTGCTGATGATAAATTGCTAGCTAAATTTTATTTGGATGATAATAGAACGCCAGTGGCTTTTAAAGATCTTCCTCAGAATCTTGTCGATGCTTTGATAGCTAGTGAAGATGAACGTTTCTTTAATCATTCAGGTATTGATGCTCGTGGTACATTAAGAGCGCTTTTCTTTTTGGGTAAACGAGGTGGAGCAAGTACAATAACACAGCAATTGGCACGTCAAATTTATGTTGGGCCTCGTTCAACAAATGTGTTTGAAACGATTAAGCAAAAAGCGAAAGAGTGGGTTATTGCAGTGCAATTGGAACGAAGGTATACTAAACAAGAAATCATTCAGATGTACCTTAATATCTATGATTTTGGTAATAATGCTGATGGTATCCGGTCTGCTTCAAGAATTTATTTTGGGAAAGAGCCAAAGAACCTTAAGGTTGAAGAATCCGCAATGTTGGTGGGTATGTTGCAAAATTCATCTTATTTCAATCCGTTGAGGCGTAAAGAAAAAACTCAAAATAAAAGAAATTTGGTTTTGCGTCAATTGGCTAGGTTAGAATTTATTAAAGAAGCGGAGAAAGATTCATTGCAAGCATTAGAGATCAATTTAAATTATAACCCAGAATCTCATCGCGACGGTATTGCTACTTACTTTAGAATGTATCTGCAACGCTTTATGAATGGTTGGATAGCAAAAAATCCAAAACCAGCACTGGAAGGGGAGCGTGATAAATGGAACTTGTATCTAGATGGCTTAAAAATATATACCACCATAGATTCTCGTATGCAGGCCAATGCTGAAGAGGCGGTTGATATGCATATGCGGCGACTACAAGCTGAGTTTTTTAACCAGAATACGCCAGAGCGCAATAAAACAACCCCTTTTTTAGATTTGAATGATGACGAAATCAAGCGCATTATGGAGCGCGCAATGAAGACTTCAGACAGATGGCGTAAGATGAAAGCGGCAGGCAAATCAGAAAAAGAAATACGCGATTCTTTTACCAAAAAGACAGAAATGACGGTTTTTGACTGGAATAGTGAAACCAGAGAAAAAGATACCATCTTAACACCAATGGATTCTATACGGTATTACAAAACGTTTTTGCGTACAGCAATGATGTCTATGGAGCCGCAAACAGGCCATGTGAAAGCATGGGTAGGCGGTGTTGATTATAAGCATTTTCAATATGATAATGTGATACAGGGTAGGAGGCAAGCAGGCTCTACATTCAAGCCTTTTGTATATGCAGCAGCTATCGATCAGTTGCGTTTGTCGCCCTGTGATACCTTGCCTGACACGCAATATTGTATAGAAGCTGGTAAGCATGGAAACCCAGAACCTTGGTGCCCTAAAAATGCTGATGGCAGGTATTCTGGAAAAAGCTTTACTCTTAAGCATGCTTTGGCTAATTCTGTAAATACAGTTACCGCACAGTTAATAGATAAGGTAGGACCAAAATCTGTTGCGGCGATAGTTAAAAACCTGGGAATAACAGGCGAAATACCTGAAGTGCCTTCAATTGCGCTTGGAACCCAAGATGCAAATGTTTATGAAATGGTTGGGGCTTATGGCACTTTTGTTAATCAAGGGGTGTATGTAAAACCTGTTATGGTGACCAGAATTGAAGATAAAAATGGTACGGTTTTATATGAATATGTGCCAAAAACAAAAGATGTGTTGAGTAAAGAGGTATCCTATGCCATGTTAAATTTAATGGAAGGTGTTACCGAAGGTGGGTCCGGTACACGACTACGACACAACTATCAAAAAAACACAACGGTCTACAAGGAAATTATTACGGGCTATCCGTATGAGTTTACAAATCCCATAGCAGGAAAAACAGGAACTACACAAAATAACAGTGATGGTTGGTTTATGGGTATGGTGCCCAATTTGGTTACTGGTGTATGGGTAGGCGGTGAGGAGCGAGCAACGCATTTTAAGAGTATTAAATATGGGCAAGGAGCTGCCATGGCACTACCTATTTGGGGGTTGTATATGAAGAAAAACTACGCCAATAAAGATTTGGGTATCTCTGATGGTGAATTTCCAAAACCTAAGGATATGTCTATCAATTTAGACTGTGATAAAGAAAGTGAAGATGCTGAAGAAGAACAGGAAGAAGAGGAAGATGATTTAGATATTGGGTTTTAGTGGTAGGTGTATTTTTTGACTTCTGAGGAGGATATATTCTTTTGTAATTGATAGTTTTTATCGCAAAAAAGGGTTTTCACATCATATAGTGAATGCTTGACAACAATTGTTTGATGGTTTTTGTATTTGATACTACCTTTATCTGGCTGACAAGCAAAATCTTATTCCCTCTAAGTTTCACTTTAATACTAATTCAACCTATGAAAGGCCAGCTTAATCAATCATCCAAAACTGAAGAAATTCAAGTATACCGAAATGATTTCTTTAGTGGTATTGTAAAATTGACTCGAAAGCTATTTATGCTATAGGGTATATTTTATAATGAACTCGTCTTAATTTTTTGTTTGATGCTGAGCATTATGGCTTTCGTGTCGTAATTTGCAAGTATAAGAAAAAGTCAAGTTGAGTTTAAACAAAAGCAAAAAGAGCAATTTTCTTGAAGATTGCTCTTTTTGTTTGCTTATTTTTAGGTGTTTTAATTAGAATTATGCAGCTTCAGTATAAAAAATGCACCCTTAATAATCTTGATGAGTTAGTAGCTATCTCAAAAAACACCTTTATTACTGCTTTTGAAAAGGATAACAATCCGGAAGATTTTAAAGCATATATTGATGTTGCTTTTGAAAAAAATCATATCAAGAAGCAGTTAGAAAATCCTGATAGCTCTTTTTATTTTGTGTTTAAAAGCGGACAATGCGTTGGTTATTTTAAACTCAATGAAAATACAGCACAAACTGATATCAAATTAGATGAAACCATTGAATTGGAGCGTATCTATGTATTGCAAGAATTTCAAGGCCAGCAGATAGGCAGCTGTATGTTGCAAGAAGCTATAAAAATGGCCTTTGAAAGAGGTAAAAAATATATTTGGTTAGGTGTTTGGGAAAAAAATAGGGCTGCTATTCGTTTTTATCAGAAATATGGCTTTTCTAAATTTGATACGCATCCTTATTATATTGGTAAAGACAAACAAACTGACTGGTTGATGCGTTATGTCTTAGATTCTTAGGTAATAAGGGCAGTTCCTTGTGCTACAACGAATTAATGATACACTTTTCAATGTGTTTATATGTGTAGTGTAAAATAAAAAGCAGGTCTTTTGGTTCTGGTTATTAGCTTCATTATTTTTAGCCTCAAAATAGTAATTCCATGAAAAACGTCCCCTTGTTTATCCTTTTTTTGTTGAGTGTTGTTGTAGCTACTGCACAAAACCAATATTATTTTCCGGAGCGTAATGCTGTTTGGGAAGAAAAAGCTCCCAAAGCATTTAAGATGAACAATGATGCATTGCAAAAAGCGGTGCAATTTGCTAAGGATAATGAATATACCGGCTCTCGTGATTTGCGTATTGCCATTTTAAAGGGTTTTGAGCGTGAGCCATTTCATGAGGTGCTAGGGCCTACCAAGAAAAGAGGTGGGCCGGCAGGAATGATTTTAAAGAATGGATACCTTGTTGCGCAATGGGGTGACACTAAAAGGGTGGATATGACTTTTAGCGTTACCAAGAGCTTTTTATCTACAGTAGCTGGTTTAGCTAAAGATGAGAGACTTATTGCAAGTACTGATGACAAGGTGGTCGATTATATTTGGGATGGCACTTTTGATGGTGAGCACAACGCCAAAATCACTTGGGCGCATTTATTACAGCAAAATTCTGATTGGTCTGGTGAGCTTTGGGGGGGTAAAGACTGGGCAGATCGCCCACCGAAAGAGGGTGGTTTGGATGATTGGAAGTTTAGAAAACTCAATGAACCGGGAACGGTGATGGAGTATAATGATGTGCGTGTGAATGTTCTAGCCTATTCGTTAACGCATGTTTGGCGTAAACCGTTGCCTATGGTGCTTAAAGAGCGTCTTATGGATAAAATAGGCGCATCAACCACATGGCGTTGGCACGGATATGACCACGCATGGACAGAGGTTGATGGCATTTCTATGAAATCGGTTACAGGCGGTGGGCATTCTGGCGCAGGGCTTTTTATCAACACTCAGGATATGGCTCGTTTTGGCTTGCTTTTTCTCAATAATGGTAAATGGAAATCAGCATCAATTATTAGTGAAGCTTGGATTAAAAAAGCTATTGAACCTTCAAAACCTAATGTCAATTATGGCTATATGTGGTGGCTAAATAAAAAAGGTGACCGACACTGGACGGGACTTTCTGAGAACATGTACTATGCTGCTGGTTTTGGCGGTAATTTTATTGTCATTGATAAAGAAAACGATTTGGTTGTGGTTACTCGTTGGTTAGAACCTAGTAAAATTGGTGCATTTATGCGCCTAGTAAATGCTGCTTTAGACTAAATTGTATTTAAAATAGCAGCCGCTTTTTCTAAAGTTTCGGTGGTTTTTGCAAAACAGAATCGCAGTCTATTATGGTCGCTGTTGTTTTCATTGAATGATGAAATGGGTATGCAGGCGAGTTTGTGTTGTAGAATGAGACGTTTTGCTAAATCTTCATCAGCTTCATCGGTGATTGCAGTATAGTCTACCAATTGAAAATAGGTGCCTTGCGAGGGTTTTAATCGAAAACGGGAATCTTTTATGGCTGTGATGAAAAAATCACGCTTCTCTTGATAAAAGGCATTTAAATCTAAATAATGGTGTTCATTTTTTAAATAGGCAGCCATGGCTCTTTGCACGGGGTGGTCTACGCAGAACACCGCAAACTGATGGGTTTTTCTAAACTCATGCATGAGGGCTTCAGGCGCTACGCAATACCCCATTTTCCATCCGGTAACGTGAAAGGTTTTTCCAAATGATGCGCATACAAAGCTCCGTGAGGCTAAATCATCAAATCTAGAAGCACTTTCATGTGTATGTCCATCAAAAACGATGTGTTCGTAGACCTCGTCGCTAATCACAATACAGTTTGTTGGTTTTAATATTTCTTGAAGTTGTAGCATATCTTCTTTAGAGAAAATGCGCCCTGTAGGATTGTGTGGGCTGTTTATGATGACCATTCTAGTTTTAGAGGTAATTTTGCTTTTAAACAGTTCCCAATCTACGTTGTAGTCTGTTGGTTTTAGCTGTACATAAACGGGTGCGCCCCCGTTTACAGTTATAGCGGGTTCATAACAATCATAGGCTGGTTTTATCACAATAACCTCGTCACCGGGGTGTACAAAGGCAGTAATTGCAGTATAAATGGCTTGTGTAGCACCAACGGTAATGGTGATTTCTTTTTCTGGGTTGTAGTATTTGCCGTGTAGTTTTTCAATTTTTTCTGCTATAATTTCTCGTAGTCCATAATAACCTTGCATGGGAGCGTATTGGTTGTGCCCTGCTTGCATGGCTTGCGTTACCAAATCGAGCAGTTTAGGGTCTGTTGGGAAATTGGGAAACCCTTGAGATAAATCTATAGCCCCATGTTTTCTTGCAAGATTGCCTACGGTGGTGAAAATGGTTGTTTTTACACTGGGTAGCTTTGAAACAAAGGTGTTATCTAGTGGCATAATGGTATCATAAGGAGTTTCTCAAAAATAACTAATTATGCGTGATAAAAAAGAAAATCCCAAATGCGATACGATCACACTTGGGATTTTTTAGTTCTATAAGAAAGAATTTTATCCTTTTAGGCTGGCACTGTAATACTCACGATTCATACGCGCAATATTTTCTAAAGAAATACCTTTTGGACATTCAACCTCACAAGCACCTGTATTGGTGCAGTTGCCAAAGCCTTCTAAATCCATTTGGCGTACCATATTTTGTACACGTTCAGTAGCTTCTATTTGTCCTTGTGGTAGCAATGCAAATTGAGAAACTTTTGCTGAGGTAAATAACATGGCGCTTGCGTTTTTACAAGCCGCTACACAGGCACCGCAACCAATACAGGTGGCAGCATCCATAGCTTCATCAGCGTCGTGTTTGTTGATAGGAATTGCGTTTGCATCCACCGTGTTACCAGAGGTGTTTACTGAAATATAACCGCCAGATTGCTGAATACGATCTAAAGCACTTCTGTCAACAATTAAATCTTTAAGCACAGGAAAAGCTGTTGCTCTAAACGGTTCTATAACAATGGTATCGCCATCATTAAATTTGCGCATGTGCAATTGACAAGTGGTAACTAAACGGTCAGGGCCATGCGGCTCACCATTAATTTGCAGCGAGCATGTACCGCAAATGCCTTCACGACAATCATGGTCAAACTCAACAGGTTCTTCGCCTTTGTTGATTAACTGTTCGTTGAGAACGTCCAACATTTCTAAAAAAGACATGTCGCCTTCCACCCCTGATATGGGGTAATCAACCATTTTTCCTTTGCTTGCGGCATCTTTTTGACGCCATATTTTTAGGGTCAGCTTCATAGCTTCTTATTTATAACTTCGTGTCTTCAGTTCAATGTTTTCGTAAACTAATTCTTCTTTATGAAGAACAGCATCTTTAGGCGCTCCTTTGTATTCCCATGCAGCTACATACCTATAGTTTTCGTCATCTCTTAAGGCTTCTCCTTCTGGAGTTTGGTATTCTTCCCGGAAATGTCCGCCACAAGATTCATTTCTATTTAGAGCATCTTTTGCAAATAGCTCACCAAGTTCTAAGAAATCGGCAACTCTACCTGCTTTTTCAAGCTCTTGATTCATGCCATTGGCGTCACCAGGTATTTTTACATTTTCCCAGAAATCGGCACGCAATGCTGAAATTTCTTCAATAGCTTCGTTGAGGTGTTTGGCATTACGAGCCATTCCACATTTATTCCACATGATTTTACCTAATTTCTTATGGTAATAATCTACAGAATGTAGGCCTTTGCCTCCCATTAATTTGCTTAGTCTATCTTTAACTTCTTTTTCAGCGGCGTCAAACTCTGGAGCATCAGTAGGTATGGCGCCTGTTCTAATATCATTAGAAAGGTAGTCGCCTATAGTATAGGGTAACACAAAGTATCCGTCTGCTAAACCTTGCATTAAGGCAGAGGCTCCTAAACGGTTTGCTCCGTGGTCACTAAAGTTTGCTTCGCCAGCAGCGTAACATCCTTCAACAGTGGTTTGTAAATTGTAATCTACCCAAAGACCACCCATGGTATAATGCACCGCAGGATAAATCATCATGGGAGTTTCATATGGGTTTTCATCTACAATTTTCTCATACATTTGAAACAGGTTGCCATATTTAGCTTCAATAACCTCTTTACCTAATGTAGTAATGGTATTTTTATCAGGATTTTTAATACCTGAAGTCATCGCTTTTTCTTTGCCGTATCTTTCAATAGCAGAAGCGAAATCTAAATAAACAGCTTCTCCTGTTTTGTTTACACCAAAACCAGCATCGCAACGTTCTTTTGCGGCTCTTGAAGCAACATCTCTTGGTACTAAATTTCCAAAAGCAGGATACCTTCTTTCAAGGTAGTAGTCTCTATCTTCTTCTTTTAATTGTAGTGGTGTTAATTTGCCTTCACGAATCGCTTGTGCATCTTCTAAACGCTTTGGCACCCATATACGACCGTCATTACGTAATGATTCAGACATTAAGGTTAGTTTAGACTGATGGTCTCCTGAAACAGGAATACATGTTGGGTGTATTTGCGTGTAGCAAGGGTTGGCAAAGAAAGCTCCCTTTCGGTGTGCACGCCAAGCTGCCATTACGTTACTTCCCATAGCATTGGTAGAGAGGAAAAATACATTGCCGTAACCACCAGTAGCCAAGACTACAGCGTGAGCAGAATGTCTTTCAATTTCGCCTGTAACCAAATTTCGAGCGATGATACCTCTTGCTTTTCCGTCAATTTTCACCAAATCCATCATTTCATGACGGGTATATGATTTAATTTTACCACGGTTTATTTGTCTGTTCATGGCTGCGTAAGCACCTAACAGTAATTGTTGTCCTGTTTGTCCTTTAGCGTAGAATGTTCTAGAAACAAGAACACCACCAAAAGAGCGATTATCAAGTAATCCACCATATTCGCGAGCAAAAGGAACACCTTGAGCAACGCATTGGTCAATAATATTTGCCGATACTTCTGCCAAACGATATACGTTAGCTTCTCGTGAGCGGTAATCGCCACCTTTTACGGTATCGTAAAAAAGACGGTAATTACTATCACCATCACCTTGGTAATTTTTGGCAGCATTTATACCTCCTTGCGCTGCAATAGAGTGTGCTCTTCTTGGAGAATCTTGATAGCAGAAAGTCTTTACATTGTAACCAAGTTCTGCTAAGGTTGCCGCTGCTGCGCCACCAGCTAAACCAGTTCCAACGATAATAATATCAATATTTCGTTTGTTTGCCGGATTAACGAGGTCAATTTGATTTTTATGATTAGTCCATTTATCGGCCAATGGCCCAGCTGGAACTTTAGAATCCAATATGCCCATGCTTAGTGTGTTATTGGGTTAAGGTGATGATATATCGCTATAAATACAAAACCTAGTGGAATTGCAATGGCGTATATTTTGGTAACTAGTTTTATCGTGGGAGTGTATTTGTTGTTAACACCCATAGTTTGAAATGAGGATGCGAAACCATGTAGCAGGTGTAATGCTAACAATACAAAAGCTATGATGTACAATACCATTCTCCAAATGGGTTCAAATTTATGAACCGTTTCGGCATGGTATCTTGTGGCGTCTTCCGGATTGCTTTCAATATACTTGTAAGCAATTTCTGGAAGCCAAAAGTCATAAAAGTGTAAGGCGATAAATGCCAATACTACACCACCTGAAATAAGCATGTTTCTTGAAACCCATGAGGCATTAGCGTCACCTTTATATTTTACGTAGCGTACACCTCGTGCTTTGCTATTTTGAAGCTCAAGAATAAAGCCCATAACAAAATGAACAACAACTCCAGCAATTAAAATGGGCTGAAGCAGGTATTGTACTAGGGGGTTATACCCCATAAAATGCGACCAAGAATTAAAGGTATCTGGCGCAATTACCGAGGTTATATTAATTACAAAATGCTGGCCTAGAAAGAAAACCAAGAAAAGCCCTGATAGGGCCATGACTACTTTTCGGGCAAGCGAAGATTTTATCATTGCACTCATTAGTTATTAGTTTAGCTGTACAAATTTAAGACACAAGCAAGTTATTAACAAGTATTAGCGACTTTAGTACGTTATTTAGACCCATTTTAAACCCGCTTTGTGCATTAGAACTTCGTTATAAGGGCAAATGACGCTATTAAATCTTTTTCTTATAGCCAATAGCTACAGAATTTTAAAATAACAAAATTAGGAGGTAAAATGCATTTTCATTCCCTCGTGAGATGCTGTAAACCCTAAATCTGTGTAAAATTGTATTGCTTTGGGTCTTTTTTTGTCAGTTGTTAGCTGTATTAAATGTGCTTTTTTTTCCTTGGCTCTATGAATAGCCCATTCAACCATTTTTTTTCCAATTCCCAAACCTCTTTGGTCTTTTCTAATTCTAACGCCTTCAATTTGTGCCCGTATACCGCCTTGGTAAGTGAGGTATTGAATGAAGCTTAGTTGCATTGTTCCTATTATTTCAGATTGACTGTTTTCAACAACAATTAGTTCTTGATTTGAGTCTGAATCAATCATTTGAAAAGCGTTTAAATATGCGTCAGGAAGTGGAATTTTAAAATGCTCTCGTTTTTTTCCGAGTTCATCATCCGCAATCATTTTTACAATTTGGGTTAGGTCTTTTTCTGTTGCTTCTCTAAAGGTCATTTTCTAATGTTGTTCTGTCGTTATTTGTTGTAGGCTGGGAGATTACAAGAAAATCTAATGATTCTTCTGTTTCGTTTGCTATAAAATGTTCAATTTTCGGGTCGATTAGGATTCCTTGGTTTTTGCCAATCACCTTGGTTTTGCCGTTTACATAAAAGGTTGCTTTACCCTTTACTATGTAAAAAAACTGTACTGCTTTTACATGAAAATGACGTTTTTACTTTGTCTTACTTGGCATTGATTCTGATTTTATAGATAAGTTTTCTTTATCTACAAAAATCCAACTATCGCAACTGTCTCCCCATTTGTAGTTTTTAGAATTTTCTCTGTTTATCATGAGTTTTTTAGAATTCTATTGCGGTATTAGTTATTTAAATATAAGTATTTTTTATTACGTTGTTTTTCAATCAATTATCATAGGATAAAAGATGCAATAAGTCATTCCCAAATTGAAAGCTGAATGACAAAGTATTGCTCCTAAAATAGAGCTAGAACGTTTTCTGCAAACGTAAAATAGCATACTTAAAATAAACATACTCAAGACCCATATCAGGGTGGGTATGAACAGAAATTTCCATTGTTGATTGTGAAAAACAAGTCCAAAATGCGAAATATGTACAAGAGCGAATGCTAAGCTGTCAATTAAAGATGCTTTTCTGTCACCTACGGAATTCGCAAAACTTGAATGGACTATTCCTCTAAAAAAAAGTTCCTCCCCAATCGGGCTAAATGTCATTGCAATTAAAGCGTAAATACCGAACATAGTAAGTTTGCCTTGAGCATCAATTTCTTTTGGAATATTATAAGATTTTCCAATATAGCTGAACCAATTTTCATATGAATTTCCATAAAGTGTTTCTCCTAAAAAGTATAGCAAAACGCTAAAAGTACCTCCAATGATAAAAGCAATAATCAGCCAACTCTTATTTGTAGGTTTTTTAATGCCAATTTTTCTCCTTCCATTTTTATTTAAAAATATAAATGGCGCAATGCTCATAATTAGCATAGTTATCCCTACAAATTGCATATTCCCTATTGTATTGCCATGTAAGACTAAAATAAAACGAGGAATGCATATCAGAAGAATTAGAAAAAGTCCAAATTTCCAGTTAAACCTGAAAATGTTACTCCATAAGGGTTTTAATTCATTTTTCATGCTAGATTTTTAATGGTTTTGTGACATGACTATCATCAAAAAATAGAAGCATAAGCATGCGACTATGCATGTTACTATTCCGTTAATCCCTCTAAACTACTGTATTTTATAGTAAAAGAAGAAGTGTAGTTTCTTATTTCGCTGAAATTAATAGGGTTATCAGTACCAAATTTAAACCAGATCCGTTAAATCTAACAAAGCGGTTAGTACATTTGCTTTTTTTAAACGATATTACAAACGTAATGCAACGCTAGTGTCATGAATATTGGTCTTCTATCTGTTAGTATGAATGTTTATTCTACCAAAAGAATAGCTGATGAAGCTGAGAAAATGGGGCATTATATTGAGCGTATAGACCATACCAAATGTTCGGTAAAACTTGGAAAAGGAAAACCCCAAATTTTTTTAGGTGAAGAAGAAATTACCCATGAGTTTGATGCGATTATCCCTAGAATTGGCTCAAAAGTTTCAAGACATGGTGCGGCCATTGTAAAGCAGTTTGAATTGAATGGTGTTTTTAGTACTGCCCGCTCATTAAGTATTTTGAGGGCGCGCAATAAGGCGCGAACCTTACAGATTATGGCGCAAAAGGGTATTCCTATACCCGAGACCTTATTCTCTATTAATCCGGATAATATAAAAGAACAAATAGCCATTATTGGTGGTGCTCCTGTAATCATAAAACTACAGGAGGGCACGCAAGGACTTGGCGTTATTCTTGCAGAAACCCAAAAATCTGCAAAGTCTATTATTGATACCTTTTACAAGATGGATACTAGTATTTTAATTCAAAAATTTATTACCGAATGTAATGGTGAAGACATTCGCATTTTTGTGGTAGGTAATAAGATAGTAGCCAGTATAAAACGTACGAGTGAGGTTGATGAGTTTCGGTCAAATGTACACCGTGGCGGTATGGCAGAGGCTGTTGAATTGACACCCAAGGAGCGATTTATAGCCTTAAATGCTACAAAATATATTGGTTTGGGTGTTGCTGGTGTAGATTTAATTCGGTCAAAAAAGGGGCCATTGCTTATTGAGGTTAATGCTTCTCCAGGCTTGCAAGGTATAGAAGCAGCTACCGGAGTAAATATTGCCAAAGAGGTTGTGCGATTTGTTGAAAAGAATGGCAGAGCAAGAAGATAGAAACAATAGGTTTGAAGCATATGGAGAATAAGGAGATTGTAATTGGTGGTGAAAAGGTGGTGCCTGGAGAAAGTAGGCTGTTGCAGATTACTATTGACCGCTTGCCAACCGGAACCTTAATTGATATTCCTGTTTATGTGGTCAATTCCAAAAGGCGAGGCCCTGTAGTTTTAGTACAAGCTGGGCTACATGGGGATGAAATTAATGGCATAGAAACTGTCAGGCGTATGTTGGCAGAAAAAAAGTTTGGCGTGAATGCGGGTGCTATTATTGCTGTGCCCATACTTAATATCTTTGGTTTTATTCATTTTTCTAGAGATGTGCCTGATGGAAAAGACGTTAATCGCAGTTTTCCTGGCACCAAGACGGGTTCAATGGCAAGCAGAATAGCGTATTACTATCTTTCTGAAATAATGCACCAAATTGATTATGCAATTGATTTGCATACGGGTGGTGGGCAAAGGCATAATTTTCCTCAAATACGATATACTGCCGAAGATGAACGGAGTGTTGCACTGGCAAAAGTATTTAATGCGCCTATTGCTTTTCCATCAAAATTAATTAAAGGCTCTTTTCGCAATGCGGCTTATAAAATGAATATCCCCACAATAGTTTTTGAGGCGGGAGAAAGTATGCGTTTTGATGAAAGTGCTATAAGTCAAGGTATGCATGGGATACTGAAAATTTTAAAGCATTTGAAGATGATTGCTGAGGTTGAACCAAAATATGCAAGGCATAATGAAACGGTTTATTTAGAGAGGAGGAGATGGTTAAGAGCACCAACAGCCGGTATGTTTATTCCAAAAAGCACCAATGGAAGTGCTATTGATAAAGGACAACTATTAGGTGTGATTACAGATACCTTTGGAAAAAAAACAAAAAAAATTAATGCGCCTTTTGATGGGTATATCTGTTGCGTGAATCATCAAGCAGTTGTGAATCAGGGAGAGGCTCTTTTTCATGTTGGTACAGTTAAAAAGTGAGGAATTTAGGTTGTTTTTACTGTAAAATGACTTCGAGGTAGCTCATTAAAACCGACCGTGTAGTTTGTTGGATATTTAGTTTTAATTGTTGTTAGTGCAAACTGCGCTTTTTGCCGATGATGTATACTAGATGACGTCTTTTTATAGTGCTCCTTATGGATTACGAATATGACAACTGACTAGATGGTCGGAAAGCTGTTTTTGATTGGTTTATGGGTATATTTTGGTTTTTTGGTAGCTTATCGGAAATAAAAATATAGTAGAGTAGTCTGCGCTATACGATTGAGGTATGAAAAACATACTGCAAAATTTGTTTTAAAACAGGTAATTGTTAAGCTGTAAAATGTAATGATTCACTTTTTGTTATTGTGGTTTTATAGCGCTGGAATTGTTTGCAGTTGGGAAGTTTTCAGGAATTTTTTGGGTAACCTTACCTGTAGCTGCCCATTCAGTGCCACGAAGCATGCTTGTAATAAAACCGATGCAGCTTACAGAGTAATCAGCGTGTCCCATAATGTTGTGAAAAATGCGTCCTTTGCCAAAAGATAAGGTCATTAAAGCGGGTTCGTGCCTGCCTGTACCTTTGTTGTTTGGGTCTGAATAGGCGGTTGCTAAAATCTCCATGTTTTCAGCAGGTCCTCTTAAACTATTGTAAAGTTCATCTTTGGTGTGCATCCAAAATTTAGGCATTCCTTTGGTTATGGGGTGTTCAAAATTTCGAACTTGTATTTGATATTCACTTTGTGGGCCGTGTGCACCTCCGTTACCTGGCGATGTGTCGCGTATCAATTCCCCAGCGTCATTATAGTACACATATGGGCCGTCTTTTTCGTTGCGATCACCCCAGCCTCCTAAACCTATCATTTGGTTGTACGCTTTCCAATTTGGGAATGAATTATCGGCGGCATGAAAAACAACCAATCCACCGCCATTTTTTATATAGTGCTCAAATGCTTCCTGTGTTGTTTTAGGCCATGGCGCAGCATTCCATCCAAAGTTACTAATAACAACATCGTATTTTGAGAAATCTGGACTAAAATCAGGATCTGTTTTCGGTTTTTCTAAGGCTTTTGTTTTGGGCATTCCGGCAATAGTATACGCCTTTAAAAAAGATGCTCCCTTCCATGTGTATGCGGTACGTACAACATCAACAGAAAATAAACCCGTTTTTTCTAGCTCATTTTTGAGCATTACGGTGGTCTTTGGCCACTGGTCGTGATTGTTTTGGCCATCAACAATAAGTGCTTTGATGGTTGCCTTATCTTGCGACTGCAGTAAATGAGTTGTCATTGCCATAAAAATAACAACCAGAATATGGGTGATTGGTTTCATAAGTTGAATTTTGGTTTTAGCTAAATCAAATCTCATAAATAGACGTGATTGCTTTTTTGAAAAGCAGGTTTAAGGTTAAAAATAGCGTTTTGATACTAGAATTACAACTATTATTTTTTCCTAATAGGAATCCAAACCTCCTCTTCAGAATCGGGGTGGTTGTTTTTATATTTTTTCCCCAAAACCTCAAAATGAGGTCTACAATCTACTTCATAACCAGACTGTGGTAACCATTGCGTAAAAATGAACTGAAAGGTTTTTTGAAAAGCACTTGCTGGTCCCTTATGAAGAAAAACGGCATAGCAGCCTTTTTCTATGGTAAGTGGTTTAAAATCATGGGGAATTTCATTGTTGTTAGCAACTTCTATTGCTGCCCATTTGGTGAACTCAGTTCGTGGATTAAATTCTTTAAAATAGTGTAAATCGTCATAAAGTTGTATCGAATACAAATCAGTACCTATCGCATTGGTAATTGCTTTTTTATCAGCCATAAAGCCCTGCCATAGTTCAGGTGTTTTATTAGTGGTCAAAGACATCCGCATGGCTTTGCCTATAAGGTGTTTTTCGGTTAGTGTTTCAATACGAACTTTCATGTTTATTCTATCTCAAAAGCTGTTTTTTCTTTAGTTCCGTTGGCTGTAATTTCTATGGTATAGCTTCCTTTGGGTAAATATGTTTTTCCGTTTTCGGCTTCTTTAAGGGCCGTTTTATGCTTTTTTAAATAGGCTGATTTGCCTTTTTTGGAGAAGGCAAGGTCATAAGAAAGAATGTTAAAGCCTTTAATGGCGTCAAAGGCTGTTTCGCTTACCAAAATACCATCATCAGTTTTAATTTTTGCTTCAATTGCTGTAGGTTGGGCGCTATAAAAGGTGACATCTAAGCCAGGTGTTTGTGGCTTACTCCATGAGCTACGCATTTTGCCCCATCGAGAGGAGTGTTTGATATTGTCAAGAGCATATATATGTAGGTTTTTTGTCCTTATTTCGGGTGTTAATTGTTGCAGCGCTGTAATGTCAGCTTTGTAAATACTACGACCATGTGTACCTATGAGCAAATGATTAGCTTCTGGCTGAACAGTGATGTCATGAACTGCTACGGGCGGCATTCCGTTTTGAAAAGCTTCCCATGATTCTCCCCTATCGAAGGAAACATAAAGTCCATTATCTGTTCCTGCAAATAATAAATTTTCATTTTTTGGGTCTTCGTAAATAACATTTACCGCTGCCGTGGGAATAGTTTTTGAAATGTTTTTCCAAGTGTTGCCATAATCTTCACTGACATAGATATAAGGAGTAAAATCATCATACCGATAACCATTCAAACTAGCATAAACACGCTCTTTTTTGTGCTTGGATGCTGCAACACGACTAACCCATAGATTGCTAGGGAAGGATTGCGAAATAGTGGTCCAGCTGCCTCCGCTATTTTTTGATACCTGCACCATGCCGTCATCACTTCCGGTATATAGTAAACCAAATTTAAACGGTGATTCTGAAATAGTGGTTAAGGTACCATAGGCTACATTGCCTTTTTTACCTCCTTGCGTTAAGTCTGGGGATATGGTTTCCCAGTCGTCACCTTGATTTAAAGAACGATGTAATTTATTTCCGCCTAAATATAAAATATCTTGGTTGTGGGGTGATAGTAGAATAGGGGTTTGCCAGTTAAAGCGATATGGTTTTTCTCCCAGCTCATGTTTGGGTTGTATATATTTTTGGCTGTTGTCTTGGGTATTTATTCTAAAATAATTACCAAACTGATAACCCGTATACACAATGTGGTGGTTGCGCTTATCAATTTGTACTTGCATGCCATCACCACCCATGATAGATTTCCAAGGGTTGTGCCCTGATTGTTGCCAGCGACTGTTGATTTTAGCATTGTGTGGCGCCATCCATACTCCATTATCTTGCAAGCCTCCATATACATTATATGGTTTTTGATTGTCTACATTAATGGCATAGAATTGCCCAACAGCTGGCTTGTTTAATTTTGTCCAATGTTCACCATCATCATAGCTCATATTAAGCCCCCCATCATTACCATTAAGTAAATGTCCTGGTTTTTTTGGGTTTATCCATAATGCCTGATGGTCTGAATGTACGTTTTCTCCTTGTATAGAAGTATAGGTTTTTCCGCCGTCTATAGATTTGATGATAGGTACTCCTCCCAAATAAATTTTTTGCATATCATTGGGGTCAACGCGAATTTCACCAAAATAATAACCATAGCTATAATAGAGGTTGTCAATATAATGCTCATTTTGTTTTTGCCAAGTTTTTCCTGCATCTGTACTGCGGTATACTTCTGCCCCTATTACCGGGGTGTCAAATAAGGCTGCATTGGCATTGCTTAAGTACGCATTAATATCAATGGGTTTTACTGATCCGCTACGGACGAGTTGTTTTACGTTTTTCGCACGGTATTTTTCTTGAAAGTTGTTGGTTTTTAAAAAATCATTTAGTTTTTTGTCTTCTAGTTTTAGGAAGTCTTCAACAGACATGGTTTTGAAATCGTCTTTAGAGAGTTGTGAGCTTTCTTTTGTGCTTTTTTCTGATTTTTCACGTCTAAATTGATTGTCATGTACGGCATAAATAGTGTTGTCATCAAAAATAGCTAAGCCAATTCTTCCAACACCATCTCCTGTAGGAAAGCCACTCTCTGGAGTTGAAACTTTTGCCCATGTTGAGCCACCATCAGTACTTTTGTAAATGGCTGAACCATTTCCGCTACCTGTAAAATTCCATGCTTTTCTATCTTTTTGCCAAGATGTAGCATACATGATATTAAAATTTGTTGGGGAATGCGCTACATCAATAATACCTGTATGGGTATTTACAAAAAGTGTTTGCTGCCAAGTTTGTCCCCCATCGGTAGTTTTGTAAATGCCACGTTCTTCATTGGGGGAATACAAATGGCCGGTTACACCCACTACAACCTCATTGGCATTTTTAGGGTTAATAACAATGCGTCCAATGTGATGCGAATCGGGCAAGCCCATATGTTGCCATGTTTTTCCTCTGTCTGAAGATTTCAATATACCAATACCTGCATAAGATGATCGCGAAGCATTGTTTTCGCCAGTGCCCACCCAAATGGTATCAGATTTCCAATCTACAGCAATATCTCCTACATTTTGTGTGACAGCATTGTCTAAAATAGGAGTGAAAGAAGTACCGTTGTTATTCGTGTACCAAACACCGCCAGAGGCATAGCCTACATAAAATTCAGTTGTATTTTCAGGATTTACGGCTACATCTACCACACGACCACTCATGATAGTTGGTCCAATGTTATGAAGTGGAATATTTTGAACCAGAGAAGAAGCAGTTTGTTGTTGTTTTTGTTGCAGGGCTGTTTTAATTTCTTGGGGCGAACTTGGTTTTGTTTGTGCTAAAGAAAAAAATGCGCCTAAGAATATAGTAACAGTTATAAGGTGTTTCATTTGTAAGATGGTGTTTTTACTAGGGTAAGAATAGTTTTTTATGTTTTAAAATATAGCGGGCTTTAAATGGGAGGTTAAGGTAGTAAATCTTCATTAAAATCTATTTTTTTTTAAGATACAATCTCAAAAAAGAACATATTGAATTAGTGTATTTCGTCTTCAAAATAAGATGGATTAACACATAAAACTCCACTTAATTGCTGTTGTGGTAAATATTTTGTTAATTTATTGATGTATAACCAATTAAACACTTTTCACATGGAAGCGTATTTACCATTAATCATTCAATTAGTTGCAGGTGCCCTTGGGGGTAATGTAGCTGGAAAATTATTAAAGAATTTATCACTAGGTACCTTAGGGAATTCTATTTCAGGAATACTTGGTGGAGCCGTAGGAGGCCAGCTATTAGGAATGCTAGGTTTGGGTGTTGATAGTGCCAGTGGTGGTGCTTTAGATTTATCAAGTATTTTAGGTAGTGTTGCTGGTGGCGGTGTCGGTGGAGGTTTAATCATGGCAATTATTGGCCTTGTGAAGAAGGCTATGTCAAAATAAAAGAACCAAAATTAGATGTGAAGAAAAGACCTGTAATAGGGTCTTTTTTTGTGAAATAAAAGCTGCTATTGGATTGGCTTTTTACTGAATTAATACTGTTTTAAGAATAGTCTGGGTTTGATTTTAGGAGGCTTGCCTTAAACTGAAATCTATTCTTTAGTGAGCATAGTAGGTGTCCTTATGTTGAATTTGTTGATTGATAGATGAATTTTTAGTGGCTAATTTGAAATCAAAAGGAATTTTGTAACTAAATCTAGTCCTAAGTTTATTATATTTAGGTGTTCTAATCAAAATCAAAATCAATTCTTCATGAAAAAAAGTCTCTTCGTATTTGTTTGTTGTTTTTTTATTTTTCAACAGCAGTTTGCCCAAAATTTTGAATTTACAGCTGATAAAATTGACATTCCGTATCAAAAATATGTATTGCCTAATGGGTTAACATTATTGGTTCATGAAGATCATAAAGCACCAATAGCTGCGGTAAATGTATGGTATCACGTAGGTTCAAAAAACGAAAAAATTGGAAAAAGCGGTTTTGCTCATTTGTTTGAACATTTAATGTTCAATGGAAGTGAGAATTACAATGATGATTATTTTCAGGCTTTAGAACGTATAGGTGCTACAGATCTTAATGGTACTACAAATACTGACAGAACTAATTATTTTCAAAATGTTCCAGTAGCTGCTCTTGATCAGGTTTTGTTTTTAGAGTCTGATCGTATGGGGCATTTGTTAGGTGCTATCGATCAAGAATTACTTGATGAGCAGCGGGGCGTTGTACAAAATGAAAAAAGACAGGGAGAAAATCAACCTTATGGTAAGCAATGGGGATTTTTAACCAAAGCAATGTATCCCAAAGGGCATCCGTATTCTTGGACAGTTATTGGCGAAATGGAAGATTTAAATGCCGCTTCTTTAGATGATGTGCATGCATGGTTTAAGGCATATTATGGTGCTGCAAATGCCGTTGTTGCGGTTGCGGGTGATATAAATCCAGATGAGGTTTATAAAAAGGTTCTAAACTATTTTGGAGATATTCCTTCTGGTCCTACTATAGAAAGACAAGAAGTGAATATCCCTACGCATAGCGGAGACACCTATCAGGTATATCAAGATCGAGTGCCTGAAACACGTATTTTATTTGCGTGGAATACCCCTCAATTTGGTTCTCAAGAAGATATTTATTTTGATTTAATTTCATCAGTTTTAACAAATGGAAAAAATTCTAGATTGTATAAAAAACTGGTTTATGAGGATCAAGTAGCAAGTTCAGTAGTTTCTTTTCAGGCTTCAAGTGAAATTGCAAGTGAGTTTATTACTTGGGCTAATGTAAAACCTGGTATTGATAAAGAAAGGGTGGAAACCATGCTGCAAGAAGAGATTAATAAACTGATTAATGAAGGGCCTACTGAAGCAGAATTAAAACGCGTAAAAGCATCATATTTTTCTAGGTTTATTAAAGGTTTGGAGCGCATTGGGGGTTTTGGAGGTGTTTCAGACATATTGGCATCCAACCAAACCTATTTTGAAGATGCCTCTTATTACAAAAAAGTATTAAAATATGTAGAAGAAGCAACAATACAAGACATCCAAAACACAGCAAAAAAATGGCTTACCCGTGGCAAACACACCTTAATTTGCAATCCTTTTCCAGCGTATAGCGTAGTTAAATCTACTGTAGACCGTTCTAAATTACCAGATTTGGGAACACCAAAGACTTCTAAATTTCCAAATTTGGAAAGAGAACAGTTAGCCAATGGGTTGCAAATAGTTTTGGCAAAACGCGAGGGTGTTTCTACCGTTGTTATGCAATTAATGGTGGATGCAGGTTATAAAACAGACTATAAATCCACTCCTGGATTAGCTGATTTGGCTATGAATCTCTTAGATGAGGGTACTAAAAATTTGTCTTCTTTAGAAATTAATGAACAATTACAACTTTTAGGGGCTAGCATTAATACATTTTCAAATCAAGATAAATCAATGGTGTATATGAATACGCTTAAGCCTAGTTTAGATGGTAGTATAGCTTTGTTTGCCGATGTAATTTTAAATCCTGCTTTTCCAGAAAAAGAATTTGAACGTTTAAAAACGGAGCAAATAAATGCTATTAAAGGAGAGAAATCTCAACCTTTTCCAATGGCTTTACGTGTTATGAATAAGTTTTTATACGGCGAAAATCACCCTTATGGCACACCTTACACAGGGACAGGATATGAACATACCGTGCAGAAAATAACGAAGAAAGACGTCCAAAAATTTTATGATACTTGGATGAAACCTAATAATGCTACATTAGTAGTTACTGGGGATATTAGCATGAAAGAACTCAAAACTAAGTTGCAAAAAGCTTTAGGAAAATGGAAAAAAGGCACTGTTCCTCAAATTACATTCACTGCGCCAAAAACAGCAACCAAAAATACCTTGTATTTAATTAATAGACCAGAGTCTTTGCAATCTATTATTATAGCAGGTCATTTAACAAAAAAATACGGTGATGTTTCTGAAATTGCTTTAGAACAAATGATTAGCATATTAGGGGGTGATTTTACTTCAAGAATTAATATGAATTTACGAGAAGATAAGCATTGGGCGTATGGAGCAGGTGGTTTTGTGGTAGGTTCTAAAGAAGAACGTCCTTTTTTGGTGTACGCCCCAGTGCAAACAGATAAATCGGCAGAATCTATACAAGAACTGCGTAAGGAAATTGCTGAATTTGTTAGCACCAAGCCAGTTACTAAAGAAGAGTTAGAGAAAGTGAAAACAAATCAGGTTTTAAAGCTTCCTGGTCAATGGGAGACCAATAGTGCCGTAAATAGGTCTGTAGCTAATTTGGTGCGTTATGAATTGCCAGATGATTATTATCAAAAATATGATGAGAATGTTAGAAACTTGTCATTAAAAGATGTTCAAAAAGTAGGGGAGCAAGTTGTAAAGCCAGAAGCGGTTAATTGGTTTATGGTGGGTGATAGGGCCAAAATTGCAGATAAGTTAGACAGCCTTGGTTTTGATGCTATTATTGAGATTGATGCAGATGGAAATATAATAGCTCCTAACGTTAAAACGCCTAAGCCAGAAATTAAAAATTAGGCTGCGCATAGATTTTTCTAATTTAAAAAAAACCTGAGCTCGATGGTAAAACATTTAGCTAGTTCAAAAATTAAAAAAGTCGAAATTTAATCGAGCTCAGGTTTATGGTACTCAATAATGCAGCAACGCTACTATTGTTGTATCACTGTTAAGGTGATAAAATGTCAATGGTTTTATGTTTTAAAACGCTAATTAGTTATTTAATCGCTATTATATCTTTTTTAGTAGATTTAGGTTTAACAATAGGCTGTATGTCATTTTTAATGCGCATATATTCTTGCCAACGGTATGATTCTAGTACATCTGCCATTGCCGAAGTTTCTTTACTTGAAAGCTGTTTTAATAGGGCGTATTTTTTCATAGGAGATAGACTGTTGTCTTTTTCAACGGCATTCTTTTTAACCAAAAACCGGGCAACTGTATTTTGAAATTCCAATGCTTGATTAGTTCCCATAACTAGCTTAGGTTGATATTGAGCCGTAATGTCAATGGCTTGTTGCCGTATGTTACGGTCAATCTTAAGGGCGTAAAATGTTTGCGAAAAAGCAGTAAAACTGAAGAAAACGGTAGGTACAAATAGTAATACCGTTTTCATTATAAAAGATTTGGTCTTCATAACAAAATGATATTAAAATTCAATGCTAAATTATAAAAAGAAGCCTTTTTTGTCAATACTTGAAATATTAAAAAAAATCTAAAATTTTACGGGAATTAACGAATTTCTATAATTTGATTTTTTTGATACCTTTCCTAGGTGTTTATGAAGTTACTATCTTAGTATCAGGGGGGAATAAATACATAGGAAAGAAGCAAATATATCGCAGGAGTGTTTTCAGTCAAACACTATTCATCAAATGTTACCTTATAAATAATGATATACCGCTAGTTATTCTTAAATTTAGCCATCAATAACCGTGAAATTACATAGTAATTATGTCAGATTAACGAAGTTATTTAAGATGGTACTAACTCAAACACAATTATAAGGATGAAATACGAGCAAATAAGCAATCAACTTTTTATAAAAAATCGCAAAAAATTCGTGAAACACATGAAGCCCAAAAGTATTGCGGTTTTTAATTCGAATGATGTTTATCCTATCAGTGCCGATAGTACACTGCCTTTTGAGCAGCACCGTGATATTTTTTATTTAAGTGGAGCAGATCAAGAGGAAACAATTTTGGTTTTATTTCCAGATGCCATAGATGCCAATCATAAAGAAATTTTATTTGTTCGTGAAACCAATGCTCATATTGCCGTTTGGGAAGGGGAGAAGTTAAGTAAAGAACGCGCTACCGAAGTTTCGGGGATTAAAACTGTTTATTGGCTTTCTGATTTTGATAAGATTTTCTTCGATTTGATGACTGAGGCGCACACGATATATTTTAATACCAATGAGCATTACCGTCAAGCGGTAGAAACGCAGACCCGTGAAGATCGTTTTATTCAGAAATGTAAGTTGCAGTTTCCAGCGCATCAATACGCTAAAAGTAATCCTATTTTGCAAGATATTCGAGGTGTTAAGGAACCCGAAGAAATTGCTTTGATGCAGCAAGCTTGTAATATTACCGAAAAAGGTTTTCGTAGGCTTTTGAGTTTTGTAAAACCTGGTGTTTGGGAGTATGAGATTGAAGCAGAATTATTGCATGAGTTTATACGAAATAGGTCTAAAGGCTTTGCGTATACCCCTATAATTGCTTCTGGTAATAATGCTAACGTGCTTCATTATATTGAAAATAATCAACAATGTAAGGCAGGAGATTTAATTTTGATGGATGTTGCTGCTGAGTACGCAAACTACTCTAGTGACCTTACTAGAACAATACCTGTAAGTGGAAAATTTACACCACGGCAGAAAGAGGTTTATAATGCAGTACTTCGCGTAAAAGATGAAGCTACTAAAATGCTTGTTCCGGGTACGCTTTGGGCAGAGTATCATAAAGAGTGTGGTAAGTTAATGACATCAGAGTTGCTGGGCTTAGGACTTTTAGATAAAGCTGATGTGCAAAATGAAGATCCTAAATGGCCTGCTTATAAAAAATATTTTATGCATGGCACTAGTCATCATATTGGGTTGAATACGCATGATTATGGTGCGCTTAAAACACCAATGAAAGCAAATATGGTTTTTACTGTTGAGCCAGGTATTTATATTCCTGAGGAAAACATGGGTATTCGTTTAGAAGATGATGTGGTGATACAAGAAAGTGGAGCTCCATTTAATTTAATGAAAAATATACCGCTCGAAGCAGAAGAGATTGAAGCTTTAATGGCAAAGTAATTTAATAAGGGGTTTGAAAAAATGGAAGCATTCGTGGTTTCTCAGGTACGCCAATATTGGTGAAACGTATTGCGAATAGTTGCGTTGTTTTTTATAATGAGTTTGTTGTTTAGCTTATAATCTTATAAAAAAAGGTAGTCGTCGAAAAATGGGCTATTAGGGCATCAGCGTGTAGTGGCCATGAATGCATAACCACTTCCCATTTTCTTTAACGAAAATACGGGTTGACTTACCTTTTGTAATGAAATGTAGGCCGTTTTTTGTGCCGTGTTCAGACCAGTAATAGACAATCCATGCGGTTTTTCCTCTAATGTTTATTATGGGGTCTATCATTTCGCTGTGGACATTTTTAGCAGCTTTTATCCATGCTCTAGCTCCTTCAACTTCTTGTAGTTTTCCTATGTTTAAAGTCGCATCATTTTCTCCAAATTGCGTATAATCATCATGAATGTAACTTGCATATTTTTCTACATTCTTTTCCTCAACAGCTAACCACATATTGGTAAGTGTTCGACGTATTTCGGCTTTTTCAGCTTCAACATTTGTCATATTACAACTAAACAGTAAAAAGAGTGAAAATACAGTGAAAATAGTAATTAATGGTTTCATTTTTCCGTTTTAAAGTTCATTAAAGTATTCATGCCTAAGAAAGTAATCAAAGCAGGTAAAACCCAGCCCATACCAAACTTACTCAGGGGAATATAGTGTTGCACGCTTTGTAATTGACTCTGCAAACCAATGCTTTCAAAAAAATCAGGAATACTAAAAATGATTGTTGTGAGTACAACAGCTTTGAAAACTTGAGGAGAGGCATATGTATCAGGTACGACGTTTAAAAGAATTAAAATTATGGTTATAGGATAGATGAATTTAAGGGCAGGAATAGCTACAACAATAATATAGCCTACATTAAATTGCCCCATGACTACGCCTAAAGTACAACCTAAAATGGCGGTAACTAAATATGCCTTTTGTGAGTTTTTAAAACGATGTTTTACAAAATCGGCAGTTCCTGTGACAATACCAACGGCGGTGGTGAAGCAGGCTAAGCTAACCAAAATACTCAGAAAGAGATTGGCTGTATTGCCTAAAGTTTTGGTACTAATACCGTTTAGGAGCCCTGTTCTTGAAATGGTGTTGTCAAAATCATTGTGCATTAAAGCACCTGAAATGATGAGTCCTGCGTAAATAAGTAAGAGTCCTAAGCCAGCAATCCATCCAGCACGACGAATAAGTCCTTTTTTTTCTTCGTATGACGCTTCTTTGTTTTTTAAATTTATTGATATGATAATTACACCACCTACTACAATAGCTCCAATGGCATCAAAAGTTTGATAACCCTCAAGAATACCATCAGTAAAAGGACTGTTAAAAGCTACAGGTCCAAAATCAAAGTCCCAATATGAAACGGTAATACCAATGATAAGCAAGAGAATTATTATAATAGCAGGCGTCAATATTTTGCCAATAATGTTTAAAATTTTGGAGCGATTTAGAACAAACACCAATACAAGTACAAAATAAATTACACTTGTGAGTATGGGAGGGGTATCAAAAAAAGGCTGAATGGCAATTTCATGGGTAACGGATGCTGTTCGAGGTGAAGGTAGACTTATTGATATGAAATATATTAGAAAAGAATACACCAAACTAAAGCTCGGAGATACTTTCTTGCCAAAATCAAAGATTGTTCCTTGTAGTTTAGCATGTGCCAGAATACCTAAAATGGGAATTAATACTGCCGAAACACAAAAACCTAAGGCGACCAGCCACCATAAATGTCCTGATTGAAAACCTAATAAGGGTGGTAGAATTAAATTGCCTGCTCCAAAAAATAGTGAAAAGAGTGCGAAGGCTGTAACAAGTGTTTCTTTAGTTTTATACATTCTTAATAACTTGCATAGAAAGATATGAAAATTGAATTCAACTTATCTTGAAAAATTCCATGGTTGGGAAGATATGCAGTTCTTTTAACATTGTATTTACTATATTATTGTTTTATGTAGGCAAATTTACACACTATTGTAGTACTTTTTTTAAGATTTAATGTTTTTTTAATTGAAAAGACGTGTTTATGTCTGGTTTTATTACTAGTGATCTTAACAAGTTGGGTATATATGTTCTATAACTGCTATTTTTTTAAGTTAAAAATCGTTTTTTATTAAAAGAAAATGCAGTTCGTCGAAAATAGCTTAGTAAAGAGCGAGAGTATCCAATAAAAATCTTATAAAGTGCGTTATTTTGTCTCAAGAATTAAAAAAGACATCCTATTAAAGTTACCAAATCATATAGTTTATTGCTTGTGCCTCAACAGCAAGAACTAAATAAACCTACAAAAATGAAAAGAGTATTTTGCAGTATTTTCGGGCATCATTTTTCTGTGTCTAAAAGAATCACATTACATATTAAAGAATATAAATGCATCCATTGTGGCAAGGAAGTTACAACGAATGAAAGTGGAAGTCTTTCAAATTTAACACCTGAATTACAAGATATTAATAAAACATTACATGCTCTTTTCAAGAAAAGACATAGAGCAGCATAAGCTGTACTAATTATGCTTTGGCAAGCGAATTTAAAGATGTGTATACGTTTTGAATTCAAAATTTTTCCTGAAAATTAAGAAAGCACCACTACTCTTTACTATCGTTTGCCCCACGAGGTATAGAAAGGATTGCCCTTAATTTTTGGGATTTTTTGTATTTGCTAAGGACGTTATTTTTATTTCGTAGGTGTGCGTAATTAGTTTTCTTTCATTAAAAGCGCCTAAGCCTATAATTTTGCGGTGTTTAACTATCCGTTTCTGTTTTAAAAGAATTCCACCCTTGTGCTGTTAATGGAATTTTTGAATCACCCCGTGTAACCAAATTGGCGCCTTCAGAGGCATCTGTCATGAAGCCAATAATAGATAAATTAGGATTTCCTTTTATTTTTTCAAAGTCTTTTTGATCTACCGTAAAAAGTAATTCGTAATCTTCACCACCACTTAAGGCAATCATAGTGCTGTCTATTTTAAACTCTTCACATGCCGTAATAACCGTAGGGTCTAAGGGAATTTTGTTTTCGAAAAGATTACAACCCACCTGACTTTTTTTGCAGAGATGAAGAATCTCAGATGATAGGCCATCACTAATATCAATCATTGCCGTAGGCGTAACTTCAAGTTGTTGTAACAAGTTGGCAATATCAACACGCGCTTCTGGTTTTAACTGTCGTTCTATAATGTAGGAATAGGGTTCTAAATCGGGCTGATTGTTGGGGTTTACTTTAAAAACTTCTTTTTCACGCTCAAGCACTTGCAAGCCCATGTAGGCACCGCCCAAATCTCCAGAAACAACTAATAAATCGTTTGGTTTGGCTCCGCTGCGATAGGTGATATTTTTAGTTTCTGCTTCACCTATGGCTGTAATGCTGATAAGCAAACCTTTGGTTGATGAGGTGGTGTCGCCACCAATTAAATCAACGTTATATTTTTTACAGGCTAATGCTATTCCTTCATACAATTCTTCAAGTGCTTGCAATGGAAATCTATTGGAAGCTGCTATAGAAACAGTAATTTGCGTAGCCGTTGCATTCATGGCGTAAACATCTGAAAGGTTGACTACTACAGCTTTATAGCCTAAATGTTTTAACGGAACATAACTCAAATCAAAATGAACACCTTCAATAAGCAAATCGGTAGAAAGTATGGCTTTCTTCTCTTTAAAATCAAGCACAGCGGCATCATCACCAATGCCCATTACTGTGGATTGTTGTTGCAATTGAAAATTTTTAGTTAAATGATCAATAAGGCCAAATTCGCCTAGGGTCTCAAGTGAAGTTCGTTTCGGATTTTTATCAGCTATCATGCTGCAAAAATAAGCGTAATTTTTGTACTATTATTGCTGTTAGGGAGAATGAATTTGTATTCTCTGTCCAGTTGGAAGTTTATAGCATTTAGGTTGCTATTTTTTCGTTCGCTTACACTTAAAAGCTATCATTTCTATCTCCTTCGAAAAATTTGAAGCTTACAATGCAATATTATGTGATATTCAAAATAGTAATGTTTTCTCCTCTAAAAGAAACTACATCGTTTACGGCACGTCCCATGAGTAGTGTTGCCATAGGAGTTTGAGCAGAAATACAAAAAATAGTTTCGGTATTGGTTGTATAGGCGCCAGCTGAAATAGCTATATAATAGGTGGCTTTTGTGGTAATTACCAAACTACCTAGTCCTACTATTTTAGTATTGGTTTTTAGCGGTGTTTTTGATAAAATGCTTTGTGTTCTTTCAATTTCCGCTAATTGCTGGCCTAATTTTTCGCGTTCTAGTTGTAACATGGCTCTACCTGTTTCGTGCTTGTCACCAGCACTACTTTTTGTTTCAGCGGATAATGATTCTTGAATACCTGCTATGTTTTGTTGTATTCTCGATATTCTTGTTGCTACATAAACTTGACAAAATTCATGAAGCAGCTCTTTTTTAGTCATTTATAAAGGTATCAACATTTAGTTGTTGTTAAGGTGGTAAAGATCGGCCATTTTATAGATTAAATATTGAATCATTTTAGCATTTGTGAAACCACTTTTATTCATTTTAGCAATCCTACTTTCATTTTCAGCCATAAAATATACAATATCTCCCGTAGGGTCTTCGCCTAAAAGATTCCATGATTTGAGTCCTGCAACCATTGCCTTATGGGCGTGGTACTTTTTGGTCGCTAAAGCTAATTTCTGTTGAAAAACGGGATTGCCATCTCGATCAAAATTTTTATTTTCAAAGGTATATTGCGCTAATTGCGATTTGAGTTTTTTTTCTGCTTTTTCTGCTTCGAATAATAGTTTTGTATATGCCTTTAAAACAAGTGATTCGTACTTTTTAACGAAACTAACAGCTTTTTTAGAACTGCTGAAATCAGTTGAAAAATTGGACTCATTTTCTACAAGCATACTGGCATAGAGTTCGTATTTTTCTTCTGAATTGTCGAGGCTGTTTTGTGCATGTAGTGAAGTGAAACTGACAATAATACATGCAATGATGTATATTTCTTTTTGTAAAGAAAAGGGGGAATTATTTTTCATAAATAGTGTTCTTTAAAAAACAAGCTGTTTTTTAGTTAAGATCAATGCTGGATGTTCTAAGTCCAGATTGTAAAAATAGCGGAAAAATTTTTCGCTGTATTTTAGTGCTAAGAAATATAATGAAAAAAGTACGTAAAACAAACTTATCTAATGTCTGGTTAAAAATGGATGTCAATACGTTGAATTATTGTTAACGGCAAAAGCGCAAAAAGAAGCAAATTCATTATTTCTACGTTTCTTACTAGGCACTATTTATAGCAATGCGATTGATAGATTAATGTAGATCCCTGTCAACTTTTGAGCCTGATTTACCTACTAAAAAATCTAAATCGGCACCTTTGTCTGCCTGTTCTACATGCGCTATATACATTTTTACATAACCTCTGGTAGCAAGCGGTTCTGGAGGTTTCCATTGCGCTTTTCTTGCCGCAAGAATGGCATCAGGAACATCAAGATGGAGCTTTCGTTGTTCAACATCTAAATGAATCACATCACCATTTTTTACCAATGCTAAGGTGCCACCAACAGTCGATTCGGGTGAAACATGCAAAATAACGGTTCCTGCTGCAGTACCACTCATACGACCATCAGAAATACGAACCATATCGGTTACGCCTTTTAGCAACAACTTTTCAGGAAGGTCAACATTGCCCACCTCGGGCATGCCTGGGTATCCTTTGGGGCCAACGCCTTTTAATACAAGTATACTATTTTCATCAATTTCTAGGTCGGGGTCGTCAATACGATTATGGTAATCTTCCATGCTTTCAAAAACAACAGCCTTGCCTTTATGATTCATTAAATGTGGGCTAGCAGCAGCGGGTTTTATAACGGCGCCGTTTTCACATAGATTGCCTTTTAAAACGGCTATACCTGCTTCTTTAATAATGGGGTTGTCAATAGAGGTTATCACATCGTTATCATAACAGATGGCGTCTGTATAGTTTGCGGTAAGTGGTTTTCCATTTACCGTAATGGTGTCTTTATGCAATAGCTTTTCAAGTTCTTTCATAACTACCGGTAGGCCTCCTGCATAAAAAAAGTCTTCCATCAAATGTGTTCCTGATGGTTTTAGGTTGACCAATAAAGGTATTTTACTGCCAATGGTATCAAAATCATCTAATTTTAAATCAACTCCTATACGCCCAGCAATTGCGGTTAGGTGAATAATTAAATTGGTAGACCCTCCAACAGCAGCATTGGTAATAATGGCATTTTCAAATGCTTTACGTGTTAGTATTTTTGAGAGCGTAAGGTCTTCTTTTACCATGTCAACAATACGTCTGCCAGAAAGTTGGGCAAATAATTTTTTTCTAGAATCTGCTGCAGGAATTGAAGAGAATCCGGGAAGTGTAAGGCCTAAGGCTTCAACCATAGTCGCCATAGTTGAGGCTGTTCCCATGGTATTGCAGTGCCCAATACTACGTGCAACACAAACTTCAGCTTCATTAAAATCGGCATCCGAATAACCGTCTTTCTTTTGTTTCTCTTTTATCATCCAGTTCATAGAGCCAGAGCCTATTTTTTCACCGCGAAACCGACCACTTAACATGGGGCCACCAGGCACAACAATAGTCGGTAAATCAACACTGCAAGCTCCCATAACCGTTGATGGTGTGGTTTTGTCGCACCCCGTTAAGAGCACAATGCCGTCTAGAGGATTTCCGCGAATAGACTCTTCAGTATCCATACTGGCTAAATTGCGAAACAACATACTCGTAGGGCGAATAATAGTTTCGCCTAATGACATGACAGGAAATTCTAATGGAAATCCTCCCGCTTCCAGAATGCCTCTTTTTACGACTTCGGCAAAGTCACGCAGATGACCATTACAGGGTGTTAATTCTGACCATGTATTGCATATGCCTATAACGGGCTTGCCTTTAAAATAATCGTCAGGATATCCTTGATTTCTGAGCCAAGAACGGTGTACAAAACCCATTTTGTCATTTCCGCCAAACCATTCACTGCTTCGTAAGTGTTTCTTTTTTTTCATTGTAGCATAGTATGGGTTTAAATTAAGAAAAATACGGGTATTAGATGCAGCTACGTTAAATTAGCTAGTTCTTTTCCTATGAGGCTTCCTATAGCAACGCCCATTCCCCCTAAGCGAACACCACAAAAAACATGATTTGAAAGTTGTTTTACAATAGGACTTTTTCGTTCGCCTATGCCCATAATACCACTCCATCTGTGGTCAATTTCAAATGGAATATCTGGTAAAATAGTGTTTTTCAGTATGGTTTCTAATTGGTTTTGTATCAATTTGGTTTGACCAAAGGTGCTGGTTTCTTCTCCCTTGAAATCTAAATTTCTACCGCCCCCAAAAAGTATTCTTTGGTTGATGTTTCTAAAATAATAATAGCCTTCGTCTAAATGAAAAGTCCCTTTTATATGTAAATCTGCAATCGGTTTGGTGATGAGTACTTGTGCTCGTGCTGGCTTTACATTGGCTTTGATAAACTGTGAGGCAAAACCATTGGTAGCAATCATCATTTTTTTTGTTTTAAACTCAAATAGGTTTGTTTTTATGGTAATACCTTCTGCGTGTTCTACAAAATGTTCAACAGCAACACCATTCAATATCAAGATGTTATTTGTTTGTGCCAATTGAAGGAGGCTATTCATCATCATACCGGTATCTATTTGTGCTTCAAATTGATGGGTGATATAGGTTTCTTTGATATGCTGAAAACCAAAACTATTGTTGTGAGTGTTAAAAGCAGGAGCATTAAATACTGGAAATAGCAATTCGTTTATAGTGGCTAAATTGCTTAAACACTGTTGGTATAACGGTTCTTGTTTTTTTAAAAAAAGCTCATGTCCCCCGTATTGTTTAAAACCTATGTTCGCATCACCGAGATTTTTTCTGAGAAGTTGTATGCCTTGATAGCGTTTTTGAACCAATTGCACCACCTCTTGCTCACTATGTTGCTTGAGGTCGGCGCAGATTTCAGAGATGCTACCAAAACAGGCGAAACCGGCATTTTTGGTACTTGCTCCTTGTGGAAGAATTCCTTTTTCTAAGATGATTATTTTTGCTTTCGGATATTTTTGTCGCAATATAAGTGCACAGTTAAGACCTACGATGCCGCTTCCTACAATAGTAAAATCAATATTAGAAAGCCATGTTTTGTATTCCCAGTAACTAAGATTCATCGTACTAAAATACAAACAAAAGCGATGCGAAGAAGCTAATGTCTAGTGCTATTGTTATGTGTTTGCTTAAAAATCAAACTTAAGTTGTATCGATATTTCCTTTGTTTCTTGGGGAGTCTCTTTTTTTTCGGTGTTTAGATTTGATAAGGAAATACCCAATAAACGCACAGAGTTTTGCATAGTTTCTTGATAAAGTAGCTCTTTGGCAGTTGCTAAAATTAAAGCTTTATCAGCAATGAAATAGGGGAGTGTTTTACTTCGTGTTTGCAGGGTAAAATCACTGTATTTTATTTTTAGGGTTACAGTTTTTCCAGCAATTTCGGACTTTTTAAGACGTCGTTCTAGCTCTTGTGCAATGTGCTCTAGGCGTTCTATCATAAAAATTTCACTACTCAAATTTTCGTTAAAAGTACGTTCTGCACCCACCGATTTTGGTATGCGATGTGGTTTTACTTCACTATGATGAATACCACGAACAACGTTGTAGTAGTGGTTGCCGGCTTTTCCAAAATTTTCATCGAGAAATGCCTGTGACTTACGCTTTAGGTCTTTGCCTGTAAATATGCCAAGCGAATACATTTTGTCAGCGGTTACCTTACCAACACCATAGAATTTTCGAATTTCTAAAGCCTCCAAAAAAGACAGCACTTCTTCGGGGTTTACGGTTTTTTGACCGTTGGGCTTATTATAGTCACTAGCTATTTTGGCGATAAATTTATTAATAGAAATACCTGCGGATGCCGTTAGTTGCAGCTCATTAAAAATACGTTGTCTAATTTCTTGAGCGATTAAGCTTGCAGACGGATTTCCTTTTTTATTTACTGTAACATCTAAGTAGGCTTCATCTAAGGATAAAGGCTCAACAAGGTCTGTGTAATCGTAAAATATTTTGCGAATGCCTTGTGAAATTTCTTTGTAGCGGTCAAAACGGGCTTGTACAAAGATAAGCTCAGGGCAATTACGTTTGGCAACGATGCTACTCATGGCACTACGAACGCCAAATTTACGTGCTTCATAGCTTGCTGCTGCAACTACGCCCCTTTGAGAGTTTCCGCCAACAGCAATGGGTTTGCCACGTAAATGAGGATTGTCAAGTTGTTCTACAGAGGCATAAAAGGCATCCATATCAACATGAATTATCTTTCGTAAAGGAAAATCAGGTTCCATGCTGCAAATTTATAATAACTTGCTCATGTATATTGCATACAATGGGCTATAACAATTGGTGTTTTGTATTTGCCAAATTATGGTGCTTTGTGTGCTGTACGCATAAGTTATTGCTATATTTAGCCCGTATGAATAAGGTTTGTCAAACAATAAGGTTATCTAGATGATTGAAATTGAGCGGAAATTTTTAGTGTTATCAGAAGCTTTTAAAAAGGAAGCAATTACTCAAAAGAGAATTGTACAAGGATTTTTAAATACAGACCCATTGCGTACTGTTCGTGTTAGAATAAAGGGCGAAGTGGGTTTTTTAACCATAAAAGGCAAGTCTAACAATACGGGTACTTCACGTTTTGAATGGGAAAAGCAAATTGATGTAAAAGATGCGCAAGAACTTTTAAAGTTATGTGAGTCTGGGGTGTTAGAAAAAACTCGATACGAAATACCTGTGGGGAAGCACACCTTTGAAGTTGATGAATTTTATGGTGAAAATGAGGGTTTGGTGGTAGCAGAAGTAGAGCTTGCTACTGAAAACGAGGCTTTTGAAAAGCCACTTTGGTTAGGTGATGAGGTTACTGGTGATGTGAAATACTATAATTCTCAATTGAGCAAATGCCCCTTTAAAAGTTGGTAGGGTTGAACGCTAGTTTACTCGGTGTGGTCCCCGTTATAAAGGAGCTTAATCGAGATTGAGGGGTATTCATCTAGAAGGTAGACCTAAAAAAACATTTTTATTTATAGGATTAGACAATTTAAAAAGAAATACTAGTTTTTAGAAATACCTTAAAGCTATTGAAAAGATGGGTATGGTCTCATTGGAAGGAATGCCATTGGAAAATCGCCACACTACTCACGTCAGTCTAACTCTTTTTTAGCAAACCGAACAAGTAAACTGTATTCTGTTATACCACAAAGCACACCAATCAAGGAAACCAAAAGAGTATCATAAACTATGCTGTAAATTACCTTTAGTAGTACGATGCGTATCCAAAGAAGAATGAAAAAAATTAGAACAAAAAGTACTGTTAAAGCTAGCTGTGGGCTCTGATTTTATTATTTTTTTATCCCTCGCAGGATTTGGCAATGGGATTTCTGATGAACCTCTAAAATATATATGTTTATCATACTAAGTAAGGAAAGTTAAATGTGTTTGCCCTGCTCATTGAGCGGTTTTGTAGGTGTTAACTATTTTTTTTCGTTTACCTGAAGCTAATACTGGTATTTCATCCACATATTCAAAAGAAATTGTGGCATCCAATCCCAAATTTTCAAGAAACATAGATCGTAATTGAGTTTCAAATGGAAACTTTTCATTTTCTAAGTTTAACTTGATAAGATAATTACTAGCGTCTGTCTGTATAAATTGATATTGCTTGATATATTGAAAATAATCATAAAACTGGAAATCTACTAAATAGGATGAATAGATTTTACCACTTGTAGTATAAATAACATCCATTTTTCGCCCCTCAATTCTGGTTATTGTTGGGAAATTAGTATATGAATTGTTGTTTGAAAACCATGCGACATCACCTGTGTCGTAACGAATTATTGGCATGCAATAATTAAACAAATCTGTTACAATAATGCGTGCCATTTCATTTTCTTCTGCTGGAAAATCACTATCCATCTTTAAAAATTCAACATGATAACTGGCCCAATTAATATGAAAATTAGTATCATCTACCATTAATTGTTGGGCTATTATTCCGAGTTCTTCATTGGAGTACCTAGACAGTACTTTGGTGCCGAAATATTTTTCAGCCGACAACTTCACATACTCACTTAAGGACTCTGAAATAGTTATGATAGAATTAACCTCAAGTTTTTCTATGTTTTTGAAACCGTATTTGTCTAAATACTTACAAATAAGTTCCAATCCATGACTTACTATGCTGATATTAATTGAACGTTTTTCATTTGTAAGTTTGTTTAATAATTTAGAGATGTTAGTATCATTAATGTTTCCAATATTGATTTGTATCATATTTCTTAGGCGCAAAACCCATTTTGGAAGTAGTGTATAATCATTTTCTAACCAAACTTGAATATCATAAAATTTACTACCTAATTGATAGTTGGCCTTATTTAAAAAAAATAAAGTGTCAATTGTATTTCGCTCCTTTTTACGCTTATCTTGAAGTATTGTTAAAGGAATACCCGTGGAGCCACTTGTAGATTTTTCAAAAGTAGGTTTTGATAAGTACAAGTCCGATTTAAAGGCGTTATAATTTTCTTGTATAGTTATTTTATTAATTACAGGAAAATCGATCAGTTTTGTTTTGTTCTTAAATTCTTTATAAAATTTTGTAGTCCTTGTTGCATGCGATATCAATAAAGTAATTCGTTCATCTCTTCGTTTTATGGCCTTTAAAGATGGTGATTTTGTGTTTATTAAAAGAAGTTCATTGTAATGTTTTTTTAGTGGACTACCTTTAATAAAATCCAAACACCAAAACACTTTTTTTCTCAAAAATGGAAGCATTTATAGTTATAATTTAAAAATGGAATTAATTATTTTTAGTCCAACCAAAATCGGGTTTTTATCGTACATAAAAAAGGAATCTATATTAATGAGACCAGAAGTTAATATTAAAATGTAGGTGTCAATTGATTCTTGTATGATTTTCAGCTATGTGATTTAACCTTCAGTTCTCTTTTTTTCAAAGGGTTTTATGCATTTTTTCATCATAGTAATTTTCCAGAATAGAGTCCATTTTCTCTTTTCCTGTAATTATGTTATTGAGCTTATGCCATAATTCATCTGAAATTAACTCTTTTAGTGGTTGTTTGTTTGAATTAATATGTTCAAAAGCGCTTAGAATTTGGTGATCCCAAATTTCATGATATTTTAATAAGTCATCGGGATATGCAATTTTCCTTTTTGTACCCTCATCAATTCCTACGAAAGGTTGTTTGATGTTAAAGTACCCATAGTCATTTGTTAATTGTTCGCCTGGATGAATATCTCTAACGGCAACTTCAAAATCATAGGCTGTTGTTAAACAGGTTGGATTAAAACTATGATTTATGTATCGTCCAAGATCCCAACAAAGAATATGATTTCCAATATTGCTCCTGAAAGCGTAAGTGTCAATAATATCTTGATGAATAGAATCCATAGACTCGAAATCTTTTGGGGTAAATTCCATGTCAAATTCATCTAAAACCCACGTAATTGTTCCCATAGGGATAAAATCTGTTGCAACAAGGCCAAAACCAATTTCGTTACTGATAAATTTTAATGCTGTTTTTGGGTGAATCATATTTTTATTTAAAAAGTCGATTTTCGGCGAATATAGTATTTTTATTTTTTGATTCATTGTAGCTTGGTTATAATTAAGTAATCCGATTAGCTGTTTCGGTTGCAACTGAGTCACTTTGAAAGTTTATGTAATGATACATTACTTAATTTTTCGTTTTCACTATTCCTAGTGGTTGCCCTTGCAGAAACTAAACTATATAACAGCTGGCAATCTAACCTTTCTATTAGTTCTATTTATTTTATAATAAACTTCAGAAAGCTCATTTTCTTTAACTCCTAAAAAAGTAGTAATCTAATTGAAAGTGCTTGTAAACAAGTGCCGAGTTTTACAATTCTTTATCAAAAACTTAAGCGTTCTGTGAGACTTTCAGGTAAAAGCCATAGTGCATTAACCAGTTATGCTCGTTGTCTTGCCCATTTGTCTCTGCATTTTTGAGTGCAATCTGTTTGATATAGACCAAGAGTAGGTTTAAGATTATTTACATCACTTAAAAAACCAGCATAAAATCCCTTGGGAGAGGTTTTTCAAGCATACGGTCTATGGGTTTCGTTATGGTAATAAAATTCATGTATTACCTGCACTTAGTATAAAACTTTCTTGAATAGAAAGACCAAAAAAAATATCACCTATTATTTTGAGTAAGAACGAGGTAAAGTTATTTCTTATAACATCCAGACTTCACAAAAACGGTTTGATGTTGGCTTTGCTATATGGCTATGGTCTTTGGTGTTTTGAACTTCGGAATTTTCATGTAAAGGATTTATAGTTAGACAGTTAGTAATTACATATTCGGCAAAGTCAAGACGTAAAGACTGCTATGTTTCTTTGTGTGTGCTAGCTAAAAAAATACACTTCGGTTACTAAATTACGCAATGCCTATATCCTATTTCGCTAAAACGCCTTCTTTTTCAATAAGCGGAATGGTAGTGGCCGTATTTTCTGAAATACTATTTTTTTCGAAAATAAAGCGCTTTTCATAAATTTTGTTATCTGCATAGTAGGTGACAAAAAACTCATTGGTTAGGGCTAGTACGTCTTCTTGAAGTAATTCTATCTTCTCAAAAGATTTGGCTGCTACAACGCCAATGGCATGGCGCATTATTGAAGTTTTTATATCGCCATCAAAACCTTTTGAAACGATCAACACCATATCAATTTTTGTTGTTCTATTATTGATAACATAGGTGTTCCAATCTTTCGACAGAAACTCATCATTCCATTCGTGAATAGCAGCAACATACACGTCTTTGGCAATTGGTATTTCAATATCTTTCTTCACAAGAGTAAATTATATCTTTCAGTTTGTGTACTAAGCGCTATATAATGCTTTTTACAAGCTTATAAGGCACCTTTAAACTGTTGTAAAAGGCGAATGTCATTTTCGCTTAGCAAACGAATATCTGAAATTTGATGCAATAACAAGGCAATTCTATCGATACCCATTCCAAAGGCAAAACCAGAGTATTCGTTGGGGTCAATACCACAATTTGTAAGCACATTAGGGTCTACCATGCCACAACCCATAATTTCAAGCCAACCTGTGCCTTTTGTCATTCGATAATCAGCTTCAGTTTCAAGTCCCCAATAAACATCTACTTCAGCGCTAGGCTCTGTAAATGGAAAGTACGACGGGCGTAACCGTATTTTGCTTGTCCCAAATAATTCGTTGGTAAAAAATTGTAGGGTTTGTTTTAAATCAGCAAAAGAAACATCCTTATCAATATATAAGCCTTCAACCTGATGAAAAAAGCAATGTGAACGTGCTGAAATAGCCTCATTACGATATACTCTGCCTGGTGAAATGGTTCGTATAGGCGGGGTGTTATTTTCCATATATCGCACTTGAACCGATGAGGTATGTGTACGCAAAAGCACATCAGGGTTAGTTTGTATGAAAAAGGTATCCTGCATATCACGGGCAGGGTGATATTCGGGTAAATTTAATGCGGTGAAATTGTGCCAGTCATCTTCAATTTCTGGTCCTTCTGAAACATTAAAGCCAATTCTAGAAAAAATATCTATGATTTGGTTTTTTACAATTGATATGGGATGTCTTGCACCTAATTCAAGTGGTTCGCCAGGGCGAGTAAGGTCATTGTAAGTCTCCGATTCGTTTGAATCACTCTCTAAGGTATCCTTTAATTCGTTTACCTTTTCTATAGCAAGATTCTTTAACGTATTTACTGTTTGACCAAATTCCTTTTTTTGATCTTTTGCTACGTTTTTAAATTCTGAAAAGAAATCATTTAAGAGCCCTTTTTTTCCTAAATATTTTATTCTGAAAGCTTCTGCAGCTTCTTTTGAATCTGTAGAGAATTTCTCAACCTCGGCTATATGCTCTTTTATTTTATCAATCATGGTGCTCATCTAAAGCAGCAAATTTAAAACTTTTATGGCAGTACCAAATCAAATTTGCTATCAAGTTTGGGCGTATACTATAAACCAGACCTTATTTTTTAGGTAAACAAGGTCTGGTTAACTAGTGTCTGGTAAGATAGCCTAGCTAATCTTTATCTTTTACATTGGTTTTTATCCAATCGAGACACGATTCAAACGATGGGAATATATGTTCTTTAGGAATTAAATCGGGAATAATATCTACCCTTTCCATCATGTATTTTGGTTGGGGTAAGACGTCTACTAGAAGTACATTTATGTTTGATTTTCGTAAATCAATAAGTACATCTTCCAAGGCGTATAAACCCGATTGATCCATATACTGCATCCTATCCATGCGAATAATTACGGTTGATGCTGTATCGGGAATTTGATCAGCCAACACTTGAAAATCACTAGTAGTGCCAAAAAACAATGGCCCTTTTAAGTGCTTGATAAAAACTTCTTCGCGTAAGTTTTTTGGAAAGTCCTTCTCATCAGCCCAAGCTTTTTCTTCTTCCAGTGATTGAATGTTAGAACGTTCAGCAGTGAGGTCACCCATTTTTTTCATAAACATTAATGAGGCAAAAACAAGGCCGATACCTACGGCATATACTAAATTCCATACTGAAGAGAGTACGAGAACAACCAGCATAATAATCACTTCTGAGCTTAATTTTATAGGTCCTAGGTTAACATCTTTAGGCAAGCTAGGTATGGCTTTTAAACCTTTGTAGTCCATAACGCCAATACCAACTGTTACTAAAATACCAGCAAGTACAGCAGCAGGAATTTGTGATGCTACAGGGGCAAGAGAAAGCATAATAAGCAATAGCATAATACCGGCAACCATTCCTGATAACTTTGTTTTTCCACCAGCATTGATGTTTACTACTGTTCGTATGGTTGCACCTGCACCCGGTATTCCACCAAAAATGGCGGCAATACTATTTCCTATACCTTGCCCAACAAGTTCTTTATTAGGTTTGTGTTTGGTTTTGGTCATATTGTCAGCAACAACAGAAGTGAGTAGCGAATCAATAGCACCCAAAAGGGCCAAGGTTAAAGCTGTAAAAATATAGGGAGAAATAGAACTGAGTTCAAATTGAGTGAATATATCTAAATGGGGTATGGGTAGCCCGCTAGGTATTTCTTCAATAGGCCGATAGTCTAAACCAAAGCCGTAAGCAACGCCTGAAACAACGATTAAGGCAACCAAGGTGCTTGGAATAACGGTGGTTATTTTTTTAAAACCATATATTATAATGATGGTAGATAGTGCCAAAATTAATTCAAGCCAATTGATATTTTGCAAAGCTCTTGGTAAAATTTTGAGGGTGCCAATAACACCTGAAGATTCTTTTTTTGCTAGTGTTCTAGCTTCTTTGAGCGTTTCTTCGGGAGTGATATTTTTGGCACGTTTTATCGTCTCTTCAAAATCTTCTAAAACCAAAATACCTTCTCCTGCTTCTTCTTTAAGGATATTATCAAGAATAATCTCTTCTGCTTTGGGTTTGAATTTTTCTACGTAATCGGTGTCTTCTTTAGGGTAATAGCCTACAGCGGGTAATATTTGCGTAACCAAAATGATAACGCCAATAGCTGTCATAAAGCCCGAGACTACGGGGTACGGAATGTATCTGATGTACTTTCCTATTCCCATAAGCCCTAAACCTATTTGCATAAGTCCTGCTAAGAAGAAAATGATTAAAATAGCAGGGAGTGCTTTTTCTATGCTTCCGTCGTGAATAGCTACAATACCGGCTATTACAACCATGCTTACTGCTGTCATTGGCGCCGTTGGCCCTGAAATTTGAGTAGATGTGCCACCAAAAAGAGCGGCAAAAAAGCTAATAAAAATTGCTCCATACAGTCCAGCACTTGGTCCAAGCCCTGAACTAACCCCAAATGCAAGGGCTAAGGGTAGGGCTACGATACCTGCGGTAATTCCTCCGAAGAGATCACCTCTAACGTTTGAAAATAAATGTTTCATAATAAGTAATCAATAAATTAAGATGTTGATTTATGCTCTTGCCATTTAAAATTGATGTCTACAACAATTATGGTGCTATGGCAGAAGATCAATCGGTGTGTTTTATGATTTAATCAAGATGATAAATTTCCATAATATTTTTAAGATATCCTTCAAAATCAATTTTTAGATCGATGAGTTTTCCTGTATGAACATCAAAAACCCAACCGTGTACTTTTATGCCTCTTTCACGATAAGCTTTTTGTACCGCTGCAGTTTTTATAAGGTTTACACATTGCTCTTTAACATTAAGTTCTACCAAACGATCGTATTTTTTATCTTCATCTTCTATGGCATTAAGCTCATCTCTGTGTATGCGGTAGACATCTCTGATGTTGCGTAGCCAAGGGTTTAAAATGCCTAAATCTGCTGATTGCATAGCTGCTTTTACACCACCACAAGCATAATGCCCACAAACTACAATGTGATTTACTTTTAGGTGATCGACGGCGTAATTCACCACAGACATTACATTGAGGTCGATGCTGATTACCATATTGGCAATATTACGATGAACAAAAACTTCACCTGGGCCAAGACCCATAAGGTCTTCTGCTGTTACTCTACTATCTGAGCAACCTATATATAATAACTCTGGGTTTTGCCCTTTGCCTAATTGCTCAAAATAGTCATCGCCTGCTTCAAGTTTTTTGGTGATCCATGTTTTGTTGTTTTCAAATACTCTATCTAGTTCCATGTGTTTTGTTTTAACTTATGTGTAATGTGCTAATGAAATATATTGATTTTTATTTCAAATTTTTTGTGTTATTTATGTAGTGCAGTTTTCAGTACCTACCTGTATTTGATATATTATTGAATAAAACTATTTACGCTTTAGCCGTATTGTAACAGTCTAAATCATCTTAGGTATAAAGTTAGTTTAAATAATAAAAGAGGCTGAAAAAATAGTGCTGAAAAAATAGTCTTACCGTAATTTAGGTACAGATTAAAAAGGCTATTTGTTTAGCTAACGTACTTTGGAGGGGGAAGAAAAATAGCTAATGAGCTATGATAATCGATAGCAATATAGGTACTAGGGATTTCCTTTTTTTCTATGGCTTGTATGGCAACAAGGTTCGAATTTAAAACTAAAAGGAAATCGTTTTCAGAAGTTTCTTTCTTGTCTTCTTCCTTTTCTTCTTCGTTAAAGTCAATAGTTACATCAGTTTTTTTATCAGTATTGAGCAATGTAATAGCTGCCGGCGCCAAAACAGCCGTTGCTAATAACAAGGATAATACAACTAAAAAAAATGACCTCATGCCAAAACTGTGATTTGTACAAAGATAGACTTCTCAGTGGTATTTGTTGTTGATGTAGTTCTAGAAATCTTTTAATAATTTTATATTTTCAGAGGGAGTCCATCCAGTTTGACCGTCTGTAATTTTTATTTTATTCCAATCATTTAATTCTTCAAGCACTTGAACTTTTGTGCCTTCGTGTAACTGAAAAACATTTTGACTTCTTTCATTGGGTTCTGCTTTTACAGTAGCAACACTTGAAAAAATAATAGCTGGTTGGTCAGCTTTAAAGGCTCTATATTGTGCGAAACCAAAAAATATGGCGGTAATGGATATCAAAAGAGCAATGATACTGGTGATAAACGCTATTCTTTTTTGAGTAGCATATTTTAAAAAGTAAAATAAAATATAAAGCAGCACAAAAAGTATCATGAATACAACGGCTACATATCCCCATTGATCAAATGACATAAAGCCAATAATGTCTTTATATATTTTTGAAAGTCCGGTTTCTGGCAAAACCTCAATAGCATCTAAGGTCATGTTTTGCGCATAGGCAAGATTGTTTTTTATTTCAGGATCATTAGGCTTTAGTAATAGTGCTTTTTCGTAGTAATAAATGCTTGGGGCAATTTGGTTTAATTTGTAATACGAATTTCCTAAATTAAAGTACAATTCAGCAGAATGTTGCCCATTTTCGATAATATTTAAATAGCTTTCTATGGCTTTCTCGTAATTACCTTTGTTATAAGCTTCCGTGGCTTTGTTGAACAAAGCTTCGCTTTGGCTCCATGCGATACAGCTTAAAAATAGAAATAATATGGTGAGTTTTTTTTTCACGTCTTGTTTTTATTCTTTATCACAATTGTTTATCTAAATACGAAATTACCGAACTAGCTTTCTCGTAATCTTGTTGCATTTGAACATCAGAAAACGGACTGTAGCGTGCCATTTCACAATTTTTAAGAAGTGCAATAAATCCTTCTATAGTGTCGCTTTCGACCGCTTTTTCGGTTAATAAGCTGCTAATTTTGTCTTTGCTAAATTCTGAGGTTTCAATTTTCAGTTTTGCTTTTAAATAGTTGTGCAAGCCTTTTTCTAAGGCAATATAAAAGGCTTCTTTATTACCTGAAGCTTTTTTTGCTGCTGATAAGTATTTGCGCGCCAGTTTGTTTGCTCTTTTAATTTTGTTGCCAGCTACATCACTAGCAATAGCATCTCTTTTCTTGCCAAATAAAATGGCTATGGGAATTAAGAGCAGTGGTAGTAATAACCATAAGTAAAAACTCGTAGATCCTATAAAATAGTGTGATCCAATAGGAATTAGATTGGGTTTTAGTTTTATAAAATTAAATTTATCACCCATGGCTACTACGGTTTGCTTGTTGTTAGCACCTACACTTGTATTGGCACTTGTAGCGTCTGTTGGGCCTTGAAGTACATTGATTACGATTTCTTTTGAAGAGAGTGTATGGTATTTTCCTGTTTTAGGATTAAAGTAACTAAAAGGTATGCTCGGTATGGGGTATTTTCCTTTAAATGACGGGACAATCGTATAATTGTTACTTACTTTACCTTGCATGCCTGAAAGGGTAGTGCGGACTTTTTCATCAAACTCAGGCTCATATACCTCAAGAGCACTTGGCAAACTTGGTTTTGGCAGTTCAAAGAGTTTTAAATTGCCTTTACCACTTACTTCGACCTTGGCTTGTAAAGACTCGGAAGCATTCAAACTTGTTTTGCTTGTAGTTACTGAAAAATTGAAATCACCAACAGCACCACCAAAATCTGCTGGTTTACCTTCAATTGGCAAAGGTTTTACCTTAATTGTTCGTTTTCCTGCTGAAACGGTTTTGTTTGTTTGAGAGTAAATACGTCCTCCAAAGAAATCACGTTTGTTGGTAGCTACATCTACAGTGACCTCTAGTGATAGGGGTTCAATTTCTAATTTCCCCGATTTTTGAGGATACAGAACTACCCGTTTTAACACAACATAGCGATAAGGTTTTCCTTGGTAAGTGCCATTATTTGCGTTTCTTATAGTTAGCGGAATATCTTGACTCCAAAAATTATTGTATTTAGGGTTGTCTAATGGGCGATAATTTGAAATACCAATAGAAGAGGTGAAATAGAGTTTGTAAACTACGCTAATAGCCTCGTTTAAATACGGATTGGTATTTGAAACTTCGGCAACCAAATGAAGGCTCTCATCAGCGACATCATCAACCGTTTTGGGGCCGTTAGGGCGGTCAACGGCTGCGGTAACTTCAATTTCTTTTTCAAGAGATTTATACTTTTTACCATCAATAATGATTGAAGCTTGCCTTATTTTTAGTTTTCCTCTTTTGGTAGGCGCTAAGGTGTAGGAATAGGTTTTGGAATAACTGCGCACGCCATTTATCCACGAATTGCTAATAGATTGTGAGGGGCCCATGAGCACTCTAAAACCTTCAAAATTAGGAGGGGTAAAATTATCGCCATCTTTGTTCATGGTGAAGTCTACCCGTAAGCGCTCATTGATGCCTAGTTTTGATTTGCTTACCAGCATCTCAAAAGTCACCGCATCATCTTGCGCTTTTGCGAAAAGAGCAAAAAGCAGCACCGGAATGAGTATGATATATTTTTTAAGCATCATTTTAGCTACCAATCTTTTTCGTTTTTGACTTTTGCACCTTTTACCTTTTGTGCGTCAATTTTTTCTTGAACTTTTTTCTCTTCATTTTGCATTGCCTTTAACAGGTTTTGAATCTGTTGTTTTGACAATTGATTAGGTCTAGGCTGTTGTTGTTTCTGATCGCCTTCTTCAGGTTTTTTCTGTTCTTCTTTTTTCTCATCGCCATCACCTTCTTTGTTGTCTTCTTTCTCTTCGTCTCCTTTATCTCCTTCGTCTCCTTGGTCTTTTTTATCTTGATCTTTGTCTTTGTCTTTTTCGCCGTCGTCCCCGTCTTTTTTATCCTTGTCTTTGTTCTCGTCTTTTTTATCCTTGTTGTCTTTGTTGTCTTTGTTCTCGTCGTTTTTATCGTTTTTTTGCTCGTCTTGTTGTTTTTTCAACATTTCTTTGGCAAGAGCTAGATTGTAACGAGTTTCTTCATCGGTAGGGTCGTTGCGTAGGGCTTCTTTATAACTCTCTACGGCTTTTTCATATTCTTTACGTTTCATAAACACATTGCCCATATTGTGAAATGCCTTGTGTTTACTGGCTTTGTCTTTGGCTAATTCTCCTGCTTGCTTAAAACGACTAAAAGCTTCGCCGTAGGTCTCTTTTTGGTAATACGAGTTTCCTAAATTAAAAGGAGCTACTGCATTTTCATCACTCTTTGCTATTGCCTTACGGTAGTTTACCTCTGCTTCTACAAACTTATCTTCAGATAGCGCTTTATTGGCGTTCCAAGTAAGGTTTGTTGATTCGCGCAGTGCTTTTGTTTTTTCTTTGTCGTCTTCTTGAGCAAAAGAGAAGCATGCAATCAATAAAACAAAAATTAGTACTATTCTGTTCATAGTGTTTCGCTTCTTTTTTCGTTAAACAAATTCAGCTTTCGCAACCACTGTGTTTTTCTATCCAAAACAAAAAGATCTAAAAACAAGAATAAAAAACCTGCACCTAAAAACCATTGAAATTGGTCTTTGTATTCAGCAAACTGTTTGGCTTCAAATTCTGTTTTATCCATTTGTGCTAACTGTTCTTTAATATAGTTTACAGCTTCCTCAGTCTTAGACCCGTCAATATAGGCTCCATTACCGTCTTCAGCTATTTCTCGCAATACGGTTTCATTTAGTTTTGTGATTACTACTTCGCCTTGTGCATCTTTTTTAAGACGTTCTAAAACCCCTTTTCTTTTTATAGGGATAGGTGCGCCTTTGGCTTTACCTACCCCAACGGTAAATATTTTAATACCTGCATCTGTAGCATCTTCTACAACGTTTAAAGTGGCATCTTCTGAATGATCTTCACCATCTGATATAATAACAAGCACACGGTTGGTCTGCTCTTCATCATCATAATATGTAGTTGCTAATTGTATTGCCTGATCAATAGCGGTACCTTGAGATGTCAACATGTCAGTATTCATGCTTTGCAAGAACATTTTGGCTGCGCCATAGTCAGTTGTTATGGGTAGTTGTGGAAAAGCCTGTCCGGCATAAGCAATGATGCCAATACGATCGCTTCCTAGCTGATTGATGATTTCTGATACCAGTCTTTTTGCTTTTTCAAGTCTGTTGGGGGCAATATCTTCGGCCAACATACTTTTTGATACATCTACAGCAAAAACGATATCTACCCCTTCGCGTTTGACGGTTTCTAATTTGGTGCCAATCTTAGGGTTTACAAGGGCTAGCGTAAGAAATGCAAGCCCTAAAAGGAATAATATAAGTTTTAAGCTCGATTTAAATTCAGACCTGTCAGGCGTTAAACGTTTTAATAAAGGAAGCTTTGCGAATTTCTTTTGTGTTCTTTTTTTCCAAATTTGAAGTAGTATAAACAACACAACCATTACCGGAATAATGGCTAACAAATAGAAATATATTTTTTCTTCGAATTGAATCATAGTTTATATAAAGCTTCGAAATAAGGTGTTTCTTAATAACCACTCTAGTAAAAGCAAAATTCCTGCCAGTAAAACCCATGGTCTAAATTTTTCTTCGTACTGTGTGTATTTAAATTCTTCTATTTCTGTTTTTTCAAGTTTGTTAATTTCGTCATAGATTTCTTCCAACTTTTCATTATTGGTTGCTCTAAAATATTTTCCACCCGTAGCCTTGGCAATGTCTTTTAAAAGGGTTTCTTCAATTTCTACTTGGCGCATTCCGTATCGAAAAGATCCATCAGGATTATAGGCGATGGGGGTTAAGGCGTTACCATTAGTTCCTAATCCGATGGTGTATGTTTTTATATCGTATTCTAAGGCTAGGTCGGCAGCGGTTTGGGGTTCAATAAAGCCCGAATTGTTCACCCCATCTGTTAGTAAAATGATGATTTTACTTATGGCTTTGCTTTCTTTCAACCTGTTTACCGAGGTGGCTAACCCCATGCCGATAGCTGTACCATCATTGAGCTGGCCGTAGGTAATTTCTTTTAAGGCATTTAATACAATAGATTTGTCACTAGTAATGGGTGTTTTTGTATAAGCTTCACCTGCATACGCTACCAAACCAATGCGATCATTGGGTCTTTTTTTAATGAAATCTGCCGCTACTTTTTTCAGGGCTGATAATCGATTAGGCTTTAAATCGCGCGCCAACATACTTGATGATACATCAATAGCCATTACAATATCAATTCCTTTGGTTGTTTTGGTTTTTGTAGAAACCTCTTTGGTTTGCGGACGTGCGAGTGCGGTAATAATAGCTGCCAAAGCTAGTAGTCGTAAAACAAAGAGTAGGGGTTTTAGTTTGGGGAGAAATCCATCCGAAGAAAACCCTTTTATACTTGATATTCTTAGTGAAGCTGTTTGCTCTTTTCGTTTAAAAAAGTACCAAAGCACAGCCAGTGGAAGCAGTAATAGCAGCCAAAAGAAATCTGGATTCGCAAATTGCACATTTTCAAACATTATACGTCTGTTTTTACTTCAAGGGTGGTTAATATTCGTTCTACTATTTGCTCAGCATACGGGTCGTTTTCTAACCAAGTTAACATGACTTGAATTTGAAATCCTTTTCCACCAAAAAGTACAATAGTGTATTTTCCTCTGATGAGTTCTTCTGATTCGGGTACTTTAAATTTTCCGCTGCCATACACCTTTACGCCTTTAGCACCCGAAATGGTAGTAAACTCTTCTTGTTTGGTGATGATATCTTTGGCGCCTTTACTTTCTAATTGTTTGATGAAACTATCAACAGCTTGTTCGTACTCAGGTTCTGCTTCTGGGTTGGCTAAGGTAGCTGTAGTAGTACCTATGGTAAGCAAACCTTTGCTATTTCTGTATTGAAAAATTTGCAACTCTTTTATTTTAGCTTGCATTTCTGGCGGAATTTTTACTTCTTCCCGTACAAGTACTTCTGGTGTTTCTAGGTTTACGCCAGGAAATCCGTAGGTGCTAGCTACCCATTCGCCTTCAAGTAATTTTTTTGTGGGATGCCCACTTACCGTATCCCAAACAGTTTTTGGACCATAATATACAAGCGTAAACGCTATAATACAAGCAAATACTCCTGCTACAATACCAGCTGCCAATCTGTATTTATTGCGTAGCTGTTTTCGTTTTTGTTCTTCTTGATATTCTGCCTGAGCCATTAATTCTTCTTCAGTAGGTTCGGGCAAGGCTTCATGAGTTTTAACTACAATTTGCTCAATTGATTTGCGGTCTTGTTCTGCAACGCTGGTTTGCGGTTTTGATTTAGCAAATTTGACCAAATCGGCGGTTTGCAAGATGCGTTTGAATTGTGATATGGTGTCTTTGTCTAGTTCTAGCTCCCCAGCATCGGTCATCAATTCTAACTTTTCAATCAGCTGCTCTGTCGTACTTTCTAAGGCTGATACATGTACATCTTCTTCCAAGTAAGAGCGTACAATATCTGTAAGTTCAGAATAATATTTTTTGTATTCGTCTTGAATTAGGTATTTTGAATTGTCTAGTTTTTTAAGCTCAAGTAAGGCTCTGTCATAAGGGGGTAATAGCGCTACTTTTTCTTCTTCGGTTAAGGGTTTTTTTCTAAAAATGAAGAAGTAGAGTAGTGCGCCTAAAATGAGTAGGCCGAGCAGAATGCCTAGGGCTATTTTCCACCAATTAGAAGCACTTTTTTTAACCACAATTAGTGGCTTGATATCGTACATTTTTTGGTTGATGGTGTCTACAGGAATATTAGCTACGCGTATTTGCAATGAATCTGTAAAGAAACCATTGCCATTAATATCGATGCGTTGTGCGGGTAGTTTGTACGCACCTGAATCAAATTGTGTGAGTGCATATGATTTTTCAAGGGTAATTCTGTCATTTTTCCGGGTTGTGTCGGTAGCGAAAGCTTCAACAGTTTCTAGCGGAGAAAAGGTTTGTCCTTCAGGAAAAATTACTTGGGCGGTTGTATCTACATCTACTTTTACTGTCCAAATTATTTGTTCGCCGATCTTGATAAAAGTAGTGTCGACTTCTGAACTTATTTTTGGTGCTACTTGCGCATATCCAAAAAATGAAAAGCATAATAATAAGCATAGCAGTATTGCTTTATCAATCTTTGGGATAAAACTCGTAGCTCTTAGTTTGTAATTTTTCACTCTCATCAACCTCTGCGCTTAAAATAACCCAATAATTTTTTTACATAGCTTTCGTCTACTCTACAATCTAAAACACCGCAACCTGATTTGGTAAAGGTATCTTTGAAATAATTAACACGTTCACGATAGTAGTTTGAATAGGCTTTACGAACACTTTTTGATTGGGTGTTTATCAATTTAATAGCACCCGTTTCGGCATCTTGCATTTGCACCATTCCTAAGTTAGGTATTGCTTCTTCGCGCTCGTCATATACGCGTATGCCTGTTACATCATGTTTGTTTCCAATGATTTTCATGGTGCGTTCATAATCATCAGCCATAAAATCAGAAAGGACAAAAACAATGGCTTTTTTCTTCATTACATTGGTGAGATACTTTAAAGCTCCGGCAACATCTGTTTTATTGCTTTTTGGCTTAAATTCTAGTAGCTCTCGTATAATGCGAAGTACATGGCTTTTTCCCTTTTTAGGAGGTATGAAAAGCTCTACTTCATCAGAGAAAAGTATTAAGCCAGCTTTGTCGTTATTTTGTAATGCAGAAAAAGCTAAAGTTGCCGATATTTCGGTGATAATTTCTTTTTTAAATTGGGTGTTGGTGCCAAAGAGTTCTGAGCCACTAACATCAACCATCAACATCATGGTAAGTTCTCTTTCTTCTTCAAATACCTTTACGTATGGCTCGTTATAGCGAGCGGTAACATTCCAATCTATACTTCTTACATCGTCACCAAATTGATACTGTCGCACCTCACTAAAGGTCATGCCTCTACCTTTAAAAGTGGAGTGGTATTCTCCACCAAAAATGTGATCAGAAAGACGCCGTGTCTTTATCTCAATTTTACGAACTTTTTTAAGTAACTCTTTGGTATCCATCTTTAATTTAGTAAACAGTATTAGGCAAACGTCAATGAGATAAAGCGCAATTAGCAATACAATTTAAGTTAATTGCTATACCAATTTTTTGCTTTTACTACCAATCAGTTTAAGGCACTTCAATCTCGTTTACAATCTTATTGATGATTTCTTCTGAAGTAATATTTTCAGCTTCTGCTTCATACGTAATACCTATTCTGTGACGTAATACATCATGTACAACTGCGCGCACATCTTCGGGCACAACATAGCCTCTTCTTTTAATAAAAGCATAGCATTTTGCAGCAGTACCTAAATTTATACTACCACGTGGTGAAGCACCAAAACTAATTAAGGGCTTAAGGTTTTCTAAATTGTATTTTTCAGGATAACGTGTAGCAAAAACAATATCGAGGATGTATTTTTCTATTTTTTCATCCATATAAACCTCTCTAACCGCTTGTTGAGCGCTTAATATTTGCTTTAGGCTAACCACTGGTTTTACCTCGTCGTAAGCTCCCAGTAAATTTTGACGCATGATTAACTGCTCTTCGTTCATTTTTGGGTAGTCAATTACCGTTTTTAGCATAAAACGGTCAACCTGTGCTTCTGGTAGTGGGTAAGTTCCTTCTTGCTCTACTGGGTTTTGTGTAGCCATTACCAAAAATGGTTTCTCCAAAACAAAGGTTTCATCACCAATAGTTACTTGCTTTTCTTGCATGGCCTCTAAAAGAGCCGATTGTACTTTGGCAGGAGCTCTGTTTATCTCATCGGCTAAAACGAAATTAGCGAAAATGGGTCCTTTTTTAATAGAGAAGTCATTCACCTTCATATTATAAATCATAGTACCTACAACATCAGCAGGTAAAAGATCGGGGGTGAACTGAATTCTACTAAATTCTCCTTTTACTGCTTTAGCAAGGGTGTTTATCGCTAAGGTTTTTGCTAAACCCGGAACACCTTCAAGTAGAATATGTCCACGTCCTAAAAGGCCAATCAATAATCTTTCAATCATGTGTTTTTGGCCAACGATTACCTTGTTCATCTCCAAGATCAAAAGATCGATAAAAGCACTTTCTTGAGCTATTTTCTCATTTACAGCACTAATGTCTACTGTGGTATTTTCTTCCATATACGAGTATAATATTTTGGTATTGATCTATTAAAATTCAATTGGTCGTGCAAATTGAAAATTTATTCACTTAGTCGCTGTTAACAATTGGTTAAAAGTTGTTATAAAATCTCCTTTTTGTGACGCTTTTAAGGGATTTTCTTCATTTAAAGCATAAAATTAACAATCCATTTCACGATTGCTTTTTTTTGACAAATTTTGAAGACACTTTTTTGTTTTTAGCTTTCGAAAGGTATGGAAAAATTAGGAAGCGATATAAAAATAGAACTATGGTGGGTAAACTTTTGTCTGTGTATAGGTGGTTTTGTAGTCAAAAATTATTTACTGCTTAGTGACTGTCTCTGGCCATATGTCACTAAATAAGAGTCGCTTTCGTTTGCTAATTAGTTAAAAGTGGTTATGGTATACTACGTAGTTATTCATCTTGTTTTATATATTTTAAAACGGCGGTGTTGCACATGAAAATGATATTTTATTTTATAATTTCACCGTGCGTTAAAAAGTAGCGTGATAGTTTAAAGAAATAAAATATTCAACTAACAAATTTTATATGGAAGCTAAGCGTGCTTACTCAAAAGTAATTGCAGGAACGATGACTTGGGGTAGTTGGGGAAAAAAATTGACAACCACTGAAATGATTGATTTGATGCAGTTTTGCAGGTCTTTGGGTATTACCACCTTTGATCATGCTGATATTTATGGGGGTTATGCCAACGAAGCAGCTTTTGGTAATGCGTTAAAAGAAAGTAATATTGACAGAACCGCAATACAGTTGATTAGTAAATGTGGTATTCAAATGGTGGATGCTTCACGTAACAATGTGGTGAAGCATTACAATTATGATAAGGCATACATCATTTGGTCTGCCGAGCAATCACTAAAAAATTTGAAGACTGATTATCTCGATCTTTTTTTATTACACCGCCCCAGCCCTTTAATGCACCCAGCAGTTATATCGGAAGCAGTTTCTGAGTTGTTGAAAGCGGGGAAGATTAAAAATTTTGGTGTCTCAAACTTTACGCCCTCACAGATTTCTTTATTAGAAACCGCTGTTTCAGTTAGCGGTAATCAAGTAGAATTTTCTTTAACGGCTAATGATGTGATGTATGATGGCACTTTAGATGAAAGCTTAGCAAATAATAGAATGCTCATGTCATGGAGTCCGCTGGGGATTTATTTTAAGGAGAAGAATGAACAGACGGCGCGTATTGGTGCCACAATGAAACCGATGATGGCGAAGTATAATGCCACAGCCGATCAGTTGTTACTAGCATGGCTTTTTAAACATCCTGCTGGGGTTTATCCTGTGGTGGGCACTACAGTAAAAGAACGTTTAAAGGCTTCTGTGGAAGCCTTAGAAATAAATATGGATTTGGAAGATTGGTTTCTGTTATTAGAAGCTAGCAAAGGTCATGAAGTTCCCTAAGGTTTTGCGTTATGGTAAAACTTCGTAATTTCAGGGCAAATAAATTTTTAATGTCTAATATTGGGTATAAATAGTAAACGTATATGAGTAAAATAGCATTGATAACTGGCGCAACAAGCGGTATTGGTAAGGCAACAGCCCAATTATTTGCCCAAAAGGGCATACATGTAGTTTTATGTGGAAGGCGGCAAGATCGCTTAGATGAACTTGAAGCAGCACTGAAAACACAAACAAATGTGCATACATTGAATTTTGATGTACGCGATAAAGAAGCCGTTTTTAATGCCATTGCTAGTTTGCCTGATGCTTTTGCATCTATTGATATTTTGGTAAACAATGCAGGAAATGCCCATGGTTTGGATACGATAGATCAGGGTAGTATTGATGATTGGGATGCTATGATTGATATTAATGTCAAGGGGCTTTTATATGTTTCAAAGGCGGTGATTCCAAAAATGGTAGAAAAAAAATCTGGGCATGTTATTAATATTGGTTCTACTGCGGGTAAAGAAGTGTATCCAAAGGGGAACGTATATTGTGCGAGCAAGCATGCGGTAGATGCTATTAACCAGGGTATGCGGATTGACCTCAATAAACACGGGATACGAGTAGGTGCTATTAACCCGGGTCTTGTTGAAACCGAGTTTAGTAAGGTGCGTTTTAAAGGCAATAGTGAACAAGCTAAAACGGTGTATAAGGGGTACCAAGCTTTAAAGGCTCAAGATATTGCTGATATTATTTGTTTTGTAGTAACACGCCCATACCATGTAAATATTGCCGATTTGGTAGTGATGCCTACAGCACAAGCTTCTTCGACGATCATTAATAAGTCAGAATGATTAATAAACGTTTGCTGGTTAAGAATCTTTTAGCGCATAACGATGAAAATAGTTTTTATGACAAAAAACGTTTTATCGCTATTGGGCAAAAAGAAGGAAAAGCTAAATTTCTGAAACATGTGTGCGCACTGGCAAATAGTAACCCCAAAAATAATTCTTTCATTGTAATAGGTGTTGAAGATGAGGATAACAAAATAGTTGGCGTTGATTTTTTTGATGATAGTAAAATACAGAATTTAGTCAATGCTTATTTAGATAATCCACCTGCAATATCCTATGAGAACATTCCTTTTCCCGATCTTCCTGAGGGTAAGGTGGTGGGCTTGGTTACCATACGTTCAAATGGGAAAGTTTGTGCGCTCCGCAAAAATATTTGGAAGTATTACGGTGGGATGGTTTTTTTTAGAGAAGGTAGTATAAGTATGCCTAAAGCATATGGTATTGAATTGAAAGATAATAATGCTGATGCCGTTGCCAATATTGAATTACATGCTCGAAATAATATAGAACTAACACTTGACGGTGTTATTGATTTTATCAATAACCGACACAAAGATTTAGAGAGCAATTATAAGGTTTTTAAAGAGCAATTTGTGGTTTGCTGGGCAGGCACACAAAAAAAGGTAAAAGAGAAAACGTATTTCTCAAGGGTAGATATTGAGTTGATTAATGAGCAGGTTAAATTATTTTATTCTGCCCTAGATGAGGTTACTATTTCGTATGATGAACACTCATTTACCACAATTGAATATGTACAATTGGGCTTGGGCGCTAAGCAGCAATATTTTCCGTTGGAGAAAGTTGTAATCACTTTTTTTGATAACGGCACTTATCAAATACAGAGCGATTTAATGTTTAAACCTCCTCAATATGACAAAAAAACACTTTGCCATCTTTTAAATGCAAACCGCGCTTTATTGCAAAAAATTGAACAAAAGATAAGTTTAAAGGCTTCAGAAAAAGCAGATTTAAAACAGCTGCCCGACACCTATTTGATATGTTATTTAAACGGTTTTGAAGAAGCAAAGGAGTACATGGAAAATGCAAGAGGGTTGCTAAAGAAAAGCTACCCCAAGATATATAAAAGTTTAAAGCAGGCACTGCGCATACTAAGAAAAGTGAGGTATAACTAGTGTCTGGTCAGAAATGCTCAAAAAGTAAATTAGCTTCTTTTTGCGCCTTTTCTATCAAAAATAATTCAAATTGTAAAAATTTGTCTATTGCTGACTAAACGCTAATTCAATTAAAAACCATATCCCGAGTAGGTAGGGCAGGTATAGCGCCAAAATTTGTTGTCGTAATGGCACCAGCTTTATTGGCATTTTTTACCATTTCTATCAAGAGCGTTACGTTTTCTAATATTTCAAACGGGCTTTGTAGGCTTGCAATTTGCTGTAATAAACAACCAATAAATGCATCGCCAGCTCCAGTTGTATCTACTGGGCTTACTTTGATGCTAGGTACTGTTTTTTTAATTTTAGGAGTGCTTACCAATGTGCCTTCGCCACCCAATGTTATCATAATAATTTGCGCCCCTACTTCATGTAAAACATCACAGGCTGCATTTGTATCTTTTTTGCCAGATAGTAATTGGGCTTCTTCTAAACTAAATTTACATAAATGCGATTTTTCAATAAAAGGCATGCATTTTTTTATGAAAACATCAGCTTCATCTCTCCAAAGATCTATTCTATAATTTGGGTCAAAACTTAAGAAAGTACCCGATGTTAAAGCATCAAAAAAGTACCGTCCGTAGGCTTTTTCCAAGTCACCGCCCAATAGGGCTGTTGCAGCCCCTAAATGCAGAATGTTGTTTTTGAAGTTTTTTCGCACCGAAGAATCGTAGCTCAGTTTTTTGTCTGCTCCACGAGTAAATACAAAATCACGTTCGCCTTCTTCGTCAATAGAAACAAAGGCTAAAGTGGTAAACGTTTTTGATCGCTGTGCTAAGGAAATATCTACTTGATTCTCTTTTAAGATGTTTAATAAAAAATTTCCAAAAGGGTCATTGCCAACGCAACCAATAAATTTACTTTTTCCTCCTAGTTTGGCAATAGCACAAGCAACATTTGCTGGTGCTCCACCAGCTTTTTTTGTAAACAGATGCGCTTTTGAAAGGTCTTTTCCTTGCTTTTCGGCTACGAAATCAATTAAGACTTCGCCAATACAATACACACTTCTCATTATTTAATAATGGTTTTATGCCTGCAAGATAAGGTGTTTGTTTTTAAGTTTGGTATTCATTTTTTTTCTTTAGTTAAAAAATAAGCTGAGTATTTTCATGCGACGAGTTAAAATAAAATACGTTTACCCCACTATAATCAAAAAACCAATTGTAATGACCTTAGTGGTTTAAGTGCACTACTTTTTTTGTGGTGATTTAAGAAATTGGTATCTTTTCCCAAACAAATTAAATAGAAATACAATGGGCTTATTTGATGAAATAAAAAAGAAACTCAGTCATGAATTTATTGATATTGTTGAGTGGTTAGACCAAACCAATGATACTATTGTTCATCGTTTTGAGCGCTATCAAAATGAGATTAAAAACAATGCAAAACTAATTGTACGCGAAGGGCAGGTAGCGGTTTTTATTAATGAGGGTCAGTTAGCCGACGTGTTTAAACCAGGTACCTATGATTTAAATACCCAAAACCTACCTATTTTAACCACCCTAAAAGGATGGAAGTATGGTTTTAACAGTCCGTTCAAGGCAGAGGTGTATTTTGTAAATACAAGACTGTTTACCGATGAAAAATGGGGAACTAAAAACCCATTTATGTTGAGTGATGAGCGATTTGGTTTGGTAGAAATAAGGGCGTTTGGTACGTATAGTTTTAGAATAAACGATCCGGGTAAGTTTGTAGTTGACGTAGTGGGTACTGATGGCAATTTTACAAATTATGAGGTAAATGAGCACCTTAAAAGTTTAATTGTTACGCGTTTTACTGATACTGTGGGGGAAGCTAATCTTCCTGTAGAGTTGTATGCTGCAAATACCTCTGAATTATCAGAAACCTGTCAAGAAGTAATGCAACCCGAATTTGGTAGGGTGGGTATTGAATTAGAGCGGTTTTATATAGAGAACGTGTCGATGCCTGAAGAACTGAAAAAGGAAATTTTTGAGTACAGTAGGTTAGATAAACTTGATATGACCAAGCTAGCTCAGTTTAAAGCTGCAAAAGCAATGGAAGCTGCTGCAAAAAATGAAGGAGGAACTGCTGGTGCTGGTATGGGTATGGGTATGGGTTTTGTTTTGGCGCAACAAATGGGAAATATGATGAATCCTCAAGCATCGCAACAAGCATTTGGCGCACCACAGCCACAAGCTGTAACACCACCTCCAATGCCTGTGCAAACCATGTATTATTATGCTAGTAATGGGCAGCAAATGGGGCCAGTTTCTATTGATAAGTTGAAAGAGCTTTTTGCAAGTAGAACGGTGAATAGAGATTCTTTGGTATGGAAACAAGGCATGGAAAATTGGACAGCATTAAAAGAAGTGCCTGAGTTAAAATCATTTTTAGGAGGTAATACCCCCCCGCCATTACCTACTGCATAAATTAGAATCAGTTTTATACTAATTGAATGCAAGAAGAACAAACGATACATTCAGAGCACAAAAAAGATTGCGCCAACTGTGGAGCAGAACTTAAATTCAAGCCGGGTTCGCATCAGCTAAAATGTGAATATTGCGGGTATGAGGAGTTTATAGAACAAGCAAAAAGTAGTTTTGAAGAGCTTGAGCTAGCGCATTATTTAAAAGTTGTTGGTGAAAATGCATATACCAACACTATCGACCTGCTAAACTGTAAACATTGTGGAGCAAATCAGCATGTAGAAGAAAATTATAAATCTTTAAGCTGCGTTTACTGCGGAGAGCCCCTTATTAAGGAAGATGTAGAAAAGGAAGGATGGATTTTACCTGGTGCCTTAGTGCCTTTTCAATTGGATTCGAAAAAGGCTAAAGGGATTTTTAAAAACTGGGTCAAGAACTTATGGTTTGCTCCTAATAAATTGCAAAGGGCTGCCCTAGATGCTGAAGGCTTGCACGGACTTTATGTTCCCTATTGGACTTTTGATGCCAATTTGTTTGCTGTGTATAGTGGGCAACGAGGAGATTATTATTATGAAACCCAAAGGATAAGAACAAAGAACGGGGTGCAAAATAGACAGGTGCGAAAAACCCGCTGGTCTCATGCTTCGGGTTCAGTAAAAGGTTTTGTTGATGATATTCTTATTAATGCCTCACAGAAAAAACGAAGAGATATTCCTGCTGATATTGCTTTTTGGAATACAAAAGAACTGGTGCCTTTTAATTCGAAATACCTTTCGGGCTTTGTTACAGAAAAGTATACGGTATCATTAAAAGAAGGACACCATCAGTCATTTCAAGAGGCGAAGCGTATTGCGCATAATTGGATTAGGAGAGATATTGGCGGTGATACCCAGCGTATCAATCATGCCGATATTAAACTTACTGATGAAACATTTAAGCATATTTTATTGCCTGTTTACATCAGTTCATATCGTTTTAATGGTAAAGAATATAACTTTTATATTAATGGGCAGACAGGGGTGTTAAGTGGTTCAAGGCCCTATTCTTTTTGGAAAATTTTCTTTTTAGTCATTTTTATTCTTGCTGTCATAGCTGTAATTGCGATTTTTGCACAATGATTTCAAAAAGAACACTGGTTATAGGCGATATACATTCTGGAGTAAAGGCACTTGAACAATTGCTTAAAAGAGCAAAAGTAACCACCGAAGATAAACTCATTTTTTTAGGAGATTATGTTGATGGATGGAGCACGTCGGTAGAAACTATTGATTTTCTTTTGGAGCTTAAAAAAACAAATTCATGTATTTTTATTCGTGGTAATCATGATGAATTATGTTATGAATGGCTTACGGGAGCAGCTGATAATCCTACTTGGTTTAAACATGGAGGTAAAGCTACAATGGCATCGTATGCTAAAGCTGATAATTTGAAAATAGAAACGCATAAGCGTTTTTATGAAAGTCTCAAAAATTATCATTTAGATGAAGAAAATAGACTTTTTTTACACGCAGGTTTTACCAATTTAAAGGGGATTGCGTTTGAGTATTTTGAAAAAACTTTTTATTGGGACAGAACCCTTTGGGAGCTTGCTCAAGTGGTACATCCAAAAATGCAAGAAAGCGATGCCTTTTACCCCAGTAGATTAAAACATTATAAAGAGATTTATATAGGGCATACTCCCATCTCTAAATTAGTGGAGAATGTTGAACCTAAGAAGGCAAAAAATGTTTGGAATTTAGATACAGGTGCAGCATTTAAAGGGCCGCTTTCTATTTTAGATATTGATACGAAAGAATTTTGGCAAAGTGACCCTGTTTATACTCTTTACAAGGGAGAAACAGGTAGAAATTAAGGCTGTAATTTAATAGCAAACCATTTATTTTTACGAACTTTACAAAAAAAAAGAATTATGGTTGAAAAGAATATACGTTTAGAGGTCATGCAAGCGATAGAACATAAGGTAGAAGGTTTTATGGATTCTTTTCTTATACCTATCGAGGACATATGGCAACCGACAGATTTTTTACCCGATCCGCAAAGTGACAACTTTTTAGATGCTATTGAAACATTACGAGGAGAGTCTAAAGAATTGGGTTATGATTTTTGGGTAACTATGGTGGCTGATACAATTACTGAAGAAGCATTGCCAACCTATGAGTCTTGGCTCATGGATGTTGAAGGTGTTAATCAACATGACGGAAAGCCTAATGGGTGGTCGAAATGGGTGCGAGCTTGGACCGGGGAAGAAAATAGGCATGGTGATGTGCTTAATAAGTACTTATACCTATCGGGGCGTGTAAATATGAGAGAAGTTGAAATTACGACGCAGCATTTGATTTCTGATGGGTTTGATATCGGAACAGATAGAGATCCGTATAAGAATTTTGTATATACGTCTTTTCAAGAATTAGCTACCAATATCTCACACAAAAGAGTGGGGCAAATGGCAAAGAAAAAAGGAAATGCACTGCTTGGAAAAATGTGTACAATTATAGCGGGTGACGAAATGCGCCATCATTTGGCTTATCGTGAGTTTGTGAAAACAATTTTTGGAGAAGACCCGTCGGGTATGATGTTGGCATTTACCGATATGATGAAGAAAAAAATTGTTATGCCTGCACATTTTTTACGTGAATCAGGTGGAAATATAGGGGAAGCTTTTGAGAATTTTTCAAACTGTGCACAGCGTTTAGGGGTGTACACAGCTCAAGATTATATTGATATTCTTAAAAAGTTAAATGCCTATTGGGAAATAGATAGCATTAGAGGACTTTCTGAAGAAGCAGAAAAAGCCAGAGATTATCTTATGAAACTGCCAGACAGATTGGTGCGTATTTCTGAGCGTATGCAGTTTCCTGAAGATCAATATCGCTTTAAGTGGGTGGAAGCAAATGGCATGATTTAATTGCAGGGCGATAGCCAAGAAGTTTTACTTCCTGTGGCTGTGGCTGGCTATGAAATGAAAGCTATTTTTAGCACATACCTCACGCGCTTTGATTGAGGTTGTTGATTTTATAATTTATAAAAGTGTAAAACAATAAAAATCCGCTCTTGAGCGGATTTTTATTGCTAGACTAGTTTTAAATCGGAAGTGAATCCAATGAATTTCTCATCATAATTTACCATGATCGTGTTCGTCTTGCCATTTTAAAAGTGCTTTCCACTTATTTTCATAACACATTTTTGCTTGCATTGGCCAAGAAGCAGGGTCATGAACCTTATAACGAGGACCGCCACCATCAAGAATCTCTTGACATTTAGCCACTGGGGTTTCTGAGAGTTTTTTCCATGTTGTAATACCACTCTCTTTAAACATGCTCTCAATTTTCGGTCCAATGCCTTCTACTATTTTTAAATCGTCTTTTTTAACGGTCTTGCCAAAAACTGCTTTTGCGGCAGCTGCGTCAAAAGGAATTTCTTTTTCCGTTTCGGGTATAATTGCCGCTGCGGTCGCTGCTACTGCTGCTGTAGATGCGACAGCCAATTTTCCGTTACAGGCATCAAGATCAGCCTTTAATTTAGCATTTTTATTTTTCCACTCGTTAAGTTCTGCTGTATTGTCAATGGTTGTTTTTGAACCTCTTCCGATAAGGTAGCCCAAGATGCCACAAATTATTCCTGTTAAAGCAGGAATTAACCAGCACCAAATATTTGAAAAATCCATAATTTTTAGTTTTTTATTTAATAGTTTAGTTCAATGTTACTACAGTTCTCCTATTTTTATTTCTGCCAGCTTCAGTAGCATTACTTGCAATAGGTTGTGTTTGCCCTTTTGAAGCTGTGTTTATTCGCGAAGCTGCAATACCATTTTTGACAAAGAAATTTTTGGCAAAATCAGCTCTTTCTTGACCTAGTCTATAGTTTATAGCTTTGTTTCCGGTATTGTCTGCATGGCCTACAATATTTACCTGTGCCGTTGGTACCTTGTCAAGATATCTTGAGATGTCTGCAATTTTTTGTCGTTGTTCGGCATTAAGACGTATACTCGTTTTAGCATTGTCAAAATAAAGTACTAACGGATTTGCTTTTATTTTGTTATACAATGTAGTAAGCTCATCAGCTTCAGTATCAGTCTTTTCTGTAATGCTGTAAGCTACAGGGCCTAAGTATATATTGTCTTTAGCAATCATTTCATTATTCAATTTGCCTATAGTATTTATTTGTACCGACGGAATACCGTTAGCCACAAAATGGTTTTTAATAGCATTTGCACGCGCTACGCCTAAATTGGGATAAGCTGTGTCATTGGTTTCATCGGCAGTATAATACCCAACAATTGCAATGCTCTTATTTGGGTTCGCATTTAAGAACGATTTTAAACTGTCAAGAGCTCCTGTCACTTTTTCAGACAACGGCATTAAAATAGTTGAAGCGGAGGCGTCAAAATTATAGTTGTCGTTTATATTAATTGCAAACGAGCCACTATTAACCGCAAATGGGTATGCTGTTGCTTTGGGGGTTGTAGTTACGGGTGCTATTACCTTTTCTTTTGTTGGGGCTACTTTCGCTGGTAGGCGACATGCGCTGCAACAAGTCATGTAGAAGTAAGTTCCTACAATAATAGTAATGAGCATGAGTAACAAATAAAATGTTGTTTTTCTCATGGTTAATGTTTGTTTAGTGTTTATATGCTACAATGTATTAAAAAAATATTGAAATGAGTTAAATTAAATATTAGTTATCAGGATGTTATGGTGTTTTTTGAATTGATGTGTTTAGTTCGTTTGAGCGTTTATTATACCATTTATACAATAATAATTACCACTGGTACATTAATAAGAATATTCTGAAAACAACAAATTACATTTGATCAACTAAAGGACAAAATCATAGGTTTTATTAAAATGAGATTCATTTTGTTTTAATAGATAAGCGAAGGGAGTAGTAGCTAAGAATGCGAACTGTTATTATATGCTTGTCATTTAATAGCCTGAAATTTTTGCTTTAGAAATTAAAAATAAATACGTGCATTTAGAATAACACTAAACATTGATATTAATATATAGCACTTAACACGTGCTTTTGAGTTAGTTTGATAAATCTCGCTGTTATAACAATATTATCTATCGGGGGAACAGATAAGGTTGGAGTAATGGCGGGTTTTTTGTTAAATTAATACACTGCTATGCTCATACTGAGGTACTACTTTTTCTAACACAGTTTGAACTTTTCTGAGCTTGAATTGTAAGCTAAAGGCAGTTCCTGAGCTTGAAGAAGAATATTCATATTCCGCTTCGAGTTGTCGGCACATCTTTTTTATAATATCGTAACCAAGTCCTGTTGATTCTTTTAGATTTTTACTGACAGGGAGTCCAACTCCATTATCAGATATCACTATATTAAGTAATCTTTTCTCCGTAAATCGTGCTAAAATATAAAGCATATTTGAGCTGTCATTTGTAGAAAATGCGTGTTTTAGTGCGTTAACTACAATTTCAGAGGTTATAATTGCAAGAGGTACAGCTGTGTCAAGATCAATATATATTTTTGGGCAGTCAATGGTGTAATTTACATTGGGTGATAAACACTTGTGACTTTTTATAAGATTTTCAAGATACCCATATAAATCAACAGCATTAAGACCTTCATGTTCATATATTTTTTGATGAATTAGGGCTATAGCTTTGATACGGTTTTGGCTACTTGATAACGCGTATATTGCTTCTTCATCATGTAGTTTGCGTTTTTGAAGATTAATTAAGCTAGAGGTTATTTGTAAATTATTCATTACTCTATGATGAATTTCTTTTAAAAGATTTTCTTTCTGTTTGTTTGATACTTCAAGTTCTTTTGTGCGCTGAAGTACTTTTAGTTCAAGGTCTAAGCTGTGGTCAATGCGTCCTTTTAGGTTGAAAATGAATAAGGTAGTGGCTATTAAGCCTAGAAATAGCACAAAATACGACTCTACAGTATGTGGAAATTTTGCATAGGCAGGTTTAGGATAAAAGCTAATGTTCCACACTCTATTTGCTGCTTTAATTTTACTGTTTTTTTTAGGTTGGGTATCACCAAAATAGTTGCCATAGAGTAGCGCTTTGTTGGCCATTTGGTCGGTGACGGTAATATCTAGAATTTCCATCTCACTGGTAAGAATGTTTTGTAAAAATTGGTCCATTCGATAAACTGCGGCAACAACGCCTTTTACATCTTTATCATTAGGCTCCATAACAGTTTTTAAGGCTAAAAAGCCTGGGGTGTTGTTATCATTAGCAAGTAAGATTGGGGCTGTTAATACCATTTCTCTTGTCGATGTAGCTTCTTTGATGGCTGATCTTCGATTTTTTTCTGAATACAAATCATAGCCTAGTACCCAATCTCGTTCTTGAGGGTTTATTACTGATATGGGGTAGTATAACTCTTTTTTACGCGCCTTAATGAGCGTATTAGATTCGTCAAGTTCTGTAATTTGATCAGGAATATTTTCAATGCTATCTGGGGCATTTTTTTTTCGTTCAAATTCAAATATACTTGGCGCCCATTCCAGTGCTTTTATGCCATATAGATCATCTTTAAAAGGATTGGTGAAGCGTTGAAAAACTTCTGATGATATTTCTTCCGTATTTTCAAAAAAGAATGACATCGATTCAATAACTAAGTGGGCTTTATGTAGCTCTTCCACGATTTTTAATTCTGATTTGGCCATCGCATTGTCAACGATTATGTTGTTTCTTTGAACTTTTTTATCGTTAATCAGGTAAAATAAAAAAAGGGAAACAGCTATTCCAATTAAGGCAATAGCATTGAATTTTACAACGGAATAGGTTTTCATGCCGATAAGTTATTAGTGGTACATAATTGCCTTAATATTGTACTTAAATAGTAGTATAGTAGTTAAAAATGAACCGTTTAAGTCGTAAATATACTATTTTTTTTGAAAGAAAAATACTACAAATTGAAAATATTTATGTTTTAGATATTTTTTACTAGACGCTATTTAGGGTAGTTAGATGAAATTACGCAATGTGATGTTGTAAGGAGACTTATACGAAGGATAGAAGAAAATGTTTGTGCGAAGCGATGTTTAGGCTAGCAAGTAAAGTTGGTTTGAATAAAAAAACCACGATCATTATCGTGGTTTTTTTAGTTCATTTAAACTGAAACTAGCTGTATTACACTAATTGTCAGCTGTAAATATTTATGCAAGTTGCTTTTTAAAGGTCAAACTTTATACCTTGCGCTAAGGGTAATTCAGTAGTATAATTTATGGTGTTTGTTTGTCTACGCATATAAACTTTCCAAGCATCAGAGCCTGATTCTCGGCCACCACCAGTTTCCTTTTCGCCACCAAAAGCACCACCAATCTCTGCTCCTGAAGTACCAATGTTTACATTTGCAATACCACAATCAGAGCCTGTCACAGATAAAAATGTTTCTGCATCACGTAAATTATTAGTCATAATAGCAGAGGATAAGCCTTGAGCAACACCATTTTGAATTGCAATAGCATTTTCTACGGTACCCGTATATTTTATAAGATATAAAACTGGGGCAAAAGTCTCGTGTTGTACAATTTCAAAATCGTTTTTAGCTTCTGCTATAGCTGGTTTCACGTAGCAGCCACTTTCATAACCTTCTCCGGTAAGAACACCACCCTCGACAATAATATGACCTCCTTCATTAACCACTTTTTTTAGAGCAGCTTCATACATTTTTACAGCATCAACGTCAATAAGAGGCCCCACATGATTGTTTTCATCCAATGGGTTGCCTATTCGTAATTGTTTGTACGCTGCAACTACTGAATCTTTTACAGTATCATAAACATCTTCATGAATGATTAAACGACGTGTAGAGGTGCACCGTTGTCCTGCAGTACCAACAGCGCCAAAAACAGCACCGATAACGGTCATTTTAATATCGGCATCAGGTGTTACAATGATAGCGTTGTTTCCGCCTAACTCTAAAAGTGATTTCCCTAAGCGTCCAGCTACTTCTTTGGCGACGGTTTTCCCCATTCGAGTAGAACCTGTAGCTGATATTAAGGGGATTTGAACATCTTTAGTCATCATTTCACCTACTTTATAATCGCCATTGATAAGATTGCAAATACCTTCTGGTAATCCGTTGGCTTTAAAAACTTCAGCGGCTATGTTTTGACATGCTATACCACACATGGGGGTTTTTTCGCTAGGTTTCCAAACGCATACATCACCACATACCCATGCCAATGCTGTATTCCAAGCCCATACCGCAACAGGAAAATTAAAAGCTGATATAATGCCAACAACACCAAGCGAATGGTACTGCTCGTACATTCTATGTCCAGGTCTTTCTGAATGCATAGTTAGGCCGTGTAATTGCCTTGAAAGTCCTACGGCAAAATCGCAGATATCAATCATTTCTTGAACTTCTCCTAAGCCTTCTTGATATGATTTTCCCATTTCATATGAAACAAGCTTGCCTAGTGCTTCCTTTTTTTCTCTGAGTTTTTCACCAAACTGCCGTACTATTTCACCTCTTAAAGGTGCTGGCTTTTTTCTCCATGTTAAAAAAGCCTTAGTAGCAGCCTGCATTACCTTGTTGTAATCTTCTTTAGACGTAGTTTTTACCTTTCCAATTAAAGCTCCGTCTACGGGAGAATAGGAGGCGATAATTTCGCCTGATGAAAAATTGGTACTACCTGTAGAAGTACCTTCATTGATTTCTTTTACCCCCAAAATTTTCAGGGCTTCATCAATACCAAATGCAGTAGCGGTTTGTGACATTTTATAACTTTTTTATAGTAAATTGTTAGATATTTTGTAAATCTACAAAATATATGTGGACGTAAATTTATTACATGATATTAGATTTTTATAACTAGATAGGTTTTGTAATTACCTGACCAATGTATTATCACTTTTTCATAAGGTTTAAAACGGGGTGAAAAAGTAAATGCTCGTCTTGTGTTATGAAATACACTGTTTTTTGGGTGTTACCCAACAATTTGATTTAGTTGAGAGCGAATTAAGGTTTAATCTTCAGTTACAAATCTTTTGTCAATGGGCATGATCGTTCCGCAATTTTTACAAGAACGTAGTTTTTCTGAATTATAAAAATGATTAAAATGCCCTAAAAAATCTTTTTCAATATCGTTTAGAACAAAATAGGTTTCATGTAATTTATGGTTGCAATTATCGCAAAACCATAATAAACCATCATTAACATTCATGTCAGAACGTTTTCGTTCAATTACCAATCCAATACTTCCTTCATGACGTACGGGCGAATGAGGTACTTTGGCAGGGTGTAGGTACATATCTCCAGGGCCTAATTTTAAGGTTTTCTTTTCACCATTTTCTTGAATATGTACTTCAATCTGTCCTTCTAATTGATAGAAAAGTTCCTCGGTTTCATTGTAGTGATAATCTTTTCTAGCGTTTGGCCCTGCAACAATCATAACGATATAGTCACCCGCTTCTTTGTAAAGGTTTTTGTTGCCAACAGGCGGTTTTAAAGTATCACGATTTTCTGCTATCCATTTGTTGAGATTGAAAGGAGGTGCTATTGACATACTATAAAATTTGTTGTTATGGTTTTCCTATCGTTTATGCGCAAAGTAAAATTTAGAATTGCGCATTTTTCACTCTTGTAGTAAAACCATATGTAGTTTTACCCAAATGTATAAAAAGAAAAGGATTACAGTTCAAAAAATGCTATCAAAAAAGGGTAGGAAGTATGATTATCTAAAAAATATCTGGGTGAAATAAAACTTGCCTGTATCATTTATTTTTATGCTTACCGCAGTATGTGTAAAATCTCCTTCCATAGTTTTTTTATGACTGGTGCTATTTAGCCATCCTTGGAAAGCCTGATTTGCATTGATGTAGTCTTTAGCTACATTTTCGGCAATGAACTTGGCGCTAGCTTGATCTGATATTTTAGACGCTCTTGAGCTAAAATTGTCATGATTGATGGAGCCAGAAGAAATCATATATTCATTATGCTCATTGGCATATTCATACGCGATTGCGCTAAATTCTAAAGCAGCTAGTCCTAAGTTGATACGATGATTGTTTACAATAGTAAATAACTCCTGTTCTATTTCTATTGCGTTTTGGGTCTCGGTAGTATTCGTAGTTTCTATAGATTCTTTGCTACAAGAGACTAAAGTACATACAAATACAATAAGAGCAATATAGTGCGTTCTCATTTTCATACAAATTTTATTTGTAAGTAGGTGCGTTCTAAGCAACTGGAGTAGGAAGAGAAGAAATGGGAGTTCTCGTTTTAGGCTAGATTTTGGGAAATTAGCTGGTGTAATGTTACAAAAATTATGGCTCTTGGTTTTTGATAAGCCTTTTTTTTCGTTGAGTTGTAGACTTTTAAAGAACAGCTGTTAGTTATGTCTATTTTTCATTATAATAAATCATCCAATAGAGCGTTGCCCTCTTCTGTATCTTTAGTTATCTTAAGCATGTGCTCAGATTTTTCCTTTTCAAAAAGAAAAAACGTACATAGTTAGAAAGACCACAAAACTAATTCAAATTATAAAAGGTTACCTTGATGTTGTTTAGATGCTAACGACACAAATCAGTGTTGATAGGTGGGTAATATTAATAATCGCTATTCTATTTTAGAAAAATAGTTCTTATCTTTCAATCACACATAGAACTCGCCTTGACTTTTTTATTAGTAACCGAGAATTATGGTTTTTGTACCATAATGATGTCATTTTTTGTGATATGGTCATAGCTACGTAGCCTCGAAAAGAATAAAATTAAGATGTAAAATGCATAATTTGCAGGTAAAATAAAAAGTCAAGATAAGTTCATATTCCTATTGTAATCATGAAAACCTCTCAGTCCAAATTTTTAAAAACCTTGTTCGTTAACTATGTATTGGTTGTTAGTTCAATATTTACTTTTTCTAGCGTTTTGACGGCGCAAGAAAGTAAAAAACGAACTAATATTTTGGTAATTATGTTTGATGATGCAGGGTTAGATATGAGCGCTTACGGTAGTACTTTTGTCAATACACCAGGGTTTGATGCTATAGCAAAAGAAGGTTTACTATTTAACAGGGCGTATACGCCTAACGCAAAATGTGCCCCTTCAAGAGCAGCAGTGATTACAGGTCGTAATTCATGGCAGCTAGATGCAGCTGCCAATCATGTGATTTATTTTCCTTCAAAATTCAAGACCTATCAAGAAGTCCTTTTAGAAAACGGGTATACTACTGGGCATACGGGTAAGGGTTACGGGCCAGCTTTGACCTTGACAGCTAGTGGTGCTCAAAGGCAGGTGATGGGGCCTGCTTATAATGAGAAGCAATTAACCCCGGCTACGACAGGAATAGGGACGAACGATTATAGTGCTAATTTTGAGCATTTTTTAGATCAAGCTCCTACTGACAAGCCCTGGAGTTTTTGGCTAGGTACTATTGAACCACATAGAGGTTATGAGTATGGTAGCGGTGCTCGTTTAGCGGGTAAAACCACTGATATGATTACAAATTTTCCACCCTATTGGCCAGATAACGAAACTACCAGAAATGATTTGCTAGATTATGCTTATGAAATTGAAGATACAGATAAGCACATTGTAAAGGTGTTGAATACCTTAAAAGAGCGTAAACTTTTGGAGAATACCTTAATTGTGGTTACCTCTGATCACGGTATGCCTTTTCCTAGGGTAAAGGGCAATCAATATGAAAATGCTAATCATGTGCCCATGGCAATGTTGTGGAAAGGGAAATCAAAATCAAAAGTTGTTGATGACTACATTAGTTTTATCGATTTGGCACCTACTTTTTTGGATGCCGCAGGTATTGATTGGCAATCTTCAGGAATGCATCCTGCTACAGGAAAGAGCTTGCTACATGTTATTACTTCAGAAAAAACAGGTGTTATTGAACCTGAACGTAATTTTGTTTTAGTAGGAAAAGAACGCCATGATACAGGTAGACCTAATGATGTAGGATATCCCATTCGTGGAATTTATAAAGACAGTATGTTGTATTTAAGAAATTACGAACCCGATAGATGGCCGTCGGGAAATCCAGAAACGGGTTATTTAAATACAGATGGAAGTCCTACCAAAACGGAAATTCTTAATAGCAGAAGAATGGGGGTAGATAAACGACTTTGGAAGTTGAATTTTGGTAAGCGTCCAACAGAGGAATTTTATAATATAAAAACCGATCCCTTTTGTATGCATAATTTGGCAAATGATATGTCTGTAAGTACTTTGAAAATGCAATTACAAACCGAAATGACAAACAAGTTGGTACAACAAAACGATTTACGTATGCAGGGTTTTGGGCATTTGTATGAAGCGCATCCTTTTACCCGAAATATTGACTTTTATGGACGCTACATGGCAGGTGAAAAAACCACTGCTGGCTGGGTTAATGATAGTGATTTTGAACCGAATTTTGTTGACGGTGATGGCAATGATTTGGAAAAGGTGAAACTAGGTGAAATGAAAAACAATACCCTACCTAATAAACCTATAAAAGATTAGGTATTCAATGTCTTTTTGACTGCAAAAAAAAGGTAAAAGCTATTTAGGTTTCTTGTGTTAATAGCGCAAAAGGGGTATTGGAAATGAATGTGGTACAGTTTAGGTATGAGTCTTATATTATAGGGTTTCTATCCAAATCGCTATAAGGATAAATTCCTTTTTCTTTCAATAATTTAAATAATGCATCACTTCCGTTTTGTCTTGCGTAGTCCATTTCGCTTCTGAAAATCTGCATGCATAGTAATAAGTGATGTTCTCTTTGTCCTATTTTAAATTTTTTACCATCGGGTTCATACACATCCAATACCAAACAGGTGTTTTCTTCATTTTCATTGGGTATCTCAATGGTTTCTTTAGGGTTAAGTACGGCCTGTGATGAATACATGCCAATTGCAGTTAGAAATCCGCATGCTTTTCGCTCTATGCGATTAAAAGGTGTCGGCGTATCTTTATTCTCGTTAAAGTCATATTTGGTAAAAGCAACTAATTCATAGGTGCCGAGACGATTGTTTTTTGGTCCATTTCCATCGGGATCTAATAATTCCATCGTTGCAAACCCGGTGCCTTTTATATGATTTGTAAAATAATACATGTCTACTGCACCTCCAATAGAAAATGGTATAATTGCATGTCCTACAAGATGATGCATTTTTCCAAGGACATTTTCAAGTCCTTTGGATTTTAATTCATAATCTTCATTGCATTCTTCGTCTGTGAATTCTTTTTCAATTGGTGCTTCTTTTTTTCCAAATAGTTTTTTTAAGAATCCCATAGTCTGAATTTTATAGCTTACCGTCGTTGACCATTGTTTACTGTAAACTTTCTATTTTTAATTGTTTTTCAATCCAATATGCATCTTTCTTAAATCCAAAAGCTGAAGGGGTATAATCACCAACCAAACTAACGTCGGCTTTTGCAGGTATGGGTAATTCCATAGCCCAAAAAATACCATTTACTAGTAACCTACGTACACCTTCATTAAGCATATCGGTAGCGGCGCCTATAGTACTTGCAAAGGCTTTTCCTGTTTTGTTACTGCCAGGCAACGTATAGCTTTTTGTCCAAGCAATGGGCATTAAAATATCATTTACTTTATCGCCATTATGGTTTTCTGTGGCTATTTCGTTATCAGTGGGTTTCATTCCAAAGAAGATGTCATTTTCATCATATTCGCCTTTTCTATTGATGACTTGCCCTAAAATAATAGGCTTGCTATCTCCTGGTAATGGTAAACGAACACCGTAAACATCAGTTGGTCCCCAAATATCAGTGTCACTTAAACCGTTTACAATTTCAGCGTTGTCGGCACCTTTTGCTATAACGCCTCGTGTACTTTGGTGTTTATGATGACCGTGATGATTCACCCAATTTTCACCGAGTACTAGACGTCCAAATCCATCAATCCATTCGGTTTTGTCACCTTTGTAATAATTTCCGTAATGCGCAAAAGTAGAAGTGCTGTCTTTGCTAAAATTAAAGGCATGAGTAGCTGTACGGATGCCTAAAACAGGCTTTCCTGCTTTTAAATAGTTATCAATATGTTGCATTTGATTGTCGGGTAATGCTCTAAATCGGGTAAAAATAACCATCATATCGGCCGTTTTAAGGGCAGACAAGCCAGGGATGTTTCTAACATAATTACCATTTACAATACCAGGTTTTTCAGGGTCTTGAGCAAAGAGTACAGTACACTTAAAACCATGTCTTTTTGATAAGATTTTGGCCAATTGCGGCAGCGCTTCTTCAGAACGATACTCTTCATCGCCTGAGATTAACACAACATGCTTGGCATCGGACTTATTCCCTTCAAAAACAAGCCATTCTTTTGGTGTTTCAATTTTAGCTTCAGTTGCCATTGCAGGGGGAGCTTTCTTTTCTTTGCAAGAAAAAATGGATAAACAAATAATTGAAAAAAGAATTTTTCTCATGGTTTAGGTTGTTTTGGTATAGTGATTTTTTAATATAAAAGTGTACCATGACAGTACTGTAAGTCAGTTAAAAAAAATATTTTACTCAATACTCAATACTCAATACTCAATACTCAATACTCAAAGCCCCATGCCATCTTTAATGAATGTCAGTCCTTTGGTATAGACTTCTTCTTCGGGCGAATAGTCGCGCCAAACATTAATAGCATTGGCAAATTCGGGTATAATAGTGCTAAATGCTTCAATGGTTAGCCAGCCGTCATAGTTGATTTCTTTTAAAGTGCTAAAAACATCATCCCAAAGTACCTGACCACTTCCTGGTGTGCCACGGTCGTTTTCACTAATATGTACATGTTTCAAGCAAGGTGCAATGGTTTGCAAGGCTTTTGCTTGACTTTTTTCTTCAATATTGCTATGGTGTGTGTCATACATAGCACCAAGGTTGGGATGGTCAACAGCTGTTACCAACGTTTTTAAATCAGCCATGGTATTGTATAAATAGCACTCAAATCTATTTAAAGCTTCTGGGCAAAGCATAATGTTTGCTTGTGCGGCATATTCCGCTGCTTTTCGCAGTGTGTCAGCGCTTCGTTTTCGCTCGTCTTGAGTAGGTGGTTGTCTTGTGAAATAGGCAAAACTTGAATGTATAGGGCCACAAATAGTTTCGGCTCCCAGCGCTTCAGCGTTGTCAATTGCCCATTTTAAACGGTCTAACCCTGCTTGTCTCGTAGCGGCATCTGCACTTGAAATGTTTTCCTCAGGTGAAAGTCCTGTAACGGCAGTGACACCTACACCAAGACTAGAAAAGTGATTGCCTAACTTAGTATAGTGAGTAACATCGCCATCACCCATATACAATTCAATACCATCGTACCCCGTTTCTTTTAGCTTATCTACAATATGGTAATGTTCCTCTGTAACGTGGTTTGTCCAGAGAAGCATGTTCATTCCTATTTTCATGAATTTAACTTTTTTTATTAGGCGGTTGCAGCTTCTGTTTTACGTTTTTTTACCCAAAACCAAAGAAAGGTAAATAAGACAATAAGTATCGCTGGAAAAGTGACCATTGTGCCCAATGTTGCTTGTCCTGCTACAAGGTCTAATTCATCTCCAGTAAGTCCTTGTGAAGCAGCAGCAGCTTTGTCTGAATCAATCCAGCCACCAATTATAGGCTGAAAAATTGAAGAAGAAAACATACCCATAGCACCAATGATAGACATACCTAGCGCACCACTTTTTGGAATTTTATCAGCAACAAAACCAATCATATTTGGCCAGAAATAGGCAACTCCTAAAGCGAAAAATATGGCAGCTACATAAGCCATTCCTCCTGTTTGCGTGCTAAAAAGATAAACCCCTAAAGTAGCTAGTACAGCAGAGCCTAAAAGCACTCCAGTTTGGTCAAATTGTTTTACAACACTTCCGCCAAAGAAGCGTGCTACAGCCATTAAACCAGTCACGAGCGCTAAAATAATCATGGGTTCTGCACCACTCTTGGCTAAAATTAAACCTACCCATTGTTGGGGGCCAAATTCAGATATGGCCGTTAGTGCCATACAGGCTAACATAAACAGGAATAAGGGAGAAAGCATTGCTTTGAAGTTGCCCCCAAGTGTTGCTGCTTCTTTGATTTTTGCTTTAGGCCAAGCTTGTCCAAAAAATAAATAAGCGTAGATAAGCGTTGGTATCATAATCATCCAAATCTGTGTTTGCCAACTAAGTTCGCTTTTGGTCATGAATTCTGACAGAAGGGCTCCGATAACAATTCCTCCTGGGAACCACATATGAAAACGATTTAGCATGGTGCTCATTCTTGTACCTTCATACGCATCGGCAATCATTGGGTTACAAGCTGCTTCAGTACATCCGTTTCCTAATCCAATAAGGAGGGTAGATATTAGTAAGCCAGTATAGCTGCCTGCGTATATGGTTAATATTATACCAAGGGCATGTGATAAAAATGCAAATTGCATGATTGCTTTTCCGCCTACTTTGTGATAAATTAAACCACCTACTATCATGGATAGTGGAAAACCTAAAAACCACATGGAGTTGATAAAACCTAATTGTTCTCCTGATAAACTGAGTTCTTCTCCTAGCTGTGGCAAGATCCCTGCTCTTATACTAAAGGAGAGTGCGGTAGTAATTAAAGCAAAACAACTACCATAAAAAAGTCTGTTAGCATTCGTCGTCGCTGCTGTGTTTGTTTCCATAAGAAATTGAAGTTTAGAAGGGTTTGGTTTATTTTAATTTTTTTTAATAAAAAATAGTTAGTTTCAAGGTGAATCAAATACTTGATATATCTGAATTGATAAAAATACAGTTTTCAATAAAAATATTATAGCTGAATTTTGTTAAATGATGACACTATTTTGTCCTTACTTGGTCAATGGAGCGCTTTTTTTAACAAAATACAGTTATTGGACTGTATTTGTCTGTTAATTTTTTATGTTGTCCTATTATACGTCTGTTTGAATTTTTAAGAAAAGTTTGCGGTATTCAAGTGGACTCATATTAGCGATGGTTTTAAATTGTTTGTTAAAATTAGAGAGGGTATTAAAGCCACATTCGTAACTGATTTGTGAAATATTAAAATTGTCTTCAAGAAGCAATTTTCGAGCATGACCAATACGAATCTCGTTAACAAATCTTGAAAAAGTCTTGTTTGCTCTAGGCTTAAAGTAACGACAAAAAGATGTAGTGGTCATATTCAACATTGTGGCAATTTCGTCTAAAGCAATCTTAGTTTTAAAATTAGACATGACATATTCATGTACCATACTCATTTTTGCAGCATCACCTCCTTTGAAAACATTGTTATAACCAGGACTCGATAGTAAGTTGTATTCGCTACTATTGGCCATAATGTCAATAATTTCCAATAATTTTATAATCCGTTTAAACCCTTTTTCTTTGCCAATACTTAATAATAGTATGTTTATTTTTTGCTGTGTTTCCCCGTAAAATTCCATGCCTCGCGCAGCGTGTTTTACCAGTTTGTTGATGCCGTAAAACTCTTCCTTTTCTAATAGCGATCTACTCAAAAGTTCATTGTCGAAATAAATAACTAATGCCCTAGTGGTAAGGGTGCTGTTTTTTTTAAAATAAGCATCATCACTACGCCATAAATGAGGCAGATTAGGCCCCGTAAATATCAAATCACCTTCTTCAAATGGTGCTACGTGGTCACCTACAAAGCGGGTGCCTTTGCCTTCTACAATTAGCGAAATTTGAAATTCTGGATGAAAATGCCAATTGGGGTTGAAATAGGGGCTATATAAATCTTTAAAGACAAAAGTTTCTTTAGGAGTAAGCGTTTTTTCTATATTAGGGACACTCATAAATTTTCCTTTAAAGCTCAGTTTTTACCAATATAGGACAAAAAAGTGTCAATTTTTAATAAAATATAGGAAATATTGTATTGATATGTACTTTAATTTTGTAAGGCTATAGAAATCAACTTATCTTGTAGCTGACCAATTTTTCTTCAGAAGTAGCTAACTTTTAAATATAATAGGCAATGCAAAAAAACAATTATCCAAAATTACACAACGCCTCATGGCCTGGTGTTGTTGGGAAAGGTCCCGATTCTGAACCGCCAATTGATATCGACACTATGATCGATCTTACCGCAAATGCGGAGGTTGATGGTGTGAAATTTGATGGTTTCGACCTGTTCGTAGCCGATCCGCATTTAGCTATTGACGCCTCCGATGACGGTATTAAAATTATGGCTGATAAGGCACGTGCTAAAAATTTAGAAATAGGTAGTTTAGTGGCGCCTATTTGGGCAGGAACAGGCGGCGGATCTGCTATGGGAAGTAGTACCGAGAGAAAGCAGTTTGTTGATCAGGTGCGTAAGGCTTGTATCATTGGTAAAAAACTTAGGGATATTGGCGTTCGTCCCAATGGAATTATTAGAATAGATTCTTCGGTAGATCCAGAAAGTTGGGCTGCAGATGAGGTGGGTAACACCAAGTTAATAGCTCAAACTTTTCGTGAAGCGTGTGATGTGGCTGCTGATTACGGCGAGTCTTTAGCTGCTGAAGGCGAAATATGCTGGGGTGGTATGCATGGCTGGAAAACCATGTTGAATACTTTAGAAGCTGTTGATAGACCTAATATCGGCTTTCAAGCTGATATGGCTCATACTTTACTATATCTCTTGGGGTACAACAAAGAAGACGAGCGTATTTTACCCGCTGATTTTCAATGGGATGATCGTGATACGTTAACTGAGGGACTCAAAACCTTAACGGCTGCCTTGCGTCCGTGGACGATTGATTTTCATGTGGCACAAAATGATGGAACTGTTTTTGGCGCAGGTTCACATGACAAAACAGGGAGGCACTGCCAAGCTGCAGATCCTAATGGAAAATTAGATATTCCAGTTGATGCAGGACACTGGTTGCGTGATGAAAATGGAATTTTGACCAAAAAATTTAAGCATATCTGCTGGGATGGGTGTATGTTTCCTAATGAGGTGATGATGCAACCAAAAACATGGAATGATATTCTAGGGGCTATGATTAAAGTACGTGATTTACACGGCTGGTATGAAGCTGAGTAAAATGAGTTTGTACAGCTTTGCAAAAGAGTAGGTTTGGGCTGTTCTGTACAGCATCCGCCAAAAAAATAAAAACCAAATAATTTGATTATTTACACAAATGAGTAGTAAAAAACAACTAAGAATAGGTCTTGTAGGTTATGGTTTTATGGGAAGAACCCATTCTAACGCCTATAAAAGAGTTGGCGATTTTTTTCCAGAATTGGAATATCAACCCGTATTAAAAGCGGTGTGCGCCAGAAATAAAGAAAGAGTAACCGCATTTGCTAAGCAATGGGGCTATGAATCTGTAGAAACTGATTGGAGAGCACTTGTTGCACGTGATGATATCGACGCTATTGATATTTGTACGCCAAATAATATGCATGCCGAAATTGCTATTGCAGCCGCCGAGGCGGGTAAAATGGTGCTTTGTGAAAAGCCATTAGCAAGAACCGTAGCAGAAGCACAACCTATGGTAGATGCTATTGAAAAAGCTAAAGTGCCTAATACCGTATATTACAACTACCGCAGAATACCAGCGGTTACCTTGGCAAAACAGCTTATTGATGCCGGTAAATTGGGTAAAATATTTCATTATCGGGCAAACTTTTTACAAGATTGGACGATAAGCCCTGAATTACCACAAGGAGGAGAAGGTCTTTGGCGGTTAGATAACGCCGCAGCAGGGTCGGGGGTGACAGGTGATCTTTTGGCGCATTGTATTGATACGGCTATGTGGCTCAACGGAGGTATTAAAGATGTTTCTGCAATGACAGAAACTTTTATTAAAGAACGAGTGCACTCGGGTACTGGTGAGGTGCAAAAAGTGGGTATTGATGATGCGTGTATTTTTCATTGCCATTTTGATAATGGTTCATTAGGTCTTTTTGAGTCTACCCGTTATGCCAGAGGACACAAAGCATTGTATACTTTTGAAATTAATGGAGAGCATGCCTCTATTAAATGGAATTTACACGATTTGTCACGTTTAGAATATTTTGACCACAGAGATGAATCGATGGAAAGAGGATGGCGTTCTATTCATATTACTGATGGTGATCATCCGTATATGGACAAATGGTGGGTGCCTGGTTTATCAATAGGATATGAGCATAGTTTTGTACACCAAATTGCTGATTTCTTAAAAAGCCTACAAGAAGGTACACCTTGTTCTCCTACGTTTAAAGAAGCGCAAGAAACTCAAAAAGTTTGTGAAGCTGTCTTGGAGTCTGCCAAAACAAAAAGCTGGAAAGATACCGGTGTAGTATGGTAATATGGGATGCCAGTATTTTAAAGAAATGATTTCTTTATTAACACAAACCCTCTTACCGAATAGTGATTAAAATATAAAAATGAGTGAAACAATAAAGGGCTTTTGCCTGCACGGGAAAGAAAAAATTTATCCCAATTCTGGGGTTTCAGTTACCAGTAATACATCGGTAGTTACTATGGAATTGCCAGCATTAAAAGAAGGTGAAATTCTAGCAAAAACCTTATACACGGGTATTTGTGGTTCTGATAATAGTGCGGCAATCGGAAAGGCTAATTTTGATTGGGTGCAACGCCCAAGAATTATTGGGCATGAGTTTAGTGCCGAAGTGTTAGAACTAGGACCGGGAGATCATGGAGATTTAAAAGTTGGCGATTTATTTGCACCCTTGGCAATGTTGGGTTGTCGTGATGAAGAATGTCCCGCTTGTAGTGTGGCAAAATGGAATCTTTGTGCTTCAAAAGAAATTATAGGTTTTCATAGAAATGGTGGTTTTGGTCAACGTGTTGTGCTAGAATCTGATCGGGTTGTTCCGCTTATGAAGGGCTTGACACCTCAGCAAGGGGCTTTGGTTGAACCGTTATCTATAATTACCAATGCATTGTATAATAAATGCAGTATTAAACCCGGTGATGATGTAGTGGTGACAGGCTGTGGTATTATTGGTTTAATGTCTGCCGAAGTTGCTCGCGCTGCGGGAGCTAGAGTGGCAGTTACAGGTCTTGCTCATGATCGTGATATACGCTTAAAAAAGGCCGAGGAAAGAGGCTTTATAACGCTGGAGGTTTCTCCGGATAATACATTGGCCTCTCAATTACAAAATGGAATTGCAGATGCCAATGGCATTCCTTTTGGAACCAACGGAAAGGTAGATTTATTAATTGAATGCTCTGGCGTACCACAGGTATTAACCGAGGCAATTTCCGTTGTGCGGCCAGAAGGAGATATTTGTGTTATTGCAACCTATGGTGCCGAGGTGCCTATAAATGCTACCCATTTAACACGTACATCTTTAAATATGCGAGGTTCTATGGGGTCTTGTCGTGATGATTATATGGCGGCTATGAAATTGATGGTTACTGGGGTATTTCCATCAGAGCATTACACCGATTTTTATGATTTTGAAAATATCACCCAAGCCTTTGAAGATTCTATAAAGGCAAAAAACATGAAAGCGGTAGTGAAAATGAATTGAGTGCTTTAAAACAGCAAAATGCAACACTAATAGATTTAGGATCAAAAAAATATGCATAAAATATTTATTACAGGAGGTACCGGCTGCATTGGTTCGGTAACCATTTATAAATTATTACAATCTGCGGAGGTTAAAAAAATTGTAGTAGCCACAAGATCTAATAATGTAGCACCCCTAAAATTATGGCTTGGTGAAGATCTTGACCCTCGTTTGGAGTTTGTAACACTTGATGTTTCTAATTACAGTGAGATTAATAGGGTGCTTCAAGAAGTGAATCCAACACATATCATTCATTTAGGGGCCTATCAAAGTCCCGATTGTTCAAGAGATCATATGGGCGGTATGGAAATTAATGCAGGGGGCACTATGGCCTTGTTTGATGCTGCAGAAAAATTAGCCAACCTTCAGCGTTTTGTTTTTGCTAGTTCAGCGGCTGTATATGGCATGCGAAGCATGTATCCGCAAGATAGTATCAACGAAGATGTGCTATTAGCTCCACCCAATCATTATGGTATATGGAAACTGGCCGGAGAGCATCTAGCGCGATTGTTTTATGATAACACCAAGGTGCCAACCGTATGTCTTAGAATTAACACTACCTACGGAAAAGGGAGAGATAAAGGAAAAACATCGGCACCTACCAATGCCTTAAAAGCAATTGCCATGGGTGCAGTTCAAGGGAAATTAATGCCTTTTGAAATGCCATATCAAGGGCGTGAAAATTATCATTTTGTAGAAGATGTGGGAGCGCATTTTGCAGCCTGTGCATTACAAGCATATGATGGTTTTGGAGCATTTAATATTCAAGGAGAAACTATTCCTATACCCTCGTTTTTAGAGCTTATTAAAAAAGAGGCTGAGGCATTGGGTATGGGAGATTATGTGTCACTTTCTATCGTAGAAAATGCGCCACCAAACCTTTTTGTTTGTGATTTAGATCATACTAAAATAGCAACTACTTTTAACGGCTTACCGTTGACCAAAATTTCGGATGGTGTTCGTCAATCATTACTAGAATTTAAAAAAATGGCAGAAAAAGGAACATTAGAATACTCTAAACCGGCCTCATGAAAACACTAGGAATTGCATTTATTGGTGCTGGCGATATCGCAAACTTGCATGCCGAAGCTATTAATGAATTGCCAGGGGCAGACTTAATTGGTCTTTGGAATCGCACAGCCGAAAAGGGAGTTGCTAAAGCAAAAGAATACGGTTGTGCTGTGTATGCATCGATTGATGAATTACTTAATGACCCAAAAGTAGATGCTGTTTTCATACTTACCAATATGGAAACCCATTGTGAATATACATTAAAAGCTGCTGCTGCGGGGAAACATATTTTGGTTGAAAAACCAGCGGCCTCCAATATTGCTGAATTGGAGCGTATGCATGAAGCCGTAAAAAAAGCAGGAGTGCAATGTATGCCAGTACATAATTATATTTATGAGCCCAGTATCGAACGTGCTAAAGCGATGATTGAAACGGGTAAATTGGGTGCTATTGTGCAGTTTTATATGCTTTACAATATTCACCATGCTGATGAGATAAGGGCGCGTTACCCGGGCGTAATTCGTCAGATATTAACGCACCACAGTTATACCATGTTGTATTTGGCGGGAGAACCAAAAACGGTGTCTTGTATGATGAACACTGTTGATGATACCATTGCACCACAAGAAAATGTAGCCATGGCAACCATTCAAATGCAAAACGGAACCCTCAGTCATTTGTGTGCTAGTTTTGCCAATGATGATCATGCCGGCGACCCATGGACGTGTATGATTAAGGTGATTGGCACCAAAGGAAGTACACGGTATAGCTATCGCGATTTTGTTATTAACGATCGTAATGGTGCGCATTCACAAACCTATCAATGTTATCCAGAATCCATCAAAAATACCGCTGTGCATTTTATAAATCGTGTAGTGCGTTTGGGTGAGGCGCCGCTTTCTAGTTTAGAAGATGCCATTAGTTGCCAGCAAATTATTGAAGCCTGTGAATTATCAGTTAAAGAAGGTATTCACGTAAAATTGAAGTAAAGAAGAGTTCAATAAATAGTCTTATAAAAACGAAAGAATGAGAATCAAAAGAAAATTAGTCCAGTTGTGTTTGTTGCTTGGTGTTTTACTAATCGTAACAAGTTGTACGCAAAAAGATAAGAAGGGGTTAGCGTTCCAAAAGGATGCTCATATCGTTTTAATAGGAAATAATTTGCCTTCGCGTATGTTAAACTTTGGTCATTTTGAAACTGAAATGCATTTGCGTTATCCAGATAGCACTTTGTTTATTAGAAATATGGGTGATGGAGGAAACACACCGGGCTTTAGACCACATTCTTCGCGGAATTCTCCTTGGGCTTTTCCAGGAGCAGAAAAATTTCAAACCGAACTTGCAAATAAATCAGGAAGCATAGGGCATTTTCCAACAGAAGATGAATGGCTGACTGATTTAAAGGCAGATGTGGTGCTAGCCTTTTTTGGGTATAGCGAATCTTTTGAAGGAGCGGCAGGTGTAGAAAATTATAAGGCAGAGTTACATGCATTCATTGAGCATACAAAACGTCAGAAGTACAATGGTAAAAGTGCCCCTAAACTGGCATTAGTATCTCCCATAGCTTTTGAAGATTTGTCAGCAAAAATGGATTTGCCTGATGGGAAAAAGGAAAATCGAAATTTGGCGCTCTATACCAAAGCAATGAAAGAGGTTGCTGCAAAGGATAGTGTGCTATTTGTTGATGCTTTTGACGCTACTTCAAAATGGTATGCATCAGAAACAGATGATTTAACCGCTGATGGATTTCAATTGAATGATTTGGGGTATCAGAAATTTGCAAGCTTTTTAGCAGATCAAGTTTTTGGGGAAGCCGAACAAAAGGCAGTAGCTCATAAGAAGGGTATTCATGAAGCAGTTATGGAGAAAAATTGGTTTTGGCATAATGATTTTAAAATTCCAAACGGAGTACATGCTTATGGAAGACGTTATGATCCATTTGGGCCAGCCAATTATCCTTTTGAGATAGAAAAAATTCGCCAAATGACTGCCAATCGCGATCAGGCAATTTGGGAGGCAGCCCACGGAAAAACAATGGATTTGGCTGCTGCCGATGCGAAAACAAGAAAACTACCTCCTGTAGAAACGAACTACAACAAGGGGCAAGGAGATGCTGAAGAAGGATATTTGAACGGGCAAGATGCATTGAATAGATTTAAAGTAGCCAAAGGATATAAAATTGAATTATTTGCCTCAGAACAAGAGTTTCCTGATTTGGCAAACCCAGTGCAAATGTCTTTTGATAATAAAGGAAGACTTTGGGTGGGGGTAATGCCTACCTATCCGCATTACAAGCCCGGAGATAGTAAGCCTAATGATAAGTTGATTATTCTTGAAGATACTGATAATGATGGCAAAGCAGATAAGCAAACCACTTTTGTTGATGATTTACATTTAACCATTGGTTTTGAATTTGCGCCTGAAGGCGTATATGTGTCTCAAGGTACCAATTTGGTATTGCTAAAAGATACTGATGGTGACGATAAAGTTGATGAAAGGGAAATTATTTTAAGTGGTTTTGATGACCATGATACCCACCATACAGCTGGGGCGTATGTGGCAGATCCTTCTGGTGCTATTTATATGGGTGAAGGCGTGTTTTTACATACCAATGTTGAAACTGCTTATGGTACTGTACGTGCTACCAATGGTGGTTTTTATAGGTATAGCCCACAACGGCATCATTTAGAACGAACAGCGCAATTGCCAATACCTAATCCTTGGGGAATTGCTTTTGATGATTGGGGACAGCCATTTTTTGCGCATACCTCTGGGCCTGATATGACTTGGATGACTCCAGGAACCATTAAACCGAGATACGGACAAGCATCTCCATTACCTCAAAACCTTATTGAAGATAAACATCGTGTAAGGCCTACCTCTGGTTTAGAGTTTATTTCAAGCCGTCACTTTCCTGATGAGGTGCAAGGTGATATCATAATTAATAATACCATTGGTTTTTTGGGTACCAAGCAACACACTATTGTTGATGACCCAGAAAGTTCAGGCTACAATAGCCGACACCGTTTAGATTTAATCACTTCAAGTGATACTAAATTTCGTCCTGTTGATATGGAGTTTGCGCCAGACGGATCTTTGTATTTGGTAGATTGGCAGAATGTATTAGTGGGGCATATGCAACATAATGCTCGTGATCCTTTACGTGATCATGCGCATGGTAGAATATATAGAATTACCTATCCATCTCGGCCTTTAGTGAAACCTGCAAAAATTGTTGACGCTTCTATTGATGAGCTATTAGAAAATTTAAAGCTACCAGAATATCGTACTCGATATCGTACAAAAAGAGAATTGCGTGCAAGAGATACAGAAGAAGTTTTGGCGAAAATTAAAGATTGGACTGCTGCACTTGATAAAAATGACGCACAATATGAACACCATCTGTTGGAAGCCCTTTGGGTGACTTGGGGATTGAATGAAATAGATGAAGGTTTATTAAAACAACTATTAAATGCTAAAGACTTTAGAGCACGAGCAGCTGCAGTAAAGGTATTGCGCTATACCGGACATCAAATTTCGACACAGGCAGATTTACTAATGGTAGCAGCCAAAGATGAAAATGCACGAGTACGTTTAGAAGCTTTTGTAGCAGCTTCATGGTTAGATAAAGAAGTAGGCTTGCCTATTATAGAAGCAGCAGGCAAAATGCCTCTAGACAAATGGATGCAAAAACCTTATGAAGCGGCTATTGCCCATATTAATGATGTGAATGTTGGTCAAGATCCAGAAACCAAAGGCACGAAAACAGCTTTAAAAGGTGCTGAAAAAGCCCTTTTTGTAAAAGGCGAAGAGATCTATAACAGAGAAGGCTTCTGCGTTACTTGCCACCAGCCAGATGGTAAAGGCTTAAATGCATCGCAATTTCCGCCTTTGGCAAAATCACCATGGGTAACGGGTAATGAAGAACGCCTAATTAAAATAACACTTAACGGTCTTATGGGGCCTCTTACTTTAAATGGGCATACCTATCCTGGTCAAGTGCCTATGACGCCGTACGGAGGTATGTTGAAAGATGAAGAAATAGCCTCGGTTTTAACCTTCGTTAGAAATACTTTTGGTAATAAGGCATCGGCGATTTCTCCTGAAATGGTCAAAAAGGTACGTGAAGAAACTAAAGATAAGAAGGGCTTTTATACACCAGCAGAATTGCTGAAAGCACATCCTATGGAAAAATAATTTAATCCGCTTTTCGCATTTGAACTTAGTGATAATCAGGATTTAAAGTAGTACCGCATCAATAGCATTGATGCGGTACGTATTTAATTCATGTTTGAAAAGCGTTTTATGAAGCTTATCTTGTCGTGCTTTTAAGTAGGATCACGAAGTTCTATTGCATAATGCAAGTGTATAGATGCTTTTTTATTAAGCATTAAAGTCAAATATCTTCTCCATGAGTAACCATTTTTCTCCTGGTTTTGCAATAGGTAATGCTTGTTGGTAATCCCACATTAAATCTTCCCAATCTTGAACTCTTGAATTTTCGGTATCCATTTGCGCCTTTTTCTCAAAAGAGAAATCATCATTAACCTCCATAATCATAAAAAGGCGGTTTGAGATTCTATAAATTTCCATGTGTACAATTCCAGAATCCCTAAGGCTATCAAGAATTTCGGGCCACACATCGCTATGGTATTTTTCGTAGGCAGCTATAAGTGCTGGATCATCTTTTAAATCTAAGGCTAAGCAGTGTCTTTTCATTTGTTTGTTATTTATGTTTATTCAAATTTAACTTAAAATATCTTTTACTATGTTACCATGAACATCGGTTAGGCGATAACGTCTCCCTTGATGTTTGAAGGTAAATTGCTCATGGTCTATGCCCATTAAATGCATTAAGGTAGCTTGAAAATCATGTACATGTACGTTTCCTTCAACAGGGTTAAATCCAAAATCATCAGATGCACCATGGGTATAGCCTGGTTTTATGCCGGCACCAGCCATCCATAAGGTAAAAACATAAGGATGATGATCTCTACCCCAATTACGAACATCTTTAATATTGCCTTGTAAAAAGGGAGTGCGACCAAACTCTCCGCCCCAAATCACCAAAGTGTCTTCAAGCATACCACGTTGTTTTAAATCTTTGATAAGGGCAGCACTAGCTTGATCGGTATCTTTACATTGAATTTTTAATTGATAATTGAGATTGTTATGTTGATCCCAACCTGCATGCATACATTGAATAAAGCGAACATCACGTTCAGCTAATCTACGTGCCATAAGACAGTTGTAGGCAAAGCTACCCTTACGGTGCACGTCGGCTCCATACATTTCTAAGATATGTGCAGGTTCGTCTGAAAAATCGGTGAGTTCGGGTACACTCATTTGCATTTTATAGGCCATTTCATATTGTGAGATACGAGTGTTTATTTCTGGGTCTCCATAGTGAGCATGGTTTATTTCGTTTAAAGCCTGCATATCGTCTAAAATTTTTCTACGCATTTCACGACTTACTCCTTCAGGGTTTTTTAAATACAATACAGGGTCACCACCACCTCGAAATTTTACGCCTTGGAATTTGGTGGGAAGAAAGCCGCTTCCCCAGTAGTAATCGTAAAAAATTTGTCCGCAGCTAGCTTCCTTATCCCGTGAGGTCATGGCAACAAAATCGGGAAGGTTTTTGGCGGTTGTTCCTAACCCGTATGTTAACCATGAGCCTATGCTGGGTCTGCCGGGTTGCTCAGAGCCTGTTAAAAAGAAGGTTATCGCTGGTGCATGGTTTACAGATTCGGTATACATTGATTTTATAAAACAAAGGTCATCAGCAATTTTAGCCGTATGTGGCATAAGATCAGAAACCCAAGCGCCACTTTTTCCATGTTGGGCGAAGTTCCCAATCCCTGCAATTACGGGTCGTACCGCTTGCTCACCCGTCATTGTAGAAAAGCGTTTCCCTTTGGTGAGCGAATCGGGTATTTGTTCGCCATGCCATTTACGTAGCATGGGTTTATAGTCAAAAAGATCTACATGAGAGGGTGCACCATTTTGAAAAAGATAAATCACACGTTTTGCTTTGGGTGCAAAATGGGGTAGTTTGTTGCCGTTGCTTAGCGGTGATTGTAAAAGATTGGGTGTTGCAGCAGACAGTAAGTAGGGATTTAGCATAGAACTCAAAGCAGCCACGCCAATACCTTGTGCCATTTTTCCAAAAAAATTGCGGCGTGTAATGCCTGCTTGGTATGCTTCAAAAGGATGTAAAATGTTCTTGCTCATCTACTGTCGGGTTATGGTTTCATCAAGGTTAAAAAGTAATGAACTTATGACAGCATAGGCAGCATGCTCGCTTACCTCTAAATCTGTGTTTTTTTTGTATTCACCAATGCTTGTGATTTTTTTTGCCGCAACCAAGTTATTGGTATAAGTGTTTTTAAGTTCAGTAAGTCTGTTGTGTAGTATATCAATTTCTTCTTTGATTGGCATTCTTGAAGTGACCAGTTTAAAGCCGTACTGTAAACGTTTTTTGTCATCAATATCATGTTTTAGTATACGCTCTGCTAATACTCTGCTTGCCTCGGTAAATGTAATGTCGTTTAGTGTGGTTAAGGCATGTAATGGAGTATTTGTTTTTAAGGTGCGAACGGTGCAAATTTGTCGCGATGCATTGTCGAATATAAAGGTAGGGCCTACAATACGGCGCCAAAAAGTATACAAGCTTCTTCTGTATAGGGCATCACCAGCATCTTGTTTGTATTTCATTTGGCCAAAAGTAGCTTCATCCCAAATACCTTTGGGTTGATAGGGTTTTACAGGAACTCCGCCAATAGAATCTTTTAATAATCCACTAGTAAATAATGCCTGATCACGTAACATCCATGAGGGTAAACGCATTCGTGTAGCCCTTGCTAAATAATTGTTTTCAGGATCAAGAGCCAATAACGCTTCAGAGACTTTTGATGATTGACGGTAGGTGGCGCTCATTACTATTTTTTTAAATAGACGCTTTAAGTCCCATCTGTTTTCTTGAAAATCGGTCGCCAGCCAGTCTAATAATTCTGGATGTGTTGGTAGGGTTCCTTGAACGCCAAAATCTTCTGAGGTTTTCACAATGCCATTGCCAAAGAAAGCTTGCCAATAGCGGTTTACGGTAACTCTAGCCGTTAAGGGGTGTTGATCAGAAAATAGCCATTTGGCTAGCGTTAGCCTATTGTTTGTTTCAGTTTCCTCAAGGGGAGGTAATAGTGCTGGTACATTAGGCTTAATGGTGTCTGTAAGTATTGGTGTTTGGTATCCGCCTCTATCCAAGACAAAGGTAGGTCTGGGCTCTTCAAGCTGATCCATAACCATAACTTGAATGTGTTTTGCCGTAATCGCATCGTATTTGCTCATTGTTTTTTGGAGCTTCTCAATGGTTTTTCCATAGGAATCTATGGGCTTAAAATACTTGGTTAATTGTTTAAAACTCCCTGTTCCTCTCAGTTTGGGTGGTTTTAATAGAATGCGAGGGTCTAAATCTTTAGTGTTTTTAGCCACTTCAGATTCAGAAGCTGGCAAGCCTACTGCTCTAGGGAATTTTTTCAATTCCAGTATTTCTACCTCAGATTGTAATGAAGCAATATAGGTTTCAAGCTGTTCAATTTTCTTTTGCTCCACTTCTGGAGCAAGGGTTAAAAGGGGTTTTATTTTTCCGCCCCATCCACCGCCTTCTTCTGAAGTTTGATTGAAATAATAAAAAAGTTGGTAATATTCTTTTTGGGTGATATTGTCAAATTTATGGTCATGACAACGAACGCAGTTTAATGTTAAACCAAGCCAAACGGTACCTGTGGTTTCCGTGCGGTCAAAGACATTGGCTACTCTTGTTTCTTCGGGAATAGTACCTCCTTCTGTATTATAAGTGTGGTTTCTATTGAAAGTGGTGGCTAAAATATCATCAGTAGTTGCTTCAGGAAGCAAATCGCCTGCCAATTGTTTGATACTAAATTCGTTATAAGGCATGTTGTTATTGAATGCTTCAATGACCCAATCACGCCATGGCCATGCATCACGAGTAAAATCGCCCTGAAATCCGTTTGTGTCTGAATAACGGGCAACATCTAACCATTCCCAAGCCCATCGCTCTCCATAACTTTTTGAGGCTAATAAACGATCAACCAAAGTTTCATAAGCGTTGGCAGAAGTATCGTTTTTAAAAGCATTGATTTGAGCTATGGTAGGAGGTAATCCGGTTAAATCAAAAGACAAACGTCGTATAAGTGTTTCTTTTGACGCTTCTTCAGTGGGTGCTAGGTTTTGATTTTCTAGTTTGTTTAGAACAAAATAATCGATTTCATTTTTTACCCATGCTGTATTATCAATCTTTGGAAGCGTTGATTTTTTAGGAACTTCAAAGGCCCAATGTTTTTTCCATTCCGCTCCCTGCTCCACCCATTTTATCAATAAGGCTTTTTCGGTATTTGTTAAATGCATATTTGATTCAGCTGTGGGCATAACCAATTCAGGGTCATTGGTTAGAATACGTTTGATTAGTTCACTCTCATTTGGTTTTTCAGGTACTACAGGAAATCGATTTGTATCAGCTAAAGGAGCAAAAACGCTAGCTTCAACATCTAACCTAAGTTTTGCTTTTCGCGCTTTTTCATCAGGGCCATGACAACTAAAACAACGATCAGAAAGAATAGGGCGAATATGAAAATTGAAATCTATTTTTTTAGGAAGCTTTTCATAAGCCGAAGACACTCCCTCTGGTATATTAGAGCTGCAATTGACAAGAAAACTATATCCAACAAGAAACAATAGTCTTAGGTATATGTTTTTAGTTCTTAGCATGAGTGTGTTTGGTAGTTAGCTATTTTCAGCGATAACAAAAGGTAATTTATGCGCTTAACAGGTTTTGATTTGATTTTCATTCCTCAAAATACAAATTTTACGCATACTTGTAAAAGTTGAATACGATAAAAATTTAGTAACTTAGGGCTACCCTTATGTTTTGTGATGTCTGTTCAATTAAAAGTGCTATTATGTTAAAAAACAATACGTTAATACTATTTTTTATTATCGCTATTTTTGCGACTTGTAATGCCCAAAAAGAAATAGATAAAATCTTGAAGGTACAGGAAATTAAAGCTGCTACAGATGTAACGCTTTCAGAGGTGTCAGTACTTCTTGAAGCGCAGACAGAATTGCATCCCATAGCGGTCTTAAATTGGTCAGCTTTCCCATATAAACCAGCGGTAGGTTTTCGAATAGCGCACGCCAATAATCAAATATGGTTAAAATATTATGTTACAGAAGAAAATATTTTGGCACAAACAGAAGAAATAAACGGCGGTGTTTCTGGAGACAGCTGTGTAGAGTTCTTTTTTGACCCCTTAGCCAATGGTAATTACTATAATTTTGAGTTTAGCTGTATTGGAAAACCACATTTGGCTTATGGGCCAGGGCGTGGAAAACGACGGTTTGTTGATCCGCAATTGATACAAAATGAGCTTCAAATAACCTCTACCTTAGGAAGCAAAACATTTGCTGAAAAAACAGGAGGACATTCATGGGAAATGACCATGATTATTCCAGCTTCAATGTTTATTCACGATAAAGGCATTAAATTAAAAGGACTCAGAACAAAAGCAAACTTTTTTAAGTGTGGTGATAAGACTTCAATCAAGCATTACCTAACATGGAATCCTATTGTTGCTGAAAAACCAGATTTTCATCGTCCAGAACAGTTTGGAACGGTTGTTTTTGAGTAAGAGTATAAGTCTATATGTTTTGCATTCAGAAGCTTGCGTATGTAGTTAAAGTGTATTAATTTCCATTTTAGTGTCATCTCTGTTTGAGAAAAGTCAGTATTAAGTTATCTAGCTTTTATATGCTATTTTTAATCGGCTACCTTCTGGTTTGCAAGTGACGACAAATTTAAAAATGAAAAAATGACTATCTCCCACTTTGTTAAGCTGTTTTTATTTTTAGCAATTTGTTCTTTGTTTCAATGCTCAGAAGAAATTCCCAATGGAGGGCTGTTACTACCTGATGGTTTTAAGGCAACAATTATGGTGGATAGCATCAAAGAACGTGTGCGCCATATGGCTGTCACAGACGATGGTATTTTATATGGAAAATTGAGAGAATCTCATGATAATGCGGTTATTGCCATAAGAGATACGGATAATGATGGAAGCGCTGATGAGATTGAAAAGTTTGGGGGATACGGATCAAAACAACATTGGAGTTACTCTACAGCCATGAGAATTTATAATGGCTATATCTATTTTAGTTCAGAGTTGGTGGTGTATCGATATAAACTTAAGCCAGGGAGTATGTTGCCTGATGGTGATTTAGAGGTAGTACTTACTGATGATCATGAGCATGGTAGGCATGAACATATTGGAAAACCACTTGCGTTTGATAATAAAGGGTATATGTACGTTCCTTTTGGTGCGCCTTCAAACTCCTGTCAAGACCCTAAAAGAACTCCGGGAGCTCCTGGTCTAGATCCTTGTCCTCAATTAGAAAACCATGGGGGTGTATGGCGGTTTGATGCTAACAAATTAGGACAGACCCAAAAAGATGGTGTTAGGTATGCATCAGGTATTCGATCAGTAGTTGCAATGGACTGGAATCCTGTAGATGAGAATTTATATATTGTTATGCATGGTCGGGATGATTTATTGCGTCTTTTTCCTGATCGTTTTACCCCTTGGGAAAGTGCTCTCTTGCCTTCAGAGGAGTTTATGCGAGTTACTGAAGGTGCTAATTTCGGATGGCCGTATTGTTATTACGATCAAATTAAAGGCAAGAAGGTATTAGCTCCAGAGTATGGGGGCGATGGAGATATTATTGGTCGTTGTGATCAATTTGAAGATCCTATAGTTGGCTTTCCAGGGCATTGGGCACCTAATGATTTGGTGTTTTATAAAGGAGGGCAATTTCCTGATCGCTATAAGGAAGGCGCATTTATTGCTTTTCATGGTTCAACCAATAGAGGGCCTTATCCTCAATCAGGCTATATTGTTGGTTTTGTTCCGTTTAAAGATGGAAAGCCCAGTGGCGACTGGGAAGTTTTTGCTGATGGTTTTGCAGGAGTAGACCCCATTGAGAGTGTTAATGACGCTTTGCTTAGGCCTATGGGAATAGCATTTGACAAAGAAGGAGCTATGTATATATCAGATTCAGTAAAAGGTCGAATTTGGAAGATTACTTTTAACGGCGATAAAAACAATTTTGGTAAAGACCAGCTCGCTGCAATGGAGAAAAGAAAAGCTGCAACCCACATACGTACGCCTGATAAAATTAATGATAATCTTGCCAAAGATGCAGCTTCTGTTGGTGAGGCAGTGTACTATACCTATTGTGTTAACTGTCATCAAAAAGACGGAGGGGGTGCTACAGGTAGATTTCCACCTTTGATTAATACTGATTGGGTTAATGGAGATAAACAACGCTTAATTAATGTTATTTTAGAAGGAATGGAAGGTGCCATTCAAATAAATGGAGAGACCTATAATGGAGTAATGCCACAACATGGTTTTTTGAAAGATACTGATATTGCTAATGTACTTACTTACATCCGCACAAATTTTGGAAATAAAGCAAGTGCAATTGAAGCATCTGAAGTTGCAAAGCAGCGAGCTATTCTTGAAAAATTGAAAACGGAAAAGGTACTGGAAACAGAAAAATAAATAATAGAGCAGCATTTAGATAAATTGCAAGATAAGGTGATGACCCAATTGTAAAATTACTGAATATGCGACTGTTTTTTCTAGCCAAGTGAAAAAGAAAAAGAAAAAACGCCAGAGCGGCGGTAGGTATGAGGTCTTTGCCTGGTAATATTGCTGTAGAAATTGAAATGATTGTAGAAATTCAAGATGAATGATATATAAAGTAGATAACAGATATAGCAAATACAGTAGGGCAATACTGTTTGGGTTGTTATTTTTTATGTTACTCAATTGCAAACCCAAAGCGCAAGAACCTGAGTTCTTGTTTAGAACCGCCCTTTTGGTAAATGAAGACCATACATGGTACAAGGCCTTTCAATATTTTGGTGAAATTATAGAAGCGCGTTCCAAAGGAAGAATTAAAGTGCAGTTGTATCCGTCAGAACAGTTGGCCAAGGAGATTGAGGCTATACGTATGATTCAGGCAGAGGTTATTGAAATGACTACTACGGGTTCTACTTTAACCAATTGGTTTGAGACGGCTGTCTTTTGCGAGCTTCCTTTTTTAATGCGCAATGCTGATGATATGGATGCCTATATCAATGGACCTATTGGAAAATTGATGGAAGAAGAAATGATTGCAAAAGCAGGTGTTAGGGCTTTGGGACATTTTGAAAGAGGTCCGCGACATTTAACATCAAATAGACCGATAAAACACCCCGATGATTTAAACGGATTAATTATTAGAGTACCTAATGTACCTTCTTTTGTAACAGCATGGAGTGCTTTGGGGGCTAAACCTACGCCTATGTCATTTTCAGAAGTATTTACTTCCTTGCAGCAAGGTACTATTGAGGCACAAGAAAATCCGTTTGCAATGATTAATAATGCTGGTTTTGCTGAGGTGCAACAGTATTTAAATTTAACTGGGCATGTGATGAGTTGGGTATATCCTGTAGTGGGAGAAAAGCAATTTCAAAAATTACCTCCAGATTTGCAAGAGTTATTTTTAGAAGCAGGGAAAGAAATGCAGGCCTATGAGCATCGTCTTTTTTTAGAAAATGAAAAAAGTGTGCAAGGCGAACTTAAAGCAAAGGGCATGCAATTTATACCTGTTGATAAAGAAGCTTTTGCTAAAAAATGTGAACAAGCAATTTATGACAGTCTCTCTCCAGAAATGCAACAAATTTTTAACCAACTAAAAAAAGCTCAAAATGAAGGTTCGTAAGCGTATTGGGCGTATGCTCAAAATCGGGACACTACTAAGCACATGGGGGCTTATTGGTACCGTCTTGCTACAAATTGTTTGTCGGTTTTCTCCTATTGATACTCCAGCATGGACAGAGGAAGCGTCGCGGGTGTTTTTTGTTTATGCCATATCCTTTGCTGCTGGTTTAGCAATGAAAAATGAATATTTTGTGCATTTAGATATGTTTTTTAGTAGGTTTAAACCAAAAGTTCAGCTTTTTTTAAAGCTACTAATTCCTATGCTATCATTCATACTGTTTTTTATAATGGTTGTATTTGCAGTAAAATTGGTTGTGTTAGGTACTGCCGAAACATCACCAGGAATGGGCTTAAATATGGGTGTGGCATTTTTTAGTATGCTCATTATTGCGACATCAATTTGTTATTATTTGGGTGTAAAAATCCTAGCCAATTTTAAAAACCGAAAGCGATGATTTGGATTTTGGTTGTTGTTTTTGTTTTGGGCTTGGTGTTGCGTTTTCCCATTGCTTTTGCCTTAGGCCTATCTTGTTTGGTGTATGTGCTTTTTGCAGGAATACCACTTATTATTATCCCTATGAAAATGTATTCAGGGATTGATGTTTTTGTACTCTTAAGTGTACCCGGCTTTATTATGGCAGGAAATCTTATGAATCACGGCGGACTTACCGAAAAGATAATTACCTTTTGTAATCATCTTTTAGGGCATGTTAGAGGCGGATTGTCTCTTGTGAATATTGGTGCTTCAATGCTTTTTGCCGGAATTTCTGGTACGGCTATTTCAGATACTGCTAGTATGGGTTCGGTAATGATTCCGGCAATGAAAAAAGAAGGGTATGATAGCGGCTTTTCTTGTGCAGTTACGGCAGCTTCCTCAACTGTTGGCCCTATAATTCCACCAAGCGTTCCCATGATTATTGCTGCTACTTTAAGTGGATTGTCAGTGGGGAAATTATTTCTTGCAGGAGCGCTTCCTGGTCTTATGCTTGGTGTTGGTCTTATGTTTGTGGCTTATTTTATTTCTAAGAAAAGAAAATATCCCAAACATAAAAAAAGTGGTTTTAAGCAAATAGCACTGGGTTTTGTAGATACTTTCTGGTCGCTTTTAATGACGTTTATAATCTTATATGGTATAATCGGTGGCATTTTTACCCCTACGGAAGCTTCAATTGTTGCTGTAATGTATGCCCTGGTGATTGGTAAGTTTGTCTATAAAAAATTGAATTTTAAGAATATTCAAGTGGTAGTACTTGATTCCATGAAAACCTCGGCCTCGTTAATGATTTTAGTAGGCTTTGCTAATTTGTTTGGGTATATTTTAATAACAGAACAAATACCACAATCCATTTCAAGTGAAATTCTCGGATTTACCACCAATAAATATATGGTGCTGCTACTAATTAATATGTTACTTATTGTTGTAGGTACGTTTATGGAAACTATTGCGGCCTTGTTAATTCTGTTTCCTATTCTTCTTAAAGTGGCGTTAGCGGTAGATGTAGACCCTATTCATTTTGCAGTAATTGCGGTTTTAAATTTGATTATTGGCTTAACCACACCCCCAGTGGGAGTTTGTTTGTTTGTAGCGTCTAGTATAGGGAAAATACCCATTGGAGAAGTGAGTAAAGCTGGTTTTCCATTTTTATTAGTCAGTTTGTTAGTTTTGATTTTGGTAACTTTATTTCCTGTTTTGTCATTGTGGTTACCAAATTTGTTTATGGATTAAAAGCTTGTTGTAATGGACACCAATACCAATTTTTATTTGGCACAAGAAGAGTCTAATAAGGCTTGCCTGCTGGCAATGAGGGCTATAGTATTGTCTTATGCTGAAATGACAGAAACTAAAAAATACGGGATGCCTTGCTTTTGTTATAAAGGAAAAATCTGTTGCTATATTTGGATTGATAAAAAAACGAATGACCCCTATTTTCTTATGGCAGCAGGGAGAGAACTGCATCACCCAGCCTTGGAGGAAGGGGATAGAAAGCGCATGAAAATTTTACGAATTAATGCAAATGAAGATTTACCTGTAGCAATTATTGATGCTGTTATGAATGAGGCATTCAAATTATGCGATGTAAAAAAATAAGTAGACTCTGGTCGCAAAAAGAAGCAAATTTATTTTTTGGGTAATTTTTACCAGACACTAAATAAAAAAATATAGGATATGATACGACTGAAAACACAAGTTTTAATTTTTCTTTTAGGCACTATTTGGGGTGTCGCTCAAAATACCGGATATGAATTGGTAGAAAATATAGGGTATTATGATAGTGCCGCTCAAGAAGCAGATGCCTATCTTAAAGAGCGCTGTAAGCTGGACGTTTATTATCCTAAAGATACAACCAATGTAGCCGTAGTTGTTTGGTTTCATGGTGGGGGACTAGAGTTTGGTGAGAAAAATATTCCAGATGGTTTATTAGAAAAAGGTGTTGTTGTGGTATCGGCAAATTACAGGTTGCATCCCAAGGTGCAACATCCCGTATATATTGAAGATGCAGCAGCAGCTGTTGCTTGGGTTTTTAAGAATATTAATAAGTATAACGGTGATGCATCGCATATTTTTGTTACCGGGCATTCCGCTGGAGGCTATTTAGCGAATATGGTTGGTTTAGATAAAAAATACCTTAATAAGTTTGATGTTGACGCAAATAAGCTAGCAGGTTTAATACCTTTCAGCGGACACACAATTACACACTTTACCATTCGCAAAGAAATGGGGATTATTGGAACGCAACCAATTATAGATACCTATGCACCGCTTTATCATGTTCGTGAAGATGCACCACCAATGTTATTAATTACTGGTAATCGTGAGAAGGAATTATTGGGGCGCTATGAAGAGGTGGCGTATTTTTATAGGATGATGAAGGTCAATAATCACCCTGATATTGAACTGATGGAACTAGATGGGTATGGCCACAATATGGTATACCCTGCCATTCCTTTATTATTAAATTTTGTAAAAGAGCACTCAAAATAGGTCTTTATACCGTGCTTTGGATTAAAGTGTCAGGAGCCTACATTTTGGTCTAGTGAATTGTTTTGGCGGCAGTGTTGAAAAACTTGGGTTTAGCACAGTTTAAAAGACTTGATTTTAAAGAAAAGTTTTATTTTAGCGTCCTGAATTTATGGCCTCGTAGTTCAATGGATAGAATAGAAGTTTCCTAAACTTTAGATGCAAGTTCGATTCTTGCCGAGGCTACAATGGTTTAAATTGAATGCGAAGGTGTTTTTTACTGCATTGTATTGCTTCAAACGAGCAACTTGATGAGAGAGGAGGTAAAAAAAACGATCTTTGTTTTTGATTCTTGCACTGCAGCTGTCTGTATCCATATTAATAACAATTTTCCCCTACACTCAGGTGTAGCTTTTGCTATAAAGTTGCTCTTAAGCTAGCGAAAATAGTTTTCTTTAAAATAGTAATTCATAACGTACTTTTTGTATTATAGAGTTGATTTTCAGTTAGCTGTATTAGCTTTTTTGATTGGATAGAATACACTACATCAATAATTAATTTCTCTTTTAAATAACCAATTGTATATTTGAGTTGGTATTTAAATAGCTATCCCATGAAATTTACAGTAATTTTACTTTCAGTATTCTTTTTTTTAAGTTGTAATAATATGAGTGAACCTTTGGTTATTGGGCATCGCGGTGCTATGGGGCATGAAACGGAGAATACCCTTCCATCTATTCAAAAAGCAATGGATTTAGGGGTTGATATGATTGAAATTGACGTTTTTAATGTTAAAAGTGGAGAAACCGTTGTTTTTCATGATGACGATTTAGGTCGTATCACAAATGCTGGGGGTGCTATTGAAGATTGGACGTATTACGATTTACGCAAAGTAATTGTTGATGGTGGTCATAAAATTCCAATGCTTCAAGATGTACTCAAATTGATTGATCACAAAGTAAAACTCAATATAGAATTAAAAGGGGCAGGCACTACTGACAGGGTGAATTTTATTATTAACTACTACATTAAAAACAGGGGTTGGAAGTTGGACGATTTTATAATTTCAAGTTTTAAATGGGATGAACTCAAAGCAATGCGTGCTTTAAACCCTGATATTCCTATTGCTGTTTTAACGGATAAAGACCCAGTTGATGCTATTCCTATTGCCAAAGAGCTCAATGCAGAAGCCATTAACCCTAATTATAAAGCACTAACGGCCGAAAATAGCCGTCAAATTCAAGAAGCAGGATTTAAAATTTATGTTTGGACGGTCAATGAACCAGCTGATATTGCTAGTATGAAAAGTTTTGGTGTGGATGGCATTATTACCAATTACCCAGAACGTGTTAAATAATGTTTGATGTACTAATTATTGGTGGGGGTGCTGCGGGCTTTTATGCAGCCATTCATATTGCAGAAGCCAAACCAAATATAAAGATAGCCATTCTGGAGCGGGGTAAAGACGTGCTTTCTAAAGTGAAAATTTCAGGAGGTGGGCGTTGTAATGTTACTCATGCAGAATTTGATCCTGGTGCATTAGTTAAAAATTATCCTAGGGGAGAAAAGGAGCTTTTAGGCCCTTTTCATACCTATTGCAGCGGTGATACGGTTTCGTTTTTTGAAGAAAGAGGCGTTCCCCTAAAAATGGAAGCTGACGGTAGAATGTTTCCTGCTTCTAATTCTTCACAAACCATTATTGATTGTTTTTTAAAAGAGACCGATAGGTTAGGTATTCAGGTATTGAAACATAGCAGTGTAATCGCTATAAACCCACCCAAAGAAGAAGCTGTATGGACGGTGACTTCTATAAAAAAAACATACAGCTGTAAAAAGCTCTTAGTAGCTACAGGGAGTAATCCAAAAATATGGAAAATGCTTGAAAATTTAGGGCATTCTGTAACACCTCCTGTTCCGTCATTATTTACATTTAATTGTAAAGACGAGCGTATTAAAGGTATTCCAGGAGTAAGTACGAAAGCACGTGTTGAGGTTTTGGCAAAAAAAACATATACTTCAAAAATAACCATTAAACTAGGTAGCAAAACAGCAGAAAAGGTGCTTTTAAGTGAAGAAGGTCCTGTGTTAATTACGCATTGGGGTTTGAGTGGTCCTGCAATATTAAAGCTGTCTGCTTGGGGAGCCCAAATTTTAAATGATTGTAATTATAAGTTTTGGATTCGTATTAATTGGCTGCCCGATTATCACCCTGAATCAATTATTGATTTTCTTATGGAAATCAAAGACGTTGAGGCAAAAAGAACTGTATTAAGGACAAAAGCGGTAGACTTGCCAAGGCGTTTATGGACAAATTTGGTTAGAGCTGCCAATATACCTGAAGACATGAAGTGGGCTGATGCTACCAGACCATTATTGCAAAATTTAGCAAATCAGTTAACATCTTGTGAGTTTCAAATAGAAGGTAAAAGTACTTTTAAAGATGAGTTTGTTACCGCTGGTGGGGTACGTTTAAAAGAAATCAATTTTAAAACATACGAAAGCAAAGTGCAGCCTAATTTGTTTTTTGCAGGAGAGGTAATTGATGTTGATGGAATTACGGGTGGTTTTAATTTTCAAAATGCTTGGACTGGGGGCTATATTGCCGCGCAAGGGATTATAAAAAGTTTAAATTAAAACCAAAGATTGAAACGTAAATTGAAATCGATAGGGTTTTATGCATAGTTTAGGAAAATGAAAACGTATGTAGCGCTACTTCGTGGAATTAATGTAAGTGGTAAAAACAAAATCAATATGGCTGATTTGAAAGCCATGTTAGCTAGTATTGGGTTGAGTCACGTGAAAACCTATATTCAAAGTGGTAATGTGGTTTTTAAGGCTGAAGAAACAGCACCAGCATTTCTTGAAAAACAAATAGAAAAGGGTATTGCCGATGCTTTTAAACTTGAGGTGCCTGTTTTGGTGCGCTCTAAAGATGATGTTCAACAGCTTGTAGCTAAAAATCCGTTTATGGCTGTAGATGATATTCCTGAAAAAGGCCTGTATTATGTCTTTTTGAAGCAATCCCCTAATGCAGATGTTATCGCCGAATTTGAAGCAACAAAATACTTGAATGAAGACTTTTTATTAATCGATACCTGTGTGTATTTGTATGTCAAAAATGGTTATGGTAAGGCAAAATTAAATGCCAACGTTATAGCTAGAAAATTAAAAGTTGTAGCAACTGCCAGAAACCATAAAACCATGTTGCGAATTACTGAGATGGTTGCAGAAATTTAGCGATTTGTTTTAACTCGTTTTAATGATTAGTTTAATTCCCAAATTTTGTAATTCAAAGCACTAGCAAAGCACACCCACAAGAAGTAAGGAACCAACAAATATGCTGCGATTTTATTTACCACGTGAAACCAACGTATGGTTAAGCCTAATAAAATCAAAAGCATTACAATAACCATAAATGCCCAAAAGGGTTCTCGTAGACCAAAAAACACAATGCTCCAAGCTGCGTTTAAAAGTAGTTGAAATCCAAAATGGTAAAGGGCTGTTTTAACCCATATATGGTGCATACCTTTGCTCCAAACTATACCCGCAGATACGCCCATGAGTACATATAAAATTGACCATACAGGTGCAAAAAGCCAATTTGGCGGATTAAAAAAAGGTTTTTCCAGCGTGGCATACCAAGTGTTTACCGAGCTTTGTGTTGCAAAACTAGAAAGAAAACCAATGAGCAAGCAAATACTCACGGAAATGATAATATTGGTCAGTTTTTTCTTCAAAAGGGTTGGTTTTTTCTCTAAAATAATGAATTTATTGCTTGTAAGGTAATTATTCTTGAAAGAGTTTTTTTTAGATGATGGTCCGTTTATGTAATAGGATTTATGGTGGGTCTTTGAAGTCCAATAAAATACAGTCAATCTTTCATTGTGGTATTGCATCGAAGTACATTACAAAACCCTGTATAGCGTGTTATCTTTGAGTGGTTTTAACACCTGAAAAATTTCAAATGGACAAAGTGACTCTAAAGTGAACCATCAATTTAGCAGTGTGATATATTTTGTACAATCGTATTTGGTTCGTGCAAAAAAATATTTTTCTGCAACATACATCGGCTTAAAAACTATCTTTGTTCAAATTGTATTTTAATGACTGAGAAAGATTTTATCCCATTGCCATATTCACATGAACATAGCGAAGGAAAAGTAACGTATAAATCTCCCAGTAATATTGCTTTGGTAAAATATTGGGGAAAAAAAGAACATCAAATTCCTGCCAATCCATCTATTAGTTTTACCTTAGATGCTTGTGCCACAACCACTACAATTGCGTATAAAAAATTAGAAAATCCAACACCTAATTTCTCATTCGATTTATGGTTTGAAGGAAAGCCTAAAGAAACTTTTAAGCCTAAAATCGAAATCTTTTTTAAACGCATAGAAAAATACCTTCCTTTTTTAAAAGAATATCATTTTGTTATAGAAACGTCAAATTCGTTTCCTCATAGTAGCGGAATAGCATCCTCTGCAAGTGGAATGTCTGCTTTGGCACTATGTTTAATGCATATTGAAAAAGAACGAATGCCTTCTATGGAAAAGGACTTTTTTACTAAAAAAGCTTCGTTTTTAGCCCGTTTGGGCTCAGGGAGTGCTTGTAGAAGTATTGAAGGTGATTTGGTACAATGGGGGCATCATGAAAACACGGTAGGTAGTTCAAATTTATATGGTATTAAGTACCCTTATTCAGTGCATTCGGTGTTTAATAATTATCACGATACCATATTGTTGGTTGATAAAGGGCAAAAGAAAGTGAGTAGTTCAGTGGGTCATGATTTAATGCATCAACACCCTTTTGCAAAAAACCGATTCGTTCAAGCGCACGAAAATTTGACAAAACTTCGCACGGTTTTTGCGCAGGGAGATTTGAAAAAATTTATTGAAATAGTAGAAAGTGAAGCCTTAACCTTGCATGCTATGATGATGACCAGTCTTCCTTATTTTGTACTAATGAAACCAGAAACCTTGCAAATCATTAATAAAATATGGGATTTTAGAGCATCTTCAGGAGCAAATATTTGCTTTACCTTAGATGCTGGTGCAAATGTACATGTGCTCTATCCAGCGGCCGAAAAAGAAGAAATAATTACTTTTATTAAGAATGAGTTGGTTGTATATTGTGAAAATGGACAGTACATTTGCGATAGAATTGGTTTTGGCGCTAAAAAAATGTAACTTATTTGCATAATTGCGTCAAATAAGCGTTAAGTTAAGAAATACTAAATTAGGAGAATATGAAAGGTCCTTTGTTTTATTCTAAGATATTGCTCTTTGGAGAGTATGGAATTATAAAAGATTCTAAGGGCTTGTCTATACCTTATAATTTTTTTAAAGGCGCATTGAAAACGGATGAAAACCCTACGAAAGAAGCGTTGGCATCAAATGCTCATTTAACCAATTTTGTAACCTATTTAGAAGAGCTTTGTACGAAAGAACCAAATCTTGTTAATTTTGATTTTAAGGCATTGAAGAAAGATGTAGCTGCGGGGATGTATTTTGACAGTTCCATTCCACAAGGTTATGGTGTAGGAAGTAGCGGAGCTTTGGTTGCTGCTATTTATGATAAATATGCCAGCGACAAAATTACGGTTCTCGAAAATCTTACAAGAGAAAAATTGTTGAAATTGAAAAAGATTTTTGGTACAATGGAGTCTTTCTTTCACGGAAAATCTTCTGGTTTAGACCCCTTAAACAGCTATTTGAGTCTGCCTATTCTTATCAATTCACAAGACAATATTGAGTCTACAAGTATACCAAGCCAGAATACAGAGGGTAAAGGCGCTGTTTTTTTACTAGATAGCGGTTCTACTGGCGAGACTGCTCCTATGGTGCAACTCTTTATGGAGAAGATGAAACAGGAAGGCTTTAGAGCAATGTTGAAAAATCAATTTATCAAACATACAGATGCCTGTGTAGAAGATTTTGTAAACGGTAATGTAAAATCATTGTTTACCAATTTGAAACAATTATCTCATGTGGTGTTAGACAATTTTAAACCTATGATTCCGGCAAAATTTCATAAGCTCTGGAAACAGGGTATTGAAACCAATGATTATTACTTGAAACTTTGCGGTTCAGGTGGTGGAGGCTATATTTTAGGTTTTACCCAAGATATTGAAAAGGCAAAAGCGGCACTTAAAGGGTATAATTTAGAAGTGGTGTACAACTTCTAGTGCAACACATAAACAATGCTTAATAGAAAAAACAAACTCTTACTTTTAAAGTTGTTGAGTCTGTTTTCAGTAGTACGCGGCTATAACATTTTAATGATTGTTTTAGCGCAATATTTGGCGTCTATTTATATTCTTTCGCCAAATTTTCCTTTACGAAAGGTTGTTTTTGATGTAAGTCTTGGTTGTATTGTTATTGCTTCGGCGCTAGTTGTGGCATCAGGCTATATCATTAATAATTTTTATGATGCAGAAAAAGACCTTATTAATAAACCCAATAAAAGTATTTTAGACCGTATAGTAAGTCAGCGGTTTAAGCTTATCACCTACTTTATACTTAATTTTTTAGCGGTAATAGTAGCTAGTTATGTTTCTTTTAGGGCGGTTTTCTTTTTCTCTTTATACATTTTTGGTATTTGGTTGTATTCACACAAGTTAAAAAAAGTGCCTTTTGTAGGTAATTTTGTTTCTGCGGTTTTAGCCATTACACCCTTTTTCGCAGTTTTTGTGTATTACAAAAATTTTGAAACGGTTATTTTTGTTCATGCTATCTTTCTTTTTCTACTTATTTTGGTAAGAGAAATGATTAAAGATTTAGAAAATGTAAAAGGTGATTTAACTCAAAATTACCGAACTATTCCTGTTATCTATGGTGCTAGAATGTCTAAAATTTGTATTACTGTTTTAATTTTCCTCACATTAATTCCCTCTCTTTTATTGATAATTTCTTTTGATGTAGGCGATATGAGTTATTATTTTATCGGATGCGTTGCGTTGTTGCTCCTGTTTTTAGGGTTGTTGTTAAAAGCGCAAACAAGAGTCCATTATGTTTGGCTTCATAATATTTTGAAATTTATTATTATCGTAGGAGTATTTAGTATTCTATTGATTGATGTAGACCTTGTTTTAAATCGTATTCTATAGATAATAACTGGTCAAAAATGTCCAATAAATAGAAAATCAGCCAAACATATTACTTATTAAAAAAATTGGTTTATTGCTCACCAAGCGGGAGATAGATTTTTTTTAAACCATAGAATCAATCCTACATATAAAACCCTTTGTTACCTTTGCAAATAAATTAAAATTATGGGCAGGAAAGATTCCAACACGGGAGATAGAAAATCAGGTAGAGAAGGAGGTTCTTTTAGAAAGAAAAGTTTTGCAAGGGGCAATTCACCCATCAAGAAAAAGACCGAGGTGAAAAAAGAATCAAATCCTAATGTGATTCGGTTAAATAGATATGTTGCCAATTCTGGGGTATGCTCGCGCCGTGAGGCAGATATTTATATATCGGCGGGTAATGTTACCGTAAATGGTAAACCCATTACAGAAATGGGATACAAAGTACAGTTGACTGATGATGTGCGTTTTGATGGCCGAAGGCTAAATCCTATAAAAAAGGAGTATGTATTACTCAATAAACCCAAAGATTTTGTTACTACTGGAAGAGATGAAAGAGGAAGACGTACGGTTAATAGTTTGGTTTCGGGCGCATCAAAATCAGAATTAGTACCAGTTGATAAGTTAGATAAAAGCACCACAGGCTTGTTGCTTTTTACTAATGATAATGAGCTTGCTAAAAGACTAGCACGCCCCAAAAACGGACTTCGAAAAATTTACCATGTTACCCTAACTAAAGAATTGCGTAGTGCAGATTTGAAACGCATTGAAGAAGGTGTTACTGTTGATGAGAATATTGTGAGAGTACAAGATGTTAGTTTTGTAGATAACGCTCCTAAAAACCAAGTAGGAATAGAAATTTTTAGTTCACGAAACAATATTGTAAAACGACTTTTTGAAGAACTGGGTTATGAAATCACCATGCTTGATAGGGTTGTGTATAGTTCTTTAACAAAAAAAGACCTTCCTCGCGGGCATTGGCGCTATTTAACAGAGCAAGAGGTAATTAATTTAGGAATGGTAAAGTAGGTAAACTAACTATTTGATAGTATATAATAGAAGGGCTGGTTGAATGCAACTAGCCCTTCTTCTGTTTTAGAACGGTGTTAGGTCTTTTTATCATGGAGCATAATACCTATGTGATTTTTTAATCGTAGGGCGATAGCCAAGAAGTTAATTTTCCGTTTGCTTTAAGATGAAAACTATTTTTTTTGGCTGTATATGTCGTATCCTTGAGCCCAGATTTTGACTCTAGTATAGAGGTTTAAAAGCGGAAATAAAAGGTTCTTTTTGAACGCTGCAATGGTGTTTTTCCGCTGTTAGTGTTTCTTAAAACCTATTAAATATGCATTTCATCGACAAACCACTACATTTTATCGTTTTGCTATAATAAAATAAGGGTTTGGCAACAATTATTATTTTGTCTGGTAAACCCTACCTACTTTCGATGCATAATTTAGATTTAACCAAGATTATGTCCCTAAAAAGTTCCCTTCACATCGTTTTAATGCTTGTATGTGTCCAATCCTTTGCTCAGTTGGGTATAGGTACAGCAATGCCAAACCCTTCAGCACAGTTAGATGTGGTGACTGCAGACAAAGGAGTACTGATTCCTCGCGTGTCATTGACCTCTATAACAGATGCAACCACTATTAGTAGTGGCAATGTAGAAAGTCTTCTGGTATACAATACCAATACTACAGTGAGTCTTTTGCCAGGTTATTATTATTGGGCAAATAGTAGGTGGAACAAAATAGTAACGGAGTCAGAAATCACTGCGCTACCCAAAAATGTTACCTCTACAAATGGCTCTATTACTGGTGTGGCTAATAATGCTGCATTGGCAGCCATGAATTTAGAGGTTAAGGTCGATAATAGTTCTATTGAAGTAAATGGTGTCAATGGTTTACAGCTTAAAGATGCAGGAATTACTAGTGCTAAAATTAAAGAAAATGCTGTAGATGGTACAAAAATACAGGTTACAGGAGAAGCTAGTGGCTCTATGCTTTACCATAATGGTACCCATTGGGTAGATTTTCCCAAAGGTACTGCTGGGCAATATTTAAGAATGAATGCCGCTGGTACGGCACCACAATGGACGGCATCTAAGCGCATTGGTGAGTTTGTTTTTGCCAAATCTGGACTAACTGTTACCGAGGGCTATTTGCCTGTTACTCCGGGAACAGTAGCCAATGGAGCGGTAGATTACCCCCTTTGGGCAGCAAAATATCCCGAATTTGTTTCCGGAGACGACATTGTTTTTCCGGCTGATGTAGCTGGTATGTTTTTGCGCAATCTTGGCGGAACCGCAGCTGCTGAAGGTGTTTTACAAAGTGACGCAACGGCCAGACCCAATACCCCTTTTACTACGGCTTCTGGAACTAGCTCCTCAGATGGAGCGCATACGCATCAGTATTCAAGAACGTATAGGATTGAAACATCAGGTTGGTATGGTAGAGGTACTCATAGTTGGACATCGGTTACAGTCCCTTTTAACGGTTGGAGTTCTAAAATTAGAACAGCTGAAGGAGGAGATGGCTCGGCCAATGGAGCAATTCGTCTACAGGGGTCAAGCTATAATACCGATTCTAAAGGAAATCATACCCACACAATCCCAGCTTTGAGTGTAACAGCTGGAGGAGATGCCGAAACCCGACCCGTGAACCGAGCCTATCAATTATATACTATTGTAGATACCTATTGAATAGTATTAATTCTCTTTTTTAATATTAAAATTTTAGTTTAAATGATAAACTACTAGACCTACGGTCATTTCATCTATATAAACCATAATTATGCTCTATTTCTAATTGAGTTTTAACCAATACATTTCTTATGTCCCTAAAAAGCTCCCTCCAAATTATGTTGATGATTATATGTACGCAATCTTTCGCCCAGTTGGGTGTGGGTACTGCAACGCCAAACGCCGCTGCACAACTAGATGTTGTTGCTACAGATAAGGGTATACTTATCCCTAGAATAGCACTAACCGCTTTAACTGATGCAACTACTATTACCAGTGGCAATGTAGAGAGTATGATGGTGTATAATACCAACACCACAGCCAATCTTTCACCCGGTTATTATTACTGGGCAAATGGTACTTGGAACAAAGTTGCCACCCAATCAGAAATTACAGCCCTACCCAAAGATGTTACTTCTACAAATGGCTCTATTACGGGAACTGCTAGCAATGCAGCACTAGCAGTTATGAATTTAGAAGTTAAGGTAGATGATAGTACTATTGAGGTAGATGCCAGCAATGGTTTGCAATTAAAAGATGCTGGTATTACCGCTGCTAAAATAAAAGAAAATGCTGTAGACGGCACTAAAATAAAGCTTACTGGTGAGGCCAATGGTTCTATGCTATATAATAATGGAACCGATTGGGTAGATTTTCCTAAAGGCACTGCTGGTCAATATTTAAAAATGAATGCAGCAGGCACCGCACCAGAATGGGCTACCGAAGTGAAACCTGTATCAAAAAGAATAGGCGAATTTGTATATGCAAAAACTGGAAAAACAGTTGCCGATGGTTACCTGCCAGTTGCTCAAGGAACAATAACTGATGGAGCAGTAGATTACCCCCTTTGGGCAGCCCAATACCCAGAATTTGTTTCGGGAGACGATATTGTTTTCCCTGTTGATGTGGCAGGTATGTTTTTACGGAATACTGGCGGAAATGCAGCTGCTGAAGGAACGTTCCAAGATGATGCAACAGCTAGGCCAAATACAGCATTTACCACCGATAGTAAAGGTTATCATAGTCATTCATTGAGTGGCTCTTATACCCATTCTGTGCGGTATACAGGGAATAATACGGTTACTGCACAAGACAACCACGCAGGGGGTACTGAATATGATGTTAACTCATCTGGTGTACCGTCAATAAATGCTGCTGGAAATCATACTCACACTATCACGGGTGGCGGAGATAATGAAACAAGGCCCGTAAACCGCGCCTACCAATTGTATACCATTGTAGATACCTATTAATACAGTTGCCTATTAGGCGTTTAAAACAAAACAAATGCATAACTTAAAAATACTGGTTCAAGGACTTTTTTTTACAGCTATAGTTGCTGTGCAAGCCCAAATAACCAATACAGGTGAACTAAGTATCTTAGCTGATACGGAGGTGGGAGCCGTAGCTAGTTTTCAGAATACAGCTTCAGGAAATATACATAATAATGGAATTCTTTCTTTGTATGCCAATTATGAAAACCAAGGCAACTTTTCTTTTCTAACAGCTACGGGAGGTACTGTTCTGTTTAAAGGTGTATCCCTGCAACAATTAACAGGTAGCGGTACCAATAGCTTTTATACGGCAATCTTTGATAATCCTACGGGAACAGTTGCCTTTAGTTTAGCTACGGCGATAACTATAGCCAATAGTGTCAATTTTGCACAAGGTGTTATTAAAAACGATGAATTTGGCGGTAGTATACTATTGGGAGCTTCAGCTACCTATTCTAATACGTCAAACACCGCTTATGTAGAGGGTATATTACAGAAAGAAGGTAATTCGGCATTTACGTTTCCTATAGGAGATGATGGTTTTTATAGAGGAGCTACCATTTCTGCTCCAGATGCGCTCAATGCAATTTTTGCTTCTCGTTATATACTAGAAAACAGCAATACTGCTTATCCTCATAATGCATTTGTAGGAAACATCGGCTTTATTAATGATATGGAATACTGGAAGGTAGATAGAACGCAAGGAACATCAGAAGTAAGTGTCACCCTCGGCTGGGATGCCGCAACTTCACCAATGGAATTGCTAAATGCAGACACCTCAGAAATTCATATTGTGCGATGGGATACAGAACAGGCCGCATGGGTAGATGAGGGAAGTGTTGTAAACGAAGGAGACCAGACGGTTACTACAGCTCAACCGATAGGAAAATATGGCGTATTTACCCTAGCAAAGGTATCAACAGATACCACAGATACCGATGGTGATGGCGTACCCGATTATGTAGAGAATAACGCTATGCCTCCAACGGACCCCAATGATGCTGGAGATTATACAGATACCGATGGTGATGGTGTACCCGATTATGTAGAAAATAATTCCAATCCCAAAACCGACCCCAACGATCCGGATGACTTTGTGGATACCGATGGTGATGGTATTCCCGATCATATAGAAGAATCTGGTGTAGATACTGATGGCGATGGTGTGCCCGACTATATTGAAATAAACGGCGATCCCGCCACGGATCCCAATAATCCAGATGATGTTGCGGATACTGATGGTGATGGTGTACCCGATTATGTGGAAACCAATGGTGATCCTGCCACCGACGCCAATAATCCGGATGATGTTACAGATACGGATGGTGATGGTGTGCCAGATTATGTAGAGACAAACAGTGAGCCTGCTACCAACCCTAATAATCCAGATGATTTTGTAGATACGGATGGTGATGGCGTGCCCGATTATGTTGAAATAAATGGTGACCCCGCTACTAATCCAAATGATTCAGAAGATGCCACCGATAGTGATGGTGATGGTGTGCCAGATTATGTAGAGACAAACAGTGAGCCTGCTACCAACCCTAATAATCCAGATGATTTTGTAGATACGGATGGTGATGGCGTGCCCGATTATGTTGAAATAAATGGTGATCCAGCTTCTAATCCTAATGATAAAAATGACTTTGCTGATGCGGATGGCGATGGTATTTCAGATTATGAGGAAGGAGGCTATACCACAGAAGATATCTTAATAGAAAATGATATGGTTTCTAAAAGTCAAGCTTCTGGCTTTTTTGAAATTGTAAATATTGAAGCTTTTCCTAACAACTCGGTTCAAATATTTAACCGACATGGCATAGCGGTATTTAATGTGGAAGGCTATAATAATGGGTCAAGAGCTTTTAAGGGTGTTTCTGGTGGTAAGATAACTGTAAAGAAAGGTGAAGGCCTTCCTACGGGAGTCTATTTTTACGTCATAAAATACAGGAAAGAAAGCAATAGTAGAATTAAATCTGGTTATCTGCATGTTAGCCAATAACCATTTTCTGAATAAAAATAGTATGCAAAAAATTTATATTACATTGGTGTTGCTAACGGTTTCGGTTTGTTCTGTTCTTGCGCAACAAGATGCCCAGTACACGCAGTATATGTACAATACACAAGCGGTAAACCCTGCTTATGTTGGATCGAGAGGGGTATTTAGTGCAGCGGCACTTTACCGTACGCAATGGGTTGGGCAAGACGGCGCGCCCAGCACGCAAACATTAAATGTAAACAGTCCTGTTTCTAAGCGGGTAGGAGTGGGCGTGTCTATTGTAAGCGATGAAATAGGTAATGGTACCTACCGAAATACGTCTTTTGATGCCGATTTTTCATATACCATACCCACGTCGCAATCAGGTAAATTATCTTTTGGACTAAAGGCAAGCGGTCATTTGTTGGACGTAAACTTAACCAATTTAAGAAATTATAATCCAGGGCTTCTTGCTCCCGAAGATAGTGGTGTAGATAAACGTTTTTCGCCTAATTTTGGAGCTGGTGTTTATTACTATACCAACCGTTTTTACGCAGGGGTTTCGGTGCCTTCTTTTTTAGAAACCGAACATTTTGAGGTTTCAGAGGAAACCAACTCCTATATTTCAAAAGAAAAAAATACATTTTATCTCATGGCGGGCTATGTGACCAATATAAACGCTAACCTTAAATTAAAACCAGCTGTATTGGTGAAGACTGTTGCTGGTGCTCCATTACAGGTAGATGTGTCTGCAACCTTTTTATTAAATAATAAACTTTCATTTGGTGCTGCCTATAGATGGGATGCCGCAGTAAGTGCGCTTGTTGGGTTTCAATTTAGTGACAAGTTCTTGATAGGCATTGCTCATGATAGGGAGATTACAGAATTTGGAGGCACGCAGTTTAATAACGGCTCTTTTGAGTTCTTGCTAAGATTTGAGCTTCCTACTACGAAGGGTACAGGAATAACGTCTAGATTTTTCTAATGCATAAATGGGTTTAAGCACAATGGGCTACAGTGTGCAATTAAGACTTTAAAAAGGTAGAAGTATAAAGACCACTTCGCTGTAAGAAACAAGAGTAAAGACGTCCTGTTTCTTGCCTCTTTTTAACAGCTATTCTTTTAATCTAGGGGCTATACCTTACAATAAAAAAAGGTATGCAAATATGGGTTTAGTACTAGATTGCGCATAAAGGCGGCATACTATTTGTTTTATTTAAAACAATTTGTTATATTTTGATTATTCTTTCATTTTCTACTTGCCTAATTCAGGGTATTAACTACATTTGTCTTCCAAAATTATAAATACATAAAAGTGAAAGTAGCAGTTGTAGGAGCCACCGGAATGGTAGGCGAGGTAATGTTAAAAGTATTGGCAGAGCGTAATTTTCCATTAACGGAATTGCTCTTAGTAGCTTCTGAGCGATCGGTTGGTAAAAAATTACCGTATAAAGGTGAAGATTATACCGTTATAGGACTTTCAGATGCGGTTGCCGCAAAACCCGATATCGCCATATTTTCGGCAGGTGGAGATACATCTATAGAATGGGCACCCAAATTTGCAGCAGTAGGTACCACGGTTATTGATAATTCTTCTGCTTGGCGTATGGATCCTACTAAGAAATTAGTAGTGCCAGAAATTAATGCTAACACCTTAACTGCTGAAGATAAAATTATTGCTAACCCCAATTGTTCAACAATTCAGTTAGTAATGGCACTTTCACCTTTGCATAATAAATATAAGATGAAACGCGTGGTTATATCAACGTATCAGTCGGTTTCTGGTACGGGTGTGAAAGCAGTTCGTCAGTTAGAAAATGAAATAGCAGGTGTACAAGGTGAAATGGCGTATCCTTATCCAATAGGTAGAAATGCTTTGCCACATTGTGATGTTTTTTTAGAAAACGGTTATACCAAAGAAGAGATGAAATTGGCACGAGAACCACAGAAAATACTTGATGATAGAACATTCTCTATAACAGCTACTGCAGTACGTATTCCAACTGCTGGAGGACATTCAGAGTCTGTTAATGTTGAATTTGAAAATGATTTTGAATTGAATGCTGTGCGACAATTACTTAATGAAACTGATGGGGTGACTGTGCAAGATAATCCCGATACCAATACCTATCCTATGCCTATTTACGCACATGATAAAGATGAGGTATTTGTTGGTCGTATTCGTAGAGATGAAACACAAAGAAATACCTTAAATATGTGGATTGTTTCAGACAACCTTAGAAAAGGTGCTGCTACAAATGCTATTCAAATTGCTGAGTATTTGGTAAAACATGCATTAGTATAGTAGGTAGTTGCATCTGCCTTACATTAAAAAAATACCTTTAGCTTACATTTAAGTTATTAAGGTATTTTTTTTTGGTATTTTTAGCGCCAGTCTAATATATGTTTATGAAAACGAATTACTTTCTCATCGTATTCTCGCTATGCATACTAACGAGTAGTGCGCAAACAAAAACTCATACTATGTCTATGAAATACCCCGTAACAACAAAAGGTACTACGGTTGATGATTATTTTGGAACAAAAGTGAAAGATCCTTATCGGTGGTTGGAGGATGATAGAAGTGCAGAAACAGAAGCGTGGGTAAAGGCGCAGAACAAAACCACTTTTGGATATTTAGATCAAATTCCTTTTAGAAATTCACTCAAGAACAGATTGAAGGAATTATGGAATTACGAAAAACTAAGTGCCCCATTTAAAAGAGGTGACTACACCTATTTTTATAAAAATGACGGGCTTCAAAACCAGTATGTGGTATATCGTAAAAAAGGAGATGCTAAGGCTGAAGTATTTTTAAACCCCAATACTTTTTCAAAAGATGGAACTACTTCTCTTGCAGCATTAAGTTTTACTAAAGATGGCTCTTTAGCTGCGTATTTGATTTCAGAGGGTGGTAGTGATTGGCGTAAGGCTATTGTTATGAATACCGAGACCAAGAAAATTGTAGAAGATACCTTAGTTGATATCAAATTTAGTGGCATTTCATGGCGTGGTAATGAAGGCTTTTACTACTCTAGTTATGATAAACCCAAAGGGAGTGCTCTTTCAGCAAAGACCGATGAGCATAAAGTGTATTACCATAAAGTAGGAACTTCACAAAAGGAAGATGCTTTAATTTTTGGAGGAGTACCATCAGAAAAGCACCGTTATGTTGGCGCTAGTGTAACTGATGATGAGCGTTATTTGCAAATAACGGCTTCAGTATCAACATCGGGGAATAAACTTTTTGTGCGAGACTTAGAAGATCCTAATGGCAAGTTGCTTCCTGTAGTTGATAATACTGAAAACGACCATTATATTATTGATAATGTGGGGTCTAAACTTTATATCGTTACTGATAAAAATGCTCCAAACACAAAAGTTGTAACGGTTGATGCGGCCAATCCTGGTGTTGAAAATTGGGTGGATTTTATTCCTGAAACGGAGCATGTACTCACAGTTAATACGGGAGGGGGATACTTTTTTACAGAGTATATGGTAGATGCCATTTCAAAAGTGTTCCAATACGATTATGATGGTAATTTGATTCGTGAGGTAGTTTTACCTGATTTAGGAAGTGCATCAGGTTTTGGTGGTAAACGAGAAGATAAAGAGTTTTATTTTTCATTTACAAATTACATCATTCCAGGTTCTTCATATAAATACAATGTTGAAACAGGTAAATACACACTTTATTGGAAGCCTCAAATTGATTTTAATGCTGAGGATTATGAAAGTAATCAAGTCTTTTATACGTCTAAGGATGGTACTAAAATTCCGATGATGATTACCCATAAAAAGGGACTTAAACGTAACGGAAAAACACCAACTATTCTATATGCCTATGGAGGGTTTAATATTAGTCTAACACCCTCATTTAGTATCGCAAATGCTGTATGGTTAGAACAAGGTTGTGTTTATGCAGTGCCTAATATTCGTGGAGGAGGCGAATATGGTAAAAAATGGCATGATGCAGGTACAAAAATGCAAAAGCAGAACGTTTTTGATGATTTTATCGCCGCAGGTGAATACCTGATTTCAAATAATTACACTAGTTCAGATTATTTGGCCATTCGTGGGGGTAGTAATGGTGGTTTGTTGGTAGGGGCAACATTGACCCAGCGTCCTGATTTAATGAAGGTAGCATTGCCTGCAGTAGGTGTTATGGATATGCTTCGGTATCATACCTTTACTGCTGGTGCCGGTTGGGCGTATGATTATGGTACGGCAGAAGATAGTAAAGAGATGTTTATGTATCTCAAGAAATATTCTCCTGTACATAATGTAAAGAAGGGAGTTAAATATCCAGCGACTTTGGTGACTACGGGTGATCATGATGACCGTGTGGTGCCCGCGCATAGTTTTAAGTTTGCAGCTGAATTACAAGAAAAGCAAGCGGGTGAGAACCCAGTTCTTATACGTATTGAAACCAATGCAGGTCATGGGGCAGGTACGCCGGTAAGTAAAACTATTGAGCAATACGCTGATATTTTTGGTTTCACCTTGTACAATATGGGATTTAAAGAATTGCCAAACCCTATCGTTGTGAATGATATTCCTCAAAAAGAAGATACGAAGCAAATTAAAGATTGATTAGAGTTAAGTTTCAGTTGTATTGGGTGGGTTGGTTTATATCATTTCAAACTAAAGAAAGGGCAGTTTCAATATTTCATGAATATGTCCGTTCTGTAAATTAGAGAACCAATTTTATGAATACTTCCCCAAGGCTATTCTTAGAAAATTGTCAATACGCTTATGTTTAATCCGTTTTTAAGGCGTAATAACGTTTAATGCATAAAGCGAGTTAAACTTGTTTTAGGGTGTAATGGGTACAAGTACTATCAAATAGTTATATAAAAAATGCTGCAATTAGATCATGTTTCTTTTGCTTATGATAACCTTTCTGTTTTAGAAGATATTAATCTAAAAATAAAGGAAGGAGAACACGTTTGTGTTATTGGAGAAAGTGGATGTGGTAAAAGTACCTTACTCAAAATACTCTACGGACTCTTAGAAATTGATACAGGAGAGGTGTATTGGAATGATACTCAAATCTTGGGGCCTGCGTACAATCTTATCCCGGGAGAACGGTATATGAAATACCTCTCACAAGATTTTGATTTAATGCCGTTTACCACGGTTTATGAAAATGTGAGTCAATTCCTTTCCGTTTTAGAACCCGAATTGCTCAAGGAACGTACCAATGAATTATTAGCCACCATTGAGATGACCGATTTTTCAAGTACTAAGGTGCGTTATTTGAGCGGGGGGCAACAACAACGTGTAGCCCTAGCAAGAGTACTGGCGCAAGAGCCTAAAATTCTGTTGCTTGATGAGCCTTTTAGTCATATTGATAATTTTAGAAAAAATAGCCTGAGAAGAAACTTGTTTGGGTATCTAAAAAGTAAAAATATTACCGTAGTTACTTCAACGCACGACCCGTATGATATGCTGCCATTTGCTGATAGGGTTGTGGTTTTAAGAGATAAAAAAATTATGGCTGTAGATACGCCTAAAGAATTATACGAACATCCCAAAGATATCTACATAGCTTCCCTGTTTGGGCAGGCAAACAGAATTCCTATCAACATTGTAAAAACTTACGCAGATACCAAAAGACGCATCATTGTGTATGCGCATGAATTTAGAGTTTCTAATAAATCGGGCTTAGAAACGGTTGTTAGCCAGTCGTTTTATATGGGAGGTTATTATTTAGTAGAGGGCATTTATGAGGAAAGTAAGATCTATTTTCATCACCATGAACCCTTAGAAAAGGGTAAAGAAATTTATTTAAATGTGTCTATCGAAACTATAAATCGTCGTTTGGCTGTTTAAAATGTACCAAACTAATTTAGTCCATGTTTTCCCAGTTTGCTGTTGCATGAGCAGATTCCGACAAATCTATTAACGCACCTAATGGGGGTGTTGTAAAAGCTTGGTCAAGTGTTTTGCATGCTTTTGAAAATCGTTCTATAGGGTCTTTCCAATGGTGTTGTGCTAATGCAAACCCTGCCCAATGTACAGGCATTATAAGTTGCGCATTTACATCTTTTGCTGCCTGCACCGATTCTTCGGGAAACATGTGAATTTGACGCCAATTGTCGTTGTACTGCCCACATTCCATAAAAGCAAAGTCAAATGGCCCAAGTTTTTCTCCAACCGTTTTAAAATGGTTTCCGTAACCGCTATCGCCACTAAAGTAGATGTTCTCAACTACATTTTTTATAGCCCAGCCTCCCCATAAAGATTTGGCTCTGTCGGTTAGCCCTCTTCCTGAAAAATGACGCGTTGGCGTAAAAGTGATGTCAATGCCTTCAAAGTTCGCTGTATTCCACCAATCAAACTCCTTAATTATGGTTTCTGGAATACCCCATTTTTCTAAATGTCTACCACAACCCAAAGCTACATAAAACTGTTTTACTTTAGTTTTTAATAATATTATGCTGTCTAAATCCAAATGGTCATAGTGGTCGTGCGAGAGTAAGATCAAGTCAATCTCAGGGAAATGCGTGATTAAATCAAGCGTATTTTTTGAAAAACGTTTCATGCCGAATGGTGAAATTGGCGCTGCATTTTCACCCAACATAGGGTCGATAAGTATTGTTTTGTTGGCAATTCTTAACAATACAACAGAATGCCCGTACCAAATAAATTTTACTTTTTTTGATGGGTTAAGAAAGGCTTTTTCGTTGAGCGGAATTATGGGCAAATTTTGTTTTGGTATCCTGCCTTGCTTTTTAAAAAATTGTTGGTACACTAGTTTTGGAATCTTTAAAGGGCTAATATCCATAGTAGTATCCTCTAAATTCAAGAATTTTTTACCATCCCATTGTTTTGAATGACTATATTTTTCTTTGAGTTGAGGTGTTAGCTTTCCACCAAATTGTTTTGTCATGTACGATTTAATTTCAGCTTAATTGTAGTGGCATTGTTCGTAATCGTTGTCCTGTTAATCGAAAAATAGCATTGGCAATAGCTGCGCCAATGGGGCCTAAAGGAGGTTCTCCTACGGCACCAGGGGTGTCAGCGTTTTGTAAAAGTACAACATCAATTTCTTTGGGTGCATTTCGCATCAATGCCATTTGATACGGGCCATAAATCGTTGGTGTTAACATACCGTCTTCAACTTCCATTTTTTCAAACATCGAAGCACTCATTCCCATAATAATAGCTCCTTCGCATTGTGCACGTACTTGGTCGGGGTTGACAATAATACCAGGATCCATGGCACAGGTGACTTTATGAACTTTAATGGTGTTGTCTTTTATAGATACTTCTACTACCTGAGCACAAGGGGTGTTTGTATCTGTTGAAGCTGCAAACCCCATTGCTCTGCCATTTTTAACATCGTTAGTGTATCCTGCTTTATGTGCAGCAGCTTTAATAACTTCTTTGAGTCGGTAGCCACGGTCATCATCTTGAATTTGTGCCAAACGAAAGGCTACAGGGTCTTTTTTTGCCGCTATAGCTAGCTCGTCCATAAAACTCTCTATAGCAAAGGTATTTGCTAACAATCCTAAACTGCGCCACCAGCTAGTTGCAAAAGGAAGTTTTTGACGCCATGAAATGGTTCGAAAATTGGGAATGCTTTCATATTGAATCATGCCGCCACGCCAAGCGCCCAAATCGGCACCTAATATGGGCGCAGCAATACTAGGCACCATAGGCGAGCCAAAAGCAACATCACCACTTGAAACATTGTGCTCTAAAGCTTCAATGAGGCCATCGGGGTTCAGTTTTGCTTTGAGTACATGATGGGTGGGAGGCCTAAATGTATCGTTTTGAAACTCTTCTTTTCTATTAAAAAAGCACTTTACGGGTTTGCCCACTGCTTTTGACATTACAGCAGCTTGAATTGCATTTGGCGTATGTAAACGCCTTCCAAATCCACCACCTAAAAAAGTGGGGATTATATGAACTTGGTTTTTCTCAAAGTTGAGCCTTTCTGCAATTTCATCACGGGTGAGTTTTACAACCTGAGTTGATAGTATAATCGTTGCTTTATCTGCCGTTACATGAGCCACTGCTCCATTGGGTTCAAGTTGCGCATGCGCTCCAATAGGGCTTTTGTATTCGGCTGTAATTAATGCTTCTTCATCACTCAAAATGCCTTTAGCATCGCCTTCTTTTTGAATAACAAAAGGTTTGCCATTACCTACAGCTATTAAGGATTCAATATCAGCGGTTTGCCAATTGCGGTCAATTTCCCATGTTACTTCAATAGCGTTTTTGGCATGCTCTGCTTCCATGCGTGATGTTGCTACTACCCCAACAAAATCAGGTTCTTTAATTATTTTTATTACCCCAGGCATTCCTGCGGCTTTGCTGGTGTTGGCTGTGATGTATTTGGCACCAATGTTACTAGGCCTAACAACAGCGCCATAGAGCATATTGGGTAATGAGGCGTCCATGCCAAAAATAGGTGAGCCAAAAACTTTCTCCTTTAGGTCTACTCGTGCTAGCGGTTTTCCGATGTATTTATACGTCTTAGTATCTTTTAAATTTGGTGTCTCTGGTACGTTCCAATCAGTAATGTCTTTAACGGCTTCAGCATAAGTCATCGTTTTTCCGCCGCCCGATAGTACGCCGTTTTTAATAGTGAGTTGCACCGGAGCCATACCTAATTTTGATGCAGCTTCGTTTTTAATCATTTCGCGCATAGTGGCTGCCAATTCTCGTAAAGGCATCCATAAGCTAGATATGGAAGTACTTCCGCCTGTGGCAAATTCGTCTATATTACCTGAAGCTGATGGAGCATGAACGACCTGTATTTGTTCCATAGACACCTCAAGTTCATCCGCCGTCATTTGCGCGAGTCCGGTAAAAGTGCCTTGCCCCATTTCTACTTTGGGGCTGTATAAGATAATTGTATTGTTTTCGGTTATTTCAAACCATATAACAGGTGTGCTTGTATCGCCTAAATATGGTGCATCGGTGGTGTTTATGGCTGTGGCAATACCTCTTCTAATCGGGTTTTTGAATATATAGGTACCAACAGCTAATACGCCAACAGTACTTAGTGCTCCTCGAATTAAAAACTTACGACGGGGTATTTTTTTTTCTTTTTTGTCCATAATAAATTAAGAATTTTCAGAAGAGGTGGTTGCTAATTCAGCGGCGCGATGAATTGCTTTTCGCATGCGATAATAAGTGCCACAACGACAAACATTAACTATATTTTGATCAATATCCTCATCAGTAGGATTTGGAATTTTAGCCAATAAGGCAGCAGTAGCCATCATAAAGCCTGGTTGGCAATAACCACATTGCGGAACAATTTCTTCTACCCATGCCTGTTGAACAGGATGAGGGTTTTTGGCATCACCCAAGCCTTCAATGGTGATAATTTGTTTTCCTTCAGCAAACTTTACAGGATACAAGCAGGAGCGAACGGCTTCCCCGTCTACATGTAATGTACAGGCACCACAGGCTGCTTTTCCACAGCCAAATTTTGTTCCTTTTAAATTAAGTATATCGCGAACTACCCAAAGTAAGGGGGTGTTTTCATCAGTAATAGTTACAGATTTTTGTTCGCCATTAATAAAAAATGAGATGTTCATAATGATAACATTTTTGTTAAACTTAAGCTGTTGCGAAAGCTTTTTTTGAAACAAAATACAAAAGATTGAGGCGTAAGGGATACCGTCATTCTGCATAGTTATTTTGTAATAATTTCGTGCAATAGCTATAGCTTTTATGCTACAAATATCGCATGCCTGCAAGATAGTAATAATTCATATGTGGTGGTAGTGTTTTGTTTTTCAGTAGGGTAATAGCGCTTGAAATTGTTGTTTATGAAACTGGTTATTCTACTTTAAAAAACAATAAGCCGTACCTTTGCATATTCAATAAAGAGACATGAAAGTATACAATTTTATATTTACGATGCTATTTTTTCTTGGTAGCTATAGCTGTTCTAAAAATACGGAAGCAACAGAAGAGCCTGTACAACAACCTACTTCCCCCGGGAATTCTGTGATATTAGATTCGTTTACGCCTTGTGAAAACGGAATGGCTGGTTTGTACCCTTGCAGCGGTTATGATTTTGTTGCTAGACTAGCACTTTCAGATTTTCAAGCACAAGCTGGTAATGATAGTTGGGGCTGGACAGATGCTACTACTGGTAAAGAATACGCTATAATGGGTTTGAATAATGGTACTGCCTTTGTAGATATCTCAGATGATGAAAACCTAATTTATTTGGGAAAATTACCCACCGCAACTAGTTCAAGCTCATGGCGCGATATTAAGGTATATAATGACCATGCCTTTATAGTTTCTGAGGCGGCAAATCACGGTATGCAGGTTTTTGATTTAACTAAATTGAGAAATGTAGCCAATGCTCCCGAAACTTTTGTTGCAGATGCTAGGTACACTGGTTTTGGTAATGCACATAATATTGTCATTAATGAAGAAACTGGTTTTGCCTATGTGGTGGGTACAGACCGCGGTGATGCATTTCGAGGTGGTGCACATTTTATTAATATTCAAGACCCTAAAAACCCTGTAGCTGCTGGTGGGTATGCTGAAAACGGATACTCACATGATGCGCAGGTGGTCACATATAATGGCCCTGATACCGATTATACGGGGAGAGAAATTTATGTAGGTGCCAATGAAGATGTGGTTGTTATCGCTGATGTAACCGATAAAGACAACCCTACCCATATTGCTTCTGTTACTTACCCAAATATTTCATATACGCATCAAGGTTGGTTTACTGAAGATCAAAAATATTTTATTTTGGGTGATGAATTGGATGAAACAAATGATGGTTTTAAATCGCGAACCCTTATTTTTAATTTTAACGATCTTGATAGTCCTTCTTTGCATGATACCTATTTGGGAACCACTAGTGCTATTGATCACAATGGCTATGTAAAGGGAAATACTTTTTTTCTTGCTAATTATACAGCAGGCGTTCGTATGCTTGATATTGCTGGAATAGCTAATAGAAGCATTACTGAAGTAGGTTTTTTTGATACTTTTCCTGCTACCGATAATGCTGATTTTTCTGGAGTTTGGAATGTATATCCTTATTTTTCAAGTGGTAAAATTGTGGTGAGTGATATAAAAGCTGGGTTGTTTATTATTAAAAAATCAAATTAAAAATGAAGCCATTTCTGTTAGTTATCTGTTTTTTGGTTGTTTTTGGTTGTGCCAAGGATGCTGACTTGTCTGGTGTGAATGAAATTACCAAAACACAATTTGTAGGAGAATTAGACTGGGTTAAAACCTATGGCGGATCTGGCGAAGAAACTGCGCAGGCAATCATAGCTACCGCCGATGGAGGGTATGCGGTTTTAGGATTTTCTAATAGTACAGATGGTGATTTAGAAGGTAAATCAATACCAGTAAATGATTATTGGCTATTAAAATTGGATGGTAGTGGAGCACTTGAATGGAGTAAAACCTATGGCGGAAGTAAAGATGATAGAGGGCAGAGTTTGGTACAAACAAAAGATGGCGGTTATGCCCTAACCGGATATGCCATGAGTGATGATGGTGATGGTAGTGTGAATAAAGGTTTTCATGATAATTGGGTGCTTAAATTGGATGCTTTGGGCGCTATTGAATGGGAGAAAAGTTTTGGGTTTTCAGGACATGACCATTCGTATGATATTTTACAAACGGAGGATGAAGGCCTCTTTTTTGTTGGTTTTTTAGATATTACATCGGCCAGAGCAGACGGAAATACGGAGAAGTTAAACTCAGTAACCAGTCACGGTGTAGGAGAATTTTGGGCAAGCAAAGTTGATGCGCATGGTGCATTGCAATGGCGTGGATATTACGGAGGTTCTAATAATGACCGTGCACACGCCGTTGTGCAGGCTGATGATGGGGGTTTTGTCTTGGCAGGTTTTACGGAGAGCGACGATTTTGATGTGAATAATTCACGAGGTAGTTATGACTTTTGGGTGGTTAAAATTAATAATTCAGGTACAACAGTTTGGAAAAAATCGTACGGAGGTACGGGTATTGAAAGAGCGCAAGATATTGCCAAAACTAACGATGGCGGTTTTGTGATTACAGGTAGTACTTTTAGTAATGATGTTGATGTTTCTAAAAATAATGGAGAATCAGATATTTGGCTTATTAAAATTGATGCGGCTGGGGAGTTGGTTTGGGAACAAACCTTTGGTGGTAGCCAGTTTGATGCTGCGCATAGTGTAATTGCTAGTAAAGATGGTGGTTTTATAATTACAGGAAATGCTAAAAGTACCAATAAGGATTTGAGTGATAATGCTGGTGAAAATGATATTTGGTTAATCAAAACGGATGCTAATGGTAGCATGGTATGGCAAAAAACTTTTGGTGGAAGTGGCCTTGATTATGGTTTTGATGCCGTAGAAACCGTAGACGGAAGTATTGTAGTAGTAGGGGAGACCGCTAGTGCCGATTTTCAAAATATCCAAAATAAAGGACGCGCTGATGTAGTGGTGCTAAAGGTTAAATAAATGCCATATAACTTCAAGAAAATGCTTCAAAAATAAGCCTGTAGTGTTACTGGTGTTACAATACTATTTTTGACTGAACTTGCCCTGTTTTATTCATTTGAACTTCGTATAATCTTATCGAACCTCAAGGAGGTTGAGTATAGCATAGTTTACTTTTGTAATGAAATATACACCTGTTTAATCCGCTTTATGAAAAGAATAGATTTTATTCACAAAACTACTTTTTTAACGAGTGCCGTAAGTATTGGAGGTATCTCAGTAATCAACGGATTTACAAAATTAAAACCTATTAAAGAATTCAAATTCATGCAAGAACAGCATCCAAACCTAGATTTAATTCATGCTTTTTTTACAGCATACGGAAATAATGATTCCCATGAGATACAAAAAGTACTAGATGAAAATATTAAATGGCATATACCGGGTAATCATCCTTTAAGCGGTACTAAAACCGGTATAGAAGAAGTGCTTAAATTTTTCAAGCAATTGGGTAAATGTTCGTTTAAGGCGGAACCAATTGTAATGGGGGTAAATGATACGCATGTAATTGACTGCCATAGAAATTGGAGTAATCTTAAAAATGAAGAAAATTTAGATAGTATGTCCTGTCTACTATGGAGGATTGAAAATAACAAAATTAAGGAGGTGCATAATTTTCCAGAAAACCAGCAGGTAGTCGATTTATTTTTTGGAAAATTATATGGGTAGTTTTAGTATCCTGTAAAAGCCTGAATCTGTTTGTGAAATGCTAACATCGTAGCTTGTTTCCGCACTATTTCTATCTAAATTAATAGTACGCAAACCATTCATTTAGCTGTAATTTCAAAAGGCGAAAAATTTTAGAATTTATGGTTCATGTGAGGGTTGCTACCTTAATCCTGCGGTATGTGTTGATGCTTCGTTATGCTCCTTAAATGGGTAATAAAACATACCGTTTTCTTCTGTTTAGTATCCCAATAGCTAATGGGTCGATATCATAAAATTAATATACCCAACACAGCGTTTTATTTTGATGTGATTTTGAAACGTCACCTATTTTCTAATGCCTAAAACGGTATAATAGAAAAGACCTATCCATACATACGTTATAATAATGTTAGTTCCTGTGTAAAAAAGGGACTTATACTGTATATTTGTAAACTATTTAGAATCGTACCAAATAAATTTTGGTGTTAATACATACTAGTTATGATTGAAGTGTCGGAAACAGCTAAGAAAAAAGTCATTGATTTAATGACTGAAGAAGGCTTTGATGCATCTAAAGATTATGTTCGTGTGGGCGTTAAAAGTGGCGGATGCAGCGGATTGTCTTATGAGTTAGATTTTGATAATAAAATTGGCGAAACAGATAAGATATTTGAAGACAATGGCGTGCGTATTATTGTAGATAAAAAGAGCTTTTTATATCTCGTAGGAACTGTTTTGGAGTATTCAGGCGGGCTCAATGGTAAAGGATTTGTATTTAACAACCCCAATGCGCAGCGTACCTGTGGTTGTGGAGAGAGTTTTTCTTTATAGAAAATAAAAAATATTGAAAACGGGTTTACACCCCAATAAGTAGCAAATAGTATTAAATGTGTTAAAAAGAGATGGCAGTATATGTACGCTTTTGATTTTTAACTTATGAATTGCAGCATATGGCATATACGGAAGAGGAATTAAAAAAAGAATTAGAAACCAAAGAATACGAATACGGTTTCTACACCGATATTGAATCTGATACCTTTCCCAACGGATTGAATGAAGAAATTGTGGTCGCTATTTCTAAAAAGAAAGAAGAACCTCAGTGGATGACTGATTGGCGTTTGGAAGCCTTTAAGGCATGGAAAGAAATGGAAGAGCCAGAATGGGCAAATGTGCATTATGAAAAGCCCGATTTTCAGGCTATTTCATACTATTCAGCACCTAATAGCAAACCAAAATATGATAGTTTGGATGAGGTAGATCCAGAGTTGTTGGAAACCTTTAAAAAGCTGGGTATTTCAGTTGATGAGCAGAAAAAACTAGCCAATGTTGCAGTTGATATTGTTATGGATTCTGTTTCTGTGGCTACAACGTTCAAAAAAACATTAGCAGAAAAAGGTATTATTTTTTGCTCCATTTCAGAGGCAATTAAAGAGCATCCAGAATTGGTGAAAAAATATTTGGGTACGGTAGTGCCTCAAAAAGATAATTTTTATGCTGCTTTAAATTCGGCAGTATTTTCTGATGGTAGTTTCTGCTATATCCCAAAAGGGGTTCGTTGCCCTATGGAGTTGTCAACCTATTTTAGAATCAACCAAGCAGGTACGGGTCAGTTTGAGCGTACGTTGGTTATTGCAGATGAGGGTAGTTATGTGAGTTATTTAGAAGGTTGTACGGCACCATCACGTGACGAAAACCAATTGCATGCAGCAGTTGTTGAGCTTATTGCACTTGACGATGCTGAAATAAAATACTCAACGGTGCAAAACTGGTTTCCTGGCAATAAAGAAGGAAAAGGCGGGGTTTACAATTTTGTAACGAAAAGAGGTTTGTGTGAGAAAAATGCCAAAATATCTTGGACTCAAGTAGAAACAGGCTCTGCAGTTACATGGAAATATCCATCGTGTATTTTAAAGGGTGATAATGCTATAGGTGAGTTTTATTCTATTGCCGTAACCAATAATTACCAACAAGCAGATACCGGTACAAAAATGATTCATCTGGGTAAAAACACCCGTAGTACCATCATATCAAAAGGGATATCAGCAGGAAAATCACAAAATAGTTATCGAGGCTTAGTGCAGATTAATAGTCGAGCAAAAAATGCGCGAAACTTTTCGCAATGTGATTCGCTATTAATGGGGAATGAATGTGGAGCACATACGTTTCCATATATCGAAGCTAAAAATAAATCTGCTCAAATAGAACACGAAGCTACAACGAGTAAGATTGGTGAAGACCAAATTTTTTATTGCAATCAAAGAGGTATCGATACCGAAAAAGCAATTGCATTAATTGTAAATGGCTTTAGTAAAGAAGTACTTAATAAGTTGCCGATGGAGTTTGCCGTAGAAGCGCAAAAATTACTAGAAATAAGTTTGGAAGGTTCTGTAGGATAATGAAAAATAGACGATTTAAGATGAAAAAAATCACCTTTTTGTTAGGGTTGCTACTTATTGTTGCTTGCAAAGAAGTACAAAAGAAGCCCGTAGAAACTCAGGTGAAAACAATGGAGAAACCTGAGGTTAAGCTCTACACCTTTAGTGGCGGAACGGTAATGGTAAACAATTTGGAGTTGTTTTCTCAAGATACTACCTATCATGGTCAATCAAAAGAGTTTTCTGACCCTTTTTATGTTATCGTTCATCCTAAGGGAAATTTAATGTGGGATGCCGGACTTCCTGAAAATTTGGTAACAGCACAAGAACCATTTACTACACCTAACGGGAATTTTACGATTTCAAGAAAGCAAGCTGTAGCAAATCAATTGAAGACTATTGGCCTTAGCAAAGATGATATTAACTATATCGCTTTGTCGCACACCCACTTTGACCATACAGGTCATGCCAATGAGTTTGAAAACTCAGTATGGTTGGTGCAAGGCGCTGAATATGATTTTATAACCAGTGCAGAAATGATGAATTCAAATTCAGATTTGTACAATGCTATTGCTAAATTGAATAACGTACAACGGCTCAATGGTGATTTTGATGTTTTTGGCGACGGTACGGTTGTTATCAAAGCTATGCCAGGGCATACACCCGGTCATCAAGTATTGTATTTAGATTTGGTAGAAAATGGCCCTACTTTGTTAACTGGTGATTTGTATCATTTGTACGAAAATAGAATGCATAAAAGAGTGCCAAGTTTTAATTATGATGTGGCACAAACCTTAAAAAGTATGGATGTTTTTGAAGCTTTTGCAAAAGAAAAAAATGCAAAAGTATACATACAACACCAAAAAGAAGATTTTAATAAAATGCCTAAGGCACCTGAATATTTAAAATAGAGAACATGCTTAAAATTAACGACTTACACGCAAGTATAGAGGACAAGGAAATATTGAAAGGAATAAACTTATCAGTAAATGCCGGTGAAGTTCATGCAATAATGGGACCCAATGGTTCAGGTAAAAGTACCTTGGCATCTGTAATAGCAGGGAAGGAAGAATTTGAAGTTACCAAAGGTTCTGTTGCCTTAGACGGCGAAAATTTAGAAGACGCAGCACCTGAAGAAAGAGCACACAAAGGGGTGTTTTTATCGTTTCAATATCCTGTAGAAATTCCTGGGGTATCGGTAACTAATTTTATGAAAACTGCAATTAATGAATCTCGTAAGGCAAGAGGTGAGGCTGATATGCCTGCCAATGAGATGTTAAAGCTTATTCGTGAAAAAGCAGAATTGCTAGAAATTGATAGAAAGTTCTTATCAAGGTCACTTAATGAAGGATTTTCTGGTGGTGAAAAGAAACGGAATGAGATTTTTCAAATGGCAATGCTAGAACCCAAATTAGCAATTTTAGATGAAACCGATTCTGGTTTAGATATTGACGCCCTGCGTATTGTTGCCAATGGGGTGAATAAATTAAAAAGTAAAGACAATGCAGTGGTTGTTATCACACACTACCAGCGTTTGCTAGAGTATATTGTTCCTGATTTTGTGCATGTTTTGTACAATGGAAAAATAGTAAAATCAGGCGGTAAAGAGTTGGCATTAGAGCTTGAGGCTAAGGGCTATGATTGGCTTAAAAATGAAGCCGTAGTTTAAGAAAAATACCTGCAAAATAAACGGTGTTGATACAGCATTATACCTTGTACTACTTTTAATACAAAAGAAAATGGATTTAAAAGATAAATTGATTTCCTCCTTTATGGCATTTGAGAACAATGTGGATATAGACCACCCAGTTCATGACGTGCGTACGGAGGCCATAAAGAATTTTGAACAAAAAGGTTTCCCTTCTAAGAAAGACGAGGCCTGGAAATATACATCGCTTAATAAATTGCAGAAAATAGATTTCAGTATTTTTCCGAAGCAGGAAAATGCGCTGGATTATAAGGATGTAAAAAAATACTTTATTCATGATATTGATACCTATAAAATAGTTTTTATTGATGGTATTTATAGTTCATACCTTTCAGAAACTACCCATGATGGCGTTGATATTTGTTTGATGAGTGCTGCGCTTTCAAAGCCTATGTACAAGCAGATAATTGATGTGTATTTCAATAAAGTAGCTTCTAAAGAAGATTCGCTAACCAATTTGAATACGGCTTTTAGTAAAGAGGGAGCGTATATTTATATTCCTAAAAATAAAATGCCTAAAAAGCCTGTTGAAATTGTTCATTTCGCGACAGGTAACGAGGCGGCATTAATGTTGCAGCCAAGAAACCTTATTGTGGTTGAAGAAAATGCAGAGATTCAAATTATTGAACGGCACCAAAGTTTAACCACCAACGAAGTGCTAACCAATTCTGTTACCGAGATATTTGCTGCAAAAAGTGCCATTATTGATTATTACAAGGTCCAAAATGATGCTCAAAAGGCTTCATTAATAGATAATACCTATATCAACCAAAAAGATAAGAGTTTTGTAAATGTGCATACCTTTTCTTTTGGAGGCAAGCTTACCCGTAATAACCTAAACTTCTATCAGAATGGGGAGTATATGGATTCAACCATGAAAGGGGTGACTATTTTGGGCGAAAAACAGCATGTAGACCATCATACGTTGGTACATCATATTCAGCCAAATTGTGAAAGCCACCAAGATTACAAGGGTATCTATGGTGAAAATGCAACAGGCGTTTTTAACGGAAAGATAATCGTTGATAAAATCGCTCAAAAAACCAATGCTTTTCAGCAAAACAATAATATTTTAATTAGCGATAAGGCAACTATTAATACCAAGCCGCAATTAGAGATTTTTGCTGATGATGTAAAATGTTCACACGGTTGTACAATAGGTCAGCTTGATGAAGATGCTATGTTTTACTTGCAGTCTAGAGGTATTCCTGAAAAGGAAGCTCGTGCTTTGTTAATGTATGCTTTTGCTAATAATGTTTTAGAGAGTGTGCGTATTCCAGAGTTGAAGGTTAGAATTAACAAGCTAATCGCAAAGAAATTAGGCGTTAATTTAGGCTTTGATTTGTAGTATGGCAGCACATACACTTGATATCGAAAAAATTCGTAAAGATTTCCCTATTTTACAACGTGAGGTAAACGGTAAACCCTTGGTGTATTTTGATAATGCCGCTACCTCGCAAACACCAAAACAGGTAATTGACGTAATTGTCGATTACTACGAGAATTACAATGCGAATATTCATAGAGGTGTACATGCGCTATCGCAAGAAGCTACAGATTTGTATGAGCAAGCGCGTATAAAAATTCAAAAACATTGTAATGCGGCAAAGGCACATGAAATTATTTTAACCTCAGGTACTACGCATGGTATTAACATTGTGGCAAACGGCTTTTCATCGCTTTTGAAAAAGGGAGACGAAATAGTGGTTTCTGCCATGGAGCATCATTCTAACATAGTGCCTTGGCAAATGCTCTGTGAGCGAACAGGAGCGGTGTTAAAGGTGATTCCGATGAATGAAAACGGTGAATTACGCCTTGATGCCTATGATGCCCTTCTTTCTAATAAAACCAAATTAGTGTTTTGTAACCATGTCTCAAATGCTTTAGGTACGGTTAATCCTATAAAGGTAATTATTGATAAAGCGCATGCTATTGGAGCGGCAGTTTTAATTGATGGTGCTCAGGCGGCACCTCATATTAAGGCCAATGTACAAGAGCTCAATGTTGATTTTTATGTCATTTCTGGTCATAAAGTATGTGGCCCTACCGGAATTGGTATGTTGTACGGCAAGGAAGAATGGTTGGAAAAATTACCACCTTATCAAGGTGGTGGTGAAATGATTGCTGAGGTTACTTTTGAGAAAACAACCTATGCAGGGTTGCCTCATAAATTTGAAGCAGGTACGCCCAATATTGCAGGTGGTATTGCTTTTGGTGCGGCAATAGATTATATGAATGCTTTGGGCTTTGATGACATTGCAGCTTACGAACAAGAACTTTTGCAGTATGCTACCGAAAAGTTAATAGCGATACCGAACCTTAAAATTTACGGAAATGCAGCTAGTAAAACGGCTGTTATTTCTTTTAATATTGAAGGGCTACACCCGTATGATATAGGGTCTATTTTAGATAAATTGGGTGTTGCAGTAAGAACAGGGCATCACTGTGCTCAACCCATTATGGACTTTTATAAAATACCAGGTACAGTACGTGCCAGTTTTAGTTTTTATAATACCAAAGAAGAGGTAGATGTGCTGGTCTCGGCAGTATTACGCGCTAAGGCGATGCTTTCTTAAGACTTATTTACATTGTTGAATTTCCTATTCTTTTATTGTGTTATAGGATGAGGGTACTATCTTGTGTCTGGTGAGCTACAGATTAAAACCTGCTATAGCCTATGATTTTCCTAAGAAAATACTTTCCTGTGTTTAATATTTTGATAATGTATCGTAGCAATTGATTTTTTAATGTGTTATGATGCAAAATGTTGAACACAATTATATGACGTACAGTTAGAGGGTTCTTTTTTTTAAGTCGTTAAAATTCGTTTTTGAGTTATACATTATTGTAGTATTTTACCTTCATTATAAACGGTTTTATTTCTTTTATTTTTGAATAAATATTACAAAACATTAAGAATATGTTAAATTTTTCGTATTTTTAGAGGATAAATAACTAAAAAACAAATAATTATGAAAAAAGTATTTTTTGCTTTGGCACTATTGGGTGTAGTGTTAGTTGCTTGTGATGATGAGGCTTCAGGTGTAGAAAATGAGCCAATCGCACAAGAAGAATTAGTAGATATGAGTGATTTTTCATTGTATGTTGAAGCTGACGATTTCGATAGTAAATCTACTAGTAGTAAGTCTGCGAGTGTTTTTGAAAAGTGTGTCGCAATGAAAAATTTGGAATATCGATTAGAAAAAAACAAGGGCTTAGCAAAAAAAATGTATGACATTGAATATGCTACCCGAAAGGCTATTGCTTTAAAAAAAGGTGGACAAGGTAAACCCGGTAACGGCGGTGGAGGAGGAGGAGAGACAGGTCCTATTTATGAAGGAGCTATAACGATTCCTGTGGTAGTTAATATTATAGAGAAAAATGCAGGGCAAGTTACCACTGCTCATATAAATTCGCAGATAGCTATTCTTAATGACGATTTTAACAATAATAATTCAGGTACTAGTGGTGTTCCTTCTGCATTTGCCAATCTAGTTGCTGATGTTAATGTAACCTTTACTTTGGCGGGTGTTAATAGAAAGACTTCTTCAAAGGCTTCTTGGGGTACTAACGATGCCATGAAAGACCCCTCTCAAGGTGGATGGGCACCAACAGACCCTGCTAATACGCTAAATCTTTGGGTTTGTGAAATAGGTGGTGGAATTCTTGGGTATGCTCAGTTTCCTGGCGGTGCACCAGAAACAGATGGCGTGGTCATTGGGACTGATTTCTTCGGAGAGAATTCCGCTGGAGGTATATACGGTCATGGAAGAACCGCAACGCACGAAGTTGGACATTGGTTAAACCTAAGACATATTTGGGGAGATGGCAGATGTAATCGCGATGATTTTGTCGCTGATACGCCAAAATCTGATAGAGCAAATTATAATTGTCCTACATATCCTACCACGCATTGCCGTAGTGCGGATATGACTATGAATTATATGGATTACGTCCAAGATGACTGTATGTATATGTTTACTACTGGACAGAATGATAGAATGCGTGCCTTGTTTGTTGCTGGGGGACCAAGAGCTGGTTTTGTAAATTAATATTTTTATATAACAAGTGTATAAAGGGTGTCTATTTGGATGCCCTTTTTACTTGTTATATTTTTCACCTATTGCGGATTAGGCTTTGTATTACCAAATAATAATATGGGTTTGAGATGCAAATGACTTCTTAACTCGAAAAATGATATTAATTCTCACCTATTTATGAAATATTCGCTATTTTTTATATTCTTATGTTTTCTAAACGCTTGCGCTCAAGAAGTTCAAAAATTGGAAAATACTGTTGCTATAACCTATACTGCACTTACAAGAGGTTCTAGTTTTAAATGTGTGTTGAGTAACAATAGTGTTACAGTACTATCTAGTAATGACGATGTGAAAAAGAAGACTATTAACCAAGAAGAATGGATTACTATTGCCAATCTTGTTGATGCTATAGCTTTGGCTGATATGCATACTTTTATTGCTTTGACAGAAAATCAGGCGGTTGATAGGGCTAGAATGGCGAATTTGTCAATTATTTTCAATGGGAAGTTGTATGAATCAGTCGCCTTTGATGAGGGGAGTCCGCCCAAGGAATTAAAGCCATTGATAACTCATATACGTGCATTAGCAGAAACTGTTGAATAGCAGTTATTCTTGTCGTATTTTTGCAAAGATTTACAATAATCCACTTAGAAAGAAAAACGTATGAGTATTACAGAAATACAAGAAGAAATTGTAGATGAATTTTCAATGTTTGACGATTGGATGCAGCGGTATGAATATATGATTGAATTGGGTAAATCATTACCCATGATAAAAGAAGCGTATAAAACCGACGATAATATTATCAAAGGTTGTCAAAGTAAAGTATGGGTACATGCCGAGTTGGTTGAAGATAAATTGGTGTTTACTGCAGATAGTGATGCCATCATTACTAAAGGAATTATTGCCATTTTAATTCGTGTGTTTAGTAATCAAAAGCCAGCAGATATTATTGAAGCGAATACTGATTTTATTGATGAAATAGGGCTAAAAGAACACTTGTCGCCTACACGAGCCAATGGTTTGGTAAGTATGATAAAGCAATTGAAGCTATATGCAGTAGCGTATCAAACCCAGTTAAATTAAGATTTTAAGTCATTTTTTGATGCTGTTTACGAGCAATCAAATATTAAATATTTTATAATGAGCGAAGAAGTAGCAATAGACACTCAAGAATTGGGTGAAAAAATAGTAAAGGTTTTAAAGACTATATATGACCCTGAAATTCCAGTTGATATTTATGAATTGGGATTGATTTATGATGTTTTAGTAAACGAAGATAATGAGGTGAAAATATTAATGACGCTAACCTCTCCTAATTGCCCTGTGGCTGAATCACTGCCAGTTGAGGTAGAAGAGAAAGTAAAGTCGTTAAATATGGTGAAGGACGCTGAGGTAGAAATTACATTCGACCCGCCTTGGACACAAGATTTAATGAGTGAAGAGGCGAAATTAGAACTGGGGATGTTATAAGGTGTTGTAGGTATTGAATTTAAATATGACAAACGTGAAAAAAGAAGAGCCAATTGTAAATAGAGTTGCGCAAAGTAAGTTGGTTACTTTTGATTTGGAAGATTATTATCCAGAAGGAAAACGTATTGTTCTTGATATTAAAGATTGGCTTTATGAAGGTTTTATTCTGAGAGAAAAAGAATTTAGAAATTATATAGCCAATCATCAATGGGAAAATTACCAAGATGCTTACGTTGCGCTAACATGTACGACCGATGCGATTATACCAGGTTGGGCATTTATGTTGGTTGCCTCAAAGCTACATCCTTATGCAAAAAGGGTGATTATAGGTACGCTTGAAGAGCTAGAAACTTCTTTGTTTCAAACGGTTATAGCGAATTTAGAGGTTGCTCATTGTAAAGATAAACCCGTTATTATAAAAGGTTGTAGCAATAAGCCAGTACCCCCAAATGCCTATGTTTGGGTTACTGCAAAATTGCAAAATATAGCAAAAAGTATCATGTATGGAGAGGCTTGTTCTTCGGTCCCCATATATAAAAAGTCAAAATAATTTGAGGTAGATGTGTGACATTTACTACTTTTGCGTGTCTTAAAAAGAAACATTAAACATATTATGAAAAAAACAATTTTCGCTTTCTTAACAATTTTTGCGGTGTCATTTAGTTATGCACAGACAATAGAAGAATTAAAAGCTGAGCAAGCTATAAAAAAGGATTCTGTAAAGGCAATTCAGGCTCGTGTAGATGCCCTTCAAGGACAAATAGACACTTTCCCAGGATGGAAAAAAGGTATTTTTGGTACCCTTGGCGCTAACCTTTCAGGAGCCAATAACTGGTACGCTCAAGGTACGCCAAACAATTCTTCTGGAAATATTGGAATTACATTAAATGCATTTGCCAATTTAGATAAAGAGAAGTTTTTCTGGAGAAATGCAGGAAACGTAAACTTGCAATGGGTAAAATTGGACAATAAGGATATTTCTACTGATGATGATAGTTTCAACGGAACTACTGACGTTTTTAATATTACTTCATTGTACGGTTATAAACTGAGTGAAAAATTCGCAATTTCTGCCTTAGGTGAGTACAGAACATCTATTATCAACAATTTTAATGATCCTGGTTACTTAGATGCTGGTATTGGTGCTACTTGGACGCCTATTAAAGATATGGTAGTGGTGGTACACCCATTAAACTACAACTTTGTATTTGCAAAGGATGATGTAGCGTATACTTCTTCTTTGGGTGCTAAAATAGTGGTTGATTATACTAGAAAAATTGGCGCGATTAGCTTTAAAACTAATTTCTCTACCTTTCAGAGTTATAAAAGTGGTGACTTATCTAACTGGACATGGATAAACTCTTTTGGATATACCTTATGGAAAGGAATAGGTCTTGGATTTGAGTTTGGTTTACGTAACAACAAGCAAGAGGCATTGGCTAACGCTTTAGGTCAAACCCCAGCAATTACGCCTACTCCAAGTTTTGATAACATAGATAATCCAATTCAGAGCTATTGGTTATTTGGATTGAATTACTCGCTATAAGCTAGAACAACAAATCTTATTTTAATATAAAACGCCCCGACAGTCACGGGGCGTTTTTAGTTTAAGTAGGGTTTTATTTTTATTGTAAGAAACTGGTTGTAATTACAAAGCACTAAAATTGGTTAAGGTTATGTTTTAAATGGGGTGCTTTTTGTAAAACACATGCCGAATGTAGTTGTATTGGGTTATTACAGTAAATTTTTGTTGTATATGCTTGAAAACATGTGGTGTAGGTTGTTAATATTGTGTATTTAACCCTGAATGCATCTACATCTTAATGCTGTAACATGTAGGTTATGGTATCTATTGGGGTTGATCTAGCTATCTGGCGTGTGATTGGAAACAGGTGAATTTAATTTTTGGGTGTTTTTTGATCAGGCAGTAAATATAGATTAACGTAAGTCCAGTGGCTTAGGGGTGTGATATCGCCAATAATAGGGGGTAGCTCATTGATTTGAAAGCGTACGCTTTCAAATATTTTTTTTGAACTTCTATAAAGTTAATCGTTAAAGTGCGTTTTTGTGCCAATGGGTTTCATACTCCTTCTTTGTGAAATATGCAGGCTGTTGTTGCTTTTTGTAAGCTGTGAAAAAGCCAACACCCCATTTTTATGGGATATTGGCTTTTGTCTTCTAAGAATTAAAAACTGTGTAAGCGTTAGCTTTATGAGCCGCACATGAGGCAATCGTCATCTGCTTGGCCTTCTTTGGCACGCGCTATCATTTCCTTCATTTCTTGAGGAGTCATGGGTTTTATATCAACCTCTGTTTGAGCCGTAGCGGTAACAGGTGTTGTTTGTACCTGCATGGTTGCTGCTGCTGCCGCTGATGGCGGTGGTGTAGTAGTAGCTGCCATTTCTGCTTCGGCCGCAATGCTTGTAGGTTTTTCTTTTTTCTTGGTGTTGTCTAAGGTGAACTTAATAGCATCAACAGCTGCTTTGGTTCTTAAATAGTACATTCCCGTCTTTAAGCCGCTCTTCCAGGCGTAAAAGTGCATTGAAGTTAATTTTGAATAATTCGCATTCTCCATGAATAAATTCAACGACTGGCTTTGGTCAATAAAATAGCCTCGCTGTCTTGACATATCGATAATGTCTTTCATGCTTAATTCCCAAACGGTTTTATACAAGTCACGTATTTCTTGAGGAATGGTTTCTATGTGTTGAATAGAGCCGTTAGCGCGCATTAGCTCTTGTTTCATATTTTCATTCCAAAGACCTAGGGCAACCAAATCTTCTAAAAGATGTTTGTTGACAATGATAAATTCTCCAGAAAGTACTCTTCTGGTATAAATATTAGAAGTGTAAGGCTCAAAACATTCATTATTGCCAAGTATTTGAGAAGTTGATGCTGTTGGCATCGGTGCAACTAAAAGGGAGTTTCTTACGCCATTTTTTAGCACATCTTTACGTAATTTTCCCCAGTCCCAACGGCCAGAAAGCTCGTCGTCATTAATGCCCCAAAGATTATGTTGAAATTTACCTTGTGAAATAGGAGAGCCTTCGTAAGATGAATAAACACCTTCTTCTTTAGCAGCTTCCATTGAAGCGGTAACAGCTGCAAAATATAATGTTTCAAATATTTCTTGGTTTAATTTTTTAGCTTCATCGCTAGTAAAAGGTAAACGCAACATTATAAAAGCATCGGCTAAACCTTGAACACCAAGACCAATTGGTCTGTGGCGCATATTAGAATTTTCTGCTTCTTTTACAGGGTAGTAGTTTCTGTCAATAACGCGATTTAAATTTTTGGTCACGCGTTTGGTAACTCTAAATAGCTCTTCATGGTCAAATGCTCCGTTTTTAACAAACATAGGTAATGCAATCGACGCCAAATTACATACGGCAATTTCATCAGGAGCGGTGTACTCCATAATTTCGGTACATAAATTTGATGAACGAATGGTGCCTAAGTTTTTCTGATTACTCTTACGGTTTGCTGCATCTTTGTAAAGCATGTACGGTGTGCCGGTTTCAATTTGAGATTCTAAAATTTTCTCCCAAAGATCACGTGCTTTTACGGTCTTTCGACCTTTGCCTTGCGCTTCATAGCTAAGGTATAATTTTTCAAATTCCTCACTATGCGTTGTAAAAAGACCAGGGCATTCGTTAGGGCACATAAGTGTCCAGTCTTCATTGGCTTCAACACGTTTCATGAATAAATCTGAAATCCACATTGCGTAAAACAAATCGCGCGCACGCATTTCTTCTTTTCCGTGATTCTTTTTTAAATCTAAAAACTCATAAATATCGGCATGCCATGGCTCCATATAAATGGCAAAACTACCTTTTCTTTTTCCACCACCTTGATCTACGTACCTTGCGGTATCATTAAATACTTGAAGCATGGGTACGATACCGTTTGATGTACCATTGGTGCCAGCAATATAAGAGCCTGTTGCTCTAATGTTGTGAATAGAAAGACCAATTCCTCCAGCAGATTGTGAAATTTTGGCTGTACTCTTTAGGGTGTCATAAATACCATCAATGCTATCATCTTTCATGGCTATTAAAAAGCATGATGACATTTGTGGCTTTGGTGTTCCAGAGTTGAATAAGGTAGGCGTAGCATGTGTAAAATATTTTTTAGACATCAGCTCGTAGGTTTCTATGGCTGCATCTAGATCATTTAGATGAATACCTATAGAAACACGCATAAGCATATGTTGTGGTCGCTCAGCTATATTTCCGTTTATTTTTAAAAGATAGGAACGTTCTAGGGTTTTAAAACCAAAATAATCGTAGCCAAAATCTCGGTTATAAATAATAGTAGAGTCTAATCTTTCTGCATTTTCTGAAATTACCTTATATACTTCATCAGAAAGTAAGGGGGCTTTTTTTCCTGTTCTTGGGTTTACATACAGGTACAAATCCTCCATGGTTTCAGAGAAGGACTTTTTAGTGTTTTTGTGAAGGTTAGAAACCGAAATACGCGCTGCTAGTTTTGCATAATCAGGGTGGGTCGTGGTCATAGTAGCTGCAATTTCTGCGGCTAAATTGTCTAATTCAGAGGTGGTAACCCCATCATACAGTCCTTCTATGACACGCATGGCCACTTTTAAAGGATCTACCAGCCCATTGAGGCTGTAGCATAATTTTCGTATTCTAGCTGTAATCTTGTCGAACATGATCAGCTCTTTTCTTCCGTCTCTTTTTACTACATACATAATTTAAACTACGATTTTAGATTTGCGAATTACAATATATAAATTGATGTGTTTAGTCTCAATTTCATGCATTCGTCATTGTTAATGGTTTGTGTTTATAATTTTATATTTTGAAGTATAACTAATGTAAGCTACTTCTGTTTTGTGTTTTCTGTAAGCAGCACTTTTAGATCTGCTATGGGGATGTTGCTTGTGTGCTTAATGCTTCAGCATCCCTTATTTTAAGCTGTCTTTAGACGCTGCGTATGCGTTGTAAATGCTATTGTATGCTAATTTTGGTAGCATTTAAATAGTATTCCATCAATAGCAAAATTTGTTTTAGTTATTGCTTTTGAATACTCGTGCAATAGCTTTAAAAGTTTGCTTTCTCAAGATGTCGTTGTATGAGTCTAAGTAATTTTTAAAACTTCCGTTTCAAAATTGTTCAGCACTTTATACGCCATAAAAAAATGACGATTTGTATTTAATGATACGCACTAGAAATCAGCGTCAAAGCTAATTTTTTGCGCATCCTCATCTTTGTCTTTATTGAGAACACCAGCTTTTTGGTATTCAGAAACTCGCTTTTCAAAAAAGTTTGTTTTTCCTTGTAGTGAAATCATATCCATAAAGTCGAATGGATTTGTTGTGTTGTATACTTTGTCGCATTCAAGCTCTACAAGAAGTCTGTCGGTTACAAATTCTAAATATTGCGTCATTAATTTTGAATTCATGCCAATTAAACTCGCAGGAAGCGATTCGGTAATAAATTCACGTTCAATGTCTAAGGCGTCAGTCAAGATTTGCGTAATACGTTCTTTTGGCACTTTGTTTATTAAGTGTTTGTTGTGTAGGTGTACTGCATAATCACAATGCATACCTTCATCTCTTGATATCAATTCATTAGAAAAAGTAAGTCCTGGCATTAGGCCTCTCTTCTTTAGCCAAAAGATAGAGCAAAAAGCTCCAGAGAAGAAAATTCCCTCTACTGCAGCAAAAGCGATCAACCGTTCTGCAAAGCTAGGAGAGTCTATCCAGTTCAATGCCCAGTCTGCTTTTTTCTTTATTGCAGGAAAGTTTTCAATAGCCTTAAATAATATATTTTTTTCCTTTTCGTCTTTAACGTACGTGTCAATTAACAGAGAATAGGTTTCAGAGTGAATATTCTCCATCATAATCTGAAAGCCATAGAAGAATTTAGCCTCAGCATATTGTACTTCACTTACAAAGTTCTCAGCAAGATTTTCATTTACAATACCGTCAGAAGCAGCAAAAAATGCTAGAATATGTTTAATGAAATAACGTTCGTCATCATTTAACTTATTTTTCCAGTCATTAATATCTTCGCTAAGATCAATTTCTTCTGCTGTCCAGAAACAAGCCTCGCATTTTTTATACCATTCCCATAAATCATGATGTTTGATAGGGAAAATCACAAATCGATCGTCGTTTGTTTCTAAAATTGGCTCTAATGCTGTAGACATAGTCTTGTAAATTTAAAATGTTAGTGTAGGCTTTCAAAATTTACCCATTCGCTGGGCTTACAAAGATGGAAAAAAAGCACTGGTTTTAAGGTGGTATTTTAAAGATTCCATGACAAAGTTTTTAACACTAAATGTTGAAATCTAGGCTCGGTACTGATGTATGCTAACTTTGTGTGAGAATAAAAATTCTAAATAAATGTCTCAAAAAAAATAAACCAAAAAGTATGTTTGTGAATATACTTTTTGGTTTATAAATATCTTGTAAAAAAACAGGAATTTACTTTTAGAAAAAGCGCTTTTTATTTTAAAATGCTCTTTCCTTTTAGTATATCAACAAAAACAGGAATGGCTTTAACTGCTGTATCGTTTATTACTATAGGTAAGCGTAGAGGAAAGTGCGAAAAAGGTGCTTTTAAAGGGAAAGAGGTACATGATAAAGAAGGTGGTTTTTTAATCGCTACTGATTATTTGTGAAGGCTAAGGTGCGGTTCTTTTGATTTGATGTTTGCAAAGCAAAGTATGACGGGCTGTTCACTAGCCGTGTTAAAATAAAAAAAAGGTTTGAAATTTGCATCAAACCTTTTTTTAGGATACTACCATTCCGTACGATTCTCCTAGCGTATTATAAATAATATTAGCTGCGATGGCGCTGACTTAGGTAGTTCCCCCGAAACCTAAAATCGAGCAATCACCTTGTTCAAACTAGTTGGCAAGATGCCCAATATGCAACTATTCGTTAGACGAGTGGGCTTATAGAAAGAACAATAACTGTTCTGATTATTCGCCTTCTCTAGAATCGTACCTTAATGGAATGGTAGTTTCATAAAATTTTAAGAGTTCCTTTTCCCCTTTTGTCAATCGTATTTGTATTTTAAATTCTTCTTGAAGTTTTATCTGATTAATTGTACTGAGATTGTAATTGGTTAATTATGGGGGAATTATGGCAAAACTACAATTTTTAAAGGTTATCATCCAATAAAAATTATTGATATTTTTGTGCTAAAAATGTTCTCTTTTTTTTATGGCGTATTACTCTTACATTCATTGCATTTATTTTATTGCTTTTCGGCAATAAAATCTCCCGTTAAATGAACGGTATTCCCTTTACTGTTTTCTAAACTTATATTTAATTCTCCGGTTATTACGGTATCATTGCTGTGTGTAATTTGAATTTTTCCTTTTCTTGCGAAAAAAGGTATTTCTCCTAATGGTTTTATGTTCGCAAAGCCAAAAACACCATCAAAATAATTTAATAAACTATCAAAATTTCTTGAGACTTTATAAGAGCCTTTTTGAATTTTTGAAGAGGTGTTTTTTCGGCATAGTAGAAATTGCATTGTGTTGCACGAATTGTTGTCAGTACATTTGAATATTAATGTTGAATACGACGTGCCATCACTAGCTTTATTGATTACGTTTTCATAATGAATTACGCCTTTAAGCTCTTCATTGAGTCCACCCGTAGCTTTAAAGGTGTATTCTCCGTAATACATTGTATTGGCAACTGTTTCTTCGTTGAATTTTGAACTAGAAATCAATAACGAGAAAACCGGTATGCAAAGGCATAACCTTGAGAGCTTTGAAAATAATGGGTGCATTTCTAGTTGATTTAGGTTTAGGGAACGTTAGTCTTTCAAAGTATTTTTGGCTATTTCATGTGTAGCAATGGTATCAGTATTGCTGTTTGCTTTTTCAGTTAAAACTGAAATAAAAAGCATGATTGCTAAAACTAATAACATATAAAAACACCTTTTCATAGTAGCTGATTTATTAGGTTATTTTGATTTGTATAGTATTTAAGGTTGATATGACTAAGGTAATGCGAGACATCAGTTTTATAAACTCGTTATGTGCAAATGGTATGTTATCTTGTATAAATGGTAAATGATTTGGTGATAGATTTTGATTATTTTGGCAATAAGAGCGGGTGTGCTGTTGTATATTGCTGCTCATTCTTATGCAAAGTTTGATTTACCGCATTTATTTTTGGGATCGCGTAATTTTATTGTATTTTCAGAATGATTTTTGTTGATTAGGTGCAGCAATATATCGTTGTTTTTTTTTATGAACTGAGCAACGGATGTTATTGAAAATAAATGTCGTATTACCTGATTTTTTAACCAACTATACTGAAATAACTTCCATTGATACATGTTTTTGAATTATACTTTTATAACAACTTATATTTGATTAGTAATCTGGGTATAAACGTAGTAACTAGGTAATTATGATAGATGCTGTAATAGTAGACGATGAGAAAAAGGCATTGCAAAGCCTATCTTGGGAATTGACAAATTTTAGCAATGAAATAAATGTATCAGCGTCTTTTACTGATCCTTTTGAAGCCTTAAGTCATTTAGAAAAGAATACGCCAGATTGCCTTTTTTTAGATATTGAAATGCCTACAATGGATGGTTTTCAATTTATTCAAAAGTTAACAAACAAGAATTTTCCCGTAATTATCACTACAGCATACAACCAATACGCTATCAAGGCGCTTAAAAATGAGGCTATTGATTATCTTTTGAAACCAATTGATTCTGATGATTTAAAAGATACGATTGTTAAGATTAAAAAGTTTAATGCTAAAAACTACAGCGTAGATAGATTAGAGAAGATATTACTTACCTATAATTCAAAAGCGATACACAAAAAAATCACATTCAATACTGATGGGAAATTGGTTTTTTTAGATAGTGATGAAATTCTATATGCAGAATCAGATGGTAACTATAGTACCATTCATCTGGCTGATGGTCATAGAATAGTGCTGACCAAAAAATTGAAGGAAGTAAATGAAATATTACCTGATGAATCATTCTTTAGAATACATAATTCGTATATAATAAATCTTTCCAAAATAAAAGAGTTTTTAAAAACTGACGGATACGTGATATTAAAACCCAACCATAAAATACCAGTATCTCGTCAAAAGAAATCTGATTTTCTTGACATGTTGTAAATTTCCATATGCTTACTAACACTCAAAATAAGGAATCCTCCGCCTATGTACATTTTGTACACGCTTCAAGAAAGAGCTTGTTTGTCGGTTTCTTTTTTATATTTTTTCAGACGTTTTCTCAAATAGTGCCCCCAAGTTTTGCTAAGGTGGTAGATAGCATCGTTGCAGTAGCTCCTAAAGATTTTACAAATCTTCATACGATGTTTAGGGCCAGTAGAAATGACACTATTTTAATGCGTTACCTATGTCGAATTTCTTCTGAACAAGACTATAAAAGCGGAGCTGCTTATGCTTTAAATGAACTTGGTAGAAAATACCGAAACATTTCAAATTATGATAGGGCTATTGAGCTTCACAAAGAAGCATTAGCTGTAGCTGAGGCAGATAAAAATGTGCAATTTATTGCGTTGAGCTTAAATAATTTGGGGGTGGTTTACCGTAGAACTTCATCTATACGAACGGCTATGGATTATCATCAAAAAGCTTTGGAGCTTGCAGAAACGGTTGAAAATCCGCCAAAAAGTTTAAGACGTAGCATCAATATTTCAGTAAATTCTATTGGCAATCTGTATCGAAAGCTAGAGCAGTATGAGAAGGCTATTGAGTATTTTGAACGGGCGTTACAACTTGAAACCGAATTAAATAACCAGCTTGGTCAGGCTATTAATTTTCAAAATTTAGGAAGCTGTAAAGAGGAATTAGGAGATTTAGAAACAGCTTTGGTGAACTATAGAACCTCTTTAGCTCTTAATGAGAGCATTAATAATAGTCAGGGGCGTATAATTTGTAATAATAGTATTGCTCAAATTTATTTGAAGCAAAACAATCCTGAAGACGCCTTAGAAATTCTTGAAGCTAATCTTTTAGATGCAAGAAAGTTAGGTGATGGGTTGTTGATTGTGCCAGTATATATTTTTAAAGGTTGGGCAAAAATGAATATGGGGCAGTATAGGACGGCAGAAAAGGAAATGCTTCACGGTTTGAAGCTTTCTAAGCAGTATAATTTGCCAACATATACCATTCAAGTAAGTCATCTCTTGTCAGAATTATATAAAAAAAACAAGGACTTTGAAAAGGCGCTTACTTATAATGTTATGGCTGAAGACCTTGAGGAAAAGGTGTTAAATGAGAATACGATTAGTTATGTGAATGATATTATTTTTCGCTACGATTCGCAGAAGAAAAGTAATAAAATAGCAATGCTCGCTAAAGAAAATGAGAATGTGAAACTTGAGCTGAGAAAAAATAGAACTATCTTATTGATAGCAGGTGTGGCGTTGACTTTCTTGGCAGGTATTTTTTACATACTCTACAGGCAATATCAGCTCAAAAATGAGAAGCAGTTATTGACACTTGAGCAAACAATGCTTCGTAGTCAAATGAATCCTCATTTTTTGTTTAATTCTCTCAATTCTATCAAGCTATATATCATTAATAATGAGCAAAAGAATGCTGTGTATTATTTGAATAAGTTTTCGAAATTGGTGCGTAAAATACTCGAAGCTTCTTCATTACGAGAAATACCACTTGCTGAAGAGTTGGAGACAGCGCAATTGTATATGAATATTGAGAATATTCGTTTTTCTAATGAAATTGATTTTCACATAAAAGTTGAAGACAATATTGATGTGCAAAATGTAAAAATACCATCATTAATTTTACAACCATTTTTAGAAAACGCCCTTTGGCACGGACTTTCATCAAAAGAAGGGGATAAAAAAATTGTGATAACTATTTCAAAAGCTACCGAAGAAGGTCATATTCATATTGGCATTATTGATAATGGTATTGGTAGGGTTGCCTCTGAGAAAATAAAATTAGGGAAGGTGCTGAAACGTAAATCAATGGGTATTGATATAACTAAAGAGCGATTGGCTAATTTTTCAAGAGATTATCAAAATTCTTTCAATCTTGATATTATTGATTTGTTTCATGATGATGGTGAGGCTAAAGGCACTAAAGTGTCGTTATACATACCTGTTATTTAGTGTGGTCTTTGGCAACTTCTTCTAGTTCTGCATACCATTTTTCACCAAATTTTCGAACCAACGCTTCTTTTACAAATTTATATATCGGCACTTTTAATTCTTCTCCTAGTGAGCAAGCAGGATCGCATATTTCCCATTTATGGTAATTTACCGCAGTTAATTCGGTGTATTCTTTAACTCTTACCGGGTACAAGTGGCAAGAGACCGGTTTTTTCCATGTAATAACACCTTGGTTGTACGCTTCTTCAATACCGCATTTGGCCATCTTATTATCAGAGAAGATAACATAAGCACATTCGCTGCCTTCGATTAGAGGAGTTTCCCATTCGCCATCTTCTCCTTTTATAAAGGCGCCTTGCTCTTCAATAGCGGCAACACCTTCGGGTCGTAAAAAGGGTTTTACTTTGGCGTAGATATCTACTAAAATTTCTGTTTCGTCGTCATCTAAAGGTGCTCCAGCATTACCATCAACACAACATTGACCTTGGCAAGCGTTTAGGTTGCAGACAAAGTCATTTTCTATAATTTCTTCTGATACTATGGTTTTTCCTAATTGAAACATAAAAAGTATTTAACGAGCGCAAAGATACGTTTTCAAAAAAGAAATTAATACAGTAATTTATTTCGTTTCGAGAGCTGAAAAAACTATTTTTTAACTGTAAATTTGTACGAAAATTCATAAGAAAGATAGAAAAGGTGATGTTATGTCGTTAAATTTAAACTTTGATTTTCGGGAGATAGCTACTTCAAGCATGATATTGTTTGCGGTAATTGATATTATAGGAAGTATTCCAATTATTATTGGACTTCGAAATAAGGTAGGCCATATACAGTCAGAAAAGGCCTCTATTGTTGCTGCTGTGCTTATGGTGGCATTTTTATTTGTAGGGGAAGAGATTTTAAATTTAATCGGAATTGATGTAAATTCATTTGCGGTAGCCGGTGCTTTTATTATTTTCTTTTTAGCTATTGAAATGATTTTAGGGATAACACTGTACAAAGATGATGCGCCAGAAAGTGCTTCAATAGTGCCAATTGCATTCCCCTTAATTGCTGGTGCGGGTACAATGACTTCTTTACTTTCGCTGAGGGCTGAATATCATGTTGAAAACATTATAATAGCTATTGTTGTAAATGTTATTTTTGTTTATTTTGTGCTAAAATCTTCAAAACGTCTTGAAAAAATACTAGGTAAAAATGGTATCAGTGTTATTAGAAAGGTTTTTGGAGTAATACTTTTAGCTATTGCGGTAAAACTATTTGCAACCAATATCAATCAATTGTTCTAATATGCTTACGAAAAGTGAATAGTTGTTTTAGGAGGATGTTGATAGTTGGTTTTTGTAACTAAAACGAGTAGTGTGTGCGCTATTTACCTCATGCGCTGCTAAATGTGATAAAATAAATTTTTTGTTATGGGTAAACCGATTACTTTAATTTTAATGGTGCTGGCCATACTTTTGGCTGCTTTCAATTTTACTTTGGTAAATTTTGAAGCACCTTTTGTGGGTGATAGTTTAATTGCACTTATTGGTATTGCCGCTTCTTTGTGTGCAATTGTTTTGTTGTTGATTTTTGTTACCTCAAAAAAGATTCAAGATAAAATGAACAATAATTGAAATAGCTACAGTTGTACAGTATACGCATTCAAGATGGTTTGTGTTGAATTCATTTATTCTATTGAAAAACGAATCGAAGTAAACTAAAAAATGCCTCTAAAGTACATTTAGAAGCATTTTTTAATCACTTTTGGTAGCTTGTTATGATAGCTCCCATCCTTTTCTGTATGTGCCTTTTACCCATGCATTGGCCATATCCCAATTGGTAACTTTCATATTGGCGCCATCCCAAAGAATTTTGCGTCTTCCAGGGTATTCAAACGGATCCCAGTCTCCTGCTTTTTTTCCTGGTTTGAATTTTTTATACTGAAATGCTTTTATGGCTAGGTTGCCCATAAGAACCGCTTCTGTTAATGGCCCTGAACGTTGAAAATCTGAAGAAGTTTCTACGCCATTCAAGCAACCTTCAACGAAGTTGTTTTGGTGTCCTTCAACATCACCTTTAATACGTTTTAAATAAGGTTCTGGAGCATTAAATAATTTCATGTTTGAGCTAGGTAATAATCTAGCGTTTCTAGAATAGGTGTCTGCCACCAAAATGCCTTTAGTACCGTAGAAAATAGAGCCACCACCATTATTGCCAATGCTTTCACCATCTTTCAATTCATCAGGCAGGTCTGGTAAAAGTCCGCCGTCATACCAATTTAAAGCGATGTCACCATGTTCTTGAGTGTTGAATTTTAGGCGTACTATTGATGATGCTGGGCATGACGAGCTATAATCAGCTTCGACAAAATCGCCAACCCAGTTTGTGGTGCAACTAGCTTCGGCTTCAGTGGGGTATCCTAAATCAAGTACTCCAAATGGCGTTTCCATAATATGGCAACCCATATCGCCAAGAGCTCCTGTTCCAAAATCCCAAAAGCCTCTCCATTTAAAGGGGAGGTAAGCATCGTTATAATCACGTTTTGCGGCAGCGCCCAACCATAAATCCCAATCTAAGCCTTTGGGTACAGGTTGTTTTTCTGTAGGTGCTGGCACGCCTTGTGGCCATACTGGGCGATTTGTCCAGCAATCTACCTTATATACTTTTCCAATAATTCCTGATTGAATCCACTCTTTCGCTTCACGACTTCCGGCACTTGAAGCACCTTGATTTCCCATTTGTGTGACAATGCCATTTTCTTTGGCAACCTGTGTCATTAGGCGAGCTTCATTAATATTGTGTGTTAAAGGTTTTTCAACATAAGCATGCTTTTTAGCACGCATAAAGGGTAAGGCAATAGAGGCGTGCATGTGATCAGGGGTAGCCACCATAATAGCATCAATATCGCCAAGGTGCTTGTCATAAACTTTTCTAAAGTCCTTAAAACGTTTTGCTTTTGGGTATTTTTTGTAGGTGTCTGCTGCCCGTCTATCATCAACATCACATAAGGTTACAAACTTTACTTTTTTAGTATTATCCAAACCATTGATTACGCCTGCTCCTCTTCCGCCAACACCAAAAGCGCCAACATAGAGCGTGTCGCTAGGAGGTACATGATTTTTTCCCATTACAAAACTCGGAACGATAGAGAATGCCGCCGAAGCGGCTGCGGTATTTTTAATAAATTTTCTTCTTTGCATCTTGTATATCTATTGGATTTAGTTTCGGGCAATGAATATACAAAAAAGAGTAAGACTAAGGATGATTTTAAGGTTGTTTGTTGCGCTGTTTAGGTGGTAAACTAGCGCGTACCCACCCATTCTTGGTTAAATTGTTCCAAATATTCAAGCATAAAGGCATGTCTTTGCTGCGCTAGTTTTTTACCTGTTTCGGTATTCATTTTGTCTTTTAATAAAAGTAGTTTTTCATGAAAATGATTGATGGTGGGTGCAGTAGAATTTTTATATTCTTCTTTGCTCATGTGAAGATTTGGCGGAATGGCTGGGTTGTACAGTTCGCGGTTTTTAAAACCGCCATAATTAAAAGCACGTGCTATACCAATGGCACCAATAGCATCTAACCTATCGGCATCTTGCACTATTTGAAGGGCTTTAGAAGTAAATATTTTTGTGTTACTTTCTTTGTTCAAAGTAGACTTAAAAGAGATATTTTCTATTATTTGAACAACATGGGTGATTATATCGGTATCTATTTTCAGCGATTTTAAAAAAGAAGCCGCCATTTTTGGGCCAACAGTTTCATCGCCATCATGAAATTTAGCATCTGCAATATCATGTAGTAAAGCGCCTAGGGAAACTACCAGCGTATCGGCTTGTTCATGTTTTGCAATTTCTTGGGCAGTAGTGTAAACACGTTGAATATGAAACCAGTCATGTCCACCTTCAGCTCCTTGTAACGTTTCTTTGACAAAAGCAATGGTACGACTTATTATTTCTGAATGATTCATTTGAAAGAGTTTATGGCACTGGTGATAGTGGTTTCGGTTTTTGCAATTAGAGCGTCCAAATCACCATCTATGGGTATTGGCTCATGTGCTTGAAATGTAATGCTATTGCAAATGCCTAATGGAAATTTACCATAAGGCGACATTTTCCATGAGTTGTTGATAGAAATGGGAACAATCAATGCTGAGGGAGCGTTTTTCATTAATAATTTTAAGCCTGTAGTTTTAAACGGTTTCGGATGTCCTGTTCTGCTTCGCGTGCCTTCTGGAAAAATCACAGCACTTCTGCAGTGTTTTTCAATATACTTGCCCAGTTTGGCAATTTCTCTTAGTGCTTGTTTGTTGTCATTTCTGTCAATAAGCACTGAGCCACCGTGTCTTAGGTTATACGAAACGCTAGGGATGCCTTTGCCTAGTTCTTTTTTGCTTACAAATTTTGGGTGATGTTTACGCATATACCATATGATAGGCGAGATGTCATGCATGCTTTGATGATTGGCCACAATAATCAAGGGGCGATCGGTAGGTATGGGATGACTTTTTTTAAAGGAAAAGGTAGTGCCTAAAAAAATGCTACATCGCATAAGGCATAGGTTCATTAAGGCAACACTTTTGCCATGAAGTGCATAACCAAATACATTAAAACACAACCATTGAATAGGATGAAAAACCAAAAGCGTCAGTCCAAAAAAGAAGACGTAAATGATAGATAAAGGGTAAGATAATAGTTTTTTCACACTACAAAAATAAGATTCTATTTATACTCTTACTACTTTAAAATCTTAGAATTTTAGGAATTTTATTTTTTATAATACTGAGGTAAAAAGCTTAGCATAGCGTTGGTTGCGAAATTATTTTCTATAGTTTTAGCTGGATTTAATGCAGGTAGAGAAAAAAGTAAGCGATAAAAGTGCGTCTTTTAAGCAGGTATGTACATGCATAGTGAAATGGAAAAAATAAGAAGCGCTATTGTGTAATTGAATTTTAGTTAGGTTAGCATGAGTTGCTGCGGTGATTTCACGTATAAAGCTATTGTAAAAAACGCAAAAACCGTACTGTAAAGCACGGTTTTTGTATAGCTATTAACCTAGTGTTTGGCAACACTGCTCGTGTTATCTCAATGATTAACAGAACTCGTTATAGGCTTCTGTTAAGTTTTCTGCAATTAATTCTGCTGGTCTTCCTTCAATATGGTGACGCTCAATCATATGAACCAATTCACCATCTTTAAATAAGGCCATGCTTGGCGAAGATGGAGGAAAAGGAATCATAAGGTTTCTTGCCGCATCAACAGCTTCTTTGTCTACACCGGCAAAAACGGTAACCGCATGATCAGGTCGTTTTTCATTTTGTAAACTCATTTTCGCTGCGGGTCTAGCATTTGCTGCCGCGCATCCACAAACAGAATTTACAACTACAAGGGTAGTGCCTTCTTTATTAATTGCTTTTTCGACTGCTTCAGCCGTATATAATTCTTCAAACCCGGCTTGAGCCAAGTCGTCTCTCATTGGTTTTACTAATTCTGCAGGATACATAGTTTATCTGTTTTAATTCAGAGTGCAAAGATACGTGTTTTGTAGTGTTTTTTAATACACCTTAACTTTTCGTTTGTATATAAGAGATTTATTTGAAGGGCTTTAAAAAGAAAAGGGGTTGTACAATGCACAACCCCTTTCCGACCAAACCAACTTGATACAAAACAAATTACTCAAGTTTTCTCTTAAATATCAATTCAATTTCCTTCCGTTTTGCAAGAAAATTTTGTTTCTATACTATATTTATTCGTGTATGCTGTGTAAATACCGTTAGCATCAGTGCTGTTACTACCCCTTCAACAGTTTTTGTACTCCACATGCAGTAATTGCTATTTCAGCTGTTACTACTTTTTTTGATAGCGGTGGTTTCGAGACTGTAATGGTGTCATGCCTAATGAAAATATGATGCCAATACTGATATTGTTTTTAATACGCTTAAAATCAGCTTTTTGATTTTTTTTGACGCATGTGAAAAGTGTGTAATTTTGGGTAATACGATGTAAAACTGTGTAAAAAAGATACATCCACTAATCTTGTTGCTAGTGCGTTATGTTTGTGAAAAAAGTAACAAAAGACACCTTGTTACGGTGTGTTGGTTTTGTTTAATCTAAAATAGGTGTTAAGTTGATTTACAATACGTTGGTTGGCTTTGAAAAGTATTTTTTTAATCCGCTTTATGCACTAGCGCTTGGGGGTGAGATTTAAAAACACGATAAAATAAGTCGATTTCTTAATTTAAGCATCCTGATAGTTATCGAGATTACTATGGTTAAATTAAAAAACGAATCAGTACGTTTTAATTTTAAGTGATTTTAAGGTGTAATAGATTGTCTATTGCATAAAGCGGGTTTACTTAATGTTTTGACTATAACGCATCAGAAGCACGTATTAATCGAGCACTTAAATCGGGGTCTTTCATGTTTGCATCAAGAGGAAACATGGGGCGTTTAATATTTTTGTGGCCAAGTCTTTCTAAGTCTTGATCTACGCCTCCGGGAGTTAAAGCCATGACCCAGCCTTTTCTCATGTTGTACAGTTCTGGAACCAAATAACCTATTTTAACAACGACAATAGCTGATTCTCTTGGGTTTAAGCCCAAATTGGTGAAATCACTTTCATGGTGATATGGTTTTCTTTTTTTAGTTACAATAACGTGCACGCTTCCTACTTTGACAACAACTTCAATTTCTGCGTCACGATCACCCTTGTAAATTGCTTCAATAGTTCCGCTTAATTTTACAGGCGGAGCAAAACGATTGTCAACAGCTGCACCAGCGGTAGCACTTATTTTTCCGCCAACACCTATTTTGACAGCTTCTTCAACAAATTCTGGTCCTGGAATAGAAGCGTATATTAATGATGGGCCGTTGGGCGTTTTAAATTCTTTTCGTTTTAATATTTCGTGCAGTGTATGGGTAACATCTCCGGCGCCGCCTGCTGTGGGGTTGTCTCCGGTGTCACTAATAATAAAGGGGTGTTCTTTGCTAGCCAGGGCCATTTTAAGGCTTTCATCAAGAGTTGCTACAGGTGCTACAAAATCAAAATCATTGCGAACAGCCCAAAAAGCATTGGCTAATTTTTCTGCTCCAGCGGTTACTTTTTCTTTATCGTCACCAGTTACCATTACTACGGCATGGTTTCTAGGCTCGTCTGCCCAAGCATAACCAATCCAAATTGCGGCATCGATAACCCCTTCTTGCGCTGTTATAGCGGGAATTTTAGCATAAAGGCTTTTGCCTGGCTCAATACGAGTGCTGGTTTTTTCTCCTGGAAGTAAAATGGGTACGGGTATCCATGCTTTGTATTTTGGTTTTCCTGCCCCGTTTTCTAGTCGGTCTAGTAAATTTGTAATGGCTCTTTCTTTTGACTCTAAAGCATCTTCATGTGGTGCCATTCGGTAACAGGTAATCAAATCAGAATGTTCTGCTAAGATTTTTGAAACGTTACCATGTAAATCCATAGAAGTAGAAATTACAACATCGGTACCAATAACCGCTCTTATTCTTGTTATTAAATCTCCTTCCGCATCGGTTAAGCCAACAACGCTCATTGCGCCATGAAGGTCTAAAAAGAGACCGTCATATGGGCCGTTTTCTTTTAGCATTTTCAGGGTTTTATTTACCATTGATTCATAAGCTTCACGAGTAACAATGCCGCCAGGCAGTGATTTGCCTAAAAGTGTAGGTATCCATTCTGCACGTTTGCGTACACTTGTGCCTTCGGCAAAAAAAGGATAGCGCCCAAAAATTGAATCCCCAATACGCGCATGAAAGGCGGCTTCATTAGATTGGGCAGGTGAAAAAGTACTCGATTCTATGCCAATGCCAGCAATGGCTATTCGTGGTAATTTTGGTTTTACTTCTTCGTTTTTAGCTTTTGGCTTGCAGCTAAAAATTAATAACGTAACTACTGCTAATGTAAGGGTGATTTTTTTCATCTTTTAGTATTAAATGATGCCTGAAAGGGCTTTTGATATGGTGTTGTATGTTTTGTTGTAGCTTGTTTGTAAGAGTGTTTTGGCATCCATAGTTTGCCAGTATTCTTTATTGAAAAGTTCAACCGAAAAACCTCCTCTGAAGCCAGCCTCATATAATTTTGGAAGTACGGTTTGAAATGGACAGATGCCTTCTCCAGGCAATACCCTATCGGCATCAGTTAGCTTATCATAGCTAGGTGAAGCGGGGTAATCATTGATGTGTATAACAGGTAAGCGTTTGCCATTTAAAATGTCAAGAGTATCCCAGTCATTACCACCCCTATGGATGTGATAGAAATCTAATAACATGGTCGCTTTGGGATGCCCTGTTGCAATAACTATTTGAGCACAATCGGCTATTTTATGTAAGGCGCCCATGCCCCAAAGTTCGATAATTGGGGTTACGCCAGTGGTGTCTCCTAGTGCTAAAATAGCAGTATAGCGTTCCGCATATGCAGTGTATTTGGTTTTGTCTAATTCTTTTATGCCTTGTACTGGTGCTGCGATAAATTTTCCACCCAATTCGGCGGTTATGAGCATTTCTTCTCGTAGTTGTTCAATTGCTTTTTTTCTTTCAAAAGCATCATCACTACACCATTTAGAAAAACCGATAATATTTTCAAGAACAAGGGAATTGCTTTGTAGTTTGTTTCTTAAATGTGAGGTGCTTCCTCCGTTTTTGAGATATGTTTTTATATCGCTCATCCATAATTCAATACCATCAAAACCCGCTGCAGCAACCATGTCTATTTGCAAATCAACCGGAAGTTTGTAATGTAACAACGTTGAGGTGTTTAGACTTATGCGAACGGGCAATTTTTTCTTATTGTTTTTTTTAGGCGTGCTGTTTGACTTTGTTGTAAAGGCATAGCCGCCAAGGGCAGCAAGTGAAACTTTAAGGCTGGTTTCAAGGGCTTTCCTTCTAGAAATGGTGTTTTTCATCTTTGGTTTTACGTCTACTGTGCACAAGTTAGTATTCTAAATATGCAATTTAGGATGGTGTTTTGAGCTCGTTTAGAATAGGACAATACTATTGGTTAACATACTTTGCGTGTTAGAAAATTTACTGGTTTTTAAAATAGTACTTATCTTCATAACGAAGCTGCAACACAAAATTTGAGTTAAAGATAACACGAATTTTCTTTTGACGAAAAGTCATTTATTGGTTAATGGGTGATTGTTAATGAAAAGGTGAAGTAGCGTTTAGGGGTGTCAGGGATATTTGCTTATTGTTGCTGGGGGTATAAAAATGAAAAAACCCTGCTTTTGCAGGGTTTTTTACTTGAAATTAGAAAAGGTACTGTGGGGATTTTACATGTCAATCCAGTTGCCTTCAGCATCTGAATATAGTGATATGCTAGTACCATCTTCTTTTGTAACTTCTAATTTGTATTCAGAAGCTTTGTTCATATGTGCTTTTGAAATAGTTGTTCCTGGGTGATCTTTAGCTAAAGCTTCAGTTATTGCAGCAGGTACTTCTTCAAGAGTTACTTCGTTAAAAGCGTCTTGTGTTGCAGCAACTTCTTCCATAGCTGTTTCTTCTTTAGCTTCTTGTGCTTCAGCTGCAACCGCTTCTTCAACCACTGTTGCTTCTTCTTTCACTTCTTGAGCTTCAACAGCTACCGCTTCTTCAACAACAGCTCCTTCTTCTTGAACTTCTGTTGCTACAGCTGCCTCAACAGCTTTTTCTTCTTGTGCAAATGCAGTCATTGTTCCTAAAGATAGTGCGGCTACTAAAAATACTTTTTTCATTTTAATGTGTTTTTTAAATATTATTATCAATATGTTTTGTTGATAGGTGTAAAGGAAAAATAGTGCCATTGACGCATGTGAATGATAAATTGCATATAAAATACTGATTATCAATATTTTAACATAAAATAGACATGCGTGTATTGTGTATACCGATGTGTAAAAGCCCAAAAAAGTGTGTAATAATGATACACTTTTTTGGGCTTGCTGTAGTTTCTTGTGCTAGGTTTTGAAATTACCTTTATGAAAACATAAACTAGATAGAGGTAAAAACGACTACTTTACTTGATGTGTAGGTTTTAATAAATCATTAACTGTTTTAACAGGGTTAAAAGTAAGTAAAGGCACCTCTACAAAAATGGTATTCCAAAAAGCCATAGCGCCGTTCCATAATCCTGGTAATTCGAGCGCTTTTAAAGCCCTACCATCTTTGGTTTTTTCAGTGATGAAGCCTTGTTTGTGGTCAACAAAATTTAGTAAATCATATTTTTCTCCCTTGTAATTGCGAATACCACATATCAAATCTACTGGATTGAAATGTGTAGCGTTTGATACAATATCCATTTGACTTTTGTTGTTGGCATCAATTTGAGCAGATTCTATAATTTGCAAGGAGGTGTTTCCTTCTTTTGATACTATCCAAAAAGGACCACCACCAGGTTCACCTTCGTTTTTAACCATTCCACAAACGCGAATAGGTCTGTTTATTTTATCGCTTAGTATTTTAGCTTGTGCTGCTGCACTAGCTGTTTCAAAAGTGTTAGAAAACCTCACATTAAGTGTGTTTTCTAAAAATTGCTTTATTTCATTGCGTTGTTCATCGCTTAAGGTTGCTTCGTCAAGAAGTTTTGCATATTCAAACGCTTTTTGTTGTGCCTGAATAAGAACTCCGGCAAGTGTTTTTTTACTTCGGGTAACTACATCTAAATTTTCAGGGACTACCACGTTATCGATATTTTTAATAAAAATGATATCGGCATCCTGTTCATTTAGGTTTTCAATAAGGGCTCCATGACCACCTGGTCTAAAAAGCAATGAGCCGTCTTCATTTCTAAAAGGTTCGTTGTTCATATCAACAGCGATGGTGTCGGTAGCTGATTTTTGAAAAGAATATCCAATATTGAAACTGCAACTTGTAGTAGCTGAAACTCGGTCTTTTATGCTGTTAAATTCGGTGTGAAACAAAGTGTTGTGCTGTTCTGAAATGGTAAAATGTAGTTCAGCGCTATCACCTGTTTTAGCATATAGCGAACCTTCTTTCAAATGCTCTTCAAAAGGTGTGGCGGTATGATCGGCGTATTTGTGAAAGGGGAGGAGTCCTTTTGGATAAAAGCCATAGTTAAGTGCATCTGCTGATAATAACTCTTTAACGAATAGGGATACTTCTTCTCCTTTACTTGAAAATTTACCAGCAATTCTTTTTTGAACAATATCGTAAAACGGAAATTGATCTATATGCGTGGTAAATACCTTTAAGTCGGTATCTCCTGTTCTTTCAAAATAGGCTTCTAGTGTTTCTTTGGCAGGCTGGTATGCATCTAAGAAATTAAATAAGGCCTTAAACATACGAGAAGCTGCTCCTGAGGCAGGAACGAATTTCAACAGCGATAGGTCTTTTTTGGCAGCTTCATACGCGCCAATTAGTTGCTGTTCTTCGGTATCTGAGAATTTTGATATGCCATCACCAACGATAGCAGCTTTTTCTAGTGTAACAAACGGAATACCTTCTTTAAAGGTTGCTATCTGGTCATAGACTTTTTCTTTTGATATTCCTTTGGTTTCAAGTTGGTTTAAATCGGTTTCTGATAGTACACTCATTTTTTCAATAGTTTATCAATATGTTGGACTGCGGTTTGAAGACGTTCTTTTTTATTTCCTTTTAAAGTAACAAAATTTCGTTGATACTTCTCTAGCGTTTCTTGAAAATATGTAAACATGCGTTCTCTTTCGTTTGGTTTATCGCGCAAATCATCACCAATCCAAGGAACGTCGATATAGGTTAGCAAATACAAGTGATATGTATTTTTTATAGCATATTTTTCTAAGGTAGGGTCGCAATGACCTACATAGTAAGCCTCTGAGTACACCTTGGTTTCAAGCAAATCGGTATCACATATGAGCACATCAGTAGCTTTTTTACTCAAGCTGTTTTCTAGTTTCATTTGCCCCTCTGCAATAGGTAAAAGATCGTGAGGTTCACATGTTTTTCGCTCGTTATTCCATTTGGTTTGTAAATATTCACGGGCATATTCGGGTACCCAAACCGTGTTGTAATGGCGGGCAAGTTGCTCTGATAAGGTGGTTTTTCCTGTAGATTCAGGGCCAAAAAGCACCACTTTTACGATATCTGAGGGTTGTTGTCTAAACTTTTTTTCCATGCAAAATAGGCCTGTATGGCTATAATTGTAAATATAATATATTGTACTGATAACATACCCCAGCCTCTATAGGCGTAAAGCGGTATAGTGATAATGTCGGCTACAATCCATAAGGTCCAATTTTCTAGTTTCTTTAATGCCATATACCACATGGCGGTAAAAAATAGACCCGAAGTAAAGATATCGATATAGTTAGATGTAGCTATTTCATTTCCGAAAATACGGTATACAGCGTAATTAATTAACATAGTGCCCATAAAAAGACCAATACCAATGCCTTTTTCTTTGGTAGTAGTACGAGAAATATGAACTACTTTTTTGTCGTCTTTTTTTCGTGCCCAGTTCCACCATCCGTAAATACTCATGGCCGACCAATAAAAATTCATCATCATATCGCCCAAAAGACCATCTTTAAAAAATAGGTAAACGGTTATTATGGTAGCTACAAGTCCGGTTGGAAAAACAAGAATATTTTCTTTCTTCGCATACCAAACACTTAAAATACCCGCTAAAAAAGCAATGGCTTCTAAAACAATTACATCAGTTTGTTTGTTTTGATATGATGCGAGGAAAAAATCAAAAATGTGGTTCATAGTCACTGCGGTCTGATTTAACAATTTTCATGAAAAGCAAACCCCTGTCCATCAATTCAAAAGCTTCTTTAATTTCATTTTGTAGTAGTTGCATAACGTCGTCATACGGGCCATACACTTGTGTGCTTAACGGATTTTCTAAAACGGTGAGTTTAGATGCTCTTAGCTTTTTGATAAACGTAATGATATGTTGTTCAAAATCGTTTTGTAAGGGCGAAAAAGTGAGTTCAACAGAAATGTTCATAGGTTTTGTGCTGTTTTAATCTGTATTTTTAGATGTTTCAATAGCATATACGGTAGTGAAGCCTTCAAATTCGGTAAAGGTGATATGGTAGTTGCTAATTTTTCCTTGGTATAAAATTTCGCCAGCGGTGGTACCATCTGATAGCGAAAAATCTTTGATACTTATATGGTTTAGAAAACTCAAACCGGGTTCGGCATAAATTTTATAAAGTGATTCTTTACAGCCCCAAACGATGGTTAATTTGCGAATTAGAGCATCAGTATTTGCTATTGTTCGGTACTCTTCAATGGGAGTAAATTTATGGGCTATTCGTAAAATTTTACTACGCTGCATTTCAATATCAATACCTACTTCTTTAGTATCGCTTATAATAATACCGGTGAATTGATTGGAGTGGGTTATAGATATTTTTTTGCCGTCTTTAAGGTGTGGCTTTCCGTGTTCATCATAAAACAAATCAGCATCTACGTAGCCTGCTTCAGCCATCAAATGGCGAATACTTAAAAATCCTTTGCGGTGCATTTCAGATTTCATCCTATGCATTCGACCTTGACAATAGGGGGTGAGTTGAATGTCTTGGGCAAGTGTTGCTTCTGATTCCGTTATTTTCCAAATGTAAACGCACGTGCCTGCGTCAACCGTTAATGTATTGTAAAGAGGCATCTCTTTTATTTTAGTATTTCGTACCTTTGCCCTCACGAAAAAAGCAAGTAATTTACGCTGTAACGAAAGTAAAAAATAAATAAAGAATATGAGCACTAAAACTGTTACTTACCTGCCCTATAAGGTAAAAGATATTTCTCTGGCTGATTGGGGAAGAAAGGAAATCAACTTGGCAGAAGCTGAAATGCCAGGTTTAATGGCGCTTCGCGAAGAATACGGTGCAGAACAGCCACTTAAAGGAGCGCGAATTGCAGGTTGTCTTCATATGACTATTCAAACGGCGGTTTTGATAGAAACCTTAGTCGCTTTGGGTGCTGAGGTGACTTGGAGCTCATGTAATATTTTCTCAACACAAGACCATGCGGCGGCGGCAATAGCAGCAGCAGGAGTGCCTGTATATGCTTGGAAGGGAATGAATGAAGAGGAATTTGATTGGTGTATTGAACAAACCTTATTTTTTGGTGAAGAACGGGAGCCTTTAAATATGATCTTAGATGATGGGGGAGATTTAACCAATATGGTATTAGATCGTTATCCTGAATTAACCAGTGCAATAAAAGGACTTTCAGAAGAAACGACTACTGGCGTACATCGTTTGTATGAAAGGGTAAAAAATGGAACGCTTCCTATGCCTGCAATCAATGTGAATGATTCAGTAACCAAATCTAAATTTGATAATAAATATGGGTGTCGTGAAAGCGCTGTAGATGCTATTCGTAGAGCAACTGATACGATGCTCGCTGGTAAGAAAGTAGTGGTTGCAGGATACGGTGATGTAGGTAAAGGTACTGCTGCTTCTTTTAAAGGAGCTGGCGCTATTGTTACCGTAACCGAAATAGACCCTATTTGTGCGCTGCAAGCTTGTATGGATGGTTTTGAAGTTAAAAAATTAGAAAATGTTGTCGGTAATGCTGATGTGGTGATTACCACTACAGGTAATAAAGACATTATTCAATCACGTCATTTTAAGGCGATGAAAGATAAAGTTATCGTTTGTAATATAGGGCATTTTGATAACGAAATTGATATGGCGTGGTTAAACGAGAACTATGGTAGTACTAAAGATGAAATAAAACCTCAGGTAGATAAGTATACTATTGATGGTAAAGACATCATCATTTTGGCAGAAGGTAGATTGGTGAATTTAGGCTGCGCTACGGGGCATCCTAGTTTTGTAATGAGTAATTCATTTACCAATCAAACCCTAGCGCAGATTGAGTTATGGAAAAACGGTGAAAACTATAAGAATGAAGTGTATATGCTACCTAAGCATCTTGATGAAAAAGTAGCGAAATTACATTTATCACGTTTGGGTGCTGAACTTACCGAATTGCGTGAAGATCAAGCCGAATATATTGGGGTAACTGTCGAAGGTCCCTTTAAACCTGAATATTACAGGTATTAAGAAGGTAGTAAGTAGTACTATGAATATAAAGCCTCAATTAAAATAATTGGGGCTTTACTTAAATAGAAAAGGGGTTAAAAGCAGCAAATTTACTTTTGGGTATTTTTGGCCAGATACTAAAAAATACTTGTATGGCTTGAGAACCAAAAGCGGCGAGTCACGTCAGAAATTTGAGATATAAGCACAAGTAACTTTAGTAGTAAAAAAATAATGTTTAATGTTTGTTGTAAATATGTAAACATTTTGTAACTTACATTGTAATTAAAAAAAATAAGTATATAAAAGTAGGTTTAAATTGTCAGTATTTATGGTTCTGTAGGAAAAATCTATATAACCATATGAAAAATTGATAGAAAAAGCTTGAGTTTATCTGCTTGAATTTGTACTCTTGGGTACATAAGTGACCTTAAGTTAAGAAAGTTATATACAAAAGAAGGATTAATATTGACTTTGCATATTTTTTTATCTTTATTTAGGGTGTATTTAAAATTTATTTGAAAAATTAGTAGTATATGGATTTAATGGAAAGAGTTGCGGAATTTGAAGGAAGAAAAATGTCCGGAATGACAACAAGTGATAGAGTTACTTCTTCAAGAGAGGTGAAAGCCTTGATTTTGGAAATAAACGAGATTTATAAAGAGACGAAGGAAGTTGAGTTAATGGATACAATGAAGAGACTTACGGTCTTAAAAAAGAAAATTGAAAAACGTTTAAAAGGTAATCCTACGGCTTAAGGCATATTAGGTTCTTTGTAGCCTATGCGATATTTAAATAAATCTTCCTACTATTTCATTTCAATGAAGTGGTTAGGAAGGTTTGTATTTTTAGCCCATGCCTAAGGCTGTTTGTTGTTATAATGTATAGGTTTTAATCAGTAACTAGGCTCAAGAGAAGTGAATACGATAAACTACGGTTATTGAAGTATATTGTGCTTAATAGTTCTGTGATAGCTGTTTGATAAAGCGTTATTACTACGTAATCGTAGGTTAACATACTATTGAAATAATCAGAATAATGGATGCTCTTTTTGTAATTTTTTCACGTTTTCTGTTCGATTTCGGACTGGTAGTTTTAATTTGGATGGTGCAGCTAGTGGTGTATCCTAGCTTTGTGTATTACAAGAAAGAAAATCTTATCAGCTGGCATAAAAAGTATACCAAGGGTATTTCGTATGTCGTTATTCCATTGATGTTTGGGCAATTGATCGTCGTCATATGGCAGCTTTTTAAGCAGCAATCAATATATACGCTACTAAGCGTGTTGCTGGTTATTGTGGTTTGGTTAATTACCTTTTTGATTTTTGTACCCATTCATAATAAAATAAGTGCTGGCGATGCAAATGAAATGCTTTTGCAACAATTGGTACAACGCAATTGGTTTAGAACCATATTGTGGACTGTTATTTTTGTGTTGTCGCTTATTGAATACTAAGTCGTTTCAACTTTTTGTTTGAAACCGAGAACTATGGCTTTTGTACGGTAATGAAGTCATTTTTGAGTTACGTAGTCAAAGCTGCGGTGTTCAAAAACGACCAAATTGGGGTGTAAAATGTATCATTTGCAAGTGTCAAGATGAATTCAAGGTGTAAAAACGCCTATCTTGCACATTTTTTATAGCTTATAAATAATGAATATTCTACTTACAGGAGCGACGGGAACATTAGGATCTCGTATTTTATTTTCTTTGCTTGAGCAAAAATTTGATCGTATCGAACAGCTATATCTTTTTGTAAGAAAAAAGACAGCAACTTCTCCTCAGCGACGTATTGAAAATATGTTGTCAAGTAACAATGTTCCTAAATTTATCAAAGAAAACAGCACAGCAATTTCAAAAAAAATACGGGTTATTGATGCAATGCATATTCTTGAGCCTACTTCTTTTTTAAAAGAAGTACAAATAGATTATTTTATTCATTCGGCTGGCTATGTGAATTTATCGGTAAATCCTGCAGCTAAGGAAGAAATTTTTAAAGAAAATTTCGAATTCACTAAGGCTATTTTTCAAACTTACAGCAGTCATATTCGCAAATTCGTATATATCAGTACGGCTTTTTCTTCGGGTGATATAGGAGGAGTGATGACTAATGATTTCAAAAACCATTCGGGTAATTACCGCAATCACTATGAGGCTTCAAAACACGCTGCCGAAAGTTTTTTATTGAAACAAAGTAAAGAGCGTGATATCGCTATTCAAATTTTAAGGCCTAGTGTGCTGGGTGGTAATATTGAAGATGCACCTAATTTTTTCATTTCGAAATATATGGTGTTTTATCTGTTTGCTAAATTTTTTCATAATACTGCCGCCGCTGATAGCGTGCGTATTACGGCAAATGCACAAACAGGTCTCAATATTATTCCTACGGACTATGCGGCAAATGTCATTGCAAAAGTTATCGAAACCGATATTGAAGAACTTAATATAGTACATGGTAAAGAAACCAATATGATGGCGGGCATTGCTAAAATTTTAGAAGTGGTTGGTTTTTCAAATTACAGTTTTACACAAGAGCAAATTACTGCAGCTACAGGTTTTACTTCTAGGTTAGAGCAGTATTATTATGAAACCATTGGCGTGCATTTACATCCATATATGACCTCAAAACCTAGTGAATGGGATACTACCCTCTTAGAAAGTATTTTGCCATTGCCTAAGTACAACCTTGAAGATTATTTGTTGCAAACGGTGACTTTTGCTAAGGCAGCTAATTTTAAAAATCAAAAGTGGTAGTCATTTTAAACACCTGTTAAAACACATTTACAGCGGTAGCCGTGCTACTTTTGGTTTAAATTATTTTTCAGATTTTGACATAAAGCATGGTTTTTTAGCCATGATTGAATGTAATTATTCATGATTTACGCTAGCTATAGCATCAATATTTCTTAAAATCGTTGGGGTATTTAAACAGGATGGCTACATTTATACTTCAAATGCGAAAGCTAAGTAAACAAACAAACCGTTATGCGGTATTATTTCAGACAGCATTTTAATTTTAAAAAGTACGTATGACTGCAACAAAAAAATCAGAATTTGACAATATTTCTCAACGTTTACAAGAACCGCCTATCGATTGGCAAGAGCTCATTGTTGCTATTGTTGCAAGTTTTGATTGCGCTACGGGTACGCTTCATTTTTTGAATAAAGAAACCAATTTATTACAGTTAGAAGCACAGATAGGGATTCCTGATTTTTTAATTCCTAAACTCTCTCAAATTCCTATCGGAAAAGGAATGGCAGGCATAGCGGCTGAGCGTCGTGCTCCTGTAGAAATGTGTAATCTGCAAACCGATGATTCAGGTGTTGCTCGTCCTTCGGCTAAAGAGACCAAGGTTGAAGGCTCTATTGTAGTGCCTATGATGCTCAATGATGAATTGTACGGCACATTAGGTATAGCTAAGCCTGTTACCTATGATTTTACTACGGAAGAAGTGGCACAGCTCTTAAAATTTGGTGAAGAAATTAGCCAAGTGTTACAACAGTAAATTCATGATTTTTTAAACGTTTATTGGTAAGAAGTATGATTTTTAGACTTATTGTTATTGCGGCTGTAATTGGTTTGGGGTACTATATTTTTAACTATATACAGGTGCATAATAAATGCCAAAAATGTGATGGCAAAGGTTACTGGCGTGCCATGCGAGGTGAGAAAGAAAAATGTGATATGTGTAAAGGCACAGGTAAAATTTCAAAAGGAAAATAGCCGCAGTCAGCCAAACTAATGAATAGAGGGTATGGGTAAAATTAGTATGTTTTTTCTTTTGTGCAGCTTCTTTGGTGCTGCCCAAGATATGGTACAGCCCAAAACCATTCATGTCTTTGTTGCATTATGTGATAATGTAAACCAAGGTATTGTTCCAGTGCCAAAGCGTTTAGGTAATGGTCAAGATCCTAAAAACAACTTGTATTGGGGAGCGCTTTATGGAGTGAAAACCTATTTTAAACAAAGTAAAGACTGGACATTTCTGCAAACTATAGCAGTAACCAATACTCAAATTCTCGAACGCGTATTGTATAAACATAAAACCTCAAATACCTATCTGTTAGCCGATGCGTATGATGGCAGGTATATTAAGCAAACAACAATCGATTTTTTAAAGGCAGCCAGCGGTAGTCATGGACAGAAAGTTACATATTTAAACAAAGAATTGTGCTTTGGAGGTGACGCTGATTTAACGGCCTATGTAGGTCATGATGGTCTAATGGAGTTTCGTTTGCAAGAATCTTTTGTGTCTCAAAACGAGCAACAACGAGATGCTATCATGCTAGCGTGTGCAAGTAAGGACTATTTTAAACCTTATTTAGCACAAACAGCTGCCCGCCCGTTGGTATGGTCAACAGGTTTGATGTCACCAGAAGCGTACACGCTAAAAGCGGCTATTGATGGCTGGATAGTAAAAGAAACAGCAGCCCAAATACGTGAAAGGGCAGCGCAGGCATATCATAACTATCAAAAATGTGGTATTCGTGGTGCGCGTAATCTGTTAGTGACTGGTTTTTAATCCGCTTTTTATGACTTCGTGATAAAACTTCTACTGCCTACGACAGGTTAAAATGAATGTGATAAAATTACGTGGGTGCATAAAATAAGTATCGCTTTTTTTCATATTGGCGGTATGCCATTTGTATACGCTGTCCTAATATGGTGGCTTGTTGGTGTACTTTTGAAGCTGTTTTTGGGTGTGATTACTTTTAAACATCTGAATTAAGTTGCATGCGTTACCTAATCAATATAACCTATCGATTTACTTCCTTGTAAGCAATAGTCTATAAGCGGTAGTTTGGCGTAAAATACGGTCAGTATGGCGTATTCCTAAAATCAGTATTCGCTATTTTTGTTATATTTGCCAGCACTACAAACCAAAAAACCTAAAGATGTCCCCTCATTTTACAGCAATCAAGTTTTTTAGTTGGTTTGTGCTGATTTAATCTATTGTTATATGGAGTTAAATGTTTGGATTATTGATGATGATATGGTGTCGCAATTTGCTACAAGGTACTCCATTCAACAATCAAATACACCCTGTAGAGTTGTCACTTGCGACGGGGGCGAAGAGGCTTTCGAGATGTTTTCAGAGCAATTTTCGCTTAACTCAAATACCCACAATATTATTTTTCTTGATCTGGTAATGCCAGGTATGGATGGTTGGCAGTTTTTAAATCAATTATCGCGCATCAAAGGTTGGCGTAATTCAACAGATGTTTATGTTTTGTCGGCGTTCGCAAATTCTAAGGATCGCGTGCGTGCAAAAGAACACCCAGAAATTCACGGTTTTTTTGACAAGCCGCTTTCTCGAAGTGTAGCTAATAGAATTATGCACGCTAAACGTGTTTCAAACAGCTAATAAAATCATTTTTACATTAAAGTCGCTGACAGCGCTAGGCAAGTATAGCATCAATAATTGTGTCTAGTGTATGGTGTTCTTCCTTATAGGTATTTAGCCAAACTGCCGTTTCATCATGGTCTAAAAAACTGTTTAAGGCTTCTGTAATTTCATTTTTGTGTGTTGCTGGCAAATGGGTGATAACATGAGTGAGATTGTGTACCAATTCTAAGGGTGATACATGATTTTCACACAGCTTAAAGGCAATTTTTCCTGTGATGTCTAAAAATTTTATGTAATTCACTTTTGTAGTAATGGGGGTTTTAATGCCCAAGCGTTTAAAAATTTTGGTAACAGCCGTATTTGTTTGCCTACCCCAAATACCATCGATTAAAATTTCTTCTTCGTAAATATAACGCAATACCATTTGTACATATAGGGTTTCTGATTTGGCACCTTTGTCATAATCAACAGCCACGCTGGTATCTACATGCCAATGATCGCGGTGGTTTGGGTAATTGTAGTTTAAAACAATACCAAAATGCTTACGTAAAAAAGATTCAATACCTAAATAGAGGGTTTTGTTATGCGGAAATTTTGAAGTCACCAAAGAAAGGTCATCTTTCCAAAAAATGGCATCCAAATCAAAGGCTTTGCCATGCCCATGTTGCCCCGGTTTGTTTACAAATATGCCAGCGGTGGTAATTACTTCTGGTTTGCCGTAAGGGCAGTATTCAAAAACCTCTTGCAATGCACGTTCAAGCACCTTTAAAAAAGTAGTGTCAATTAAAAAATCACGTTGTATGCCTCTGGTGCCATACGGGTGGTTGGTTAATCGTGCATAGTGAAGGGGAATGTTGTTGATGGTGTTAATTTTTTTCATTTCCTGTTAATTTTTGAGCATCCTCGGGTCATCATAATAGTCATAAATTAAGAAGACGGAAGTATATCGTATAGTTTTGGTTAAAAAATAGATACGCCATTATTTTAGTTTGGTTAGCACCTAAATGCAAGCTTGGTAAAGCAGCTATTTTATATTAGTTTGTACATTGGGGGGAGTAATATATAGCGCTTTGGGGGACAGAAAAATGTATTAAAAATACAACTAAGCTACAGTGAATGAAAGATATGGTACAAACAAGATACGAATTTAAAAGATGTCAAGGGTAAATTATGGAACTTTTAATCACAGGTGATAGTCAAGAGATTAATTTTTTTAGCCAGCTTGGTAGTAAAAGCTATTTTCTTAAAAGGGCAGTTCGTATCCTTAGTTAGTACTTCTTGCTTCTTTTTTTTGGTCAAAAAACGGGTGTCGTTTAGTGTTGTAGGATGATTTTTTAATACTCGCAAAAGGAAAAGAAAGAGTACACAGGTCAGTTTTAGGGGAGCCGAAGCTACACAAAAGCCACTAATTCTTTTTAACTCTAAAGGTTGTGTTTCTATTCGTAATTATGGTGTGAAAACCAAAGGCAAATGTAAACCTCATATTATTTGTAATAGCGGTTACCCCAGTATATTTGTATTGATTTCCTCCCAATTTTACAGGGTTTTTAATAGGGGTTTCATCGTCAAAATTACCGTCATTGTCCGTATCAATCAGTAAGTATATTGGGTATGATGGGTTAAAGCCTACTACCCCAGTCAAATCTACTGTCATGTCAATAGCGCCTACATCTACCGCTGTATTACTCATATTCACTTCGCTTACTCGCCATACCCTGTTTAATCTCGCTTTTACTGAAGAGGTAGGTATGTCAGTGGTGTTGCCAAAAACCAAAGCTTCATTATTATGCCCCCATATAAAAAACTCATTGTTGTTTAAATCAGCTGGTGCTGAAACGCTAATGATTCCTGTGCCTTGGGCGTTATCATGGAGATTTTGAGTATCAATTCTTCCTATTCCAGCAACCTCAAAATCAAAATTGCCATTTACGGCATCGTCTTCGTTGTACAAATCATTTGCCGCACTATTTAAGCCATATTTTGCAGCGAGATAGTTCTCTATAATTATTCTTTGTGCTGCGTTCACTTTGCTGTTGTAAACAATAAGCTCGGTAACATCGCCCTTAAAGCCTGTTGTTCCTGACGTGTTTCCGCCTATATTGAAACGCTGTGAAGCATGATGGCTGTAGGTAGAACTATTGGCCCTGCTTTGCAATAGGCTTCCGTTTCTGTAGAGTTGTTTTCCTGTTGTAGGGTGTGCATTATAGGACCAAAAAGAATAGCTCGTTAAATTGCTTAGCCCTCCTACTTGTATTCTTGCGCTGTTACTACAGCAGGTGCCAATATCATAATACACCGTTCCGCCCCACGGTACATGGTTTGAAAATCGCGTAGCCCCCACAAGCGGGTCGGTAGTATATACAGAAGTGAATTGTGTAGTGAGGTCTGCCTTAACCACCAAAAAGGTAGATGCCTCATTGGTGACAAAATTTGTTGCTGTTAAAGTCAGTCCTGTGCGCAGCCTATTGGTGCCTGAAAAACTAATTTCAGCAAAGCCGTTAACAGCGCTGCTAATAAGGGTGGGTCTTTGACCTCCTGTCTCGCCCATATCAAAAGCTGTTACTCCTGCCAAATTTTTAAGCGAATCAATCAAAGCGCCTGTAGTGGTAACGACGGCAGAAGTATTGTACCACATGCGTAAGGAAGATGTGCCATTGCTATTGCCAACGCCTCCTGGGCCTGTCTGTGAAAATGCGCCTATAGTGATAAGGCAAAGAAATAGCGTACAACGCATTTTTTTTTAAGTTTATGATAAGCAATTGGCGTGATAGATTCATGTGTCATTGCATGTTATTATAAACTTAAACAAAAAATAAAATTTAGAAAAATTATTGCGGTGCTAAGTGCGATTACTTTCTTGTGCATTCATTTTATGCTATGTTGCAGGGTGCATTTGCAGATTTGCATTTAGGTTCATTAATTTTTTATCTTTAAGATATTAAAAAGTCATTCTCAGCAGTTTTTTTATAGTATTTGACCAACTAATTTTATCAAGCCATGCGAACACCATTATTTTTTAGTACCTTATTTTTTTTATGTGTCCTTTGTACTGTAGAAGCCAAGGATTACAAGGCTTCTTTTTTTGGGATAAAGTCCAATGGAACTACCTTGAATACAACTTCGATCCAAAAAGCGATTGATCATATTCACGAAAATGGAGGGGGTCGCTTGGTCTTTTACGTAGGACGTTACCTCACGGGTACTATTTATTTAAAATCAGATGTTACCCTACACCTTGAAGAAGGGGCTGTTTTGGTAGGGTCTGAAAACCCGTTTGATTACGACCGACACGGCTATTGGACGGCTCTTATTTTTGCATTTGACCAACAAAATATCGGCATTACTGGAAAAGGGGTTATCGATGGGCAGGGGTATAAGGTGGCCAACAATATATTAGATATGGTACATAGAGGGGTGATTAAAGACCCTAATGATCTTTTGTATGATCGCCCTCGTGAGGGTATACGTCCACAGAATATTTATTTTAAGGGCTGTAAGCAGGTAACAATCACAGGCATTACCCTCAAGGATCCTGGTAGTTGGAATCAGCAGTACGATCAGTGCTCAGGAATACTGGTTGATGACATTACCGTAGACAGTAAGTCATATTGGAACAATGATGGAATCGATATTGTGGACTGTGATGGAGTGGTCATCAAAAATTCTTATTTTGATGCAGCCGATGACGGTATCTGTTTAAAATCGCACGACGCTAACAAGGTATGCAACAATGTAGTAATCAAAAATAACGTTGTTCGTTCTAGTGCCAGTGGCATCAAGTTTGGTACTGCAAGTCGGGGAGGGTTTAAAAATATTAAAATTATCAATAATACCGTTTATGATACCTATCGATCGGCTATCACTTTTGCTGCTGTAGACGGAGGGTTTATTGAGAACGTTTTGGTGGATAGCCTACGGGCTTACAATACTGGAAATCCAATATTTTTAAGAATTGGTGAGCGTAAGCCACCACATAAAGGAAGACTTGAGAATATCGTTATTTCTAATTTCTATGCCGAGGTGCCGGCCAATAAACCAGACGCTGGTTATCGTTTTGAAGGGCCCGTAGAGGATCTTCCCCGAAATATTTCACCGTCGGTAATTACCGGAATGCCAGATGCCCCTATAAAGAACCTACTATTTAAGAATGTGGAGTTCCGTTATCCGGGAGGAGGAGATTCCTTATATGCCAAAGTCAATCTGAATGATCTTGATAAGATTCCTGAACTGCCAAAAAAATATCCAGAGTTTTCCATGTTCAAGGAGCTTCCAGCCTGGGGTTTTTACCTGCGCCATGTACAAGGAGTCCGTTTTGAAAACCTACGTCTGGTATGTAAGGAAAAGGATTATCGGCGTGCTATTGTACTTGATGATGTTCATAATGCCAACTTTAAGTCCTTGGGTGTACAAGACCCCGTACAAAACCGAGAACCTATCTATGAGCACCAATCATCTGCGGTTCTGGTGGAATAGAAAGTGATGCACAAAATGACGCCAAGATGTTACAATCTGGACGGTCTATAATTGGTGGTAGGCAATTTTGCCATGCCTTGGTACGCATACCGAAAATAACCTGATAATATCTCAGGGAGTCCTACACTGTTAGCCCTTGCTTTTACTTAAGGTTGTTCGTATGAATGTTTAGAATAGCTTTCAGTTTAGTATTTTTAGTGATGATTCACAGGAAGGAAGTACTTGTGATAAGTGCTTACAAAAAAACAGTACAGCAATTTATTGGTGAAAGGCTAAAAAATGAAAAAGCAACCCTAAAGTTGCTTTATTTTCTGTGGGGAACGTTCTTGCAGTTAGTCGCGAACTTAGTCACAGAACAACAAAGATAGTAAAATGGCAGTTGTGAATTGCTTTCAGTTTAGTAATTTTAGTGATGATTCACAGTTAATACTAGGCGATTGCCTTTGTTTAATGGTTGTGAATTGCTTTCAGTTTAGTAATTTTAGTGATGATTCACAGTATCCATGACCTAGATGAAGGAGACGACTGGGTTGTGAATTGCTTTCAGTTTAGTAATTTTAGTGATGATTCACAGTGCGTGTCGTCAATGGATGGCCACTCGATGTGTTGTGAATTGCTTTCAGTTTAGTAATTTTAGTGATGATTCACAGTTTATTGATATAGACTATGAAAAAGAAACTGGGTTGTGAATTGCTTTCAGTTTAGTAATTTTAGTGATGATTCACAGTCAAGGAATACGCAAGGATCAAACGAACGTTGTTGTGAATTGCTTTCAGTTTAGTAATTTTAGTGATGATTCACAGTAATAAGTATGTGTACAATTACAAGGAGTCTGTTGTGAATTGCTTTCAGTTTAGTAATTTTAGTGATGATTCACAGTCGGTAAGAAAGTCTCAGATGCTGAATTGTCGTTGTGAATTGCTTTCAGTTTAGTAATTTTAGTGATGATTCACAGTTTATTTTAAAAAATTGCTCTGCATAATTATGTTGTGAATTGCTTTCAGTTTAGTAATTTTAGTGATGATTCACAGTTAATTATGGAACGTTGGGTAATTCTGTAATGTTGTGAATTGCTTTCAGTTTAGTAATTTTAGTGATGATTCACAGTTAACCGCCTTTGGTGACGAGAATGTCACCAGTTGTGAATTGCTTTCAGTTTAGTAATTTTAGTGATGATTCACAGTCCCGCATTGGGTCCTTCGTAGACGTACATGTTGTGAATTGCTTTCAGTTTAGTAATTTTAGTGATGATTCACAGTGTACGCTATGCAAAATGTTCATTAACTTGTGTTGTGAATTGCTTTCAGTTTAGTAATTTTAGTGATGATTCACAGTTTAAAGGCGCTTTTATTGTTAATCGATGGCGTTGTGAATTGCTTTCAGTTTAGTAATTTTAGTGATGATTCACAGTATATACATAAAATGTGTCTTTTCTTTCTTTGTTGTGAATTGCTTTCAGTTTAGTAATTTTAGTGATGATTCACAGTAAAAAAGGCTGAAATAAAACGACTCCAACAGTTGTGAATTGCTTTCAGTTTAGTAATTTTAGTGATGATTCACAGTGTAATCTTCAAACTCTTCAGGAGGAACTACGTTGTGAATTGCTTTCAGTTTAGTAATTTTAGTGATGATTCACAGTTTGCTTTGTCAACTCTATTCTCTATCGTAGTTGTGAATTGCTTTCAGTTTAGTAATTTTAGTGATGATTCACAGTTAGATATATTGGTTTATGATATGTTCGTATGTTGTGAATTGCTTTCAGTTTAGTAATTTTAGTGATGATTCACAGTAAAAGCCCGAGTTTACAAAAATGCGGCTACGTTGTGAATTGCTTTCAGTTTAGTAATTTTAGTGATGATTCACAGTATACCAGTTGTAAAAGGCTGGTATACTGATTTTTAAGAGGTTTGTTGTGATTTAAAAATCAGGATGATTTTTGTTGAAGAGATTGGTGCTTTACGTGATTTTTTTATCGTAGAGCGATAGCAAAAGGTTTAATTCGTTGCGGCTTGTTTTGAAATCAGTTTTTTTTATAGCATAGGCCATACGTTTAGGTTGTACTTGTTGATTTTTAAAAAAGTTCTAATTGTTGGCTAGGAGGTTCTGGCGGTACTTCTTTTTGCCCATGAAAAAGTTCAATCATGCCAAATTGCTTGTCGGTTATTTGTAGGATGCAGACTTTACCTTGTTTAGGAAGGTTCATTTTGGTGCGTTTTATGTGTACCGCAGCATTTTCTCTACTGGGACAAAAACGGAGGTAAATACTGAACTGAAACATCTTAAAACCATCGTCCAATAAATTTTTCCGAAAGCGACTAGCCGCTTTTCGGTCTTTTCGGGTTTCTGTTGGTAAGTCAAAAAGTACAAGTACCCACATGCTTCGGTATTGGTTTAAACGTGAAAAATGATGTGTGTGCATCTCATTTTCTTAGGTGTGTTTATCGCTTTCAATAATTATATTCTTTATGTTTATGCAGGTGTCCAAGTACGTTGAAATTCGGGGTACAGTATCTTTCTGCTACTGCCCAAAAAGCATTCGTACAAGCTGTTGGTGGTGCGACTCATGGCCACCATTAACGGACTCCATTTTCCATCTAAAAAAACATCCAAGGCGGGGATACTTAGTAGTTGTGCTTTTAGTGTTGTGTTGAGTTCGCTAATATTACCGCCTGTGGCTACCATTTCATACACTACAGCATCTACGTAAATACGATAAGGTTCCATAATATCATCAGCCAAGCAAAAGGCATTGTATTTATTGCGGTGAAAGATACCTGCTGATGGGAGCATGCCACTGCCTACGATGGCTCGGGCTGTTACCGCTCTTAAAATGGCATAGCCATAGTTGAGCAAATTGTTAGGCGGTACGCCTTTTTGGTTACGGCTAAAACCAGCCACATCATCAAAAAGGGATTGAAAATAATGGGCAGCGGCAATGGCTTCATGGTTGCCCGTATCCCCACTTTTTACACTTGTTGCCCAGCGTTTTAATTTGAGCGCCTTTTTCTCACGCCGCAAAAGGTGGTTTGCTTGATTGTCAATTTTAGCTGCCACAGTCTGTTGCCAAAGGTTCTTCTTTAGGGGCATGCTAGCGTTTAGTTGATGCCGCATGCGTTCGGTCTGTTCGCTATGCCCAACCAAGGGCTGCACCAAGGAGCAGGGTAAATGCTGTTGGTCGCAGGTGATTATGGCGGTTTTGTTGGCTACAAGTTTTCTTATGAGGCCGTTGGTAATGGTAATTTGAGGGTCCTCTAAAACTATATAGCCCAAATCTTCAATAGGGGTGGTTTTCTCTTTTTTGGAGGCGTCAGGAAAACGCACCACCAATTGTTCGTTTTTGGTACTCAAATAGGCTGGGTTGCCGAAAAAGAGTGTGCGCTTTATCATTATAATTGTATGTTGTTAATCGCAACTATTCTTCCTAAACGATCTAAATGAATAGGGAAGCAGTGATCTACAATTTTTCTACCGTTGGAAAATTCTTCCATATTTTGCGACCCCAACTCTAATTTCTTCTCTATAACCTCGGAAATTGTGTGTTTTATAAAGTAAATTTGCTTTCCACTAAATTTCTTAACAACATAAATATTATTGTTTCTATTTGGATTGCTCCAAAAAGCATTGAATAGCGGACTTTCTCTATCTAAAATTAAATCTTCATTTTCATTGGGTAGATATACTAAATCGAGTATTTTGAGCGAAAACAGAAATTTACTGTCATTATTTTTTTCAAAATAATTTTTAAAAAGCTCTTTCTTGCTAAAGCTATGTTTGTCAATACTTTTTTTAAATTCGTCTTTAAGATATTGAGTTGCTTGAAAAAGAGAAATAATATCATAAATGCGTTTTCCTTTTTTTTCTAGAATGGCAAATAAGTAATTACTGCCAGAGTTGACATAAAGTGATTGGTTATAACTGCTAGAGCGTTCCATTTTTTGAAGACTTATAGAGTCTTTTCCATTTCCTTTTGGCTTTTTTCTATATATTTTTAGTGAGGTAATTGGCGGATGTGGAGCGGGAATTTTTTTTCCGTTTTTGACTTTTGTTCGTTCTTTTAACCTTTTGTTTAATCCTAGAAGACCTTCAGCACTGAATGCACTAGACTTGTCTTCATTGTACGTGTTGTAAAAATGGTCGTGAATTACTTCTTGGAGAAAAGGATTGCATATTTTTTCAATGTTTGTTTTAGCAGCGGTTACTGTCATTTGCCTGCTTGCAAAATCGGAAAGTGAGATGCGTTTACTTTCTAGACCAGACGAAAGACCATAAATCTTTTCTTCGTGTAGCGCTCCTCTTATTTTTATAACACGTTCCTTAGGTACCTTATCATTCTTCTTGCTTGTTTCATATTGCAGTAATAACCTGTCTTTAGGTTTGTGGGACACAATAATATTTTCAAGCGCAACCTTTGCATCTGCCTTAAAACTCTTCCAAGGTATTTCTATATTTCTAAACCGCTCTATTTCTTTTAATGCATTATTTCTAATGGTACTTTCTTCTGCTAAAAATAGAGTTAAAACATCTTCGCCATCTTCAAGTTCAAAATTAAACTTGCCTTCATCGTGCTTTTGCTTAACCCAATCTCTAAGATGTTTGTTTAAATCGTTTAAACGTTTAACAGCTTCTGCGTCTGTACAAGCAACGATAAGAGCATCCATTGGATGATGTCGATGGTCATACCGTTTGCTATAACCTTTAATTATTTGGTTGTTTCCTTTTTTGAAAATATGTTCTTTTAGATAGTTTTTTCGAAAGATGTCATATGGTATTAGTTCTTGTTCACTGTTTTTGTCATCTTTAAAGAGTTTTGAATATTCTTTTTCAGCTTTTAAAGTGTAAAAATCAACAAAACGTTTATGTAATAAATCTTTGAAGACGTCGGTTATGCCCCAGTGGTTTCTTAAATAATGTGTAACACCGCCTGTGGAGGTTTTTACATTTGTTGAACCTACTATTTTTGCCAGTTCTTCCCGCACTTTAACGCTTATAAATTGAGTCTCTTTTTTCTGACGCTCAATTGGATTGTCCGGAATTTTTGTTGCAAGTAAGAGCTTTAGTTTTTTGCCATAAAAGTTATTGCTAACACTTTCGGTAAATTCTTCAGGTGAGAGTATCTCACAAACTGTAGAACCAGCTTCTATATACTCCAAAGCTGTCCTATTAGCTTTGTCCTTATTTACTTTTTGTGCGCACACAATTTTATTTGCTAATCCATCATCAAAATATCTCGATTGAGGTATGATATGGTCGATATCATAGAGCCCTTTGTCAAAAAGTTTACTTAATGGTATTGGTTTGTTCGTATACGGGTCAATATTTCCCTGTTCTTCCCAAAGGCGCATTTTTTCAATTTCATTTTTAGTAGCCTCGAATTTTGCAATATATTTAGGATCCTTATTTTTTTGATTTTTCCAAAGTTTGTAACGCTCAATATTACTTTTGGTTAGTTCTTCATTAATTTCTTTAAGACGAGATTTTATATAGGAATTGGTTTTTTGGTTGTTCTCCATATTCTCATGCATGCGAATACGCTCTTTGATACTGCTTTTTAACTCTCTGGCGAGCTCAACTTTTATTTCATTTGGTTTGCCGTACGTTTTCCAAATATCTTTTACAATCATTAAAGTTTCGTTAATCATTTGTTCTACCAGCGGATTTCGAACTGAATGACGTTCTAGTGCCTTGATTTGTTTAAATGATGTATAAATATCTTCTTCTGAAATTTCAGTTGCAGTGTGTTTTCCATATACCAATATCAATGCATAGGCATTTTTAAAACCCCCATTTGATAGTATCTGATTTTCATTTAGGTCTAAGTATTTTTGTACCGAAATATCATAATCATTGCTAAGATTACTATTCAGTATTTTTAAGATACGTTCATTTATTACTTTTTCAATAGTGTTCTCATCATAATATTTCCCAGCTCTTACAAGGGGTAGTACTCTTTTGATTGCTTTGAGAGAAACCGAGGCATAATCTCTTGGAAATTTTATGCACGATATAGCAATTACTATTTTGTCAAAATCAGGGCTGTCGATTTGTTTATTCTTAAGAAATTGAATCAAGGCTTTGTTACGAGGACTTTCCAAATCATACTCATTTCCTTTTCCATGATATAGTAGATTCCAAAGTTCAATTTGACTCGCAACATTATTTATGTTTAATTTCTCCCAATAAATTCCCAAACGTTTTTTAAGTATAATTTGGGTTGTATTTCCTTTCAATTTTGTTTTAGAACTCATTCCATTGAAAAAATCTTGTTCCTCGTCAAAATCTTGGCTCTTTTTTAGAATGTTAAATACAGTTGAAAATGCCAATTCATTTTTTTCTTGTAAAAGCTTGAACAAATGTTCTTTAAACTCGACAGGTACATCACGCTCTTCATACTTAAATTTCGCTTTTCCTAATTTTGTATAACCATTTGGAATTTTACGATTTATAGATAGTTTGTTGATTTGTTCCCATATTTTGAATTCTTGAAATAAGGGATGGCTTTTAGCGGTAGACTTTTCACTGGGCTCAAATCTACAATCTGAAATGAGATGACTTTGATCTTTTAAATCGCGCTGAAAATAGATTACTTGGTCTCTAATGATATGTTTTAATCCTTTTTCTTTTGCTAAATTTTTTAAATTTTCTTGGGTGCTAGATTTGCCTGGAAATAAAAATGCGGCTATTTCTTCGATTTTATCTTGAGAAATATTTGCTAAGTGATGTTTAAATTGTTCATCCCAAATAACATTAAATTCTTCAATATAATGTGAACGGAGAATGACATTATCTCTAATTTTTTTCCATCTATTTTCATTTAGCGTTTTAAGAAGGTATTCGCTAAGATAGATTTTTCTATTTTTTTCGTTGGAATAAGAAGCGAGCGCATCTTCAAAATTTTCCATTTGCTTGCGCCAGCCTGATTTTTTAGGGATTGAAAATTCGATACTAGTTATCTCACCTGTTGTTGTCTTGCGCCTTATTAGTTGCTTTAACTCTAAAGTATCGTTAACCGTGATGTTTTGTACTAATGTTTCTCCTGACCAAATTTTGTTATCTGTATCACTTACCTTTATCGAGTAAACAGTTTTTTTCTTCTTTTTTTCTTCCGTGGGTTGATAGTCGATAATTTTAAATTGCGAAATCTTGGTTTCTTGTGATGGAAAATTCTTAGCAGATTTTTCTATTCCTAAAATGGCAGCGGTATTAACTTCATTGTCCTGCTCATCTCCTCCGGCATATCCGCGTAGTTGATTAAACCTCAAAAGTATTTTTCCAAATTCTTCCGCAGATACTTTTTCAGTTAATGCCTTAACTCGTAATTGCAGAAATTCTTTTCCTGTAAGTTGTTTGGCGTTTTTGTCAATTGGAAGAATATTGACCTTCTGTAGTTTTAGAGGATTGTCAAAAGGCTCAGATAGACGTATTTGATGTGGCAGCAAGTCAAGTTGCTGTAAACAATAGACTAGTTTATTGCGCCTTTGTTTAAACCGCTTGTTGCCAACTCTAGCTCCTTTTTTTTCCCGCCTAGTAGCATTTTTCGTTTGGGGTAGCCCTTTTTTGAAGTCCGACATTTCTGCGCCATCCATTGGAACTATTCTACTGCCTAGTTTTATAATCCGTTTTTGTTCACTTGAAACTTCAATCAACGCCCATCCTATAGAGTTGGTGCCTAAATCTAATCCTAAAATTCTTTTCATCGCTAGTTCGTTTTTTATTTTGTTGGCATTAAGGCTTGTATGCTACTTATCTTTTTATATCTTTACTATACTGAAAGCAATTCACAATAAGGATTATTCCGTTGTGAAAACATTTAAAGTGGCATACATGAATTTGTATGTCACTTTTCAGTTAGGGGCATTTCAAAATAAATAGCGTGTAATTGCTAATCGGTTTTTTGCATTACATATAAGCACCAATTTCACCGTATTTATGGCGTATGTAGGGGAAGAAACGCCGCATATATTCCTTGGCTATTTGGCGAAATAGGTATGCTTATTTTGGTTGCTAGGGTTGAAGATACGTAAAAAGATGGAGTTGTAAAAAACGGTTGCTATCAAAGTAGCAGTGCTACGCACTCTTTTATACCAACAAAAAAAATCCCGCTTCAATTAATTGAAACGGGATTTTAATACGATTAAGAAAGTAATTCTTAAGCCTCAAAAGGCTCAATAGAAACATACGATTTTCCGCCTGCTTTCTTTTGAAATTTTACCATGCCATCAACTTTAGCGTGTAGCGTATGATCTTTACCTAAGTATACGTTTTCGCCTGGGTTGTGCTTGGTACCTCTTTGTCTTACGATGATGTTACCTGCAATTGCAGCCTGACCACCAAAAATCTTAACGCCTAAACGTTTTGATTCTGACTCTCTACCGTTTTTAGAACTACCTACACCTTTTTTATGTGCCATTTTTGTACGGTTTTATATGGTTATACGTTAAGTGGGTTGCAATTATGCTTTACCACCATCTAATTCATCTTGCCATTTTTTTAACTCATCCCATTTGCCATCAGCAGCTAATTGTGCTTGTGCTGGCCATGTGTCAGTTACGTGATTTCCACGAACGTCAGCGATGATTTCGGCAATTTTTTCTGCTTTTGTTTTTGCTAAATCAGCATAGGTGTTGATACCTGCTGCTGCTAAAGTTTCTGCAATTTTAGGGCCGATACCTTCAATTTTTTTCAAATCGTCGGCTTTAGCAGTTTTTGGTGCTGCTGCTTTTTTTGGTGCTGCCTCTTTTTTGGCTTCTGCCTTTTTAGGTTCAGCTGCTTTTGCTTTTTTGGCACCTTTCGCAACGATACTTTCAATTACGATTTCAGTCAATGACTGACGATGTCCGTTTTTCTTTCTGTAACCTTTACGTCTTTTCTTGTGAAAGACAATTACTTTGTCACCTCTAAGGTGCTTAATGACTTTAGCCTCAACAGCGGCTCCGTCTATAGCTGGGGCGCCAATAGTTACGTTCTTACCATCAGCCAAAAGAAGTACATTGTCAAAAGTTACCTTTTTTCCTTCTTCTGCTTGCAAACGGTGAACATACACTTTTTGGTCTTTTGCAACTTTAAATTGCTGCCCTGCCATCTCTACAATTGCGTACATAGCGTGTATATTAATTTATATTTATCGCCTAAGCTTTTCTTTAAGCGGATGCAAATATACGTGTTAATGGGTAATGTACAAGTGTTTTAGTCAGAATTTCGCCCTAAAACATACTTTATATATTAAGTAATGTGATTGCGTGACAATTTATACGGTATAAAAAGCCTAAAAAACACCTGAAACGGCTAGTTTTTAATCGATAAGTATGATACAACTGTTGTTAGGGGGCAAAACATCCTTTGTAAATAGGCCTGTGTGCTGCGTGTTGTGCTCCTATTTAGTTGGGTGAGGCAGCAGGGGGCGTATTTGTTTTTAGCTGCATTCCATCTATTTCTGCTTTAACATCGTATGTTATGGTATACGTGTACATAGGTTTGTTTTACGAAGATATAGTTGCTAAAAGTGTGGTGTTTAGTAATTAATCTTTTTAACCAGTGCGTATTTGATGAAATGTCCTACAAAATAATGTTAAATATAAATTGATGCTACGCGGCTGAATGAAATAAAGATATTTTTGAATGATCTTGTCTTTACTTTTTGTTTGACACTGATAAACAGGGCTTTTGCACCCTAACTTTCAGCAAAGAGAAAAAGTTAATATAAATTTAATGTAACAAATGAGCCTGAAAAGGTACGAATAATAACATTTGGTAAATAAACACTATGACTATGAAACAAATTTTAGGTTTTACCTGCACCGCACTTTTTGCGGGTATGGTAATGCAAGCCCAAGAAGTGGCTTATGAGGAGTATGATTTGGCAAACGGCCTTCATGTAATACTCCATCAAGATAATACGGCACCCTTGGTGACTACATCGGTAATGTATCATGTAGGGGGAAAAGACCGTACAGAAGGGCGTACCGGTTTTGCCCATTTTTTTGAACACCTGCTTTTTGAGGGTACAAAAAATATTGAAAAAGGCGCATGGTTTAAAATAGTATCATCAAACGGTGGAAAAAACAATGCCAATACCTCTCAAGATAGAACTTATTACTACGAGGTTTTTCCATCAAACAACCTGCAATTGGGTTTGTGGCTAGAGTCTGAGCGTATGCTACACCCTATTATAGATCAAACGGGCATCGATACCCAACAAGAGGTGGTGAAAGAAGAAAAACGACTGCGGTATGACAATAGTCCGTACGGGCAATTTATATATGCAATAGGAAAAAACTTGTTTAAAGTACATCCGTATAAAGACCCTAATATAGGGTATATGAAAGATTTAGATGCGGCTACCTTAGATGATGTTATTGCCTATAACAAAAAGTACTATGTGCCTAATAATGCCGTACTTGTAGTGGCAGGTGATTTTGAAACGGCGAGTACGAAAAAAATGATTGCTGATTATTTTGCTGATATTCCTAGAGGAAAAGATATTGTGCGCAATTTTCCAAAAGAAACACCAATAACAACGCAAATTAATGCCAAGTTTCACGACCCAAACATACAGATACCAGCAACCATGATTGCGTATAGAACACCAGGTTTTAGCACACGAGAGGCCTATGTTTTAGATATGTTATCAACCTACCTTAGTGATGGTAGAAGCTCTAAACTGTACAAAAAAATGGTCGATGATCAAAAGCAAGCCTTGCAGGTAGGGGCTTTCAATATAGGTCAAGAAGATTATAGTATTTATGTGGCTTTTGCTTTGCCTGTTGGTGATACCTCTTTAGAGGTGTTGAATACCGAAATGGAAGAAGAGTTTGCCAAGGTGCGAACCGAATTAATTTCTGAAAATGATTACAAGAAATTACAAAACAAATTTGAAAACCAATTTGTGAATTCAAATTCGGGTGTTGAAGGTATTGCCAATTCTTTGGCACGCTATTATTTGTTGTATGGTGATACGGCACTTATCAATAAGGAAATAGAAATTTATCGCTCTATTACTCGTGAAGAAATTAAAGAAGTTGCCAACAAGTTTTTGAATCCGAATCAAAGACTGGTATTATCATATTTACCTGAAGAAACAGCACAAAACTAAATAACGATGAAAAATATATATAGCATACTCCTATTTACTGTATTTGCATTTGCAAGTACTATAAATGCCCAAATAGATCGCTCTCAGATGCCAAAACCTGGGCCAGCACCAGTGATTAATTTAGATGAGCCACAGCGTTTTGAACTTAAAAACGGCCTTAAAGTATTGGTTGTAGAGAATCATAAATTACCACGAGTTTCAATACAGTTACGTATTGATAACCCACCCATTTCAGAAGGTGATAAATCGGGTGTTTCGTCACTTACCGGAAGTCTTTTAGGTAAGGGATCGCAATCAATTTCTAAAGATGATTTTAATGAAGAAGTAGATTTCTTAGGTGCACGTATCAATTTTGGTTCGCAAAGTGCTTTTGCTAGCTCGCTGTCCAAGTATTTCCCTAGAATTTTGGAACTGATGACTGATGCCGCCATCAACCCCAATTTTACGCAAGAAGAATTTGAAAAGGAAAAAAACAAATTGCTAACAGGTCTTAAGGGTGAAGAAAAGGATGTAAAAGCGATTGCAGGTCGTGTACAAAGTGCACTTGCCTATGGTAAAAAGCACCCTTACGGTGAGTTTACAACTGAAGAAACGGTGAATAATGTGACCCTTGCAGATGTAAAACAATTCTATGCGAATTATTTTGTGCCTGCCAATGCCTACTTGGTGATTATTGGCGATGTGAAATTTGATGAAGCGAAAGCTTTGGTTGAAGAGCATTTTACACTCTGGACAAAAGCTGTACCCCCATCACTAGAGTTTTCAAATCCTTCTGATGTGCAGTATACTCAAATTAGCTTTGTAGATGTGCCCAATGCGGTGCAGTCTGAGATTTCGGTACAGAATCTTGTTAATTTAAAAATGAAAGACCCTGATTACCTTTCGGCGCTCATGGCGAATGAAATATTAGGTGGTGGCGGTGAAGGTCGCTTGTTTTTAAACCTGAGAGAAGATAAGGCCTATACCTATGGTTCTTATGCGCGAATAGGGAATGATAAAAATGCTGTTTCGCGGTTTAGAGCAGTAGCAAGTGTCCGCAATGCAGTTACCGATAGTGCCATAGTAGAAATATTGAAAGAGATTGATAAAATTCGTCAAACCCCCGTAACTGAAGAAGAGCTTAAAAACACGAAGGCAAAATATATAGGCAGATTTGTAATCGCTTTAGAGTCACCAGCGACGATTGCTCGTTATGCTCTTAATATTGAAACGGAAGGTTTACCAAAAGATTTTTATAAAACCTATTTAGAGCGCATCAATGCTATTACTGTTGACGATGTGCAAAAGGCAGCTCAGAAGTATTTTAAATTAGATAACGCTAGGGTAGTGGTTACTGGAAAAGGAAGTGAAGTGCTTGAAAACCTTACCAAAGTGAGTTTTAAAGGAGCTAGTGTGCCAGTTAAGTATTTTGATAAGTATGCAAACCCTGCCGAAAAGCCAGATTATAATGCAGCTACACCAGCGGGCTTAACCGTTACCGATGTATTGCAAAAATATATGACTGCAATTGGTGGTAAAGAAAAGCTAGAAGGAGTTACTTCATATGTGCTTATGGCAGAAGCAGAAATGCAGGGCATGAAATTGAATTTGGAGCAGAAAAAGACTTCAAAAAATCAATTGATGCAAGATGTAAAGGTGATGGGTAATTCTATGAGTAAACAGGTGTTAAATGATGATGCTGGTTATGTAGTAGCCCAAGGACAACGTACCGATATGGATGAGGCGATGGTGAAAAAAATCAAAGAAGAGGCTGTTCCTTTTCCTGAATTGAAATACCTCGCTAGTGGCGCAACCTTAGAAGGTAGTGAAAATGTCAACGGAAAAATGGCGTATAAAGTAAAAGTTTCTGATGAAAAGACCGTTTTTTATGATGCCGAAACAGGTTTGAAAGTACAAGAAGTTACCCAAGCCGAAATGCAAGGGCAGCAGTTTACAAGTACAATCAACTACGAAGATTATAAAGCCGTTGGTGGTATTTTATTTCCTTATGTGATAAAACAAACTGTAGGACCTCAAAGTTTTGAGTTTATGGTTACGGATATTAAAATTAATGAGGGTGTAACCGATGCCGATTTTGAATAATCACAGAGGTTAAAACCAATTACATATGCTAAAAAGCCCACCAAATTTGGTGGGCTTTTTTTTAGAGCTATTATGGCTTAAAATAGGACGATTTAAAACAGTAGTGTAAAGAACACATCAGTAAGTAATGGTTGTGTTAACTAACAATTATCCTATTTTATGAATTTCGGCTTCACCAATTACAATACCATTATCTAGTTCGGGGTCGCCTTTATAATTAATTGTTGATTCGCCAAAGCAGCTTATTTTTAACCGATCGGCTACACTAATTCTAAAATTACTCTCGCCATAGGCTGTTATTTTGGTAGCCTTGTTTTGCATTTCAAGCGTGTTTACCTCACTTTGTCCGTAGGCACGATATACTTGGCGTTGTACTAAGCCACCTTTAATTTCTAAATAGCTTTCGCCATAGATGGCAACCGTCAATTCTTCGGTATTTAGCGCATTAAAATACACCTTTGATTCACCGTAAATAGTAAGTTTTAATTTCTCTTGGTTGATAGGGCTTTTGCAGGTAACAATTTCTTCACCACGAATAGAGAGGTTTTTAAGTGTTTTATATTTGATAACAGCGGTTACCATTGTGCCCTTGTAAATAGGCTTTTTTTGTTTCCATTTGCCGTAATTTACGAGTTCTGATTTGGTGATTATTTTGGCACCTTCTAAATACAAACGGAGTGTTTTGCCTACCACTTCTATATGTATTTTGTGCTGCGGAACTTTTGCATTTTCAATACGAACAGATTCTTCTTCTCCTTCTTCTAAAATAACATTAATATGCGGACTAATAATGACCTTTTCAAAGCTTTTTACGGGTGTTGTTTCTTGGGCTTTAGCCCCTTTAGGCATACATAAAGTTAGGCAGCAAATAAGCCCTGCAAAAATTGATTTTTTCATGATGTTATATTTTTTTGATTAAAGTAGTGTTTTGCTATTAGTGTTTTAATATCAATGTAATACGCTAAAAATTGTAGTGCATGATGTTGATTTTACTGATAAGCGGTATCGCTACTAAAAATGATACCACAGCAATTAATTTGATGAAAAATTATTAGGGTGTCACAAACTAAAGAGTACACCACTTAAGAATTGTTACAGTTTGGCTGCTATTTTCGTTTTTTATTTACTAGCCAAACGCCAAATAGAATGATGAGACCGCCTATGATTTGATAGGCATTGATGTTTTCTCCATCCCAAACGCCCCATAATACGGCAACAATAGGAATAGTATAGGTAACCGATGCAGCAAATACAGGGCTGGATAAGTAAATTAATTTGTTGAATAATATATTGGCGATGGCAGTGCCAACAATAGCTAATGCTAATAAATACCACAAGGCATCATTGATAAGACCATTTGCAGCGACCGAACTGAAAAAACCTGAATAGGTAAGCAGGATTAGCGCCGGTATAAAAGCGACACCAAAACTACCTGTGGCAATGGCCAAAGGACTTAAATGAGAAAGATGCTTTTTGATGATATTGATGTTTAAAGCATAGCCAAAAGCGGAGAGTAGGATAAAAATGGCATACCAATAATTCTGGTTTGGGCTAAACTCCATACCCGCTACAATTAAGGCTGCGGTACCAAAAAGACCTATAAAAACCCCTAAAATTTGCCGTTTGGTAATAAGTGCACCAAAAAGGGCAATGCCTACCAAGGTGGTAAATAGGGGGGCAATAGAATTAAAAATAGCGGTGATGCCGCTATCGAGTTCTGTTTGGGCTAAAGCAAATAAAATAGGCGGAAAAAAGGAACTGAGCATCCCTGCCCAAAACAACCATTTCCAATCACGCCACCGAATATTAAATAAGGTTTTAGGAGCAAAGCAAAATAGCGTAATAGATGCTATAATAATGCGCAAACCACCAAGTTGTAGGGCTGTGTAGTCTAAAAGCGCTCTTTTTATTAAGATAAAAGAGGAACCCCATATTAGCGAGAGGAGTATTAGGTACAACCATTTCTTTTGATAGTCTGACAAGGTGCTTTATTTTTGGCAAAAATCGTGTTTTTTTATGAAGATGACTAGTGTATTTTGTATTGGCATCTGTAACTTTGTAAAAAAATAGCACTTTGAAATCCGTTTCGGCCATATTTTTTGTTTTTCTATATCTTTTGGCAATGCTGCGCCCTGTCTTGCCATTGGTGGAATATGTGGTTTATCAAGATTATATTGCCGAGTTTTTATGTGTTAACTCCAATAAGCCAGAACTGCAATGCGATGGTAAGTGTTATTTAATGCAACAAATAACAAAGCAGAACGAAGATAAAAAACAAAACCTGCCCCAGATTTCAATGAAGGAGTATCCTATTGGTTTTGTGTATATTATGCGATTTGTAGTGCAAAAAAAGCTAAGTGATACTTCACAAACTACGCTGGTCTATCGCAATAATTATCATTTTATGTATAGCGATAGTAGCTTTCATCCCCCTAACTACTATTTTAAGTTTTTCGCTTGATTTTGATTTTGCCCTTGTGGTATATATGATCAAGAGTGCGTTATGCTTTACCCTTTTAGAGGTCTAATCAATCTTTACATCATTTCAGCATACGTGGCTGTGTGTTTTTTTTAATCGTAACCACTGTGATACTATGCTGCATATTTGTAAGGGTTATTTTGTAGTGGACGTTACATGCGCATTACAAAGTAAAGTATAAATGCATAAGGCGATTTAAAAAAATAGCTTTGGCTATCTCCAAAAAATCAGTTTACAATACTTTTTAAAATATAACACTATGAAAATTCAATTAACAGCCTTTTTTATAATGGCTACAATAGCACTTTGTGCACAAGAAACTACCGACAAAACAACGGAAAAATGGTCAGCAGGAAGGCCAGATGGTCATGCGCCTATTGCTGTAATGGGCGATCATATGCACGGTAAAGGAGAATGGATGTTTAGTTACCGGTATATGGCCATGAATATGGAAGATTTAAAGCAGGGTGCTGATGACGCTTCGTACGCCGATGCGTTTGCTAATTATATGGTGACGCCTACTAAAATGCCCATGAATATGCATATGTTGGGGGCTATGTATGCGCCTTCGGATAAGCTGACCGTGATGGCAATGGTTAATTATATGGGTATGACTATGGATCATATTACCCGTATGGGTGGTGTGTTTACTACCGAGGTTTCGGGTTTTGGCGATGTTCAGCTTTCAGGTTTGTATCGCTTTTTTAATAGCAATAAGCAAACTATGCATGGGCAATTGAGTATTTCTATACCTACGGGTAGTGTTACCAAAAAAGACGTGATTCCAGCTTCAGCGCCCAACGAGGTGGTACTGCCTTACCCTATGCAGTTCGGTAGCGGTACTTTTGATGTTACTATGGCAACCACCTATCGCTGTCAAGGCACACTATTTTCTTATGGTGCACAGCTTAAAGGTTTGGTGCGCTTAGGGAAAAATGAACGAGATTACAGCTACGGAAATCGACTTAGTGTTACTAATTGGGTGGCTGTAAAAGCTACGCCTTGGTTGAGCTTTTCAACCCGGTTAGAAGGATTGTTGGTTGGCGAAATCAGTGGGCAAGATGCTAATTTAAACCCAAATATGGTCATTACAGCCGATACAAATAACAGTGGTGGAACATACCTGAATTCTGGCTTAGGCTTTAATGTTTATGCACCCAACGGGGCGCTTAAAAATCTTAGGTTTGGCTTTGAATTTGGCTATCCGTTGTATCAAAATCTAAAAGGCATACAATTAAAAAGCAAAGAAACAGTAACGCTAGGTTTGCAATATTCGTTGTAAGCTGGCTCAGGCATTACAATTTTGTAATGAAAAATTGTAGAATAAAAAAATGCACTGTTGCGAAGTTGGCTAAAATGAAGGGTTGAACGCTTCATTTTGGTCAACTATCCATTTTAAATAGTAGCCAAAAAAATGTGTTTAGTTTTACTGTTTGAAAAGGTGATGATGAGGCGAAAAGTTATATTATTCGTATTTTTCAACTTTTAAAGCAAGGTGTAGTAATATTGGTAAAAAATAATTTAAAAATAGAATGATGATTTTAAAAAGAGCTTTTGTAATAGGGATGCTATTAATGGCTACTGTAGTGATTTCATGTAAAGAGCAGGCAAAAGTTGATGATAGCCAAATGAAAAAGGTTATGGCTATACATGATGAGGCCATGCCAAAAATGAGTAAAATAGGCAGCTTGGTAGCGCAATTAAAAAAACGCATAGATACCGATCAAGGTGGTGTCGCAGAAAAAGAGGCGATGGAAGATTTGCAAGAAGCTCATGAAACTATGATGGAATGGATGCGTGGTTTTGGAGGTAAGTTTGATTCTGATGAAATTTTAAATGGTAAAGAACTCACTGCTGAAAAGAAGGTATTGCTTGATGAGGAAGAAGCAAAGGTGAAAATTGTGAAGGAAAAAATTGAAACAAGTATAGCCAATGCAGAAGCATTGTTGCATAAAAGTAAAGAATGATTTATTTTAAGGTATGCTTATTTTGATAAGTAGCCAGATTTGTGTTAAACTTAATACTCAATAAGAAAAGAGAGAGACAAGAATCAAGAGCCAAGACCGCGCTCATGAACAAAGAACAAAGACATACAAGTTTCTTTAGTCCTGTTTCTTGGTTCCTGTTTCCCCAAGAAAATAATACCTATGAGAAACAATCCAAATAGTACTGTTTTTAACAATGAAATGCATCACTAAAAACGGTCAACTGTAATCAGTGACATTCAATACTCAATTCTGAATACTCAATACTAATAACAGCGTATAGTAATGGTTGAAAATAGAAAGAAACGGACAAGAATACGGTACTTAGTACTACTCATTGTACTGGCGTCAATTGCGGCTATAGCCTATGGTTTTAGTTTAGATGAGTCGCAGGAAATACTGGCGAACAAGTATATTGGTTCTGGTACATTGGGTTTGTTTTTAGTAGCGATGCCACTTTTTTTATTTACCGAAAGTAAGGGTAAGAATTTTAAAGATTATATGCTTACCGATGAAAGTGTACGAAGAATGCAGGGTAAGCCCCCAAAGGAAACAAAAGAAGATTAATTCAAGTTTCTTTTTTTTGTAAAAAATCGCTTTAGTAGTTGTGCAGCTTCATTTTCTTGTATACCACCAACGATAGTCGTTTTCGGGTGCAATTTGGTACCCATGGCGATAAATCCGCGTTTAGGGTCTTTTGCGGCGTAAACAATTTTTGAAATTTGACTCCAATACAAAGCCCCGGCACACATTTGACAGGGTTCTAAGGTTACGTATAAGGTGCAATTTTTTAAATATTTCCCTCCTAAGAAATTGGCAGCAGCAGTAATGGCTTGCATTTCTGCATGGGCGGTAACATCATGTAACTGCTCAGTAAGGTTGTGCGCACGAGCAATAATACGATTGTCAATCGCTATGACAGCGCCAACAGGCACCTCTCCTTTTTCATAAGCAGCCTCAGCCTCTTGCAAAGCCTTTTTCATAAAATAATTGTCATCGTAGGGTAAAAGCATCGTATGTGTTTGAAAACACAATAGTATTTAATATTCTGGTATAAAAAAACCCCTTTTGCTTTTTTTAGCAAAAGAGGTTGGTGTTGGTTAGTCAATTTTTTGTTCAAATTACACTAGCGCTAATTTAATTTGTTGCTGTCTTGCCTGTATTTGCACTAGTTATTTTCTTATACAGTGGTATTTTTAAGCCTAAGTGGATATCTAAATTCTTGCTTTCTTTTTTAAATAAATTGGTTAACATTGACCCCGAACCTATAGTTAGTGGTCCAGCTCTAAAACCAAATCCCCATGCAAAACCACCGTACTGACGCACACCAATTGGTGAGTAAACACTCAAAAATTTCGATTCCCATCTAGGTACTAAAGTAGTCGTGTTGATTGTTGTATTGGTATAACCCTTAGAGGCGTTGCGTAGTGATAACGAAGATTGTAACCCTACATACCAGCGATTACCTATATAATAATCAGCCATAAGCTGTAGAGCTGTAGGTAGATTTATTTTTTGTTTTACGGTGGTGGTAAGGCTACTGTAGTTGTCGTCTAAAACTTCTTCAGTGCTTTTGTTTTCAAATTCATCAGCATCAATAGTAGCATTTAAATCGTAGGTTGTACTCTCACTATTTGCATAATTAATGCTTCCTATATCGGTAATTGCAAGTGCGCCTTTAAATTTATATTGCTGAATTCTCTTTCCTTGTACCGTACCATCTAACATACGTGGTCGGTACTCGTAAACAACACCAAGGTCTGCACCAAAACCACCTTGTCGGTTGTCAAATTGAGGCGAATCAAAATCAAACCCCGGAGTTGAGCCGTAATTTACAGTACCTTGTGTAGTAAGTGTATTTGTTGTGCTGTTGAAATCGCCATTTATTTTATCAGACTTGAAAAAGAGTCCCCCAGCTCCTGATAAATATTTAAGCGTTATGCCACCCTTTAAAAACTGGTCTTGGGTTTTTAGTAATTCTCTACCATAGGTGATGCCTATTTCAGCATATAAATGTGCTGTAGTGTTTAAATTTTCAAATTCAAAATTTAAATCTTCTTCCATGTCAAAACCATCGTCAATACCTTCGTAGACGGTTCCGTCAATATTGTTGAGGTTAAATAGGCCACGTACTCTTGTTGTAAAGCCAAAACTTTGCTTATCACCTACATTGAACATAAATGATGGCCCTAGTACGTCAATATTGGTAAAGAAATGATTGCTGTTAGAAGGGTATCGATGCGTGCTTTCGTCAAATTCAAAGTTGCCAGCGGCTACATCAGACAACGACACACTGATAAAATCATTACCCAAATAACTACTGAACGAGACAAGGTTAATATCAGTTCTAAATGGAGAGTCAAAAACATTAGCAGGATTGTAAATGACTGAATGAATACCTGCATAATTATCCATAGCAGTACCCATATAGCTCTGTGCTTTTACAGCTACATGGCTAAAGAAAACACCAAAAGAAAGAAATACGTAAAAAAATGAAGAGGTCTTTTTGAGTTGTTTTTTCATAAGATTTGATTTTGGGTGCATAAAATTTAGATTGTGTTTGTATGTTATTAATAATATGCTAATCTGTTTCTAACGAATTGTGGTACATAAAATTGTTTTACTTGTAGTATTTTTACTACAAAAACACAGATTTTTTTCGATGAATTGCCATTTAATGAAGGTGAAATGATGATTTTTAGGCGTTTAATCCATTTTATAGGTGATTTTTGTTTTTGACATAAATACTGTATCCGCTGATTTAGGTGCTAAGCACATCGGTAATGGAAAGAAGGAGTTGCCGCATAAAGTTATTCCTCAAATGCTATGCAATAGGGATGAAAATTGTAGTTTTACCGTAATATTTTGTTTTCGTGGCTACCAGCATTCTTAAAGGTATTGAATCTCCTAAAAATCTTCGCCAGTTAAAACCGAGCGAATTAGCGCAACTTGCCCAAGAGTTGCGCAGATTTATTATTGATATAGTAGCAACCAAAGAAGGACATTTAGGGGCGAGTTTGGGGGTGGTTGAGCTCACTATCGCTTTACATTATGTTTATAATACACCTACAGATAATCTTATTTGGGATGTGGGCCATCAGGCGTATGGACATAAGATTTTAACAGGCAGAAAGGAACTATTTGATACCAACCGTCAATTGGGTGGTATTAGCGGTTTTCCAAAAATTGCAGAAAGTGAATATGATGCTTTTGGTACAGGTCATAGTTCTACGGCTATTTCTGCCATTTTAGGAATGGCAATTGCAGCTGAGCTACAAGGCGATGTTGAAAAGCAGCATATTGCCGTAATAGGTGATGCATCTATAGCCAGCGGAATGGCGTTTGAAGGGCTTAATCATATGGGGGTTGCTGGTGCTAATGTATTGGTTGTTTTAAACGATAATGCTATTGGTATTGACCCCAGTGTAGGAGCACTAAAAAAATACCTCACCAATGTAAAGAAGGGAATCGCAAAAGATGAAAATATTTTTGAATGCCTTAATTTTAATTATTCAGGTCCCATAGATGGGCATGATTTGAATGTGCTGCTTGCTGAGTTAAATAGATTAAAATCTATTTCAGGGCCTAAGCTTTTACATGTAATTACCACCAAAGGTAAAGGACTAAAACAGGCCGAAGAAAACCAAGTAGTCTACCATGCTCCGGGAAAATTTGACAAACAAACAGGAGATTTAATTCAAACAACAATTAAAAATCAAGCTGCAAAATACCAAGATGTTTTTGGGCACACGCTAGTAGAACTAGCAACAAAAAATAAAAAAATTGTGGGAATAACACCTGCAATGCCTACTGGTAGCTCGTTAAAATTTATGATGGAGAAAATACCCAATCGTGCTTTTGATGTGGGTATTGCTGAGCAACATGCCGTAACTATGGCAGCTGGTATGGTTACTGAAGGGCTAGTGCCTTTTTGTACTATTTACTCCACTTTTTTACAACGTGCTTATGACCAAGTAATACATGATGTTGCCTTGCAAAATTTGCCTGTCATTTTTTGTTTGGATAGGGCGGGGCTGGTAGGGCATGATGGGGCAACCCACCATGGAATTTATGATATTGCGTATTTACAATGTATTCCTAACCTAATTATTTTTGCTCCTATGAATGAAGTTGAATTGCGAAATATGATGTATACTGCTCAATTGGGCTTGAAGCATCCTATCGCTATTCGATATCCCAGAGGTCGGGGGGTACTTTCGCAATGGAAGCAAGAATTTGAAAAAATTGACATAGGAATTTCTGTAGAACTCAAAAAAGGTACGAAAATTGCGGTCTTGTCGATAGGACATATTGGCAATATGATTACTGATATATTAACAGAAATTGGCAACCCACCAGAAATAGGTCATTACAACATGCGTTTTGTTAAACCGCTTGATAAAAAGCAGTTAAAAAATATTTTTGCTACCTATACGCATATTCTTACCATCGAAGATGGTTGTAAAATTGGTGGTTTTGGAAGTGCGGTATTAGCATTTGCAAACGAAATGAGTTATCTTCAAAAAATAAACATATTTGGTATTGAAGATGTTTTTATTGAACATGGTACAACCAATGAATTACATCAAATTGCTCAAATAGATAAAACTACAATAAGAAACCACATAAATTTTTTAATGAATGAAAAGTAACTATTTCGCTCAACACGTTTTTCTTTTTTTTGTTTTTTGCGTTGTTCAACTAAGCTGGAGTCAAGATAATACCGGTGACAAAACAGCTGATGATTCTGCTACTATAGTCATAAGGCAAACACAAGAAAAAACGAAGATAATACCGAGGGGAGTAAATCTCGTAAATCCAAAACTATCTTTTAAGCATACCAAACCCTTAGAGAAACCCTTTAAGCGTTTTAGCGTGCCATCATTTTGGGAACGAATAAATACCATTGGGTTAACGGCGAGTGAAGTGGCTTTTGTGAATTGGAATGCAGGGGGTAACAATTCTATTTCGGCAATTGCCAATGCCAAATTTGAACGTAATTATAAGTTTAGGTATATACAATGGGATAATAATTTTGAATTGAAATATGGTGCTAACCTTCAAGAGGGGCAAAAGCCTCGTAAAACTGATGATGCTATTCGGTTTAGTTCAACCTTTGGCTTTCGTAGAGATACCATTAGCAACTGGTATTACTCGGTGAGGGCAAATTTCAACACACAATTTTATCAAGGTTTTAAATATCCAGATCGCAGTAATCCGGTTTCTCGTTTTATGGCACCAGGATATGCCTTTTTAGGTGCTGGTACGTCCTATATTCCAGCAGGTAAAAAATTCAATATGTATATATCTCCATTAACCTTGAAAGCAACCTTTGTATTGGATGAAACCTTAGCAGATAAAGGGGCATTTGGGGTGAAAAAGGCAATTCTTGATGAAGAGGGTAACGTTTTGGTTCACGGCGAAAAGAAGTTTATTGAGCTCGGGTTTTTGATTAGTAATAAATGGGAAACTACCGTTGCTAAAAATGTAAAAATGAAACACCGTCTCAACCTCTATACCGATTATTTGGCGAGCTTTGGAAATATTGATGTTGATTGGGAGCTCAATTTTGATTTTGTTGTAAATAAATATGTGAAAGCAAACATTGGTACTCACATTATTTATGATGATGATATCTTATTTGATTCGGTAAAAAATGACAAGGGTATCGTTATTTCAGAAGGCGTACAGCGAATACAATTTAAGCAATTGCTTGGTGTTGGCGTAGCCTATGATTTTTAAAAAATGGTTTGCTTTAAGCATACTGTCTGGTAACAAAAAAGAACGTACTGCTTATAGTTGCTTGCCCATTATTTTATTATGAATATGCACCGCTGCACTATCTGATAGACTGGCTACATAACAACATGAATTTAAGAGTAACTGATAGGTTGAAATGTTTGTTTGACTATAAAATTCAGGCAGTGTTTTAAGCATAAGTCGGTCATAGTTAGAAGCCTTGCCTTCCTTTTTTCTCATTAAAGCAGTAATGTAAACATCTAATATGTCTGAAATAATTTTGTAACCTGCAATTTCTTTTTCAATAACCTCTTGCGATTGATACACTTGTTTTACGCTTAATGCAATAATGTCAGCTATTTGAGCTTTATAGTTGCTCTTATCTAGCAAAGAAACATCAAAAGTGCCTTTTAAAATAGCTTCTTCATTGGCAATAAAAATAGCAATGGCATCAGTAATTAGCGTGTTTATGGCTAATGCACGTAAATAGCTAAGTCTATCTTCCTTATACTTTAAAGCGTTGTATTTTTTGATGTTTATAGTGTCTTTAACCAGTTTTATTAAATATTCTAAAGCGTAATCTTCAGAGATTAACCCCAAATTGATACCGTCTTCAAAGTCGATAATGGTATAGCAAATATCGTCGGCAGCTTCTACCAAATACGTTAAAGGATGCCGTGAGAAGCTGATGTCTTTTCCATTACGTGTTTGAATAAGCCCCAGTGTTTGGGCTACTTCTTGAAAGCTTTCTTTTTCTGATTGAAAAAAGCCAAATTTTTTGTCGGCAATATGTGGTGTTGGTTTTTTTGGTAGTGATTCTTTGGGGTATTTCATAAATGCGCCCAGAGTGGCATAGCTCAATCGTAGACCACCCGCAACACCTTGGCGGGTTTCGGTAAGTAGTTTAAAGCCATTAGCATTTCCTTCAAAATCAATAATATCACGAAATTCTTTATCAGATAGTAAAGATTGGTATTGTTGCCCGTTTCCATTTTTAAAATACTCGCCAATAGCTTTTTCACCACTATGACCAAAAGGAGGGTTTCCTATATCATGCGCTAAAGCAGCAGCGGCAACAATAGCACCAAAATCATTAAAACCATAACCGTGCATTTCTTTTAAATGGGGGTGCTTTTCTAGTATTTTTTTACCTGCTATTCTGCCGAGACTTCTACCTACAACAGATACTTCGAGGCTGTGCGTTAATCGCGTATGAACAAAATCGGTTTTTGAAAGTGGAATTACTTGGGTTTTATCTTGCAGACTTCTAAAAGCGGTCGAAAAAATGATTCTATCATAGTCTACATCAAAGCCCAGGCGGGTTTCATCTTGCTCTTTTCGTAATCTTTTATGTGTGTCTCCAAATCGTTTTAAGGAAAGAAGTTGCTCCCAATTCATACCGTTTATTTAAATAGGCTGCAAGATACTATTTTTTATATCCAAGGCGACCCTTCATTGATGTGTAAAATGACTTAACACTGTGTTAACATGCTAACATTTACCTAACACTTTTACAATACATACTTAACATAGAGCTAACTCGACTTTTACAAGAGCGGAGTTTATTTGCGGCGGTATTTAATAACATAGTAAACTTATAAAATGAAACAATTTTTGACCCTACTGCTCCTTGCAGTAATCGGAAACTTAAGTGCTCAAGATACGGGTAGTATTGTGGGTAAATTAACCGATAAAGAAGTGAATAATGAGCCGCTGGCTTTTGCAAACGTACTTTTAAAAGGCACTACCAAAGGAACAACATCAGATTTTGATGGTCTTTATGAAATAGCGAATATTACCCCAGGAAGCTATACTGTGGTTTTTAGCTATCTAGGTTATGAAACAGTAGAAGTTCCTAATGTAACTGTTGAAGCAGGTAAGGTGACAACTATCAATATTCCAATGGCTGCTAATGCAGGGGTTGAGCTTGAAGGGGTTACCGTTACTACGGTGGCACGTAAAGATTCTGAAACAGCATTGCTTTTAGATCAAAAGAAAGCATCAACCTTAGAAACTTCAATTGGTGCACAAGAACTTATTAGAAAAGGTGCTGGAGATGCAGCAACTGCGGTAGGTAAAGTTACAGGGATATCTAAAGAAGAGGGTTCTGGTAACGTATATGTACGAGGTTTGGGAGATCGCTTTAATATAACTACCTTAAATGGTTTGCCGCTACCATCAAACAATACTTCAAAAAAGAATATTGATTTAGGTATTTTTACAACCAGCATCATTCAGTCTATTGGAATTGATAAGACCTACAATGCAAAGAATTATGGTGATTTTGGAGGTGCTAATATTAATATTGTTTCTAGAAATTATGTAGGTTCTGGCTTTTTAGAGCTAGGGGCGCAATCAGGAGGAAATTCTGAGGCTATAGGGGTAAATCAGTTTTACTTAAACGATGGGCCAAACTTTTCAGGATTTTATGATCAGTCAATAGCTGATAACCCTTTTTCAAATAGCTTTACTACTAGCTGGGATAGGCAAAAAGCAGGAACTCCTTTAAACTCTGGTATTTCTTTAAAAGGAGGTGACTCGTATACTTTAGGAGAAAACACGCGGTTAAATTTCTTTGCTGTTGGTAGTTTTAGTAATAAATACGGTTACAGGCAAGGTGTGAATAGAGGTGCTCCAAATGTGGGTAATGGCTTAGCAAATTCAGATTTTAACTATGAGCGATTTAGCTATAAAACTGCTACAACGCTTATGGCTAATGCCGGTCTTAGATTAGGAGAGTCACATGCATTTAAATATAACTTTTTGTTATTAAATAATTCAGAGCAGAAGCAAGAAGAATTTTTAGGGATTATAGATAGAGAAGATGATGCGCCTGAGGGAGGTGGTTTTATTCAAAGAGCCACTTTTGATAGAACATCATTATATATACATCAGTTGCTTGGTGAGCACGATCTTTCAGATAATGTTGAAGTTAATTGGGGTGCGGCATATAATTATGTTTTAAACGTAGTTCCTGATAGAAGGCAAAACACCTTGTTGCCTGTTAGAAATAGTGAGCCTAATGGGCCCAAATCATTTGGTTTAGTTTCTGCAGCTTCAGAAAATCATCGATTCTTTCAAGATTTAGAAGAGGAAGAGATTGCAGCAAATATTGCAACAACATTCAAGTTTAAAGAGAACGAAGATGATGAATTTGATGGGAAATTAACCGTAGGATACAATGGTAGATTTAAGAATGTTGCTTTTGAGGCTGTACAATTTAACTATCAGTTTTTAGATGTAACTAATCAGCCAGAAGTTGATCCTAGAAATATAGATGCGTATTTTGAGCAAAATCCCTTGAGTTCAGGTCTTTATCAAATAAGAACTTTTCGTGGTCCGGCAACATTTGCAGATGCTCTTTTACCACAAACTTTTGGAGGAGAACAGCAAATAAATGCAGCCTATATCACTTTGGATTATAAATTCACTCCAAAACTTACACTTTTAGCAGGTTTTAGAGGTGAGCAAATAAACCAAGATATTAACTGGAATACCGTAATACAGGGTGAAGATGGAAATACCTTAAACGTATTTGAATTTTTGCCTTCATTAGCACTTAAATATGCACTTAACGATAAGCAGAATTTAAGATTTGCTTCAAGTAAAACCTATACGCTTCCTCAATTTAAAGAGCGCGCTCCTTTTCTTTTTCAAGAAGAAATTAATCAAGATTCTTTTGGTAACCCTTTCTTAAAAAATTCAATCAACTACAATTTTGATTTGCGATGGGAGCTGTTTCCAACAGCTAGCGAAATTGTATCACTGGGAGTATTTGGTAAGTTAATAGAAGATCCAATTAACACGTTCTTGGTGGTATCAGCCGCTAATGATTTGAGTTATGCAAATACAGGTGATAAAGCAACGGCATTTGGTGCAGAGCTTGAGGTTAGGTTAAACGTGTTTGAGAATGAAAAAGAAGTTGGTGAAAATTTGTTGAAAGAAAGATTTACTGTAGGAGGAAATGTGTCTTACCTCAATACCAATCAAGAGTTAGATTCTGAAAAGGTATCTTCAGAAACTGGTTTGTCTGCGGCATTCACAAATACTGAAGCTCCGCTGCAGGGGGCGTCTGATATAATTTTAAATGGAGATGTAAGCTATTTAAAGGAATTTGGTAAGGATAAAATTTTCAGCTCAACCATTGCTGCAAACTATTTTTCAAGCCGCTTATTTGCTTTAGGAAGCACAGGACGTGGGCATTTGATAGATCAAGGATTTTTGACTTTAGATGTAATTTCAAAACTGGAGTTTAATAAGCATTTTGCACTTGGTTTAAACCTTAAAAACTTACTTAATCCATTAGTAGAAAGGGTCAATGAGAATGCTAAAGGTAATTTGGATGAAAATAACCCTGCGATACCAGGCTTTTTAGAAGATGGGCCATTAACAGTATTGTCTTACAAAAAGGGTGTTGATTTTTCACTCTCGCTTTCTTATAAATTTTAAGTATAAACAGTAAACTTTTCATTTTTAACTAGAACAAATTTAAAACTATGAAAAAAACAATTTTTTCTTTGATGTTGGCCCTTACTGCCGCGGTATTTATTGTCGCTTGTAGTAATAATGATGATGCGCCTTTAAACAATCCTACTTGTAATGATGGTGTTCAAAATGGTGATGAAACAGGTGTTGATTGTGGTGGTTCATGTGAGGCATGTTCGGCTGATCAAGTTGAAATTTCTGGTAATGTAACAGAAAATACTACCCTAGATGCTACCAAAACTTATAATTTAACGGGAGCTTACATTGTAAAAGCTGGTGCTAAACTTACTATTCCGGCAGGAACCTTGATCAAAGCTGCTGGTGGTACAGCTGCTTTTATTGGTGTAGAAAAAGGAGCACAAATTGATATTCAAGGTACTGCTTCGGCGCCTGTTGTAATGACATCAGGAGCTGCTTCTCCTGCTGCTGGAGATTGGGGAGGGTTAGTAATTGCAGGTGATGCTCCTACCAATAAAGGCGATAATGTTGCTACTGAAGTTGGTGGCTTAATTTATGGAGGTTCTAATCCTGCTGATAATTCAGGGTCTATTCGTTATTTACGTGTAGAATACTCGGGGGCTACTTTTTCTAATGACAAGGAATTTAATGGTGTGTCGTTATTCGGTGTAGGTTCAGGTACTACTTTTGAGTATGTGCAGTCATATAATGGAGGTGATGATGGTATTGAGTTCTTTGGAGGTACTGTAAATGGAAACAACCTTATATCAATTGGTAGTGGTGATGATTCTATCGATTTTGCTGATGGTTGGACGGGTAATGGTTCTAACTGGTACATTGCTGGAGGAGCAAAGGCTGGTATAGAAGGGTCAAATAATGGCGATGATGGAAACGCTATTCCTTTAACTACCACTACATTGTCTAATATTACCGTTGTTGGGCCAGTAACTGAAGGGGCGCTTTATTTCAAAGAAGGTGGAGGAAACTTTACTGTAAACAACTTTTATACTAGTGGCATAGATTTAGGAATTCGTGTAAAAAGTACCGATACTGAAGCTAATGCAAGAATAGATGGAGATGACTTGACTATAAGCAATATTCAATTTGCTGACGTTGCTGAAGGGTTTGAAGCAACAAATTATGAAGGTGATAATACTGATTTTTATACCGAAGGTGTTGCAACAGGTGCTGGTAATGGTGCTGATGCTCCTGATTGGGCTGCCGGATGGACTATAGGTTTAGATAATAGTGCTCCAGCTACTAGCGAGAATTTAGCTGGCGAAATTACGACTGATGTTACTTTGAGTGCGACTACAGCATACTTGCTTACAAGTGGTTTAGTTATTAAATCTGGTGGTTCTTTAACCATACCAGCAGGAACAACAATAAAAGCTTCTGGCGGTACAGCTGCTTTTATTGGAGTAGAAAGAGGAGCGCAGATTTTTATCAACGGTACAGCTTCTAATCCAGTGGTAATGACATCTTCATCTGAGAATCCTGCGCCGGGTAACTGGGGTGGATTGGTTATTGCTGGTAATGCACCAACAAATAAAGGAGTTGATGTTGTTACAGAAGTTGGAAACCTTATGTACGGAGGTACTGATGCTGCTGATAACTCTGGTTCTATTCGTTATTTAAGAATAGAGTATACGGGAGCTACTTTTTCAAACGACAAGGAGTTTAATGGTGTTTCGTTATTTGGTGTCGGATCGGGTACAACTTTTGAGTATGTGCAGTCATTACATGGAGGTGATGATGGTATTGAGTTTTTTGGTGGTACGGTATCAGGTAATTACCTAGTTTCTATAGGTAGTGGTGATGATTCTATTGATTTTGCTGACGGTTGGCAAGGTAATGGTACTAACTGGTATATTAAAGGTGGTGCAAAAGCCGGTATAGAAGGATCGAATAATGGAGATCAAGGAAATGCCACTCCATTAACTACAACAACACTTAGCAATATTACCGTTGTTGGTCCTGTTGCTGAAGGGGCTCTATACTTTAAAGAAGGTGGTGGTAAATTTACTATCGATAACTTTTATACAAGTGGCATTGATTTAGGTATAAAGGTAAAAGATACCGATGCGGAAGCTAATGCGAGAATAGCTGGAGGTGACCTTGTAATTACCAATATCAAGTTTGATGCTACAGCATCAGGTTTTGAAGAAACAGATTATACAGGAAGTGAATCTTTTTATACGACAGGTAATGCAACTGGTGCCGGAAATGGTGCTGATGCACCTGATTGGGCTGCTGGTTGGACAACTGGTTTGGAATAATTCTATGTTTGATTGGGCTACAGGAAACTAAGCCTTAATTAAATACCACTGAAAGCCCTGCTGAAAAGCGGGGTTTTCTTTTTTTTAGTATAGATGACTGTGCCCATTATTAGAAAATATTACCACGCTTACATTTCTCAATAAGAACACTTAACCTTTTGGTTAAATACAATTAATGTGCGCTTAACGGTAATTTTACATTACGGGCTTTTATTTGCGCAACGAAAAATGTATCACTAGATGAAAAATGTATTTTTAACGGCTGTTTTTCTATTTGCGACAACCTTCTTTTTACAAGCACAAGGTACAATAAAGGGTAATGTAGTGGATACTGCTTTGAACAATGAACCTATATTGTTTGCGAATGTGCAATTAAAGGGTACAAATATTAGTCAACAAACAAACTTTCATGGAAATTTTGAATTTTCAGAAATCACCCCAGGGAAGTATATAGTGATGATTAGTTATACGGGTTATGAAACTAAGGAAATAGCTGTTGTTGTAAAAGACAATACAATCAACAAAGTCGAAGCAGGTTTGGCGCCAATAACAATAAATTTTGAAGATGTTTCAGGCTTAGAAACAATAGTAACTAAGAATGAAAACGTGGTTTCTTTTGTTGAGAAAGAATAAATTAGAATTATAAACTACTGCTATCATTTGTAAATGTTAGCAATATGAATAAAAAAGGCGAACTACATAGCTAAAATGTAGTTCGCCTTTTTTTGTATGGTCTAGAAAAGATTATAGTCTACTAATCGCGACTTACAATGCCTTCTGTACTTTTAGTTTCATTAACCGCTGCAATGGCATTGTTGCTATACTCCACTTCTTTAAGTGTATTATTTGCCCAAAACAACCATTTTCCTGTTTTTACACCATTTTCATAAGACCCAGTAGAAATGGCTTTGCCTTCTTCATTATAACTTATCCATTCGCCATGTAACTTTTTATTAAGATTAAAAGTTCCTTTTTGACTAATTTTTCCGTTAGGGTGAAAATAGGTGGCTTCTATTAAATTTGTTTCCTTATTTAGCTTCATTTCTGGTTTTGATTGAGCAAAAGACGCTGCGCAAACAAATAGTAAAGCTAGGAGTATTATATTTTTTTTCATGATTTGCATTTTTAGTATGATGTTACAAATATAGGTATTTTACATTAAATCTACTATTTGTTAACGTTAAATTTACATTGATAACGTAATTATCTTATATGTAGTATGCTTGACTACTATTTTTATTGGTCAATTTTATTTGGTGTAATTTAAATTGTAATTTACAACTCGACATTATGCAGTGTTTTAGCGAAATTTTCCTTTATTTCATAACATTAATTTAACGCATAAAATGAATTATAGTGTCACTTTTGTCATCACCTAATTTTAGGTTTTAGAATTGAATGTAGTGGGAGAGAATATATACCTTTTTATGATCATTGCATTGGCTGCACTAGCGATTACCGACTTGGTAGTGGGAGTGAGTAACGATGCCGTTAATTTTTTAAATTCAGCAATAGGTTCTAAAGCTATTTCTTTTAAAACCATTATGATTGTTGCTAGTGTTGGTATTGCATTTGGTGCGATGTCCTCTAGCGGTATGATGGAAGTTGCCAGGAAGGGTATTTTTACCCCTTCTGAATTTGTTTTTGCAGAAATCATGATCATCTTTATGGCAGTTATGATTACCGATATTTTGCTGCTCGATTTTTTCAATACATTAGGTATGCCTACGTCTACTACGGTATCGATTGTATTTGAGCTTTTGGGTGCTGCTGTGGCTATTTCGTTGGTGAAAATAATAGGTGCTGATGCTAGCTTTAGTGAATTGAGTAATTATATCAATACAGAAAAGGCTACACAAATTATTCTTGGCATTCTGTTGTCTGTAGTAGTTGCTTTTTCTGTAGGTGCTGTTGTTCAGTTTGTTTCGCGTATTCTTATTTCTTTCAGGTTTACAGAACGACCAAAATGGGTAGCTGCTTTATTTGGTGGCTTTGCAATTACTTCCATTATCTATTTTATTATTGTAAAAGGTTTAAAAAGTGCGGCTATTTTTAGTCCTGAAATTTTAGGATTTATTGGAGAAAATCCAGCGCTTTTTTTAGGGTTAAACTTTTTGTTTTGGTCTTTAGTATCGCTACTGCTTACGAGTTTGTTTAAAATTAATATTTATACCCTTATTATTGTGCTAGGTACTTTTGCCCTTGCAATGGCTTTTGCTGGTAATGATTTAGTCAATTTTATAGGTGTACCATTAGCTGCTTTAGAGTGGTATAACTCATGGTCACAGTCAGGTGTAGATGCTGCCAGCTATACCATGGAAGACCAACCTATTCAAACACCTACCATCCTGTTATTGGCTTCAGGTATTATTATGGTGGTTACCTTATGGTTTTCATCAAAGGCTAAAAACGTTGTTAAAACTAGTGTTGATTTATCGCGACAAGATGAAGGTGACGAGCGTTTTGAGCCAAACTTTTTGTCACGCATAATTGTAAAATTTTCCATACAAGCTTCAGAAAGTCTTGGAGGTTTGGTGCCAAAAGTAATCACAAAAAAAATAGATAACCGATTTGAAAAGCCGTATGTATATGTGCCTAAGAGTCGAGTACAAGATATGCCTGCCTTTGATTTGGTAAGGGCTGCGGTAAATTTAATGGTAGCGAGTGTGCTAATTTCTTTAGCAACCTCAATGAAATTGCCTTTATCTACAACCTATGTTACCTTTATGGTTGCTATGGGTACTTCGTTGGCAGATCGTGCATGGGGATCTGAAAGTGCCGTATATCGTGTTGCTGGTGTGCTTAATGTGATTGGTGGATGGTTCTTTACTGCCATAAGTGCTTTTGTAGCTGCTGCTATCATAGCGTATGTTATTCATTTGGGTGGAATTTTGGCGGTTTGTACCCTGTTAATTATTGCCTTTTTATTAATTGTGAGAAATTATTTGTCGCACAATAAAAAAATAAAAGAAACCAAGCTCGAAGCAAAACTTAAAAAATCGGAGAGCAATTCTATCATGGAGATTATAGAAGAGAGTTCTTCAAATATGTCACTTGCTTTTGATAGAGCTAACAAAATATATACTCAGGCTATCGATGGCCTAGCGAAACATGATATTGATAGACTTAAAAAGAGTAAAAAAGGAATCAAAAAATTGAATGACGAAGTAGAAGATCTTAGAAATAATATCTTTTATTTCATCAAAAACCTTGATGAAGCTAGTGTGGGAGCAAGTAATTTTTATATTACTGCATTAAGTTATTTACAAGATATGACACAGTCTTTAGACTATATTTCTAAGGCCAGTTACAAGCATGTGAATAATAACCACAAAAAGCTACGCTTTAATCAAATCAAAGACTTAAAAGAGACGGATCAATTCATAGAGAATCTCTTTGTTGATATAAAAGCTATTTTCGATACTAAAAATTACGAAGAGCTTACCAAGATAATCATGAATAAGCAGGAACTTGTTGAAAAGCTTGATCAAAAAATATTAAAGCAAATTGAACGTACTCGTACCGATGAATCGAGTCCAAAAAATACAGCGCTATATTTTAGCTTATTACAAGAGACTAAAGATTTATTGCAGGCGACTGTGAATTTATTAGAAACCTACGACCAAAACGTTAACCTTCCTAGCTAGTAGTTGTTTAGTCTATTTGTATTTCATTACCAGCGCTATATCTATGAAGAAATGTGAGCTTATTTTTCTTTAAACAAAAGCCAAAGTTCAGGATCGAGTATAATTTTATCAGGGCGGTCAGTTTTTATTTCAAAATGGTTTAATTTTTTATCGACATAGACGGTTGTTAAGGTGGTTTTGCCTTCTTTTACAATACCGATCTCTAAAGGGAATTTAAATACATGATGTGCTTGTAACTGATTTACTTCAAGCTTCAACTTTCCTTTGTTGTACGTCCAATTAGATGTGATTTCTGGATACCCTTTTGTAAATATCCATTGGTTAAAAAAACTGTCTAATTGTTGGTTAGCCACCTTTTCCATTGTGTTTTTAAAATCCTCTGTCATGGCATTACTATTTTGAAAGGTTTCGTAATAGGCTCGTATGCCTTTCCAGAAAATTTTATCTCCCAATTTATGACGTAACATATTTAACACCCAACCACCTTTTTGGTAGGTATTTGTACTTAATACTTTCATAGGGTCGGTAATACTTATATCTACTATTGGTGCAGGATTCTTTTTGTAGTACTCGATAATTTGAGTGCGGTCAAGCGCTAATTCTTCTTTTCTTTTTGCATTGCCATATATGTGCTCTTGATATAAAATGGCAAAATAGGTCGCAAAACCTTCACTCAACCATACATGATTCCAGTCATTTTCGCTTGCAGAATTACCAAACCATTGATGCGCAATTTCATGGGCAATTAAGCCTTCAACAGCATTTTTTCCAGTAACAGAATTTTCAAAATAGGAGATTGTACCAGCATTTTCTAAACCACCCCATTGCGTTTTTGCTTGCATATTTGCCAGTTTGGCATAGGAATAAGGGCCAATGGTATCAATAAAATATTTTAACACCTTGGTAGCTACGTGGTAATCAGAAAAGCCAGCGAGTCTATTTTCAGGATACACCCATGCAGTTACCGGAATATCATAAACCTCACCTAAGAGGGTACTTGCGAATTTTGTTACACCAATAGTAATTACCTTGGTAGCAACTGGAGCGGGTTCTTTATAGGTGGTTAGTTTGTAGCCGTTGCCTAAATTGCTTTCTTCTATCTTTTTGCCGGTGGCAACCACATCATAATGCAATGGAGCTGTTATTCGAAATGCCACAGCAGCTTTGTCATAAGGGTGGTCTACGCAGGGTAGCCAATGCCTAGCTAAATTGGGCCAGTTATCACCAAAGAAAGAACGTGTGCCGTATTTTGTCGTATCAATGACTAAACCTCGTTCAGGAATACCATGATACTGTACCTTATAGGTTCTGGTTTTTAATGTTGAGTTTGCTGGGGTTATGTAAATCTTATTTTGGGTAAACGTATAATCCGCAGGTATATCATCTTCAAACACCTTGGTGATAGTCATTCCATAGGTGTCAGATTTGGCAATAAGGTCTAGGTTAAAAGGCGTGATTTCATTTTTAAAATCGACTGTAATTAATGATTCGCCTTTAATTTCATTAGTGTCATCGTTTAAGGATAGGTTGAAAATATAGCTTTGTACATCGACCGACGGATTACGTTGATATTGGTCTTGTGCAAAAGAAGTAGCTGTAAGGAGAAGCGCTGTTAGCACTTGGATAATGTGGGACTTAGTTTTCATGGTTTTATGAGTGTTTTTTTTGAGTATGTCTTGGTCGTTTGTTCAACCTGTTTTAAGTATTGAAAAAATACTATTTTTTGTTTATAATTAGTCCCAATGCAATGTTTTTTGAGGTAACGTAAGGGTGTTAAGCTGTAATTAATGAATTAGTTGATTAAATGATACGTTGTTTTTCAATTACGATTGAGATACTTGTTTATAGTGTAACAACCATGGATCTTTTTTCTTTTTCAGGCTTTGAAACAACTGCTTTTTTAATGTGTTTTCTATATCCTTTTGTTGGTCTGCTAAATTGTAAAGCTGCCATGGGTCTTTGATATTGTCGAATAATAAAGTGCGAACCTGATCATTATCATCAATAGTCACCACGTAGGTGTGGGTCTTTGTGCGTATACCTCTATGGCCAGAAGCAGGTTTACCTTCCTCAATATAATAGTATAGTGCAGTATCAGGCTTTTGTCCTTGCCCATTAAGAATAAGCGATGAAAGATCTTGCCCATCAAGGTTGAGTGGTATTCCGTCTGTAGCACCAAGCATGTTTAACAATGTCGGCATGATATCTGTAACGCTGATGAGGTAGTCCTTTTTTTGACCAGCTGCTATTTTTTTAGGCCATTTGATGATGAAGGGGACATTTATTGCCTCTTCATACCATACGTTTTTAGACATCAAGCCATGACTGCCCATCATTTCACCATGGTCTGAAGTGATTACAACTATGGTGTTATCTGCTAGCCCTTGCTCTTCTAAGGTTTTAATTACGCGTCCTATTTGCTCATCAACACCCGTAATCATTGCAAAATAATCTCTAACATGCTTCTCTGCCAATGCTGTACGATTCCTCGTTGCACCATTATGAAAAGCTAGTGCATCAGTTTTACCTTTTAAATTAACATTTTTCCTGAGTAATAGTTCTTTTAAGGGCTTGTTTTTATAAGCTTCTAAATAGTTTTCAGGAACATATTGGTAGGGTGGGTGTGGAGGGTTTACAGACCAAAAAAGGGCAAAAGGTTTTGAATCGTCTCTAGTGTTTTGCCCTTTGTTTTTTATGTAATCGATGATGACGTCGGCCTCATGCTTGGGAGACCATTCGTTTACCTCAAAAACTTCTTCTTCCTTTGCATCGTTTATCCAATAATGTGGTTTGTTATGCTGATCAAAAGTTCCGTAGGAATACCAAAAATTAAACCCATGACGTTCTTCTTTTGGGGTATAGGCATCCCATATTACGGTATCTTTATCGGCGATTGGAGGAGGTGAAGTTAGGTGTAGTTTCCCCACATAGCCAGCATCATAACCATTTTTTACTAATACATCAGAAAAACTAATATCACTTTTTTGCCAAGAGTTATTGTATTTGTATCTATTAGAATTTGCATTGCTCAATACTGAATTACGATACGGTAAAACCCCTGTCATTAACATTGCTCTATATGGACTACAAAGAGGGAAATTACTGATAGCGTTAGAAATTAACATACCTTCTTTAGCCAATTGATTAATATGGGGGGTGTAAACAGGGTCTTGTTTGTTGATGCCAACTGCGGCATTGCGAAACTGGTCAGGAAAGATGAATAATAAATTAGGAGCATTTGCTGTATTTTTTTCATGTGAAGGAGCACATGAGACCAATGCAATTACCAGAGATTTTATAAAGAATAAATAAATACTTTTTTTTAAACAACGCATGGTGTTACTATTCTTTGTTATGAATTTTTTGTATAAATAATACCTCAATATAAGCATAATTAGTATGAGGTAGGGGAACATCACTTTCAAATCTAAAGGTTTTGGCCTAGTACAAAGTAGCAAAAATAAACCCGATTTCACTGCCAACGGATATACCCGTAATAGGAACAAAAAAAAATAAGATGTTCAAAGTAAGGATAGTGCATTTCATATGCTGTAAGAATTTTGTATATTCAAGCGTTGCTAAATTCTGTTATAAAAACTGAAAATACGTACTAATTTAATATATGTGATATGAAAAAATGTATACTTGCTTTGGCTTTTCCGTTCATGAGTCTTTTTGCTGTTCATGGGCAGATAGCTTCGTTAGGTAATAATAATTGGGAGCCTATTGGTAATGCAAATATTGTTACCATTAATTCAGATGGTGATAATGGAGACGGTGTAAGTGATGGAGCGCAAATGGTACGTAACTTATCGTCAGGCGTAGGGCATGGCATGCGTTATACTTTTGATGGAAGTATGAAGGAAGGTGAGCAACTTAATTTTGAAACGTATGTGTTTAACCCGCAAGCATCATATGTAAAAATTCAAATTGACCTCTATAATAAAACAGATGATATAGTGCTGACCAGTTCTGAAGGCGTCGTCATGACGTCTGGCGTAGTGAAGCATATTATTTTAAATTACACACCTTTGGCTGCTGATGAAGGTGATCAACTTCAAGTTCGATATATACGTGTTGATGATGGTAATACTGCTCGTTCGTTTGCAATAGATAATGCTCAATTAAATGAAGCATACCTTTTTCCTGAAGCACCCCCTGCCGCTTCTTGTTTTGATGATACTGGAGCTGAAGCAGGATGGGATAGAATTGGCGATGTATCGCTTACCAAAGTTACCAACGATGGAGATAATGGCGATGGTCAAAATGATGGTGCTTTGGCATTAGTTTCTTTATCATCTGGCGCAGGTGTAGATCAAGGTTCTTTTTATGCTTTTGATTGCCTTATGTCAACAAATCAAACTTTACAAATAGAGACCGTTGTTTATAATAACAGAAATTCTTACGTAAGGGTAGATGTGCAATTGTATAATAGCACAGATGATGTAGTTATTGCAAGCACAGGAGCTACGCCAGTTCTAGCTAATGCTACCAAAACAATGGGGTTGACGTATTTAACTGAAGGAACTGATGACGGAGACCAATTACAATTACGTTATTTAAGGGCTGATGATGGCAATCCAGTACGCAGTTTTAATATTGATTGGGCTACTATTAATGGAACTAGCTTGAATATGAATGTTATAGCCCCTCCTTTGAACCCATTATGTGCTCTTGGTATCGATGTTCAGCCAGATATAGCTTTAGAAGCGGTCACTGCGCAAGAAGTTGCGCAGGCTGAAAAAGTGTACAATACGCTTAGCGATACCTATTTAGGAACAGAGGTTACGGATGATTTTCAGGATCAAATGGATCAGGCTTTATTAGATTATGATGGTTTAAATATTACAAAAGAGGGTGTTAATATCAACGGAGAAGATACTTCTTTTCGAAATGCAGGAAGTATTGTTTCTGCATTTGCAAAATATCTCAAGTTTGTTAACCCAAACGACACTCTTGTGGCTCAAAAGGCTGCTAAGGTTGTTGAACTGGTCTCACAGCAATTTTGTAAAGGTATTATTTTGCTAGATGGAAACGCCTATGATTTTAGACGTTTTGCTCGTCCTGTCATGTATTTAAAAGACTATCTTTCAGATAGTGTAAAAGACCAGTTTGGCTATGTGCTCGATGCTCAAACAAGAAATTTTCAGAATTTTTGGGGTGATTATCAAGAAGGTCAAGAGTATAATACAGATTGGATGTATAATATGGGTGAGCTAATGGTGCTGTACGGTATTTGGAGATACCCAAACAATGATGAAGAAAAAGTGCGATATTTAAAAGGAGGTAAGCGCTATATTGAACGTTTTCTTACCTATTCTGATGGCACTGGTGATGGGGTAAAACCTGATGGAACCGGCTTTCATCATTGGACTGCTTATGATAATTACATGTACTCATTTTCTACAACAATAAATATAATAGCGGCTTTTGATGATACAAATTATCAGATTGATAAACCGTATTATTTTGTGATGAGAGATGCGATTTTTGCACAAAAAATGATAGCTAATGATGCCGGAATGAGAGCGTTTTCAATGAGTGGAAGATCTCCTGGTACTAGATATGTTAGTACTGGACAAAATGAGGTAAGAAAGCTGGCTATCAGTGGTGGTAAAATCTTAGGCCTTTCAACGGCTGATCCAATATTGGCAGGGTATCATAACCGTGTATGGGGAAACGAATCTGATTTTAATTATACGACTGTTGCTCCCTATGAGGAGGGATTTTTACAATTGAATCACGGTCATGCAGGGGTTTTTAGAAAAGACAATTGGACGGCTGTTTTTAAAGGATTTAGTAATAATATGTGGGGTGCAGAACTTTATAGTAACGCTAATAGGTATGGTCGGTATCAAAGCTATGGCGCGGCAGAGATCTTATATCCCGGAGGAATTGAAATGGATGGAAATGGTTTCGATGTAGAAACTTGGGATTGGAATCACAACCCGGGAACCACAGTGATTAAGCTTCCGTGGGAAAAACTTCAGGGTGAACGTTCTAGAATAGACGAGCTACAACAAAAGCGTTTTGTGGGGGCATTAGCATTTGATAATAAAGGTGAAGATTTGGGTGCACTCAAAAAAACATACGGTACTTATGGTGTTTTTGCCATGGATTTTCAGGAAATGGAGAATCAGGGGTTTGGAATCTCATACGGACCCAATACCCATAATGGCTCCTTTACGTTTAAAAAATCATATTTTACTTTTGATGATATTATTGTTTGCCTAGGGTCGGGCATTTCCAATAATGATGCCGACAACCCTACAGTAACTACACTGTATCAGCGTACAGCAAACAACCAAAGTGGCGTAACGGTAAATTCAGCCTTTTATGGTACTGGTGAGCACAGTTTTTTTGATGCTCAAGATAATTGGGTAGTTGATGATTTTAATACCGGCTTTTATGTAGTTTCAGGAAGTGGAGATTTAAAAATAAGAAAGGGCAATCAGCAAACACCAAACCAAAATGAGATTGATTCAAATGGGTATTTAGATAATGCTATTGGTATGTATACCCTGGGTTATATTGATCATGGTACAGAACCTGTTGATGCCGCTTATGAGTATGTGATAAAGCCTAACGCAATAGCAAGCGATATGGAGGCAATGGCTGCAAGAAAGCCGTATACCGTTTTAGAAAAATCTGTTAATAGACATGTGGTCAAACATAATACTGATAACATATGGGGCTATTCACTTTTTGAACCTTCGACTGATTTAGATTATGAAGATGGACTCATAAAAGCAAATGATGCTCCTTGTTTAGTTATGTATAAGAAGCAATATAACAGGCGCATCTTGTTGTCTATGACCGATCCTGATTTGGGGTTTAAATCAAGAGCGAATGATCCTGCGCTTGTTAAAAACGTATTATTAACGTTACATGGTCAATGGTCACTTTCTCAACCGCATAAACAGGTAACTAAAGTGGCTATCACAGATAGTACTACGACACTTCAGTTTACAGTTGAGGATGCCTTGGCAGTTGAGGTCAGTTTGGTGAAGCGTAAAGCGGTTAAAAAAATACATTTGATACCCTCTGTTGTCCGAAATTTAAAAGTAGATGACACCTATAGACTTAAAGGATTTGTGATTCCACATAATGCAACTGATGTAAATTTGGTTTGGAATTCAGAAGATGAAACTGTTGCGACTATTGATCAAAAAGGGCTAATTACGGGAGTAACTCCAGGAAATACCCTTATTACACTTAGCGATACAGGAACTGGAAAATTTGATACTGTAGAAGTAATTGTGAGTCCTCGTAATGGTGGCGCATCAGGAGGGACACTAATTGTTTATCCAAACCCAACAAGATTTATTCTTTTTGCAAAAACGCAAAAACATATAGCAAAATACGAGATTTACGACCATGCAGGCAAAGTGAGACTGTCTCGGTCAAACCTTAGAGGAAAAAGAATAATTATTCCGGTTTATAGTTTAAAAAGAGGAATTTATATACTTAAAGTTACAGATAAAAAAGGACACACCATTTCTCAACAGTTTATTAAAGAGTGAGAAAATGAAAAGGTGATAACTCAAAAAAGATTCGCTTTCTTTTTTCCGCTGGCTTGAAATAGTAATAAAACCCGTCTTTACTTTTTGTTTGGAACCGAGAATCATGGCTTTTACGCCGTAATGACATCATTTTTTGTTGCACAGCCATAGCAATGGGACTCAAAAATGACAAAATTAGGGGTAAAATGTATAATTTGCAGGTAAAAGAAAAGTCAAAACTAGTTAATTGTCAAACCATTCATATTGACATATATAACTAGAAATTTTGTTTCGATTTTTTTGAACCTTGTTTGTAAATACGATGTATTTTGATGGGTGTTTTTAAAGATTGTTCATTGGTTTCGCCAGCTTGAATCTTTTTTACGATATCCATACCTTTTATAACCTCGCCAAAGGCTGCAAAACCCTGCCCGTCAGGGTTGCGTTTGCCGCCGTAATCTAATGCTGGTTGGTCGTTTATACAGATAAAAAATGCAGCTGAAGCAGTGCCTGGCTCAGATCTTGCCATGGAAACAGTACCGTTTTTGTGTAAAATACCTGTTGTTTTTGTTGTTTCATGAGGTATAGGGGGTAGGGCTTTATCTTCTGCAATAAAATTACCTTGAATGACGGCTATTTTAACGGGGTTTATCGGTTGGTTGTCCATGCGTACAACCCTATAAAAAGTGGCTCCTTCAAAATTAGAAAGCTGCACGTATTTGATGAAATTACCAACAGTAATAGGTGCTTTTTTTGGATACACTTTAATCGTAATGTCTCCTAAATCAGTTTCAATTATGTAGCAGTTTTTTGTGAAATAGTCTTTGCTGTTGGTATTTGAAATATCGCTATGAGTAGTTTTTTTATAGACTAGTAAGACAGAAATAAACAAAACGGCTATCAGCAGTAGTTTGTCAATGTACTTCATGTTAATTAATTATAGTTAAACATTTTGTTAAGATGCTGTAATGTGAAATAGTTGTGAGCAATGAACTATTGTTTTCATATACAGGTTATTGTTAGCTTTGAAATAACCTGATAGTCGTACCAGTTATGTTTTTTGATTGCCATTTTTTAATACTTGGTTTAGGGTATTGCAAAGGAGTTATAGTAATTAAAGCTTGTTCGTTATATGTGAGATCAACATTAGTTTATAGGTGCTATTTTGATGATTTTTATTTTCTTTTTAAGCAATTGTCCATCGGCTTCTCCTTCTTGAATTTTACGTACTACATCCATTCCTTTTATGACTTGCCCAAAGGCAGCAAAACCTTGATTGTCAGCGTTTCTTTTTCCTCCATGATCTAGTTCGGGCTGGTCATTTATACAGATAAAAAATTCGGCAGCGGTACTACCAACCAAAGTTCGTCCCATGGAAACCGTACCGTTTTTATGGGTTAAACCAGTTTCTTTGGTAGTTTCATGGGCTATAGGCGGAAAATAATTGGCTTTGCCTGTAAAATCTCCTTGGATAACTTCAATTTTTACAGGGCTTTGTTCTTGATTGTCTAAACGAACGGTACGATAAAAATAAGCACCATCAAAATTAGCTTGCTTTACATATTTCTTGAAATTTGAAACCGTAATGGGGGCTTTTTCTGGGTATGTTTCAAAGGTTATATTACCCACCTCGGTTTGAATAAGAAATCGATTACTAGAAGTTGATAAACAGTTTATGAAACTGCTCATTAATAAGAAACAAAGTAGCTTTTTCATCAAAATACGTTTTAGTTAAACTATTGTGTTTTGTTTATCAAATTCTTTAAATACCCAGTTACTGCTTTAGATACCTATTCTATTATTGCAATAGTAAAATTTGTTCGCATACTACTATCATATCTGTCTACAACACCACCATCTGCGTAGTTGATGATGAAATTTATGTTAAAAGCATCTCCGACTTCCAAATCATTGATATCGAGATTTTGAAAACCATCTATAAGCTGCGTCGCAGTCAATGAAATAGTGGTCGGAAACGTAGTTAGCGATGCTTCTTGAATTGCTGTATATGGGCCATCTACTTTATCTACAAATACTCGGTGTATTAGAATACTGCTAACGGCGCGTTTGTCAGCTCCCTTTTGGTCTACTTTAAAGTTTAGCGTGTAGTCGTCAATCGTTGCTGAAGGAACTGTAAGGTTACTTGTAACTTCTACATCTAAGAGTATCCCAAATGCTGTTCCATCTAAAAATTCTGGTACAATTTCATTTTCATCATGATTGCATGAAAGTGTTACAATACAAGAAAGTAGAAGTAGGTATTTTAGGGTATGTTTTTTCATTGTCTTTTTTAGTTTAGTTATCCCAGAAAACAAATTCATCATTATTAGGCAGGGTAGGAGGCGTGGTACTTGATGGGTAAGGAAACCTATTTAATATAGCACTTGTTTGTACTACCAGTGTTAAATCATCGGGGAAGCCTGTGCGTCTCCAATCATTATATTGCTCCATGCCATTGCCAAAAAGATGGATATACTTTTGCATCATGATTAGTTTTAGTTTTTCGGTATCATCAGCAGCATTAAAGGCGTTCAATTGGTTCATTACATAGTCGTTTATTTGCATTGCTGAAATACCAGGGCCAACGCCCAAATCATTTACTTTTTGCATTGATTCTCGTATACCTTCTTCAAAAAGAGAAACTACAGGAGCAGAGGCGGTAATCCCCATAGCCACGGCTGCTTCGGCTTCAATAAATAAACGCATGGCATTGGTCATCATTCGATACGTACCAGCACCTTTTAAACCCATTTCACTATTGGTTACCCCACCAGAACCATCGTCGTATTGGCCTCCGCAAGGGTATACGCCATGGAAAGTACGGGTGTCTTGATCTTCAAAAGTTGATAGTCCATTGGGGTTGCCAGCGTCTCTACCAACAAAGTTACCTGCACTTTGATTGTAGAAATAATAGGGTATTCTAGGGTCGTTGTTCGCTGTGAGCACAGTATTGAAATAATTTGAAATTCTATTATCTAATCGTTCTACATAGTCATTTACAAAAAGTAACATTCTATTTTCGGGAGAGGCTGTATTACCATAAACCAATTGAAAATCATCAGCGCTTGATTGAATAAGGGAGTTGCTAGCAATTAGAGCTTCCATTTTTGAACCCACACTACTATCTACTAAACGTATTTGATTGTACATTTTTAGTAGTAGGGTATTCCCCATTCGTCTCCATTTTGTTAAATCACCTCCGTAAATAACATCATCTGAAGAAGGGGACAGGGAAGATGTTTTTTCCAAATCTTCCAAGGCTTCTTTTATTAAGGCTTCTAGGCTGCTGTATATAGCGCTTCCTGAATCATAGGCAGGTGATTCAAATTCAGGATTAAAGGCCTGAGAATAGGGAATGTCATTCCATAAATCAACCATAAGGCTAAAAGTGTAGGCTTTCATTAATTTCGCCACACCTACATAATGCCATTGTTCATTTTCAGTACCTAAAACAATCACCTCTTCTAAATCTTTTAAACCACCGCTATAGAGGTTGTTATTCCAAACGCCATCTATGGTGGTTCTGCTTACTGTAAAATTGTCATATCTGGTGTTTACACGAGATTGTACTGCACTTGAGGTAATTGCGTTTATTAAACTAGAGAAAGGGCGAATTACTGATACTTGACCATGAGGTAATAACTCTACTACTGTTGCGCTAGTTGGGCTATTAGGGTTTTCATTGATATCAAGATCACAGGACAAAAACAGCGAAAAAAACACGATCAATGTAACTGCTTTAGTATATGTTGAATATTTCATAGTATGCCGTAGTTTTATTTTTTGCTAAAATGATAGTTTTATGTTCAAGGCTATATTCTTTACTGTAGGAGGGGCATATTGTTCTACACCTTGCGCATTACCGGCCCCATAGGTAGATACTTCAGGGTCTAAATGCGGATAGTTAGGAGCTTTAAACCATAAGTTTCTTCCCAGAAAGGTGATATTGACTTTGCCAAAGGGTAAGGTTTGTAACACTTTTTTAGGAAAGGAATACCCTAGGCTAATTTCACGTAAACGAAAGACGGTAGCATCAAAAATTAATGACTCGGCACTAAAACGATATTGATTTCTTTGTGTACCATTGGTTGCACCGCTCCAATAGTTTTGAGGAGATATTTGAATGTTGTTTCTAACCTTATTCCCATTTGCGTCAAGCATGGGTTGGCTGGGGTCTGTTGGGTCTGCAAGAAAACCGGGCAGGATATATGTTCTTTCTCTATCTACAGCGGTCTCTTTTGTTAGTCCGAACCCTCTAAGATAGCCATTAGATAGTGAAAGAATATCACCGCCCTGTTTCCAATCAAACAAAAAACCTAAAGTGAAACCTTTTAGTGATAATGTATTTGTGATACCTACAATAAAATCTGGATTAGGGTCACCTACAATTTGTTGTCCAGGTGCTTTAGTAGGTAATCCTGTGAGGGCATTAATTAATAGATTACCCTCAGCATCTCTGTTTTGCACTTCCCCTTCAATGACACCATAAGGCTCGCCTACTTTTAATATGTTACCATATTCAGGCAATCTATTTCCGGGGTTAATTTGATCTAAGCCGTCAATAAGTTTCTCAACTTTACTGACATTTTTTGAAAATGTACCGTAAATATTCCAGTTAAAACCATCAGGGTTTGTAAAGGGGTTTACATCTAACCCAACCTCTAAACCTTTGTTTGATATTTCTCCAGCATTTAAGGTTTTGGTTCTATACCCCGTAGCAGAAGGAATGTTTACGCTAAATATTTGATCTTCGGTATTTTTAGCGTAATAGGCTACATCTAATCCAATTAAATTTTTAAATAAGTTTAGCTCTAGCCCTACCTCATATTCTGTTGTAAATTCTGGTTTTAAATCAAGATTCCCTAAGTTGTCACCAATAGCAGTCCCCGATACGCCTTTAAAAGGAAACTCAAGACCAGAGTCACCACCGTTTATAGTATGTACTGTTGATAGTAAATACGGGTCTGCATCATTACCAATTTTTGTATACGCCAAGCGTAGCTTTCCAAAAGACAAAACATCTGAATTGAGTTTAAAAGCATCCGTAAAATTAAACGTTGTTGATACCGAAGGATAAAAGAAACTTCTTTTCCCTTTGGGTAGTGTTGAAGACCAGTCATTTCTTCCCGTAAGGTTTAAAAATAAATAATCTTTATATGAGAGCACGATATCACTAAAAAGCCCTACAATGCGTCTTTTGGTTAGTATCGATTGATCGGTAACCACTGACTCGGTATTGGTGATTCTAGAAATGCCTCTTTTTATAATACCGGTACCTCTTATATTCAAAAGATCGGTTTCTCGCTGGTTGTAATTATGACCTAAAACTACTCTAAGATTTAAATTTTCGGTCAACTGTTTTGCTCCTGTAAGTATTAAATTGGATGACAGTTCTGAAAAATGAATGTTATTGTTTATAATGCTGCCTGTTGTAAAGAAACTTCCTCTGGGTACTATTTGGCTTCTTCTATCATTATAGGTGTTGAGGCCTATTTTATAGGAAACATTTAACCATTCGTTTATTTTGTAATCAGAAGAAGCGTAACCATATATTCTATCAACATCACTGTCATAGGGGCCTTCTTGTGCTAGCCATCTTGGATTATCCCAAAAAGAAAATTGTAGTTGCCCACCCGTAAGTTCATCGATATATTCAAAGCCTGTAAGGTCATAGCTACGTGGAATAAACAAGGTTTGTCTATTGATGCTTGACAAGGTGTTATGACCACCCGATAGCACCCCATCTTGATGCGTATTTACGTAGGTGACAGAGGCTTTTAGTTTAAGTCCGTTGTCTAGTTTGGTGAGGCCAGAAACTTTAATAGAGGTTCTTTTTAATCCTGTATAGGGAATAAAACCTTCATTAGCTACATTACTAGCGGTAATGGCAAATGCATTTTTACCATCGCCACCTTGGGCACGTAAAGAAGTTTCACGCTGAAATCCTGTTTTGTAAAAGTCTTTTACATTATCAGGAAAAGCTTTATAAGGTACATTATTGCCAATATGATTGGTGTATTTAATGATGCCGTCTTCTCTAAATAGTCCGCCATTACCCTCTAAGTTGGGGTCGTCAAATGCGGGGCCCCAAGACTCTGTTGCTGTGGGACTAAAGACGTATTTTCCTTCACTAAAATTTCCTTGGCCGTATTTGTTTTGATAATCAGGGAATCGTGAAATTGTTTCCGCACCAACCGTATTTGATATTTCTACTTCCAAGCCTTTTCTTGATTGACTGCCCGAATGGGTGGTGATGATGATAACCCCATTTGAAGCTCTTGAACCGTATAGGGCAGCTGCAGCCCCTCCTTTTAATACCGTCATACTAGCAATATCATTGGGGTCTAAATCTAAAGCCCTGTTGGAATAGGTAGAGGAGGTGCCCGCAAGATCAGAAGTGCTGGTAGTAGAATTGTCAAAGGGAATGCCATCAACAACAAATAAGGGTTGGTTATTACCAGTTGCCGAGTTGTTACCACGAATGATGATATTGGTAGAAGAGCCTGATGCTCCCCCAGAGCCAGATATATTTACACCAGCTACTTTTCCACTCAGTGCCTTCAATACATCAGCTTCTGCTTTATTGGCCAACTGATCACCTTTTACTTCAGAAATCGCATAGGAGAGTGATTTTTTATCGCGCTCAATACCTAAGGCAGTAACCACTACTTCATCTAAGGTGTTAAGGTCTTCTTGTAGTTGAACATTAATGGTAGTTTGGTCGTTAATAGCTACTTCTTTTGGCATATAACCTATATAAGAAAAGGAAAGGTGGGTAGCATTGGCAGGAACGAGTATACTGTAGGCGCCATCAAAATCAGTGACTGCTCCAATTGTGGTTCCTTTTACAATTATAGTAGCACCTATAAGGGGCATGTTTTTTTCGTCAGTAACCACGCCCTTTATTTCACGATCTTGTTTTAGCCAGACATCTTTTTCAGAATTCCAATTTGTGGGGTTTATGTTTGAATCGAAACCGAATAAGATGCCATAATGATTTTTAGCATTGTCTGTGGCAGATGCTAAAGTACTGTATAGGCTAAAACAAAAAATAATTAGTAGTATGCCTCTTTGAATGACAAGAGATTTTTTCATAAATCAGGTTGTTATATTTAGATTATAGTTGGTCAGGGTAATCACTGGTTTTGGTTTTTAAATAGAAACAGCTTTTTTTAATAATGAAAAAGAAACATGTGTTTGAAATGGTTTTTCATTTTGGTATCGCTGTTATGGTCTTAATCTTTTCTATATCAGGTGTCTATTGATTTAATTGATAATGGGTTGACATACCGCTTGATTGCGTTTTTTTTAATGCTGCAGGAGGCTTGATTGAGTGTAAGATTTATGGTGTATTAAATTTCTAAAAGAAATAGCATTTGTCAATATGTGAAATACATAGTTTTAGGAAAGTGTAGCGATATGTCTATTTGATGGAGTTTTTAGCAATATTATAAGAAAAAACTTACACAGAAAGCGATATTTGTGGTTTTAAACGCCATTTAATCAGGGTTTTGAAATATGCTTAGTTTTTTTGCCTGTTAATTTTTAATAGTAGGATAATTTCATTACAAATAAAAAATTGAATCTTTTTAACTATAGATGTACTAAGTTTTGTCTTTAAATTATATGAGTTATTTCTTTCAATATAGTCGTTAACCATAATTTTTTTTGTTTCACATTGATTTTTACTCTTGTTAAGAGTATTAGGGAGATATCTTAGTTGCAATCAATGTGGTGTAGCGAAAAATGTTTGCTTATTTAGATTTTAAGACAAGCGAAGACATTACATGGTTTTAATCCCAAAACCGTCTTATAAAAGGCTTTGTATTTTGGCAATTTCTGACAAAAACGGAAGCCTTAAAGAAAAACGACACTTTGATGCATGGGGAACTATTGTAAAATGGACCAATGGTAGCAATACAGCCATTAGCAAGGGGGTAGCTGGTGGTGGCGTGCTAGACCGAGGCTATACGGGGCACGAACACCTGTTTGGCGTAGACTTAGTACACATGAACGGTCGCTTATATGACCCTTTGCTTCACCGCTTTACGATGCCTGATAATTTTGTGCAGGATTTAACGAATACGCAAAATTTTAATAGATTTGCTTATGTTCTTAACAATCCTCTTAAATATACGGATCCTAGTGAGGAGTTTATACATATAATCATAGGTGCCCAGTAGGTGGTGTTATTAACCTTGTGATGAACTGGGATAATATTGACAACTTCTGGGAAGGTTTAGCAGCATTTGGTGTTGGTGCAGGTGCAGGAGCATTAACAGCAGCAACAGGAGGTGCAGCAGCAGGAACTTTTATGGTTTCAACAGGTGCAGCCATAGGAGTAGCAGCGATTGGAGGTGCTGCCACAGGAGCAACAAACAATATTATTTCTCAAACTGGAAATGGTGTTGGACTCAATCAAGTAGATTGGGGGCAGGTTGGATTAAGTAGAGCTATTGGTAGTGTTGCAGGTTTAGCGTCTTATGATGCCAGAACTTGGGCATCAAACAACTTAGGTAATGCCATCGTAAATGGAATGCAAATCAATAGTCCAATGCTTTCGCAAGGAATTAATGGACTCGTTGGTGGTGCTGCAGGTGGATATGCTGGAGGGTTTACTGCTGGTTTTATGTTTTCAGGTGGTGATTTAGAAGCTGCATTTGAAGGTGGATGGAATGGTTTAGCTTCTGGAGCTGTAATTGGAGGAGCTGCAGGTTTAGGAAGCGGTTGGCTTTATGCCAAACAAAATAACCTTAATATTTGGAATGGTAAACCATTGGAATCTTCTTCCACATTTACTGTAACTCCTGATGGAATTGTTTTACCAAGAGATGCATATATTCCAGATGATTTAATACAAAACCCATATGGTAGACCTGGAAGTTATGGTAGAATGATAGATGGTAAATTTATTGAGATAGTCAGAATAGACCCTGGAACAGCACCTGGCTACAAAGGCCCTAATGATAGTCATTTTCACTTAAATGGTGGTAAAAGCACATTTTTGATATTAATAAATGGCCTTGGTGGCGTAAATAGTAGTTGTTCATATGGAATTCAATAGTTTAAGCTGGCACGATTCAGTAATTGAGAGGATAGATATAAATAGAAAAAATCCGGGCAAGAATGATATTATCCAAATAGAAATATCATGGCCAAGTGATGAAAGTAATATTGTTTCTTTCAAAGATGTATATTGGGCAGATTTAAATATGAATTTTGGAATAGTTAGTCCTGAAAGTATTTTAAAGGCTCATGCTGAAGGGAAAGAAAATGAGACCGTAAAACGTTTCTATGAGAAGTGGAAGGGAATGCTTAATGATGTTGAATTAAACTATTATGAAATAGAAACTAACTCAACAAATAGTAAGATTAGAATTATAGCAAAGAGTTTTGAAATAGAAAAATAATAAATAAAAGCCCGGCAAGTCCGGGCTTTTTATTTATCAGCTTGTCTGGCTTTGGCATCACGCACCGCCATATCAATAAAGTAATAAATTTTGTCTTTGTCTTCTTGTGTAAGGCTTTCAATATCTTCAAGCCTTTTTAAAAGCTCTTTATCTAAAACCGCACTTTTAGAACCACCTAGTAAATAATCAAGAGTAACACCGAGAGAATCCGCAATATTTTTAGCTGTCTCAATAGATGACTTTATTTCATTGCGTTCATACTTTTTAGCCCCAAATCGCTTGGGTTTAGGTAGATTTTAAGACAAGGCATTACCCGGTTTTAATCCCAAAACCGTCTTATAAAAGGCTTTGTATTTTGGCAATTTCGGACAAAAACGGAAGCCTTAAAGAAAAATGACACTTTGATGCATGGGGAACTATTGTAAAATGGACCAATGGTAGCAATACAGCCGTTACCAAGGGAGTAGCTGGTGGTGGCGTGCTAGACCGAGGCTATACGGGGCACGAATACCTGTTTGGCGTAGGCTTAGTACACATGAACGGTCGCTTATATGACCCTTTGCTTCACCGCTTTACGATGCTTGATAATTTTGTAAATGACCCTTATAGTACCTTGAGTTATAACAGGTATTCGTATGTAATCAATAATCCTTTGATGTTTATTGATCCTAGTGGTGAATTTGTTGTTGAAGCTTCTTTGGTGTTGACTTATGCTTTAGCAACGGTAATTATTGGAGGGTCAATTATACATGGTCTAAAAAAAGCGCATAAGACAGAAATACCACAATCTGCAAAAACGGAACCTCCGACTCCATCAAGTGGACAAGGTAACTCCAAATACATTGCCTCAAATTTAGGTCCAGATACTGGTCAAATTCATGATTTAGAAACACCTTTAGGTATACTATGGAAAGGATACAAAGATGGTTTTAAAGGATATTATTCCGATTTATGGAACGGCGTTAAGACCTTGTTTACTAATCCTATGTCGATAATAAAAAAGGAGATGAACATGTCATTTAGAGAAAGACTAGAACGTTCTATCACTTCGACCATCGACCTGATGATTCCTAATACAATTTCTTCATTGAAAATGCAGGGAGACATTATGTATGCTTCGGCACTTGGAGATTTTTATCAAATGGGTTATATTTATGGTAATAAGTATGGAGAAGTAAGTTTTGATGTTGCATCAATTGCAATAGGTGGTGCTGGAAGAGTACTAAAGGGTGGCTCGATAGCCGCTAAGTCAACGACTGGCAGATTACAATCTTACGTAATCAAGGCTGCAAAAGAAGTTGATGCTTTAGGAGATGCTGCTTTTACACCAAGACAATTACAAGCAATTCAACGTAATCCAAATTTACGACCGATGTATAGAGGGAATAGAATTGATGTAAGAGCCCGTCAGATGATTAAAAATGACCCTGTATTATCTCCATTAAAAAGCAACTATACAAGAGGTGCTGATTTTGTTGACCCTGCAACTGGAAGATGGTGGGATATGACAACACCAGGAGCATGGCCAGCTCACGTAAATAAATATGGACCTGGAGGAACTTTATTGAATACGATGTATTAAATTATGACTGTTAAGTATCTGAAAAATAGATGGACGGAGAATGAAGAAGCACGTATAGCTTTTGACAAAATACTTCGTGTGTTAAGAAAAGGAGGAACATTAAAAAAAGATTTTACTCCTTTCGGAAATACAGAAAATGGCTATTCAGATTTTAGAGGAATTGATTTAAGTGAACAAAAGGTTGTAAAGTTAAAAATAGAAAAGGCTGATTTGTCACACTCTAGTTTCAACAATTCATGGATTGAAAAATCGACCTTTAATAATATCATTTTTGAGAAAGCTGATTTTACCGAAATAACCGACAAAGGGAACTCATTTAATGATATATCTTTTATCAATTGTAAATTAAATAAAGCTGGTCTTGGTTATGAAGGTACTAATTATATGAATTGTAGTTTTGAGAATGTAAATTTTACAAAAGCAGTATTCATTAGAAGTGTATTCCAAGGCTGTTTGTTTAAGGATTGTAAATTAAAAGGAGCGGATTTTAATGCTTCTCTTTTTGAGGATTGCAAGTTTTCTGGAAAGTTAGAGGATGTTTGGTTTAGAGGGGGATATGCTTTTCCTTCGGATGTGAAGGAGTTTGGGAAAGCGAAAAAAAACCAAATGAAAAATGTCTCCTTTGAAGATGCAATACTTGAAGGAGTGAATTTCAGCAACGACTGTATTTTATCAAAAGTTCTACCTCCTAAAACTGGAAATTACCAAGTCTTTGATAACTGGGCAAATAGATTAGCATATTTAAAAACTAAAATCGTTGATTGGTCTGCCCCCCAGAAAAAAGAAGCTGAAATATTTGCCAACTCATATTTGGTACATGCTAAAACTCAAGATTGGTTCTTACTTAATATAGAAGAAATTCAACGAGACTTTGGTGTTGATGTTGCAAGCAACATCATTATTACACTTAACGAAAAGTAAAGAAATAGCCTCACTTCGGTGGGGCTTTTTTATATATATGCCTGTTTAGTCCTGAAATCCCTTATGTAAGCATCAATAATATCTAAAAGCTTGTTTTGGCATCAGCACCCATTTTTTCAATACCTTCCAATCGCTTGATAGCTTCTTTGTCATACTTGCCGATAATATCACGAAAACGCCTTGTAACTGCTGGAACTCTATTGTAAATGCTAACGAGTGAAATTTTGATTAAGCTCAATTACAGAAAAGATATATTCCCAGTCTTTTTTTTCAAACTTGGAGACTTCCAAAAATACGTTTTTGGGTATCCTTGTCCATCTCTATGTCTACTTTGTTAGTAAGCTAATCCATTGAAAAATAGAGGATGTTAGCTATTTTACGAGTAATCTCAATGGATGGAAAAACTTCATCCCCCCCAGTATATTTTTGTGGATGCCAAGCTGAGTAGGCAAGTCGGTTTGTGGTATTCCTTGTTTTTTGAGTTTTACTTCAATTTTTTGTAATTTTAAAGAGGATTGCAGCAAACTAGCCAATAGTTCTTGCCGAATGTCTCATTCATCCTTTTATACAAACTGGGACAGGTCTGGCACATTTGTCCCGAGGTGCGTTTTTTGCGGCTGCGATGAACCTCACGGAAGCAGGTGATAATTTTGTTCTTGCCTCGTGAAATTAAACTTCGACTTGAGCCAGGAGGCGATTTAAATTATAACATGTTTGGAAGGTAGGTCTATGTTTTGGAAGAAGAAAATAAAAGATCCTCAAAAAGGAGAATTAACTTATCTGGAAAAAACTGTTTTTGAATATTTGATTTCGCAGTTACCAGAACGTCAGTCTTTATTAGTAAAGGAACAACTAAAGTATTTGACTCTAATAAAGAGGATAGAATATAAAAATGACATTGTTACAGAAATGTATCCTGAACAATATGGTATTATCCCAAAGGAGAAATTGTTTGGTAGAACCGAGGAGTTTCGATTGGCATACGTGAAATTCAAAATAGGTGGAGTGAAGTATACATGTGAAATCCATATGGCAATGGGACAAGTCTTTGATATTAGAATCAGACCAAAGCCAGATAAGAAGGAAATAGCTGCTGTTGAATTTTTAGAAGCAAAAATTGATTCTAAATTAGATATTAATACCTATTAAATGAAAGCCATCCTTCGGGGTGGCTTTTTCTTTATATAATAGACTGAATCTTTCTTTTGGTGATAAAAGCGTCAATTACAGAAAAGATATGTTCCCAGTCTTTTTCTTCAAACTTGGAGACTTCCAAAATACGTTTTTGAGTATCCTTGTCCATCTCTACGTCTACTTTGTTAGTAAGCTAATACATTGTAATATGGAGGATGTCTGTTATTTTACGAGTAATCTCAATGGATGGAAAAACTTCATCCCCCCAGTATATTTTTGTGGATGCCAAGCTGAGTAGGCAAGTCGGTTTGTGGTATTCCTTGTTTTTTGAGTTCTACTACAATACTTCCGAAATCCATAATAGGAGAATGTTTAAGGGTGTTAACACCAGCATTTAAAGCAATAATTTTGTTGTTGTTCTGCAATTTTTTGTAATTTTAAAGAGGGTTATAGCAAACTAGGCAATAGTTCTTGCCGAAGGTTTCATTCATCCCTTTAAACAAACAGGGACAGGTTTGGCACATTTGTCCCGAGGTGCGTTTTTTGTAGCTGGGATGAACCTCACGGAAGCAGGTGATGGTGTTTACTTGCCATAGCTACTCAAGGTGCCGGACGCGCCGTGGGTAGCCTTGCAAGGGCAGGTAAGGTTGGGGTTAGGTCTGTGCCGCTAGGGGGTAGAGTTCTTGGGACTGCACAATCTACGGGAACAAGAGGTCATGCTTTCTTAAGTAAAGCCATAGGATTGAGGTATTCTTTAGATCCCCGTGTTGCAAGAGTTACATACGATCTTGGTTATAAGAGACTTCTAGGTGGCGGGGCTTTTAAATATAGTCCTAGACCAGATGTTGGTGTTCTTTTTAAATCAGGAAGAGTCAAGGTTTTTGAAATAGGTTCTAAAACGGATAATTTACCTCAGTTGTCAAATCGCAACCTAAATTTCATGAGGCAGAATGGAATTAATGGTAGTGTTCGTGTTTATAGTGGTGCTCGTTACCTTAATCGTTTATGGCCAAAATAATAAAAATAATATGGGTTTATTTGGGATTGGTAATAAGAAGACATACTACAATGTGTTAAAATGTTTTAAGATTGTAGATTTGGATGAAGCTAGTAAAATCAATATTCATGAAATAGTGTTGCATTCTTTGGGGTTAACTTTTACAGTAAATTTGAGTTACCCTAGCAGTTATGAGATTAATTTTGGAGAGAAGCAATGGAGGTCAAAAACGGGTTTTGATAAAGCCATTTCTAAAATGAAAGGGGAGGATATTTTTGATTTTACAGCATTGTTCTCAGAGTCAAAATCCTCAATACATTATGATAATAACATATTGAATGTTGTGTCATCTTCAGTTCCCAACAAATCAATGGTGAGTGTTGAAATTGCAGTACCAAAATTGTCAATTGTTTATAATCAATTGATGTCATTTTTTAGCAGCTTATATAACATTTTTCAATATGACTATGGTTATGTAGTTGAATTGAGTGAAGATTATGATTTTGGTACAGAAAGGAAAATAAAGAAAAAACTTTTTGGCCAAGAAATTACAATAGAAGAGATTGATAAAATATGGCGATTTCATTCGGTTGGGATTAATTATGGTTTTCTCAAAGATATTTATCTCATTAATATTTTTAATAAAACGCAAATTTCTCAACCTATAATTAATAAGTGTTTTAAAGAAAAAATTGGAAAGCTTGAACAGATTAATGATGACGTTAGTTTATGGCTTTTAACCAACAAAGAGTTAAACCAAGTTCAAGATTTTTTTAAAGAGTCTAAGTATCTTATTGCCAATAAAGATTCTTCAAGATATTTTTTAGACTCCGATGAATCAAAGCGATTTCATGCTATGATGAAACTTGGATAATTTAAGAGAGCTGCTGTTTAAGATTAGATTTTAGCAGGAAAGCAGAAAAACAAGTATATTAGTTTTCATATGGTCGTTTGATAGTTGCTGTGTTTTATTGAAAAGTCGAAGAAGCTGGTTGGTTGCAATGTAGATATGGGCTTTTTTATATAGCTCGTCTTGTAGGTCTTGCACAAGGTTTTAGCTATGTTAAACTTAATAATCAACACCCGTTGACGGGGGCAGGTTTAAGTGCCACTAGGCCGAGTACGAAGCTGTTGCCAATGTTGTCCGAAACAACAACTAAAGATATTTTGTCAAGTGCTCAAGTCCTTGATAAAAATGGATTGAGTGTAGCAGGTAGAGCTTTACAAAAACACGCTGGTAGACCTGGGCCTTTTAGTAATATTAAATTTTCTCATAAAACAGGTAGTCAACAATGGTTGGAGGTATTGAATAGCATTCTCAATTCCAAGAATCCTATTATTCAAAATGCAGGTAATGGCGGTTACAGAATTTTTGATGGAGCAACAGGTCGTGGCTTTGGGTTATCAAGAAATGGATTATTTAATGGATTTAGACAATTGCCTTAGTTATGACAGAACAAAAAAAGAGATACCAAATAATTATTGGTAGCCCAGTTGATTATGAAGAGCTTGTGGCTTATATCAATATTGATGGAAAAGACATAGCACTACTCAATCAAGATGAGGGGGCAGGCAAATTGAAAATAGAATTTTTTGATGAACCTAAAGTGAACGAAGTAGACTACTACGTATTTTTGGAAGCTTTACAAGCCGCAAAAAAGGACTTACTACTTGAAGAGTAGAGAGCAGATATCCAAAGCATCCTACAGGGTGGCTTTTTTCATTAAGAGAGTTGCTGTTTAAGAGTAGACTTTAGTAGGAAAGCAGAAAAACAAGTATATTAGTTTTCGTATAGTCGTTTGATAGTTGCTGTGTTTTATTGAAAAGAGGAAGAAGCTGGTTGGTTGCAATGTAGATATAGGCTTTTTTATGTTGCTCGTTTTGTAGGTACTGCTCAAGGTTTTAGATATGCTAAACTTAATAATCAAAACCCTTGGACGGGGGCAGATTTAATTTAGGCTACAGGGCAAGCGGCTGGGGGGAGTACAGCTGTAGTCGATGATTTGGTAAGAGTTCGACACCATACCTCGAATTCAGGGCTTAAAGGGATAAAAAATAGTGGTTTAATTAAGGCATCGAGAAGTGAGCCTTTTGGAGTAGACGTAGAAGTATCTCCGTTTTTAAAACCAACAAAAGTCGATTTAGGACAAGCAGGAAGTGGGTCATATATAGAATTTTCTGTTCAGAGAAGTCAACTGATTACTCCTCCTGGGTTTTTAGGAGGTGCTGGAAATGCAGGTCGTATTGTAACTGGGGGTACTCCATTGAATATATCAGGGTCTGCCCCAAGATTTGTTAGATGGAATTGGTTAGGGTTTTAAATTTCAAGTGATGCAAAAGTTTAATATAAAATACAATCAAATATTATTTCTGTATGCCTACTTAAGGCATATAAATCTATCTCTCGATAGAAGTCGATGGACATCATGGAATGAGTTTCAAGTTTATTTTAAAGACAGGTTGCAACCTATTCAAATAATAGAATATTTAAAAAGAAATTTTAATTTGCCGAATACTGATTTAGAACAGTTTGTTTTCTTTTTCAAAAAGAAACCTTTTATAGTAAAACTTAAATCTGTTATTCGAAAAGATAAAATTTTGAGTCAACACGAAATTTTATATTGTTGTAAGCTTTTGTGGATTTTTGAAAAAGAACTTGAGTCAAATATTGAAGAGTACAATTTGGAGATTGAAAAGTTAAGAATTGATGTGTCTCAATTTTATAATGAGGTTTTGGGATTGTTAATATCGAATAAAGACCTCAATAGATTAATGAAAATCGAACATTATAACCAAAGCAACGAAATTGAAGTAATTGAAATGAGTGAATTCATTCCTGATGATTTTTGGATAAAATAGTGCTGCTGGAACGTATGTCTGAGGTTCAGCTTGTGACAAGGGTTGTACAAAAAGCGGAAGCTGTAGTTGCTGGTACAGAAGGGTTTGCAGGGATAGCAAAGCATACTTATGCTAACAATCTTTTAAATAGATACCAGAGTATTTACGGTAATAGAGGTCTACAGACAAATGTCTATTTTAATGGTAGGCATGGTCGAGGATTTTTGGATGTATTAGATAACACTAATGGTGTTATATATGACTTTAAGTTTGGACGACCTTTTATGAGGACTTCACAATTTAATAAGTATTCTGAGCATTGGAGACTGCCTGTAAATATTGTTGACGGTGCAGGTAATATAATACCTCGATAAATTTAGGTTATGGCTGTAAGTGCATTAAATAAGAAGGAAGTTGCTAATTTATGGTTGGATAGATATCCGTCTCTTCACCCATATTCACAGGATAAATTATATGTTGTTCTAGGCCCTTTTATAATGGGTATTGAATTAATTAAGCTTCCCAGAATTGAAGAATATCGACCTCATTTTGTTTTGTATCCTTTGTATGGGAATTTATCAGGTCAAAAGATAAAGGACTGCATGAGTTATCCAGTTTTATTATTGGAGTTTTTCAATAAGAAAGGTTTACAATACTCCATACCGTATAAAAATAGTTTTTCTTTGACTCAAGAAGCTATAAAGGCAGTAGACCGAGAAATACCATTTAAAATTGGTGATGATGTGAGTTTGTCTTCTATTCACAGATTAGTTGACTCACAAATCAATAATAAGCTTGTTAAGTTACAATTAAAACAACCTGAGTTCTATGAGGTTAAATATTACTCAGCTTTATACATTTCAAATAGTGCTGCAGAAGTTGTGTTAAAGCAGATAAATAAGGATAGCAAGGCTTGGGATATGAAGAAGTTTAGTACTTATTATGGAGATTATAATGCTTGGTATAATGGCTTAAAAGAAACAAATCGAGATAAATTTATTGAGATTATTGATAAAAATAAATCTGATAAAAAGGTTGAAAAACTTCATTATTCAGAACTGAACTAAAAGTATAAAAATAGTGCCTTACAGAGATGTGAGGGCTTTTTTATGTGGCAATACTTTTGATTTTGTTAAGATTTACAGTACACCTGTTTCCGACCAGACACTACGTAAATGGAGATGCCTACTCTTCGCCTGTTATATACCATTCAAGTCCAGGTACTACAACTACGGCGCAATACCTGGACTTACACCGTGATTATTTGGGAAGTATTTTGGCAATTTCGGACAAAAACGGAAGCCTTAAAGAAAAATGACACTTTGATGCATGGGGAAATATTGTAAAATGGACCAATGGTAGCAATACAGCCGTTACCAATGGAGTAGCTGGTGGTGGCGTGCTAGACCGAGGCTATACGGGGCACGAATACCTGTTTGGCGTAGGCTTAGTACACATTAACGGTCGCTTATATGACCCTTTGCTTCACCGCTTTACGATGCTTGATAATTTTGTGCAGGATTTAACGAATACGCAAAATTTTAATAGATTTGCTTATGTTCTTAGCAATCCACTTAAATATACGGATTCTAGTGGGGAGTTTATAGTAGCTGCTCTTATTAGGGCTTCAATTCGAGTTATAACCAATGGAATTAGTAACACTCTCAATGGCGAAGGTTTTTTTAAGGGTGCTGGAAAATCAGCAGTTTTTGGTGCTATCGGTGATGCAGCAAGTTTTGGAATTGGACAAGTTGCAAGTAATATCGCTAGTAGCTTGGCATCGTCAGGAGCAAGTGCTGCTACAAGTTCTTTTGTTACGGGAGCATTTCAGGCAGGAGCTCATGCATTGTTAGGCGGTAGTCTTAGTGCTTTGCAGGGCGGTAAGTTTGGTGCTGGTGCATTGAGTGGAGCCTTCAGTTCTATTTCTTCTAGTCTTGTTGGTGGATTAAATACTGGATCAAAGTTTTTAAATGCAGCAGAAAAAATTGGTACAGCAGGCTTATCAGGAGGTGTTGGTAGTGTAATTGGTGGGGATAAATTCATTGATGGCGTAAGGCAAGGTTTAATTTCTGGTGCCTTGAATCATGGGGTACATGCTGGTTGGTTTGGTAAGAATATGGCGGTAGCTGCCATGACCCAAAGGCTACGACACTTGTTCGGTCCAGATACTAATTACCAATATGGTTACACTAATAATGGAAATCCGTTTAGGTAATATGAAAACTAATAAATTAATAATATTCACAGTAATTATAATAATCTTATTCTTCTTCTTTCAGGTAATATTCTCAATTCTTAAGAACGAGGATAAAACATTAAAAATAGAAGATGAGATAAATGTTTACGCTAAAAATATTAAATATAAAAAAGGTGTAATTACAATTAATGATAGTATTGCACTTCACGGGAATGCTCTATTCCTTGATGATAATTATAAATCAGGTAAGAGAAATAATAGCGTTACCCTCGCAAAATTTGAAGGACCATACCGTATTGTTAAGAAAAGGAACAATGACACTCTGTTCGTTATCATATCAAACGACACTTTATATTTTAAATTTATAGACCCAGATTATAAAGACCCCAATGACCCTACGTTCCCAGACTTATTTGAACGGCTTTTAATTCAGATAAATGAAAGATAAGATTACAGCATTTGGAGTTAAATAATAGAGTAAGCCTTTGGTTTTAAGAACGTAGTTCCAAAGTTTGCAGACGATATTGATGCAATACATTTAATGAAAGACCCTAATTGGAAGAGTAGCTTTATTAAGGCTATTGATAATCCGAACAACGAGCTTCATTTTAATCTTACGGAATAGATAGCAAGCCAATGCAGATGATTATGAATCCTAGTCGATCAGGTATCAACTGGGAAATGAATGCATTGTATCAGAACTCAACTGCGTTTGAAAGAACCATATTCCATTATGGAGGTAATACTTATAAAGGGTTTGGTGTATTTAAAATAATTCCATAAAACATTGATATGGTAATTTATAGTAATCTAACTCAGGAATTTTAAATTGTGGACTTTTCAGCTACTCATAGTCAGTTACTTTTGAGAAGTCTTAAAACAAAAGATAGAGAATACAATATTGATATCATAGTTAAGGGTGTTGGGCGTTTACTTCTTCCCGCATTTTTTCATGGGATAGAGATATCTGTATTAGAAAATAAAGAGATAATATCTTTTCTTGAAGACAAATTCTCCTTCAAGAATGAATACGATAACCGTATTTTTGTATTAGAGACAATCAAGGCGGAGTGTATTATATCAATGCTTTGTGTTTTGGGATATACCACAATAAATTAGATATTCTTGAAACAAGCATTGGGCGATATGACATGGACAGTTTGGGAGAACATCAAAAATGGTATGCGGATTAGTCTTTATTTATTTTAAGAATTAAAACATAAACCCCTGTTATTTTTAACTTATACAGTTTTTGGGATAGTGTCAGGGTTTACGTCTAAACAAGGGTATGGCTTTAGCTTCAACGTTATGGAAATTAAACGAAATAGATGTAACAGGTACCAATGCCCATGTTGTGGGCATTATACTTTAGATGATAAGCCCGATAATACTTTTCAAGTTTGCCCTGTCTGTTTTTGTGAAGATGATGGTGTTCAATTAAATGACCCTGATTATGAAGGTGGAGCAAATGAAATGAGCCTTAACAAGGCTCGTGAAAACTTCAAGGTGTTTGGTGTAATAGATTTACAATTTAAGGAGCAAGTTAGACGACCATCCGAAGAAGAACTAAAAGATTAATATCGAGAGCCCTTACAGAGATGTGAGGGCTTTTTTATGTGGCAATACTTTTGATTTTGACCTTTTGGGGAGTCCCTGATGTAAGTATCCGAAATATTATTCTAACCCTAGCCCTCTATTTTAAGTTGATGCTTGGTAAGCAAACCGGGCAAACCATCTTTTGAAAAACGAGCTCCTTTAAGTTGGTTTTTTTCAGGGTCAATAGTAAAATTTAGTGCCGAAGTAAAATCGGTATTTTGTAGGTTGGTCTGCGAAAATATAGCTTTAGTTAAATCACAATGAGCAAAGATACTCTTGCTTAGGTTGGTTGTTGTAAAATCAGCCTCAATCAATTTGCAATGGTTAAATGTTTTGGCTTTTAAAGACAAGCCATAAAAGGAAGCGAAACTTAAATCACAATGCACAAAACTAAAATCCATTAAAAAATCGTTGCAATTTTCAAATTTCATGCCTATCATTTTGCATCGTTCAAAATTTACGTCATTAAAAACCGTATGGGCTATATTCACGTTGCCAAGGTTACAATCTATAAATTGGCACTCCATAAAATGTTGATTATCGAGATATCCGTTTAAAAAAATACAACCTTCAAAAATACAGTGCTCATATTCACCTTTGGGAAGCCGTATTTGGGAGTAGTCTTGCCCTTTAAAAGTTTGGTCTAAAATCATTATTCAGGTAGTATAATTGCGGGTAAACCTAATTCTTTATACAGGGCGTTATACATGTTCATCTCTTCATCTACTATAGCATTACGCTCTTTTTCATACACTTTCCAATCATTTTGTAAATCTGCCCAACGTTCTTTTGCACCTTGGGTAAGTTTAGGTTCTTCGGTATCAATATAATTTTTTAAGTGTATGCATTGCGCATTGAGTTGGTTGTTGTAATTAATAACATCTTGAAAGGTTTTTTGTTTCGGTTGTATGAGATGCTCTTCCCATGATGCGATGCGTTTTAGCAAGACATCGCCTTTTGCTATCAGGTCTTTTGCTTTTTCGTTATCTTTTAATAATGCCGCATACGTTTCCAGTTGTTTTTTGGCAGAACGCATATCATTGACAGATTTGTGAATGGTTTTTACAGTTTTTTCTATGGCTTCCAAAACGGCTTGTTGTTCTTCGTAATCGGCAAGCGTTACTGCTGCTTTTGGATTTTTTAAAATGGTAACTTCGGTTTCGGCTGAGGTATTATCCAAAGAAAGTTTTAAGGTATATTTTCCAGGGCCTACGCTGGCACCGGCATCACCACCAAAAATAAATACCTTGTCTATGGCTGGCAGATTAGCACGCCTAAAATTCCATGTAAAACGGTTATATCCCTGTTTTGACGGAAGTAGCTGCGGTTTTGATGGGCCACCAGGCCAGGTTTTAAACGTTTCTGGCTTTTTGTTGGTATAGGTTCTTAGTAGTTTGTCGCCTTTAAAAATTTCAAGTTTTAAGAGCAAACTATCCGCATTTTTAGACAAATAATAATCGAAAGTTACCCCTTGTTTGGGGTTGTCACCCAAAGCGGGTCTGGGTTTCTCTGAACTACCGCCAAAAAGTAAGTAAGTGTCTTTGGGTTTGAAAATAGAAACGGTTTCTTTTGGTGTAGCTATGTGTTGTATCGGTGTTAGGTCATCGAGTATCCAAAAAGCACGCCCCGAAGTTGCTGCCACTAGGTCATTGGTTTGAATGGTTAAATCGTTGATAGGAACAACGGGAAGGTTCAATTGAAATGGCTGCCAATTTTCACCATCGTTTAAAGAAATAAATAAGCCAGTTTCTGTGCCTGCATATAGCAACCCCTTGCGAACGGGGTCTTCTCGCACAACGCGGGTAAAGGTGTGTTCGCCAGTAATGCCGTCAACAATCTTTGTCCAGCTCTGTCCGTAATCGGTAGTTTTGAAGATGTACGAGTTTAAATCCATCGATTTGTATCGCATAATTACCACATAGGCAGTAGCCGGGTCATGAGGAGAGACTTCAATGCTGTTCACAATACCATCAGGGATATTGGGCGGCGTTACATTGGTCCATTGTTGTCCTTCATTTTTGGTGATATGAAGCCATCCATCATCGGTGCCAGCCCATAGCACCCCTTTTTCATAGGGCGATTCTACGAGGTAGGTGATGGTGTTGTAGTTTTCACCACCAGCGGCTTCATTGGTAAAAGGGCCACCGCCAGGGCCGTGTTTTTCGGTTTCGTTTTTGGTTAAATCAGGACTCACAGTACGCCAACTTTGACCTTCATCAGTTGATTTAAAAACAACATTACCCGCATGATAAATAGTTTTGCGGTCATGGGGAGAGGTGATAATGGGCGCATTCCAATTGTAACGGTATTTGCTGTCTTTTGGTTCAATACTTAAACCTATTTCAGGATACTCTTTAATGGGTTTTGATGTTTTCGTTGCAGCATTCCATTTGGCAATATTTCCTTGGTAGGTGCCGCCGTATATAATTTGGGGGTTGTCGGGGTCAAAAGCTATGAAAGCACTCTCACCACCTGCCACAGCATGCCAATCTTTCCAGTCAATACCTGCATCATTTGTTCGGCTAGCAATGGCTACGGTTGAATTATCTTGTTGCCCACCATAAACATTGTAGGGCACTAAATTGTCTGTAATTACACGATAAAATTGAGCCGTATTTTGATTTTGTTGCGTACTCCAACTGTTACCACCATTGAGTGATACATTGGCACCCCCGTCATTTGAATTAATCATATGTTGATTATTGTAGGGGTCTATCCATAAATGGTGATTGTCGCCGTGGGGTGTGGGCAATGGTTTAAAAGTTTTGCCTCCGTCTATCGATTTGGTCATGGGTGCATTTAAAACATAAACGATATTTTCATTTTGCGGGTCAGCAAAAATTTCCATATAATACCAAGAGCGGGTAATATTAATTCGGTCTTTATTTACCTGTATCCATTTTTTACCTGCGTCGGTTGATTTGTATACCCCCGCTTTGGTGCCTTCAGCCTCAACAACTGCAAAAACAATTTCATTATTGGCCCTAGAGACCGAAATGCCTGCTTTTCCTAATTCTTTGGGCAACCCTTCGGTCATTTTTTTCCATGTACTGCCTCCATCGGTAGATTTGTACAATCCAGAATCTTTACCTCCAGATTCCATATACCATGGGTACCTGCGGTGTTGCCACATAGCAGCATATAAAATTGACGGATTTTTCATGTCCATACTTACATCTGAAGCTCCTGTATTTTCGTTGATGTAAAGCGTACGTTTCCAAGTAGCGCCTCCATCAGTAGAGCGGTAAATGCCACGTTGTGATGATGGGCCATATTGTGCTCCTTGCGCAGCAACAAAAATGATATTGGGGTTTGTGGGGTCTATTATAACATCTGAAATATGTCGGGTTTTGTCTAAGCCGATATGCTTCCATGTTCTTCCTGCATCTGTTGACTTGTATACCCCATCACCCATTGAGGTCATTACCCCTCTTGCTGCATGCTCTCCCATGCCTACAACGACAATATTGGGGTTGCTTTCAGAAACGGCTATTGCCCCTACGGTACCTGTTTTTAAAAAACCATCAGAAATATTTTTCCAAGTAATACCAGCATCAAGGGTTTTCCATATACCTCCGCCAGTGGTACCCATATAATACGTCATTGGTTCACCCACAACCCCTGAAGAAGCTACGCTTCGTCCACCTCTAAAAGGCCCTATGTTTCGCCATTTAAGACCATGAAAAATACTATCTTGAACGCTAACTGCCGGCGTTGTTTTTTTCTTCTTTTTTCGTTGACCGTAAATCGTTAATGGAAGAATGAGCAGGGCAACAAAGAATATTTTTAAACTTTTCATGGTGTGGTTATTTAATGGGTAAAAGATAGTTTTTAAAGGGTTTATAGTTTTTTATCTAGGGCAAGAATGGTGTGTAATAAAACAGTAGCACCATTTGCCATGTCTGCTGCCGAGGTAAATTCTAACGGCGAATGACTGATGCCCCCTTTGCTAGGAACAAATATCATTGCCGATGGCGCAATTAAAGCCATGTCTTGTGCGTCATGCCCTGCACCACTAGGCATTTTTTTGGTTGAAAGACCTAGTTTTTCAGCAGTTGTTTTAATAAGGTTTTGAATTTCTGTATCCATTATCGCTGGGTCTGCGGTGGTGTCTAGTGGTTTAAAGGCTATTTCAACCTTAGATGCTTTGGCTATTTCTTTACCCTTGGCTTCAATTGCTTGGTACACTTTTTTAATTACCTCCGAAGATAAATCACGTATTTCTAAACTAGTAACTACCTTACCCGGAATAACATTTGGTGCCCCAGGTTGAGCCGTTATTCTACCTACTGTGCCCACTTGCGCACCCTCAAAGCTATTGGTGATTTCATTAACAGCTACTATAAATTTTGCTGCTGCTAGGAGCGCATCTTGTCGAGAATTCATGGGTGTAGTACCCGCATGATTTGGAAAGCCCGTAAACTCAACATCCCACCATTTAAGCCCCACAATACCTTCAACAATGCCAATATCCTTATGCTCTTTTTCAAGAATACCACCTTGTTCTATATGCAGTTCTACAAAAGCCGCTATGTCACCTTTGTTACGAGCAACTTCAGCAATACGAGTTGTGTCGCCACCAAGTCTCATAATACCTTCGCCCATGGTATAACCTGTGGAGTTTACCACACCTAAGGCACTTTTTTTTAAATGACCAGCAATAGCTCTACTGCCCATTACACCACCCTCTTCATTAGAAAAAATGATAATTTCTAAAGGGTGCTGGGTAGTAATTTTATTTTCGTTTAAGACGGTTAGTACTTCAAGAGCTGCCATAGAACCTAAGCAACCATCATAATTACCGCCATGTGGTACGCGGTCAATATGAGAACCAAATGAAATAGGTTTTTTAGTACTGTCTTTTCCTTTTCTTCTTCCAACAATATTTCCTGCAAAGTCAATATGTACATCAAGACCCAAATCACGTAAGTTCTGTGCTACCCATTGTTGCGCAGCAATATCAGCATCACTAAAAGCTACTCTTTCAGTTTCCCCATTCTCTTGAAGTCCGAATTTTGCCAATTCAAAAATGCGACGTTCAAGGCGGTTTTGATTGACTTTTGTTTGTTGCGCCAGAAGTGTAGCACATCCGAAGCAAAGAAAAATAGAAATTAAACGTATCACCATGTTACTATAACTTTGCCTGAAAAGTATGAATTTTTTTAAGAATGTTGTTGTAATTATTTTTTTGATTCCTTGTAACGTTTTAAAATAGCCATTGTTAGGGTAATTATTTGGTTTATGAATTTTTACTCCTTTTTACAAAGAGTTTGAGTACCCTAATAATTGATTATTTTTGTGTTGTTAATACGCAATGTTATGAATCAAAATATACTTCTTACTGTAGATGCTGCAGTTTTCGGTTATGAACATGGTCATATTTCTGTTTTACTAGTAAAGCGAAAATACGCGCCTTTTAAAGGAGAATGGGCTTTGCCTGGAGGGTTTGTTTTAGAAAATGAAAACTTAGAAGAAGCCGTAGAAAGGGAGCTCTTGGAGGAGACAGGTGTAAAAATCAACTATCTTGAGCAATTATACACCTACGGTGATACAATGAGAGACCCACGAGGTAGGGTTGTATCGGTAGCGTATTTTGGGCTAGTCAAACCTACCGTTTTTAAAATAACGGCTGCAACCGATGCTGAGCAGGTTGCTTGGTTTCCTGTAAATAAATTGCCAAAATTAGCGTTTGACCATAAGACGATTTTGAATATGGCCGTAAAAAGACTTCAAGGGAAGATAACTTATGAGCCAATTGGTTTTGAATTACTTGATAAAAAGTTCCCTTTTTCCGATTTAGAAAAATTATATACAACAGTTTTAGGACGTGAAATAGACAGAAGAAATTTCAAGAAAAAAATTACAAACCTTAAAATACTTGATGAACTTGATGAAAAGGTAAGTAACGGCAGAGGAAGGCCTGGCAGTCTTTTTCAGTTTAATGAACAGCGTTATTTTGAGCTGAAAAAAGAAGGAATTATTTTCGAAATTTAAGAATATCAATATCGTTTAAAATTATTTTGCGTAAATAAAACACAAAATAATTTGGAGATTTGAATGATGCAATTTATATTTGCGTCAATAATACACAAAATAAAAACGAACGATATGAATGCATTACTACTTACAGACGGTTATAAAACGGGGCATCATCAACAATATCCAAAAGGAACTGAGCAAGTCTATTCAAATTGGACACCAAGAAGTAATAAATATGCACCGCAAGGTTGTGACAAGGTACTTTCTTTTGGTCAGCAATATGTAATGCAATGGCTGCATGATTATTTTGAGTTTAATTTTTTCTCAAAGCCTAAAGCTTATGTCTGTAATGAGATAAAAGCAGAACTTTCACTTTATCTTAATACTGAGTATGATATTTCTCATTTTGAAGATTTACATGACTTAGGTTATTTGCCAATTCGAGTTAAATCTTTACCCGAAGGAGTAGAGGTACCCATTCGTGTTCCAATGTTAACTGTTGTAAATACGAAACCAGAATTTTATTGGGTTACAAATTTTTTAGAGACGATACTTTCTACCATGTTATGGTTGCCAATGACATCGGCTTCTATTGCACTTACTTATAAAAGGCTTTTTAAAAGATGGGCTTTAAAGACAGATGCTGACAATATTGGGTTTATAGATTTTCAAGGGCATGATTTTTCTATGCGTGGCATGGGCGGTTTACAAAGTGCTGTTGCTTCGGGTATGGGGCATTCTGCTGTGTTTTTTGGGTCTGATACTTTACCAGTTATTCATGGTCTTCGTAAATATTATGATGCTGATGGGTTTGTAGTGGGGTCAGTAAACGCTACTGAGCATTCGGTTATGTGCGCTGGCACTAAAGATGATGAAATAGGCACCTTTCGTCAGTTGATGCAAACTTACCCAACGGGAATTCTATCTGTAGTTAGTGATACTTGGGATTTGTGGAAAGTACTAACAGTATATTTACCCGCTTTGAAGGAAGAAGTTTTGTCTCGCGATGGCAAACTAGTCATTAGGCCTGATAGTGGTGACCCTGTTGATATTATTTGTGGAACATCACATCATACAGGTGAAGGTACAGCTGTAGAAAAGGGCGTTATAGCGTTACTATGGGATATATTTGGCGGAACAATAAACAAAGAAGGTTACAAGGTACTCGATGCACATATTGGAGCTATCTATGGAGATAGTATTACAACAACTAGAGCAGAGCAAATTTGTCAAAGATTGGCTGATAAAGGCTTTGCAACTACCAATGTGGTATTGGGTATAGGGTCTTTTACCTATCAGTTTAATACCAGAGATACTTTTGGTTTTGCCATGAAAGCAACTTCTGTTGTAGTAAATGGTGAACGAAGAGAAATTTTTAAAGACCCCATTACTGATGACGGTATAAAAAAATCAGCAAAAGGATTAATACGTGTAGATAAGGTTGATGGTGATTATGTTTTAGTAGATGAGGTAACAGAAACAGCTGAAAAAGAAGGAGAATTACAACTGATTTATGAGGACGGAAAATTAACAAACAAAACCTCATTAAGTGAAATTAGAGATAGCATAAACAAACGTTTGTAAGCTACGTTTGAAAACTAAATGTAAAACCTGCTTTACGGTTTTGAAACCTATAAAACATCAGATAATGTCATACGAAATAAAGAAGTTTAAAGACGGACAAGTAGCTGCAAAAATTATAGAAGAAGGTGATCTTGATATTCATATACGCGGAAATAGTTATGAAGATTTGTTTGCCATAGCAGCAATAAAAGAAGCTTGGGATGCGGCACACAGTTTAAACAAAACTAGCACAGCCCGCTTAACAATATATTGTTTAATAGGACAGCGTTCTGATAGGCGTTTTAATGCAAATGAATCTTTTGACCTTAAGGTGATTGCTAATTTTATTAATGCGATGAATTTTGATAAAGTTGAAATTTTTCACCCGCATAGTGCCATTTCATTAGCCTTGATAAAAAATGCGCAGAAACGCTCACATTTTCCTTATGTGAAAAAAGCTTTTGATGCTATTGGCACCCCTGTTTTGGTAAGCCCTGATGCTGGGGCATATAAAACTACACATGAAATTGCCGAAAAACTAAATGCTGATTTGGTACCCTCAAATAAGGTACGCGTTAATGGAGCTCCACAAATAAGTATTCAAGGCGATGTAACAAAAAAAGATTGTCTTATTGTCGATGACTTAGCCGATGGTGGTCGTACGTTTAAGTTTCTTGCAGAAGCATTAAAAGAACAAGGTGCTTCTAAGGTATTTTTATATGTTACTCATGCCCAATTTAATTATGGCTTTGATGAACTAAAAGAAACCATAAACCATGTGTATTGTACTAATAGTTACAAAGATATTGAGAGTGAATTTGTAACACAATTTAAGGTGATATGAAAATAATTACAGCGACGGAGAAGCTTCTTATAAAAGACAGTTATAGCGTTTTTTTAGCAGGAAGTATTGAAGGAGATACTGCTGAAAAATGGCAAAATGTGGTTATTGAAAAGTTAGCTGATGCTTTTGTTACTCTGATAAACCCCAGAAGAGATGAATGGGATGCAAGTTGGAAACAGGAAATTAATAACTCTAAATTTAAAGAGCAAGTTAATTGGGAATTAGAAGCTTTAGAAAAAGCGGATTTAATTATTATGTATTTTGATAGAAGTACGATGTCACCAATATCTCTTTTAGAACTAGGGCTATTTGCCAAAAGCGGAAAACTAATTGTTTGCTGTCCAGATGGTTTCTGGAGAAAGGGCAATGTAGACATTGTTTGTAAGCGATATGATGTATTACAAGTTCAGAATTTGGAAGAATTAATTGATGAAGTGAAAAATAGAATAATATGAAGTATTCTTTAAGCAGTCTTAGGGAGAAGTTTAAAAATGGAGAACAGCCAAAGTTGTTGTTTTTTTGGGGGCATACTCCAAGTAAAGACGGTACTATCGGTAAAAGCTGTTTTAGCCAATGGTGGAAAGTTTCGTTTGTAAAGGAAGGAGAGATTTATAAGACAGCAGAACATTTTATGATGGCGGAGAAAGCGAGGTTGTTTGAAGATAAAGAAACTAGAACAGAAATTATAGCTTGCGAGCATCCAGCAGAAGCTAAAAGGTTGGGGCGTAAGGTGTTTAAGTTTAACGCTGAGGTCTGGGATGAGCACAAGTATGCAATAGTCAAAGAAGGAAATTTTTTAAAGTTTTCTCAACATTTGGATTTAAAAGATTTTTTACTCAAAACTAATGAGAGAGTATTGGTTGAAGCAAGTCCTATTGACGTCATTTGGGGAATAGGATTGTCTCATGATGATCCTAGAGCACTGAATCCTACTTTGTGGGAAGGAGATAATTTACTAGGTTTTGCTTTAATGGAGGTGAGAGACAAATTAAATGAAATAGAATGAAAGAATACGCTACACTTTTCGGAGGTGCAGGTAATAATACGCAATCAAAAGAGTATTTAGAAACTGTTGAAATAGGTGGTTTTCTTGCTTATCGAGGTTATATTGTTAAGAATGGGGGTTATGGAGGGATGATGGAGGCTGTTTCAAAAGGTGCTTTCAAAGAAGGGGGTAAAGTAATTGGAGTTACTTGTAGACAGGTTGGTGCTCCTATTGGGAATATATATTTGTCGGAGACTATAGTTACGGATAACCTATATGATCGACTCAAAATTTTAATTGAAAACACTTCTGTTTTTATTGTTCAAAAAGGTGGTATAGGAACATTGTCAGAGGTTTTTTTAGCTTTGGATATCATTCGAAAAAGCCCAAAAAATAAGCAGTCAAAACTATATTTTATCGGAGGTATTTGGAGTGATTTAGTTGCATGCCTAAAATTGGATTTGATTCCCGCATCCGAGCATGGATTATTTCATGTCGTTGAAAACTTCATTGAATTACGTAAAAGAATGGAAATAGATTTTCCTTTAAAGTAAAAATAACTCAACTTTTGTTGAGCGTATTCTTCAAATTTTGAAGATGGGTTGTTAATTTTTATATTTTTTCATTGACAGTAGAAACAAAGAAAAATAAGGAGATAGCACTCAAATACACCACCCTAACCCAAACAACCACTTCCCTCAGTAAACATACCTCTAGCCTAATTCTTTATAGTTACTAAGCTATATACGGGATACTTTTAAGCAAAAAATAGGTATGAAAACATATAGTATTAGTTGCATCATTTGTGGTATTATTTTTAGTATGCTGGGTTGTAAAGAACCCAAAAAGCAACAGATGGTTAAAGGCCAGTCGCCAGCGTTAAACACTGCCGTTGCTGTGAATGACTTTACAGTACATGTGCCAAAAACCTATGAAAATTTAAGTGTTTATATGATTACTGGTAAAGCGGGTATACGTGGTGAAAGCTACATGACTTTATCTCAAGCTATGAAAGAAAAACAAGTGAGGGTTATAGAAACGGGCGCTGTAAATGAATTGGCTATTGATAATCTGAGTGATGATTATGTGTTTATTCATTCTGGTGATATTGTAAAAGGAGGCAAACAAGATAGAACCATAAGTTATGATGTTATTATTCCTCCAAATGCCATAAATGTTTCCTTAGAAAGTTTTTGTGTTGAACAGGGTAGGTGGAAACAAAGAGCTGATGAACAGGTGCTTTCATTTGCGTCCAATTCAAAAATGTTGTCTTCCAGAGATTTGAAGTTGGCAGCTAAATATGAAAAAAATCAGACTAAAGTATGGAGCAAGGTTGCTGAACAAAAAACGGAATTAGACAAAGCATTATCCCATAAAAATGGATTTGCTGTTACCGTAGAAGATACGCTTTCGAATACAAGTTTACAGTTGGCTTTAGAAAATGAGGTTTTAAAAAAGGATAAAAAGGAATATTTAAATGCCTTAAAAGAGGCTATTAATATAGAAGGTGCTGTAGGCTATGCGTATGCCATAAATGGAGAAATTTATGGTGTAGAACTGTACAATAATACACAGCTATTTGTGCAATTATGGGACAAAATTATAGGGTCTATAGTTGTAGAAGCCATCAGTAAGTACAAAAACGAAACAATAGTGCAGCCTAAGGTTAACGATGTAGCTACCTTTATGAAGGCTGTTACAAAAGAGGATAAAATGAGTCTTAAACGCATAAATGATATCACCCATTTGAAGACACTGGAGAGTAAAACTGGACATATTGTTTTTATCACTGAAGATTTACATCAAAAAACATGGATTCACAAAAGCTATATGAAACAAGATACTAGCGAGATAGCTACAAATACTCGCCAGAAATTCAGTGTAAATTCTTTAGATGATTAATTTGTCAGCATTGAACTCGCCTTGACTTTTTGTTCAGAATCGAGAATTATGACTTGGTGCCGTAATGAAGGGGTTTTGTTGTTATAGAATCGCTATGTAAAAAGCAGGTACACTACTAAATAGATGATGATAAAATGACAAGTGCCAGTACAAATTGACAGTTTAAAACTGACAATTTTTCATTTTTTTATTTTTTGGTATTTTTTTTGGATTTGCAGGATAACTTAAAATTTTGAAATCGCAATATCATGCAATGTATTGAACTAGAAGAAGGTTTTTTGCCCGCCTTTTCAGTTTGGTTTAGTGCTAAAAAAAATGGCCTTATTGCGCCAAATAAAACAACAAGATGCGGGCAAGCTTCACAAATGCTATCTAAAGGGATGAACAGCCTAGTTCTCCTGCCTATTTTTCTTTTTAAAATTATTTTTTCTGAATTTAAGTTCTATAGATGAGCTTATTTATATCATTGATTACCAAGTTTTAGTGCTTCACGTGCTATAGTGGCGTAGCTTATTTTTTGTTCTGTTTTTTTAGACGAATACTTAAAAGAATCAAAGTATAATTTTAATTAAATAGTATGAAACCATTGAATAGTTTTAAAGAAAACAACAAGCATCATATAAATTCTTTAGCAACTGTACCGCTAAAAAAGATTCAAATGAATTTGGATGATAATGGGGTAAAGGTTCGAATTTTTGCTGATTGCCTAAAAAAAGGCAACCATACTGTAATTGTTCAAGACGGTATGTTGTACCTCAAAGTAAAGCCATTTGCTAGCACCTATGATTTTTACAGAAACCCCTTTTTAGCTCAGTCTTTTGAAAAGGATATGGATTTTCAAATTAGACTCCCCGGAAAACAGTACCGCTATTTACATGCAATGCGATTTCATAAGGGGGTTTTAGAAGTTCGTGTGGGAGAGCATCATAAAATAAACCAACATTTAAAAACCATCAAGCCTTCATTAGCAGCCAATCAATTGATGGCCTCATAAATAACAGTATTTAAATGGATATACAAATAGAAAAACTAACCAAAACTTACGGCCCTCAAACTGCGGTAAACGATATCAGTTTTGAAGTTAAAACGGGTGAGGTACTTGGATTTCTTGGTCCCAATGGCGCAGGAAAATCAACTACCATGAAAATGATTACTGGCTATATTGGTATTGAGAAAGGTGATATACGTATAGGAGGTAAGCGTATGGCTGATGATACCGATAATTTGAAACGACATATTGGGTATTTGCCAGAAAATAATCCATTGTATTTAGATATGCCTGTAATGGATTATTTGGCGTTTTGTGCAGCTTTACAAGGTGTGTCTAAAGACCTTATTCCAAAGCGGGTTCGTAAGATGATTGGTGTTTGCGGCCTAAATAGAGAGAAACATAAAAAAATTGGAGAACTTTCAAAAGGGTATCGCCAACGTGTAGGGCTAGCACAAGCCATGATTCATGACCCTGAAATTTTGGTTTTAGATGAACCAACAACCGGTCTTGACCCCAATCAAATTATTGAAATACGAAAACTTATTCGCGATTTGGGTAAGGAGAAAACCGTGATTCTTAGCACGCACATTTTGCCAGAAGTTGAGGCTACCTGCGACCGTATTCTTATTATCAATAGAGGTAAAATAGTTGCTAATGGTACCCCAGAAACATTACGAAAACAAGCACAGGGTAATGAAGTTTTAAAACTTTGTATTGAAGATGGTGATACAGATACTGTTTTAAAATCTTTAAAAGCCCTAGACACCGTTCAGGGGGCAACTGCAATACAACCCGACCAGCATTTATTTGAAGTACAAAGTAAGGCAGAGCAGAGCTCAAAACGAGCAGTATTTGACCTCTGTGTAAAGCATAAATGGGTCTTGACTGAACTTACTCCTTTAGAAACAAAACTTGAAGATATTTTTAGAAATTTAACGGTAAACTAATATGCATACAATATGGACAATTGCCAAACGAGAATTGGCAACTTTTTTTGATTCGCTTATCGCTTACATCATACTGGGGCTTTTTTTAGGATTTAGTGGTTTTTTTACCTGGTTATATGGAAATGATATTTTCTTGGTAGGTCAAGCAAATCTCAGGGTTTTCTTTAGTATCGCCTCATGGAGCCTTTTCTTTTTTATTCCGGCAATTACCATGAAAATGCTTGCCGAAGAGCGAAAAACAGGCACCTTAGAATTGTTGCTTACCAAATCAGTATCAGACCGACAATTAATACTCGGAAAATTTTTGGGCTCTGTTTTACTGGTCTGTATTGCCTTGGTGGCTACCATACCTTATGTGATTACCGTTTCCTGTATTGGTGATTTGGATAATGGTGGAACTATTTGTGGTTATCTTGGGTTATTACTCTTGAGTATCGCCTATACCGCTATTGGTATTTTTGCTAGTAGTATTACCACCAATCAAATTGTTGCCTTTATGACTGCTTTGCTGATAGGGCTTTTTTTTCATATTATTTTTGGAGTGCTAGCGCAGAATTTTACTGGCAGTTTGGGTCAGTTTTTTGATACCCTCAACTTACAATCACACTTTGAGTCTATCTCAAGAGGGGTTATCGACTCTAAAGATATCGTGTATTTTCTTTCAATAACTTTTTTAGGTCTTTACTTGGGTGAATGGTCCTTAGCTAAAAGACATTTTTCATAATCAGTAGTAATAAAATGAAAAAGACAAACATAACCATCGTATTAATACTGGGTATTCTTGTATTTGCCAATCTGGTATCGGAGCAATATTTTTTTAGAATTGACCTCACCGAGGATAAACAATATACGCTGAGTGATGCTACTAAAAACATCATGAAGTCTTTAGAAAATCCCATTACAGTAAAGGCTTATTTTTCAGAGAATTTACCGCCCCATATTGCCAAGACTAAGGATGATTTTGAAGCATACCTCATTGAATATGCCAGAAAATCTGATGATAATTTGGTATATACTTTTATAAACCCCAATGAAAATGAAGAGAAAGAACGTGAGGCGGTAGAAGCGGGTATCAATCCTGTGATGATTAATGTGCGAGAAAAAGACCAAATGAAACAGCAAAAGGCTTTTTTAGGGGTTGTTTTAGAACTTGAAGACCGCAAAGAAATTATTCCGTTCATGCAACCAGGAGCGCCTATGGAATATTTACTTTCTTCTTCCATAAAAAAGATTGCCGTAACCAATAAGCCTGAAATAGGTTTGATGAGTGGTTATGGGCAAGCATCCATGGGAGAGCTTATACAGGTGAAAACGGCCTTAGATGTGCTGTATGATATGAAGTCAATTACCGTAAATGATAGTGTTACCGTACCAGAAAATATAAAAACCTTAGCCGTAGTGCGTCCAACAGATACAATAAGTGCGGGTGCTTTGCAGCAGTTGGATAGTTTTTTAAAAAATGGCGGAAATTTATTCATTGCTTTAAATCGTGTAAACGGAGATTTGAATAATGCCTATGGTAGTGCAATTACAACGGGAATTGAAAAATGGTTGGCTCAAAAAGGACTTGAGGTTCGTGATGATTTTGTGGTAGATGCTCAGTGTGCTACCATTGGAGTACAACAGCGCCAAGGCATATTTAATTTCACGTCTAATGTCGCTTTTCCATACATCCCTATCATAAATAAATTTGCCAACCACCCAGCTACAAAAGGCTTAGAGGCTGTGGTAATGCAGTTTGCTAGTTCGTTAAATTTCACCCCTAAAGATTCTCTAACGACGTTTACACCCTTGGCTTTTTCTTCCGAAAATTCGGCAAGTATGCCAGCTCCTCAGTTTTTTGATATTCAAAAAGAATGGTCAGAAAGAGATTTTACAGCACCACATCAAGTGGTTGCAGGGGTTTTAGAACAGCAATATGCTTCGGGTAAGCGTTCGCGAATTTTTGTGGTTGCCGACGGAGATTTTCCAATAAGTCAGTCGCAACAAGTACAAGGAGACAATGTAAACTTTATGGTGAATGCAATAGATTGGCTGAGTGATGATACAGGCCTAATTGATTTGAGAACCAAAGGTATAACCTATAGACCCATTGATAAACTAGAAGAGGGCACCAAAACAACCTTGAAGTATCTTAATTTTTTGATGCCCATTGTTTTAGTTTTTATATACGGGGTTTTTCGTATGCAAATGAATAAAAATAAACGCAGCCGTAGAATAGAAGAAAATTACGAATAAACGAGGCTCAAAAATAGCCCATAACATAAATTAATAGCAATAGGAGATGAAAAAAAACAACATTTTAATTGCCGTACTTCTTGGTTTGGTGTTGCTTTTTGTAACCACCAACTACTTTAAAAAGAACAGTAGTGCTAGTTTTAAAGCAAACCTAGTAGCATTAGATTCTTCGCAAGTAGATAAGATTTACATTCATTCACCATTGAAGCAACATACCGAGCCCATAATTATTTCAAGAGAAGCGAATCGTTGGAAAGTTGCACAAGGAAATAGCAAGGCTGATGCTAACCAAAGAGCAGTTAAAAATGTACTACGCCAATTACAACAACTTAAGGTAGAGCGGTTGGTAGCTAAAACCAAAGATAAATGGAAGGCCTATGAATTAACCGATTCTTTGGCGCAAAAAGTTGAAGTTTATGAAAAGGGTAGTGGAAAGCGTACCAAGTTGTATTTTGGAAAAACCAACTTTCAGCAGCCTGAAAATGCACAATATGGCCCTGGGGCTATGAACGGATTTACGTATTTTAGAATGAATGACAACGCAGAAACTTATGTGGTGAAAAGTGAACGCTCAACCGCATTTAATAAAGCGTTTAATGCATGGCGAAATCCTGAATTTATCAAATTAGATAAAGAGGTAATAACCCAACTAGAATTTGAAAATGCAGACAGCGGTAATTTTACGGTAGTTAAAAAAGATTCTGTTTGGACTCTGGGAGAAACACCCGTAGATGCTGCCAAATTAAAACAATATCTCAATGTGCTGCGCCAGCAAAATAGCACACAATTTGCCGATGATTTCACTCCAAAAGATGAAGCCGATTATACCCTTACGGTACATGGCGATTCCGCAGCGAATCTACATATAAAAGCCTATAAAGAAACAGAAAATAAGTTTTTCTTGAATTCTTCCCAACATCCAAACGTTTTTGTGTCTAGTGATTCTACAGGCCTCTTTAAAAGGTTGTTTGTTGCTAAAGAATATTTTTTAAAAAATTAAAATTTTGGGTGTGCTAGGGTTGCCAATAACGCTAGGCATCGTATTAAACCATTTCATTTTTTCAACCTTTTAAGAATATTAAATTTTTTTCTATGACAACTGGTAAACACTATCTAAGAACAGCACTATTTGTAGTGACATTTGTATTGTTTTGTAGTGCTGTTGCAAAGGCTGGCAATGGCATAACACTGTATACGCCGTATACGAATATTTCTGTGCCTCCGGGAGAATCTATTGATTATTCTATCGATGTTAAAAATAGCGGAGGACAACGAAAAACTGTGGGTATTTTACTCTCAGGTATGCCTGATGGGTGGGATTATACCTTAAAAGCCGGAGGGTATACGGTGCATGAGGTAGCGGTAATGCCAGGGGAAAAGAAAACAATTAAGTTAACCATTAATGTGCCTTTGAAAGTAGATAAGGGTAACTACAAGATTAAAGTTATTGGAAAAAATTATGACGTTCTTCCCTTAGAAATTGATGTGTCGGAACAAGGTACTTTTAAAACCGAATTTACTGCAGACCAAATCAATATGGAGGGGCATTCAAAATCGAATTTCAATTTTAGTACCAAGCTTAAAAATCATACAGGTGAAAAGCAGGTATATTCATTAATTGCAAATCCGCCCCGAGGCTGGAATGTGGCTTTTAAACCCAATGGCAGACAAGCTACAGCCGTAGAAATACAGCCAGGAAAAACAACCAATATCTCTGTAGAGGTGAAGCCGTCATCTCAGGCTGTCTCTGGTACGTATAAAATCCCCGTAAGGGCAACTAATAAGTATAGCGACGCTTCGCTAAACTTGGAGGTAGTTATAAAGGGGTCTTATAACATAGAACTTACCACACCTACAGGTTTGCTGAGCACGAGTATTACCTCAGGAAATGAAAAACAAGTTGCCCTTTTGGTAATGAATACGGGGTCTGGAGATTTGAATACGGTTACTTTTAATACTTCAAAACCTAAAGAGTGGGAGGTTAAGGTTGAGCCAGATACCATTCCCTTAATAAAGGCTGGCGCTAGTAAAAAGGTATACGCCACCATAAAAGTTGCTGACAAAGCTATACCAGGAGATTATATTACCAAAATTACAGCACGTACACCAGAAGTATCATCTACAGCGGCAATACGAGTATTGGTAAAAACACCTTTGTTATGGGGTTGGCTAGGTATTTTTATCATTTTAGGTACGTTATGGGCTATTTATTACCTGTTTAAAAAATACGGCAGACGATAATGGTAGAAAAGCGCATAGAAATAACAGGATTAACCAAAAAATACGGCGATTATGTAGCGGTAGATAAGTTAACATTGTCTATTGAAAAAGGCGAAATTTTTGGTTTGTTAGGTCCTAACGGAGCAGGGAAATCAACCACCATTTTAATGCTACTGGGTTTAACAGAGGTAGATGCTGGAAGTGTAAAAGTTTGTGGCATTGACGCTACACGATATCCACTAGAGGTAAAAAGAAAAGTGGGCTATTTACCCGAAGATGTTGGCTTTTACAATGAGTATACAGGGCTTCAAAATTTAATGTATATCGCACAGTTAAATAATATTTTGCCAGATAAGGCCAAAGAAGCTGCCCTAAAAATATTGAAGGATGTAGGCTTGTTGGCAGTAAAAGACAAAAAAGTAGAAAGCTACTCAAGAGGTATGCGACAACGGCTGGGCCTTGCTGATGTGTTAATTAAAAACCCCGATGTTATTATATTAGATGAGCCTACCTTAGGCCTTGACCCCGAGGGCGTACAGAATTTTTTAAAGCTTATTGTTACCCTAAGTAGAAAGAAAGGAATTACGGTGCTTTTCTCATCACATCACTTGCATCAGATACAGCAGGTTTGTGACCGTGTAGGCATTTTTGTAAAAGGTAAATTATTAGCCGAAGGAAAAATAAGCTCTTTGGCGCAGCAGTTATTTGGTAAAAACACCTGTACTATTGAAGCTGCCGTAGCACCCATTTCTCAGAAGGAAGAATGCGCAATCAAACCTTTGAAGGAGTTAAAGGAAAAGGTAAAACAAATACAAGGTGTTACCGATGTGCTGTTACAAGAAAATCAGTTTACAATAGAAGCAACACGAGATATTGCTCCTGAGCTATCACAGTTTTTTGTAAATGCAGGTTATGGTCTTCACTATTTGAGTAAAAAAGAATACGGACTAGACGATATTTATCACCAATATTTTCAAGAACAAAAAAGCATATGAATACCAAACTACACAGTATCGCACTACTAAAGCAGGCTAAAATAAAACAGCCAAATTGGATGGGTTTTGCCCAGTTGTTTAATTTTTTTAGAAAACCCAAAAGTATTGACCATGTCAGCTATCCTTTAAACCCATTTAAAGCGATGGTGCAAAAGGAAATTTCTGACCATATTAGAAATTGGCGTTTTATCATTTTGTTTGTGCTCATTGTGTTAGCATGTATGGGTACCCTGTTTTCTACCCTTACCGATAGTATTAAAACACTGGGTGCTGATAGCGCTGACAATACGTTCTTTTTTTTGAATTTATTCACTAAATCTGATGGTACCTTACCTTCCTTTTTTGTTTTTGTAGGGTTTTTGGGGCCTTTGTTTGGTATTAGCTTGGGGTTTGACGCTATAAGTTCAGAACAGAGTAGGGGCACGTTAAGTCGTGTAATGGCACAGCCTATACCAAGAGATTTTATATTGAATGCCAAGTTTTTAGCAGGTATTATTGTTATCAGTGTCATGCTTTTTGCGTTGAGCTTTTTGGTGATGGGGGCAGGCTTAGCGGTATTGGGTATACCGCCCAGTGCTGAAGAGTTTATGCGTATTGTGGTATATACGGTATTGAGTATTGTCTATGTTTCGTTTTGGCTAAACCTTTCTATATTGTTTTCTGTTCGTTTTAAACAGTCGGCAACATCTGCCTTGTTAGGTATTGCGGTTTGGTTGTTTTTTACCATTTTTTACCCGCTAATAGTGAACCTGATTTTAAAGGGTTTTGAACCTTCGCAATACGCAGCACCTAGGGCAATTTTTTTATATAAAAAGTTGAAATTTAATTTGGTGCAAATAATGCCCAACGAGTTGTTTGATGAGATTACGTCAGCTGTTTTGGTGCCTTCTGTACGAAGTTTAGGCCCTTTAACTATGGAGCAGTTGCAGGGTGCGGTGCCAAGTACATTGTCTTTAGGGCAGAGCTTAATTTTGGTTTGGCCACAAATTACTGGGCTACTAGCCTTAACCCTGCTTTGCTTTTTGTTTTCGTATGTAGTTTTTATGAAACGCGAAATACGGTCGAGAGGTTGAAAGGCGTTGCTGAAGAATGTTGCTAGGAGGGCTCGCCATTATTTTTAGAACTAAAAAGAGGCCGTTTAAAAGCAATTTAGGCGGTCTTAGTTATTGCAGATTATTTGAGTGCTATTAATGCATAAATTAATATTTTTAAAAGTACTGTAGGAGGGTAGCTAGAGGTTGCACTTCCTTTATATTACTTTTTCTAAAATACTTAAATCTATCTGATTAAAATCGTATTGATGTACGGGATGATTCTTTGGAACTAAATTATCCTAACTGGGTGGGAGAAGGCTTCGTTAATCTTGATTGTTGGTCTTCCATGCTACTTTTTGACTCATAACTAAACGGTTACAATCCTTTTCAATTTTAAACAAAAAAAGAAGCTGCCTTTTAAGACAGCCTCTTTACGACTGCACTAGTTTACAGTAAAAATCTCTTTTAGCTGTTTTACCATGCCGCCGTTACCTGATACGGTAATCTCGCCGATTTTCTCAGCGATTTTTTCAACGTATTCCATCTCCTTCAACTTGAAGAGCATTTCGTTTTCTTCCATCAATTTTGCCGTATTTAGCAAACTTCTGGTTGAAGCGGTTTCTTCACGTCGAGTTATGATATTCGCTTGGGCTCTTTTTTGAGCTATTAAAACTTGGTTCATGATATCTTTCATTTCACCAGTTAAAATAACATCGCGAATACCGCAGCTTAATATCGTGACACCCAATTGGCTAGCTGCTGTTTCAATTTTTGAAAACACCGCATTAGCAATATTCTCTTTACGTTCTAGCAACTCATCTAAGGTATACGTGCCAATGTATGCACGTAATGCCAATTGTAAGGCGATATACAATTGTTTTTCATAGTCTTTGTTTTCCAATACGGCTTTTTCAATAGCAACTACACGATACTGAGTATAGAAGTTGATACGAATCGCAGCCTTGTCTTTGGTTAATAATTCTTGACCTGAAATTTCCAGTTGTAATTGACGCATATCTACTTTTGCAAGCTTGATAGAGCTGTTATTACGCCAAAAATGATAGGTGCCGCTATCTAGCGTTTTTACATAAACGTCATCAATTAAAAGTACCGCTTTTTCATAGGCAGCAACTTCTAAGGTACGCATATAACTGCGCAGTTGCACATGACTTAGCATTGCTTTGCTAATCGTTTCAGTGATATAAACTTTGCTCAAATCGACTGAAGTGAACGTATAGTTTTTTAAACCTTTCCAAAAAGCGTAAGTACCCGTGGTAAGTACATTTTTTAAGATTCCGTTTTCTATAACTAGGCTCAATTCAGCATCTTTTACTTCAACAATATGTAGCATTGCTTTGAGCGTTTCATCTTGCAACAAAATTTCTAAAGCTATAGGTGCTACAAAGGCTTTTGCTAGGTCATATTCAATAACAGTATTACCTAATCTTACCCAGTGCGTACCCTGGGTGATTACTTTTTGGTAATCACCTCTTTTAAAAATTAAACCTACTTTACCCGTATTGATTCTTACACGTTTCATAATTAAAAAATTTGTGTTCGCTTTTGCGAACGGTTAAACAGTATAGTGCTACAGTTTTTTACAATTGCGGGTACAATTATAAAAGGTACTGTATGTTTTAGTTACTATTGAAAAGCAGTCATTGTAGGTCATCTTTCTACTACGGAAATAGTGTTTTTTATTGCGTTAACGTGTCGTTTTGTAGTATGCTGTCTAAAGGGTTTAAATGATGTTATTCACTTATTTCCTTCAGAAGGATAACTAAAAAAGTATCCGGTAGGACAATAAAAAAGTCAATATTTCAAGGTAGTTTTAAGATTGTCTCTTTTTCCACAAGGGTAAAGAAACCAACATACAACTACTGCTTTTGTAATTTATAGCCTAACAGGGCTGTGGTCTTTTTACAAGTGACCTTCTTGTTGAAAATGGATTTTGAGTCCATAACCTACATTAAAAGTGTAGTGCTCTACCTAACTGAGCTACCTCACCAAGGGTGAGAACGGGAATCGAACCCGTGACAGCTACGCCTGTTGTTCTATCCATTGAACTACGATTGCTAGTTGAATCGATGGGAGTCGAACCCATGACTTACAGACTGGTAATCATTTTTTGGAAAATGATTAAAACCATCAAGTCAAGTTGCACATGAAACAGTGATACCTTTCGGCAACGCCTCATACAATAGTGCCTTACAGAAACACCCAACAAGACCTGCTTGATATTGTTATATCCGTAGAAACGGAAATATTTTCAATGAACTTTGTACCTCTTGCCAGATTCGAACTGGCACTTTCGTCGAAACGAACAGATTGGCTATAAATGCGCTTCCCTACTTTGATGCTACATCGTTTCGGTGCTTCTGCAAATTCTATTCATTGGCAGGCGCGCCGCCAATAACATCATCCAATCACTCCATGAATTCGTTCTAGTCTTTTTTCACAGCTCTTCCTTTTAAGCTAAAGAGGCATTTTGTTAATCCTCACAGTACTCTTTATTGCTGTAAGGCATTACTACAAGCAATATTTATACGAAGCTTGTTTTTTAATCACACAACAAAATTGATTTGTAACTGCGCAAGTATTCTGCGTAGTTTAAATTTCTTTTGCATTTAGTAGGAGTAGCAAGACTCGAACTCGCATTTCTAGGTTCGTAGCCCAGCGTTCTGTCCAATTGAACTATACTCCTAAATTTGTGGAACAGACAGGACTCGAACCTGTATCTTCGGATTTTCAATCCGTAGCATTGACCATCTTTGCTACTGTTCCTGTTAGGGTGTACTCCGGGATTCGAACCCTGTTTTTCCCATTCACAGTGGGACGCTTTACCACATAAGCTAGAGACACCATTTGAAAACCCGAAAGGATTTGAACCTTTACAACAAGAATCAAAATCTTGTATGCTAACCGTTACATCACGGGTCTATTGGTAAGCCTACAAAGAATTGAACTTTTACTTCAGGCTTAGAAATCTTGCGTGCTGTTCATTGCACTATAAGTTTGTGTACCCCACCCAAGATTCGAACTTGAACTTTAAGGATTTTAAGTCCTTTGCCTCTGCCAATTGGGCTAGTGGGGCATTGTACAGGGAGAGAGATTCGAACTCTCAGCGTACTGGTTCTAAACCAGCTGCGTTTACCATTTCGCCATCCCTGCATGTTGTTCAGGCATTAGTCCTGTACGCTGTAGGGGAGTCGAACCCCTGTTTCCTGATAGAAAGTCAGGCGTACTAACCATTATACGAACAGCGCAATAGTCTGAGAAGCAGGATTCGAACCTGCAACCTCCCGCGTCCAAGGCGGGTAAACAACTCCCGATAGCTATCGGGATTATCTTCTCAGTTTTGCAGTACCGACGGGACTCGAACCCGTACCTTCCCGATAGACAGTCGGGTGCTCTAGCCTTTGAACTACGGTACTAATGTGGAAGCAATAGGACTCGAACCTACACGCTATATAATAGACCTGATTTACAGTCAGGCGAGCCAACCAATTGCTCAATGCTTCCAGTATTATTTGAGACAAGAATGAGATTCGAACTCATAAAAAATGGGTTTGCAAGCCAATGCTTTAACCATTCAGCCATCTTGTCAAATTTTGCGGAGGGCAAAGGAATTGAGCCTTCACTACCTAGTGATAGACTCGCTGAGCAGGCGAGCGCAACAAACCATTATTTGCCTACCCTCCAGTTGTTTTTACTACGTGAGAGTTGAACTCACACAAGTTGTTATTTTTATACACAGTTACAGTCATCATTTTAAATTTTATCGGCTTATTAAAAGTGTGCTATTACAAATAGGCTTGTTTTTAGATATAAAAAAAGCATCTCGTTATCGGAGATGCTTTGTATATATCGTATTGTTGCTATTAGCTCAACATAGAATACACGTCTTTCTCCGTATAGTACAAATACCCCCTTGACGGCTATAAAACTGTTCAAAACCTTTCGGCGAACTGAAAGAGAGTTTAATTACTTGTATATGTCTTTTTAAAAATTCCATAGGTATGGGTTGTAATTTATATCGGTGCAAATATGATATTGTTTTTTGAATTACACAAATAAAAAATTAATTAATTTACTGAATATCAATTAGTTACAGGGATTCTAAGCAATAGAATCCCTGTCCGTCGCATTGCGGATTTTGAACCTTTTTTACAATCGTCTGTCTACCAATTGTTTCGTGTTTCAATTATCTAGTTTTGTATTTGTTTACTATTTATTCAATTATTTCAATATTATTTCTTGTTCTTTTTCTTCCTCTTTTTAGTAGAAGATTTTTTCTTTTTTACTTTGGACTTTTCTAGCTTCAGTTTCTTTTTAATTCTATTTTCTTCATCCTCAATAAAAGAAAAGTAGTAATCATTAAAGGCGTACTTTTTTGCTTTTTTAAGATGCTTTATAGCGGTCTTATACGCTTGGTTTATTTCTGATACATATGCAGAAAGCCAATATAAGTCTCCTTTTGATATCCCTTTTCTACTAAAAGCAAATGTGATGAGTTTTTTAGCTTTATCAATTTCATCAGCCCAAATCAAGTACTTTGCATACATAGGGTATACATCTATATAATCGCTGTTTATGGCAATTACCTTATCAAAGCAATCAAAGGCTTCTTCATATTGATGTAAGTTTCTTGCGTATATAGTACCCAATAGGCAAAGTGCTGCACAATGATTTTCATCGTATGAAAGTGCATAGTTTAATGATTCGCAAACCTCGTCCCAATCATAACCTGATGCTGCTTTCGCTTTCAAGTAATAGGTGTCTGCTATTGTTAGTGCCATGATTGTTTTTTTAAATCGTTTTTTAGTTTGTGCCGTTTTTGTTTATAGCTTTTTGGTGTTTTTTCATGCTTAAAATCTGTTCCTTTAAAAACTCGAACAGGGTTTCCGCGTTGCAAATTCAAATGATTTTCCCATTGGTCTGTTATGCGTTCTTTTAGCTGACTTATGTTCACCTCGTTTATCTTCTCTTTTAGTCGAGTAATAGCTAGTTTTTTATTTTGATGTTGCGAGCGACTATCCATGGCAACTACTTGAACTCCCGTTGGATTATGAATTGCCCGTACTGCTGAGTTTACCTTATTTACATGCTGCCCACCAGGCCCTGTGCTTCGCATTGTTTTAAACACAATATCACGGTCATCAACTTGGGTATACTGGGTTAGCTTCAACTCAAAAACACCAATAAACCAATTTTTTCGTTTGTGATATTTTCTAAATGTTGAGGTACCCACCCATTGAATGGTACCTAGCCATGTTGCTAAAAAAGCAGTGGTGTTATCACCAATTAAGCGAAGGGTTACCGACTGTATGGTGCCATTTTGTATACCCTTTTCACGGTGTAAAATGCTAGGATAATAGCCTTTTTCTCTGGCTGCTGCTAAAAACAACTTGAGTACTTGAGCTACAACCCAGCTGCATTCTGCTGGGCCTTTGCCTGCTGTTATTTGAATTATTCTTTCCATTGTTATTTTTTAAGTATTCATGCGTACAATTTTTGGCGTGAAAGTGCCAATCACTTCTACCAATTCTTGCTGATTTGCCATCACTTTTTTTATGTTTTTATACGCCATGGGCGCTTCATCAATTCCACCACCGATAAGGGTTACCTCATGTTGTTGTAATTGTTTTTTAATTTCACTTTGGGTAAAGGTTTCTTTACATTTTCGTCGTGAAAATAAACGCCCTGCACCGTGAGAAGCAGAATTTAAACTAGCTTCGTTGCCTAAGCCTCTAACTAAATAGCCAGGGGCAGTCATTGAGCCAGGGATGATGCCTAAAGCTCCTTTAGCGGCTGGGGTTGCTCCTTTTCTATGCACAATACATTCGTTACCGTTGATGATTTCTTTCCAAGCAAAATTGTGATGGTTTTCAATTTTTACTAGAGGTTTGGCGCCCAACAATTTTGATAAACGTTTGTGAATATCATCATGACAAGCCTTTGCATAGTCTCCTGCCAAATTCATTGCTAACCAATATTCTTGACCATCGTGGGTGTTCATATCAAGCCAAGCCAAATGCTGTACATGCTTGGGCAAGGGACATTGTTTTGTTGCTAAGTAGGTATAATGCTTAGCAATATTTGCTCCTAACCCTCGTGAGCCACTATGTGATAGTACGCCCAAATATTCGCCTACAGGTAGCTGCCATTCGTTTGTTGCATCAGAAATGGCTACTGCGCCAAATTCTACAAAGTGATTGCCACCACCCGAGGTGCCCAATTGTTTATACGCCTTGTCTTTTAATCTTTTTACTAACGGAATTGTTTTAAATTCATCGCGTTCAAAGATTTCATGGTCGTGCTTAATTGCATGGGTTTCCATCATTCCAAATTTGGTGTGATTGGCCAAAATACTAGCCAATTGTTGCCTTTTCCCTTTCAAAAATGAAACGGGAATCGGATACATAGTTAAGCACATTCGGCAACCTATATCTACACCCACACCATAAGGTATTACAGCATTGTTGGTGGCTAAAACTCCGCCAATAGGCAGTCCGTAGCCAGTATGCGCATCGGGCATTAAAGCCCCAGCAACTGAAATTGGTAATTTTAAAGCATCGTATAGTTGGTACTTTGCTTGGTCATCAATTTCGTTTTCACCGTAAATATGAAAGGGTGCTCTATGTGATTTTAGTTGCTGTTTTTTTACATTAACAGGGTTTACTAAACTCTCTGCAATCTTGCCCCATACCGCATCACCTTTATAGTTTTCTGGATGCAATAAAACATGCTTTGCTTCCATCAATATTTGTGCTTTCTTTTTTCGTTTTTGATATCTATTAATTTGCCCTAAAGCAATATTGATACTATTGTTTTTTGGAAAGCCTAGTTTTATTAGGTCTTTTCCACTTAATTTCTTTCCCATGATTTAATTTTTAGGAATAGTAGGACCGTTTCCATTACGGAAATAGCCTATTGTGTTTACTAAAAGTTTCGAAAATTGAACCTAATTGAAAGGCATAAAAAAAAGTCCGAAACATTAAGGCTTCGGACTTTCTTTCATAATCTATTGTAGATTTATGTATGTGTGAAGTCCTGAAGCAAACCTGTAAAAACACCCGGTGTTTTTGATAGGTAATGGCGTGTGATTATATAAGTCATCTACTTCAGTTAATATAAGTTTTGTGCTTTATTGCGTTGCAAACCTAAAACCAATTTTTAATATATGCAAATAAAAATTCAATTTAATTAACTGATAATCAGATAGTTGTGTTTATTTTGAAGCATAGAAATACCTGTCCGTTTTTCAACAGATACCTCCATTCGTTGTAGTGAACTGGGAGTCAAATATTTAGTATTCAATCTTTTCAGCGGTTTTGTAAACGTTATAAGCAAAAAAAAGCGTTCAATTTCTTGAACGCTTTTTGAGAATCTATTTTTTACAACCGTATTATCGACTACATTGATATGTAAATAGCTTTTCAGCGTTCGCTATGTGTTTCAAATAATTTGGCATCTCTTCTATGTTAATTGTTTTTAAATTCAACTATTAAAAATGAGGTATGGCACCTAAAGTATTGCTATTACTTTGCCATACACATTTTTTGTCCATCCGTTAATTCTTCCGTGATTATTGCCAATAAGCAAACCACGTTTATCATTCTTGCCTTTAACGAGGTGGGTATATACGTTACCACGTACCTTGCAGAATACGATATCACCAACCTTACAATCTTCCCAGCTAATAGGTGTAAGACGCACAGGCTGTTTTGATTTTATGATAGGTAACATCGAATTACCGGGTTCTTTTGAAATGATGGTCTTTCCATCAAGTAATTTTTGAATTTTCCAATTCATATGTTCAATTTTAAATGTTATGCATACCATTATTGGCATGCATATCCTTTAAAATTTTTCAAAAGAACTACGCAACTCATATTATGTATTAAAAAATCTATGTCCACTTAAAATCACTATAAAATAAAACGTTACGTAGCATTTTACAATTTCATTTTAAGCTTCATTATGAAGTTTTTCTACATAATTCGGTTTCAATGAACTGCTACAAAGATGCATAATATGAGGGATATAGTCAAAAAAAAAATGTGACACAGCTTGTTTTTCTGTTGAATGAGCGCTTAAGAACGAATTCTAGTTGATGCGCAACGAATACTAAAAGAGGGTGATTTTTAAGTTTGTTCGCAGCTACATTTGATAGCAAATAACAATGAACTCATCTTGACTTTTTCTGTTAGCTACAAAACCATAATGCTGGGTTCTAAAGAAAAAAGTCAAGACAAGTTCATAATCAAAAACTAAAATCATGAAACTATTATGTACATTTTTTCTATTGTGTGTCTTTACAACTGGTGTGGCTCAAGATGATGGGAGCCCTTATTTATATGTGTCTACAAAGCATGCTGTGATACCCCTTAAAGCATCAAAAACCGATGTTCAAATTTCAGGTTCGATTGCGCATGTTCGTATTACTCAGGTATATCAAAATTTAGGTAAGCAACCCATAGCCGCCAAGTATGTATTTCCACTTGCTACACAGGCTGCTGTTCATAAAATGCAAATGGCCATAGGTAATCGTATTATAAATGCTAAAATATTTGAAAAAGAAGCGGCGCAAAAAGTGTATAAAAGGGCATTGAAAGAAGGAAAACGGGCCGCAAAATTAGACCAAAATAGACCGAACGTTTTTCAAATGGATGTTGGTAATATTATGCCCAATGATGAAATTACCATTACCATTTATTATACCGAGATGTTACTGCCTGTTGATGGGGAATATCAGTTTGTTGCTCCTGCTGTAGTTGGCCCTCGTTTTACTGGTGAAAGTACCCAAGCTGAGGCTGGTTTTGAAATGCCATATACGGCAAAGGGTATTGCTGATACCTTTGATTTTGATATGATGGTTACCATAAATGCAGGCATAACTATAAAAAGTATTACCTCTAGTAGCCATGAGATAGGTGTTAATTATCCTAATAGTAAAACGGCAGAAGTCTTTTTGGCAAAAAGTAATAGAAATCCATCGAATAGAGATTTTATTTTGAATTATAACTTACGGGGCAATACGATAGAATCAGGACTACTGTTGTACGAGCATGAAGATGAGCATTTTTTTGCCTTTCAAATGGAACCAACCCAGCATATCGCGGTAGCTGATATTCCTGCGCGTGAGTATCTCTTTATCGTTGATGTTTCGGGTTCTATGAACGGATACCCGCTTGATGTTGCCAAAGGGTTAATGCGAAATTTACTATGTGACTTGAGACCTACAGACACCTTTAATGTTCAACTATTTGCATCAAGTAGCACGGTTTTTAGTAGCATGCCTGTTGAAACAAATGCTCAGAATATTGATGCAGCTATTCGCTTTCTTTCGGAAGGGCAGGGTGGTGGAGGTACACAATTGCTTAGTGCTTTGCAACAGGCGTATAAATTACCAAGAAAAGATACCAGTAGTGCTCGCTCTATGGTGGTAATAACCGACGGTTATGTGAGTGTAGAAGATGAGGCTTTTGAGCTGATAAGAAATAATTTAAACCAAGCTAATGTGTTCACCTTTGGCATTGGTACAAGTGTTAATAGACATCTTATTGAAGGTATGGCAAAGGTTTCTAACAGTTTGTCTTTTGTGGCTACCAATAACAGCGAAGCGCAGGAAGTAGCAAAAAGGTTTAAGAAATATATAGCAAGTCCATTAGTAACTCAAGTAAAAATTAAAGCAGAAGGTTTTGATATGTATGCGGTTACCCCCAGTAGTATACCTGATGTTTTTGCATCAAGACCCGTTACTGTTTTTGGTAAATACAGGGGCAAGGCTAGGGGTACAATCATAGTAACAGGCTATCAAGGTGGTAAGAATTTTTACCAAGAATTTAGGGTGTCACAGGGTAATTTGAGCAAAGCCAATAAGGCCTTGCGTTATTTGTGGGCACGGAAAAAAATTGCGGCTTTAGACGATTATAGAAAATTGTCTGATACTGCCGAAAGGGACAGCGTTATTGCTTTAGGCTTAAAATATAATCTGGCTACCCAATACACTTCTTTTGTGGCTGTAGATGAAACTGTGGTTAATAAAGATGAAGAAATAAAGACGGTGAAACAGCCTTTGCCTATGCCGCAACATGTGAATAATTCAGCGGTAGGGGCAGAAGCCGAAGTTAGTGTTAAAACAAAATTTACGACATCGTTTAAGGTAGCTTTTGAAGATGATGTAACAAAGACAGTACAAAGAAATACGACCATGCAGTTTAAAGCATTATATGCAAAACTGGTAATGAAACACCTAGCTAAGAACCAACAATTGCGTTTAAAATTTGATGCTCAGGGTGTGCTAGTTAAGGTTGAAAGCATGGAAAATGGTAAATGGGTGTTTTCTCAAGTGCTCACCAAAACGTTTTTAGAATCGTCATCAAGGCCGATGAAAATTGCTAAAGAAATGACCTTGACAGTTCGTTTGGGGTGATAGTATTAAAAAGCCGTTTTTATTTAAAAAAAGCTTCGCAAAATTTCTAAAATTTGCGAGGCTTTTGCATGTATGAAATTGTTTTATTGATGGCTGCATGCAGCCAACCTTTGGGCTTGTTGTAGTTTCTGGCAATTATCGGGTTACAGTAATTTTTACGGTATCTTCGGTTTTATTCGAAAACTCATCAACTGCAGTAAAAATTAGTTCAAAATCTCCTTCCGTAAGTGGTAATCCTGATAATTTCCTCTTTTTGCTGTCAAATTGCAACCAATCAAATGCATGCTGATTAATGCTGAGAGTCAGTTTTTTAGCATCAATGTCTTTAAAATAGTCACTAGGAATAGTAATTTCAAATTTCTTGTCAATTGGAACTGTTACATTCGCTAAGGGGTTGAACACAAAAGGTTTAAATACTTTTGCCGTATGCACCCAGTAAATATCAGATTCTAACAATTTGAAAGCTTTAATTTCTAGGCGTGTAAAAAACAACAATTTATTGTCGATACTTACAAATGGGCGTCTATCCCAATGTTTTGAATTTATAGTTGCATCTAGCATTTGGGGTGCTGTCCAATGCCCATCAAGGGTGCGATAACTTATATATAAATCTGCGTTGGTTTCTTTATCAGTATATCTGCAAAAGAGTATGTATGTTTCTTTTGGGGAGATAAATACACTTTCTTCATCATTAGCAGAATTTAATTCAGCTATTTCATGTACATCAGTATAGGAGTTAGCTGTTAATTTTGAGTAAAATAAATCGGCGGTGTAACAGTTTTCTTTTCCCTGGCAATTTCTATTTGATGAAAAATAAATGGTGCCGTCATTAGTCATACTAGCGTTAGCTTCTCTGCTTGTTGAGCTTAGGGGCGCATATATTTTTTTAGGAGAATTCCAACTGTCATTATTTTTTTCAAGCTTCCAAATATTGGTGATATACAAGCTAGTTGTATCAGGGATGCTTTGTGCATAGAGTAATGATTTGCCATCAGGGCTAAAGTAGGGAAGATATACGTTTTTGTTTTCTAATGGTTTAAAACCTATTGGAGTACTCCATGTACCCGCTGTTTTTTTTGAATAGTAAATGTTTCCTTTTATTGCCTGCTTATCTAATATGCCAAATGCCACTTCTTGAGCGTCAGGGGAGAATGAAATACCATGTTCAAATCGACCTTTTTTTGAGATTAACCCTTTGCCAAATACTACAGGGGTCGTTTTTGGTGCTGTTTGTCCAAAATAATCAACGCTAACCTTAGTGGTTTTACAGCCAATCATTGTGATAGCGGCAATAAATAGAAGAAATTTTAAGGGCATTGTTTTAGGTTGTAATGCGGTTTTACGCTTGACACTACCGATTGTAATTATATAGTTGCGTCTTTTTGTAAGACGTTTTTTTGAGGCAGCAATTTACTAAATAAAACGAAAAGCGATTTGAGTTAAAACTCAAATCGCTTTTAATTAGCACACTTTTTTATACGTCAGCTTAATCGATAACTGTGACTAATTCATTCATGGGCTTACGCACCTTAACAAGGTTTACCAACCAATCATTGTCTGCATCTTTATAGCCTAATGGGAGTAATAAGGTGCTACGTAATCCTTTTTTACGCAAGTCTAATATTTCATCTAAGGCATTGGGGTCAAAACCTTCCATGGGTGTGTTGTCTACATTTTCGTAGGCTGCTTGTGTAATAGCTGCCATAAAAGCAATATAGGTTTGCCGTGCAGCATGTTGAAAATTTGTTTCTGCATCTTTTTGAGGATACGAAGATAACAGCATCTGGCGGTAATTTTCCCATCCTTCGTTTTTGAAGCCTCTAATTTCATTAGTTAAATCGAACATATGATTAATGCGGTCTTCGGTATAATTGTCCCAAGCGGCGAATACCAATAAATGCGAGCAATCGGTAATTTGAGGTTGATTCCAAGCAATTTCTTTAATTTTCGATTTGGTTTCATCATTGGTGACCACAAATACTTCAAAAGGTTGTAATCCACTTGATGTTGGAGCTAACCGAATAGCCTCTAAAATATTATTTATTTTTTCTTGAGGAACAACAGCACCGTTCATTGCTTTAGTGGCGTAGCGTTCTTTTAATTTTTCTAAAAAACTCATTTTATTATTTTTAATTATACTACAAAGGTAGCTGCTATGGCTACTTTTAAAATTGATGTATGGTAAGAAATTGTGTTTGTGCTTCTTTGTGGTTTTCTTGTATCACTCAACGGATTGCAGTTGTTGGATAATATCCCTGTTCTCTAAAATTTCTTTATCGGTGCCGTTAAGGCCCACAGTGAACATTGCCTTAGCTAATTCTGTTGATTTTATACTTGCATTCTTGCCAAACAATTTAATAATAGGGTAGCATAATCTTGATACTCGGTATAAAAGATTGGGCTCTTGTCTTGGTGTTACAGGATAAATATAGGCAGGTCTGAAGGCATAAAAAGTCAATCCCGTTTTAGCAATCTTATTTTCTGCCATTCCTTTAAGGCGCGCAAAAGCAGTGCTACTTTGTTCAGTGCGGTCAGCGCCAGCACCACTTAAAAAACAAAGGGTAGCATTGGTAGCTTGGTTTTGTAGTGCTTGTGCAAAGGCAACCGCATAGTTTACGGTAATCTTTTCAAACTGCGTTGCGGGAACTTGCCCTGTGTAAACGCCAATACAGAAAAAGGCAATATCAATATTTTCAAAGACCGCGCTAACATCAGTGTAGTCTTCAAAATCAGAAACAATAGTTTCGTTTAATTTTTCATTTTTTTCATTCAAGGAAGCTTTACGAACTAGTGTTCTTACTTCGGTGATTTTGTTTGATTGTAAGCAATGCTGCATTACTAAGCTGCCAATCATTCCCGTGCTTCCTGCTATTAAAACCTTCATGATATTTTATTCTATCGCTGTGATGTACTACGGGCTTAATGCTATTGTTAGGTGCCTTAGCGGGGTTGAGCAAAGAGTGTTTGTTTCTCTGATTATTTTAGCGATATAGCAAGTAGGCATCCAATAAATGAACAAATAGCCATTATTGTTCTAATATGGTGTAGTTTGCCCCAACTAGAAATTAAATTCATAGCGCCATCAGCATTTTTTAAATTTAATAATTTGGTATTCGTCTTCGCTATAGCAATAGCCGTAAATGGTATTAATAAAAACAGGGGAATAGCTGCGTATATCCAATAAATATTCCCTGTTAAATACCAAGTAAGTACTAAGAGCGGAACCGTAATCATACCAATAGTTCTCAGGAGACCACTTGCCTTAGGAAAAACTAGCCTCCAGTTTTTAAGTTGACTTGCTTCGTCTGTGGTTGCTCTTATAGGTATTTCAACTAGTGATGAATAGCTTGTAGCACCCGCCATGAGACCTACAGTAAGTGTTACTAGTATTTCAGAGATATTGGCTATCATAGTTTAATTATAGTTTCGTTTTTGAGCGTTTCTTTCCAGTTTTAAATTAAAAAAACTTTTAGCAAACCCTTGAAATCCTAAAGGACTAGGCTCTTGCAGTTAGGGATTTGAAAAATACATATCCAAAACCTAAAAACAACATGAAATGAAATGGAAAGAGTCCAAAATCATTTAGGGGTATGGCGCTATACATGCCAAAAACAAAATATAGCATCAGGGCAAATTCTAAAATCATATTAGGCGATAATTTTTTTGCCAAATATTTATTCCCTTTCCAGCTTTCAGTAAGGTTGTTAATGTTGAATTTTGGTGTGCGTACAAATTCACTACGCTTACCCATATGACCTTCAATAACAGCAATAGAGTTGTGTAATGAAAAACCTAATGCCACAGAGAAAAAGGTAAAGAAAATCTTAATATATCCCACAAAATTATCAAAGCCACTACCTTGTATACTTTTATAAGTAAACCAATAACAAACAAATAAAATTATGGTACTCAAGACAAAGAAGCTAAGTAGTGTAAAAACAAAATCTAAGTGCGGATAGCCTTGCTTTATGTACATTGCAGGAACACTCAGAAGCGCGACAACAAAAACACATAAAAACATAGAGCTATTGAGTAAGTGCATTACGCCGTGAAATTTTGTTTTAAAAGAGATGTTTTTTGCTGAAATCACACTCCAAACGGTCTTTCTAAAATTTTCTGCTCCACCTTTATTCCATCGAAATTGCTGTGAACGTGCAGCGCTAATAACAACAGGAAGCTCAGCAGGGGTTTCTACATCTTCTAAATACTTGAATTTCCAATTTTTTAATTGTGCACGGTAACTTAAATCTAGGTCTTCAGTAAGCGTGTCGCCTTCCCAGTTGCCTGCATCAAGAATACACTGTTTTCGCCATATACCCGCTGTGCCGTTAAAATTAATGAAATGCCCTTTTGAGTTTCTACCTACTTGTTCAAGGGTGAAATGCGCATCTAAGGCAAAGGCTTGTATTTTGGTGAGTGTAGAATAATTTCTGTTAATATGTCCCCATCGGGTTTGTACTACACCTATTTCGGGGTCTTTAAAATAAATTACTGTCTTTTTTAACCAATCGCTATCTGGTAAGAAATCAGCATCAAATATCGCAACAAAATCGCCTTTGGCAACTTCTAAACCTTCTTTTAACGCACCAGCTTTAAAGCCTTGACGATTGGTTCTACGGATATGCTGAATGTCTAAACCTGTTTCTTGTAGTGCTTTTATCCACTTTGCGGTGTCAACTACAGATTCGTCGGTAGAATCATCTAATACTTGAATCTCTAGTTTGCTTTTTGGATATTCTATTTTGGCAATATTCTCTAGCAAACGTTCCATAACATATTCTTCGTTATAGACAGGAAGCTGAATTGTTACAAAAGGAATTTCTTTGGGGTCTAAAAGATTAAATTTTGGCGCTGTTTGGTTTTGACGTTTGTGGCTCAAGTAATTCACCAAAAGATTTAACTGTGCTAAACTGTAGAAAAATATCAGCAATAGGGCAATACTGTAGATTGCCATGATGATGTATGCTATAATTAAACCCATATTATTTGAAACTATATTTAAAAATCCAACTAAGAATTTTTATGCCTGCAAATATACTGCCTTTTACGGTACCTGAAACCTTTGAAATACCTATTCTTCTTTTGTAACGCACTGGTATTTCAGTATATGTTATTTTCTTTTTCAGCACTTTTAACTGCATTTCTACCGTCCAACCGTAGGTTTTGTCTTCCATGTCAAGTGCTAACAACTTGTCATATCGTATAGCTCTAAACGGTCCTAGGTCGGTAAATGTTGCTCTAAAAAAGATTTTCATCAAAAATGTTGCCAACCAATTACCAAAAACTTGCTGCGGTGTCATGCTTCCGTCTTCTCTTAGTCTCTTTACTCGCGCACCTATTACAAAATCACATTCATTTTTTATAATTGGCGTTACAAGCTTGGTCAATTCTTCAGGGTAATCAGAATAATCCCCATCAATAAAGACAACAATATCTGGTTTCTCTTTTTGTTTGGCAATATAATCCATGCCTTTTAAACAGGCGTGGCCATAGCCTTTGCTATTTTCGGTTAATACGGTTGCACCTGCATTTTGAGCGTTTTCAACTGTTTTGTCGTTAGAATTATTATTAACAACTATTATTTCACTTACCGTTTTTGGAAGCTCATTAATAACATTTGCAATTGAATCTGCTTCGTTAAATGCGGGAATGATGACTTTTATATTGGTCATTTATTTTAAATCAGAAAGGTTGTTTTCGCGCCTAAAACTACTAAAACTGAACCATTCTTTGATTTTTTTTCCATTGTTATATTTTTCTGCAGAGGTTAGTTTGGCATTCACATAGCGTAAACAATACCCATTTTTTACACCATTAGCCAGTTGGCATTTATGATTGATACGTCCTTGTTTATCATAAAATAGCCACCAATCTGCTTTTTTACCATTTTTATAATGCCCTTCTGCCTTACGTTTTCCTATATCACTATAAAAGTACCAATATTTAATTCGCTGGTCATTTTTGTATGCGCCTTTTTCGGCAATACGACCATTACTATGGTAGTGTTTCCAATAACCTGTTTTTACATTATTGTACATCCAGCCTTCGGCTTTCATAACACCGTTTTCATAATATTCTTTGTGATATGTGTTATCTGATTCAGATGCATATCCAAAGATAAAAAAGGAAACTAATACAGATAAGACTTTAATCAATTTGTAATTGTTTGTTGTTTTTGTCGAAAAAAAAATAGTTGCCTAACATTTTTATTTAAAAAAATGTCTACTCTATTTACGCTATTATTTGCTGTTTAGTTTTTTGATAGCGATAAAGATACAAACAGAACTCATCTTGACTTTTTGATCAGAACCGAAAACTATAGTTTTTGCAGTCAAAAGAAAAAGTCAAGATGAGTTTAATAAAAAAGGAATGCTTAAAAAAGCGTTGCTACCGTTATTTTTTATTGGTTAATTCCATTAAATCAACATCATTACCCAATAATACTTCTGTTGGGTTGATACGTCCTTCTAAAGGCCCATTTTCTAATTTCAATACACCTCTTGGGCATACGGCAGAGCACACGCCACAGCCAACACAGCTAGAGCGTACTATGTTTTCTCCTTTTTGAGCATAGGCTCGTACATCAATACCTTGTTCACAATAGGTAGAGCAATTACCACATGATATACACTGACCGCCGTTGGTGGTAATTCTAAATCGTGATTTAAATCGTTGTACAAATCCTAGGTAAGCCGCTAGTGGGCAACCAAAACGACACCAAACTCTATTGCCAAATATGGGGTAAAAACCTGTGCCTATAACCCCTGCAAATATAGAGCCAATAGCCAGGCTATAGGTGTTTTGAATACTTTGTGTTTTAATACCTAAAACAGTACTGGTTTCAGCAAAGAAACTGTAAAGCGTCATGCCTGTCATTACAACAGCAAAAAGCAATACACCATGTATTAACCAACGTTCTATCTTCCAAGAGAATAACGATTTGCTTGAATGTTGACGATAAGGGTCACCTAGGGTTTCTGCTAATCCTCCACATCCACAAACCCATGAACAATACCATCTTTTTCCGAAGAAATAAACCATAACGGGTACTACAACAAGGGTTAAAACAATACCCCAAACCAAAATAAATAGGCCGATACCACCACTATTTAAAAGTTGTTTTAAATTCCAACTAAAAAAGAAATCATAGTCTAAAGGAAAAGCATTTTTAAAATCATAATACGGCATTTGTAGGCGTACCATAATTTCAGGAATTAGAAATGCAAATACAATTTGAAAAAATAATACCGAAGTGGTACGTACCATTTGATACATGTTGTGACGGTATTTGATATACATGCGTATGGCCATTACCGTCATAATTACACAATACATAAAGCCATAAACAAACCAATGTCCTGCCGGGTTACCACTTAAGCTTTCACTAATAGGGTCAACCAAATAGGTCCAGTTGGTAGCATATTCTGATTTGAAATACAGAATAAGATAAAAGCCTACCAGAAAAATGAAAACCAACCAAGCTACCCAGCCTTTGTTGGTGGCGCTTTCATGATAAATACCATCGTTTTTAATACCTTTTTTGCCCAATAAAATTACATTAGGTATGATGAATAATAGGGCGCCTATGATGCCTAGACCAAAGGTTAAGAACCACATTGTTCCTTTATTATTAGCTATAAAACCATTACCAGACCTTTTGCCAATAAGTGTAGCCATATCACTTGGCTTGGTATAAATTTTCTTTTTGTATTCTTTGTTTTTTACATGTTGGGTATTGGCATTTTCTATAGCAGCACTTACCAAAGGTGATATCGATTGCATGCCTTGAAATTCTTTTCCAACAACATTTTTAGTAATATCTGTAATGAATAGTTCGCTTTTTATTCTTTTTTCTGCTACTATTTTGTCAAATGTAGATTGGTCTAGTTTAAATGTTCCTATTAGGGGAAGGGCAGTGAAAATGCCTAGTCCTATTAAGAAAATGACTAATCCTATGTTTTTAATTGCTTTCATTTTTATGATGGGTTAAGCGTTGCTAAAAATTCGTTTCCAACTTTTTTTCTTGGGTGTGATATGGGTGCCAAATTCTGAATTGAATTTTGAAATAATTTCGTTTTCATAAGCTGCAAAAAATTCAGGGTCAAAATTGGCGTCTTTTAAAAATTCCATTATGTGGTTAATGTCTCGTTTTTCACTTAGCCAGCGGTTAAAAATTTCATGTCGCATGCGAATGCCAAAGGTATTAATGCCTAAAAACTGCTTGCTGTCTTTATCAAAGGCTATTGTAACGCATATTTTTTCGGTTGCGTGTCGCCAATGAAAATGCTGCTCGTTTTCTTTTTTATTTTGTTCACTAAAAACCCATCCGTAAGTTTGGTATTCAAGGTCTAAAAATTTAGCTGAATTAAACCAATGTCCTGGTTTGTATTCAATTTTATTACCACATATGGTTTGCGCAACGGTTTCGCCCATCATTCTACCGGTATACCATACCGCTTCAATGGGTCTGCGCTGGCCAATGCCTTCGTGTTGTTCGGCACAGTCACCTATGGCATAAATATCAGGGATATTGGTTTCTAAAAAGCGATTTACTTTCACGCCGCGCCCTATGGCTATTCCTGATTCTTTAAGGAAATCTATATTTGGAGAAACCCCTGCCGTTAGTCCAACCACAGTACATTCAATCGTGTCTCCTTTATCGGTGGTAACTGCTTTTGCTCGCCCGTTTTCATCGGCTAAGATTTCAACAAGGTTGGTTTCTAAACGTAAATCGATATGATGTTCTAAAATATGTTCATTTATCATTTGTGATTCCCCTGAGGGTAGCACGCCATTCCAAAAACTGTTTTCACGCACTAAAAAGGTAACGGGGATTTTTCTACTTCGTAGCATTTCGGCCATTTCTATTCCAATCAATCCACCGCCGACAATTACAGCTCGCTTACAAGTTTTATTGTCAGGAGCATTGGCTTCTAGTTGGTCTAAATCTTGTTTTGAATACAAACCTTGAACACCCGGTAAATCTTGTCCAGGCCAGCCAAATTTGTTGGGCTTAGAGCCTGTTGCAATAATAAGTTTGTCATAGTTTATAGTATTGCCATCTTGTAAAACCAGCTTTTTGTCTTCGTGATTTACTTGAGTTACAAATGCCTTTACTAAATCAATACGATTTTTTTTCCAAAACCAATTCTCATAGGGCTGTGTATGTTCAAATTTCATGTGCCCCATATATATGTACATTAATGCGGTACGTGAGAAAAAATAGTCAGTTTCTGCCGAAACAACAGTTATTTTTTTATCCGAGTTTTTTCGAATATGCCTGGCGGCGGTTATTCCCGCAATGCCATTACCTATAATTACAATGTTTTCCATATGATTTTGTTGGTAAATAAAGTTTCAGTCGCTAAGTTTTATAATAACTTAACGCAGAATCTTTATTTAGATGTGATTTAAATAAAAGCTTTTGAGTAAGTTAGTAAAGTATTAAGGTATCATTTTAATAAAAACCTTGAAAAAAGTAATAAATGTGATTTTTTTTGTATGGATTGTAATCTCAGTTCGACATAGATTTCAGTTCCGAATGAATAAAAACAAATTAATAGTATGAAAAAGATAAAAAATATAGGATTAGTGTTTTTGTTGTTATGTGCCACCTCATGGTCTAATGCGCAAAACACTGCTGAGTTCTTTTCTAAAGCAGATGCTTTTTTTAAGACCCATGTCAAAAATGGAAGAGTTGCTTATAAAGCTATAAAGGAAGATAGAGCTGCTTTGGATGAATTGTTGGGTATGGCCAAAGAAATTTCGGTTTCAAAAGATGATATGGCTACATACCAAGCTTTTTGGATTAACGGTTATAATCTTTTAGTTATTGATGGAATTGTAAAAAATTATCCTTTAAAATCGCCTTTAGATAAAGCAGGTTTTTTTGATAAAACTAAAAATGAGATTGGAGGAACCATGATTACCTTGAATGATATTGAAAATAAGTTGCTACGTAAAAATTTCCCCAAAGAAGCACGCTTTCACTTTGTGTTGGTTTGCGGCGGTTTGGGTTGCCCTCCAATAATTAGTGAGGCATATACCCCTGCAAAACTTAATGCGCAATTAGAAAAACAAACAAAATTGGCGCTTAATAACCCTAAATTTATCCAAGTAAATAAAAATAAGGTTAAAATATCGCAGATATTTGAGTGGTATAAGGGTGATTTTGAGCATGACGGAAAAGTAACAGACTTTATCAATAAATACAGATCTGAAAAGCTTCCTGAAAAATCAAAGGTGTCATACTACCCATACGATTGGACACTTAACGAGACAAAATAATTCAACATTAAACATAATGGCTTACATTCCTAACAATAGTTTTTAGGTGGGTCTGCTATTACAATATAATAACAATATCAAATACTTTAAAATAATGAAATCAATTAGAAAATACGCAGTATTAGTAGGCTTGCTTTTTGTAGCTAGCATGAGTTTTGCACAAGAGGAAATGAAGGATGATGAAATGATGGATGAGCCAGCACAGAGTAATGTGCAGCAGTATACGCCTTCTAAACTATTAAATAAAGGACAATGGGATATCAAGTTCTTTAACGGTTTATATACGCAAACCAAACAAACAGATGGCGGTAGTAAGGCACAAGATATAGCAAGACAGAATTTTTTCACCAATACTACAGAGGTGTATACAGGGGTGAGTGATAATTCTAGGATTAATGTTGGTTTAATTTTTCAAGTACGCGCAAATACTTTTGCCGGAGCAAAAGCTACGAGTGTATTTAGTTTTGAAGATAATACTACCGATGCCCGAAGTGGATTAACAACCATTGCACCATCAATTAGAGTGCAGCCATTTAAAAATATTGGTAATTTTTCTTTTACGAGTTCTTTATATCTGCCCATTTTTAAAGATGTACCTAACGCTCCGTATCTTGATAAAAGAAGTGTCTTTTGGGAAACTAAGTTTTTCTACGATAAAACCTTTGGCGGTGGTGATTGGCAGTTATTTACCGAAGCAGATTTGGGCTTTAATTTTGGGGAAAGCGTTCAAGATGCTACCGGTAGTAATGTAAATGTAGGTGAGCGTTTTGCTAATAATAGTTTGGCAGTTCCTTTAAGTGTATTTTTAAGCTATTTCCCTTCTTCGAAATCAACGATATTCATTAATGCACAACAAAATTTCTTTATTGGATATAATAATCCAAACGCTAATGGCGAAAACTTTTCACAAGATTATACGGCATTAGGTTTCGGTGGTAAATATCAACTTACTAATGCTTTAAACGTTGAACTTTCTTATAACAAATTTGTAAGAGGGCATAGTTTTCAAGGGTTAGGACAAACTTTTAGTTTAGGTTTACGAGCTATTTTATAATAAATATTAACCTAAATACCTTATTTTTGGTGGCTTAATAGCATTGAATGAGGTATTTAGGTTTTTTGTTTTTGTGTTTATTGCAGTTTTCATGTGCCAGTCAGCATATTAAGAAAATAAATGGAGTGAGTTTTGTTGCTTCAGGTGAAGCCGTAGCCCAAGAAAATGTTGATGTCCTTGTTGCTATTAATGCAAATCACGCTGCAATAATGCCTTTTGGTTTCATACGTGATGTGAATTCTCCTGAAATTCTTCACAATACAGATAGGCAATGGTTTGGCGAAACAAAAAAGGGAGCCAAGCAATATATTGAAATGCTTCATAAAAATAATATTCAAGTGATGGTAAAACCACAAATTTGGATATGGCATGGAGAGTTTACAGGTACGTTAACGATGAAAGCCGAGAAGGATTGGGAAATTCTCGAAAAGTCTTATGAGCATTTTATAATGACTTATGCGGAGTTAGCGCAAGAAACCAATGCGCAAATTTTATGTATCGGTACCGAGCTTGAGCAGTTTGTAAAAAATAGACCCGACTATTGGATCAAGCTGATACAAAAGATAAAAAAGGTGTACAAGGGTAAATTGACCTACGCTGCCAATTGGGATGAGTACACGAGAACACCATTTTGGGAAGAGCTAGATTATATAGGTATAGATGCCTATTTTCCGTTGTCAGAGGCCAAAACACCATCAGTAGCACAGTTGCAAAAAGGGTGGAAACGATGGAAACCCACCATGGCTAGTTTGGCTAAAGAAAAGAAGAAACCTATTCTCTTTACAGAATTTGGATACCGCAGTATGGACTATACTGCAAAAAAACCATGGTTGGTTGATTTACATGATGAAAAGGTCAACTTGCAGGGGCAAGATAATGCGCAAACAGCACTTTTTAATGCATTTTGGGGCGAAGATTGGTTTGCTGGAGGATATGTTTGGAAATGGTTTATTGACCATGAAAATTCAGGAGGGGTAAGCAATAATCGCTTTACACCGCAAAACAAACCAGCGCAGCAATCACTGGCTAAATTTTATAAAACATATTGATATGCTAAGATGTGTTCTGTTTTTGAGTTTATTTGCTATGGTATGTAGTTGTTCTTCTGATGCATTACAGCAAGAAGAAACGTTAGCCGACTGGGTTGAGGGAAAAGAAATCGTTGTAGATAATGTAATTGCTTGTGCAGCAAGCAATGCAAATGACAATTTTATAAGTGTGTTTTTCTATCCACGAGAGGGGGTTACCAATATCAAATATTTTGAAACAGAAGATGCTACTTTTAATAAAAATGACTATTACAATTACCAACAAGTTGAAGCACCTATAAGAAATGTGTTTAATGGTTACCTTAAAAAGTTTGAAGTTGTAGTAGATAGTGAAAAATGGGTGGTTGTAAGTTTTGATGAAGCAGGTAAAACCCATTTATCAAACCCCATACGGTTAAAGCATGATACCAAACCTACCGAATATGTCTCTAATAATATTGAGATTGATACGGCTACCAATATGCCAAATTTTGTGTGGAATGACGGGCAGTATGATGATACCAAAATTTATTTTCAGGTGATTTCCGACGCTTCTCGAAATTTACTTTCAGGCACCTACACTTTAGAGAAAAATTTTAGCTATTACGTGCTTGATAACGTAGTTTTAAATATCACAAAAGATACACCTCCGGCTTTGTTGAATGACGCAGACTATAATTTCACACTAATGGGGGTAAGCGAAGATAATTGGGTGAATCTTTTCTCTGAGAAACAGTTTCAAATAGCACCGTAGAATGTAATTGATTTTTTACACTTATCATGTACAATTTCTTTGTAATATTGGTGCTTTATATATCTTGTTTTTTAATAGGCAATTATCAATGATTAGGTCTTTTCTTATAGCAATGTTTTGTATTGTGGTAACCAATGGTTTTTCACAAGATAATAGGGTGACTCAAGTTAAGATAGAAGGCGCCAAAAGAACCAAGGTGTCTTTTTTGAAAAACTTAATAGAATTTAAAGCAGGGATGGTATTAGATTCTACCATGATTGCTGAGGATATGGAGCGATTAAAGCGTTTGCCCGCTATTTCGTATGCCAACTTTAAGGTATTTTCCTTAGACGAAAATTTGTTTGAGGTAGTCTATTTGGTTAATGAAAACTTTACACTTATTCCTTATGCAAATCTTTTTACTTCATCAAACGATGATTTTGCTTTTCGTGTTGGTTTGCAGGAGTTTAATTTTTTAGGCAGAAATATTACTATTGGAGGCTTTTATCAATATGATGTTTTTAATTCATACGGTATTGGTATTCGTGCCCCCTATCTTTTTAGTAAAAAAATAGGTTTAGCATTCAATTACAATAATATAAGTACACAAGAGCCTATATTTTTTGATAACACCTCTGCAGACTATAAGTATAATAATAAGGGTTTTGAGGTCTTGGGCTTATATCAAATGAATTTCAAAAACAATTTTGCTTTTGGGGCAAGTCTTTTTGCTGAAAATTATTCATATCTAGGTGGTGCAACAAGTGAAGCTGTTCCTCAAGCGCTCGATGTAGATAAGTATTTGTTGAAGTTTATTTATGATTATAATGACATATCTTATTTTTATCAATATTTAGAAGGTTTTCGCAGCGCATTAAATTTTCAATATGTCGTTAGTTCAGCTATTAGTTTACCAGATTTTTTAATTGGGTTTAATGATTTCACTTATTTTCATCGCATCGGACAAAAGGGTAACTGGGCAAGTAGATTACGTTTAGGTTTAGCAAGTAATGTAAATACACCTTTTGCACCCTTTACTGTAGATAATAATATAAATATCAGAGGCGTTGGTAATACGATCGATAGAGGGACAGGAACGGTAGTTTTTAACACCGAATATCGCCATACTTTAGTTGATAAGGATTGGTTTGTGCTTCAGGCAAATGCCTTTGTTGACGGCGGAACATGGCGAAACCCCGGTGGCACTTTTGGTGATTTTATTGAAAGTGATAATGTACGTATTTATCCTGGTGTTGGGGTTCGATTTATTCATAAGAAAATTTTTAATGCTATTTTCAGAATTGATTATGGCTATGGTATCACTAAAGATGCCTCTAGAGGAGTGGTTTTTGGTATTGGACAGTATTTTTAATTGTTGAATACATCGTTAACTAATTTTTTCATTACACTTATTTACTGTTTTTTACTTTTCTAACTTTGCGCCATATATAGTGAGCTTATTTTTAGGCATTGTTTTTGAACTTGAAGGCATGTCAAACAACGCAATAGTTTTTAATATGACAGCAAAAATTTTTAAAGCATTTTATACGGCGATTTTGTTGGTTGTCAATTTTCAATTGTATGCTCAAAACCCGGTAGTACGCGATACTGTTGTAATTGATACTATAGTAGCGGTTACAGCCGAAAAAGGGGATGGTATTTTGGCGTTATTGCGAAAGCAAGGTGTAAATCCGTATGAAGTTTATGATGATTTTATTGCCTTGAATATTGATAATTTGCGTGATAGTGTTCATTTATTTGAGGGAGTAACCTACAATGTGCCTATTGTTGCTAATACTGCGTTGGTTGATAGTGTACAGAAACAGCCGCCTGTAATTAATAAAGTAAATGAAGCAGTTTCCACCATTTTTGGCTCTAAATATGTGCAAATACCCGTAAAAAGTAACAAATTAAAAGATGCTGTTTATTATTTGGTTTCAGGTCATGGAGGGCCTGACCCTGGGGCAATGGCTACCTATGGTAATACCGCTATTGCTGAAGATGAATATGCCTATGATATCACGCTACGCCTTGCTAGAGAGTTGATGTCGCATGGGGCAACAGTTTACATAATTATTCAAGACCCTAATGACGGAATTAGAGATGAACGCATTTTGGAAATTGACCATGATGAGGTTGCCTACGGCGGAAAAGTGATTCCTTTAAATCAAGTGCAAAGGCTAAAACAGCGCGTTGAAATTATTAATGATTTGCATCGAAAAAACAGCGGTAAATTTCAACGCTTAATTGTTACCCATGTGGATAGTAGAAGTAAGGGAAAAAATATTGATGTTTTCTTTTATCATCATGAGGAAAGTAAAAACGGCAAAAAATTAGCAGAGAGTATTCATAAAACTTTTCAAAAGAAGTATAAAAAATATCAACCTAACCGCACCTACACAGGTACTTTTGCGCACAGAACCTCCTTGTATTTGGTGAAAAAGACACACCCCGCAATGACTTTTATAGAAATAGGAAATATTAGAAACAAGAAAGACCAAAAGCGTATTTTGGAGCCTGATAATAGACAAGCCCTAGCAAAATGGATTTCAGAAGGAGTATTGCTCGATTTTGAAACTGGTGAGATAGGGAGAATTCGGTAATAGTTATTGGTTACCTTTTAGCACTATGTGATAGATTGTCTTTTATAGAAACTAGATTTAAATCTTCCGTTTGTAATAATCATATAATTGCTCGGGGCTAGCGCCAAAATAGTTTTTCAAATGGATTACGCCAAAATGATATTGCAAGGCAATTGCACCCCGTTTTTCATACCTGCGTGCTGAGGTTTTTACAGGTCTTGAAAGTACTTTAAAAGACCCTTCTTTGTAAATACGTCCAATAAATTCATTGTCTTCAAAAACCACATAGTCTTCATTAAATCCGTTTAGTTTTTTGAAGTGCTTTTTAGTGATGAATAATGATTGGTCACCTCCGCGACACATTTTGTGGTTGAAACGACTAAACCATGCGAAAAAATTTAAAAAGAGGCTGTTACTATCAAATTTCATTTGAAAACACCCAGCCTTAGCGCCTTTGTGGTAGGCTTCAAGAATACTCATGTCAAAATGCTGAGGAGGGAGTGTGTCTGCATGTAAAAAATATAAAAGTTCGCCACTAGCATGTTTCGCACCTAAATTCATTTGCCGTGCACGCCCTTTTGGCGAATGAAGAACAGTAGCATCCAGTTTTTTGGCGATTGAAGCGGTTTGGTCACTGCTTTCTCCGTTTACAACAAGCACTTCCTTAATGTTGCTGGGGTTGCTATTCTTTTTAAGGTAGGTCAAAATAGTAGCTATAGCAGCTTCTTCATTATAAACAGGAATTATAATACTAATTTGGGGGTTATTTTGCTTCATTCAACTGCCAATTATATTTTAGGTAATCAATGTCAGGTTTGTCATTAATTTCAATATTTGTATAAGTATTAATGTACGAGGCAAGTGTGCTATTAATGGTAAAATCTTTTTTATACCATTTGAAAATATTTGATAGTTGTAGTTTTTGTGCAGAGATTTTATTTCTTGACGTATCATTGATGAAATCAATTGCGGCTTGCTCTAATTGGTTTTCCATTTGGGCAGCAGTAAAGGCTTTGTTGCTTAATTTAGGACATGAGTACGAGGCACAGTTAATGGCGAAATGAATACGAGGTTCATTCATTTTTCGTAATATTTTATGTTCTATATCCCCTAGTGAAATCATGCCGTCACCAGTTTTAACCCATGCTTTGCCCCAAGGATTCTTTATGTCTTTGATGCTTTTAGTGGGGTAATTATTTAAGATGAGCATTACTGTAGCAGCATTGTATAAGTTGATGTAATAAGCAAGTTTTTCATGCTTAGACCATTCTTTTTTAACACTATTCTTGGCGAGGTAGTCCAAGTAGTTTTGTAGTTGACTTTTATCTGCAAGAAAATTTTTGTACACTACATCACCAGCTGCATTTACGTGTTTAGCTAGCAATTTGTTCCAAGCCGAATGACTGGGTACTGCAGGTGTGCTTTTTAAAATCGATGAGTATGAGACTTCTGCGGTTGTTTTTTGTTGTGTATTTGTTCGATAAGAAAAGGTGTTGTTTTTAAATAGTAGCGTAGGTAAAAAAGTGCCAGTGTCAGCTGCTGTTTTTGATGCTTTAAAAGTGTTGTTTGCTACTGCTTTATCTGTGAAGCCAGATGAAAGGTAAAATAAGGTTAACAGTACTACCGTCCATTTCATAAGCATAGCATTAAATTTTATGATTTTTTTATTGGACGTGAAATACTTGAATAACTTACGTGCGCCACTAAAATTAAGCCTGCTTTATACATGTGAAAATCTATGTTAAGCGTGTACTTTTGCCGCTTTAAACTTCCCATTTTTTAAAGCAGCAAAGCATGCTGAGCGTTAAATTTGCTTTATCAATTCTCGGAACAATTTTACCATTTTTGGCTCTGTCTTATCAGCAATGGCTATAATTTCCTCAATATTTACAGCTTGTAAATTGTCAGGGTCACATTCATCGGTGAGTACAGATACGGCTATTACGGGAAGGCGTAAATGATTGGCAACAATTACCTCAGGAACTGTACTCATCCCAACAGCATCAGCGCCAAGTATTTTTAGCATTCGGTATTCTGCGCGCGTTTCTAGTTGTGGGCCAACTACAGAGGCATATACTCCTTCATGTAGCGTAATGTTTTCTTTTTGAGCTATTGCTCGCAGTCTTTCGCGCATTTTTGGGTCATAAGGTGCTGCCATGTCTGTAAAACGATCACCAAACGCAGCAACATTTTTAAAGGCTAAAGGAGAGCCACCTTGCAAGTTAATATGGTCTTCAATGAGCATGATGTCTCCTTTTTTGTAGGTTAAATTTATCGCGCCTGCGGCATTTGAAATGAATAGTTTCTTAATCCCTAATTGATGCATAACCCTAATGGGGTATGTGACATCCATAAGGTCATACCCTTCATATAGATGAAAACGACCTTGCATAACCACTGTTTTTTTACCTTCAAAAGTGCCGTAAAGTAATTTTCCGGTGTGAAATTCAACCGTAGCTAAAGGAAAAAAGGGAATATGGTTATAGTGTGCTTCAATAGGGTTTTCTAGTTGCTGTACTAGTCTGCCAAGTCCTGTGCCAAGTACAATGCCAATTTCTGGCGATTCAAAACCTTTACTTTTTAAATATGCTGTTGATTCGTCTAGTTGTTTTTGTGTCATTTTTTAAGGTGTTTTAAAAAAGGTTTAAAAGCAGGTATAGTTTCGATGTCTTCATAAATATCTACATCATTTTTAGCTTCTAAAATAGCTATTCTTTCATTTTCTAAATTTTGTAAAGAATCTTTATAAACGGTTTTTGTTCCCCATGTTTTATTTTGAAATAAAGCCTTTTCCAAGCGTGTCATTCCCAATAGATAATAACCGCCGTCAATGGCTGGTCCAATCACAAAATCGTTGTTTTTTAAAGTGTCAAAGGCATTTTCAATGTCTTGCTGGTTAAGGTCATGCATATCACTACCAATTACAATGATGCGTTCATAGCCGGTGGCAAAGCCTGCCTCAAAAGCCTGCGCCATACGTACACCTAAATCTGACCCTTGTTGTAAACGCTTGTCAAAATATTTGTTTTCCCAAATATCTGTTTCCCATATTTCTTCAGAATACCATACTTGTTTGGCGGCGTTAATATTTTTGGTGATAGTGGCGGTATGTTGTAGTAAAAATTTATAAATGTCTAATGCGGCTTCATCACCCACTGTTGCTGCGAGCCTTGTTTTGCATTTTCCTAACTCTGGGTTTCTGGTGAAAATAAGGAGTAAATTTTTAGAGGCAATGTTTAAATAATTTATGGTAGCAGCTTCTTTTTTTGCTGCCTGAGGAGAAATAATACTCATATAAATGCTGAATTTTCAAAGTCTGTTTACTAGAGCTAATTTTGTTTAGGGGTATCGTAAACTTTAATCCCTTTGTATAATAGTTTGCCCCATTGCTTGTTAAAAGTATGTACGCTGTCAGTTTCAACAGCATGGTCTTTGTAAACGGTATTTCCTTGATTTTTCCATTCAAAAATACCACCATAAAGATTTTTCACATTGGTGTAGCCGGCTTTTTGCAGTCTTTCGCCTATATCTTCAGAGCGAACACCAATTGAGCAATAAACAACAATAGGTGTGTTTTTGTCTTTAATTTTATCCGTAACAACAGTTTCGTCAAAAGCATCGTAACCAACCCAAACGGCGTTTTTAAGATGGCTTACGCTGTATTCTTCTTGTTTTCTAGTGTCTAAAAACACCGTATTTTCAGCTGTTTGAAGCTCGTTTACATAAATGTATGGTACGCTTTCGGTGTTTAATTGTTTTAGTGTACGGTCTAGTTTTTTTTGTCCAAATACCGAGGAGCAAATGAAAAGAGTTGTAAGTAGTAAATAAGTGAATTTCATGTTATTGTTCGCTTTAATCATGTAAAGATACTATTTTAGTAAGCGTATATTAAAGGTAGTATTTACATTAATAGTTAGAAAATGAATTTAAATAGATTGTTTTTAATGGTTTTTTTTATCGGAATTAGTATGTTGTCTTGTAAAAATAAAACAACAGTAAAACCAGCCGAAACCAATACTACTTTGACGGAATATTATACCGAACCTTTCAGGCCGCAATATCATTTTTCTCCAGAAGAAAAGTGGATGAACGATCCTAATGGGATGGTTTACAAAGATGGAGTGTATCATTTGTTTTATCAGTATTATCCAGATGATATTGTTTGGGGACCTATGCATTGGGGGCATGCGGTAAGTAAAAATTTGGTGCATTGGAAACACAAACCCATTGCATTGTTTCCTGATAGATTGGGGTATATTTTTTCAGGAAGTACCGTAGTGGATTATAACAATACTTCGGGTTTTGGTACTGTTGAAAATCCACCTTTGGTAGCCATATTCACCTATCATTTGGCTGAAGGCGAAAAGACAGGTAAGAATGATTTTCAAACACAAGGTATAGCCTATAGTCTTGATAATGGTGATACGTGGGTGAAGTATGAAGGCAATCCCGTAATTGGCAATAAAGATATTCGAGATTTTCGTGACCCAAAGGTAATTTGGCATGAACCCTCAAAGCACTGGGTATTAACATTAGTAGCTGGTAATCATGCTAAGTTTTATACGTCTGAAAATTTGAAAGAATGGGATTTGATGAGTGAATTTGGAGCTGATAAAGGCGCTCATGGTGGGGTTTGGGAGTGTCCAGATCTTTTTCCAATTAAAGTATCAGGTAGTGATGAAGAAAAATGGGTATTGTTGATAAGTATAAACCCAGGAGCCCCAAATGGGGGTAGTGGTACGCAATATTTTATAGGTGATTTTGATGGAACAAAATTTGAAACTTCGCAACAGGAAACAAAATGGATAGATTGGGGTACCGATAATTACGCAGGGGTAACCTACAGTAATGCGCCAAATAATGAGCGTATTTTTATTGGCTGGATGAGTAATTGGAATTATGCCCAAAAAACACCCACATTAAAATGGCGAAGTGCCATGACGTTGCCTCGCAAATTTAGCCTTAAAAAGAATAATGACGATTTTACCCTGTATAATTATCCTGTTGAAAATGTTGACAAGCTAAAAAAAGTACAACTCAAAAAGGAAATTGCTATACCCAGTAAAGGAAGTGATGTTATTTCATATGAAAATTTTAATCAAGCTGAAATACGCTTTAAAACTACATCAAAAGATTTTAAACTCAGTTTTATGAATGAGAGCGATGAGGTCTTGGTGATGGGGGCTTTGGCGGCAAAGCAAAAGTTTTTTATTGACAGACAAAAATCAGGCGTGATTGACTTTCAGGATGGTTTTGGGAATCTTCAGCAAATGCCTATTCCCAATTTACCTAATGCACCATATGAGGTGCGTATTTTGATGGATAAATCTTCAGTGGAAATTTTTATCAATGAGGGGCAGTATGTGATGACCGCACAATTGTTTCCTATAAAGTCATATACCCGTTTAAAAATTGAAAACTTAGGTGTTGATGCACTTTTGTTAAGCGATTTTGAGGTTAGCAAGGTGAAAGGTATTTGGTAAGGGGTTTGTTTTTGGTGTGTCAAGGTGGCTAGGCTGCCAGAAACAAGAACAAAAACAGCTCTGCTACAGCGTGAAAATGTTTACTCATGCTGGTTTGGTTGATGTTATGAGCTAGTTAACTCCGCAGCCAAGGCTTCTAAATCTATGCCCATTTGGTTTTTGCTTACATCGATAATTTTTTCTTTTAGGTCTTTGGGCAGCTTGTTGTAGCCTTCTTTGGCGCCTAAAATCATACCAGCAACGGCCGCTACAGTATCATTATCACGCCCATAATTGATAATAAACTGCATTGTTTTGGTGAAATCGCCATTGCCGTATTGCAGTCCAGTAATGAGAATTTGCCAAATTTCACCAGCGTGAAAAGCGATGGCTTTTTGGTCTTTTTCAAGAAATTGATAGGCTGTTTCTTGCCGTATCCAATCTTTCTGACTTCCATCAAAACCATGAGGCATTTTAAAGCGTAAAGAATCTTGAGTGCTCAGCGTATCGGGTAGTATTTTTGCTTTAATTCCTAATATTGTTTTTACCGCAGCATCGGCAGTAGCATATGAAATACGGCCAACCAGCCTGCTATCTTGGTATCCGTTGGGGTCAACAAAAGTGGCTGTATTAATGATGGAGTCTATATTTTGCGTTTGCATTGCCATTTGTGTCATTGCAGCCACTAGTGCTGAGATGTCTTTTCCATAGCCAATATCAAACAAACTGTGTTCATAGGCTAGCTTGTAGGCTTCTTCGGGCTTAGTAGTGATTAAACCAAACATGGGGGTGTATAGCTGTCCTGCGCAGGACATTTCGCCACCATAAAACCTATTTTGTGCTTTTTGGTAGCTATCGTTATCTTTTTGATATGCAAGAGTAACTCGCGCCCATTCTTTTATCCAATCAATCTTTTCTATTTGAATATCTAGCTGATCAGGATTTGTGCTAATTTCTTTGTTGGCAAGTGTTTTTGTTAATTGTTGGTAGTAATCCGTAATGAATTGGGCGAAATTTTTAGCGTTTAGTTTGTTTTTACGGGTTAGGTATTTTACCATCAGATACTTCCAGCGTGTATCATCAGTAGTTGCGCCAGCCGTAAGGTTATGGTCCCAAGTGCCTTCTGGTGATTGTTCGCGAATGGCAGGAGTTAGCCCTGTTATGTAGCCGTATTTTAGTTGAATGTCTTTTCGGTGCCACATTTCGGTAGAAGCACCCATGGCATCGCCAATGGCAGAGCCTACCAAAGCACCCAAAATTTTATCATACCGTTGCGCTTTTGTTAGGGGAGTTGTTGTAGTTCCAAAAGCATTTTTTGTGGGAGCTGTAATAACAATATCGGCATTTTTATCCTTACAAGAAGAAGTGAGAACGCAGATGCATCCTATCAAATAAAGAAACCAAATAAACTGCTTCATGATACAATCATTTTTCTTGCAAGGTGTAGAAGATACTGTTTTTCGCTGATAGTTCTTTGCAAGGGGAGTTGCGCTAGGCCAATAAGACGTCTCATAATTTCTATACCTGCTACTTTGGTAAGTAGGCTTTTGTCAATGTTATCGTTATAAGCACTTGTTATCGTTTTAATGTGGTTGTCATTGTCAGTAGCCATGATGATATGAGCAGCCATAACGCCTAAATCAAATTCAGGGAAACCTGCAAAACCAAATTCAGGGTCAATAATATAGAGCTTTTTGTCTGCCGTCATCCAGCTGCCAGGGTAATAATCTCCATGTAATAAGGTGTTGCCTGGCGAAAGATATTTTTCCCCTATTTTATCAACGATATTTTTTATCGTGCTATCTGTTTTATAAGGTGCAGCACATGCTTCTAATCCATTCTGAATAGCATCCAATTGAAACCCATTATCACTTAAAAAAGGTAAAACAAAAATATGTTCATGATTTAAGTTACGCATGGCTAGATTGTCAGGAAAATTATGCGGCACTTTGTTTTGGTGTATCGCTAGCAAATTTTGAGTTAATTTATTTATGAGCTGCGTATCAATAGTTCTTTTTTCATAAAGTGAGGAGAGGTCTTCGCAATATCCTAAATCTTCCATAAGTAAAAGATGTTGCTGTGGGTCGTATCCCAGTATTTTTGGAATGTGAGCTTTAAGAGAATCGTTTTGTACGGCTTGATAAAATTGATATTCAACAGCGATTCTATTTAAAGGAGCTGCTATTTGCTGGTATTTTTGTACAAAAGGACGCGATTGTTTTAAAATGAAAGATTGGTTGGGTGTTGCAATACGTAAAACAATATTCATATTGCCTTCCCCAGCTGTATTTATGTTTATTATTTCTTCATTTTCCTGTATCCACCCCTTAGAAAATAGGTATTGTTGTAATGTTGCTTTGGGTGTTTCGCTATCAAAGTATTTCAATGTCGTTTGTTTAGTTCTTACCGTTTGTGTCTTGAGATTAGATGGTAATGCTGGTGAATTTAGCCTCTAAGTTGCAAAATTTGAGTTAAAAGAAAAAGTTTAATCAACGAGAAATGGTTAAAAAAAGTGTTGAAAGTTCAATTTTAGAAATTTGCTTTCACGTGGAGATTGATTTTTTAATGGTTAATTTGTCTTGATCCGTTAAATTTTGCCTCAAGGCGGGCAACTGTATTTTTATATACAAATAAAAAGCCGCAACTTATTGAAGTTGCGGCTTTTAGCGGTGGTGCCTCCAGGAATCGAACCAGGGACACATGGATTTTCAGTCCATTGCTCTACCAACTGAGCTAAGGCACCATGCCCGTAAGGGGCTGCAAATATAATTTCAAATTTAAGATATACAAACAAAAATGTAAAAAAAAATAGTTAGGTTTCTTTTTCATTTTATAATCTTTGTACTATGAACTTAATAATCGATGCTGGTAATACCTTGGTAAAGCTTGCTATATTTGATAAAGGGGTCTTACTTTATCATCATAGTACCGAGCGTGAAAATGTTATTGCAACCGTAAAAAAAATTATTAGTGTATACCCAAACCTAAGTTGGGCAATAGTATCTGCTGTAAGTTATTTAGATGAAAAAGATATTAAAGCCTTGTCGGTTTTCTGTAAAGTGCACATTTTAGATGCGAATTCAAAACTTCCTTTTAAAAACCTTTATAGCACACCAAAAACGCTGGGAGTTGATCGTATTGCTCTTGCTGCAGCTGCTTTTTATAACAAGGTGCATTCAAATACACTGGTTATAGATGCTGGTACATGTATTACCTATGATATCATAAATGATATGGGAGAGTATCTCGGTGGTGCTATTTCACCAGGTTTACAAATGCGATACAAGGCATTGCATAACCACACTTCAAAATTGCCTTTGCTCACCTTGGATGTTCCTGCTGGGTTGATTGGTGATTCGACAAAAACTAGTATTCATAGTGGAATTGTAAACGGCGTTTCTGCCGAAATTGACGGGATAGTTGATCGATATCAACGACGTTTTGCAGATTTAACAGTTATTTTAACAGGCGGCGACGCTCAATTTTTGTCAAAACGGTTAAAAAATACCATATTTGCGGATTCCAAATTTCTCCTAAAAGGGTTAAATTTTTTGCTGGAATACAACAAGCGCTAAATGATTAGAAAAATAGTAATTGCAATAGTGTGTTTTGCCGCCGTAGGTTTAAATGCTCAAGAAGGTACTGCTTCCCCTTATTCTTATTTTGGTATAGGGACATTAGGAGCCAATAAAACTGTGGAAAATCAGATGATGGGAGGTATTGGTATGTATACCGATAGTATTCATGTGAATTTACAAAACCCGGCTGCCTATGGTAAACTCCGCTTAACGGCCTATACTGCTGGTGCCTCATACAATAATGTGGTATTAAAGAGTGCTACAGAAAAAGAGAATAACCAAATTTATAATCTTGATTATTTGTCTTTAGGTTTTCAAATTAAAAAAGGTTTTGGAATAGGTTTGGGGCTTCAGCGATATACTGCTGTTGGCTATGATGTGTTGTCAACTACCGTAAATAGTAATGATGCTGAAGTTGTAAATTCATATTCAGGTACAGGAGGATTAAATAAAGTCTATTTCTCTGTAGGGTACGAGTTGCTTAAAAGTTTGACTATTGGGGTGACAGCAAACTATAATTTTGGTACTATCGATAGTAGAAGAGCACAGATTATTGAAAACGTACAGCTAGGAGTTTTTGATAATAGAAGCGCAGTTATTAGTGGCTATGATGTTAATTTTGCATTAAATTATACCCCACAAGTTACCGATAAGCACACTTTGTATACTTCGGTACGGGTAAATACGCAAGCTAATTTAACTTCAGAAAATACACGCCGTCTAGGGTCTTTTTCAGCTAGTAGCAATCGAGAAATTGAAGCGAGTGATGTAGACCTTGAAGCTGCAGGATTGAAATTTTCTGATTTAAAAATTCCAGCCATTACTACTTTAGGTTTAGGGTATGGAGAAAATAAAAAGTGGTTTTTAGGTGCTGAATATAGTTTTCAAAAATTGAGTACCTTTAAAAATGATTTCGTTACAACGGGAGATTTTGCTTATCAAGATGCCAGTATAGTTGCTGTTGGAGGTTATTTTATACCCGACTATAGCTCGTTTACAAGCTATTTTAAAAGAGTAACCTATCGTGCTGGACTTCGTATGGAACAAACAGGTATGCTTGTCAATAATACAGAGATTAATAACTTTGGCATAACTTTTGGACTTGGTTTGCCACTTGGGTCTGGTGCAGGAGGTTTTTCAAACGTAAATCTTGGCTTTGAAGTTGGGAAAAAAGGAACAACCAATGCAGATTTAATTCAAGAAAATTACTTTAAAGTAAATATCGGACTTTCTTTAAATGATAGATGGTTCGTGAAATCAAAGATTAACTAACTAAATTTTAGGAATTAACCACATTAAATATTAATAAAAATAATGATATGAAAACGAAACTCTACTTTACAGCGATTGCGCTTTTAGGGTGTATGGCGATTAGCAATGCACAGGCTCAGAATGCAGAATGTGTTACCAATCTTTCTATTTATACAGAGCATGTAAAAGTTAAAAATTACGATGCTGCATATACACCATGGAAAATGGTTTATGAAACTTGTCCTGGTTTAAACAGAGCCAATTTCATTTATGGTGAACGAATTTTAAAAGACAAAATAAAAAAGTCTTCAGGTGCTGAAAAAGATGGTTTTATAAAAGACCTTTTAGCGTTGTATGATAATAGTGTAAAACATTTTCCTGCCAAAACAAAAAAGGCAGATGTTATTATTGACAAGGTGCTTTTAAGATACCAAAACAAAATGATTTCTGATGATGAAGTCTATACCATGTTAGGTATGGCTTTTAATGAAGATAAAGACAATTTTAAAAATCCTAAAGCTTTATATCTTTATTTCTCAAGTTTGGTAGACCTACACAAGGCAGGTAAGAAAGATTTGCAAGAGGTGTTTGATGTTTATGATGAGGTGGTTGAAAAAATTGAAGTCGAAAACAAAAAATTGACCGATATCATTACAAAGCTTTTACCAAAAGAAGAAGCAGGTACATTGACAACCAAAGAGAAAAAGAGATTGAAGGCTGCTAATAAGAATTCAGAATCTTTTGGTAAAATCGCTGGTAGCGTTGATGCTAAATTAGGACCATTGGCAGATTGTGAAAACTTAATTCCTTTGTACCAAAAAACGTTTGATGCTAACAAAACAAATGTGGTTTGGGTAAAAAGAGCGGTAGGTTTAATGTTTAACAAAGAGTGTACAGATGATCCTATGTTCCAGAAGTTGTTTGAAGCGCAATTGGCTTTAGATCCGTCTGCAGATGCTTACGTTTATGGTGGCACTTTAAAAATGAAAAATGGCGATACCAAAGGAGCACTTGCCGATTTTGATAAAGCATTGAGTTTGGAGACAGACACGTTTAAAAGATCTAAAATTGCTTACAAAGTAGCAGTAATTAATAAAAGAAAAGGTAGTAAGTCTTCAGCTAGAAAATATGCTCAAAAAGCCATAGATTTTGACCCAGCAAATGGTAAAGCGTATCTTTTAATTGCAAGTTTATATGCATCTAGTGCAAATCAATGTGGTAGCGATACTTTTGAGAAACGTGCAATTTATTGGAAAGCTGCTGATATGGCTAGAAAAGCAGGTAGAGTTGACCCTTCATTAAGTGGTACTGCTAGTAAATCTGTTCGTAGTTACTTGGCAAAAGCGCCAACAAAAGAAATGATCTTTAATAAAGGTATGGCTGGTAAAACAGTAAGCTTCAGCTGTTGGGTTGGAGGAAGCGTAAAAGTACCTTCTTTATAGTCGCATGACAAAATTTATTCATAATACATATAAGAGCATTGCCACCGTTTGTGTGGCAATGCTTTTTTTTTCATGTACTGATACGTATAAACGTGTTGGTGATGAGGCTAAGAAAACTGTTTTTCCTATAGGTATTGCAAAAGATTTTGTGTTTACCTATACCGAGACAAAAGACCCAATGATGACTGATACGACAGCGTCTTCAAAGGTGCTTACGGTATTAAAAAGCCCAGTTAGTGAAAATTATGAAAATTTAGAATTCCCGTATAGAACTTTTCCTAATGGCTTGGTACTTGATTTTTTTGATGATCTAAATCAAAAAAGTACAGTAACCGCCGATTACGGAATTATTTATTCTGCTACTAATTTGATAGATTTACAAGGTAATGTTGTTTTAGAAAGTCATGATGGTAAAAAGTTAGAAGCACCACAGCTTTTTTTAGATCAAGGTAACGAGTGGGTATTTACACATGAAAAATTTAAATATACTAACCCAGAAGATGGTACCATCATGGATGGTGAAGGTATGGATTTTAGTAAGGATAGAAATTTTTTATATGCTCATAAAACGTATGGCTTAATGCGCATACCAAAGGAAAAGGAAACAGAAAAAGAAACAGAAAATGATTAAATTATTAAGATATACCGAATACCTATATTTATTTGTTGCTATTTTTTCGGTATACAAAATAACTCAAGTTTGGAATGTAGATCGCAATAATGCGTATTTATTTGTGTTTTTTGCGGTAGCTTCCATAGGTATGTTCTTGTTTAGAAGAAAGTATCGTAAGAAATTTGAGCAAAGGCAACGCGATAATCAACAGTAATTGTGGATACTTCTGTTATAATTATCATTTTATCCTTGCTGTTTTCGGCATTTTTTTCAGGAATGGAAATTGCTTTTATATCAGCAAATAAAATACACATAGAAATTGAGAAAAAGCAAGATGGTTTTTTAGCTAAAATACTTACGCGGCTAACCAAAAAACCTTCTAAGTTTATTGCTACCATGTTGATAGGTAATAATATTGCTTTGGTGATTTATGGTATTTTTATGGGTGATGCTTTAAATGAATGGTTGCTGAGCCTTGCAGCTACTTATAACAGTTCTTTAGTTACTTTTCTTAATAATTTCAGCTTGGTTTCTCAAACAATCATCTCTACGATTGTCATTTTGTTAACTGCTGAATTTTTGCCTAAGGTACTTTTTCAAATTTATTCTAATACGCTCTTAAAAGTATTGGCGGTACCTGCGTATTTTTTTTACCTCTTATTTTCGTTAATTTCTGATTTTATTATTAAAATTTCTGATTTTATATTGAAGGTTATTTTTAAAACCGAGGGAGATGATATGCAGCTAGCGTTTAGTAAAATAGAACTTGGCGATTATATTACCGAGCAGATGGAAACGGTAGAGGAAGAAGACGAGGTTGATAGTGAAATACAAATTTTTCAAAATGCATTAGAGTTTACCGCGGTAAAGGCTAGAGAAGTGATGGTGCCGCGTACTGAAATTACAGCTGTTGAACTTCATGAAACGCCAAAAAATTTAACCAAACTTTTTACTGAAACAGGCTATTCTAAAATATTAATTTTTAAAGATACCGTTGATAATATTATTGGTTACGTACACTCATACGAGTTGTTTAAAAAGCCAAAGACTATTAAAAGTATTTTGCTCCCGGTAGAGCTTGTGCCCGAGACAATGCTTATTCATGATATTTTGAAGGTGTTGATTAAAAAACGAAAAAGTATCGCTGTAGTTTTAGATGAGTACGGAGGCACATCGGGCATTATTACTGTTGAGGATATTGTAGAAGAGCTTTTTGGTGAAATTGAAGATGAGCACGATTCTACTGATTTTATTGAAGAGCAAATTAGCGATACTAGTTTTAAGTTTTCAGCACGGTTGGAGGTCGATTATGTGAATGAAAATTATAAACTAGAACTTCCGGAGAGCGATGAATACGAAACCTTGGGAGGCTTAATTGTAAATGAAACTGGTGAAATTCCTGAAAAGGACGAAAAGATTGTAGTGGAAAACTTTCATTTTACCATTCTTGAGGTGTCAAATACCAAAATTGATTTGGTTTTGTTAGAAGTTGATGAAAGCGAATAATAGGACTATCTACCACAATGAAATACATATTCTTAACGTTTAGCGAAAGCGTGGGCTTAACGCTTTATTAATTCAAAAGAAAATGGTAATTTCGCCCACCGATAACAAAAGGAATAAATTTTAATACTCCATATAATGGCAATTTTAGAGAATATAAGAAAGCGAACCACCATTTTGATATTAATCATTGGTTTGGCTTTGTTTGCATTTGTAATTTCAGGTGTTTTTACAAGTGGTACCCTAGCGGGTGGTGCAAAAGTAGGTTCTACCGTAGCTGAAATAAACGGCAAAGAAATAACCGTAGATGACTTTAGAAGAAAAATCGAGGCAGTTTCAAGAAATAATACCAGCGGATCATCCATGCAAATGGTAAATCAAGTATGGGATCAAGAGGTTAAAACTGCTATTCTTGAAGAGCAATTTGAAGATTTAGGTATTGGTATTGAGCAAGATCAAATTATCGATTTCTTAAAAACATCGGGTTACGCTCAAAATCCTAGTTTTCAAAATGAAGATGGTGTTTTTGATCCAGCTCTTTTTAGAGAAACAATAGCTGATTGGAAAAAGAATAGCCCAGCGCAATATGCTTCATGGTTAGATACCGAAAAGGCCATTATGCAGTTGTCAAAAGAGCAAACCTATTACAATTTAATTAAGGCTGGGGTAGGAGCTACGCTTAAAGAAGGTGAATTTGAGTACAAACTAGCCAACGATAAGATAGACTTAAAATATGTAAGAGTTCCTTTTTCAAGCATTCCTGATAGTACTGTTTCTGTTTCAAAAAGTGAAATAGCAAGTTACATCAAGGAGCACAAAGAAGATTTTAAACAAGAGGAATCAAGAGATATACAATTTGTATATTTTGAAGAGCAACCATCGGCAGCAGATGAAGAAGCAGCCAAGCAATATGTGCTTAAATGGATGAATGATCAGTATGGTTTTGATGAAAATAAAGAATCGCAAGAAGATGAAACCATAAATGATACCATTGTAGGTTTTGCAAATACTACCGATATGGCAGCATTTTTAGATCGTCATTCTGATATTAAATTTGATACCATCTTTAAACCTAAGAGTGCTTTGCCTGCACGATTTGCTGATTCATTAATGGCACTAAGTGTTGGTGAAACCTATGGGCCGTATCGTGATGGCGATTTCTTTAAAATATCAAAAATGATGGGGCGTAAAGCAGGTGGTTCTGTAAAAGCAAGCCATATTCTAGTAGCTTATGAAGGTGCACAACGTGCCAATCCTGAAGTAAAAAGAACCAAGGAAGAGGCTGCAGCTAGAGCTAAAGAATTACTTCAAAAAGCAAAAAAATCAGGAGCTGATTTTGCAGCATTAGCCAAAGAGAACTCAGATGGACCTTCAGGACCTAACGGAGGAGACCTTGGCTTTTTTGAAGAGGGTAGAATGGTGCCTGAGTTTAATGATTTTGTTTTTGATAATAAAGTAGGTGCTGTTGGCTTGGTAGAGACTGATTTTGGTTTTCATGTTATTAAAGTAACTGATAAACAAGACTTGGTTCAAATTGCACATTTGGCGCGAAAAATTGAAGCTTCAGAAGAGACTATTAATAATTTATTTACTGATGCTACTAAATTTGAAATGGCAACTACTTCTGAAGGAAAATCGTTTGTTGATTTTGCTAAGGAGAATAACTATATAGTACGTCCTGTAAATAAAATTAAAGCCTTAGATGAAAATTTACCCGGACTTTCAACACAACGAAATATTGTGCAATGGGCATTTAATGAAGATAGTGAAATAGGTGATGTAAAAAGATTTAACATCAATAACGGTTATGCAATAGTACAATTAACGGCAAAGTATGAAGAAGGTCTTATGACTGTTGAAGACGCTTCTGCTGTCGTATTGCCAAAGATTAGAAAAGAAAGAAAAGCCGCTCAGATTATTGGCAAATATCAGGGAAAAACAATGGAAGACATTGCTAAAGAAGCGAATGTTTCTGTTTCGAACGCTACTGGATTAACAGTAAAATCACCTACTATTCCTGGCGCTGGAAGTGAGCCTGCTGTTGTAGGTTCTGCTTATGCTATGGAGGAAGGGGAAACATCTGGTTTAATTGAAGGAGAAACTGGTGTTTTTATGATTACAGTGACCAAAAAGGAAGAAGCGGCAAAATTAGATAATTATAGCACCTATGCGAATAATTTAAAGGCTGCAAATGTATCAAAAGTAAATACTGAGGTATATAATGCCTTAAAGAAAGCCGCTGTTATAGAAGATAACAGAGCTGATTTTTACTAGAATAGAGTCTTATATATTTCTGCCAATTTAAAGCGCTCAGGTTTTAAAGTGACAGTAATATAAAGTGTGTGAAAAAAAAATAGCGGAGCATGTCTCCGCTATTTTTTTTGGTTTATTATCTGCTCAATATCATATTTTTTTTAAGTTGTGAATGGTATTTTGCACCTTTCCTTTTAATGTATTTCCATTAGTGTCTTTAAGGTTGTAAGATATCGTCATAATAGCTACGGCTTTAATGGTCGGAAGTATTAGTTTTACGGTTTTTCCATCACTATCTACTACAACATCGGTTATTTTTAGTGTCTGTACATCATATCGTTCAGAGCCATATTTGCTGCTGCGTTTTAAGTTCCATGTTTGTACTTCAAAATTGGCTAGGTCTTTCGCTTTTTCTACAGCCAATGTGTTGGCGAAGGACAATGCAACGCCATCTTCATAGACATTTAGCGCTATGGGGGTGGTTAACGGTTTTCCTGTATAGCGCAGCCTGTAGAACTCTCCACCTTTCATCATTTGTGAAGTGCCCCACGCTGACATACCACAGGCATATAAATTACCGTCAGCATGATTAAAACGACCTCGCATCACACCAGACAGGAATTTAATATCGGGTAAATCAATGACCGCAGCCTGTCGTTGGTTGTTAACTTCTTCAGGCAACACGAGTTGAATTTTGCCATAACCGTATGAAAAACTCAATAAGCTGCCATTTAAAGAACCCCATTTTTTACTGTCTACCCATAATAGTTCTGATGGCGACCGGTCAAATTCCATATCAATCCATATCATGGGTGGCTCCATAGCTGTGCTGGTGCTGTCTTTTGGAGGGTTGTAGCCCCACATATTGCCGTAAAATTTCCTTTTGCCATCAACCCAATTAACACGATTCATAGGATTCCAATAGCCTTGTTGGTCGGTGACGATAAAACTTCCATCGGGGTTTATACAAACGCCGTTGGCAGCTCTAAAACCTGTAGCAATAATGTCGGTTTTTGAACCGTCTTTTGCTACTTTAAGCAGTGTGCCATGCTGGGGTATAAGAGCTTCACGTGCATGTCGACCACTTTTAGCATAGTAGAAATTTCCTTCTGCGTCAGTTTGTAAACCCATGGCAAATTCATGAAAATGGTCGGTTACCTGATGGTCGTTATTAAAATTTTGATAAAAATCTGTTTCGCCATCATTATTAAGGTCTTGAAGTAGTACTAATTGGTCACGGCAGATAACATATATGTTGTCGTTTACAACTTTAATACCTAAGGGTTGAAACAATCCAGTGCCAATGCGTTTCCAAGTCAATGTTCCAGAATTTTCTATAAGCCCAGTTACCAACCAAACGTCACCATCTGTGGTGCATAGTACAGCTTTGTTGGGGTCTTTTAAAAAATCTACTCCGCTTAGTTTCATTCTGCTTTTCCAGGGATTGTCAAAAGGTATAGTAAGGGCATCCATGGCTACTGGGCCATTATCATTACCTGTGATAATTGTAGTGCTAAGTGTTTGCTCGTACTGCGGTTTGCCTCCTTTGGTATACCGCGTTAAAGATTCAGCTGCTGCTGATTTTGCAGCATAATCATCTAGATTTTTTACAGTGCTATCAGCAATAAATAATTTTAATTGTGCTGCTTTTCCTTGAGCTACATTCAAAACAATAAAACCATTAGCCTCATGTAAACTTGCGTTGCTACCTTGTAGCGCAACTTTGGTTGTGTTAGGAGCAACCCTCATTTTTAAAGCGGTTGTTGATGGGCTTATATTTAATGTTCTGGTGAATATTGTTTGGTTATTTGTTTTTTCAGTTCCTAAACGCTCTAAAATATTGGCGTCGCCAACGGTATAGGAAATAATAACTTGGTCTTCATACCTGTAGAGCCCCTTGTAATGTGCCCATTTTTTTGGTAAAGGACCAAATCTACGCCCATCGCGAGCCTTAAATCTTGGGTCTTCAAAAGAGCCATTCGCAGGGTTGGCCCATGCAGGAGTAACAGGTGTTTCAAAATGAAGTTTTCCAATAGTCCGTGGGTAGGTCTCATGCTGATCGTTGAGGAGAATGCCCTGCCAATCGATAAAGCCTTCGCCCGTCCATCCACCTGCTACGCGCATTAAATCATGGTCAAAAATCATCCATGTATTTCCTTTTGAAACCCCGCCATGACCTTTGTCTAAACGGACGGCAATGCCTTTGTACGCAAAGTTGTTCTTAAGGTAGTTTTCATCGGGATAGGGAGGCGGCCCTTCTGAGTGAAAGCGTGCTGGCCCTGTTTTTGAATCGGCAAGTTCATAGGTGTTGATGAAAAAGTTGCCATAATCCATATCAGACCATGGTGTATAGGGTTGTATTGCTGGCCCTTTAGATGTTCCTTTGGGTAATTGCGCCAAATAATCAGTGCTTATGCGATAGTATTCTTGCGCATTGCTTGGTCTGATATAATTTTCACGTATATATAAAATTACATCATATTTCTCTTGCGGCGTTAAGGTCAATTGCGGAGGCATTGCACCTGAACCTCTGGTGATGGTATTATACATGGCATATGGGTCATTACCATATTTAAAGCTTTGATTCCAAAACTTCATTGATAAAGGAATGGAGCCTTCTACCGCTGGTGTGCCATGACAATTGATACAATTGGCATTGTAGATGCGCTCACCACGTTTAAAATGTTCTTTGTCAAAAGTTTTAATCAGTTCTTGATGATCTAAATTTCCCTCATCAGGGCCTAAATCTGTTTCAGTGAGGGTATGTTTTACTGTAACTTCTTTTGGTTGTACATAGGTGTCGTTATTTTTATGAGCTACAATAGCTAATTTTTTGTTTTTTGTGGCAATATATCCGGTGAATTTATCAGCTTCAAACATACCCGATAATGCACGCTTTTTTCCATAAAGGTCAACGCTGGCCGATAGGCTATTCCCAACTATCGATATACTGTCAATAGGAATATCTCCGATAGTTAAGGTAGATAGCTGCCCTGTATATGATTTGCCATTTTTTGTAAGCACTAGTAGTCCGTAACTGTCTTGAAAATCAATATCCCAAGTGCCTGAATATCCGGTGTCTGACGAGCAGCTTAAAAGGACGCTGATACATTGAATGATGATGACGATTCGTAAAAAAAGATGTTTCATAGTGTGGTTTTAATATTACGATGCATTCATTTAGGTGGTTCGTTACGCATTGCTGGTATTTGATCAGAAATACTCAAAATAGAAAATACAACATCCATTAGAAATTATTCAAATGGTAAAAATTGGTCTATTTCTGACCAAGCACTAGCTGGGTTATTTTCGTAACCATCCTAAAATTCGGTCATTGTCAATGACCCATTTGTCTCCTTTCTTAATAAGTGAGTAAACTTCTCTAGACGCCGTGAATGGTCCCGGATTTTGTTGTATTATTTCAATTTTTCCTTCAGTAACTTTTGATACTATGGCAACATGACCATATTTGTTTAATAATGTGCCCGAGTATACGAGCAAGTCATTAACTTGGGGTTTTGATTGGCTGAAATTGATGTACTGTGTCAGGTTTCTTTTTTTGTTTAATGCTCCGTCTTTAATTTTAGGGTTAAAAAAATCTTTGGCATTTCCATAGCTGTCGGGCATTTGGTGGTTTAATGCTTCAAAGTAATAGCGTTTTACGAATTCTACACATTGATATTTTAATCCTATGTTGTAGCCATTTTGAGTTAATTCTCTGCCGCTAACATTTCCAACGCCCCCATTGAAATAGACCAGTACTCCATTTAAACTGTCAATTTTTTGACCTACTTCATACTTCTGATTAAAATTAATTTTTCGAGAAGTGTAAAAAGCTGTAGCAAGAAAGATTGCAATGGCAACGGTGGTTAGAATTTTGCGTAATTGTTTAGGCACTAATTGGCGAATTTTAGTTTGTTGCTAAGTAGTTGGTTTAAAGCGTAACTGTACACTTTAATGTGTACTTAAAAGTAGTTGATTTATATAGTTTTTCCAAACCGTGGTTTTGGTTCGTGTTATTTTTAGGAGGGCACTAGCTGATATTTGCTCAGGAAGACGACGTTATTAGTAGCTATGTTTTTTTTAGGCCTTTCCCATCACAAATAAGTCAAAATATAGGAGTTTGTTCGTGATATAGGGGGTTTAATGTTGATGATAATCAGTAATAAACGTAATAGTTACTACAGTTGGTTTTTTGTTTTCTTCTTTCTTTTGGCTTGTTTTTTCATTTTTTTAGGACCATACCACAACCAAAATCCTGTTATGGTAAAAAGTAGTAAGGCTAGCCCCATAGTGGAGGTGTACAGTAGTTTAAAAATACTTCCGTTGGTATTAAATAGGGAGTCTAAAATAGAGCCGTCATGAATATTTTCTACCACGTCTGAACGTCTTTTGGTAATCGCTAGTACTTTGCCTGTTGCTCCGTCAAGTTGAACACCGTAATAATGGTTTTTAAAAATAAATTTAACGATGCCTTTTGCTGGCCTTGCATCAATTCTACTAAGGTTTAAATCGATGTCGGATGCAATGGAGTCTTGTAAGGCTTTAAAGGCGGTGTTTTGTAAAGTATGAAGGGGTAGCCACTGTTTTACATCGGTAGCCATTCCTTTTTCTGATTTAGGTAGTAGCAATCCATTGCTGTTTTTTTTCCAGCCCAGCGCTAGCCCAGATAGCGACATTACAAAAAACAAAACAAATAGGTACACTCCAGTAGTTCTATGCGCTTTTCTGAAAATGCGAATTAATTTTGCTTGCTTTTTTCTCTTTTTCATTTCAAATTTACAAACAGCCCTCAAAGATAAGAAGTATCCCTAGTTACCGATAGTTTAGCTTAGAATTTTTAAAGGTCAATTTACTAGCTGTTTTTGTGCTGTAATGGCAGGCTCATCTCATCAAAAGAAAGTACGGTGTGATACCCTTTATTTTTAAAATATGTAGGGGTGTACATGCTGTTTCCAGTAGCCATAATAAAATCACCACCCCAGCCCCCCAGGCTTTTTATAGCACCCGTATAGTCGGCAAATTGTGCTGTTTTAATTGTGGGGACACCAAGCGCCTGTGAAAGTAACTGTTCGTGTTCGGTTAGTAGTAGTTCAAATTCAGTAAGGTGTTTGCATTCAATCATCTTTTTTGTAACTAAACTAATCGCCTTGGTGAGTTCCTTTTTGTCTATTTCTTTTTGTCGATAAGCATGAATGGCATCTCTGCTATTTTTCTTTTTGTTAAGATGGATGAAAAAAAGTGCATCTGTAAAAGCAGGGTAGGCCCTAACTTCCTCAACGCTTGCTCTGTTGTTATTAATTTTAAAAAGAATAGGCGTATTGTGTTGTGCGCAGGCAATGTCGTAACCACTACCGCCAAAGGTTTGTGCTAGTAACTCATATGCGTTTACGTTGGCCCATTGTGCTACGGTATAAATGAGTGTTGAAGAGGAGCCTAGCCCCCAATCTCTGGCAAAAGTTAATGTGGTGGTAACCTTAAATCCGGTGCTAGCTACTAAGAAATTTGGATTGAGGTTTTTACATGCCTTTAAAATTTTTTGCAAGGCTTTTGAGGTGTCTTTGTCTGAGGCGTTTATTGTTTCAAAATCATTTAAGGTATAGGTGCCTTGAAACCAAATAGTACCTTTTTCGTCAATGCTTTTCCAGCAGAGTTGTTGTGATTCTTGTGGAGTTATTTGTAAATGTTGCCCAAATTTGGTCGGTATTGCCCATGCTAAAGCGCCATCAAGAACAGCGTATTCCCCAGATAATAAGAGCTTTCCATTGCCGTAAAAATGTGTTGTGTTCATTTGGTACTAAGGTTCTAAAAAACGAATGCGTATGGATTTGAAAAAAAGCTGCCGATCATAATTTTAGTCGGCTTTAGGTATTTGAATTTCGTAATTTTTCAAAGGCTTCAACAACGGCGCTATGGGTTGCTGCATGTTGTTTGAAATGTTGTGTCAATATATTTTTTTCTTCTGCTGTAGCCCCTAATTGATTTAAAATATTTAGTAGGTGCATCTTCATGTGCCCTTCTTGAATGCCCGTGGTGACTAATGAGCGAACGGCAGCAAAATTTTGTGCTAGTCCGGCAACGGCAACAATTTGCATCAATTCTTTGGCAGATGGTTTTTGTAAAATTTCTAATGCCAGTTTTACTAATGGATGAAGATTAGTAAGTCCGCCAATAGTTCCAATGGCTAAAGGTATTTCAATCCAAAATTTAAAAATACCATCTTCAATGCAGGCATCGGTGAGGCTTGTATAGCGCCCATCTTTGGAAGCATAGGCATGAATAGCAGCTTCAACCGCTCTAAAATCATTTCCCGTAGCTAAAATAACAGCATCAATACCGTTCATAATGCCTTTGTTGTGGGTTACAGCTCTGTGTGGCTCAACCTTAGCGATAGTAACTGCACGAACCATTTTTTGTGCGAATGCCATGGCCTCCTCATCGGCTATTGTTAGTTCATTTACAGGGCAGCTAACTTCTGCTCTAACCAAACATTGTGGCACATAATTGCTAAGAATACTCATAACAATTTCAAGGTCTTTTTCTTGTGCGTTAAAGGCGCTGTATGTTTGTGCTTCCTGTTTAAAGGTTTGGGCAAACTGCTCTAAACAAGAGTTAATGAAATTGGCTCCCATAGCATCAAGGGTCTCAAAGGTGCAATGTAGCTGATAATACCCTTTTAAGTCATGCGTTTTATCTCTTAGTTCAATGGCCGAAATGCCTCCGCCACGCTTTTGCATATTTTTGGTAATATGCGCTGCTGTTGCGTGTAGTTTTGGTAACACAAATTCGAAAAAAGCCGTTAGTTTTTCACTATCACCGTAATACATAAAATGAACTTGGCCTATTTTTTCTGTGCCGATAACGGTGGTTTTAAAACCGCCACGTTCTAACCAAAATTTTGCCGCTTTACTAGCTGCCGCAACCACCGAACTTTCTTCAATAGCCATGGGAAGGGCATATAGTTTGTCGTTAATGAGAAAATTAGGGGCTATTCCAAGCGGTAAGTAATAATTAGAAATGGTATTTTCTATAAATTCATCATGCAATTTTTGAAGCCCTGTATTCGCATTCCAATAGCGTTTTAAAATTGCTTTTGCCTCTTTGGGCTCTTGGGTGTAATTAGAGACTATCCAGTCTATTTTTTCTTCTTTCGTCAGTTTTGAAAAACCCTCAATAGGCGTGTTCATGCAGTAAATGATTTGTTAGGCAAAGATAGTAATTAGCTGTTTTATAGTCTCTGCTATTACTAAATTGATTTCTTTTTTATACTAAAGTGTGGTTTTTGTTATAATTATTAGTAAACTTGGGAAATTTAACTCATTTCAAATATTTATGAAGAAATTAAACATTTTGTTTTTTTTGGTAGTTTGCTGTGTAACCAGCTCTTTTGCGCAAACTCAAAAAATTACTGTTGAGGCTATTTATCAGGGTGCTTTTAGAACAGAAGGTCTAGAAGCGCTTCGTTCAATGAAAAACGGAAAACAATACACTATTCTTAATGTTGATAATCTTGGTAATACTACAGTTGATAAGTATGACTATACTACTTTAGCGAAGGTTGAAACCATTGTTTCATCGGCTGATTTGGATGGTATTCAGCGTTTTTCTTCTTATGAATTTACCAGTGATGAGTCTAAGTTGTTATTGGCTACTGAGGTAGAGCCTATTTTTAGACATTCAAGATTGGGTATTTTTTATGTGTATGATATCGCTTCAAAAAGCCTGACTAAAATTGCCTCGACTAAAATTCAAGAACCAGTAATAGCTCCTAATGGGAAACAGGTGGCTTACGTTGCAGACAATAATATCTACCTTTTTGATATGACCACCAATACGACCAAGCAACTAACCACAGATGGGGTCAAGAACAAGATTATTAATGGTGTTACCGATTGGGTATATGAAGAGGAATTTGCTTTTGTAAGGGCTTTTGAATGGAATGCCGATGGTTCTAAAATCGCCTTTTTGCGTTTTGATGAAACCAACGTACCTGAATTTTCTATGGATGTTTATGGTACGGAGTTGTATCCTAAGCCATACGTTTTTAAATATCCAAAGGCAGGTGAGGCTAATTCTGAAATATCATTGCATATGTATGATGTGCAATCGGGAAGTACGACCAAAATTGATGTAGGTGACGCCTACTATATACCCAGAATTAAATGGATGAATCATCCTGACCATTTGAGTGTTCAGACTTTAAATAGACATCAAAATCATTTAAAATTTTATGATGTGAATGCCAAGCGTAATGAAGTTATTGTTTTGTTAGAGGAAAAGGATGCGGCTTATGTTGATATCACTGATAATCTTACGTTTTTAGCAGATGATAGTTTTATTTGGACAAGTGAAAAAGATGGTTGGAATCATATTTACCTGTACAATTCAGACGGAAAACTTCAAAATCAAATAACCAAAGGAGAGTGGGAAGTAACACAATACTACGGTTATGATCAAAATGAAGATAAAGTATACTATCAGTCTACAGAAAATGGCTCTATCAACAGAGGTGTTTACAGCATAGAAAGTAACGGGAAACGAAAGAAAAGTTTAGCAGTAACCGCAGGTACAAATGCTGCCGATTTCAGTGCCGATTTTACGTATTTTATTAATACCTATTCTAGTGCTGATGTACCGTATACATATACGTTACACAAGGCCTTGTCAGGGAAAAAAATAAAAGATATTAAAGATAATTCTAAGTTATTGGGTAGGTTGAAGAACTATGAGATGGCATCGAAGGAGTTTTCTACTTTGGCTATTAATGGTAACGACTTAAATATGTATATCATCAAACCTAAGAATTTTGATGCTTCAAAAAAGTATCCCTTGTTATTATACCAATATAGTGGGCCTGGTTCTCAAAACGTAGCTAATAAATGGCATAGCGCTAATGACTATTGGCATCAAATATTAGCATCAGAAGGTTATGTTGTTGCTTGTATAGATGGTCGCGGAACCGGTTTTAAAGGACGAGATTTTAAAAAGGTAACTTATATGAATCTGGTAAAATACGAAACAGAAGACCAAATTGCAGCTGCCGAAAAATTAAGTGAATTACCGTATATTGATGCAGCTAGAACAGGCATTTGGGGATGGAGTTTTGGAGGAGACATGGCTACCAATTGTCTTTTGAAAGGTAATAGTGTTTTTGAAACCGCAATTGCAGTTGCGCCAGTAACTTCATGGCGTTTTTATGATACGGTTTATACCGAGCGATTTATGCGAACACCGGCAGAAAATCCGGATGGTTATGATGATAATTCACCTTTAAACTACCCTGAATTGTTGAAAGGAAAATTTTTGCTTATTCATGGGTCAGGTGATGATAATGTACATGTTCAAAATAGTATGCGAATGATTGAAGCTTTGGTACAAGCAAATAAACAGTTTGATTGGGCAATATACCCCGATAAAAATCACGGGATTTATGGCGGTAATACCAGAATTCAATTGTTCAATAAAATGACCAACTTTATTAAAACTAACTTGTAATTAATACCTAGCGCTTATTATGACTGATAACACAGAATTTTCGAATCAAAAACAACTTTTTGGGCATCCAGTAGGCTTGTTTTATTTGTTCTTTGCAGAACTTTGGGAACGCTTTAGTTTCTATGGTATGCGTGCCTTGTTGACATTGTATATGATAGATGTCATTTTTGAGGCAATAGCAGAACGCGATTTTGCCACGGCCGCAGTTTATGCATCTTATGGTTCTTTGGTATATGCATCAACGGTAATAGGAGGGCAGATTTCGGATAAGATTTTAGGAATGCGAAATTCTATTTTCTTAGGGGGTATTTTGATGTCTATTGGTCATTTTGTTTTGGCAATAGAGAATAATACAGCCTTTTTCTTAGCCTTAGCGTTAATCATAGTAGGAAATGGTTTTTTCAAACCAAACATATCTACTTTTGTAGGCTCCTTATATCCACATGGTGACCCTAAAAAAGATTCAGGATTTACCATTTTTTATATGGGTATTAATATCGGAGGCTGGGTGGCTCCTTTATTGTGTGGTTGGCTTGCTGCTGAATACGGATGGCATTATGGTTTTGGGCTTGCTGGTATAGGGATGTTAACCGGACTTATCTTCTTCTGGAGTGGGATTAAAAAAAATGTATTTGGAGACCGTGGGTTACCACCTAATGAAGAAGTAATGTCAAAAAAGGTGCTAGGCATACAGCAAGGTATTTTGGTTCCTGTTTTGGCGGTATTGGCTGCTCCGGTAATTGCATACCTCCTTTCAGCATATCAATCTTTGGGAGAAGAAGGTACCTTTTTGGGCGACCAAAATATTGTTAATATTATTTTTAAGCTCATCGGTGTTTCTATTCTTGTTTATTTGGGCAGTATTATGTATAAAGCCACTTTAGATGAACGTAAAAAATTGTTTGTAGCTGTATTGATTACATTCTTTATGACAATTTTTTGGGGTTTTCACGAACTTTCAGGTAGTGTTATCACCTTGTTTGCCTCTCGAAATGTAGATTTAACTATTATGTCTGCCTCTCAAACAAACTCCTTGAACTCCATGTTTATTATTATGTTGGCTATTCCTATTTCCTTGATGTGGACGTATTTGAGTAAAAAGAAAAGTAACCCACGAACACCGTATAAATTTGGACTAGGATTACTCTTTGCAGGTATTAGTTTTTATATTTTATCACTAAGTGCGGGTAGCGCTAATGAAAGTGGTTTGGTTCCTTTTAGCTATCTTTTGATAATGTATTTTTTACTTTCTATCGGAGAACTTTTTATGTCGCCTGTTGGATTGTCAAAAATAACTGATTTGTCGCCGAAACGAATTGTAGCCTTTATGATGGGTGTTTGGTTCTTATCATCGGCATTTGCTTTTCAGGTGGTTGGTTTTATTGGTAAACAGCTTGCAATAGAGAGTGATGATAAAAATATTGGCGGATTTGATACCTTAACCGTATATACTGACGGATTTGATTTAATAGCTAAATATGCCATTGGAGCTGGTTTGTTAGTATTATTAGCATCTCCTTTAATTAAAAAACTCATGGGGAAAGTACATTAATACCCTTCATTTAAAATAATAAGCTCCCTTTTCGCTAGTATAGTGAAAAGGGAGTTTTCTTTTTAGGCAGGTTTGTTTCCAACGTTTAATGTAGCTTTTGTAGTTGCTACCATCAGCGATGATTTCTTTGGGGTTAAGAGAATCAATCAATCGGTCTAAATTAATTTTAGGAGATTGGGTTAATACAACATAGTGCGTAGCTTGTTTGGTATGCATGGCAGAACTGTCAATCACCAATATGGTTTTGTTGTTGACAAAATAGCTGTTTTGTAGCTTTTTATAACTGATAGCCGATATTCGTTCACCTATTTTATAATCGGTAATGATACGCTCAGCCTTGTTTTTGTTTTTTACGTGTACGGCTAATGTTGTTCCGTAGCGATGTAGTAGTATAGTGTTTTTGGATTGATGCGCTAGTAATAAGTCTTCTTTTTGTGTAGCTGTATAGGTAGTGTAAAAGCACCAAATTTGAAATGTGATGATGCCCACGAGTACATAGCTTGCTTTTTTGAAGTTTATGTTGGTTAAAGCAAAAATAGTTGCAATGATAATGAAGTAGGATAGCAATAGCTGAATAGCATCAAATGATATAGCTTTAAAAATAAAAGCTTCCTGCTCTGCAACCCAAGCGATAAGGGTATTCATTAGGTGGATAAGGGTGTTATATAGTTCGACAATAAAATGGGGTAAGCTATTGCATAAGGCGAGTACAATGACTAAAATACCCATCCCTAAAATGAGACCCAAAAATGGAATGATGATAAGGTTTGATACAAAGAATAGACTTGGAAATTGGTGAAAATAAAACAAGCTAATGGGTAATACACCAACTTGTGCAGCACAACTAACAGACAGTAATTGCCCTATTTTTTTTACTATCAAATTTTTAGGCGATACTAGTTGTTGTAGTAAAGGATATATCCACACAATGGCAATTACGGCGGCATAGCTCATTTGAAACCCTGCTTGAAAAAGTAACATAGGGTTTATGACTAATAGAATAAAGCCCATTGAAAGGGCTAAAATATTGAAGGTATTGGAGGGGCGGTTTAAATAGAGAGCATAAGCAACAAATGAAAACATGGCTACCGCACGTACAACTGAGGCTGAGAAACCAGCAATTAGTGCAAAACACCATAGTAACACCACTATGGTAATAAGTTTTATCGTTTTTCCTTTGGGCAGTCGTTCTAGGGGGTGTAATAAGAACTGAAGTATGGCAAGTAAAATGCCAATATGTAAACCAGAAACCGCCAAAATATGAACTGCACCAGCATTTTTATAGTGCGTATAGGTTGTTTCTGATAAATGGGTGCGTTGTCCTAATAATAGCGCTTGAATAATGCTTAGCTCTTCTGTTCCAAAATTTGCCTGTTGCAATTTAGAAGTGATTTTTGAGCGTAAAGTGGCTGCAAGGCCATAAATGGTCGTTGATTGATGTTTTGTTTGCAAATGATTGTCTCCTCGTAAATAAAATTGATGGTAAATGCCTAATCCTTTTAAATAGCTTTTGTAATCAAATTGATGCGGGTTTAGTGGTGCATTTATTTCAGAAAGTTTTCCTATAGCTAGTAGCTCATTATCAACAACCCATTTTTGCATATCAGGAATAGAAACAGATGAAAGTATTATTTTACCAGTAGTTGCTCGTCCGTCCATAGAAAGTACCTTGACAATGTATCTATTGGAGTAGATGGAAGATTTAAGCGCTTCTTCAATTTTAAATTTCCAAACATGTTGTTGATTGTAATGTTGGTGTGAATAATGATTTGCCTGATTTTGGGGTTTTGATAGCGAAATGGCTGATATTCCTAGGCTAAAAGTGGTGAGTACTGCTAGTACGCCAAAGGTGCTCGTGTTTTTAGTCTGTTTTTTGAAAAACACAAAAGCTAAAAAGCCTATGCAAAGAAGAGTGAAAATAACTGCGATAGGAATTTTTACATCAAAATAATGTCCTGCTAATATGCCTAAAATTAAATAGAGGCATAGCTTGATAGGGACAAATTTTAAAAGCTGCATCACATGTATTCTTACGATACAAGATACAGAAATATATTGTAAATTGTTTTTTGAGGATTAAAAGTGTTGAAGCATAAAAGACCGCTGCGCTGTAGGAACTAAAAACAGCGACTTTTTTTCTTATGAATGAAACAAGAGTCAAGAGACAAGACCGCTGCGCTACAAGAATCAAGAAACAAGACCGCTGCGCTGTAAGAACAAAGAACAAAGAACAGAGAACAGAGAACAGTAGTCCTGTTTCTTGATTCTTGATTCTCTTCTCCTTTCTCTTTGCTCTCTTCTCTCCGCTTCACTTGTAAATGTCTTGCCGTTTTAGGTATAAAGACCGCTGTGCTGCAAGAAAAGGAATAATTGAATCACATTAGTCCTGTTTCTTGATTCTCTTCTCCCTTCTCTTTTACTCTTTTCTATCTTCATTAGCCATAACTCTCACGTTGAATGGCTCTTATTTCCTGGCTCATTTCGCTTTAGTTTAGCAGCTATTTAAAGAATACGAGTGGCTTTTACAAAGGCAGAATTCCAATATCCTTCTCGTAATGAAGAAACAATTACCCCTCTCGATGAGGAAGCGTGAATGAACTTTATATCATTGTTTTTTACCGCGACCACCATGCCTACATGATTGATGCGCTTACCACTTTTACGTGTTTTAAAGAATAATAAATCACCTTTAGCAACTTTGTTAATGTTAATGCGTTTGCCTTCCTCTGCCATTTGATAGGATATGCGTGGTAGTTGTATTTGGTGTTTTCCAAAAGCTACATATACCAAGCCAGAACAATCCATACCCTTTTTTGTAGTGCCGCCAAATTTATAGCGAGTGCCAGAAAATGTAAGTGCGGTATTTATAATGTGGTCAGCTTTAGTTACGGCTCTTGTTCGATACGATTTTTCTTTTTGTTTGTTTCTTGATGTGGTTTTTGATGGGGCTACACTTACGGTTCTTTTTTTAGATTTACTATAACTGGTTTTCTTTTTTGCCGTTCCACAACTGGCTATCAATAAGCATAAAAGTAAATAGGGAAGTATGCGCATCTACATTTGGGAATTTTACCACTTTAAGGCATCAAAATTAGAAAAAATCGCATGAAAATGGTCGAATTATCATAGAAAATAGATGAAATACCCAAACGCAGCTACTTTTTGATAAAGAGCTTTCTATGTTAAATCAGCTTTATATGTAAGGACTTTGTAATAGTATTTCGTCTAACTTCTATTTGGAAATGTGTTACAGTATAAGGAATAGGTTGCAGAAAAGACACAAGAGTCAGGAAACAAGACCGCCCTGTCCTGTTTCTTGGCTCTTGTTTCTTGTGCAATACTCTCTTCTCTCTTCTCTCTGCTCTCTGTTATTTGCTCTCTGCTCTCTTTTCTATTTAGCCAAGAAACTCTGGAGTAAAACAGCGTAAAGCATGTGGTTTCAAATCATGCATTGTCAATAATTAGAGCGGCGGCTTTTTCGCTTGCACCAGTGCCGCCTAACCGTTTTTCGAGTTTATGGTATGCCGTTATTTGCTCTTCTCTTTGTTCGCCTGCTACTATTTTTTGCAGTTCTGTAATGAGGTTTTTACTAGTTAAGTCGTCTTGTATTAGTTCTTTTACAATTTCATCGTTCATGATGAGGTTTACAAGAGAAATGTATTTTAGTGTAATGATGCGTTTGGCTATTTGGTACGATAGCCAATTAGCTTTGTAGCAAACTACTTGTGGTACTTTAAACATGGCAGTTTCCAGCGTAGCTGTGCCACTAGTGACCAAAGCTGCATGAGAAACGCTCAATAAATCGTAGGTTTGGTTTGCAACAAAAGCAACATTTGGGTTTTTTAAAAAAGACTGATAAAAATCTTTGTCCAAACTTGGTGCTCCGGCAATAACAAAAATATAATCCGTAAAATGCTCCACAACAGACAGCATAACAGATAGCATTTTTTGCACTTCCTGTTTGCGACTACCGGGTAAAAGCGCAATGATGGGCTTTTTACTGTCTATATTGTGGTTGAAACGAAATGCGGCTTCATCTACTTCGGGTCTATTGGCAATGGCATCTATTAATGGGTGACCCACAAAATGTACAGGGAAATTATGCTTTGCATAAAATTCTTTTTCAAAGGGAAGAATGACATACATGGCATCGATATCTCTTTTGATTTTTGTTATTCTATTTTCCCTTGAAGCCCATATTTGCGGTGAGATATAGTAATTGGTTGTATAGTTGTTTTCTTTTGCCCATTTGGCAATTCTAAGATTAAAGCCAGAATAGTCTATGAAGACAATCACATCAGGATTAAAATTTGCAATGTCGTTTTTGCAAAATTTGATATTTTTAAAAATGCGATTTAAGTTTAAAAGCACTTCTAAAAAACCCATAAATGCCAACGCTTTATAGTGTTTCACTAAGGTGCCTCCCGCATTTTGCATTAAATCACCACCCCAGCAACGTATATTAGCATTTTCATCTTGTTTTTTAAGTGCTTTTATAAGGTTAGACCCGTGAAGGTCTCCAGATGCTTCTCCTGCTATGATGTAGTATTTCACACAAATAAATTTAAGTTTCGCAATTTGATTTTATTCTCATCACGCGTTAAAAATAAGTACTGCTATTATTTTACTATTAAAAGATTTTGTAATAGAGTATAAGTAAAGCTGTCAAAAGGGTGGCAACTAAAACTCCTTTGGCTCTATGGTCTCTTCGTATTCGTAAGAATAAGAAAAACGCAATAAGATTAAGTAGGGCTCCTAAAGCGAGCAAACTCCCTACATGACCTTGTTGTATTGCAGCTTCAAAACTCTCTTTAATGCCATGTTTAGAAAATAGCAAAATGTATAAAAGTGTACCCGCAGTATTGGCAATAATACCCACTACAAAGCCTATTATAAGTTCTTTTTTTGTATTCATTATGATGTAAAATCTATTTTATTTCTGTAAATCCCAATTGTTGATTTGTTCCATAGCATGATACGCAGTCAAATCAAATTGCGTAGGTACTATTGATATGTAATTATTTGCTAGTGCCCACTCATCAGTGTCTTTGCCATGGTCTAAAAGTTCAAACTCACCAGTGAGCCAGTAATAGTCTTTACCCATGGGGTTGGTGCGTTTGTCAAATTTTTCTTTCCAATTCGCGCGCGCTTGTCGGCATATTTTTATTCCTTTTATCTCCTTTTCAGTTAATTTAGGGATGTTTACATTGAGCACAACACCTTTGGGGATGCGGTTAATGAGTGCCTCGCGCACTATTTGTTGAATTGCTTTTTTTGCAGGCTCAAAATTGGCATCCCAGGAAAAATCACAAAGGGAAAAACCTATTGCCGGAATTCCTTCAATACCAGCTTCAATAGCGGCACTCATTGTACCCGAATAGATAACATTAATTGATGAGTTTGAGCCGTGATTGATACCGCTTACACAAAGGTCTGGTTTGCGATTTAATAATTCTTGAAGCCCCATTTTTACGCAATCAGCAGGCGTGCCACTACAACTATATTCTGTAATATCATCGTTGCTTGACTTCATTTGCTTCGCGTGTAGGGTATTGTCAAAAGTTATGGCATGACCCATGCCTGATTGCGGGCTGTCTGGGGCAACCACCACAACTTCGCCTATTTCTTTCATAAAACGAATCAAAGCACGTAGTCCTGGTGCTGTAATTCCATCATCATTAGTTACTAGAATTAAAGGTTTTGTCACAGGGTATAATTTTAACCGTAAAAATACGTTTAAATAAGATATCTCTAATTTAGGAACGGGCAAAAAAAAGATTTTATAGATATCTTGGCATGGTTTTTTGTGTATATTAGAAATCTAATTCTAGTTTTTTTGAGTTTAAAAGTGTTACTTTGAATACGATTACTGTTTAAAACTGCCCAATTGAATATTAAAATAAGATACTAAATGAAAAAGAATTTTGCATACGGTTTATTCACATTGCTTATCGCTGTAGCGTCTTGTAGTTTTACAAACAAGACTTTTGAAAATGATGATAAAGATAAATTGTTAATTGACCTGATCACCTATGTACTAGCGAAAGGGCATTACGAACCAAAAGCCATAGACGACGATTTTTCAGTAGATGTGTTTGAAGGTTTTATTGATGCGATAGACCCTACTAAGCGGTATTTTTTAGCATCAGATATCAAAGAGTTTGAAATGCAAAAATTTCAAATTGATGATCAAATTAGAAATACAGATATCACTTTTTTTAATTTAGTTTATGATCGCTTAACCAAGCGAATGGAAGAAGCTAAGGTCATTTACAAGGAAGTGCTTAGTGAGCCTTTTGATTATGCAAAAGATGAAGATATTAATATTGAGTATGATGAGGTTGGTTTTGCTACATCACGTGAGGAATTAAAAGATCGTTGGAGGTTGCAGTTAAAATACGCTACTTTAAACACCTATGATACTAAACTAGATCATGCTAATGAAGATGCGGAAACAGCCAAAGCGCATGGACATAAAGAAAATGAACATGAATTAACCCCTGAAGAAGCTGAAGCAGCTAGTAGAGCAGCTACCCAAAAAACGCTTGATGAGTATTTTGATTTCGTTGCTGATTTGCAGCGTAAAGATTGGTTTACTGAATACATCAACACCTTGGTTGATGAGTTTGATCCGCACACGTTTTATTTTGCTCCCGAAGAGAAAGAAAGGTTTGATGCGAGTATGTCAGGTAAATTTGAAGGCATAGGGGCTCGTTTGCAAAAGAAACCCGAAGGGGCTAAGGTTGTCGATATTATATCTGGTGGCCCTGTTTGGCGTGATAATCGTATAGAGGTAGGTGATGTAATTATTAAAGTAGGGCAAGATGGTAAAGAGCCTGTTGATATTGTAGGCATGCGTTTAGGAGATGCTATAAAAATGATAAAAGGCCCTGAAAATACGGTTGTTGATTTAACAATTCGTAAAATCGATGGCTCTATTGAAATCATCTCAATAAAGAGAGATGTAGTAGAGTTGGAAGATTCTTTTGCTAAATCGGTCAATGTTATGAAGGGTGATAAGCGGTTTGGTTTAATTCATTTGCCAAAGTTTTACGTTGATTTTACCGATTACAGCAAACGTAATGCAGCATCTGATGTTGCCAAAGAAGTTGAGCGCTTGAAAGAGGAAGGTGCTGAAGGTTTGATTTTAGATCTTCGTGAGAATGGTGGAGGATCATTAAAGACGGTTGTTGAAATGGCAGGGCTTTTTATTAAAGATGGCCCTATTGTTCAAGTGCAATCTTCTGGTAAAACAAAAGATGTTTACAACGATAAAGATGAGCGCGTACAATGGGATGGTCCTTTGGTTATTCTGGTGAACGAGCTATCAGCCTCTGCTTCTGAAATTTTAGCAGCGGCAATGCAAGATTATAAAAGAGCTATTGTTATTGGAAGTAAACAGACTTTTGGAAAAGGAACCGTACAGAATGTAATAGACTTAAATAACATAGTGAGAAGTAATGAAAGTGGTGATTTGGGTGCCTTGAAATTAACTACGCAAAAATTCTATCGTATAAATGGAGGTTCTACCCAGTTAGAAGGGGTGAAAAGCGATATTGTAGTGCCAGATAAATATAGTTATATTGATATAGGCGAAAGAGGGCAGTCTAATCCTTTACCATGGGATAAAATTACCCCAGCTGAATATGAAATTTGGGATGGTAATATTGATTACGAAACAATCTTAGCAAACAGTGCTAAAAGAATGGCTCAAAATCCGCAGATAAAACTTATTGAAGAAAATGCGATGTGGATTAAATCGAAACAAGAAGATCATGTTGTTTCTTTAAGTTATGAAGATTATAAAAAAGAGGAAGCGCTGCATAAAAAGAAATCTGAATATTTCAAAAAGCTAAATGAGTACGATTCGCATTTAAATTTTGCATCATTGAAATATGAAGAGCAGTTATTTGCAAAAGATTCTATTCTTGAAGAAAAACGAAAAAGATGGCGTGAAGCATTAGTTAAGGATGTTTATGTAGAGGAGGCTGTGAATGTTTTAGAAGATTTGCAGTTAAGTCAAATGAAAAATAACAAACTGGCTAGTGTAAAAGGATAGTTTTGTAGTAGCTTACTGCTGCTAAAAAAGATGCTAAAACACGCAATGTATTTTTTTGATGCATTGCGTGTTTTTCTTTGGTTTAATGTTTTGTGATAGTTTTTTTAGGGTAAAAAGTCTTGTTTAGGGGCTTCTTTGTGTGTATGTTATTATGATTTAGTTAGTTGTTTGCTATCTGTATTCAAAACATCAAAGCATGACGTCAAATAGCTTTGTTGTTGTCGGTTTAAAACTTTGCTTATATTGTTGATAACCTAGCTCGTTTTTCGGTTTAAAAAAAAGTATTTTTGCATGCTTATAAACACACCCACTACTAAACAAAATTATGAGCACTAAAAAAGCTACATCAGCATTAATTTCAGTATTTCACAAAGACGGATTAGAACCGATTGTTCGAAAATTTGATGAATTAGGCATCACTATATATTCTACAGGTGGTACCGAGAAATTTATTAAAGACTTAGGTATTGACGTTATTGCTGTTGAAGATGTTACTAGTTACCCTTCTATTCTTGGGGGTCGCGTTAAGACGTTACATCCAAAGGTTTTTGGAGGTATTTTAAACCGTCAAGACAATGAAAGTGATGTAGCGCAACTAGAAGAATTTGAAATTCCACAGCTAGATATTGTTATTGTTGATTTGTATCCATTTGAAAAAACGGTGGCAAGTGGTGCTGCGGAACAAGATATTATTGAGAAAATTGATATTGGAGGTATTTCTTTAATTAGAGCTGCGGCCAAAAATTATAAAGATGTACTGTGTGTTTCTTCTATGGAAGATTACGGCGAGGTTTTAGAGTTGATTACTGCAGGAAATGGAACTACTACCTTAGAAGATCGTAGACGTTTTGCTACAAAATCATTTAATATTTCTTCACATTACGACACAGCGATTTTTAATTACTTCAATAAAGATCATGAACAAGCTGCTTTAAAAATTAGTGAAACTAATGGCAAGGTATTGCGTTATGGAGAAAACCCACATCAAAAAGGCTTTTTCTTTGGTGATTTTGATGCCATGTTTTCAAAGTTACATGGTAAAGAGCTCTCATATAATAACCTTCTTGATGTAGATGCTGCTGTAAACTTAATGGACGAGTTTAAAAATGACGCACCTACTTTTGCTATATTAAAGCATAACAACGCTTGCGGATTGGCGCAACGTGACAGCTTGCATCAAGCGTATATTGATGCTTTGGCAGGTGATCCTGTTTCGGCTTTTGGGGGCGTATTAATCAGCAATAAAGAAATTGATAAGGCCACAGCTGAAGAAATACATAAATTATTCTGTGAGGTGGTGATAGCGCCCAGTTATGCAGATGAGGCTCTGGAAATTTTGAAAGGCAAAAAGAACAGAATCATATTGATTCAAAATGAAATAGAAATGCCTGAAATGAGTGTTAGAACTTGTCTTAATGGTGTGTTACTTCAAGAAAAAGACCATAAAACTGATACCGTAGCAGATTTAAATAATGCTACAACAAAAGCGCCAACAGCTGATGAGATTGAAGATTTAATTTTTGCGTCTAAGTTATGTAAGCATACAAAATCAAATACAATTGTTCTTGCTAAAAACAAACAATTGTGTGCTAGTGGTACGGGGCAAACCTCACGAGTAGATGCTTTAAATCAGGCTATTCATAAAGCAAAATCTTTTAATTTTGACCTTGAAGGAGCGGTTATGGCAAGTGATGCTTTTTTTCCATTTCCAGATTGTGTAGAAATTGCGCATAAAAGTGGTATCTCGTGCGTTATACAACCGGGCGGATCAATTAAAGATCAATTAAGTATAGATTATTGTAATGAAAATAATGTTGCGATGGTAATGACAGGTACACGTCATTTCAAACATTAATTTCATTACTTTTGTCGATGAAATACACCCCACGCATACGTGTAACATAACCAAACAAATTAAAAATGGGATTTTTTGATTTCTTGACTGAGGAAATCGCTATCGATTTAGGAACAGCGAACACTCTTATCATTCATATGGATAAAGTCGTTGTTGACAGTCCATCTATCGTTGCCAGAGATCGTATTTCTGGTAAAATCATTGCTGTTGGTAAAGAAGCCAACATGATGCAGGGTAAAACACATGAAAACATCAAAACAATTAGGCCGCTTAAAGACGGGGTAATTGCTGATTTTGATGCATCTGAAAAGATGATCAATATGTTTATAAAGAACATTCCTGCTTTAAAAAAGAAATGGTTTCCGCCAGCGTTGCGTATGGTTATTTGTATTCCTTCAGGAATTACAGAGGTTGAAATGCGAGCGGTAAAAGAATCGGCTGAGCGTGTGAATGGAAAAGAAGTGTATTTGATTCATGAGCCCATGGCGGCAGCTATAGGTATTGGTTTAGATATCATGCAGCCCAAAGGGAATATGATTGTAGACATAGGTGGAGGTACAACAGAAATTGCTGTTATTGCGCTAGGAGGTATTGTTTGCGACAAGTCTGTGAAAATTGCAGGTGATGTGTTTACTAATGATATTATTTATTACATGCGTACACAGCACAACCTTTACGTTGGTGAAAGTACTGCTGAAAGTATAAAAATAGAAATAGGCTCGGCTACAGAAGATCTTCAAACGCCACCAGATGAAAAATCGGTTCAAGGGCGAGATTTGTTGACAGGAAAACCAAAGCAAGTTCAAATTACCTATAGAGAAATAGCAAAAGCCTTAGACAAGTCTATTCTTCGTGTTGAAGATGCTGTTATGGAAACGCTTTCGCAAACACCGCCAGAATTGGCAGCTGATATTTACAATACAGGTATATACTTGGCTGGGGGAGGCTCAATGTTAAGAGGTTTAGATAGAAGGTTATCGCAAAAGACAGATTTGCCAGTGTATATCGCTGAAGATCCGTTACGTGCTGTAGTTAGAGGTACGGGAATTGCGTTGAAAAACCTTGAACGTTATAAGAGTATATTGATTAAATAGAAAAAAATCAATCCGTTTTTAAGGGGCAAATAGAAATCAACCATTTATTCTAAATTAAATTTTGGAATGTTTAATTTTTTAGGAATAAAACCAACAATACGCAGCTGCTATAGTGTGTTTTTTCCTTCTTTTTTATAGGTCACCTTAGGTATTGATGACCACACAAAATAAAAGTGCATGCAGCAGATTATCAATTTTATCTTAAGATATAAGAATTTTCTTCTTTATCTGTTTTTGATGCTGTTGTGTATAGGGTTTACAATTCAATCTCATTCATATCATCAGTCGCATTTTTTTAATTCATCGAGTTGGATTTCTGGTAATATTTATGAGACTTCCTCGGGAATAACATCTTATTTCGGTTTAAAAAAGGAAAACAAAAAACTAGTAGAAGAAAACAAACGACTACGGTTGTTGTTGTTAAACACTAAGAATGTTGATTCTGTAGCTTTAGATAGCACCCAAATGGCTTATACCATTACTACAGGAAAGGTTATTAAAAATAGCTATTCTGGTCATCGTAATTATATTACAATCAATAGGGGGCTGCGAGATAGTGTAAAGCCAGATATGGGCGTTATTACGCCACAAGGGCTTTTAGGTATTGTAGAAAACGTATCAGAAAAATACGCGACCGTACAGAGTATTCTTAATGAAAAATCAAGCATCAATGCCAAATTGAAGCATACTAACCATTTTGGTTCGCTAAAATGGGATGCAAAAGCATATAACCTAGTACAGCTTGTTGATATACCGCGGCTTGTGCCTTTGACAGTAGGAGATACAATTGTTACTGGAGGTATGAGTAGTATTTTTCCTGAGAATATACCTATAGGGGTAATACAAAAATTCGATTTGGATAACTCTAAAAGTTTTTGGCGCATTCAGGTAGCCCTGTTTAATGATATGACCAATCTTAAAAATGTATATGTTGTGCGTAATCTTGAACGGCAAGAAATATTAGAATTGCAAGAAGAAACTGAAACCAATGATTAGCAATCACTATATCATAAATATTATTCGATTTGTGCTACTTGTTTTAGTTCAAGTGCTTGTTTTTAATAAGCTCAATTTTTTAGGGTTTATTAATCCTATGGTGTATATTTTATTTTTATACTGGTATCCCGTAAAACAACATAGAGCATCATTTATAGGGCTTAGTTTTTTATTAGGGCTTTCGGTAGATTTTTTTTCAGATACAATGGCGATTAATGCGGCGGCAACGATTACTATAGCGTATTTAAGACCTACCATTATGCATTTTGTATTTGGTATAAACTATGAGTTTCAAAATTTTAAAATACAAAATACAACACAAGTGCAACAATTTGCATTTTTAGCGTTACTAATACTAGTACACCATTTGGTTTTCTTTGCATTAGAAATTTTCAGTTTTGCAAATTTCCTACTAATTTTGAAGAAAGCTTTTTCAACAAGTTTAGCTACTTTAGTGTTATGTATACTTTTTAGTTCGCTTTTTAGTGTTAAAAAAGAATAATGAGAAAGATTCTACTTTCATCTATAATTATCATCATTGGAATAACTTTTATTGGTAGATTATCCTATTTACAAATTTTTAGTTTTTCCCCAGATCAGCTATTGGACGATCCAGCCATCAAGGCAATCTATGATTATCCAGAGCGAGGCTATATTTATGATCGTTACGGTAAATTATTGGTAGGTAATGACCCTGCTTATGATGTGATGGTTATTCCTAGAGAAGTAAAAGCTATTGATACCCTTGAGTTTTGTAGCCTTCTTGGCATGGAAAAAGAGCAGTTTTTAAAAAAGCTAAAAAAGGCTCGAATATATTCTCCTCGGTTACCCTCTGTTTTGGTACATCAATTATCAAAACAAGACTACGCACGTTTACAGGAAAAAATGCGTCGATACCCCGGTTTTTATATCCAAAAACGATCACTTCGGTATTATGATACAAATGCTGCAGCCAATGTGCTGGGTTATATTAGTGAGGTAAATGAACGTGATTTAGCTAAAAATCCTAATTATGTTCAGGGAGAGTTAACAGGCAGAACTGGTGTAGAAAAGGTTTATGAAGATACCTTGAGAGGGCGCAAGGGCATACAATATATTCAAAAAGATAGATTTAATAGAGATATTGGTAAATACAAAGACGGTAGCTTAGATGTGGAGCCCGAACAAGGTAAAGAAATCACCATTACTATTGATAAGGAGCTACAAGAATATGGCGAACGATTAATGCATGGTAAATGGGGCGGTATTGTAGCTATAGAGCCTTCGTCGGGCGAAATTTTAACCATGATTTCGGGACCCACTTATGACCCTTCACTCTTAGTGGGCAGAAAACGATCAAGAAACTACAGTAAACTGCATTACGATTCTATTTCAAAACCCACGTTTGACAGGTCTATTTCGTTTGAAAAGAGTCCTGGTTCGCCTTTTAAAACTATTAATGCGCTTATCGCTTTGCAAGAAGGAGCAATAACACCCTCTACTACCTTTACATGTCATCATGGTTTTTATATTGGTAGAAATAAAAAAGGTTGTCATTGCGGTGGGGGAACAAAAAACTTGAATAACGGTATTTATGAGTCATGTAACGCCTATTTTGTTGGGGTGTATAAAAAGATATTTGAACAATTCCCTTCCAATAGCGAAGCTATGGACGCATGGGAAAAGCATGTCAGAAGTTTTGGACTGGGAGCATATTTAGGGTCTGATCTTCACACAGGGCGAAAGGGTAGTGTGCCTAATAGTAGAATGTACAACAAATGGTATGGCAAAGGCGATAAAAGATGGTCTGCAACTACCACTTATTCAAACGCAATAGGGCAGGGCGAAGTTAATGTTACCCCACTTCAATTGGCAAATATGACCGCAGCCATCGCTAACAGAGGTTATTATATAACCCCTCATATACTTAAAAAAATAGAAGGGAAAGATATTACAAACCCTGATTTTATTGAACCCAAGTATACTACAATAGACAAAAAGCACTTTGAACCCGTAATACAAGGTATGGCTGATGTATATCATAAAGGTACTGCCAGATGGGTGCAAGTGCCAGATATTGAAATTGCAGGTAAAACAGGTACTGTTGAAAATTTTATGGTTATCGATAGTGTGCGTACACAACTTACCGATAACTCTGTGTTTGTAGCCTTTGCTCCTGTAGATAAGCCTAAAATAGCCATTGCTGTTTATATTCAAAATGGTTACTTTGGTTCACGTTATGCAGGTCATATTGCCTCATTACTGATAGAGAAATATTTAAAACGTAAGATTACACGTAAGGATTTGGAGAAAAAAATGCTCACAAGAACCTTAGAAAGAGAATATGCCAAGCCGTACAGTGGAAAACCATTTAAAATAAACGAACGCGATTGGAGTCAAGATGAAATTAAAAATCTAACAAAAAACCTCCAACAGTAACATAGTATGTCTGGGAAAAGTATCTTAAAAAGAATTGACTGGCTTACCGTTTTTATTTATTTGGCACTCGTACTTATTGGGTGGGTAAATATTTATTCAAGTACTTTTTCAGAATCGGTTACTTCTATTTTCGATTTTGGCACCTTACATGGTAAACAGTTGTTTTTTATTGGGGTAAGTTTTGTAGCTATTATCTTGACACTTGCTTTAGAGGCAAGTTTTTACGAACGTTTTTCAAGCTTACTTTATTTAATATCGGTACTGTTGTTACTGGGGTTATTTGTCTTCGGAAAAACAATAGCAGGGGCAACTTCATGGTATGATCTAGGATTTTTTAACCTACAGCCTTCAGAGCTGGCTAAAGTGGCCACAGCCTTAGCATTAGCGAAATATTTGAGTGATATACAAACCGATATAAAAAGACGTAAGGATCAATTTTTTGCTTTTCTGGTAATTTTTATTCCGGCCATTTTAATTATTCCCCAGCCAGACCCAGGTAGTGCGCTTGTATTTTTTGCTATGGCTTTTGTTATTTTTAGAGAAGGACTGCCATTGTTTTACCTAGGTATTGTTTTGTTGGCTGTACTGGTTTTTCTTACGACCTTAATGTTTGGTACCGTTTGGGTGAGTATTTTTATAGGTTTGCTAATGGTGCTTTTTCTTTTGTTGAAAAAGAAAACTTTTAAAGTGCCTGTTATACCGATGGTTTCTGCAGCAGTAATCGCTATATTGTTTTCGCTTTCTGTAAATTTTGTGTTCAATAATGTTTTTGAACAGCGCCATAGAGATCGCTTTAGTTTGTGGCTGCGTTTAGAGAAGGATCCTGCTAAGCTAGAGAAAATTCGAAAAACAATAGGGTATAATACCTACCAGTCTGAAAAGGCCATTGAGGCAGGTGGTATTTTTGGAAAAGGCTTTTTGGAAGGTACGCGTACAAAGGGCGATTTTGTACCCGAACAAGAAACTGATTACATTTTTAGTACTGTTGGTGAAGAATGGGGGTTTCTAGGTACGTCAACCGTAGTTTTGTTATTTACGTTGTTGCTTTTACGACTGGTATACTTGTCAGAGCGACAAAAAAATCCGTTTAGTAGAATGTATGGCTATGGAGTGATTTCTATCTTATTTATTCATTATTTTATTAATATAGGAATGGTTATTGGCATGCTGCCTACTATTGGTATTCCCTTGCCCTTTTTTAGTTATGGGGGATCGGGCTTATTATTTTTTACCCTTCTCCTATTTATCATGTTGAAGTTAGATTCCAACAGATTGAAAGAAGGTATGTAGTGCTTGGTCGGAAACAACTGAATAGTAATTTTTTTACGATTTTTAATCGCAGGACGAGATCTAAATTTTTACCTACATAGTTTTATGGTCAGATTATTTTTTTGCTGAAAGTAGGCTTGTGTCTTTCGGTTGCCATCGATTAAAATTTCCAATTTTTAGTTTCGACTTGTTTTTCTAATACGGTTTCTTTGCTTTCTTCAAGGTTCTTGAAGAAATCTATTCCTGTAAGTTTTTCTACCGTATCTACTGGTACTGCAAATTGCTGTAAAGATTTGTTGCTTTCTTTGGCTGGCATTAGAAAAGCTATCATTTTTAAATTTGTACGATCTCCCCTTGCAACGATCTTATAAAAGTACTGTGGCACTGAAACATCTTCGTCTCCTATTTCATCTAAATTTTGTTGAAGCACACCGCCAGTAACAACGAAAATGCTGTTGTATTTCTTTGCCCATCGTCGCACTTGAAGTTCTAGTCTATTCCACACCCCAGCATTAAAATCATTTTTTTGCGGACTGATGTTACTGGTGTAAAAAGTTTCATTGTACGCTTGTTTAGAAAACCTTCGGTCTCCCGCAGGACACAAATGACCTCTATCATATCCTGAGCCTTTGTAGTTGCGCCAATCAGCAGATTTGGTGCTTATTTTGGGGTCTTCAATAAAATAAGGCCTTTTTCTATCATCATAAGTGAGGTGCTCTTTTTTTAAGATATAAGCAACCCATTCGGCTTGTTCGTGTGGTTCGCTATACGAAACAGTAAAATGTTCATGTGAGGCAATTTCGTTTGTTGTAGAACTCGGTATGTATAGTTTGGGAATTGTTGTGCCACTGCCATCTTCAGTGGTTGCAGCGTAGGTGTCAGGCGTGTAAAAATTCTCAAAAAGCCAAAAGCCTACTATGCAAAATAGTAGTAAAATAGTGTAAATGGTTTTATTTCTTTTGCTTGAAGTATATCTTTCCATAAGTGCAAAGTTAGTTTTATTTTACAGTGCAATCCAAGTGGTATTTTACCCACTATTCTGAAGTAGTGCGGTCTATTCATTGTGGCGTTAGCGGCTTAAAACTTGTTGAAAGTTCTTGCTGATATTTAAAAGCATCAAGAAATTTGGTGTTATTTTAATTTTTGTACAACCTCACTACTTTTAAATAGGGAATTCATCAAAAATAATTCAAATTGTAAAAATTAGTCTATTTACGACCATACACTAAACAGGTTCGTTGTACATTTGTTGTAAGGATTGGATGATAACGGAGACAAAACAAAGCAAAGGCTTCAAGTGTTTATCAGTACAATGGGTTTTAAATGAGGTATAATACTTTTAGTTTGAAAACATAAAGAGAAGTAATTTGTTGATTAACAGCTTGAATCAAAATTATATGCTTACCTGGAAAGATATTATTCATTTTACTACCAAAGGAAACTTACAACCCGATAGACGTGTGGAGCGAACGACTGATGAGTGGCTTAAGATTCTTACACCAGAACAATTTCGAATTACTAGAAAAAAAGGTACCGAAGCACCTCATAGTGCAGATGCCTGTGGTATTCATGAAGTAGGAAAATACAATTGTGTTTGTTGTGATACCCCTTTATTTGATGCTACTATTAAATTTGAATCGGGAACAGGTTGGCCAAGTTTTACACAACCCATTAAGGAAAACGCAATTAAGTATAAAAAGGATACCTCTTTTGGTATTATACGGGTTGAAGTACTATGTAATACCTGTGATGGTCATTTGGGTCATGTTTTTCCCGATGGGCCAAAACCTAGTGGACTGCGGTATTGTGTTAATTCTGAAGCGATTCAATTACAAAAAGAAAGTGAAAGTCATGCCGAATAATAAAATAGAAGTAGCAACCTTGGGCGGAGGTTGTTTTTGGTGTATCGAAGCTATTTTGCAACGTGTACGAGGAGTTGAAAAAATTGTTTCGGGTTATACGGGAGGTACAGTGCCCGGAAAACCTACATACAAAGAAGTGTGTTCGGGTCTTACTGGTCATGCTGAGGTCGTTCAGGTTACTTTTGATGCTGAGGTAATATCTTACCATGACTTGCTAACAATTTTCATGACAAGCCACGATCCAACTACACTTAATAGGCAAGGTGGTGACGTAGGTACGCAATATCGATCGGTAATTTATTATCACAATGAGAAACAACAAGAAATTGCTGAAATCGTTATCAAAGAAGTAGCTCCTTATTATGAGAATGAGATTGTTACTGAAATTAGCCCTTTGGCAACATTTCATGATGCCGAAGATTATCATCAAAATTATTATAATAACAATACCTCTCAAGGGTATTGTAGCGCGGTGATCACACCTAAATTAGCAAAATTACGTCAGCTTCATGCAGATAAGTTAAAATCGTAATTAGCTTTTTTACGTGCTTACAGTTGATTAGTGCCATACCTAAAAATGAGCTAATAAAACCGCTGTTGTAACCCAAAGCATCTATCTTTTTTTTGTTGAAAAGATATATCAAGGTGTTCAAGCAAATACTTGTGGTTTTAATGATAAATTGATAGCAATGGGTTTAATTCTTCAAGGCCTAGTTTTAAATGAGAAAAGTTGTTCTAAATCATATCACATTTCTTTGGGGTATGGGTCTTGATTTCTTCATAAATTCAGCTCATTTTTTTTAAAGAACACGATTAATTTTTTAATGGTTTTAAGGAAAAAAAACTAGTTTTTGAGTAAAACAACTTAAATATTTCCCTTGTGGCGATAATTGTTTTTGACACTTCACAATTACCTTAATTTTGAAAATTATATATGAAAATGCGCATTTTAATGTGTCTATTTAAATACTCTACAACATGAAAAAATTACTACTTATATGGATGTTCATAGTCGGATTTAATATCTATAGTCAAGATTCTAGTTATAAACCTATATTAGACTCTGATATTAAGATGAAATATGAAAGAGTAATAGATACGGTAAATAATGAGCCGTTAACTTCAAGGTGGACTAAGTTACGTCCAATTGACAGGCAAATTATCAGAGACCGAATTAGTCAAATGAAAAAAGATATAGAGTTTGATACTTCTGATATAACTCAGATTTACTATTTCGGAAAAAAAGAGGATATAGAATTTAAAATAGATGGCAAAACCATTATGCTAACCTCACCGGTAGCTGAATATGACTCTGAATCAATTGTTGGAGATAGTATTTTTAAAATTAGCTTAGGTAGTATTCCTAGATTTTCTAATGTTAAAAAAGCCGAATTAGTTCTTAGTGATTTAAAGCGTACTGTAACATTTGATATTGATACAAAATACTCATTAATTTATATTGAGGCAGATAAAGTAAGAAGCACAGTTGATATCTTGAATGATAAAAATGAAATGGTAGCCGAAGCACAAGAATCTGATAAAGATGCGGTATTGCCAAGTGCACAACTGATGAAAAAGGAAGAAATTGCTATCTGGCATAAAATACCCCGAAGTAGTTGGTAAATAATTGCGGGTATATGCTCTCGGTATTGCAGTGAACTATGATATTATTTTTGGTATCTATTAACCACAAGTATAATAAAACAATTATTTAGGAGAGTATTTATTGATTTACACAAGGTAAATACCACTTTAAGACGGTCGAGTTGATAGGTTGTATTGCACGCCGCTTTTCTGACTTCGCTATGTTATAGTTCTTCGCTATTTTTACTGTAGTATATTGGTATTTGTTTTAGGTAGTAAAATAGAACAATGTCATAACTACGCTAGTTGTTTGTTTAAAGGTTTTATATTGAGGGTTTTGTGATGCTTAAATTATTGTTTTTATAGCTCATTTTCCTTGTAGAAACTCTACTGTTTGTTTTTCTGAAATTTTCATAAAATTTTTGCGCCAATTTTGGATGGTTGAGTGTATAATTTTTAATACCTTTGCCCCGCATTTGAAAAATGTGTTGCTGTAATAGCTTGACTCAAATTGATAGGATATTCATCTTTTTAAGTAGATAATTTGAAATATTGAAAATACAATGGTGGCATAGCTCAGCTGGATAGAGCACCTGCCTTCTAAGCAGGCGGTCGAAGGTTCGAATCCTTCTGCCATCACATTTGAACCCCGTGTAATAACGGGGTTTTTTGTTTTATAATGTTTTGGTTATCGTTCATAAAACTTATTATGAACTGGACGGTGTCAAGACCGAAATTAATAGAGGTAAGCTAGATCATCCTAAAATGTTGATTGTTCTAGAACCGAATTCGGTGCTCCAAAATTATCGGTTGTCTCTTTTTGTGAATGCTAAGGAGAATTCAAAAATTACTAAAACTTACTTGGAATGAGGCTTAGTACGAACGGACATCTTTGAATCTCAAGATACATCGTTTTGGTGACGGAGTGAGAAATGAAAAAACCTGATTGAACGGTGAACTTATTTGTGACAAGAGGCCGTTTTGGGAATTTATAGACATACAATTATCATGACGAGCGAAGTTGATTGACATGATTTCAGGATGCATTTTCATAAGGGGGTATTTGTATGTGGTGAAGTGTCAACTTCCAACTTTTGCTAATCACACTGTTTAGTATGCTGGTTGCTTTTACTAATCAAGTATCTTAAGAAAGTGACTATATAGTGTGAAATATATTTATTTTAAGGTAATGAACTCTAATAGGCGTAATTTGTTTGATTTGCAAAAATAGCTGCTGTACTCATTCTAACAAGTAAAGCTGAAATGACTTGATAAGCATTAGAAAATATTTGACTACATCGCAAAAAAAAGGACGTAGTATAACTACGCCCTTCTTCATATAAGTAGGTATTTTATTTTGTTTTTTAGTTCAACGCAGTTTCGCTTGAAGCTTGGTCTACTGTAGGTGAAACTTGTTTTACCGTATTCGTAACCATTTCGTTATTTTGAATCGTGTCATTAGTGTCTACTTGGTAGTAAGCTAACAAAGCAAATACTAAACCAGCGAAATAAAGGGAACTTTTAAATTTTTGTGACATGATGATTTGGTTTTAAATTCTGAGGCTAAAGTACTTTAGAAAGTGACATCAAAAATTCGATTGTTGCCAAAGTGTGCTTTTGTGATGTGAACTATTTAAAAGCTGTTGAATAGTGTTTTTTTTAATCGATGTTATATTCCTTTTGCCGATTGTTCTCTTTTTTTTAACACGAGTGGCATAGTGCTCAATTTTGAATTAGCTAATTCTTAAATGTTGCTTTTTATTAGTAACCATAGTGTTGGTAGGTAGAAATTACCAAAACACTTGTTTTTAATTGGTTTTAATGGCGCTCGAAGTAATTAAACATATTTTCATGTAACTGCCCATCATTAACTATAGGTTAAGTGTATAGTATGTGTATGAATTTTGATGTAATTGTAATTTGATAAATCCCCTGTTTACTAATTAGCGCTAAAAGTAGCGTAGTCTTTTTTGTGCTATCCATCTTTTTTTGATGTATGCATTACACGATAATTGTAGACTAGTATTATTTCATGATTTGAACATGCAAAAAAAAGGACGTAGTATAACTACGCCCTTCTTCATTTAAGTAGGTATTTTATTTTGTTTTTTAGTTCAACGCAGTTTCGGTTGAAGTTTGGTCTACTGTAGGTGAAACTTGTTTTACCGTATTCGTAACCATTTCGTTATTTTGAATCGTGTCATTAGTATCTACTTGGTAGTAAGCTAACAAAGCAAATACTAAACCAGCGAAATAAAGGGAACTTTTAAATTTTTGCGACATGATGATTTGGTTTTAAATTCTGAGGCTAAAGTACTTTGGAAAGTGATATCAAAAATTCGATTGTTGTCAAAGTGTGCTTTTGTGATGTAAACTATTTAAAAGCTGTTGAATAGTGTTTTTTTTAATCGATGTTATATTCCTTTTGCCGATTGTTCTCTTTTTTTCTAGAAAATCACGAGCTATATAAATTTATCTATTTGAACTTTTTGCCCATAGAAAAACTAGTTTCTTATAATTTTATATGTGTTAGTTTCATTTCCTACAACAAGTTTTAGCAGATATACTCCCTGAACTAAACTGCTTACATTAACAAGTATTTTATTGTTTTCTATATCATAGTATTTAGATGATGCCATGGTACCGCTAAGATTGAAAAGAGATACTTGAACTTCAGTCTCATATGTTTTATTTAGAAGAATAGTTAGTTCGTTTCCTTGAATAGGGTTTGGGTATATGTATACTTCTGTTGGTAGTAAAATGGTTTCTTCGTGAGGTATTTCACAAGTATTACTTGAACTCACTTTTAAAGCGTTTTTGAATTGCGTTAACGGTAGGCTTATTTCCTTTTCAGTATATATTTGAGTACTGTCATTTAATGTAATGATATACGGTCCTGATCCTGTTAGTGCAAGGGTTAACGTTTTATTGTTTAAACTCACATTGGTTGTTGCAGTAAAATCTGCCACAGCTATGTCAAAACAGCCCGAATAATTGTCCATGCCAGCAATAGTAAAACAGGCAGTATAGGTTCCTGTATCAAGGTCATCAAAGGTTACATCTGTGGTAAAGTCTTTAGCGATACTAAAATGACCTCTTGAAAGTGTAACATGATAATTATTAGCATTTTTAACACTAATGCTAATGCTTCCTTTTTGCGTGTCACAAGATATATTAGAGATGAATTTGTAGTTTGAATGCGGTACTAATAGCTCACTTTCACAAACATCGCCAATACCATTATTATTTAAGTCTGTTTGATCGCTATTCGCTTGAAATAGGCAATTATCATGAATGTCAAGTATGTTATCATTATCGTCATCAGTGTCACATGCGTTGCCTACACCATCATTATCTGTGTCTTGCTGGTTTGGGTTTGTTATGGTTGAACAGTCTTCTAAATCATTTTGAATGCTGTCACTGTCTATGTCATTTGCTGAACTGTCACAAGCATCTCCAATACCATCTCCATCACTATCTTCTTGATTGGGGTTGGCTATAGTTGGGCAGTTATCATCTACATCTAAAATACCATCGTTATCATGATCTTTGTCACAAATATCGCCAATACCATCATCGTCTGCATCTAGTTGATTAGGGTTGTAAATAGTGGGACAATTGTCTAGTTCGTTTAAAATTCCGTCATGGTCGATATCATTATCATTTAGAACATCGCAAGCATCGCCAATACCATCGTTATCAACATCTGCTTGATCAACGTTACTGATTAAAGAACAATTATCTTGAACATCTAATATACCATCATTATCGTCATCTTCGTCGCACGCATTGATCATAGAATCGCCATCAGTATTTAGTTGGTTTAGGTGGGTTTCAGATGTACAGTTGTCTAATATCCCGTCATTGGAATTTTTTTGAATTACAACATTATCAATTAATACGCCTTCACGTGCTATAAACTCATCAGAGTGGAATACAAATCGGAAGGTGATATTGTTTGCTTGTGTTAAATCGGTTTCTCTAGTAGCGT
>CANMFQ010000002.1 GCA_947497145.1 uncultured Flavobacteriaceae bacterium
AGTACTAATTGCCCGTCAAGCTTGCGCAAACTCTGCCCCTTCTTCGGAAGGGGCGAGAAACCTTTCTTAAAACAAATTCTATAGATTATTCTTGAAATAAAAAATGCGTGTATCTCTCTCTAAACCTGTCCCATTATAATGTCAACAATATTGTTGTGTGTATCATAAGATACGCAACTAAAAATTTAGGTGGCCATGGCGACGGGGCTCACCCCTTACCATTCCGAACAGGGAAGTTAAGCCCGTCTGCGCCGATGGTACTGCTACACCAAGTGGGAGAGTAGGAAGCCGCCTTCCTCGAAAAGTCCTTCATCATTAGATGAGGGACTTTTTTTTTACTCCTATTTTTAGGGTTGTGTGGGCTTGATGGTTATTTTGTAATAGAGTTCCTCTTTTTACTATATTTGATAAAACCAATAGCATGACCAAAATTTACTTCACCACCTTTTTTGTATTCTATGCATTTCTTTTTGTTGCTTGTGAACCTGCACCCAAAAAAGAGAAACAGCAAAAACCCAACGTTGTATTTATATTGGTTGATGATTTAGGTCTGCACGACCTTAGTGTTACTGGTAGCACCTACTATGAGACGCCTAATATTGACGCCTTAGCAAAACAAGGTATGATATTTACGCAGGGCTATGCAGCTAGTAGAGTTTGTAGTCCTTCTAGGGCAAGTATAATGACGGGTAAGTTTACGGCTAGGCATGGTATTACCGATTGGATAGGTGCAAAATCTGGCGAAGCTTGGCGTATGCATAATAGGCATGATAAGTTACTTCCTGCTACCTATGAACATGTATTACCTAAACAAGAAATTACCATAGCAGAGGCAATGAAAAATGCAGGCTATAAAACCTTTTTTGCAGGTAAATGGCATTTGGGTAAAGAAGGCTCTTATCCAGAAGATCATGGCTTTGATATTAATGTAGGCGGCTGGGATAAAGGTAGCCCTATAGGTGGCTATTTTTCACCTTGGGAAAATCCTAAGTTAGAAAACAAAACCAAAGGAGAAAACCTCTCTATGCGCTTAGCGAACGAAACGGCATCGTTTATTAAGCAACATAAAGATTCCACGTTTTTTGCCTTCCTATCGTTTTATGCGGTTCATGGACCTATACAAACAACAGCAGAAAAATGGAAAAAGTATCGTGATAAAGCCCATCAAACGGAGATTGCAAAAAAGGGCTATACAATGGAGCGTGTGCTCCCTATTCGGCAGGTGCAAGACAATCCTATTTATGCTGGTTTGGTAGAAAGTATGGATGATGCAGTAGGGGTGGTCTTACAAGCACTCAAAGCATCCGGACTAGAAGAAAATACGATAGTGGTCTTTACCTCTGATAATGGCGGTGTTGCCTCTGGTGATTCTTTTTCTACTTCTAATTTACCGCTGCGTGGTGGTAAAGGCTATCAATGGGAAGGTGGCATTCGTGAACCTTATTTTATTAAAGTACCATGGCTTAAAAGTAATGGTGCCGAAAGTGATTACCCAGTTACAGGTACTGATTTTTATCCCACCATATTAGATGTAGCCAATATTGATTTATTACCCAATCAGCATATAGATGGCATTAGTTTAAAACCGTTGTTAGAAGGAAAAGAAATGACGATTAAGCGGCCTTTGTATTGGCATTACCCACATTATGGTAACCAAGGTGGGGAGCCTTCGTCTATACTACAAGAAAACGGATACAAACTTATTCATTACTGGGAAGATGATAGGGACGAGTTGTATGAATTGGCTACTGATGTTAATGAGCAGCATGATTTAAGTACAAGTCGCCCAGAAATTGCACAGCAAATGAGTGCTAAACTAAAAACGTGGTTGCTATCGGTAGGGGCGAATATGGCGCATTCAGACCCCAATTATAATGTTAATTTAGCTAAAAAACGGCATGAAATGTTAGTGACTGAGAAGTTACCTTCTCTAGAAAAGCAACGACTACAAATGTTATCTGAAGATTTTACACCCAATACCGATTGGTGGGGGAGTAAAGTGACTCGTGATTGAGGGGTGATTTTTTTGACTGAATCCTTCTTTAGAAACCAATCAAGGAGAGTACAAATATAGAATTCAAAATCATGTACCTTTTTGCAACGGTCTTAAATTTTATGCACAAAGAAACCGATGACGTGTTGGAGGAAGTGATTAATTTCTGTTTTTTCCAATAAATTTTGAAATGAGCCGATTAATTTTGCTAATCGGCTCATTATTGTATGTATTTTTGAGCCAATTATGTGATATAATCGGCTCATGAGATATAATTGGCAACAAAATGATTGGACAAAATTCAGCTATGACGTAAGCAAGCTAGAGGAAAAACTCTATGCCTTTGCTGAAAAGTCGGGTCGTATCAGATGTACTCTAAAAGCGCTACCTAAAGAAGACCACATTCAAGCGATGATCTATATTATGGTTGCTGAGGCTGTTAAAACAGCGGAGATTGAAGGCGAGTATATCAGTCGAATAGATGTGCTTTCCTCCATCCGTAATAATTTGGGGCTGAACACTAATCAAGCAAGGGTTAAAGACAAAAGCGCAGAGGGCATGGCAACTCTTATAACTGATATACAAAACAGTTATGCAGAAACTTTGACCAAGGAAAAACTTTATGATTGGCACAAAATGATATTTCCCATTGGGTCAAAAATTAACGCTGGTGCTTGGCGTACTCACGAAGATCCTATGCAAGTGGTGTCGGGCAGAGTGGACAAACCAACGGTTCATTTTGAAGCCCCACCATCAAAACAAATTCCCTTTGAAATGGACAATTTTATTCAATGGTTTAATGATACTGCTCCTAAAGGGATGCATGAGATGAAACATGCCACAATCCGTTCGGCAATAGCACACCTTTACTTTGAAACCATCCATCCTTTTGAAGACGGTAACGGACGTATTGGTCGAGCTATTGCTGAAAAAGTATTAGCTCAAACGGTTGGTTATCCGCTTTTATTAAGCCTTTCATCAACGATAGAAGCGAACAAAAAAGCGTATTACAATGCCTTGAAAGTAGGGCAAAGTAGTAATGAAATCACTGATTGGATCATTTATTTTATTGATGTTATTTTAATGGCGCAGGATGAATCTGAAGCCCTGATTGATTTTACTTTGAAAAAAGCAAAATTGCTTGACTATTGCCAAGGAGAGTTAAATGACCGACAAATAAAAGCTGTCAAACGTATGTTGGATGAAGGACCTAAAGGATTTGATGGGGGGATGACTGCTAAAAAATACATGCGGATTAATCAAACCTCTAAACCGACTGCCACAAGGGATTTGCAAAAGCTTGTTGAATTAAACGTTTTTAAAGTTGAAGGTGAGGGACGTAGTACGTCTTACCAGATTAATTTTTTGGATTAATTTTAAGTGCTTACAAATTGATGTTTTGTTGGGTGAGCTTCTCTCTATGACAAAAATAGACCTCTTTAAAATCAGTGAAATTGAACTATACGATTTCAGTTGAATTAAAACTTTTTTCCAAAAGACAGGAAATAACTTGAAATGTTATCGCCTTTAGTATCAGTTTGAAAAGCACCGTTTATACCTAGATAAAGGTTGTTTTCAAAAATATATCTATACTGAATGCGAGTTGAAATCCCAACTGATATAGACCTTCCTGAATTTAGTCTTGTAAGATTTCTTACAGGGAAAGGTAAATCGGTAATAGGTGGAAAAAGGGTATCAACGATATCACTAATTGAAGTTGCTTGATATCTAATCATAGGTAGTAGAGCGAGTCCAAACTCATGGTTGGAAGTTTGCAAAAAGTTATATTTTAATCCAGAGATCACTTGAACGCCAGCAGTTACTGTATGCAAGGAACCGTCAAAAGTATTTCCTTCAGCATCCTCATAAAAAAGTAAAAAATCTGGCTGGTCATGCAGAGTTCCTTCAAAACCAATTTGCCAAAATAATTTTTTGGATAAAGCATTACCGAAAGTAAATCCGTAGTGAAATCAAGAAGTATCACCCGTTCCAGTATAACTACCTCCAAAAGAAAAGTCAACATAAGAACTGGAATTATCCTGACTATAAAGCTTTGTAGTAAATATGCAAATACTACTTATGACTAAGAGCAAATATTTCATAATATCAATTTGTATAAAAACCAATATCAGAATTATCTGATATTGGTTTGTTAAATATAATTAATTTCTTCTTGTTTCAATCTTACCTAGATGATATACCTGATCTATATCATCTTGAAATTGAATAAGACTAGTTCTTAAATCATCATCGTCTTTTTTGAAAGTACTCAAACAAATATCGCAGGAAAAGCTATTGCCTTATCAAAGGCGAAAGCCTGTATTGACCGATATCGAGGTTATCGCCATTAACCTTACGGCTGAATAACTGGGTGTCGATAGTGAATGTGACCTTTTCAGAAAACTTCTCAAGGAGATTCGCTCTGGTATAGAGAGAAGCGTTTATAACAGGAGACGCCGCAGGTTGTTCCCTTATTTGGAAAAGATAAGAGCGGATCTATCGGCTTCCCTGAACATCGACCAAGACTACTTCATAGTTGACAGTATGCCGTTGGAAGTTTGTAAGTTGTCCAGAAGTTCCCGCAGTAAAGTATGTCGCGACTCTATGTATGGGGCACTAGACAAAGGATATTGTGCTTCGCAGTCCTCACACTATTATGGATATAAAGGCGCAGCTCAAAAACTGCACGCTGATAGGTGATCGCGGCTATCTTTCCGCCCAATACCAACTAAACCTGTTCGAGACAAGAAGAATCAAACTTGATACGCCAATGCGTAGGAACCGAAAGAACTACAGGGAGCAGCCCTATATCTATCGCAAATCGAGAAAAAGAATAGAAACGTTGTTCTCTCAATTGTGCGACCAGTTCATGATAAGGAGAAATTATGCCAAGTCATTCGAAGGCTTCAAAACAAGAATATTATCCAAAATATCGGCTCTGACAATAGTTCAGTTTATCAACAAGGTTGTTTTCAATCGAAATATTAACAACATCAAAATAAGCATTATTTAAAATGCACAACGGGTAGTTTATATTATCTATGTTTAAGGTGTTTTAAATACCTTAATAAGAATAAAAACAAACCATTATCTAGCTGTAGTTTAAAATTTATTATATATTGGTATCATGAATACTGATAATAGAACAAAAATAAACCAGTTACTCGATTCACAGCCTCAAGGAACAGTGTTTCTTTCTTCATGGTTATCTAATCATGGATATAGCCACGATTTATTAAAGGTCTATCGGAAAAGCAAATGGTTAAAACCCATCGGTACAGGGGCAATGATACGTTATAATGATAAAGTTACCTATGAGGGTGCAATCTACTCACTTCAAAAACAAGCAAATCTAAGTATACATATAGGTGGTAAGACCGCCCTTTCCTATCTTGGAAAATCTCATTACCTTAATTTGTCTAATTCTAAGGTTATGCTCTTTGGCGATAAAGGAGAAAAATTGCCCGCTTGGTTTATGAAACATCAATGGGATATCAAAGCTGATTATCATTCATCTTCGTTTCTTCCAACAGAGACGGGATTGATCGATTTAGAATTTAAAACATTTTCAATGCAAGTATCTGGCGCCGCCAGAGCCATGCTAGAATGCTTATATCTTGTTCCTAAAAAAGAGCAGCTCCTTGAGTGCTATCAAATAATGGAAGGCTTAAATAATTTAAGACCAAAAATCGTCCAAACACTTTTAGAAGAATGCAGTTCTGTAAAAGTGAAACGATTATTCTTGTATTTAGCAGATAAAGCAGGACATCAATGGGTTCAGTATTTAAATTTAGAGACTATCGATTTAGGTACTGGCAAACGCAGCATCGTTAAAAACGGTGTTTATGTTCGTAAATATCAAATAACTGTATCAAAAGAACTGGAAAATCGTGAAGAAACAAACCTATAAAAATCAAGTTTCGTTACTTTTGAATGTTATTCCAGAAGTTGCGAAAGAAGAATGTTTTGCTTTACATGGAGGTACAGCAATCAATCTGTTTGTGCGCAACATGCCACGTTTATCTGTAGATATCGATCTCACATATATTCCTATTGAAGATAGGGAAACCACGTTTAAAAATATATCTGATGCCTTAGAACGTATTAAAAACAATATTGAAAATGTCATTCCAAAATCAATCGTTGAGCACAAACAGGATATCTCTAAACTGCAAATATCGTCTAAAGGGACACAGATTAAATTAGAGGTTAATCAAACCAATCGCGGGTTATTAGAGCCTGCCCAAACCTTTATGCTCTGTGATTATGCTCAAGAAGAATTTGACGTGTTTTGCGCCATACAAACAGTGAGTCTAGCTCAACTATATGGCGGCAAAATTTGCGCTGCTTTAGATCGCCAGCATCCACGAGATTTATTTGATATAAAATACTTATTAGAAAATGAAGGCTTCACCAAAGATATGAAAACTGGGTTTTTATTCTGTTTGTTGTGCAGTAATCGGAAAATCTCTGATCTTCTCGCTGCTAACCGTCTTGACCAAAGAAAAGCGATGGAAAATCAATTTTATGGGATGAGTGATGAAATCTTTACGTATAAGGATTTTGAAGCAACAAGAGAAAAGCTTATTGAAGCAATACAAAATTCTTTAGATGATAAAGACAAAGAATTTCTTTTAAGTTTTAAAAACGTAGAACCAAAGTGGAGTATCTATGATTTTGAAAGATACCCTTCTGTACAATGGAAACTTCAAAATCTAAAAAAATTAAAAGATCAAAACCCAGACAAACACTCAGAGGTCTTTAAACAGTTGAAAGATAAATTAAGCTAATTTGTTTTACCTATGTGATACCCATTGCATAAAAAAAGGGCTTCAATCTCTTGAAGCCCTTGTCATTGCTAGTAGCGGGAACTGGACTCGAACCAGTGACCTTCGGGTTATGAGCCCGACGAGCTACCTACTGCTCTATCCCGCGATGTAACCAATCTCACTTTAGTTTTGCAACTTTATGGGTAATAAGTCCATCGAGATAAAATCAACATTCTATACGAATGCGGACGGCAAATATACAACGGTTTTTTAGTTAAATCCAAACTTGAGCGAGAATATTTTTTTAAAGCCCTTGTATCTAACAAAAACTTAAAAATCCATACCTTCGGGCTTTATATAATTATGGAAACAATCAACGACTTTATTGCCAATGCTTTGCCATATACCGAATGGCCCATGTTTGTACTGCTTATTTGCGGAGGACTTTTTTTAGTAGCCTATTCAAAATTTTTGCCATATCGTTATTTTGGGCATGCTATTGCCATTACAGCTGGTAAGTACGATGACAAAAATGCAAAAGGTGATGTGAGTTCTTTTCAAGCCCTTTCAGCAGCGGTAGCCGCTACGGTGGGTTTAGGGAATATTTCGGGAGTGGCAATAGCCATTCATGATGGAGGTCCTGGGGTGATTTTTTGGATTTGGATGACTGCCCTTATCGGTATGTGTATAAAATTCTATTCCTGTAGTTTGTCTATTATGTTTCGTAGTACAGATGATAAAGGCAAGGTGCAGGGTGGCCCTATGTATTATATTACCAAAGGTTTGGGGCCTAAGGCAAAGCCCTTGGCTATTTTCTTTGCACTATGTGGTTTGTTTGGTTTTCTTGGGGTGTTTACAGCAAATCAGTTTACCGAAACTTTTATGAGTGTTATAGAACCCTCAGAAACCCTATTTGCCATGAGTGACGAAAGTTGGAAATGGACGGTTGGTGTGCTGCTAGCGGTGATCACATCATTTGTTATTTTTGGTGGCCTTACAAAAATTGCCAAGGTAGCATCAGCCATTGTTCCTTTTATGGTAGCGGTGTATTTAGTAGCTGTTGTTGCGGTTATGGTAATGAATGCCTCACAGATTATTCCTTCCCTAAAAATGATTTTTACCGAAGCATGGAATTTCAATACCGTAGTAACAGGCGGTTTTTGGGGCTTGGTGATTATTGGCGTGCGTAGGGCTATGTTTTCAAACGAAGCAGGTTTGGGTAGTGCACCCATGTATCACGGGCAATCTAAGACTGATAATGCGGTAAAAGAAGGGCTTGTAGCCATGTTAGGCCCTTTTATTGATACCATTTTGGTATGTACCTTTACGGCTATCGTTATTATTTTGAGTGGTGCTTATCTTGAAGACCAAAGTGGTATTGTAATGACCTTAAACGCCTTTGAAAGAACCTTGGGTAGCTACGGTGATGATTTGCTGATGGTTATAGTTTCTGCCTTTGCATTGTCTACGCTGTTTACCTATTCTTATTACGGGGTAAAATGCCTCACTTTTTTAACCAATGCAAAAATTGGAAAGTATTACAATTGGTACTTTGTAATAATGATTATTTTTGCCGCCGTAGCCTCTTTGGAGCTGGTGAAAAATTTAATCGATTTATCGTATGCCCTAATGGTGATACCAAATATGATTGCCGTATTGCTTTTGGCACCTAAAGTAAACGCAGCAGCAAAGGACTATTTTAAAAAATTGAAGCATGATGGAGCATAAGGCAGGATTTGTAAATATTATAGGAAACCCCAATGTAGGTAAGTCTACATTGATGAATGCCTTTGTTGGCGAGAAATTATCAATTATTACCTCTAAGGCCCAAACAACGCGCCATCGTATTTTAGGGATTGTTAATGGTGATGATTTTCAGGTTATTTTGTCGGATACTCCCGGTATTATCAAACCGGCCTATGAGCTACAAACCTCCATGATGGATTTTGTGAAATCTGCTTTTGAAGATGCCGATGTCTTGCTTTATATGGTGGAAATAGGAGAAACAGCACTAAAAGACGAACGCTTTTTTGAGAAGATAAAGAATACTAAAATTCCTGTGCTGTTATTGCTCAATAAAATTGATAATGCTAGTCAAGAGTTGCTAGAAGAGCAAGTGCAATATTGGCAAGAACAGCTTCCTACGGTTGAGATTCATCCCGTATCAGCATTAAATAATTTTAATGTGAAAGGTGTTTTTGAACGTATTATCGAATTACTTCCAGCGGCGCATCCGTATTATCCAAAAGACCAGTTAACCGATAAGCCTGAACGTTTCTTTGTTAACGAAACCATCCGTGAGAAAATCTTAATCCATTACAAAAAAGAAATTCCCTATTCCGTAGAAATCGATACAGAAGAGTTTTTTGAGGATGAGGATATCATTCGTATGCGTTCGGTAATTATGGTAGAGCGCGATTCGCAAAAAGGGATTATCATAGGTCATAAGGGTAGCGCTTTAAAACGTGTAGGGGTAGAGTCGCGTAAAGACCTAGAAAAATTCTTCGGAAAACAGGTACACCTAGAGTTGTATGTAAAGGTGAATAAAAACTGGCGTAGTGATGCCAGGCAACTAAAACGCTTTGGGTATAATAAGTAAAGCTCATTTCAAGCACGTTTTTTATTAGAACGTATATTCTCAAACTATAAGTTACTACACTAAAGAGAAAGAAACTGTTTTTGTTTTGTATAGTGTAGCAGTCTTGTATCTTGATTAAGCGATGGTTTTCATGCTAACATATGGGTTTAAAAAAAGGCAATTAGCAGAAATTATAGCGTAAAATTTTGTATGCTAAATTAAGTAATGGCTAATCTTCATAAGATGCTGTAAAGGGCGTAGTTAAAAAGGATAGCCACGGTTATGGTTTGTATGTGAACGCTTTGTAGTATTTTTGCCCCAAAATAAGGAAGTATGAGTGCTATTGTAGCTATTGTAGGAAGACCAAATGTGGGTAAATCTACGTTTTTTAATAGATTAATTCAGCGCAGAGAAGCTATTGTTGACGCCGTTAGTGGGGTAACTCGTGATCGCCATTATGGAAAAAGTGATTGGAATGGCAAAGAATTTTCGTTAATAGATACGGGTGGTTATGTTTTGGGTAGCGATGATATCTTTGAGCAAGAGATAGACAAACAGGTAGAGCTGGCGATTGAAGAAGCTGATGCTATTATTTTTATGGTGAATGTAGAAGATGGCGTTACAGGAATGGATGAAGATGTTGCCAAATTATTACATCGCGTAGATAAACCTTCCTTTTTAGCTGTTAATAAGGTTGATAATGCCAAACGAGCAGAAGATGCTGTAGAATTTTATTCGCTAGGCATGGGAGAATATTATACCCTATCAAGTATTAATGGTAGTGGAACAGGCGATCTTTTAGATGCTTTGGTCGAAGTACTGCCAGATAATGAGGTCGAAGAAAGTAACCTGCCTAGATTTGCCGTAGTGGGAAGACCGAATGCAGGAAAATCATCCTTTATAAATGCCCTTATTGGAGAAGATAGGTATATTGTTACTGATATAGCCGGTACTACACGTGACAGTATTGATACCAAATACAACCGTTTTGGTTTTGAGTTTAACTTGGTAGATACTGCTGGTATACGCCGAAAAGCTAAGGTAAAAGAAGATTTAGAATTCTATTCTGTGATGCGCTCGGTGCGGGCAATTGAGCATAGTGATGTTTGTTTGCTTTTGGTCGATGCTACCAGAGGTTTTGATGGACAGGTAGCTAATATTTTTTGGTTGGCACAGCGTAACAACAAAGGAATAGTCATTCTAGTGAATAAATGGGATTTGGTTGAAGACAAAGAAACAAATACCATGAAGCATTACACGCGGAAAATTAAAGAGGTTATTGAACCTTTTGTTGATGTTCCCATATTATTTATATCGGTTTTGACCAAACAACGTATTTTTAAAGCCATAGAAACTGCTGTTCAGGTATATGAGAATAGAAGTAGAAAAATACCCACTAGTAAGTTCAATGATATTATGTTACCTATTATTGAAAACTATCCTCCACCAGCCTATAAAGGTAAATTTGTGAAGATTAAATTCTGTATGCAAATACCTACGCACTATCCACAATTTGCCTTTTACTGTAATTTGCCGCAATATGTAAGAGAGCCGTATAAGCGTTATTTGGAGAATAAATTGAGAGAAAATTTTGATTTTTCAGGGGTGCCGATGTCTATTTTTATGCGTAAAAAATAATATATAGCAAGCTAAGCTGCTTCGCTCAAATATGTAAACGTTTTGTTTTTTAGTAGTTTACTATTAAAAAGCGAAACGTTTTTTATACCTCGGTTTAGGTGTTAAGGATAAAGTGCGTTTTGTGTAGGCTTACCATCCGCCAGAGGCACCGCCTCCGCCAAAGCCACCACCACCAAAACCGCCTCCAAAACCACCGCCCGAAGAGCTGCCTCCGCCAAATCCGCCACCGCTACCAAAACCTCCAGAGCCACCGCTACGTCCCATATTACTCAGGATGATGATGTCCCAAAGGTCAAGACCCGAAGAGCGCCGTCCGCCAGGGCCATTGCCTCCATTTCTGCGATTACTGTTAGATAAAATAATGATGATGACAAAAAAGATGATAAAAGGCAAAAAGTTACTAAAGGGAAAACCTTGGTTGTTTGAAAAGGTACGTTCCTCTTTAAATTCGCCATTTAAAACTTGAAAAATAACGGTTACGGCATTGTTGAGACCCGCATAAAAATCACCTTTTTTAAATTCTGGTAAGATGATATTTTGAATAATTCTTTTCGAGAGCGCATCAGTCAGTGAGACTTCAACACCATAACCTGTACTTATGGCAATTTTACGGTCATTTTTGGCAACAAGAATAAGTATGCCGTTATCTTTGTCTGCTTGACCAAAGCCCCATTTTTGCCCCCATTTTGCTCCGAGAAAATTAATATCTTCTCCCTTAGTTGATGGAATAATGGCGATAACAATTTGGGTAGAAGTACTGTCAGCATAATGAACTAGCTTTTGTTCTAACGCTTTTTCTTGTTGGCTAGTAAGTAGGTCTACCGTTTTGTCATCATAAACGCTAGTTTGCTTTTGTGGTTTTTCAGGAATCTGAAATTGAGCAAATGTAAAGCTCCAACAAATAAAAAATAAAAGAAAAAGATTACCCTTTCGATATCTCATTGCTCAATTCGTTTATGTCGCCGTGTTGCCACGGAAAATGAGTTGCTAGCGCTTTTCCAGCAGTTAATATGCCATCAATAATACCTTGTTTGTAGTTGCCTGCTTTAAATTGTGTTTGTATGGCATCGCGAGTGGTGTTCCAAAAATCAGTAGGAACAACCTTGTTGATGCCATGATCTCCGTAAATAACAAATTTTCTATCGTTAACAGCAACATAAATGAGCACCCCATTGGCGTCTTTAGTGTTGTCCATTTTTAGCATGTAAAATACCGCTTTGGCGCGTTCAAAATGATCGATTCGCGTGTGCGGTTCAATATGCACGCGAATTTCGCCAGAGGTGTTTTCTTCAGCTTTGAGAATAGCTTGAATAATTTCTTGCTCTTCTTCTTCTGATAAAAATTTTTCTACGCGAGACATTGGCTCAATTAATTGAAATCAAAATCCACGTCTGGCGCTTTTTCAGCACCTGCATCTGCTTTGTAGCGTGCCATTTCTTTAAAGCCAAACAGGCCAGCTAATAATTTTCCAGGGAATTTTTTAGTGTGTATGTCGTAGTGGTTTACTTCTTCGTTGTAGCGATTTCTTTCTACATTAATTCTATTTTCTGTGCCTTCGAGCTGCGCCTGAAGTTCTAGAAAATTTTGATTTGCTTTTAGTTCAGGGTAGCGTTCTACTACCACCATTAATTTACTTAAGGCACCTGTAAGTCCGCTTTGCGCTTGTTGAAAAGCTGCCATTTTTTCTGGTGTGATATTATTGGCATCAATACTGGTTGAAGTCGCTTTTGCTCGTGCTTCAATCACATCGGTTAGGGTGCCGCGCTCAAAATCAGCAGCTCCTTTAACGGTTTTGACTAAATTGCCAATGAGGTCATTTCGTCGTTGGTAGGCGCTTTCAACGTTTGACCATGCTGTTTTTGCATTAGCTTCCAATTCAACAGCAGTGTTGTTAAAACCTACTGCCCATTGGTAAATACCAATGCCAAAGGCAGCTATAGCTAGTATTACAATAAGTGTTTTTTTCATTTTATTTTGTGTTAATGGATTAGTGTAAATATGTTGCGAGAAAAGTACATATAGCCAAATTCAAAAAAGAAGTGAACAATGTGCTATTCTCAGCGTTTTGTATGTTTATAGTTGTTCTTTTATTTTTATAAGTTCGGCTTTAACGCCTTCTAGTTTTTCAATAATTTGAAAAGTTGTAAGTGTTTTTTGCTTATTTTCTTTTAAGTGGGTTTTAGCACCCTCTAAAGTAAAACCTCTTTCTTTAACCAAGTGGTAAATGAGTTGTAGGTTTTTTATGTCTTCGGGGGTGAATTTTCGGTTCCCCTTTGCATTTTTTTTAGGTTTTAAAGCATCGAATTCTTTTTCCCAAAAACGAATCAATGAGGTGTTTACCCCAAAGGCTTTAGCTACCTCGCCAATACCGTAATATCGTTTTTCAGGAAGTTCTATATACATTAATCTAGCGATTGATTTTCTTGGTTTGCATATTTCAACATGTCTTCAAATTCTTTCAAAGATAAGTTTCCGTAATAGAAATTGATAGGATTGATTTTATTTTTATCTTTAAAAATCTCATAATGAAGGTGAGGGCCTTGTGAGCGTCCAGTACTGCCTACAAAGCCAATAAGGTCGCCACGTTTTACCCGTTGCCCTTTGGTTACATTGTATTTGCTTAAATGCGCATACAAACTTATGTAGCCATAGCCGTGATCAATACGAATATGTTTTCCGTAACCTGACGAATTATTGTCTGCACGAATTATTTTACCATCACCAGAGGCATATATTGGTGTGCCTTTGGGAGCGGTGAAATCCATGCCCCAATGCATTTTTCGAGCTTTTGTAAAAGGATCTGATCGCCAACCGTAGCCTGATGCCATTCGCGTTAGATCATCATTGTTTATGGGCTGAATAGCGGGTATAGCAGCCAATAATTTTTCTTTTTCTTTAGCTAATAGGGCAATCTCATCCAGTGATTTAGATTGTATGGCCATTTGCTTTTTTATGATATCTAGCCGCTTAGTGGTTTCAATAATCATTTCAGAATTATTAAAGCCTTCTAGTGACTTATAACGATTTATACCGCCAAAGCCAGCACGACGTTGCTCTTCAGGTATAGGGTTGGCTTCAAAATATAAGCGGTATATATTATTATCACGATCTTCGATATTAGATAAAACTTCTTCTATTTGTTCCATCTTTTTGTTTAAAAGCTCAAACTGAAGTTCGTAATTTTTAAGCTCACGTGACAAAGAAAGTTCACGTGGCGTGTTTACAAAATTGGTATTTAGTAATAGTATCAAGCCAAAAAAACCACACAAAGCAGAACCTACAACGAAGAGCGCAATATTACGATAACGGCGCGATTTCTTTGGTTCAATCTTGCGATACGACAGCGTATCGGGATCGTAATAGTACTTTACTTTAGACATGAATATATTTTATTCTATTTTTGTTCCTTTAAATAGAACAAACAAATATAAAAATTGTTTTGTTTAAAAGGCTAAAATTAGAAAAACTTAAGATTTTATATGACTTCTAAAGAGATACGTGCTCAGTTTTTGAATTTTTTCAAGGAAAAAAACCACAAAATTGTGCCTTCTGCACCGATGGTGATAAAAGATGATCCTACATTAATGTTCACCAATGCAGGAATGAATCAGTTTAAAGAGTATTTTTTAGGTAATAGTGTGCCTAAAAATAAGCGGGTAGTTGATTCTCAAAAATGCCTTCGAGTAAGCGGTAAGCATAATGATTTGGAAGAGGTAGGTAAAGATACCTACCACCATACCATGTTTGAAATGTTGGGCAATTGGAGTTTCGGTGATTATTTTAAGAAAGAAGCTATACAATGGTCGTGGGAGTTGCTGACGGAAGTTTTTAAAATAGATAAAGATAGTTTGTATGTTTCGGTTTTTGAAGGAAGTAGTGATGCTGATAACCTAAAAATGGATGCTGAAGCCTATGATCTTTGGCGTTCCATTGTACCAGAAGATCGTATCATCAAGGGAAATAAAAAAGATAATTTTTGGGAAATGGGTGAGCAGGGGCCTTGTGGTCCTTGTTCTGAAATACATATCGATATTCGTTCTGCTGAAGAAAAAGCTAAGGTTCCTGGAGCTTCTTTGGTAAACCAAGATCATCCGTTGGTAGTAGAAATATGGAATTTGGTTTTTATGCAGTACAATAGAAAGGCAGACGGTCAATTAGAGCCACTTCCTTCAAAGCATGTTGATACAGGTATGGGCTTTGAACGTCTTTGTATGGCATTGCAAGGCGTTGCTTCTAATTATGATACCGATGTTTTTACACCCATTATTAGAGAGATTGAAACCATTACCAATTCAAAATATAGAAAGCTTGAAGAAACGGATATTGCTATTCGAGTGATTGCTGATCATATTAGAGCCGTTTCTTTTGCTATCGCAGATGGGCAATTGCCAAGTAATACGGGGGCTGGCTATGTGATTCGTAGAATTTTAAGAAGGGCAATCAGATATGGTTTTACCTTTTTAAATACCTCAGAACCTTTTATGTATCGCCTGGTTAAGGTGTTGTCACAGACTATGGGTGAAGCTTTTCCTGAATTGAAGCAACAGCAGCAATTGATAGAAAATGTAATTAAGGAAGAGGAACATTCTTTCTTAAATACCTTAGAGCAAGGTTTGGTACTTTTAGATACTATCATTGCAAATACCAAAGGAAAGGAAATCGATGGCAGAAAGGCCTTTGAATTGTATGATACTTACGGATTTCCTAAAGATTTAACAGCCCTTATTTTAAGCGAAAAGGGGTATACCTTAGATGAGGAAGGGTTTGCAGTTGCCATGCAAGAGCAAAAAAATCGTTCAAAATTAGCATCGGCTACTTCAAAGGGTGATTGGGTTATTTTGGCAGATGATGTAGAGCAAGAGTTTGTGGGCTATGATGTTTTAGAGGCCGATGTGAAGTTGGTTAAATATCGTAAAGTGAGCTCAAAAAAGGATGGTGAACAGTATCAACTTGTTTTTAATTTGACTCCTTTTTATCCCGAAGGAGGTGGGCAAGTAGGTGATAAAGGCTATTTAGAAGTGCCTAATGGTGATGTAGTGTATATTCTTGATACTAAAAAGGAGAATAATGAAATTGTTCATTTTGCCAAAAACCTCCCTAAGCATTTAAGGGAAACTTTTAAAGCTGTAGTTGATAAAAAACAACGACAACGCACAGAAGCAAACCATACCGCAACCCATTTATTGCATCAGGCACTAAGAGAAATTTTAGGAACACACGTAGAGCAAAAAGGTTCTGCGGTACATTCTAAATACCTGCGGTTTGATTTTTCGCATTATTCCAAGTTGACCGTTGATGAGCTTCGGGCGGTTGAAAATTTTGTAAACGCACGTATAGAAGGTCAGCTTCCATTTGAAGAGAATAGAAACGTTCCTATGGAGCGGGCTTTGAAAGATGGAGCTATGGCGTTGTTTGGTGAAAAATATGGTGATACGGTTAGAACGGTGCGTTTTGGAAAATCTATAGAGCTTTGTGGGGGGACACATGTGAAGAATACGGCTGATATATGGCATTTCAGAATTAAATCAGAAAGTGCTGTTGCAGCGGGTATACGAAGAATTGAGGCAATTACTTCAGATGCCGTTAAAGATTTTTATTATGAAAATAATAAAGCGTTATTTCAAATAAAAGAATTACTCAATAATACGCAAGACCCTCTTAAAGCAGTAGCCGTATTGCAAGATGAAAATGCGAAACTAAAGAAGGAAGTAGAGCAGCTTTTAAAAGAAAAAGCCAAAAATTTGAAAGGAGAATTGGTTAATGAACTTACCGATATTAATGGCGTTCAGTTTTTAGCCAAGAAAATTGATTTGGATGCTGCGGGTATCAAAGACCTCTCTTTTGAGCTGGGACAAAATAAAGACAATTTATTTTTGCTTTTTGGTACGGAGCAAAACGGAAAAGCCTTGCTAAGTTGCTATATTTCTAAAGAATTGGCAGCTGCCAAAAGCTTGAATGCCGGAACTATTGTTCGTGAGTTAGGTAAGTATATTCAAGGTGGTGGCGGTGGGCAGCCATTTTTTGCTACCGCAGGAGGTAAAAACCCTGATGGGATAAAAGAAGCCTTAGAAAAAGTAAAGGATTATATAGCGTAAAGCATAAAATGACAATAAAAGAACGATATACACAAGGTATAAAAACCGAGGCCAAACGCCTTGGTTTTTTGTCATGTGGAATATCGAAAGCTGATTTTTTAGAAGACGAAGCGCCACGTTTAGAAAAGTGGTTAAATAACAATATGCATGGTGAAATGGGCTATATGGCCAATCATTTTGATAAGCGGCTAGATCCCCGTTTACTTGTAGATGGAGCTAAATCTGTAGTTTCTCTTTTGTTGAATTACTACCCAGAAGAAGCACAAAAAAACGATACCTATAAAATATCAAAATACGCTTATGGTAACGATTATCATCATGTCATTAAATCAAAATTAAGAGAATTGCAAACGTTTATTTCTGAGGAAATTGGCGAAGTAGGCGGACGGGCTTTTGTTGATTCAGCTCCTGTGTTAGATAAGGCATGGGCAGCTAAAAGTGGCTTAGGCTGGATTGGTAAGCACAGTAATTTGCTTACACAGCAAGTGGGGTCTTTTTATTTTATTGCCGAGTTAATTATTGATTTGGAGTTGGAATATGACCATGCTGTAACTGATCATTGTGGTACGTGTACGGCCTGTATTGATGCTTGTCCAACAGAAGCGATAGTCGATGCTCATGTAGTTGATGGGAGTAAATGTATTTCTTATTTTACAATAGAGTTGAAGAATGAAATTCCCACAGCGTATAAAGGCAAGTTTGATGATTGGGCTTTTGGTTGTGACGTTTGTCAAGATGTATGTCCGTGGAATCGCTTTTCAAAACCGCATAGTGAACCGTTGTTTAATCCTCACCCCGATTTGCTTGCTATGACCAAAAAAGATTGGGAAGAAATTACCGAAGATGTGTTTCGAAAGGTATTTCAAAAATCGGCAGTAAAACGAACAAAATTCGCTGGTTTTCAACGCAACATTAATTTTTTGAAATAGCGGGTCTACTGTTTTGTGCTAATTTTTACGACAATAGTGTCAATGCATTGCTTTGCTGTAGCGGTGACTATAACGTTTGAGATTCTTAGCGTTGTTATTTTGTGTCAAAGTTTATTCTTCATAAGGCTATAAAATGCTATCTTGTTTGGCAATTTGATAACTAAACCATTACGTACGATGAGCATGATAAAAAAACCACGCCTGAATTTTTGGCAGATATGGAATATGAATGTTGGTTTTTTTGGAATCCAGTTTAGTTTTGGATTGCAACAAACTGCGGTTAATCCTATTTTTGAATTTTTAGGAGCTCACCATAATGAGCTGCCACTTTTAAATTTAGCTGGGCCCGTAACAGGCTTGTTGATTCAACCTATTATAGGGGCGATAAGTGATAAAACTTGGCTTCCTAAATGGGGTGGTAGAAGAAAACCCTTTTTTTTAATCGGAGCTATTATCGCTAGTCTCTGCCTTTTTGCTTTTCCTTTTAGTCCTAGTTTGTGGTTTGCCGTTGGTTTATTGTGGATTTTAGATGCTGCTAATAATACAGCAATGGAGCCCTACCGTGCTTTTGTTGGAGATAAGTTGCCTGATAATCAACTAACTTTTGGGTATCAAATGCAAAGCTTGTTTGTGGGGGCTGGTATTACTTTGGCAAATTTTTCATTGTTTCTTTTTCAAGATTGGTTTAGTGTGCCTGTTGATAGTTCTACAGCACTTTGTTCTACAAGTGTTGAGGTAGTAAGTGTAATTCCTAATTGGGTGTATTATTCATTTTTTCTTGGCGCTATTGCTTCCGTAGGTACTATTTTGTGGTCAGTGTGGAAAACTCCTGAGATTCCTCCTGTAGATGAGGAACTCAAAGAAATACAAGCATATAATGAAGGAAAACCTGCGCCGCTTATTCAAATTTTGAGTGTACTTATGGTGGTTTTTTCAATTCCTGTTGCTTCGGGGCTTGTGCTAGGGTATGGTTTTCCTGTCTTATTTGAAAACATCAACCTATGGGTTATTATTGTGTTATTGATTGCGTTTGTATGGCTTTTTACTTTATATAAAATCATCAAAAAAAATCCAGATAATCCGTCAATAAAGAAAATCGGTGATTTATTGGCGCCTTTTATAGAAGCAGCAGATGCTATTGGTGATATGCCAGTGTTTTTGTGGCGACTCTCCGCAGTATACTTTTTTCAATGGTATGCACTTTTTTGTTATTGGCAGTTTATAACGCCAATGTTGCGTAAAAGTCTATTTGGAATAACAGATGCAGATACACTAAGGTATGAAGGTATTATTGAGGCTTGTAAAAAAGGGGCAGAAATCAGTGGAATGGATACTGAATTTGCTCAAAACATAAAACTACTTTCAGAACAAGCATTGGGTCAAACTGGGCTTATGAATGGCACATATAATTTTGTAACTATGTTAACCGCTCTTGCTTTGGTTCCTCTTGCTGCGAAATATAGTTCTAAAATGGTGTATGTATTGAGCTTAGTACTCACAGGTTTGGCTATGTTAAGTATGCCTTATATTGATGATAAGTACATCTTATTGCTGCCAATGGTGTTGTTTGGTGTGGGGTGGGCTGCTATGATGGGTATTCCGTATGCTATGGTTTCAAAAGTGATTCCAGAAGAACGAAGAGGGGTGTATATGGGTATCGTAAATATGATGATTGTTATTCCGATGCTTATTCAGACCGTTTCTTTTGGCCCTATAATTGAGAATTTGCTTAGCGATGATGCTGTAAATGCAATTCTTTTCGGTGGGGTGTTCTTTATTTTGGCAGCGATTTTTGCAATGCGATTAAATGTCTCAGAAAATCAAAAAGAATAAAGGGTGATTTTGCTTGTAAATGATTGCATTCCCTTAAATTTGCTTTCCAAAATTCAAGGCAATGAGCAAAAAGAAAAATAGGAGAGAAGCATTAATTTACCACGCAAAACCACAACCGGGTAAGATAAAAATTGTTCCAACCAAGCCTTATGCGACACAACGTGATTTGGCTTTGGCATATTCGCCAGGAGTTGCAGAGCCTTGTTTGGAGATTGCCAAAGACAAAGACAATGCCTATAAATACACCTCAAAGGGGAATTTAGTAGCCATTATTTCTAATGGAACTGCTGTTTTGGGTTTAGGTAATATTGGCCCCGAAGCTTCTAAACCGGTGATGGAAGGTAAAGGCTTGCTTTTTAAAATTTTTGCCGATATTGATGGTATGGACATTGAGGTGGATACCGAAGATGTTGATAAATTTATAGAAACCGTTAAAATGATAGCCCCCACTTTTGGTGGTATCAATTTAGAAGATATTAAAGCGCCAGAAGCTTTTGAGATAGAGCGTCGCTTAAAGGAAGAGCTTGATATTCCAGTAATGCATGATGACCAGCATGGTACAGCAATTATTTCTGCTGCAGCCTTGTTAAATGCGCTTGAAATTACCAATAAAAAAATTGAAGATGTACGTATTGTAGTGAGTGGCGCAGGTGCTGCTGCTGTATCGTGTACAAGGCTGTATAAGGCATTTGGAGCCAAAAGTGAGAATATTGTAATGCTTGATAGTAAGGGCGTTATTCGAAAAGATCGTGAAACATTATCAAAAGAAAAACTGGAGTTTGCATCTGATAGAAAAATAGATACGCTGACTGAAGCCATGGTTGATGCTGATGTTTTTATTGGACTTTCTATCAAGGATATTGTTTCTCCTGAGATGTTGTTGTCTATGGCCAAGGATCCGATAGTTTTTGCTATGGCCAATCCAGATCCTGAAGTAAAATATGATTTGGCGGTAAGTACGCGAAAAGATATAATCATGGCAACAGGTCGATCAGACCATCCTAACCAAGTAAATAATGTACTGGGCTTTCCGTTTATTTTTAGAGGCGCTTTAGATGTTCGTGCTACGGGAATTAATGAGGCGATGAAAATGGCAGCCGTTAAAGCACTTGCCGAATTGACCCGAGAACCGGTGCCTGAGCAGGTAAATATTGCCTACGGAGAAACACGATTAACTTTTGGGCGTGAGTATATTATTCCTAAACCTTTTGATCCGCGGTTAATATCTGAAATACCTCCGGCTGTCGCCAAGGCAGCAATGGAGAGTGGTATTGCCAAAGAGCCTATTGAGGATTGGGATCGCTATAAAGAAGAATTGCGCCAGCGTTCTGGTGAGGATAATAAGGTGGTTCGTTTGCTTCACAATAGAGCAAAAATGAATCCGAAGAAAATAGTATTTGCTGAGGCTGATCATTTAGATGTTTTAAAAGCGGCTCAAATTGTTCATGAAGAAGGTATAGCAACACCTATTTTATTAGGAAATGAGGAAATTATCAACGAGCTTAAAGCAGAGTTAGAATTTGATGCTGCTATAGAAATTATTGACCCGAGTTCTAGTGCTTCAGAGAAAATAAGAGACAAATACGCTACTAAATTTTGGAAAAACCGAAGAAGAAGTGGTACGACCCTTTATAATGCCAAATCTAAAATGCGCGAGCGTAACTATTTTGGTTCTATGATGGTGTTAGAAGGCGATGCTGATGGCATGATATCGGGTTATTCAAGAGCTTACCCGAGAGTAGTAAAACCTGTTTTTGAGGTTATTGGAAGGGCGGTAAATGTTACCCGTGCAGCAACAGTTCACTTGATGATTACCAAAAGAGGGCCGTTATTTTTGGCAGATACGTCTATCAACATTGAGCCGAATGCCGAAGAATTGGCAGAAATTGCTCAAAATGCAGCCAATGTAGCAGCTACTTTTGGCTTTGAACCCGTTATGGCACTCTTGTCTTATGCCAATTACGGGTCTTCAACGCATCCAAAGGCACAAAAGGTAAAAGAGGCTGTTCGTATTTTACATGAGTCAAATCCTAATTTGGTTGTTGACGGCGAAATTCAAACAGATTTTGCGCTAAATAAAGAATTACTTCAAAGCCAATTTCCATTTTCAAAACTGGCAGGAAAAAAGGTAAACACCTTAGTGTTTCCAAACTTAGAATCGGCAAATATTACCTATAAGTTATTGAAAGAGTTGAATGGAGCAGATTCTATTGGTCCTATTATGGTAGGCTTGCGAAGAGCAGTTCATATTTTACAATTGGGTGCTAGTGTTGATGAAATGGTGAATATGACGGCTGTTGCAGTGATTGATGCACAAGAACGTGAAAAAAGAAAGAGAGCAAAATCAGCGAAATAGATTTGTTGAATGTTAAATTGTAAAATACAGCTTTAGAAAAAAAGACATATTAGCATGCTGCTATTTCAAAGAACGGGTTGTAGTAAATAATTTTTAATTTTCATCTAATAGCTAACATGTAGGCTATATTTTTAATTCATACACTTATGATTCATCATTTAAAGGGGAAACTGGTAGAAAAAAATCCAACATACGTAATTATTGAATGTGGCGGGGTGGGCTATTTTGTAAATATATCACTACATACCTTTTCTAAAATTCAAGATGAAGAGCATATTCGTTTGTTTACCCACCTGCAAATTAAGGAAGATGCGCATACGTTATTTGGTTTTTCAGAAAAATCAGAGCGAGAAATTTTTAGATTATTACTTTCCGTTTCTGGTATTGGGTCAAGTACAGCAAGAACAATGTTGTCTTCGTTGTCCCCTTTGCAAGTCCGCGACGCTATAGCTGGTGGGGATACGGCTACTATTCAGGGTGTTAAGGGTATTGGTGTTAAAACCGCCCAGCGGGTAATACTTGATTTACGCGACAAAGTTTTAAAAATTTATGATATTGATGAAGTTTCATTAAGTTCAAACAATACAAATAAAGAAGAAGCGTTATCTGCTTTAGAGGTTCTTGGGTTTCCACGAAGACAAGTTGAAAAAGTGGTGGATAAAGTACTGCAGCAAGACGCTTCACTCAATGTGGAGAATATTATTAAGCTTGCGCTTAAAAATTTGTAGAAAGTTTGAAAAAAGGGGCAAAAAAAATACGTAAATCTTTATGTAATTTAATCTTTTTATTCGTGATGTTTTTTGTAGGCACGGTGGTTACACTGGCACAAGAAACTGACGAAAAAGAAGGAAATGAGCAAGAAGTGGATTCTGTGAAAACAGGCTTTTCACTTGGTAAGCTTGTATTAGAAAATCCGGATAGTATTGTTTCGCGTTATATCTATGACGAACAGCTTGATCGGTATATCTACAATGAAAAGGTAGGTGATTTTGATATCGGCTATCCTATCATTTTAACACCTGATCAATATTTTGATTTAGTCAGAAAAGAAGGTATTAAGGGCTACTTTAAAGATAAGGTAGATGCTATTTCTGGTAAAAAGGAAGGTAGTGAAGACGGGAAGAAAAACTTGTTACCTACTTTTTATCAAGACAATAAGTTTTTCAAATCTATTTTTGGAGAAGGAGGCGTGCAAGTAGTTCCTCAAGGTTCTGTGGCCATGGATTTGGGTGTGATTTGGCAAAAAAATGACAACCCTTCGTTGTCTCCTCGAAATCGTTCTAATTTATCTTTTGATTTTGATCAGCGTATTAGCTTGAGCTTGCTGGGGAAAATTGGAGAACGCCTAGAAGTAAATTTTAACTACGATACAGAAGCTAGTTTTGATTTTCAGAATATTTTTAAATTAGATTATACGCCTAGCGAAGATGATATTTTGCAAAGTATAGAAGCTGGTAATGTGAGTATGCCATTAAACAGCTCTTTAATTAAAGGGGCGCAAAGTCTTTTTGGTATTAAAACAGAATTGCAGTTTGGTAGAACAAAGGTAACAGCGGTTTTTTCTGAACAAAAATCACAAACGAATAATGTGGTAGCTCAGGGTGGAGGTACGGTTGAAGAATTTTCAATATCTGCACTAGACTATGATGAAGATAGGCACTTCTTTTTAGCGCAATATTTTAGAAATCACTATGATGAGGCGCTACAGAATTATCCCTACATAAGAAGTCAGGTTCAAATAACAAGACTTGAGGTTTGGGTAACCAACAGAACACAAAAAACTACGAATGTGCGTAACATTGTTGCGCTTCAAGATTTAGGAGAATCAAATCCTAATAACACGAGATATGGTAGAACGGTTACACCGCCAGCTGGTTTTTTCCCATCGCCAACAAATAGATTTCCAAGAAATGACGCCAATGCTTTTGATCCTAAAAAAATAGGAAAAAGCGGTGGTGCCTTAACCCAAGAAATACGCGATATAGCAACAGTTGAGAAGGGTTTTGATATTCAATTGGGTTATGAAGTAAATCAAGGGTTTGACTATGCTATTCTTGAAAATGCAAGAAAACTTGAAGAGAATGGAGATTTTGATTATCACCCGCAACTAGGGTATATTTCTTTACACCAAAGACTAAGTAATGATGAGGTTTTAGGGGTGGCTTTTCAGTATACTGTGAATGGAGAGGTATTTCAAGTTGGTGAATTTGCTAATGGTGGTGTTGATGCAACTAGTGTTTCAGGAGGTGGAGCTGTAGCGCCAGTTATTGAAAACAATACCTTAGTGTTGAAATTATTGAAAAGTAACATTACAAAGGTTGAAGATCCTATTTGGGATTTGATGATGAAAAACATCTATGCTACTGGGGCTTTTAGAATGAGTCAAGAAGATTTTAAATTAAATATTCTTCATATTGACCCTACGCCACGAAACTATATAACACCGGTTGAAGATGGCCCTGGTTCAGGATGGCCTGATGGACTTCAGGATCGTATTTTGTTGGATGTCTTTAATTTAGATCGATTAAATGTGTATAATGATGTACAGCCGGGTGGAGATGGTTTTTTTGATTTTGTACCTGGGTTAACGATCAATACGCAAAACGGACTTATCATTTTTACAAAAACTGAACCTTTTGGGCGGTATTTGTTTGATGAAATGGCTGTAAATGAGGATTATGATGACGAAACTACCTATAATGCCAACCAGAACAAATATGTTTTTCGTGATATGTATGAGCTTACAAAAACGGCATCGCGACAAAACCCTGAAAAAAACAAATTCCTTTTAAAAGGACGTTATAAATCTGAAGGTGGTAATGGTATTCCTATTGGTGCTTTTAATGTTCCTAGGGGATCAGTACGTGTTACTGCTGGTGGACGTCAATTGCAAGAAGGTATAGATTATAGTGTAAACTATCAGGCTGGTACTGTGCAGATTTTAGATCCTAGTTTAGAGGCTTCCAATGTGCCTATTAATATTTCGGTAGAAAACAATGCCGTTTTTGGGCAGCAAACAAGACGTTTTACTGGTATAAATGTTGAGCATCAGGTGAGTAAGAACTTTGTTTTAGGAGGTACTTATTTAAATTTGAATGAACGCCCGCTGACACAAAAATCTAACTATGGTGTTGAACCAGTAAACAATACTATTTTTGGACTTAATGGTAATTTTTCAACAGAAGTACCATTCTTAACCAGATTAGCGAATAAACTTCCTAATATTGATACAGATGCGCCTTCAAATTTGTCGGTACGTGCTGAAGTAGCTTGGTTGAAGCCAAATTCACCTAAAAACGCTGATTTTCAAGGAGAAACAACCACTTATGTTGATGATTTTGAAGGAGCGCAGACGCTTATTGATATCCGTTCTTCTTTAGGGTGGAGCTTAGCGAGTGTGCCTTTGGAGTTTGCTGAAAATAAAGAAGGCTTAGAAACTGGCTTCGAAAGGGCAAAAATGTCTTGGTATACCATAGATCCCATTTTTTATACCAACCAGCGTCCTCCAGAAATTTCAGATAGTGATGTGTCTACCAACGAAACACGACGTATATTCATTAATCGTCTTTTTCAACAAGATGTAGCTCAAGGACAAACTCAGGTGCAAAACACCTTGAACATCAATTATTTTCCTGAAGAAAAGGGGCCTTATAACAACAATCCTATTTTTGAACGTGTAGATGCCGATGAAAAATGGGCGGGTATTATGCGTCCGCTTAGTAGTACTAACTTTGAACAAGCAAATGTAGAGTTTGTGCAGTTTTGGATGTTGGATCCTTATGTTGACGGTATAACCGAGTCTCCAGGTGAATTGGTGTTCAACTTTGGTAATATTTCTGAAGATATTTTAAAAGATGGTAGAAAGCAGTATGAAAATGGTTTGCCAGGTATAGGTAGTAATGAATTAGTACGTGATACAGATTGGGGTAGAGTGCCACAAACACAGGCGTTAGTTTATGCGTTTGATGCCAATGAAGGGAATAGAGTATTACAAGATGTTGGTTTTGATGGTTTAGCTGATGCTGATGAAAGTGCTGTGTATACCAACAACCAAGGTGATGACCCTGCTTTAGATAATTATCAATACTACTTAAATAGAGAGGGGAGTATTTTAGAACGTTATAAAGATTTTAATAGCCCCGACGGTAACTCTCCTGTACAGGTAACCAATACCAACAGAGGTTCAAACACTCTACCAGATGTTGAAGATGTTGACCGTGATTTAACGATGAATACGGTAAACAGTTATTTTGAATACCGTATTCCTATCCGACCAAATTTGACTACTGACGATAAGTATGTGGCTGATGTTTTGGAAACGGATGAGGTGCCTGCAAGTGAATTGCCTGATGGAAGATCTTTAAGAAGACGTTGGATACAGTTTAAAATACCGTTAAGTGATTTTACAGAAGCAGTAGGTGGAATTACCGATTTTAGATCAATAAGTTTTATGCGTATGTACATGACTGGTTTTAACAGCCCGGCAGTACTACGTTTTGCAACCTTAGATTTGGTGCGTGGCGACTGGAGAACGTATATTAAAAATTTACAAGACCCAGCTGTTGATGCAGATCCTTCAGATGATGGAACTACCTTAGAAGTAAATGCTGTTAATATTGAAGAAAACGAAAATAGAATACCTATTAATTATGTGTTGCCTCCTGGTGTTGTACGTGAACGATTAAATAATAATAACACCATTATTCGTCAAAATGAACAGTCGTTATCTTTGGTAGTGAAAAATTTAGAGCCACAAGATTCAAGAGGCGTATTTAAAAGTTTAAATTTTGATATACGGCAATACAAAAAGCTGAAAATGTTCTTACATGCCGAAGAAATCGCTGAAGATGATTATTTGGATGGAGAAACTCCATTGGTTGGTTTTCTAAGGATAGGAACAGATTTTTCTGAAAACTATTATCAGATAGAGATTCCTTTAGAATTTACCCCTCATGGCGCATCATCGGTTGATGCAATATGGCCTAGTGTAAATGAAATGGAAATTGTTCTTGCTGATTTAAACAAGGTGAAATCTGCGTGGATTGCCGGGAGTGATCTTACCGAAACAGGGTATTTTGAAGTGGAAAATGGAACGGTGGTTCCAAAAGGAGAGTTTGATGAAAGAACACTAGGTAAAACCCGAATAGGAATTAAAGGAAATCCATCATTAGGAAGTATTAGAACCTTGATGGTAGGTATTAAAAATACTGATCGTAGGCCAGCACGTGGTGAGGTTTGGTTTAATGAACTACGTTTGGCAGGGTTAGATAATAATGGAGGTTGGGCAGCAATTGCTGCTATTGACGCAAATATGGCTGATTTTGCTACAGTTACCGCTACGGGGGCTAAAAGCACCTCTGGTTTTGGTAGTATTGATCAAGTGCCTAAGGAGCGTGCAAGAGAAGATGCTATTTCGTATGATTTGGTTACTAATGTTAATGTAGGTCAGTTGCTTCCTAAGAAATGGGGGATTAAAATTCCATTTAATTACGGTGTTTCTGAAGAAATTATCACACCAGAATTTGATCCGGTTTATGATGATTTAAAATTAGATGATCGCGTGGCTGCTGAAACTACACAAGAAGGTAAGGATAAAGTTTTAGAACAGGCAGAAGATTATACCAAGCGAACCAGCTTTAATGTTATCGGTCTTAGAAAAGAACGAGGACCAGAAGCAAAGGCTAATTTTTATGATATTGAAAATTTCACCTTTAACTATTCGTATAATGAAACGAAGCATCGCGATTTTGAAATAGCGAATTTAAGAGATCAAACAGTAAAATCAGGTTTTGCATACAATCATGCTTTTGAACCACTAGAGATAGCACCTTTTGCTAAAAAAGATTCGCTACTCACAGGTAAGTATTGGAGATGGTTGAAAGAGTTGAATTTGAATTTGTTGCCAACTACTTTTTCATTGAATTCGAGTATAGATAGGCAATTTAATCAACAACGTTTTAGAGATGTAGTAGAAGAAGGTGTAGATGCATTAGAGCTTCCTACTTTGCAACAACGTAATTATTTGTTTAATTGGCAATATGCAATTAATTATAGTTTAACCAAATCATTGCGTTTAAATCTTACGGGGTCTAATAATAATATTGTTAAAAATTATTTTGGAGAAGATTATGATGACCAAGGTAGACCAGCGGTTGACCCTGAATTATTACTGTGGGATGGCTTTTTTGATATTGGTGAACCTAACCGTCATGCGCAACAATTAGAATTGAATTATGAGTTACCGTTTGATAAGATACCAGCCTTAGATTTTATTAACGCACAATACACCTATACCAGTAATTTTGATTGGCAGCGTGGTGGTGATGCCTTGAATGAGGCTGTGGCTTTGGTTGATAATCCATTTCCTACTGATGATAATCCATTACAGATTACTTCTATAAACACTGTTCAGAATGCCAGTACGCACAATTTGACGGCATCTTTGACCATGAAAAATTTATATGATTTAATAGGTTTAAAGAAAAAGAGTGGAAAAACAAAGGCAAAAACTGCAGGGGCACAAAAAGGTGCTTCGGGCAAGTCAACGAAGGATGATAAAAAAGGACCCAGAAAAACGGGTAAATTATTTAATACGGTAGTTGATGTGCTTACCATGGTGAAGCGTTTGAATTTAAATTATAATCAAAGTGGGGGTACCGTATTACCAGGGTATACGCAGTCTATTGGTTTTATTGGTACGTCTCGGCCTACATTGGGTTTTGTTTTTGGTAGTCAAGCAGATGTTCGCTTTGAGGCAGCTAGAAAAGGTTGGCTTACCGGGTTTAGTGAGTTTAATGAGCAATACATCAGAAATCAAAACAAAGAAATTAATATCACTGCAACAGCACAACCAATAAAGGATTTAACAATTGATTTGGTTGCTGATAGGCAGTATTCAAGTAGTAGTCAAGAAAATTATGATGTTGAGGCATGGAGAAGAGGTGAACCAGGGTTGATAAATGATGTGGGTAGTTTTAGTATTTCAACCTTAATGATTGGGACGGCTTTTGGTAAAAGTGATGAGTTTGATTCTGAAAATTTTGAAAAGTTTAAGCAAAATAGAATTACAATAGCTAATCGTTTGGTGGCTGAACGTGGAGAATCACCAGGAACCTTAGATGAAGATGGTTTTCCTGCCAAATTTGGAAAAACACAACAAGATGTATTGCTTCCTGCATTCTTTTCGGCATATACAGGGCAAGACGAAAATAAGGTAAATTTAGGGGTGTTTAGAGATATTCCTATTCCAAACTGGAATGTGAAGTACACGGGGTTGATGAAGAATAAGTGGTTTAAAAAACGGTTTAAGCGGTTTTCAGTAAGCCATGGGTATAGAGCGGCTTATAGTATCAATTCATTTCAAACTAATTTAGAGAAAAATCAATTGATTAACGAAGGTAGTTCGGTGGTGACTGGTGATAATGAGGATTTGCTGTCAGACTTGGTTTTGAATAATGTCGTGTTAACAGATCAGTTTAACCCGTTGATACGTGTTGATTTTGAAATGAAAAACTCAATAAGTATTTTGGCTGAAGTACGTAAAGATCGTATGCTCTCATTGAGTCTTGATAATAATTTGTTGACCGAGAACAACGGTAAAGAGTATGCGGTAGGTTTAGGTTATCGTTTTAAAGATGTTGTTTTTGTAACCAATATAGGTGGAAACAAGACGCGGTTTAAAGGTGATTTAAATTTAAAGGGCGACATTTCGCTAAGAGATAATATTACCATTATTCGAAATTTAGATATTGATAACAGTCAAATTACTTCTGGTCAAAATCTAGTATCGTTTAAGTTTACTGCGGATTATGCTTTAAATAAAAACCTAAATGTGCTGTTCTTTTATGATCACTCATTTTCTAAATTTGCAGTGTCAACAGCTTTTCCACAAACAACAATCAATTCTGGTTTTACACTGCGATACAATTTTGGAAATTAGAAGAACGTAGAAAGTTTTTTGTAACACTACTGTAGTTTATTAATGGCTAGTGATGGTAGTAGATTGTTGGTTTTTGTGGTGTTTTTATAAGGTGTGCATTGGGTGAGAGCTAAATTTCCTTTGAAAAGCTGTGAATAATCCGTTACATTTGTTGCACTAATTAAAATAAGAATAATGAATATACCATCAGAATTAAAATATACGAAAGACCACGAATGGATTCGTATTGAAGGGGATGTAGCTACGGTTGGAATCACTGATTTTGCTCAAGGCGAATTAGGTGATATCGTATATGTTGAAGTAGAAACTGTTGATGAAACTTTAGAGCAAGAAGAGGTTTTTGGTACTGTAGAGGCTGTAAAAACCGTTTCTGATCTTTTTCTTCCCCTAAGTGGTGAAATTATTGAGTTCAATGAATTGCTAGAAGATGAACCAGAAAAGGTGAATACAGACCCTTATGGCGATGGTTGGATGGTAAAAATAAAGATAAGTGATGCTTCTCAAGTTGATGGTTTGCTAAGCGATGAAGCCTACAAAGCCGTAATTGGTGCTTAAAAAATACTTTTTTACAATTGCTTTTATAGGCTGGATGATGTTTGTTACATTTTCTAGCTTATATTCTTTTCAGGGGGTAGCAACGCCTTCTTTCAAAATTCCACATGTAGATAAGGCTGTTCATTTTGTTTTTTATTTTGTTGCTTGTATCTTAGGGGTGTTTTTTTTGTGTGAGCGCACCAAGGGTGACATGAAGCTTAAAAAAGCTATAGTAGTAATGGTTGTTGCTACTATTGTTTTTGGAATAATTATTGAGGTCATTCAATATGCATGTACAGCAAATCGCCAAGGTGATTTTATGGACGGACTAGCGAATAGTATGGGTAGTTTTTGTGGCGCAATACTCGTAAAATGGTACTTTTCTGGAAAAAGGCAGTTAAAATGGAAATTTTAGTTGTTTATTTAGGATATATTTAATTAAATTAGCGAACCTTAAAAATTGGATATTATGGAACTGAAAAAAAATCCCAAGGCAGACCTTAACCGAAATAGTGGTTTATACTTTGTAATTGGTTTGTTTATTGTGATGCTACTCACTTATGGTGCTTTAGAATGGAAGACCTATGAGGCTGTTAATGAATACGACATTTCAATGAATGTTGACGAAGAATTGGATGAAGAAGTGCCAATGACAGAGCAAATAAAAACACCACCACCTCCACCACCACCAGCGGCACCTGAAATTATAGAGGTAGTTGAAGATGAGGAGGAAGTTGAAGAAACTGTTATTGAATCTACAGAAAGTAACGAAGAAGAAGAAGTTATTGAAGTAGAAGATGTAGAGGTTGAAGAAGTAGAAGAAGACGTTGATGTACCTTTTGCAGTTATTGAAAATGTGCCCGTTTTTCCTGGTTGTGAAAACGAAAGCGATAAAAGAGCATGTTTCAACAAAAAAATGCAAAAACACATTAGTAAAAACTTCCGTTACCCAGAAATTGCTCAAGAAATGGGTGTTCAAGGTAGAGTTAGTGTTATGTTTACCATTCAAAAAGATGGTAGCATTGGTAACGTGAGAATGCGTGGACCAGACAAAAATTTAGAAAAAGAAGCTGCTAGAATCATTAGTAAATTGCCAAAAATGACTCCTGGTAAGCAAAGAGGTAGAGCTGTACGTGTACCTTTTAGTATTCCTATTACGTTTAAATTACAATAGGTTTCGTTTAAAATATTTCTTTTTTAAAGAAGTTAAAATCCTCAGTTAATTCTGGGGATTTTTTTTATGAGAAATTTTCTTGTTGCCGCCTAGGTTTGTTTGCTTGATCTGACTTGGTACGTAGCTAACTTCAAGGTGTGCTACGCTGATATGTGCAATTGCATAGAATGTTGGCAGATAGTGGAACACTCATTTTGAGGCGATATAGTATAGTATGAAAACGCTGCTTTTAAAAATAGCGATGGTATACAAACTGATCTGCTACAACTTGTTATAAAGAGTTTTTTTAATCTGCTCTTCTTGGTTTATGCTGTTAGCTCTTTGGTGTGACATTCGTTAATGGCTTTGGTGAGTTGTAAGTCGATAATCTAAACACTATTGCTTCGTGTGATTATATTGTGTTTGCTACAACTAGGTAGTTTTTGCAGAATGTATTTGGAAAGGTTCAAATCAACTATTCACTTTTAAGGCTGTTGTAAAATGTTTCTCGCAGGCGTTCAGGGTTTATAAAGCCAGTACCGTGTGTTTTGTCATAGGTTGCTGTTAACGAAGCATCTTTTTTGACGTCTTCTAATGAGGCGCCCTTTTGTATGGCGGCTTGTATTCTAGCTTTTATAGTTTCCAACATGTTTACGTAGGTTGTTAGTTCTTTTTTATTTGATGGTCTTCCGTGACCGGGAATGATTTTCGTATCATCATTTATAAGTAATAGGGCTCTTTTTTGAGCATCTATATATCCGCTAACACTACCGCCGCTTTTTAAATCAATAAAGGGGTAGCGCCCTGAAAAATAAGTATCTCCCATGTGTAAAACATTGTTTTTTGTGAAATATACCATGGCGTCACCATCGGTATGGGCATTATGAACATGAAATGCCATTATGGTTTCGTTTGCGTCGTGAAAAGTAATGTCTTTAGAAAAAGTAACTTCGGGGAGCATTTTTTTGAAATATGCTTTTGAAATTTCATTCTTTTCTAGTTTAGCTTGTTGATTTGCTTTGATGCGATCGCGAACATTATCATGAGCAATCAATGTAACTGTTTGCGTGTTGAAATTGGCATTTCCACCCGAATGATCACCATGCATGTGTGTGTTGAATAGGGTAGCAATGGGTTTTTCGGTTAGTGTTCTGATGGTTTTTTTGAGTGTATCGCTCAATCTGTCAAACTGATCATCAATCATAAATACGTGTGTTTCGCCTACGTAAATGCCAATATTTCCCCCTTGTCCGGTGAGCATATACACGTTTTTTGAAAGAGTATCGACCTTGATGTGTACGGGTTTGTTTTGCCCTTTTGCGCTTAAAATAGAGAAAAGACCTATGCAGATGAGTATGATGTAGTTAGTTTTCATAATGTTATCGTAATACGTATTTGATTGAATTGGATAGTAAAATACAACAAAATTTGATGTTTTTAAAAGTAAAGTACGATGATGCTTTGGTGAATCGTTGTTGGGTGTGTCTGTTGTTGATTTTTGATTTAGAGATAAATAATAACGATTCGTTGTGAAAAACGTGGTAGGGGGTTATCTTTGCAAACTATTTATATGTTTATGAAGATGGCAGTTACTACAGCAAACAGTACTTCTTGGGTAGCGGTTTTTTCCGATTTTAAGGAAATCACCAAGGTGAGACTGGCTGTGAGTGTGGTTTTTTCTTCTCTTGCGGGGTATTTGCTTGCGCCCACTGCTTTTGACTTGATTTCGATTTCGTTATTAGCTTTTGGAGGGTATTGTATGGTTGGTGCTTCAAATGCGTACAATCAGGTGATTGAAAGGGATTTAGATGCCCTAATGAATCGAACCAAGAACCGGCCAGTAGCCTCAGGTAGGATGTCGGTAAGCAAGGCTATGATTATCGCTGTTACGCTTACGGTGTTAGGCTTGGTGGCCTTGTATTACTTGAATGCGAAAACAGCAATGTTTGGGGCGTTATCTATTTTTTTATATACCAGTGTGTATACGCCTTTAAAAACGATAACGCCCTTGGCTGTATTTGTAGGTGCTTTTCCAGGGGCTATTCCTTTTATGTTAGGATGGGTTGCCGCAACAAATGAGTTTGGTATAGAGCCCGGTACGCTATTTATGATTCAGTTTTTTTGGCAATTTCCACATTTTTGGGCACTAGGTTGGATGCTTGATGAAGATTACGCCAAAGGTGGATTTAAAATGCTGCCAACAGGAAAAAAAGATAAAGGAACCGCTTTGCAAATAATTATGTACACTATTTGGATGATGCTGATCTCAGTAGTGCCTGTGTTTGGAATTACAGGACAGCTTAGTTTGTCTGTGCCAGCGGCTATTATTGTGTTTATAATGGGATTGGTGATGTTGTTTTTTGCTTTTAAACTATATGAAAAAAGAGACAACGTAGCGGCAAAAAAATTGATGTTGGCTAGTGTCAGCTATATTACATTGATGCAAATCGTTTATGTAATAGATAAATTTATATAAGAAGAATGGATTTAACACAAGGCTCAGAAAAAGAGAAATACGATAGGTCAAAAAAAATGATGCTATGGTTTGGGATTGCCAGTTTAATTATGGGTTTTGCCGGATGGACTAGTGCTTATATTGTAAGTAGTACCCGTGAAGATTGGACAAAAGATATTGCGTTGCCTTCACTTTTTTATGTAAGTACAGGCTTAATTATCATTAGTAGCCTCACCTATTTTTTAGCAAAAAAAGCGACACAAACCAACAAAAAGCAATTGGCAACGATATTTCTTTTGGCAACATTAGTATTAGGAGTTACTTTTATCTTTTTGCAATTCAAGGGTTTTGAGCAAATGTTGGGAAATGGATATAATTTTACAGGACCAACAAGTAGTATTAAAATGTCTTATGTCTTTTTAATCGCTTTTGTGCATATATTGCATGTAGTAGCAGGACTTATTTCATTGATGGTGGTGCTTTATAAACAGTTGAAAAACAAGTATTCATCAAAAGAATTTTTAGGATTGTCGCTGGGAGAAACTTTTTGGCATTTTCTAGGAATTTTATGGGTGTATTTAATTTTGTTTATGACGTTTGTAAAATAATTAAGGATAATTTCTGTTTTGATGTCAATATAGCTTTTCTAAAGTTAAAAAAAATGTAAATTTGCACAAATTCTAATCATACGATAGTTTATTATATGGATTCTACAGTAGCAACAGGTTCGGAAGAAAACGTTTGGGGGGGTGCAGGTAACCCTTTAGGAGCAAGTTATGGTAAGTTGATGATGTGGTTCTTCCTCGTTTCAGATGCTTTAACGTTCTCAGGTTTATTAGCCGCTTACGGTTTTTCTAGGTTTAAATTTATTGAAACTTGGCCTATAGCCGATGAGGTATTTACCCACGTCCCATTTTTTCATGGTAATTACCCCATGTATTATGTGGCATTCATGACTTTTATATTGATTATGTCATCAGTTACCATGGTATTGGCTGTTGATGCTGGTCATAAAATGAAAAAGAATGCAGTAATTTGGTATATGTTCTTAACCATTATTGGAGGAGCTATCTTCGTTGGCTCACAAGCTTGGGAATGGGCTACCTTTATTAGAGGTGATTACGGAGCTATCGAAACTAAAGGTGGAAGAATATTGCAATTCGTTAATACAGATACTGGAGAGCGCGCTAGGTTGGCTGACTTTGCTAAGACTATGCCAAGTGAACGTGTAAATCACGAAAGCAAAAATGGTGTTTGGTTTTATAAGGGAGAAGCACTGCCTTCATTTTCTGTAAATGAAGTTGTAGCAGGATTTAAAGCAAATCCAAATATTACTATTCGTACGGAATCTATCGTTCAAGAAGGAGAAGCACAAGGAGAGAAAACACTTTTGTCGCGCTCTGAAGCATTGGCTAAATTAAAAAATGCATCTGAGGTTGTTGAAGGAGCAAATCTTATTCATAACGAATACGGAAGTCGTTTGTTTGCAGATTTCTTTTTCTTTATTACAGGTTTTCATGGTTTTCACGTAACCTCAGGAGTCGTGATTAACCTTATTATATTTTTCAATGTAGTTTTGGGTACGTATGAAAAACGTGGTCATTATGAAATGGTAGAAAAAGTTGGTTTGTACTGGCACTTTGTAGATTTAGTTTGGGTATTCGTATTTACCTTCTTCTATTTGGTGTAATCATTATTTCTGGTAAAACCTGATTAGTTAGAATTGATATTATAAAGTAAAGAATAACATGGCACACGATCATAAATTAGAAATTTTTAGAGGTCTTTTAAAGTTTAAATCGAATACCCAAAAAATATGGGGCGTACTTATATTTTTAACTTTTGTAACCATTATTGAAGTTGCATTGGGTATTATTAAACCTGAAAGTTTAACACACTCAAGCTTTTTGGGTATGAAGATCCTCAACTGGATATTTATTATTTTAACCCTAGTAAAAGCATATTATATTTCATGGGATTTTATGCACTTGCGTGATGAAAAAACATCATTGCGTAGAGCTATCGTTTGGACACCGGTGTTTTTGGTTGCCTATTTAGCATTTATAACGCTAGTAGAAGCTGATTATATTTACGGCGTCTTTAAGAATGGCTTTGTAACATGGAATTTCTAACGTATTATTAACAAACTAAAAAGACGGCATATGAGCCGTCTTTTTTACTTTTACATAGTTTGCTCGTTTTGACTTTTTATTTGCGGCCTATAATTGTGGGTTTTGTGTTGTAATGAAGTGTTTTTTTTTGTTACCTAACCATAGCTACAGAACTCAAAAATGACAAAATTAGGGTGTCAAATGCATATTTGCAGATATAAGAAAAAGTCAAGATGAGTTTTAGATTAGCTTTATGAAGAAGACCTTTGTATTAGTTGTTTTATTCGTTTTGCCAATTGTTGCTTATCTCTTTTTTGCTTCTGGAGTAAATAATTTTGGCAAACTACCTACGCTTACTCAAAACGTAGCCGATGTACCTGTTGACGATGTTACTTTTCATGACAAAATCACCATTTTGGGTTTCTTTGGAAAAGATGTGGAAAAAAGACACGGCAACGCTTTTAATCTAAATCAAAAGATTTACAAGCGTTTTTATGAATTTAAAGATTTTCAATTTGTTATCATGGTGCCAAAAGGTACTGAAGACAAAGTTGCTGTACTGCAAAAGGAACTGCGTAATCTGACCGATATCAGTAAGTGGAAATTTGTTTTTACAGATGAAGAGCAGATCATAAAAGTATTCTCGAGTTTAAAAACCGATATTAGCTTAGATGAAGACCTAGGGACTTCCTTTGTGTTTATTATTGACAGGGATAAAAACCTTAGAGGACGAACAAAAGACGATGACCAAAAGACTAAATACGGTTTTAACACCACTTCTGTAGCAGACCTGAATAATAAGATGGAAGATGATGTGAAAATTATGTTAGCAGAATATCGTTTGGCTTTAAAGAAGAATACGAGTAATCGAAAAAAGTAGATGAAAAATAAGTACACATACGTTTGGGTTTCACTGGTTATTTTGGTATTTGGTATCTTATTTATTCCAAAAATTATTGAGCGAGTTAAGCAGGGTACGGTTGTTGAAAATGACCGTATGAATGTGAAAGATAATAACGGTGCGTTGTCATACATTTTACTCAATGGAAAAAAAAGAAGGGTGCCTGAATTTGAATTTGTAAATCAAGATAGCCTCATTATAAGTGATAAGGATTATAAAGGGAAGGTTTTTGTTGTTGAGTTTTTCTTTACAAGTTGTCCTTCTATTTGCCCAGTAATGTCTAAAAACTTAGTGGAGGTTCAAGACGAATTTGCGGCTGCAGATAATTTTGGAATTGCCTCCTTTTCTATCACTCCAGAGCATGATTCTCCTAGAGTGTTAAAAGAGTATGCAGAGCGCTATGGCATAACAGATTTAGATTGGCATTTAATGACTGGTGATAAAGATAAAATTTATGATTTGGCGAACAGTGGTTTTAATATTTTTGCTGCTGAAATGCCTGAATCACCGGGAGGCTTTGAACATTCGGGGCTTTTTGCTTTAGTCGATAAAAATGGATACATTAGGTCTAGGGTTGACGATTTTGGAAACCCTATTGTGTATTACAGAGGAGCTATAACAGAAGAACAAGGCGAAAATAGTCAAGGTGAAAAGGAGCAGATTTCTATTTTAAAAGAGGATATTAAAAAGTTATTAGAAGAGTAATGAAGGATTTGACTCTAAAAGAAAAGAATTTTAATAGATGGATTACAGTAGTCTCTATTGTGATACCAGTTGTAGTAGCGGTGTTGTTTTCGGTTAAAATTCCTAATGTTGACCGTATGGGCTTTCTGCCACCTATATATGCTACTATTAATGGTTTTACTGCAATTTTACTTGTGGCAGCTGTTATGGCTATAAAAAAAGGAAATAGACAACTACATGAAAAACTAATGACGGTCTGTATTATTTTGTCGTTGTTATTTTTAGTGCTTTATGTGGTATATCACATGACTTCTGAATCTACTTCTTACGGTGGTGAAGGGCTGGTACGTTATGTGTATTTCTTTATACTTTTTTCACATATTGTATTATCTATAGCGGTTATTCCTTTGGTGCTAAAAACCTATGCAAAAGCCTATTTGGGCGATTTTGAAAAGCATCGTAAACTGGCTAAAATAACCTTTCCTATTTGGTTGTATGTTGCTGTTACTGGGGTTGTAGTTTATATGATGATTTCGCCCTATTATGTGAATTGAAAACAATACTCTTAAAAGGTTTAATACTAAATAGCGTATCGTATGCAAAAATTGACTTATGTTGTTGTAGTTATGTTGCTTCCTAATTTGGTAGCAGCACAATGTGCTATGTGTCGTGCTGTTTTAGAAAGTGAAGATAATGTTGCCGCAGCAGAGGGTATTAATAATGGTATCGTTTATTTAATGGCTATACCGTATATTTTGGTGGGAGTTCTTTTTTATGTTGTTTATAAAAAAATGAATCGCTAGCTGTAGTGTATATGATATACAGATGATTAAGCGGTTGCGCCTATTTAGTAGACTTTTTGAGAGTGAGTTTTGATACTTAGAAATAAGTAAATAGTAAAACTTTAACATTTAAGTTGTAACATAATGCTTGTTAGGTAGTCATATGCGTGTACAATAACCCCAATTGTGCTCATCAATCAATAAAATCAATCTAATGTTCGACATCGAAAGATGGCAAGAAATTTTTGATACCATCCGTAAAAACAAATTGCGGACTATCCTCACGGGGCTATCTGTGGCTTCGGGGATATTCATTCTTGTTATATTATTGGGTTTTGGTCAAGGTATGCAAAATGGTGTAGCTCAAGAGTTTGAAGAAGATGCTAGCAATAGAATTGGCGTTTGGACTCAAGTGACTACGAAAGAATACAAGGGGTTAAATCCGGGGAGGGTAATACAACTTCGAAATGAAAACTACGCCCATATTGAAAGTAAATACAGTGATCGATTAGAGTATAAGTCGCCAACTTTTAGGGTGTTTAATGCCAGTATTAACTACAAAAACGAATCTGGGGCGTATTCTGTAAATGGTATTTCTCCTGAATACCAGTTTATTGAAAACGAGTTTATGTCTCAAGGTCGTTTTTTAAATTATAACGATCATAAAACCGTAGCAAAGGTTGCGGTTATCAGTAATAAAATTTACCGAGAACTTTTTAAGGATAAAGAAAACCCTATTGGACTTGTTCTTAAAATCGCAGATTTAAATTTTCAAATTATTGGTGTTTATGGGGATAAAGGAGGAGAGCGAGAAGAAAATCGTATCTATATTCCATTGAGTACAGCACAGCGCGTTTTTAACGGAGGTGACCGCTTAAATATGATGTATTTTACCTTAAACCCAGCTGCAACTTTTGAAAAAACGCTAGAAGAGTCAGTAAAATTCACTGATGATATTAAAACCTACTTAAAGCAAGTGCATACCGTTGCACCTGATGATATAAGCGCTATCAATACATTCAATACTTTAGAGAATGTGCAGCGTTTTATGAATCTTAATAAAGGCATACAGTTTTTCTTTTGGTTTGTGGGTGTTTGTACCATTATTGCTGGGGTAGTAGGTGTTAGTAATATCATGCTTATTATTGTTAAAGAAAGAACTCGTGAGATAGGTATACGAAAGGCGCTGGGAGCCAAGCCCTGGTCTATTGTGGGTATGATTTTGCATGAGGCAATTTTTGTTACTACAGTTTCGGGTTTTTCAGGGCTCATATGTAGTATGGGTCTTTTAGAATTGGTAGGGCCAAACGTTCAAGTTGATTATGTAGTAAATCCTTCTATAAATTTTGGTGTTGCCATTACTACGGTGTTCTTGCTCATTTTTGCAGGAGCGCTAGCTGGTTTTTTTCCGGCATGGAGAGCGGCAAAAATAAAACCAATAGTAGCCTTAAAAGAAGAATGATAACAATGTTAAATACAGGTATAGCATAGCCCATGTTCAATAAAGACCGTTGGAGAGAAATAATACAAGTGCTTACTGCCAATTTGTTCCGTACCATTTTAACGGCTTTTGGTGTGTTTTGGGGTATTCTTATTCTCATTATTTTACTGGCAGCGGGTAAAGGATTAGAAAATGGCATTAGAGCTGATTTTGGTGATATCGCAACAAATACGATGTTTATGTGGACACAAAAAGTCACCAAGGCATATAAAGGGCTTCCTAAAGACAGGGTGTTTGATTATAAAGTTGGCGATGTTGCTGATATTTGGGAAAACGTAGACGGCTTACGATTTGTGTCGCCAAGAAATCAACTGGGTAGCTTTGGAGGGGCTAGCAATGTGGTGCGAGGATTAAAAACGGGAGCTTTTACCATCTATGGAGATTATCCTGAGATTATAAAACAAGAACCCATGGATATTACTTCGGGTAGGTTTTTGAATCAGTCTGATATTAATGAAAAGCGAAAAGTTGCTGTTATTGGCATTGATGTACGTAGCAGTCTTTATGAAAAGGGAGAGGCTTTTTTAGGAACCTATATAAAAATCAATAATGTAAATTTTATGGTTATTGGCACCTATAAAAAATCATCTGCCAATGGGGATGGAGAAAATGCGCAACGGGAAATATATGTGCCGTTTACATCATTTTCGCAAGCTTTTAATCGAGGTGATAGTGTAGGGTGGATGGCTATAACCGCTGTTGATGATGTGCCTATTACCGATATTAAAGAGCAAATTTTCAATATTGTAAAAGAGAATCATAAAATTCATCCTGATGATAAAAGAGCCGTAGGGCATTTTGATTTGAATGAACAATTTCAAAGGGTAAATAGCCTGTTCGGTGCGTTAGAGCTTATTGCATACTTTGTAGGTATTTTGGTGCTGTTGTCTGGCGTTATTGGGGTGAGTAATATTATGTTGATTGTGGTGAAAGAACGCACCAAAGAAATAGGGATTCGGAGAGCGTTGGGAGAAAGCCCGTGGTCCATAAAAAAGCAGATATTAATGGAGTCTATATTTTTAACCATTATTTCAGGCATGGCGGGTATTGTAATGGGGGCTTTGGTAATCTATGGAGCTAATTTTGTTTTAGAAGCTAGTGGCCCAGTACCCATGTTTACGAATCCTAATGTTAATTTAGGAGTGGTTACCGTTGCTTTAATGATCCTCATTATATCAGGCTTGTTTGCAGGGTTTATTCCTGCTAATAGTGCAATTAAAGTACGCCCAATTGATGCCTTAAGAACCGAGTAGTATAAAAAGTGAACAATAACATAAATACCGATTATCTAATAGCAGTTTTAAAGTACTGACGCGTAATTATAAATAGTAATTGACAATGAAAAAAATAATAACAATTATCATTCTTTTAGCCATCATTTTGTCTTTTGGTGGTGCCATGTATTATTTGTATCAAAAGAATGCCGAGGATCCTGTTACCTACGAAACAGAAGCGCCATCTACCCAAACAATCGTCAAGAAAACGGTTGCCACCGGAAGTATTCTGCCTTTGGAGGAAGTTTTTATCAAACCCAATATATCGGGTGTGATTGAAGAGATTTTTGTTGAAGGGGGAGATTATGTAAAGTCGGGTGATTTAATTTGTAGAATTAAAGTAGTACCCAATTTGAATGCTTTAAATGATGCTAGAAACAATATAGACGAAGCAAAAATTGGTTTAGATGATCAAACGCGAAATCTGGAACGCCAAAAAGGTCTTTTTGAAAAAGGGGTAATTTCAAAGGTGGATTTAGAACGAGCTCAAGTTGCTTATGATCAGGCAAAACAAGGGTATAGAGCGGCAAATAAAAGATATGATATTGTAAAAACAGGGACTACAAAAGGATTTGGTAATGCTGCCAACACACAAATTAGGGCCACGGTAAGTGGTATGGTATTAGAAGTGCCTGTAGAAGTGGGTAACCAAGTGATAGAAAGCAATAACTTTAATGAAGGTACTACTATTGCCACGATAGCTGATGTGGATAAGATGATTTTTGAGGGCAAGGTAGACGAATCTGAAGTAGGGAAAATAAAAGAAGATTTACCACTTGAAATCACCGTAGGTGCTATTGAGAATAAGGTGTTTAATGCAGTTTTAGATTATATAGCCCCAAAAGGAAATGCGGAGAATGGTGCCATACAGTTTGAAATTAAAGGCACCCTAAAAAAACAAGACAGTACCTTTATAAGAGCTGGTTTGAGTGCAAATGCCTCTATAATTTTGGCGCGAGCAGATAGTGTACTAGCAGTTAAAGAAGCCTTAGTACAATTTGATGGCAAAACAAAAAAGCCCTTTGTTGAGGTGGCAACAGGAGATCAAGAATTTGAACGTAGAGATATAGAATTGGGTGTTAGTGACGGTATTTTTGTAGAAATTAAATCGGGAATTGATGCCTCAGATAAGATCAAAATTTGGAACGCTATCAAGCCAGATGAATTTAGTAAATAGACTTTAACAAAAAATTTAGAGGAAAGCTTGTAACATTTATACAATTTAGTAGTCTTATCGCCAATACGTTGCGATAGTTATATAACTTAATTAATACAGCCAGCATGATTGAAATCAAAAATCTTCACAAATCGTATAAGATGGGAAGCAACTCCCTACATGTTTTAAAAGGGATTGACTTTTCTGTAGAAGAAGGTGAGTTGGTCGCTATCATGGGGTCTTCGGGTTCAGGAAAATCTACCTTGCTAAATATTTTAGGTATGCTTGATGAGCTTGACGAGGGTACCTACGACTTAGATGGTGTGCCTATTAAAGACCTCAATGAAACCAAAGCAGCAAATTATCGCAATAAATTTTTAGGCTTTGTTTTTCAATCTTTTAATTTGATAAACTACAAAAGCGCCATGGAAAACGTTGCCCTACCGTTATATTATCAACGAGTAGGTAGAAAAGAACGACAAGAAAAAGCGTTGAAATATTTAGAACAAGTGGGGCTTAAAGAGTGGGCAGGACATTTGCCTAGTGAGCTTTCAGGGGGGCAAAAACAACGTGTTGCTATAGCAAGAGCACTAGCAGCAGAACCCAAAGTACTATTGGCCGATGAGCCAACAGGAGCATTGGATAGTAAAACGTCCTATGAAGTGATGGATCTTATTCAAAAAATTAACGACGCAGGAAATACCATTTTAATCGTTACACACGAACCTGATATTGCCGATATGTGTAAGCGTATTGTACATTTAAAAGATGGTGTTATTTTAGAAGATAAGAAAGTAAACCAAGTAAGAGCCGCTCAGTATGTTTAGTAGAGACAACTGGAAGGAGATTTTTGAGACCATTCAAAAGAACAAGCTGCGGACGTTTTTGACTGGTTTTTCGGTTGCTCTGGGTATTTTTATTTTTGTTACGCTATTTGGTATGGGTAATGGTTTGAATAATACTTTCATGAAGTTTTTTGGTTCTGATGCTACCAATATATTTCGTATATATCCTTCGCAAACAACGCTTCCTTACGGAGGTTATAAAGCCAAACGCCGAATAGAATTTTATAATGAAGATGTAGAAGAAATTGTAAAAGAATTTGGACCATTAATTCAATATATCTCACCTAGAATTTCACGTGGTGCGTCAGTTTCCTATAAAAATAAATCTGATAATTATGGAACCGAAGGGGTTGGCCCTAGTATGCAGTTTGCAGAGAAAACTATTATGATGAAAGGTAGGTATCTTAATGCAAATGATATTCGTGATAGAACAAAATTTGCGGTTATTGGGAGAATGGTAGAGAAGGATATTTTTGAAGGCACAGATGCTTTAGGAGAATATATAGACATATCAGGTAGTGCGTTTAAGGTAATCGGAGTTTTTCAAGATGATGGGGGCGACAATGAAGAACGTACCATTTTTATCCCGTATACAACACGTCAACTTATAGAAGGTAACAATAATAAATTAGATCAAATTGTTCTAGGGTTTAATCAAGCAATAGGATACAATGGGGCAATGAAATTTGATAAAAAATTAAATGCCTTTTTACGTAATAAAAAAACTATAAATCCCGATGACCCTCGGGGGGTTAGAATTCAAAATGTAGCTGAGAATTTAAAGGAAAATCAGCAGGTTGCTAGCGTGCTTAAAATTATTATTTCAGGAATTGCGTTTGCAGTAATTATTTCGGGCGTATTAGGCATCAGTAATATTATGGTTTTTGTTATAAAGGAACGCACCAAAGAAATAGGAATTAGAAAAGCATTGGGCGCTACCCCAAAAATGATCACGGGCACAATACTTCTTGAGTCAGTTTTTATTACCACAATTTTTGGTTTTGTAGGGTTGATTTTGGGAATAGTAGTACTCAATTTTATAAATGGAAAAAGTTTAGAAGAAGATTATTTTATTACCAATCCAGAGATAAATTCTGGTACGGCAATATTTGTTACTATTCTTTTAATAGTTTGTGGGGCTTTGGCAGCTTTCATTCCAGCAAGGAAAGCAGCAAGAATTAAACCTATAGTAGCACTAAGAGACGAGTAATATGAGACAGCTATTTGATAAGGATACTTGGGCCGAGATATTTCAATCTATCCGAAAAAACAAACTTCGTACATTTTTAACCATGATAGGGGTCTTTATCGGTATATATATCTATATCGGTTTGTCGGGAGCTTCAAAAGGTTTGGATAACGGTTTTGAAAAACAGTTCGAGTCCGTTGCACGTAATAGTATGTTTGTATTTTCTTCCACCACAAGTAAGCCTTATGCGGGATTTAAAACTGGCAGGAGAATACAGTTAAAGTTGCAAGATGTTGAGGTGCTTCGTAGGCAAGTACCTGAGATAATGGCTATCGCTCCACGAAATGTGAGGGGTATCTTTGGCACTAGTCCGGGCGTTGTAAGTCGTGGTTTAAAAGCTGGAAATTATTCTGTTTTTGGAGATTTTCCAGAGTTTACAAAAATAGCGGTTAAAAAAATCTATGATGGCGGTAGGTTTATTAACGATACGGATATTGATCTTGAACGAAAAGTTTGTGTCATAGGAGAACGAACGCAAAAGGAACTTTTTGATGATGATACCGACCCAATAGGGCTATTTATTGAGATAGAAGATGTTAATTTTAAAGTGGTTGGAGTACATAAATTTGCAGGAGGTGGTCCTTTTGATAATGATGGTGATATTTTTATTCCTTTTACAACCTACAGGAAGTTATACAATACAGCTGATAATGTTGCTTGGTTTACCATTGCTGCTTATGGTGATGTTGATGTTGTAAAAGTTGAACAAGACGTAAAGGCTCATTTACGACGTATACACAAGGTAGATCCCACAGATGAAAAAGCTATTGGTGCTTTTAATCTTGGAGCGATTTTTAAAAAGATATTTGGGTTTGCCAATGGGTTAACGTTCTTGTCTCTTATTGTTGGTGTGGCTACTATTTTGGCTGGCGTAATTGGTATCGGTAATATTCTATTAATTTCAGTAAAAGAGCGAACCAAAGAATTGGGTGTTAGGAGAGCTCTTGGAGCTACGCCATCAGAAATACGCAATCAAATTATAATAGAATCACTTGTGTTGACCATGCTTGCGGGTATAGTAGGTGTTGTTTGTGGAGCGGCAACTTTAAAACTTCTGGATGTTATGTTTGGAGGAAAAGACTTTCCTTATACTAACCCAACCGTACCAATTCCATATGTAATTGGCGCATTACTATTAATGATAGTTCTTGGAATTCTTATAGGGCTAATACCTGCCCAAAGAGCTGTAAGTATTAAACCAATTGATGCGCTTAGAGAAGAATAAATAAACAAAAAACAATAAAACCAATCCATTTAATAAATACACTAAAAATGAACAAAATTGTAAAGTATATATTAATAGCACTTCTAGTGTTCGCAGTACTATGGGCAGCAGTATTTTTTATAAAAACAAATAGCAAATCTGCAATTACCTATAATACACAAAACCCGTTTACGGCAACAATAGAGCAGAAAACGGTGGCTACAGGAAAAGTTGTGCCTGAAGATGAGGTTGAAATTAAACCACAAATTTCGGGGATTATAGAAAAAATATACCTAGAAGAAGGTGTAGAAGTTAAAGCAGGCGATTTAATAGCAACAATTAAAATTGTGCCCAATGAACAGTCATTAAATTCGGCTAAAGGTCGGGTTAGAAACGCCGAAATATCCTTAAAAAATGCAACTATCGAATTTGAAAGAAATAAAAGGCTTTTTGATAAAGGGGTTATTTCTAGTCAAGATTTCAATACGTTACAATTGCGGTTTGATCAAGCAACGCAGGAATTGGCAAATGCACGAGCAGATTATCAAATTATACGCAAGGGTTCTGCAGGCGGCTCTTCTTCTGCCAATACCAATATTAGAGCTACTATAGCGGGTACTATTCTTGAAATCCCTGTAGAAGAGGGCGATCAAGTGGTAGAAACAAATAATTTTAATGCAGGTACAACCATTGCTTCTATTGCAGATTTGAGTAAAATGATCTTTGAAGGTAAAGTAGATGAAGGGGAAGTAGCTAAACTAAAAGTTGGCACTCCTTTGAAAATAAGTTTAGGGGCTATTGAGGGGCAAGAGCTTGATGCTAAATTAAAGTTTATTGCACCAAAAGGAATTGAAGAAACAGGAGCTGTACAGTTTAAAATTGAAGGTGACGTTACGGTGACAGATGATGTTTTTATTAGAGCTGGTTATAGTGCTAACGCATCAATAGTATTAGAAAAGAAAGAAGATATTTTAGTGATTTCTGAAGCGTTACTACAGTTTGATAAAAAGACAAATAAACCTTATGTAGAAGTTTCTGTTGGCGATCAGAAATGGGAACGAAAGGATGTAGAAATTGGTATTTCTGATGGTATCAACGTAGAGGTTATTTCTGGCTTAACTGAAAGTGATGAAGTAAAGGAATGGAATAAAACAGAGCCTATTAAAAAAGGCGATGAAACGGAAGAAGGTGAAGAAGGTGCAGAAGAAAGTGAAGCATAAAAATAGCAATCAATAATCAAGAAAGTAGAACAGATGAAATGTAAACGAATAGTGCTATTGCTGGTATTGATAGTGGGAACAGTATCTGCCCAGCAAAAAAAATGGACTTTAGAAGAGTGCGTGTTATACGCTGAAGAAAACAATTTGACCATTGCGCAGTTTGAATTGGATTTAGAGAATGTAAAAATTGACCGCAAAGATGCTATTGGTAATTTTTTACCCAATGCTAATGCACAATTAAGTACTTCAGGCAATACTGGTTTGTCTTTTGATCCTACAAACAACCAACCGGTTACAACAACAATTTTAACGGCTTCAGGGGGTATTACCTCTTCGGTAAATTTGTTTGACGGTCTGCGAAATATTAATCGACTGCGACGATCAAAAATGAATGCCCTAAGTAGTCAATATCGTTTAGATGATCTTAAAGATGATATTCGGTTAAATGTAGCTAATGCATATTTAAATATTCTTTCAAACAAAGAAACATTAAAAACCATTGAAGCGCAGTATGAGGTTACACAGCAAGATTTGAAACGAACTAAAGAATTGGTTGATGCAGGTGCCTTACCAAAGGGTGATATGTTAGAAATTGAAGCTACTGCTGCAAACCTAGAGCAACAGCTTGTAAATACCGAAAATCTTGTTTTAATCTCAAGAATTAACTTGGCGCAATTGCTACAAATTACCGATTACGCGAACTTTTATATCGCTGATGCTGATTATGAAGTACCGCCAACCAATATTTTGAATAAATCTCCAAAAGAGATTTATGAGAAAGCGCTAACGTTTAGAAATGATATTAAATTCTCAGAAAGTAATGTGACACTAGCTGAACAAGATTTGAAAATCACCAAGGGAGCACTTTATCCAACGCTAGGCGCTTTTTTTAATTATAATACCCGTTATTCAGATCAAGAACGCTTTAATAACATAACTGGCATGTTGGAGCGCGAAAATTTTACAGACCAACTCTGGCTTAATGATGGTATATCTTTTGGAGCCCAACTAAACATACCCATATTCAATGGCTTTTCGGTAAAAAATAATATCAAACGTTCAAAAATTGGGATTGAAAAAGCAAAGCTTCAATTAGAACAAGATAAGTTGTCTTTAGAAACGGCTATTAATCAAGCCTATGTTGATGTAAGAAGTTTTGGCAAAGCTTATGAAGCAGCACAAAAAACACTAGAAGCAAGACGTTTGGCATATAAATACTCCAAAGAAAGATACGATGTAGGTCTTATGAATGCTTTTGATTTTAGTCAAGCGCAAGCGAGAGTAGATAATGCCGAAGCAGCAGTTGTGCGGTCGAAATACGACTATATCTTTCGATTAAAAATATTAGAATTCTATTTCGGACTTCCTATTGTATTGAACTAGTTAGTGCCTGTTAGGAAGAGATAAATTTACTTTTCGGGTATTTCCAATTAGAGACTAGTTAAGTTAAACTGGTTTGTACTATCAATTAGCCTGCAAGATTTTATATTCTTGCAGGTTTTTTTATTGGACTCTTGTAAGTTTTTGAGTTCGCTTTATCTTTGCGATCTATGGCATATATTTTAAATTTAGAAACCGCGACAACAAACTGCTCGGTGAGCGTAGCTAAGAAGGGTAAGATACTGGCTATTAAAGAGCATGACACGCCTAATTACTCGCACTCAGAACAATTGCACTTGTTCATAGAAGAAGTCTTAAAAGAGGCTGCTTTGGTTTTAGCAGATATAGATGCTATTGCAGTGAGTATGGGACCAGGTTCTTACACCGGACTTCGAATAGGCGTTTCAGCAGCAAAAGGTTTATGTTTTTCTTTAGATGTTCCTTTAATCGCTATAGAAACTTTGAAAAGTATGGCCTCACAGGCAAAAGGGGAGGCGTTTGATTTTATTATACCCCTGTTAGATGCACGAAGAATGGAGGTATATTCTAAAGTTTTTGATACAAATCTTGATGAAGTAAGAGCGACAAAAGCCGAAATTATTGACGAAGGTTCTTTTTCTGAATATATCACAAAAGGTAAAGTGCTTTTGTTAGGAAGTGGTGCTGCTAAATGCCAAGATGTACTACCCGGTGCACCTATAGATTATCGTTTAGAAGTAGTGCCATCTGCAAAGGAAATGGCTCAATTATCATTTGAAAAGTATCAGAAAAATGAGGTTGAAGATGTTGCTTATTTTGAGCCCTATTACCTTAAAGATTTCATGATACAGACAAAGAAAAAAGCGTAGCTTTTGGCTATTGAAATTTAGAAAAAATACACTAAAATAGAAGCTAGAACAAGTTTTATCTGCTTCTATTTTAGTGTGTATTTTGAGTTATAACTACGAAGTAGCCTTAACGGTTTCTAATGGCGTTCGCATATGTACATCACGTTGAGGAAATGGAATTTCAATGTTTTCGTTATCAAAGCGGTTTTTAATTTCTTCCATAACATAAAAATGAGCTGCCCAGAAAAATTCATTTTCAGCCCAAAAACGTAGCGTCAAATTAACAGAACTGTCTCCCAGTTCACCTACGTAAACTTCAGGTTTTGGCTCGTTTAAAATGGTAGCATTATCAGCGCATATTTGTAATAAAATATCTTTAGCTTTTTTTATGTTGGAGCCGTAGCCAATACCGATATCTATTTTATCTCTTCTTGTGTTCTCAGCACTGTAGTTGATAATGTTATTATTCGATAATTGTCCGTTTGGTAAAATGGCCAACTGATTGCCAAACGTATTCAATTTTGTAGTGAAAATAGAAATTTCTTTAACAGTGCCATCCACCCCTTGAGCCGAAATAAAATCACCTACTTTAAAAGGCTTAAATACAAGTATTAAAACACCACCTGCAAAATTAGCCAGCGAGCCTTGCAAGGCGAGACCAATGGCTAAGCCAGCAGCGCCTACCATCGCAACAAGTGACGAAGATTTTACGCCCAGTTGCGTTACCACAAGTACAAAAAGAACAATTTTTAGTGTGATGGCAATAAAGCTTTGTAAGAAAGATTCTAGCGTAGGGTCGTAATCTTTGGCAATAAAAATTTTACGTACTGTTTTATTGATGATGCGAATAATCCAAAGACCTATAAAAAAAATGAATAAAGCCAAAATAAGGTTGGGTATGGCATTCCATATCCAATTGATGGCATTGTCAAAATGAGCTTGAAAATTAGCGAATTCTTTCATTTGGTATTTTTAATTTTTATTATAAATAGTATTTGAGAATAATTTGTAAAGTTGCTCGTTGTTACGAGCTTATTGCAATTGTTTTAATGCGGTGTCAGTTTTAGAAACGGGTAGCTGGCAAACACCATGTTCACAAACATACATAAAGGTATTTCCTTTTGAAAATCGATTTTGAAGCATGGAAATGGTGCTTTTTTCAGTTGTTGAGGCTATAACTGTATTGGGTAAATAGTGTTTTTGTATTTCTTTTAATTTGACTTTATGATCTTTGCCTACTATAGCAATTTCATAAAAGGGTTTATTTATGTACAGGCTTAACTGCATCCAGTTTGCATAATTTTGCGCATTTTCATCTAAATTGTCCTGCACGTTTTTTAGCATTTGCAAAGATACCTTATCATAAGTTTTTTTGGGGAAAAATTTAGAAAGTTTAAACAAATTTTTTGCCATGATAGAATTGGAAGCCGGAACTACATTATCTGAAATTTCTAGGGTTCTTCTTATAACAAAAGCGTCTTGTTTTGATGTAAAGAAAAATAGCTTGCTTTTGGGGTCAAAGAAGTTTTCGATGCAATATTCGGTAAGATTTTGAGCTTCAAGTAGCCACTGTTCATCTGAAGTGATTTCATATAAGCCTATAAAAGCATCAATAACTGCGGCATAATCTTCTAAGTACCCATTAATAGTACTTTTTCCATTTTTATGGTTGTGAAAAAGCCCACCATCTGTTTTTCGTAAATACTGCTGTATAAACGAGGCGTTTTTTAAAGCAAAATTTAAAAAAGCTTCATCTCCAATATGGCGATACGCATCTACCAAACCTTTTAACATAAGCCCATTCCATGAGGTTAGTATTTTGTCATCTAAACGAGGGCGCTTTCTTTGGTTGCGAACCTCATGTAATAATTTGGTAGCATCGTCAATAATTGTGGTCAATTCATTTAAACTGATTCCATGTTTTTTTGCAATTTCAGCAGTTGTAGCATCTCTAATTAGTACATAATTACCATCTTCCCAAAGCCCATAGCTATTAATATTGAAATAGTCTTTACATATAGTAAAGCTGCTACCTAATATAGATTTTAATTCATCTTCTTGCCAAACATAATAGGCGCCTTCTTCAAGTTTATCATGAGCATTCAGGCTGTCAGCATCTAGCGAAGAATAAAAACCATAGCTGGGGTGCATGAGTTCATTGGTGATAAATGTGATGGTTTGTCTAACCGTATTTTTATAAAGCTCGTTTTTGGTGGCAGCATAGGCTTTGGCGTATAGGCTAATGAGTTGACCATTGTCATAAAGCATTTTTTCAAAATGAGGAACATGCCATTTGGTATCTACAGCATAACGCGAAAAACCACCACCGATATGGTCAAAAATACCACCCCAAGCCATTCGGGTAAGTGTGGTATGTACATAACTCAAAATTTCTTCATCCTTTTGTACAGTGCCATAATGCAAAAGGAAGTTTAAATTTACGGGCATCATAAATTTAGGAGCACGTTTGTAACCTCCCAAAAAATTGTCAAAGTAGGTAGACCATTTTTTTACAGCCTCATTTGTTTGTTGCAGGGAGAAAATGTCAATAACTGGTTTGCTTTCAACAAGGTTGATACTTTTTATGCCATCAGCCATATTTTGTGCGTATGTCACCGTTTTTTTTGGATCACTTTTATAGAGACCTGCCAATTGTTCTAGTACGCGCATCCAATTTTCTTTGTTTACATAGGTCGCTCCCCAAAAAGGACGACCATCAGGCAGGGCTACAATGTTTAATGGCCAGCCTCCGCTACCTGTCATCATCTGAAGCGCATCCATATAAATATGATCAATATCAGGGCGCTCTTCTCTGTCAATTTTAATAGCAATAAAATGTGTGTTCATTACTTGTGCAACCTCTTCATCTTCAAAACATTCATGCTCCATAACATGACACCAGTGACAGGCAGCATACCCAATACTTATGAGAAGTAATTTGTTTTCCTCTTTTGCTTTTTCTAAAACTCCCAAACTCCAAGCTTCCCAGTTTACGGGGTTATGAGCATGTTGTAATAAATACGGACTGGTTTCATTGATGAGTGCATTGGTAAATTTTTGGGGCATAGCTTTTAAATTTTGAGTATCAAGAGTGTTAAAGTTTATTCATTTTGTACAGAGTTTGATCAAGTTTTATAGCACTGATTGTTGATGTTCGTACTTAAATAAGAAAGCGAAAATGCTGTATGATTATGCTCGGCGTTAAAGAAAAAATAATAATTTAAAGTGTTATAAGGCAATATATTATGATTTTTTCGTTATCAATAATGTCCCTATTTGTTCTAGACCTAGAACAAATTCTATTTTTTTTCACTTAAAAGTGACTTTTGTTATTTTATGGTGTCTAATATAATAGAGACGCAAATTAAACTATTTGAAATTATGACCGAGCTAGTATTACTTGAGATATTTTTTGTATTAAGCGTAATTGTTTTTTTAATTGCTTTAATAGTTATTGTTCCAACAATGATTTTTGATCGCTTTTTTGCCAATGAAATGAGTTTGAAATCAAATGAAAAAGGCTCAAATGAAATCGCACATCTTTGAGCTATTTAAGATATAGACAGCTATTGCTACTTAAACACTAACCATAGCTAGTCAGCTGCTGACTATTTTTGAAATAATGAGGTTTTTTGGGGTGCAATCTTTGAGATTTTATCTATATGAAAAACAAGTTTCCCGTTAATTTTAAATGATGTCGGTTTAAAGCCTCAATTTTATTGGGGCTTTTTTTATTGAACGCATCTTGACTTTTTCTTTCACCTTCAAATTATGCATGCTAAATTCTGTGCTTTTGAGTTCCGCTGCTAGGCTTGTGTGCAAAAAAAATAACTTCATTAGGGCACAAAAGCCATAATTTTCAGTTTCAAACAAAAAGTCAAAACGAGTTAATTGCCATAAAGATATGGAGTTTAAAGTATCTGAATCTGTTGCGTTACTTTGACGTTATTTTTTTATGAGATAGGCTTTTTTAATAACATCAAGCTTGGGGAACATTTCAAAAAACGCAGGTCTATCTTTATAGAGAAGGGTCAATTTTGTAGCAGGTGTTTCTTTATATCTCGAGAAAATTTCCGTAACCACATCCATTCCTTTGGTGACCTTTCCAAAAGCGGGAAATCCTTTAACCTTATTATAGTCTAAAGTGTCTAATCTGGAATTGTCTCCAAGATTGATGTACAAATCAGTGCCACGAGTTTCTTTTGTGGAGCGCGCAAAGCTTAAAGTGCCTTTGGTATTGCTTAAAATGGGTTTTTCATCTGGTATTTTAACACTAGCCCAGCGATTGATAGCTATGGAGTCTCCAGAGCCAAATTGTGCTACAAATTCAGGAACGACACGGTAAAAAACACCATTTTCAAAATAGTTGTGCTTTGTTAATTGATAAAAGCGATCTACTGCCTTAGGGCTCCATTGTCGTTCTACATGAATTTCAAAGTCACCTTGTGTAGTTTCAAATCGTACGTCAAAAGTAGTAGGTGCTTTTTCTTTTGTCCAACTAGATTTAAAAATTTTTGGGCTACAGCCAATAACTAAAATTGTAAAAAGAGCAAAGCATATGTTTTTCATACCTAAAGTGAATTTAAACTAAAACGAAAATAAGAGATTTATGTTGAACAGTTTTGAAATGCTGTTTTTTGTGAAAATAATTTTCTTTTTATTATGAACATTAGAAGGGTATTTAGGTAAGTTTCAGTAATTAGTTAGTAGTGTTGCCCTAAGCCTAATGAACATTGTTTTGGAAATTAAAATTAGTAATTTTTTTAAAAATGAATTAAATTTTAATTTCGAGTATTTTGAGAACTAAATGGGTAATCGTAAAATACATTATTGATACGCTTTTGCTTTTCATTAATAGATAAAGTTGAACTATTTTTGTGTTGTATGGATGAGATTCTAAAAAAATACTTACCTGAATATTCGGTTGCCTCATGTGTCAGTCTTATTCAAAACAATCGTGTGCATTTGAAAATTGTAAATGAAAGAGTGACACGCCATGGAGATTATCGTAAAATGCCTGATGGAAGACATAAAATTACGGTTAATGCTAGTTTGAATAAGTATCGATTTTTGATGACATTGATACATGAAATTGCACATTTGGTGGCGTTTGAGAAATATGGAAGGCGTATAAAACCCCATGGTGTAGAGTGGAAACGAACTTTTCAAGAACTCATGTTGCCTTTTATTCGGCCAGAAGTATTTCCTTCAAGCGTTTTGCCTTTAATGGCACGTCATTTTAGGAATCCGAAGGCAAGTAGTAGCACAGATGCGCAGCTGGCTATAGCTTTGAAAAAATTTGATACACAACATAGCGATAAATCTTACGTTTATGAATTACCTTTAGGGAGTGTTTTTAGGTTATACAACGGAAAATTATTTAAGAAGGGAAATCGTCGTGTAAAGCGCTATGAGTGTACTGAGGTTGCTACAGGGAGGTTGTTTTTGTTTCAGCCCAATGCAGAGGTTGAGCCCATAGACTAGGTAGTATTCTTTGGCGAACTTTGGTTTTAAATGTTTGGTAGTTTGTATAGGGTAATAAGATTGTAAGAATGAGCTAAGGACGAATCTCCGTTTCTTTACTCACAACAAAAAAGAGAATGAATAAAAATTATTATGCCGTTTTAATGGCTGGTGGTGTGGGATCGCGCTTTTGGCCAATTAGTACAACAGAAAATCCAAAGCAGTTTCATGACATGTTAGGTGCTGGCGACACCTTAATTCAAAAAACATTTAAACGCTTAAATAAATTTGTTCCCACAGAGAATATTTTAATCCTAACCAATGAAAGGTACAATGATTTGGTGTTAGAACAATTGCCTTTGGTAAAACAAGAGCAAGTGGTGTTAGAGCCAGCAATGCGTAATACCGCACCTTGTATTTTGTATGCTGCACTGAAGATTCAAAAAATGAATCCTAATGGGGTAATGATTGTTGCGCCTAGTGACCATTGGATTGAAGACGAAGAAGCCTTTGCTGCTGATGTTACTACCTGTTTTAAAAAATGCGAAAAAGAAGCGGTATTGTGTACTTTGGGTATTACGCCTTCTTTTCCAAATACAGGTTTTGGATATATTGAATATGAAAAGCAATCAGATGCTGGTTTAAAGAAAGTACATCAGTTTAGAGAGAAGCCAGATTATGATACTGCTAAAGAATTTCTAGCGCAGGGTAATTTTTTATGGAATGCAGGTATTTTTATGTGGAGTGTGACCACTATAGTAAGTGCTTTTGAAAGCTTTCAAAAGGATCAATACGAACTGTTTAAAGCAGGGATGCCATATTATAATACCACAGATGAGGCGGCATTTATCAAAGAAAACTATCCAAAAGCTGCCAATATCTCTATAGATTATGCCATTTTAGAAAATTCGAAATCCATTTTTGTACTTCCGGCTACTTTTGATTGGAATGATTTGGGTACTTGGGGTTCTTTGTATGACAAATTAGACAAAGACACGCATAATAATGCAGTGGTAAATAGCAAAGTGATTGCAGCAGATGCCTCAGGTAATATGATACGCTCATCAAAAGACAAAGTTGTTGTTGTTGATGGGTTAAAGGATTATATTATTGTAGATAAGGAAGAGGTGCTTTTAATTTATCCAAAAGCAAAAGAGCAAGATATCAAGCAAGTTTTAAATACCGTAAAAGAAAAATTCGGAGACCAATACGCATAAAAAGATGAGTGAAGATTTAGGGCAAGATGAGCAGGCGCATTTAGAGGAGCCAATTCAAAGTAAGGAAGAGGTTAAAAAAGATTTTCAGGGACTTTTAGGAAGTACAAAAAAGTTTCTCTCAGAGCTGTTAGATATTCGAAACAATACCGATCAAGAGGCGACAAAAGAGGCAATTTTAGCAGATATTCCCTTTAAAGGGCATACCTCGTGGATTTTAATTTGCTCTATTTTTATAGCCTCCATTGGATTAAATGCCAATTCAACAGCAGTGGTGATTGGCGCCATGTTAATTTCGCCATTGATGGGGCCTATTTTAGGTATGGGTATGTCATTGGCTATTAATGATATTGATACGCTGCGTAGGTCGCTTAAGAATTTGACTGTAATGGTGGTGTTAAGTGTGTTAACAGCATGGTTATTTTTCTCGCTTTTTCCCTTACAAGAAGAATCTTCAGAGCTTTTGGCACGTACAAAACCCGATATACGCGATGTGCTAATCGCATTTTTTGGTGGTCTTGCATTGGTTATTGCACGCGCAAAAAAAGGCACTATAGCTAGTGTTATTTTTGGGGTAGCCATAGCCACCGCTTTAATGCCGCCCTTGTGTACTGTTGGTTTTGGTTTGGCAATAGGCAATTGGGGGTATGCAGGAGGTGCTCTATTACTATTTGGTATCAATACCATTTTTATTGGTTTGGCAACCTTTATGGTATTAAAGATTTTACGTTTTCCAATGGTGCGTTATGCTAATTCTAAAAGACGAAGACTTATCGCGCGTTTTGTTTCACTTGCTGCTTTGGCGGTAATGATACCTGCGGGTTATATTTTCTGGGGCGTTTATAAAGAATTTAAATTTAAAAGTGAAGCCAATCAGTTTATTGCAGAAAATGTAATTCCTTATAAATTTACCAAAGATGGGCGTTTTTTGAAAGATTTATCAGAAATAGAATTTAATAAAGGAGAAAACTCCACAATAGAGCTGGTTTTTATGGGGAATGAAAGTATCCCCCCTGCCGTTATTGCTACTTGGGAAGCCAGTATGACTCAATTTAAGAATTTAGAATCAACAGAATTGAAGATCATTCAGGGTTCTCGAAACGAGCAGGCTGATCAGATGAAATATATTGATGAACTCTATCAATCGCAAAAAACAGAATTGATGGGTAAAGATGAGAAAATACGATTTTTGGAAGCTGAGCTAAGCCAATTACAACGCTTAAAATCTAAGCAAATACCTTTTGAAGATATTAGTGCTGAAGCCAAAACTAATTATGAAAATTTGGTAACACTAGAATATGCGAATGCTTTACGAACAGATTTTAATGTCATTGATACCGTAACGGTTTTTCAAGTGAAATGGAATGTTGATACAAAACGTCACCAAGTGCTCACTGATACCGAAAAGCTACACAAATGGCTTAAAATACGATTGAAAGACAGTACAATTAGGGTGAAAGAAATTCTTGAAGATTAATTACGCTCTTCAATATACATTTGTCGCACCTTTTTAAAAAGTTCTGAAGAATAAACAAAATTTGTAACCGCTTCATTATCGGTTTTGAAAATTTCGTGTTTGGTGCCCTCCCATTCTTTTAGGCCGTCTTTTAAGAAGAGTATTTTTTCGCCAATCTCCATAACAGAGTTCATGTCGTGCGTATTGATTACGGTAGTAATATTAAATTCTTCGGTAATTTCTTTAATGAGATTGTCAATAATTATTGCCGTTCTGGGGTCTAAACCAGAATTAGGCTCGTCACAAAACAAGTATTGCGGGTTCATTACAATAGCTCTGGCAATGGCAACTCTTTTTTGCATACCTCCCGAAATTTCTGAAGGATATTTATGATGCGCATCTATCAAATTAACCCGTTTTAAAACCAAATCTACACGGTCTTGCATTTCAGATTTTGATTGTTTGGTAAACATTTCTAAGGGAAACATTACGTTGCCTTCAACGGTCATACCGTCAAACAAGGCACTTCCTTGAAATACCATACCCATTTCTTGTCTTAGGTTGCGTTGCTCTTTTGGTGTTAGTTGCTCATAGCGTTTGCCGTCATAACAAATACTGCCTTCTTCTGGAGAAAATAAACCCAAAAGGCATTTGAGAAAAACAGTTTTTCCTGAGCCACTTTGCCCAATTATGAGGTTTGTTTTTCCCGTATCAAAAACGGTAGTAACACCTTTTAAAATATGCGCATCATCAAAAGATTTGTGTATATGGTCTACTTCAATCATTAGCTTAATAGTAATTGGGTTAGCACGTAGTTAGCAATAACAATAACCACACTTGTCCATACAAATGCCGTGGTACTTGCTTTACCTACCTCTAGGGCACCACCTTTCATATAAAAGCCATGAAATGAAGGTACGGTAGCAATAATGAGTGCAAAAACGAGGGTTTTTATAAAAGCATAGGTAATATGAAAGGGAATAAAGTCGAGCTTAAGACCTTCAACAAAATCGGCACTCGTTAAAAATCCACCCAAAACACCAGCAATCCAGCCACCAAATATGCCTACGTACATAGAAATGGCAATTGCAAAGGGGTATAATAACATGGCAATAATTTTTGGAAAAACAAGATAGTTCAATGAATTAACCCCCATGACATCTAGGGCGTCTATCTGCTCAGTTACTCGCATTGTACCAATACTCGATGTGATATAAGACCCTACTTTTCCTGCCATAATAATTGAAACAAAGGTAGGGGCAAATTCAAGTATCACAGATTGTCGTGTGGTAAAACCGATGAGGTTTCTGGGTATTATAGGGTTGGTCAGGTTTAAGGCTGTTTGTATGGTAACTACCGCACCAATAAAAAATGAAATAAAGATGATAATACCCAAAGAACCGAAAATTAATTCGTCTATTTCTTTAAGAATTAGTGTTTTCATCATCCTCCATTTGGTAGGTTTCTTGAAAACTTCAACAATCATAATTGCAAAACTACCAATATCTGAAAGGTATCTCATGGGATAAAATTATACTTCTGCTCACAAAAATAACAATAAAGGAATTGATTTGATATTGTTTTACCTTTAACTATGCCAATGAATTTCATATTGAGCGAGTAAAGTAGCTAAAAATGGATGTGATTTCCCAACAAATACATAGTAGGACTTCCATGGTGGAAATTTTTTAAAAGCATACGTTGGCGTTTTATTTTCAGAGTTTTTTACTGCAATTGCAACGGTAATGGGGCATTTATAGTTGTTTAAATTAGGTTAATGAGTTTTTAACGATATATGCGCTACTTAAATTATATTGGATGCTGTTCTTAATGCAAGATTTATGCTTTAAAAAGAGATTTTATTTTATTTTTACGCTTTCAACACAAACATATCATGCAAAACAAAATAACGTTACCCTTTTTATTCGTTTTATGTATAATTTTTGGCTCCTTTTCTGCATTTGGACAGAAAAAATCCAAGGAAATGGAACCAGAGCATTTAAAAACCACGCCAAAATTGGTAGTTGGTATCGTAGTTGATCAAATGCGGTATGATTACCTCACACGTTTTTGGGATCACTTTGAAGATGGCGGTTTTAAACGTTTAATCAATGATGGTTTTAATTGTAAAAATAATCACTACAATTATGCGCCAACAAGTACAGGGCCAGGGCATACCTCAGTGTACACAGGTACCACGCCAGCTACCCATGGTATAATTGGAAATAATTGGTATGATAAGCAAATCAATGCGGAGGTGTATTGTGCGGCTGATGATTCTTATGTTTCTGTTGGAACAACTTCCAATGCTGGTAAAATGTCGCCACATAGAATGAATGTTACGACCATTACAGACCAGTTGCGTTTACACACCCAAATGCGAGGAAAAACGATTGCTATTGCCCTCAAAGATCGTGGGGCAGTGTTACCTGGGGGGCACACCGCTAATGCTGCTTACTGGTTTCATGGCGCTGATGAAGGCAAGTGGATTACCAGTTCCTATTATATGAATCAATTGCCAAAATGGGTTAATGATTTTAATGCTTCGGGTAAAGCAATGGAATACAAAAAAGCTTGGATAACTGCCAAGCCCATAAATACTTATTTAGAAAGCGGTAGCGATAGTAATACCTACGAAGGCTTGTTTAAAGGGGAGGCAAATTCTGGTTTTCCGCATAATACGACTGAATTTCTCGACAAAACCAAAGATTTTGATCTTATAAAAGCGACACCCTATGGAAATAGCATAACAGCTGATTTTTCTATTGCTGCTTTAGAAGGTGAGCATTTGGGTGAAGATCGTATTACAGACTTCTTGGCGGTTAGTTTTTCAAGTACCGACTACGTAGGGCATAAATTTGGAGTGAATTCAAAAGAAGTACAAGATACTTACATTCGATTAGATAGGGATTTGAAACGTCTTTTTGCAGCCTTAGATAAAAAAGTAGGAGAAGGGGAATATACCGTGTTTTTAACTGCTGATCATGCTGCTATTAATGTACCTGCTTATTTAAAAGATCAAAAAATACCTGCTGGTTATATTGATTATAAAGCGGTGAAATCAAAATTAACAACGTTTTTGCAATATAAATTCGGTACGGTTGATCTTATTAAGAATTTTTCTAATGCCCAGATTTTCTTAGATCATAAGGTGATTGAAAACTTAGATTTGGAGGTTGCCAAGGTTCAAGAAATGATAGCAAAAGAGTTGTTGATGTATGAAGGTATTGATCGTACTTATACAGGGCATCAAATGTGGGCAAACAACTATACGCACGGTATACCTTACATTTTACAAAATGGCTACAATCAAAAGCGCTCTGGTGACGTGTTACTTGTTTTAAAGCCAGGAGTTATCAGCTATCCTAAGACAGGTTCTACCCACGGATCGCCGCAAATTTATGATACGCATGTACCTTTACTTTTTTATGGAAGAGGTATTCATAAAGGAAGCACTACACAAAGAACAGAGATTTCTGATGTTGCACCAACTGTTGCAGCCTTGCTGGGTATTGCTTTCCCAAATGGTACTATAGGCAAGCCAATTGTTGAGGTGCTTGAATAAGAAGCAGATGAACAATAGCGCAATTGGTATTTTCGATTCGGGAGTAGGAGGGACCTCCATTTGGAGAGAGATCGAAAAATTATTACCTAACGAAAATACCATATATCTTGCCGATAGTAATAATGCGCCGTATGGAGAAAAAACGAGTCAGCAAATTCTTGATTTGAGTGTAAAGAATACGGAGCTCTTGTTAGAAAAGGGATGCAAGCTTATTGTTGTGGCTTGTAATACAGCTACCACCAATGCAATTTCGTATTTGCGAGAAACTTATGCAGTTCCTTTTATAGGCATAGAGCCTGCATTAAAACCAGCAGCTCTGCAATCAAAGTCCAAAAAAGTAGGGGTTTTAGCAACTAAAGGCACGCTCTCAAGCAGCCTTTTTCATAGTACAGCAAAAAACCATGCTAACGGCATACGCATTATTGAGCAAGAAGGAAAAGGTTTGGTGACCTTAATTGAGCAAGGAAAGATAACTAGTGATGCGACTAAAATGTTGCTTGAAAAGTATGTTAAGCCAATGTTGGAAGATGGGGTAGATTATTTGGTGTTAGGTTGTACCCATTACCCGTATCTAATTCCTGTGTTAAAAGAAATGCTGCCAGAGCATGTGCAGATTATTGATTCTGGTGAAGCAGTGGCAAGACAGACAAAGGCAGTCTTAGCAGAAAATAATCTTTTTACAGATAGTAAAAGCATGGGTTTTCATGAGTTTTATACCAATGCAGATGCTGCCATGCTAAACCACTTCATTAAAGATACAAAGAGATCAATTCGAGTAGAATATTTGAATTTTTGAGAGATACCATCGTATTGTTTTAAAAGTGATGCAAATGGTAATACTTTTTCTAATGCCTGAGCAGGATTCAACTACAGTGAAAATTGCTGACCAATATGGCTTTAAATTCTGCTGTAAGTTAAATAAGTGAAATCGTATTTGTGTTTTTCATCTGTAGGATGATATTCTTCGGCAATAAGTTTCCAATCACTTAAATCTATTTCAGGAAAAAAAGTATCTGCTTCAAAAGCCTTGTGCACACGAGTTAGTTCCAAGCGGTTGGCAAATTTTTCACTTTGTCTATAGATTTCTCCACCACCAATAATGTATGAGGTCTCATCATTTTCAACCAGTTTTATGGCAGCCTCAATAGCATGCACTACAATGCATGACTCAAAGTTTACCGTATAGTCTTTATCTCTGGTAATAATAATATGTGTTCGGTTGGGTAATGGTTTTTTTAAGCTCTCAAAAGTCTTTCTACCCATTATTATTTTGTGACCCGAAGTTAAGGTTTTAAAACGTTTGAAATCATCAGGTAAATGCCATAGCAAATCATTGTCTTTGCCCAAAGCATTATTTTTTGAAACAGCTGCAATTAAGGTAATATTCTTCACGGTATTAATAGTAATTTTGGTTTGTAATGAGCAAAAATCAGATCTTTTTACTTGCTGGTAAGGCAAGGTCTATTGCTCGAAGATACTACAAATTTAGTTTTTTTACACATAGAATAAATGCAATATGGATTTACTTTTTAACTGAAATAAGCCTGTTATGTTTGAGATAATCGGGGTTTATAAGTTAATAAGGGTCTTTGGTAAGACTAATAAAGGGTATGTAGAAAGTAGCAACAGTACAGGTATTTTAGAAATCATAAGAAAATATAGATTTTCCATAGTATTACATCCTTCAAAACTTGGGAATACCTAAATTTACAGTAGTAAGAAAAAGAGCCAAATTACCTAGTTATGGATAAAGTTAATAAAGAATTCCCAGTTTTAAGAAGGGCTATTTATGTGAATACACCAGTTTATGGCGCTATTAGTGATCGTTTGTTAGAGTGGCGCCAAGAGCACGACCTTGATTTTTTGTTGAGGGGTAGTGAAATGCGGCAGCAAAGCCTTGCTGTTATTTCAGATGCGCGAACTGCTGTAGGTGATTTTTTTGGCTGTACAAGAAACAATGTGGCGTTGGTAACTAATTTCTCTTCTGGCTTAAATATGTTTTTGGCAGGATTAGATAAAAATCTAAAAGTCCTTTTGCTCGATAATGATTATCCATCTTTGGCTTGGCCTTTTGAAAGTTGGGGGTTTGAAATAGTACGAACTGAAATTAACGAAAACCTTGAAGCGACTATTAAAGAAGTTGTTGCGAAAGAAAAGATAGCTATTCTAGCCTTGAGTGTGGTACAGTGGCAAAGTGGAATAATGATTGATTTGAATTTTTTAAAGCGCTTAAAGCAAGCACATCCAAATTTGATTATAATTGGTGATGGTACCCAGTTTTTAGGGACGACAAATTTTAATTTTCAAGATTCAGCATTTGATGTTTTGGGTGCTAGTGGCTATAAATGGTTGCTTGCTGGTTATGGAAACGGTTTTATGCTTTTTAAAGATAAGGTGGCTGATTTTTGTGATATTCGAACTATCGGTTTCAATGCTGCCAGTACTAATTTTGAAAATAAGAACACTATTCCTTTTGCTCGACGGTTTGAGCCAGGTCATTTGGCATGTTTGAATTTTGGTAGCTTGAAATTTTCACTGGAATTTTTAACCAAAATAGGTAAGGATAAGATTGAAAAGCAAAACAAAAATTTGTCAGAAAAAGCAAAACTAGCGTTTGAAGAACTTGGTCTTTTGTCAGAAGCGGTAGTTAGAAGAAAAATGCACAGTACCATTTTTAACATAAAGGGTGATGAACGATTATTTAATCATTTGATAGAAAATAATGTTGTTTGTGCGCAACGAGGAGACGGTATTCGCATGGGTTTTCACTTTTATAATACCCAAAATGAGCTTGATACTATCATTGAAATCATAAAAAGAGCCCCTTAGTATTTTCTTACTTTAAAAATTATGCGCTATATTTTAAGAATTATCCCTCAATAAGGGGTGGAATTTTGTGAAAATGATAAAAATGACCTTAGTCATTGTAAATGAGACATTTAATGCTTTAGATTTGCATCGGATTTAAATAAATTATATATCCAAGTAAAATTTAAAATTAATTGTCATGGCAATAGCAAAGCAGTATTTAAAAACAAAACCAGTATGTAAGGTAACCTTTACAGTACCAGCTGAAAACGCAAAAAAAGTAGCTGTAGTTGGAGATTTCAACAATTGGAAAGCAGACAAAGCAAGTGCTTTGAAAAAATTGAAAAATGGAAACTTCAAAGGTACCCTTGAGCTTCCTAAAGAAGGAGCTTTTGAATTCAAGTATATCATCGATGGTGAGTACGTGAATGAAGCAGAAGCAGATCGTTATCAGTATAATGAATTTGCAGGTTCTGAAAATGCTGTATTAGAATTGTAATAGCAGTAGTTGTAATAAAATTGAAGCCGAAATGTGTTGTGCATTTCGGCTTTTTGGGTTGATTTTTTTTAGGGGTAGTCGTATTGGTCATGATTAGAAAATCAAGCGTATTTTGTTTTATAAAAGAATCGGTCTTTTTAAAATTTTATTTTACCCTTTACCCTATATAGTCGGGGAGTTGGTATAAAGGGTTCTCCAAAAGCACCCATTGTTGTTTTGTTTATGCCAATATCGCTCATTAGTTCTAAGTTGAAATTTCTATTAACGTCATATCCCAATCCGCCAATTATAGCTACTCTCGGTGAATGAAAGATGTTTTTTTGGCTTTTAAATGTGCTTACTTCAATACTGCCGCCACCTAGAACATACATTTTTTTTGATAAGTAAAGTTTTAAAATGATAACACTTCTAAAGCGATTTTCTAAAAGGTACGTATCATAGAACCCTCGAAGTTCCGTTTGCAAGATGTCATTAATTTGGTAATTAAATACAAACGATTTATGTTCTTCATTCCCTAAAAAATTAGGGTATGTGAAATACGTTTCCGAAAAAGAAGACTCACTCACATGTTCGGTAAAAACATTTTGAGCCTGTAGAGAAATGCTAAGGGTGACTGCTAGTACTGTGTTTATTATACGGACAATTTGATTCATGAAAACAAGATACTTCATAGTATTGTTTTTGATTAACACATTGGCATATGTTTAACCTACGGAATAGGATTTTTTAAATAATGAATACTCTTGAAGCTTATTATTACGCTATGTATAAGCTATAGACTTATTTCATAGCCTAAGTCCGATACCAAGCGTTGTATACGTTATTACCTTATAACTTCCCAATGTCAAAACTGCAACCAATAAATGGCACATTAAATCTTGTATTTACGTCAAAATATGGCGTTAGCTGGGTAGTGTAAATACCAAGGAATATCTTGCCAATTTTGTTTTTATATCCAATTGAAATTCTATTTGCAAAATAGTTGAAATCGGCTATGGTATAAATTTCTCCTACAATAGTTCCTGTCTGATCAACGATAGGTTCTTTTACAGAAAATTCACTATTTCTGTTCATTAAAGAAACGCCTGCATTTACAAAGAACTCTCCTTTACTAAAGACCTTAAAATAGTAAGTTAGATAAATATTATAGTCAAATAACAATTTGTAATCGGCTTCTTTAACACCGGATAATCCATCAATATTGGTAAACTCTGAAATGACTAAATCATACCTGAAAGAATTCGAAAATCCAAGTCCAAGTTTTTTTGTTATAAAGTACTCAATATCCAGTTTTACTGCCGTTCCAGAATTCTGTTTGTCAATATTTGTATAAGCAGAAAAATTACGTGCATTCCTAGTTGTAGGTGAAAACTTATAAAACGGAGTTATCCTATATTCTGGACCTAAAGAAAAATAGAATCGACCTTTTCGGTCGATTCTATTTTCTTGCCCAACACAACAGTAACATACAAAAAATAATATTGTAGTCAGCAAAAACAAATTCTTATTCATAACATTAGTTTATTTTATATTCTATTTAGTTTATGTTATATTCTATCGAAGAATTGTTAACAGAAACTCCTGATCCGCTCTGCAAACCGTATGATCCTGTATACGTAACCGTTCTGGTATCGTAAGCAGTCTGATATGAACGGAATTTAATGTTCAACTTTGCTCTGTTAACTGTCTCTTCATAAGTTCTAATTTGAGCTGGAAATGAGTCATATTCAAATATGGTATATTGAACTAAACTTTGATTATTGCTGCTATAATTTACAGGGTAGTTAACGGTTATACTGGTTTTATTTTTCACTTCCTTTTGTGAATATTTTCTTATAAGGTTTCCATCAGCATCACAGTATGGATATTGCATGGGGCGGCAACGGGCGTAATAAACACCTGAAGTTAATGTTACATCAGACCATGTCTCAGCGATATAGTGTACATCAGCCTTTTCAATCCATGATTCCTTTTTATCCTTAATCGTCATCGCTTTAATCTTATTTGAATAATATGATGTGCCTCCACCTCCTGTACCGCCGCTGCAATCAGTTAAAGCTTTTTGTATGGTACCTCCAAGCGCACATTGTGAAAGTGCTAATTGGTAATATGAAGACGAAGCTTTACCACTTAAAAAATCAGAATCAAACATTTCTTCGGAAACGTTTCTTTCTATTAATTTCAATTTACCATTTTTATTTAATTTAAAAGCTTTCACGACTTCTTGGTCTTTACTTTCATCATAGCTATTCATTAAATAAATGGCTTTTTTCCCATTCCCATTCTTCAACCTCTTAACTATTGGATACCAAGTTTCGCCTTCCAAATCCGTAAATGCGTCATGAGACTTTATGTCATCTGTTGAAACGGAAGCGTACACTTTGGCTTGCACTAAAGTACTGAGTAGTAAATTTTCAAGATAAAAAGAAGGTTCTTTATCTTTTGCTGACTTAAACTCATCAAGTTCTTCAAAGTCTGTGTTGACTTCAGGAACCTGCTCCATAAGTGAAAAAAGATGGAATTCTTTGTAACCCTGTCTTTCTTCTAAACTAGCTGTTGCAATATAGTTTTTGTTGTTCAGCTGTGCAATGTCTAAATTTTCTTCTGTAACACTTTTACCGTTAATTGCAGAATTGTTTATGTCCTCAGTTTGACAACCAACAAAAGTTAGTATTAGAGCTAAAAGCGTATATAATTTATGTTTATTTTTGTTAAGGTTAAAAAATAATCTTTCAAAAAACATTACTCAATCCTAGTTTTACCGGCATTTGTTGTTCCCATAAATTGTAATAGTGTTCTTTTTGGGCATATAAAAAGTCATGTGTGCCTTCTTCTATTACTTTTCCTTTATCTAAGACTATAATTTTGTCGGCATTTATAACTGTACTTAATCGATGGGCGATGATTACAATCGTTTTATTATTATCTCTTAAGTTTTGCACGGTTTTTTGTATGTAACTTTCTGAGGTACTATCTAATGATGAAGTAGCTTCATCCAACACCAATATCTCAGGGTCTTTGTATAAAGCTCTTGCAATGGCTATACGTTGCTTTTGACCACCAGATAGAGTTGCTCCATTCTCCCCTAAATAGGTGTCAAAGCCATTTGGTAAGTTTTCTACAAATTCTAGAATACCAATTGTTTTACAGATATCGGTTATTCTTTCTATATCTGGTGCAAACTCTCCTACGGCTATATTATCTATTACATTGCCTGCAAATAAATCTATTTTTTGAGGCACTACGCTCACCAAATCTCGTAGGCTGTTGTTGTCTATATATTTTAAATCAGTGTCTCCAATAAGGATTTTCCCTTTTTGAATAGGGTAAATATTTTGCAATAACGACATTAATGTGGATTTTCCAGAACCACTTTCACCTACTACGGCCGTAATTTTTCCTTTGGAGATTTCTAAATTAAAATCGTTAAAAACCTCAACCCTTGTGCCATATCTAAATGCTACGTTCTTAAAAAAAATAGTACCTATTTGCTCTTTTTTAAGGATAACTTTATTCTCAGATTCTTCCCGCTCCAAATCCATAATTTCAAATAAACGGTCTGCTGCAATTAGTGCATTTTGTATTTCTTTATTAGCTCCAATTAAGCTGGCAACCGGCCCCGTAAAGTAACCAACAATGGCATAAAAAGACATTAGTTCGCCTGGGGTAATTTCACGCTCTATTACAAAGTAAGACCCACTCCACAATAAAATAATGGTAAAAAGGCGAGAAACAGAACTACTGCTGGTGCCCGAAAAAATGCTGTTTAGGGCAGATTGGTATCCTGTTTTTAATAAATCTATAAAACGTGTTTCGGTTTTTATGTTTGCAAAACTTTCTAAACCAAAACGCTTAATAGTACCTACCGAGTTTAAAGATTCTACCAATTGACTTTCTAGATCGGCAGATTTTTCCATTACCTTACGTTCTGTTTTTTTGTTTAATTTATTTATCACAAAATAAATGCCAGCATATAACGGAATAACGAGAAGCATTATCATAGCCAATTTCCAATAATAAGAGAACATTAAGGCAAAAGAAAATATAATGATAAGTACGTTTACGGTTAAGCTTAAAGAAACGCCATTAATAAAATTACGTATTTTAACAGCGTCATTTATACGCGAAATAATTTCACCAACCCGCATGGTGTCAAAAAATTGTTGTGGTAGTTTTAATAAATGTTTGTAGTATCCTAAAATTAAACGTACATCAATCTGTTGTCCTGTTTTTATTAAAAAAACATCTTTAAATACACCAATAATTACTTGTAGTACCAAAAGCACTAACATAATAACTCCTAATAGATTCAACAGCTTGGTATTGCCACCAACCAAAACAAAGTCTGTTATTTTTTGTACATAAATAGCAGTAGAAAACCCCAGTAAGGTATATACCAATGCACCAACTAAGGCTTGTAATAGTACAAATTTATGCGGTTTTAATAAAAACCAAAACCGTTTGTAAACAGAGATTTTTTCATTACCCATTGCAAAATCTTCCTTGGGCATTAAAAGCACCAAAACCCCTGTCCATTCTTTTTTGAATTCTTCATGCGTTTTTAAGTGCATTTTACCATCTCCTGGATCCATTATTTTTATATGGGTGTTGGTAACTTCATAAATAACTACGTAGTGGTGCAGTACCTTTTTTACAATTACATGAGCTATAGCTGGTTTAGGTATTTTAAATAAGCTCTCAAAATCTCCTCGAACGCCTTTGGCCTCAAAGCCCAGTTTTTCTGCAGCTTCCAATAATCCCAAAACATTAGTACCTTTTTTGTCAGTACCAGCATATTGCCGTATGCGTGCTATGGGTAATTGTAGGTTATAGTTAGCCGCAATAGAGGCTAAACAGGCTGCCCCGCAATCTGTAATATCGTGTTGTTTTATTGTAATTTTAGCCATTGTAAGAGTGTTTTATGGCTGCAATGTAGTCTGGTAAACTGCAAATTATTTGCAGTATGTATATTTTAATCTACTGGGTTTAGGAATAAAAAAGAAATTATATACGGAAATAGATTGAACAAAAAATGAAGTAATAATGTATAGTAAAAGTTTAACTTTATTCTAATTTTAGCAAGAAAAAAACCTACACTTGTTAAATAGAATAAATATAGCATGTAAATTGGCCAAAACTTTAAACTGAAAATCTTAACATTGTTTAAGTGCCCCAAAACAAAAAAAATAATGCTTAATGTGAAAATATAAGAAGGAAGCCTTTTTTTAATATATTGAGGCAGATAAAGTGTGCCATAATATATCGATGTTAGGATTATACCATAAACGCATAGCACAAAAAATAAGGGAGATGCCGAAGAGTACGAGTAAATTGCAACAATGAATATGGTTAGAATCGAAATAAAAAAGTTTTTAGTAAATTTCTTTAAATGATACCTAAACATTAATTCTTCAATAACTGGAGATAATATTAGGCTAGAAAGGGCAAAATGAACTGTATTTTTATGAATTGAATAGGGAGAAGTAAATAAAACTTTGTTTATATTTTCAGGTTCAAAATTTATATTAGTAATTTTAAAAGCAATTACAGATATTAAAAAAGAAAAGATGATGACACCATAGTTTAAAATAAAAAATAAAAATACATGCCCTATATCATATATAGAAGCATGCATTTTTATTGATTTTATATTTTTAATAGTTTTCAAATTATTATTTGAAAGGATTCATCCATCTTAAGGAAGTCCCAATTATTCGACCAATTGCACACCCGATTCCAGACCATCTTGTAACTGCAGGGTCAGGACTTTCTATGCAATTGCCTCCATTTGTATTTAGTTTTTCAAAATTACTTAAAGTTTTCATAAGGTATGATATTTATTTTATGCTTTGATCAATTCCTACAGCTATACTGGCAAAAAAACCAAGAATGCTAAGAGTCAATTCCGCAGCAGCTTCGCCTGCTGAATAAGCTCTCCCTTTGTGCCCGCCATTAGTAGTTTGTGTCTCTAATTTATTTAATTCTTGCATAATTGTTGTTTATTTAGTTGCATGTTTTGTAAATCTATCTCCGAAACCTGATGCGAAATCGTAAACCGCATGTGCAAGGGTTAGAAAAGTGGTTAATGTGTTAGGTGAGAGCGTACTTTTAATACCTCCGTTAATTTGACATAATTCATTTTGTTTTAATTCTTTCATTGTTATTAAATTTTTAAATTATACATTATTTTTCACAAAACCCTTTATTGCGCACCTAAATTATTTTGATACTGCTAATTTATGTGGAGCTACTGCATAAACCTTGCAGGGTAGTTTTTAGTATGTAGAATGACAATATTTGGGCGCTAGAAAACAAGTGAAAAAATTGCACCCAAGGGTCATTTTAGGTTTTGGTAGGATGAAATATAAGCCAAACAAGCTGCCCCGTAATCTGTAATATCGTGTTGTTTTATTGTTATTTTTGGTATAAAATGTTGTCTTATGGCTGAAATGTAGTGTGGTAAACGGCAAATTAAGTGCAGTGGATATATTTATTTACAAGCTTTAATAAAAAACTCCATGAAGTTTTTTTAACATGGAGTTTTAACTTTTTAATTGCGTACATTTTGTTCTTGGATGTTTTATTGAAAACTACAATGAATTTAAAATAAAAACACCTATAACATTAACATGAAACTTTTGGCATTATACTTTTCCAATAATTGAAAGCTACCAAATTTTTGGCCCTAGCCCAGAATGACTAGTAGTCAGCCCAGAAAAAAACGAAATAACGGCTTTTCGTATTGCACTCCCTGCCGCACATCCTGCGCAACCATCAGGGTCAGAATAGCCTCCTTCAACTATTAATTTTTGAACTTGAGTCATTTCTATTACTTTGTAAATGTGTATATTTTTCATTTTGTAAATTTTATAAATTGAACATTGTGTAAATCATTAATGTCTTAATGATTTGATATTTGCAAATATCTAATAGACCACCGCACGAACCTTGCAGTAAAAGAATCTTTTTTTATAACTAATACCACTTTAGTAGACAATCAATATAAAAATAGTTAGGATCAAGTCAAAACTTTGGGGATTAAGCAGATTAAGCAAAAATATTTTGCAATCTAATCTAAATAGAAAAAACGGCACACTTCTTACACCTCTAAATTGCCTTCTAAAGTTTTTTATTTTTGCGTTAAAAGATTCTGCGGAAGCATTTGTACTTCTATTAGTAAAATAATTTACGACCCTTTGGTAATGGAGTTGCAAAGTTTTAGAGACAGTATTAAAATTCTTGAATCCGGCTTGATCCACTTTTTCATGCCACAGAGCTAGTCGAGTTCGGCCGAGTGCACTATTATCTGTATTCTCAAATATATGTCTTAGTTTTTGAGCCAGATCATAGGCTTGTTTTATGTCAGGGTAGTGTTCAAATAAAATTTGCGCTCTTTCTTTTTGTGATTCTGTCCATTTGTTTTCTGATTTAAATAATAGATATCTACTTCGGGCTAACAGTTGCTTAGCTGTATCTCCATTTTCATAAACATGGGCTACAAATTTTGTTTTATTAGTTTTAGCATCTTCTAATTTTTCATTTTCTTTATCTATGGCTTTCCATCGATGTTTTATTCTCATTTCTTGAACAGCTTGATCAGCTAGTTTTTGAACATGAAATCGATCTAACGCTTGAGTTGCTATTGGGAATGACTTCTTGGCTATTAATTCCATATTTGAGGTCATATCTAGGGTGATTTCTTTTACCATTCGTCTTTTTGATTCTGGTATTTTATTTAAAACAGTAATGACTTGCTCCGCTTTAGTACCCTTTATTATTGCAACTAAAGTACCTTTCTTGCCATGGGCTTCCTTATTGGTTACTACGGTATGTAGTTCTCCATTGCTTAGTGCGGTTTCATCTATGGATATTTTAGGGCCTATATTTTTAGGAAACACCAACCAATCCTCGGCATGCTCTTTATCTTTCCATTGTCCAAACTCACTCAAATAGTTTCGGTAATGACCTTGAAACTTTTTACCGTTAACACCATATAATTCTGCGATGTCTTTTACGCTTAAGGGAATATTATCAACTAAATTCTTTTAAAAAAGTGGCGAATTCATTCGTCATTTTTGTGCCTTTTGCTAGCAATTCCCAATCTCTAGTTACATTTTTATCTAAAGTAGCATTGTACCATTTTCGCCTACTTATATGCATGAATACTTGCCTACCACGTATTGGAAAATCACGAATTTCTGTAGTGGGAAAAAACCCCCAAAGTTTTGACTTGATCCAATAGTTATTGTTAATATTGCAAAACAGATAATATGAAAAAAAGCTGAAGAACACTAACATTCTTCAGCTATAAAAGCTATTAATAAATTTCTTAATTATCGCTAAAAGGAGATACTAAACCATTACTGAAATGATATAAGAAGAATAATATTCCTAAAATAATTACAAAAACCATTACCCTAATTAATATTTTTTTATCTTTCATAGGACTAATTTAACAATCATCCGGACAATCTGCAAATAATCCATAGCAAAATCCTCCAACGTATTGACCAGCATCTTCACACCAAGACCCGACTCTATCCCACAGGGATGCTCGTGTGGCACCTCCATCAAATATTAGTTTTTCGTTTTCTGTAAGTTCTTTATACATAATATTTTTTTAATTATTAATAACATTGACCTTCTAATTCTTCACCTTCGTTATTACAAAAAGGCATTACCAGCCCTGAAACGAAACGTTCAAATAAACTAAAAATCCCACCATTTATTTGTCTTAATTCATTTTTTGTTAATTCTTTCATCTTTGTTGTATTTAAGTATATTTATAATTCTTTGATTTATTTAACCTAATAAATGCCTACTTACTTTAGAGTGTGATAAAAAATTCCTAGTAGTAACCCATGCCTGCATATCCACCAGAAGGTAAACTAAACCAGCCCTCAATAAAATCTACTATTGCATGCCTTATAGCACTCCCTGCAGCACATCCTGCGCAACCATCAGGGTCAGAATAGCCTCCTTCAACTATTAATTTTTGGACTTGAGTCATTTCTACTACTTTGTAAATGTGTAAATTTTTCATTTTTATAGAATTTTTAAATTAAACATTATTTTTTACAAAACCCTTTATTGCGCACCTAAATAATTTTGATACTGCTAATTTAAGTGAAGCTGCTGCATAAACCTTGCAGGGTAGTTTTTTATGTATGTAATGACAATATTTGAGAGTTGGGAAAACAGTGGAAAATAAACTATGTAACATCAATGAGGTATATTAATGTTAATTGTAGGTTATATGGCTGTAATAGAAGCTAAGCATGCTACTTGTGTGTTGTACTTTAGCGATGATATGTCATTTTATGGCTGCATTACATTATGGTAAACGGCATAAAAAATATAGTTTTATTTAATCTCTATTGGGTTTGATTTTCAGAGGCTTGCCTCGATTTTTGGAGTAGGCTTCAAAAGCATTTGGTTTTTCCCAATTTAAAAACTATCTTCTACTAAATGTCTCTTGAGCCTGCCTCGTGGATTATCTACTTTAATGTCTATTATGGACTTTTAAATTTCTTTATATGAAGTTACTGGTTTAATTGTTAACTGAGTTATTTTGATGCCGCTATAAATAAAAATAAGTATTGAAAAAAAGATTATATACAATGATAAACCCCCATAAATATCAGTAATTGCATATATTGTGGCTTTGCCAAACTTATAATTAATATAACCTCCAAACAAGCTCGTTAAATTGACTGTGATATGCAAAATTATAGTATACCCAATACTTTTAGTTTTATAATAGATAAAACCAAAAAACACCCCTAAGATAAAAGCATTTATTATGTGAGCAGGTAGAAAATGAATTAATGCAAATAAAAGAGTAGAAATTAAAATAGATTTTATTGCTGAATTTTTCAAAAGAAGTCCTCTTAAAAAAACACCTCTAAATAAAATTTCTTCCAAAATTGGAGCAATAATAACAGTAGATAAAATAAAAAACAAATTTTCAAATGGGTTTGAAGCTACACCGATATTTATATTAAATAAAGGCACCAAAATAGCTTTAAACAACGGAGTACTTATGCTTATTTGATAAGATATCACCAAAAGTAAAGAAAAAAATAGTAAGGAATAATTATTTATCTTGAAACATATATTCAATTTTTCCGCCTTTTTTTTATTTAAAAAAAATATCACAGTTAATGTACACAAGCAACTAATTAGAAAATTTAATGTAATCTTGATATCAATATTTTCAATAAAAAAACCTAATGTCGATACAATTATAGCATTAAAGCCAAAAAATAACAGTAAGATAACTATACATTGTAAAATAGAGTTGGGAAAGAATTTGTGTTTCATAGTTTTGTAAAATAAATTTAGCTAGATAGCATTAAAAAACTACCTAGCTAATTAGAAATAATTTTATTCAGTTATCCAATCCCAAGCTGCACTTGCTGCATTTCCAATAATTACACCTGTGTTATACGCTACATTAGCCACAGCTACAACAGGATTTTTAGAACTAGCTGGCCAATATTCTGTGCCTTCCGTAAGGCTATTAGCTCCTCCATTAATATTTAATAATTCGTCGTTTTGTAATTCTGGTAATTTTTTCATTTTTAAAAAAATTTAAATTAAACATTATTTTTCACAAAACCCTTTATTGCGCACCTAAATGATTTTGATACTGTTAATTTAAGTGGAGCTGGTGCATAAACCTTGCAGGGTAGTATTTTATGTGTAAAATGACTGTTTTTCCAGCAAATTATTTAGAAGTACCTTATGCCCATCGGGTAAAATTTGGTAGCGATGATCTGTTATATGGGCTAATAACAAGTGGGAATTGCCATTTTAAAACGCGATCATCAATGTGAAAATGGAAATTCTCTGGTAAGGATAAGGTTCCTCCTGCAATACTTAATAATTCTTCATCTTTTAAACGTGTTACATTTTTCATTTTAAGTGATTTTATGTTAATAATTTATGTGATTAATTTTATAAACAGTTTGTTTATGTACTAGTGCTTAATTCAAGTTAAAAAGTTGTTTAGCGAATTGTTAAACTAATACCTATACATTAGGAGTCATATGTTGTTGACCTCCGAATTGACTTTGAGCAGTAATTTTACGAGCACTTTTTATATAACAGTTGCCTTGATTTTTAATAAAATAACTACCTCCAAAAATTTCTGTAATCTCATTATTACTCATAACCGATACTGATATACTTATTTGCAGTTGAAAGTCATCGCAATAATAGTAGGTTCGTCTGCTGCGATTGTAACAGATGTTTGCGTTAAAGTCTTTTAACTGATCAATTAAGTTATAAATAAGTCGCTCGCTCACATGTAAACGTTTGGCCATTTCACCCGGCGAGCCAGTTGTTTCACTTTCAATTAAGAGATGAATTTGTTGAAGGCGTTCTAAGTTTTTTATCGTTTTCATAGTACTTAAATTTCTGGTTATAATTTTGCTATTTGATTTCTACTGGGGTTTAGCCAATCGTCCATTTTATCATACAAAAGGTTGTAGAGAGATCGCTCTACCAATTGAAAATTGGCGTTTAGCGTCATTCCTTTTTTTAGATTTCCTTTAAATCCGTTTTTTAGTGAAAGGTATTTTTGGTTGACTTTACAGCGTACCTTAAAAACAGGGCGGTTTTCAACAAGTTCAATGTCTTTTCCTATCGCTATAATCTCGCCGGTTGCCAAACCCCATTGGTTGTAGTTATAGGCATCTATTTGAAAATTGATTTTGTTGTTGACTCTTAAAAGGCCAATATCTACTGGGCTTACGTAGCACTCTACCAGTAATTCAGTATCTGGTGATATTTCTCCTAGTTTTGTTCCTGCATTAACAAAACCACCAAGTTCTTGCCCATTTACATTTAGTAAGGTGCCATTTATCGGTGCAACAATCATAAATTGCAATTTGGATTTTAGCAATTGCTCGTTATTGCTTTTTAGTTCTTTTAATTTATTCTGATACTCATTAAAATCTGTTTGCCAAGAGTTTAATTGTTGCTTTTTAAACTGCCCAATATCACTTAGAGCTAAGTCGTAATTAAAACGTTTATCTTCAAATTCTACCCTTGCAACAACGCCTTTGGCAAAAAGTATTTTATTTCGGTTATAATCAATTTCCATTTTAGAAAACCGAGTATGTAGTTCTCTTAACTTTTGAGAATATTGCAGATACTCTCGTTGGTATTTTGACGATTTTAAAGTTTTGTGTTTAATATTTTTGTTTTCTAGTAGTATCAGAAGGTCGTTAATAAACAATGTTGTTTCTTCTTGTTGGTATTTTGTTAAGTTTAAGCGATCGTCAATACCATTGTTGTTGATAACCAAAAGCGTGTCCCCTCTTTTTACTTTGGTGTTATTTGTTAGTTTATTGTACACAATTTGACCTGAGTTTATTGAAAACAAAGAAGCTCTCTCTTTATTTGGTTTTACAATACCACGAGCAGAACTATATACGTCTACTTTTAAAAAGGGTAATGAACCAACGGCAGCTAACAATGTAATTAGAATAACTAAGTAAATTATTTTACTTCGCTTAGAATGTTTGAACTGGTAAACCATAGCGGTGTTATCTATGATTTCTTTTGGGAAAACTTGTTTCATATTCAAATTATTTTTTAATAAAAGTTAGGATGTCATTATTTTTGAAGTTGCGATCTATTGCACTAAAAGGATTACTTAATTGGTGTTTTTTAATAAAAAGTTTCACCGAAGCCTTGAGATTTTGCGTAAATTTTGTGCTTTTTAAAACCAAAACTGCGGTCATGATAATTAAGAAGCTAAGGGTGATTTTCCCTGTTGATAGTTGGAGTAAACTATTTAAATTGTCTAGAAGATAGTTGAGCAACATTTTTAGAATTATAATCATTTTAATATTTTATTATTTGTGCAAAGTAAAAGAGTGAGATAAATAGTAGTAGCCTTGTGCTAACTGTTATGGTCTACACTGTACAGCTATTGCGTTCCTAAATGTCTATAGAACTATGCGTTTTTACAACCGCACTTCCTCTAGATTTACAAATACCGAGTCTAGATTTATGAATTTCAGGTGGTGTTTTTTTTGTATATTGCATGTGCCAAAAGGCTTTGCCAAAGAGTAGCCAAATATGAGTCCCAAAAATCCTTTTATTCCTTTTAGGGAGTATTGTTTGCGAACCCCAAGCTTGAAAATTGGCTTTTTGGAGGGGCTTTTTTCTAGTGTAACAATTGATTCATCTTTAAAAGAAACACTTAAAATTCCGTTTATTAAAGAAGCATTGTATTTAGCTTCTCCAGAATTTTATAAACAAACAGAATTATGGGCAAGTGATGCAATTAAGGATAACAAAAAGGCTAATAGAATAAAATATACCCTTTTAAAGTATTTAACAAGGATGAGTACCCGGTGCACACCTTTTGGACTTTTTGCTGGGTGCAGTATTGGTGAAATTGGTGCAAAAACATTACTTAATGTAAAGGACAATATTTTTATTGATAAGGATACTCGCTTTGATATGCATTTTTTAGTGGCACTTGCTCAAGCTTTTTCTAAAAGAGAAGTCATTAAAAGACAGTTAAAATATTACCCAAATTCTACTATTTATCGATTGGGCGATAGGTATAGATACGTGGAGTATACCTATGAAAATAAAAAACGGGTTCATAGTATTGAATCTGTAGCATATTCAGAGTATTTGGAAGAACTACTTGCAAAGGCAGCTTTAGGAACAACCTTTAATGAGTTGCTTGCCTACCTTAAAAATGAAGGTTTTGATGAAAATGAATCTGAAAATTTCATAAATGAACTCATTGAAAATCAAATTTTAATTAATGAATTGGCACCTACTGTAACGGGTAAAGACTTTTTGAAAGTGTTGAGCGATAAAATTTCGGTTTTGGAAGTAGCTTATGAAGAACAGACAATTGTAGACAATTTAGTGCGCTTTCAAGAGCAACTATCACAAGGTAATTTGCAAAACTTGGAAGTTTATCATGAGGTAGCTGCCTTTATATCAACTTTAAAAGTAGATTTTGAACCTAAATATTTGTTTCAGACTGATGCCTATCCTGAGTTTGATGAAAATGAACTTAGCGGTGGAATTATAAGAAAAGTGCAGTTGGGTTTGCGGGTGTTAAATAAAATCAGTAGCTCGGAAAAGAATGTAAATTTAGAGCGGTTTAAAAAGGAATTTAATAAACGTTATGAGCATCAAAGCGTTCCGCTACTGGAATTAATGGATATAGAGTCTGGTTTGGGCTACGGAAATACGCAAGTACAGGCAACTCCTTTTTTGGATGATATAAAGATCCCTGTGAAGGCAACAAAGCATACACAACCATTAACCCCATTTCAAGAGCTTTTATTTGAAAAATTGCAAAAGAACGCTCAAAAAGAACGTTTGCATATTGAAATAACGGACAATGATTTAGAAAAATTTACAGAAGATTGGGAAGATGCACCTGAAACTTTATCCGTTTTGACCGAAATAGTAGAAACCCAACAAGGGCAAAAGATTATCATGGATGTTGCTGGAGCTAATGCGGCTAGGCTTTTGGCACGTTTTGCACTAGGCAATAAGGCTATTGGAGAATTAGTAGCGCGTATTGTGAGCAAAGAAAAAGAACTACAGCCCAAAGTATTACTTGCCGAGATAGTTCATATTCCTGAGTCAAGAACAGGCAATATACTACGAAGACCGCATTTGAGAACATATGAAATACCTTGTTTGGGTTTTTCTGATCTGCCAAAAAGGCAACAAATTGCCTTATCCAATATTTTGGTTTCCGTTAAGGGAGATGCTATTGTTTTACGTTGCAAAGTAACAGGGAAACGAATCGTACCTAAATTGTCTAATGCACATAATTTTAATGCTAACCCTTTGCCTGTGTATAAATTTTTATGTGATGTACAGTATCAAAATGTATCGGGTTACTATTTTAGTTGGGGGTCTTTTTTAAATGAAATGCTTTTTTTGCCTAGGGTAACTTATAAAGACATCATTTTTGCAAAGGCACGCTGGATTATAAAAGACAAGGATTTAAAAGATTTAAAAGTCTGTTTTCAAGAAGGAAATAAGATTCAAAAAACAACAGCTTGGAAGGAAGCTTTACGCATGCCTAATAAAGTGGAACTGGTGGAGGGTGACAATACCTTGCTGATAGATTTTGCTAGTGATTGGTCTGTGAATTTATTGTACAATAGCATCAAAAATAGAAAAGAATTTACACTACAAGAGGTGCTTAGTGAAGAAATGCCAATAGTGAAAAGTGAAACAGGATGTTACAAAAATGAATTTGTTTTTTCTTTTTATCATTCAAATCCAAGTCTAAATTGAATAGTGTAAAGCGAACATATCTGCCTGGCGAAGAGTGGCTCTACTATAAAATATATTGTGGAGTGCATACTGCCGATGCTATTTTGGTAAATAAAATTTGTGCCTTAACAGAACAACTATTAGCGGATAAATTAATAGTAAAATGGTTTTTTATTCGATACCACGACCCTGATAGTCATATACGGTTAAGATTACAGTTGGTAAATGCGGCTAAGTTAGCAGAAATTGTTAATTTAGTTAACACCTATTTTGCACCATTAATTGAACAAAAAACTGTTTGGAGTTTACAAATTGATACCTACTCAAGAGAATTAGAGCGCTATGGGGAAGCAACCATGGCTATTTCAGAGACTATTTTTTTTCATGATAGTCAGTTAATTGTACAGCTTCTTAATGCTCGACTTGATGAAGAAACGTATTTTTTAATGATTCTTGCTATGGTTAACCAATTTATTGCATTGTTTGATATGCCGATGGAAAATAAATTGGCATTTTTAAAGATGAATAGTGATGCGTATAAAGCAGAATTTGAAATTGAAAGAGTGACGAAAACGGCTATTGATAAAAAATACCGAAAACTAAGCCCCCGCATTGTAACCGTATTAGCTAATGAAAAATTAATTGGAACAGATACGATATTTTGCACGCTTGGAAAACCATTTGTGACAAAATTGAAAAAATGTGTAGATACTATGTATGAGGTAGAAAATCATAATAATTTAGAGCTGTCTAAACAAAGTGTAATAGCAAGTCATGTGCATATGCTGGTAAACAGAGCTTTTAGAAATCGCCAGCGATTTTTTGAGCTCATTATTTATGATTTTTTACTAAGGAATTTAAAATCTACATCATTGGTAATAAAAATGAAATAACTAAGAATGAAGCTTTTTATACCTATCCTAATTTTGTTTTTTGGGAGTACAATATGTATGTATTCTCAAGATAATGAGATGAAGTTTAAAGATAACCTATCTTTAAGGACTTTTGACTATTTGTACTCTAAAATTGGAGAGCATGAAAATGAAGATTCGCTACGTAATGTTTATATTGAAGCCTATTTAAAAAAAGCTAAGAGTGAAAATAATTCTAAAAGGATCATTAAAGGGTATTACCTTAAAGGAGTTTATTTTCCTTACCCTGAATCGTTAATGTATTTTGATAGTGCAATAACTGCAAGTAAGATAGCTAAAAATCATACCTATTTTCCTTATATTTTTTTAGAATACGGCAACGTTTATTATGTAAATAGTCAGTATCATAAAGCGTTTAATTATTATTTAGAGGCTAAAAAAATTTCTGATTCAATTGGGGAACTAGAAATGTCATATAAATCAAATACCAATATAGCTTACATCAAACGAATAATAGGTGATGATTATGGAGCGATGAAAATTTATTTGCAAAATAAAAAGATCATTGATAACATATTTGAAGGTCAAATATTATTTCAAGAACAATTATCAAACTATCATTCGTTGGCTTACGCTCATCTAAGGTTAAATAATAATGATTCATCAACTTTTTATAGTCAACACGGGTATAAGTTAGCTAAAAAAAAAAGTGAGCAGCGGTTTGCCGCTGTTTTTAGTTTGGTTGAAGGGATAAATCACTACAAGCAAGGCGAATTAAATACGGCAAAAGACAGTATTACAATTGCATATAAGGGACTAGAAAAGGAAAATGACACGCTAAACATGGCCTTTTGTAATTTGTATTTAGGTAAAACTTTTCTTCGTAAAAAAGATACTGCCAATGCACTTGTTAATTTTGAAAAAGGAGAAAGCCTTATTTATAGTAAGCGTAAATTAATTCCAGAATTAAGTGGTATTTATAAGTCTATATGGGAAATCTATAAGATGAAAAATAATACAGATAAGGAGTTAGAATATTTAACAAAATATATTAACTATGAAACTGCTTTAGAAGGGGAGTATAAAGGCTTATACTTAGCCATGAACAAAAAATATGATGTTCCCTTATTAAAGAAAGAAAGAGCAAAAGTAGTTGCTGAGTTTCAGGAACAAATTAATTTTAAAGAAAAAATGATTGGATTAGGTATTGTGTTGCTCATAATTTTAACTGGCCTTGGAATAGCACAGTATTTAAAATCTAAATCGTATCAGAAAAAATTTAATGAGATAATAGCAGAAAAAACAGATCTAAAAAAGCCAGCGTCTTCTTATACGGCAAATGTTTCGGATAAGATTACGAATGATATTCTTACGAAAATTAACCATTTTGAAAATTCACATGGCTATCTAGACCCAAATTTAAGCCTTACTAATTTGGCAGTTAAACTGAATACAAATAGTAGTTATTTGTCTAAAATAATTAATTCAAATATGAACATGAGTTTTAGTAAATACTTAGCTAAATTGCGTATAGATTATATCTTAGAAGAACTCGTTAATAACCATAAAATAAGGAAATACACCATTAAAGCTATAGCCACAGAAGCAGGTTTTAAAAATGCAGAATCCTTCTCAAAAGCGTTTAAAGAAAAAACAGGAATGTACCCTTCTTTGTTTGTTAAAAAGCTACAGAAAATGAGTCTAAATTCATAAATTTCGAGTACACCGGTAATACATTATTTATTAAAAGAACATAACATTGTATTACTAGGAATTTATAAAAATTAATAAAATGAAAAACATGAGAACAAAAAAATTGAAACTAGAAAAACTTCAAATTACAAAATTGAAAAGCGTGCAAACCATTTTTGGAGGAGGTGGGGGTGCGACTGCTACGGATGATCGTCAAAAGGCAAGTACTTTAGTTTGTAACCCGAAAGAAAAAAAATAAGAATTAGATAAATTAATTATTTGTTTTTATTTGATTAATGGAGAGCTGTATGTATTACAGCTCTCAGATTTACATTTAAAAAATTATGAGATTAGTATTATTATTTGTGCTTAGCTTGTTTTCTTGTCAAAGTCAGAACATTAACCAATCTTCAACATTTGATCCTATTAGGAAGAATTTCTTCTCAAAAAAGGATTTAACGCATTGGTATTTAGCTGATTACAAAACAGACACCATTCCAGGTATTAGTTTGTCTAAAGCATACAAGTTCTTAAAGGGTAAAAAAAGTAAAGAAGTTTTAGTTGCAGTAGTTGATGCTCCATTTGATTTAGACAATAAAGATTTAGCAGGAAAATTTTGGATTAATCCTGACGAAGTTGAAAACCAAAAAGATGATGATGGTAACGGGTTCATTGATGATATACATGGATGGAATTTTATTGGGAACCAAAATGGAGCGTTACCTATGTACGAAAATTACGAATTTGTACGGGTTGTTCGGTATTATGACAACATTTTTAAAGGCAAAAAAACGGTTAATGATACTACTTTAAGTGAACAATATGAAACTTATTTAAAGGCAAAAAAGTTTTTAGATGATGAAATAACTAATGTTAATGAAGAAATTGAACGCGGTAATTCCCTTATTGCTGATTACTACCAAGGGTTAGATACGATCAGCATTTTTTTAGATGAGGGCAAATTAAGTTTATCTATTTTGGATTCTCTTGAGAAAGCTCATCCTAAACATATTAAACAAATAAAAGCTGTTAAATTGCTGTATTTATATGAAATGACGATAGCTGATTTAAAAGAAGATGTCGAATTCAGAAAGCGATTAAATAACATTTATTATAATGTCGATTATGATGAGCGAAAAGAAATAGGCGATGATGTAAATGACATTAATGATTCCATTTATGGCAATAACCGCGTTGATGGCTTAAAAGACACTATTTCTCATGGTACTTATGTAAGTAGTTTAATAGCTGCTACCCGAAATAATAAAATAGGGATTGATGGTATTGTGAATAATGTAAAAATATTACCTGTTGTTGTTGCTGTAAATGGAGAAGCCAGTGATAAGGACTTGGCATTAGGTATTAAATATGCGGTAGACAAAGGTGCTGAAATTATTAACATAAGTATTAATAAATTTTTTTCCTTACAGAAAGAATGGGTCTTTGATGCTATCAGGTATGCAGAAGATCATGATGTACTCATTGTTGTCGCTGGAGGAAATGACGCTGTTAATATTGATGATGGTAAAAATAACTACCCAAATGATACTGATTATGATTCTCCTGAATTTACCAATAATTTTATAATGGCAGGAGGAAGTAGTTATAACATAATGGAAAATTTGTTTTATTCTTATTCCAATTACGGTAAAGAAACTGTTGATATATTAGCCCCTGGTGAAGAAATTTACACTTCAGGAAGTGATAATAAATATTCATCAAGAAATGGCACTTCATATTCAGCTCCTATAGTAACTGGAGTCGCTGCATTGTTAAAATCATATTACCCAGTCTTAACTTCAGGTGAAATAAAAGACATTATCTTAAAGTCAGGGAGTTCATACAATGTGTCAATAAAAATGGATGCTGAATCAGAGGAAAGTATTCCATTTTCAGCATTGTCTAAATCAGGAAAAATAGTGAATGCTTACAACGCTGTTTTAATGGCGGACGAGTATGTCAAAAACAAAAAAAAGTAGTCCATTTTGGTCTTCCCTAATTATAAACAGCTAGACAAAAAAGACTGCGGTCCTACCTGTTTAAAAATTGTGGGGAAGCATTTTGGGAGGTCAATTAATATTGAAAAACTAAGAGGTCTTGCCGAAACAACAAGGGTTGGTAGTACCTTGCAAGGTCTTGCTAATGCTGCGGAAGCTATAGGCATTCGCACGCTCCCTGCTAAAATTAGTTTTAACAAAATTGTAGAAGTGCCATTACCATGCATTTTGCATTGGAATAATCATCATTTTGTTGTTTTGTATAGGATGAAAGGTACTACCTGTTATATCTCTGATCCTGCTCATGGTCTGCTTACGTATAACAAAAATGATTTTATTAACAACTGGATAGGAAACAATGCCAATGATGAAACGGAAGAGGGTGTTGTTCTTCTTTTAGAGCCTACGCCACAGTTCTACAATGATGTAGATGTAGCAAATCATGATAAATTAAGTTTTACTTTTCTGTCAAAATATTTAATCCGGTATAAGCGGTTTGTAATTCAATTAGTATTTGGATTACTGGCGGGTAGTTTGCTACAGTTAATATTTCCATTTTTAACCCAAAGCATCGTTGATGTTGGGATAAAAAACCAAGACCTAAATTTTGTATATCTTATTCTAGGAGCTCAAGTGTTTTTATTTCTTGGTAAAACTGTAATCACCGTCATAAGAAGTTGGATACTTTTGCATTTAAGCACAAGAGTCAATATCTCCTTGATTTCAGATTTTTTCATTAAATTAATGAACTTACCTATTGCCTTTTTTGACTCAAAGTTGACAGGCGATATTTTACAACGCATTAATGACCATGAGCGGGTTGAACAGTTATTAACATCTTCTTCATTGAATGTTTTATTCTCTACAGTAAACCTCATTATATTCGGATTAGTGTTGGCTTACTATAATTTATGGATTTTTCTAATCTTCCTTTTTGGTAGCTTATTGTATTTTGGCTGGGTACTCCTTTTCTTAAAAAAGAGAAGGATCTTAGATTATAAAGGGTTTTCGCAAATTAGTCAAGAGCAAGATAAAGTAATAGAGTTGATTAATGGGATGCAAGAAATAAAATTGCATAATGCTGAAAAACAATTTAGATGGGACTGGGAGCATCTGCAAGCGCAACTTTTTAAGGTGTATATGGATAAGTTGTCACTCAGTCAGTATCAAGATGTAGGGTCTGGCTTTATCAATGAATTCAAAAACATATTAATTACTGTGGTGTCTGCAAAATTAGTTATTGATGGTGACATTACGCTGGGTATGATGCTTGCTATTTCATATATCGTAGGTCAGTTAAATACGCCTATTTCTGATTTGGTTTTGTTTATCAGGCAACTGCAAGACGCCAGGATATCCCTTGAAAGATTAGCTGAAATTCATAACAAAGAAGACGAAGAATCACCAAAAAACTACAATTTGCAAACACCTTCAAGGCTAGGTTTTACATTTAAAAATATTTCATTTCGCTATTTGGGTACAGAAGAACCCGTATTAAGAAAACTAGATTTTACGATTCCCGAAAATAAGGTAACAGCCATTGTGGGGTCTAGTGGTAGTGGTAAGACAACTTTGCTAAAACTACTCTTAAAATTTTATGAACCACAGGAAGGTAGCATTTTAGTAGACTCTATTGGGTTAAAAAAACTATCGCATAAAAATTGGCGCGATCAATGTGGTGTGGTAATGCAAGAAGGTTTTATTTTTGGTAATACTATTGCCAAAAATATAGCTGTAGGTGTAGCAACTATTGATAAGGAAAAATTAGCCCATGCTGTAACCATTGCTAATATTAGAGAATTTATTGAAGAATTACCGCTTTCCTACAATACCAAAATAGGGAGTGAAGGTATGGGCTTAAGTACAGGGCAGAAGCAACGTATTTTGATTGCTAGAGCTGTTTATAAAAATCCTAAATGCCTATTCTTTGATGAAGCCACGTCTGCACTTGACGCTAATAATGAAAAGGTCATCATGGAAAAACTTGAATCTTTTTATCAAAATAGAACTGTTGTAATTATAGCACACCGCCTGAGCACAGTTAAAAACGCAGATCAAATTGTAGTATTAGAGAAAGGGGAAATTGTGGAAATTGGGAATCATAATGAGTTAATCCAAACCAAAGGGCATTATTATAATTTGGTAAAAAATCAATTAGAGCTAGGGAATTAACAGATGCCAGAAAATTTAGATGACATAGCATTGAGAAGTGAAGCTGTTCAGGATGTGCTAACGCGAGTTCCTCATTGGATGATTCGTTGGGGTAGCCTTCTTTTTCTTTGCTTAACGCTGCTTATACTTGCGCTTGGGTGGCTTATTAAATATCCCGACATAATTACGGCTGAAGCCATCTTAACTACTGAAATACCGCCTCAAAAGGAGTATGCACGCACAACGGGAATGATAAATACCCTTTATGTTAGTGATAATGAAACGGTAACAAAAAATACGGTTCTTGCCATATTAGAGAATACCGCTAATTACAATGATGTATACCACTTAAAATCTATTTTGGACACTATAAAACTGAATCAAAATAATCTTTCCTTTCCTTTTGATAAATTACCCATCCTATTTTTAGGTGATATTGAATCGGATTTTTCTCAATTTGAGAATAGTTATTTTCAATATAACGTCAATAAAGATTTGAATCCTTTTTCTACTACTGTTAGTGCTAATAAGGTTTCTATGAATGAACTACACAGGCGATTAGAAAGCCTTATTGTACAACGAGATTTAGGACGTAGCGAAATGAATTTTAAAAAGAAAGACCTTGAGCGCAGTAAAAGGCTTTTTGAGAAAGGAATTATAGCAGCCCAAGATTTTGATAATAAACAATTAGCATATATAACGGCACAAAAGAACTTCCAAAATCTAGATATTTCCATATCGCAATTAAAAGAATCTATTGGCAATGCAGAAAACACAAGTAAGAGAACAGAATATAGTAAAACAAGGGAAGAAATCAAATTACTTAAAAATGTGCTTCAAGCATTCAATCAGCTTAAGAAATCTGTAAAAGAATGGGAGTTAAAATATGTGTTGAAATCCAATATAAATGGAACTGTTTCTTTTTTCAATTACTGGACTACAAACCAAACTGTGCAGCGCGGAGATTTAGTTTTTACAATAATACCGCAACTCAATTCTCCGTATGTAGCTAAATTAAAGACGCCAAAAGCTAATTCAGGAAAAATACGACCCGGGCAGAAAGTAAATCTATCGCTTTATGATTATCCCGAATATGAGTTTGGCGTAGTTAGAGGAACAGTTACCTCCATATCCAGAACATCAGACCAAGAAGGTGCTTACATGGTTAATGTAGCAATTCCTAAAAATTTAGTTAGCTCCTTTGGCAAACCAATTGCATTTAAACAAGAAATGAAAGGTAGTGCTAATATTATTACGGAAGATTTAAGGCTGTTGGAACGGTTCTTTTATCAATTTAGAGCGGCTTTTAGTAGAAGCTAGTTTTTTAGTTACGTTGCTTTTTCATTGCGTAAAATTTTATAGCATCTTGTTTCTTGTAATGCTAAATCTAGTCTGTTGTCATTGTTTTTTTTATAGAATGCAAATTACTGTATTTATGAAATGAATCTAAGCATTATCTTTTTTCTTTTGCTGGAAAACAAAAAAAGGGCCTGAAAAAATTAGTGTTTTCAACCCAAACCAAAAAAAAAGACCCTAACATAAATGTTAAGGCCTTTTCAGTACTCGAGGTGGGAATCGAACCCACACTCCAAAGGAACTGGATTTTGAATCCAGCGCGTCTACCAGTTCCGCCACTCGAGCAAAATAAAATTTAAGACTGCAAAGCTAAAAAATATTTTCATTTCTAAACCTAAAATATCAATATTTATGCGGTAACAACGCAAATAAATTGTTATTTTTGCACCTCCTTAATCGAAAAGGAATGTCAATAATCTAAATAACAATACGTTACAAATGGCCTATCAAGTACCTGAGCCTAAAATTTTTGCATGTACCAAGAGTAAAGCGCTAGCTGAGAAAATAGCAAAAGCCTATGGTACCGATTTGGGTAATGTTTTGATTTCTCGTTATAGCGACGGCGAATTTCAACCTTCATTTGAAGAGTCGGTTCGTGGTGCACGCATATTTATTATTGGCTCTACGCATCCAAGTTCGGAGAATTTGATGGAAATGTTGCTCATGTTGGATGCTGCCAAGCGCGCTTCTGCACGACACATTACCGCTGTAATACCCTATTTTGGTTGGGCAAGACAAGACAGAAAAGACAAACCTAGAGTGCCTATAGCAGCAAAATTAATTGCTAAAATGCTTGAGGCAGCAGGGGCTACTAGAATTATAACAATGGATTTGCATGCCGATCAAATTCAGGGGTTCTTTGAAAAGCCGGTAGATCATTTATTTGGTTCTACGATGTTTTTGCCTTATTTAAGAAAATTAAATTTAGACAACCTTACTATTGCCTCACCTGATATGGGAGGGTCAAAAAGAGCTTATGCATATTCTAAGGCTTTGGGTTGTGATGTTGTTATTTGCTACAAGCAAAGAGCAAAGGCCAATGTTATTTCGCATATGGAATTGATTGGCGATGTTCAAGGTAAAAATGTTGTTTTGGTTGATGATATGGTTGATACCGCGGGTACGCTAACCAAAGCAGCCGATTTGATGATGGAGAGGGGTGCTTTGAGTGTTAGGGCTATTACTACGCATGGTTTGTTGTCAGGTAATGCTTATGAGCGTATAGAAAAATCACAATTGCTAGAGCTTATCGTAACCGATTCGATACCAGTAGACATTAAAAACGAAAAAGTAAAAGTACTCACCTGTGCCGATTTGTTTGCAGATGTTATGACGCGGGTACATAATAATACTTCGATTTCATCAAAATTTTTGATGTAACGAAATTTACATACGAATTATTAATTTTTAATACATATAATGAAGTCAATTACAATTAAAGGATCAGAAAGAGAAAGCGTGGGCAAAAAGGCAACGAAAGCCCTACGTAATGCTGGATTGGTTCCTTGCGTGATATACGGAGGGGAAAAACCAATACACTTTTCAGCACCTGAATTAAGTTTCAGAGATTTAGTGTACACCCCTGCCGCCCATACCGTAAAGGTTGACTTAGGAGAGGGAAAAGTTAGAGCAATAATGCAGGATATTCAATTTCATCCCGTAACGGATAAAATTTTGCATATTGATTTTTATCAACTTTTTGATGATAAAGAAATCACTATGAACATCCCTGTAAGATTAGTAGGAAACTCTCCTGGTGTTCGAAATGGTGGACGTTTATTGTTTAGAAAAAGAAAACTGGCTATTAAAGCGTTACCTGACAAGCTTCCAGATTTCTTTGATGTTGATATTTCGAAATTGAAGATTGGGCAGAATATTCCTGTGGCAAGTCTTTTAAATGACGATTTTACAATTTTACATCCAGAGAACACTGTTGTTGTTCAAGTTAAAATGGCACGTACTGCTGTTGCTGTTGACGACGATGATGAAGATGAAGAAGAAGGCGCTGAAGCACCAGCTGCTGAAGGTGGAGAAAACTAGTACTAGTTTTTTAAACACATATATTATAAGCATCCGTCATTATTGGCGGATGCTTTTGTAGTTTTATGCATATGCTTGTTATTTTTATATGTGAAAATTTTTGGGCATTGTATTTCTGAGGTAAAGGAAAATAAGAAAGGCGTAAAAACTCAGGTTTTAAAGTAAGGGGAGTATATACATGTTTACATTTTTAAAATCAATCTTTGGTAGCGATACCTCGCTCATAGATGAAACGGATACTATGAAGAAATTCTTAATTGTTGGCTTGGGAAACATTGGTGCTGAATATGCTGAAACACGGCATAATATTGGCTTTAAGGTGCTTGATGCTGTAGCAGAAAAAGAGGACTTTAGTTTTGAAACAGCCAAGCTTGGTGCTGTTGGTGTATTTAAAGTAAAGGGCAGAACGGTATGTTGTTTAAAACCTTCTACCTATATGAATTTAAGCGGTAAAGCACTAAAATATTGGATGGATAAGGAGAAAATACCCCTTGAAAATATTTTGGTAATTACTGATGATATCAATCTAGCTTTTGGAACAATACGTTTAAAAACTAAGGGTAGTGCAGGAGGTCATAATGGTTTGAAGGATATTCAAAACGTGCTACAAACCACAAACTACAATAGATTTCGTTTTGGAGTAGGTGCTGAATTCAGTAAAGGGAGGCAAGTAGATTATGTGCTTGGCGAATGGAATGAAACTGAAAAAGAAGCGCTAAAGGAGCGACTTCAACGTGCCACTGAACTCGTGCGGTCTTTTGTGCTTGCAGGGGTAAAAAACACTATGAATGAATTTAATAATACATAATTTATCTCACGGAGCTATTTTAGAAACCATAGGTTGCAATATAAAAATGAGGTTATTTAAATAATAGCGGTATTCAGAGCGCATGGTGTAAGCGTCAAGCACAAGGCAAAGGCAATATGCCTTATGAGTTTTTTTTAGTGCTTATTACTTGACTCACTTTGTCAACCGCTCTTCGCTTTAGTTTATGTTCTAGTTAGTGGTTGTAGGTTACTGCCAAAATGTTTCCTATGCTGGCAAACTTTTTTTTAGGCTACAGCTCCCTTGCGCTGCAATTCCGGAATTAAAAGCAGCGGAGTTGGTGTGCGAAATGCCTGCTGTTTTGTACCGAGCTCTTGAGAGGTTAGTGCATGGTAATTATGTTGGCTATTTATCATAACCTGTAAATGAATGGCTGTTTCTTCTGTAGCAAAGTCTAGTGGTTTGGTTGTTGTTTTTTGCTCGTAAACTACAGGTTTTAAGGGTGCTTTTGTAGCTAAACATTTTTTCAATAAACTCAATTGAAACTCCTGTAACTCACTTAGAACAGCATTTTTTGGTTGTACATGAACAATGCTAATGGTGGTATTGAACATTGAGGCAATGTCAAGTAGCGGTTGTAATTGGGTTTGAGAATAAAAGCAAAGGGCGTCGGCTGTAAACATGATCGCTTTCAATGGAGAAAATTTGTAAAACTCAGGTACTACTAGAGTAGCGCATCTACTTGCTGCTTTGATGATGCGAAGTGTGTTACTTCCTGTAAAAACCGCTTCGGATTGTGTCTGTTTTTTGGTGCCAACAACAACTAGGTCAATGTGCTTTTCTTCTATCGTTTCTTTTATTTCTTCAGCTAAAAAACTAAATGACGAAATGGTCTTAAACTTATGTTTTGAGTTGTTTGTGTGTTTGCGAATCCGTTTTAATAAGCTACGCAATCCATTTTCTGAAGTTTGTTGTGGCGTGTTTTCAAGTGTGTCACTTCCTGAGGCTTTAGCCATGAAACGACTACTTACAATAGGTGGTGTATAGGTGTTAAGTAGGTAAAAAAAACATGGCTCATTTTTAAAAAGTTCAAGAGCATATTGGATAGCATTCCATGAGTTTTCAGAGAAATCGGTAGGCACTAATAGCTTCTTCATGAGTGTTTTAATTCAAGTAAACAAGAGTAAAATTAATAGGATACGCTGCTGTAAACTATGATATATGTCAGGTTTGGCATATAGTAGAACTGCTTTATGGGTTAGACATGCAATCGCAGATAAGCATTGTCCCTCCAAAAAATCACACCGTGTTTTATTTAAGTCCGCTTTATTTTATACTAGCTGCTTACGAACAACGAAGCGTGTTGGGTGAAAAAAAGTAAATTTACTTTTAGGATGCTTCCTAATAGATACTAACTAGGGTATGGTTGCTATAGTAGAAGAAATTACTTGTAAAATTAACTGCTTTGAGCTAAATCTTGCAGTGCTCTTTCCTTGGTGATTTTGATTTTTTTTCCCGAGGTGGTGATAAATCCCTTTTTCTTAAATTCTGATATAATGCGAATACATGATTCGGTAGCGGTACCAACAACATTGGCATAATCTTCCCGTGAGAGCGTCAGTAGCAGAAAACCTTGCTCATCTTCACCGTAGTTATTTTTTAGGTATAAAAATGCTTCGGCCATACGTTGTTTTACGGTCTTTTGCGACATATTTACGATAACATCATCGGCTTCTTTAAGGTCGTGTGCCATATGACGTAAAACTTCGATAGCAAAATTGGGGTTGGAGTTTAAAGTGTCTGAAATCACCTCTTTAGGAATAAAGCAAACTTCCATATCGCTTACAGCAACAGCGCTTAAATTGGTGCATTCTTCTGCAATTACAGAGCGTTGCCCCATCACCTCACCTTTACTGGCTAATTTGATGATTTGGTCTTTGCCGTTGGCGCTTAGCTTAGATAATTTAGAAACTCCATTGCGAACGCAAAAAACACCATCTAGCTTTTCGCCTTCTTCAAAAAGAACAGCCCCTTTTTCAATTTTTTTTGAAATTTTGGCAGCAGTTACTTTTTTTAATTCATCTCTACTCATCGCCCGTAAAGCATTATATTGTCTAATAATACAATTTTCACATTTACTTTCCATAGGCTTTGTTGTTCAGTGTCTGGCCGTAAATAGACGCTTTTATAACTTGAATTATTTTTGATGGGTTTTCTATTTGTTTTTTGAAGGTGATGCCTTAGTATCAAGTGACAAAAAATAAGTAGAAAAGGTGTACAAAGAGCCGAATTTACTTTTTGGGTATTTTCGACCAAACACTATTCATGCCAAACGCTAAAATATATAGGGCTGCAAGTTAGGTAAAAACTGATAATTATCATATTTTTAGAGGGAAGTAAAGCACAATTTTGCACTCTTGTAAAGCAAATACAAAATGGATAGTAACGGCTGTTACCATTGTGGCGATAATTTAGAGGATAAAGTCATCAAATTTGATGACAAAAAATTTTGTTGCAACGGTTGCAAAACAGTGTATGAAATTTTTTCCACAAACGATTTGTCGTATTATTATGAGCTACAATCTGCGGCGGGTGCCACACCTAAAGCGATTGAGGGGAAATATGACTTTCTCAAGTCGGCAGCAATCGTTGATAGGCTTTTAGAGTTTAATGATGATAAGCTGCAAATCGTAAACCTCTATATTCCGCATATACATTGTAGTTCTTGTATTTGGATTTTGGAAAATCTCAATAAATTAAGCCCTCATATAAATACATCTCAGGTTGATTTTCCTAAAAAAACAGTTCGCGTAACCTACCAAAGTAATGCGCTGTCTTTACAGGAACTGGTAATCTTATTGGCTAGAATTGGGTACGAGCCCTATATCTCATTAGATGATTATGATAACAAAAAAAAGAGTATCGACCGTAGTTTGGTGTATCAATTGGGCGTAGCGGGCTTTGCTTTTGGTAATGTGATGTTTTTGTCTTTTCCTGATTATTTTGACCTCTCTTCTAGTGCTTATTCAGGAGGAGAGTTTTGGCTAAATCGCTACCAGCATATTTTTCGTTGGCTCATGTTTGTCTTTTCGCTTCCAGTGGTTTTTTATGCGGGAAAAGATTATTTTATATCAGCTTTTAAAGGGCTGCGAAGCAACATATTAAATATTGATGTGCCCATAGCGCTAGGTATCGCTGTTTTGTTTTTGAGGAGCACTTTGGAAATTGCTTTCGACTGGGGGAATGGCTTTTTTGACTCCTTAACAGGTTTGGTATTTTTTCTCCTTCTAGGAAAGTTCTTTCAACAAAAAACATATGCTTTTTTGTCTTTTGAACGTGATTATAAATCGTATTTTCCTATTGCAGTAACCCGATTAACAGCTGAGGGAAAAGAAGAAACAACCCAGGTGCACGACATAAAAAAGGGGGATAGGTTACTCATTAGAAATGAAGAGTTGATTCCCGTTGACGGTATTTTGATAAATGGCAATGCTAATATCGATTATAGTTTTGTAACAGGAGAATCTGAAGCCGTGAAAAAAAAGTCTGGCGATAAAGTATTTGCTGGCGGAAAACAGTTGCATGGCGTTATAGAGATGGAGGTGCTTAAATCGGTATCGCAAAGTTACTTAACCCAACTGTGGAGTAATGCAGTTTTTAAAACAGATAGTTCAAACAAATTTCAATCACTAACTGATAGTATTGGAAAACGATTTACCATAGTGGTCTTATCTATTGCTTTTGCCTCGGCTGCTTTTTGGCTTTTTTATGACCCGAGCAAAGCAATGAATGTCTTTACAGCAGTACTCATTATTGCCTGCCCCTGTGCCATATCATTGGCTGCTCCGTTTACGCTTGGGAATATGCTGCGTATTTTTGGACAGCGAAAATTTTACCTTAAAAACACACAAACAATTGAGCAGCTGGCGCAAATAGATACGGCTATTTTTGATAAAACGGGTACAATAACGACTACAGAGAAAAGTACGGCTACCTATGAGGGTATGCCTTTGACAGCTGCTGAAGAATCACTGATAAAAAATACCTTACGCGCTTCAAATCATCCGCTAAGCCGTAGTTTGTATGCTATGCTTGCAGAGCAGAATATTGTTACCTTAGATGAATATGAGGAGCATTTAGGTAAAGGGCTAGGCGGAGCAAAAGGAGGTAGGAGTGTTAAAATAGGTTCGGCAGATTTTGTTACAAACGAATTGGAAAATGATACCCTCAATACGGCTGTGCATATCAGTAGTAATGAGGAGTACAAAGGTAAGTACGTGTTTCATAATGAATACAGAGAGGGGGTTGAAGAAGTTTTTCAGGCGATGTCAAAAACCTTGAAACTAGCTGTTCTTTCAGGGGATAATGAAGGGGAGAAAAAACGACTTGAAGAGCTTTTGCCAAAATTAACACCCTTGTACTTTAATCAAAAACCACAACAAAAATTAGATTTTATAAAATCGTTACAAGAAAAGGGAAATAAAATAGTAATGGTGGGTGATGGGTTAAATGATGCGGGCGCTTTGGCGCAGGCAGAAGTCGGTATCGCAATCTCAGAAAATGTAGCTATTTTCTCACCTGCTTGTGATGGAATTTTGGACGCAACTAAATTCAAACAACTTTTTTCATATATCTTTGCATCACGAAAGGCGATGAAAATCATTAAACTGAGTTTTGTGCTCTCGCTTTTTTACAATATCATAGGGCTTTATTTTGCTGTTAGTGGTCAATTGCAACCTGTTATTGCAGCGATTTTGATGCCTCTGAGTTCTATTAGCGTCGTCGCATTTGCTACAATAATGACGAATCTTATAGGAAAGAAATTAAAATAATTTAAGAATATGACTTTTGTCATGTTAATACAAAAACGGACAATGTAATTTTGTTCTGTAATTGAAGTAGCTATGAGTGTTATTTATCTGTTATTAGCGATTAGTGTTGTGGTGGCAATCATCTTTTTTGTAGCCTTTATCTTTTCGGTAAAAAGTGGACAGTATGATGACTCATTTACGCCTTCAGTACGTATGCTTTTTGAAGACGAACTCGTCAAAAAAAAACCAAAAGATGAATTGCAAATCGATAAAAAATCAATCCAACTAAAAGAATAACTATGGAAGTACAGCAGTTTTATTACGATAACAAAATCGTAAAAAAGTTTCTTTATGCTACAATGCTTTGGGGTGTTGTTGGAATGTCAGTAGGGCTTTTATTGGCATTGATGTTTATGTTTCCAAACTTAACTGATGGTATATCATGGTTAAGTTTTGGTCGTTTACGCCCTTTGCATACCAATGCGGTTATTTTTGCTTTTGTTGGTAATGCTATCTTTGCGGGGGTCTATTATTCTTCTCAACGCCTACTTAAAGCACGTATGTACAGTGACGTTCTCAGCAATATTAATTTCTGGGGATGGCAATTAATTATCGTAGCTGCGGCAATAACACTGCCATTGGGTATAACTTCTTCAAAGGAATATGCAGAATTAGAATGGCCTATAGATATTGCCATAGCCTTAGTTTGGGTTGCTTTTGGTGTTAACCTTATTGGTACAATTATCAAAAGAAGGCAACGGCATATGTATGTCGCCATTTGGTTTTATTTGGGTACGTTTGTTACGGTTGCCGTGCTTCATATCTTTAATAGTTTGGCACTTCCTGTAAGTGCTTTTAAAAGTTATTCTGTTTATGCTGGGGTGCAAGATGCGCTGGTGCAATGGTGGTACGGCCACAATGCGGTAGCCTTCTTTTTAACAACACCGTTCTTAGGCTTGATGTATTATTTTGTTCCTAAGGCAGCAAACAGACCTATTTATTCGTACAAACTTTCTATTGTTCACTTTTGGTCATTGATATTTATCTATATCTGGGCAGGACCACACCACTTGCTTTACTCAGCACTTCCAGATTGGGCGCAGAATTTAGGTGTAGCCTTTTCTATTATGCTTATTGCGCCATCTTGGGGTGGAATGATTAATGGCTTATTGACCATGCGTGGTGCTTGGGATAAAGTACGAACAGACCCTACGCTAAAGTTTATGGTGGTTGCAATTACCGGTTATGGTATGGCAACTTTTGAAGGACCTATGTTGTCACTTAAAAATGTAAACGCCATTGCGCATTTTAGTGATTGGATTATTGCTCACGTACACGTAGGTGCTTTGGCTTGGAATGGCTTTTTAACCTTTGGAATGATTTATTGGTTGGTGCCTAAAATGACCAAAACCAAATTGTACTCAAAAAGCTTGGCAAACGTTCACTTTTGGATTGGTACATTAGGTATCATTCTTTATGCATTGCCTATGTACGTAGCTGGATTTACACAAGCCTTAATGTGGAAAGAATTTAATCCTGATGGTACTTTGGCATATGGTAACTTCTTAGAAACTGTTAACGAAATTATGCCGATGTACTGGATGCGTGCCATTGGTGGAAGCTTATTTATAGTAGGTACCTGTGTTATGATTTATAATGTAATACGTACCATAGGTCAAGGAAGTAAGGTTGAAGATGAATTGGCAGAGGCTGCAGCATTAACACGTGTTTCTAAAAGCAGAACTGCTGGCGAAACTTTCCATACATGGTTAGAGCGTAAGCCTATTCAATTAACAATTTTAGCTACGGTTGCTATTTTAATAGGGGGCGTTATACAAATTGTACCAACTATTCTGGTAAAAGAAAACATACCAACCATTACCAGTGTAAAACCATACACTCCGTTGGAATTAGAGGGTAGAGACTTGTATATTCGTGAAGGTTGCGTAGGTTGTCACTCTCAAATGGTACGTCCATTTAGAAGTGAGGTAGAGCGCTATGGCGAGTATGCCAAAGCAGGTGAATTTGTTTATGACCATCCATTTTTATGGGGTAGTAAACGTACGGGGCCTGATTTACTTCGTGTAGGGGGTAAATATTCTGATAACTGGCATTTAAATCATATGTATGACCCGCAAAGCACCTCTTCGGGTTCTATAATGCCTGCCTACCAATGGTTGGTGCGTAATGAGCATGACCGTAGTGATGTGCAAGACAAAATGAGAGTCATGGTTTCTTTGGGTGTTCCTTATACTGAGGAAGAAATAGCCAATGCACAAGCCAATATGGACAAGCAGGCAGCGCAAATAGAAAAGAACTTGTATACAGACCCTGACTTTGCAAAGAGTTATGAGGCAGATAAAAAATATGCGGCAGAAAACGGAGAAGATTTCGTAGAAATGAAAGACCGTGAAATTGTTTCTTTAATAGCCTACCTGCAACGTTTAGGTACCGATATTAAAATAAAAGACAACAACAAAACCGTATCACAAAATTAATAGCAACTCGCTTGAAGGTTTTGTCTTTATAAGACCGCTTTTTAAGCATTTTGCTAACAGTTAAAAACAACAGTCATGCTAAAATTCGTTAAAGGTTATATGGAAAATATAGATGGCGTTGCCACCTATCCCATGATATCATTGTTGATTTTCTTTATCTTTTTTACCGTTCTTTTTTGGTGGGTATTTACAGCGTCTAAAGAGCATGTGAAAGAGATGAGCGAAATGCCATTAGATAGTGACAACCAGCAAGATGAAAACCTGTGAAATGTATAGGTAAAGGTTTTAAAACACCTGTACTAGCAAAATAAAATGACTAAATAGCAATCAGATAATTAAAATTTAAACGTATGAAAAATACAAGACCATGGTGGCTTTATATCTCAATTATGTTCTTCGTTGTGTTACTATTGACAGAGTATTTTGTAGACTCTGGTAATACCCTTGCCATCATTGAACAGCCTGTTTTGCAGTTTTTTATGGTGATGTTTCTCATCTTGTTAATCGCCATAGCGCTAGTTATAGAATCGGTAGAAACGGTAATGTTTGAAAGTCTTTCTAAAGAAGCTAAAGAACGCTATTTGGATAGTAAATCTTCATCAGAAAATGAGGCTTGGAGTAGAAAAATGTACACCAAGTTATTAGGTGCGAAACCTATTGAAGCAGAAAGTGAAATTATCTTAGACCATAACTATGATGGCATTCGTGAATTAGATAATAAACTACCGCCATGGTGGGTATATATGTTTTATGGTACCATTATTTTCGCAGTTGTTTATTTAGTTCGTTTTCATGTTTTTAATGATTACACGCAAGAGATGGAATATGAGCAAAAAATGGAAATTGCACGTATAGAAGTTGAAGAGTATAAAAAAACAGCGAAGGGCTTGGTTGATGCCAATACGGTGGAGTTGTTAACCGAAGCATCAGATATAAAAGCTGGAGAAAAAATTTTTAGTGCCAATTGTATTGCTTGTCATATGGCTGATGGTGGAGGAGGTATTGGGCCAAACCTTACCGATGAATATTGGATTCTTGGCGGAGGTATTAAAAACGTATTCAACACCATTTCTGAAGGTGGCCGAGACGGTAAAGGTATGATTGCTTGGAAACAAGTGTTGAAACCTGTGGAAATGGCGCAAGTTGCTAGTTATATTTTAACCAAAATTAATGGGTCTACACCGGCGCAAGGGAAAGCACCTGAAGGTGAAATTTGGAAAGACCCCAACGCACAGTAAGAGAAAATATAACAAGATAGCACTAGTTACAAGCTTGTTATAGTATCCTTTTAAACAATTGATATTGTTGGCTCAATGGCTATCTACCCAAATAAGATAAATACCTATGGCGCAAGACCAAGAACATTTTAGAGATTCTATAGGAACAATAAATGATGAAGGTAAACGCGCTTGGGTTTATCCTAAAAAACCGAGCGGTAAATTTTATAAGTATCGAAAATACGTCAGCTACGTTTTATTAACGTTTTTGATTACTGCACCCTTTATCAAAATAAATGGGAATCAATTTTTAATGTTTAACGTCTTAGAAAGGCGTTTTAATATTTTTAGCTTGCCTTTTTGGCCACAAGATTTTTATCTCTTTGTTATTCTCATGCTTATTGGCGTTGTTTTCATCGCCTTATTTACGGTGGCTTTTGGTCGTATTTTCTGCGGATGGATGTGCCCACAAACCATTTTTATGGAAATGGTTTTTCGCCGGATTGAATTTTGGATTGACGGAGACCGAGGGGCACAAATGAAATTGGCACGCCAACCTTGGAATGCCGAAAAAATACGAAAACGACTTACCAAGTGGAGTATCTTTTTTATCATTTCTTTTTTAATCGCAAATGTGTTTTTAGCGTACTTAATAGGTAGTGATAGACTCATTCAATATATTACTGATGGACCTTTACAGCATACCAGTACCTTAATTTCATTGTTAATATTTACAGGGGTATTTTATTTTGTGTTTGCTTGGTTTCGTGAGCAGGTGTGTATTATTGCCTGTCCTTATGGTCGTATGCAAGGTGTGTTGCTCGACAATAAATCTATTGTTGTGGCCTATGACCATAAACGAGGAGAGGCTGAAAACGGGCGTAAAAAATGGCGTAAGAATGAAGATAGGGCAGCATTAGGGCATGGCGATTGTATCGACTGTTTTCAATGTGTAAACGTATGCCCAACGGGGATAGATATTCGTAATGGTACACAATTAGAATGTGTTAACTGTACTGCTTGTATTGATGAATGTGACCATATTATGGAAAAGGTCAACCTCCCAAAAGGCTTAATTCGTTATGCGAGTGAGGATGAAATTACCAAAAAAGAAAAATTTCAATTTACGCCACGTTTAAAGGCGTACAGTGCAATTCTTATTATTTTAACAGGTATTTTAATTGGCATGTTGTTTTTAAGAAATGACCTAGAAGCCAGTATTTTGAGACTGCCAGGGCAGTTGTATGAGCATAAAGAAGGGAATATAATTAGTAATGTGTATACCTACAAACTAGTCAATAAAACGTCGCAGGATATCAATAATGTACGTTTTGAATTGTTGTCACACAAAGGAACAATCAAATTAGTGCGAAATGAAAATTTTAATGTGCCCGCACAAGAGCTCGCAGAAGGTACCTTGTTTATTGAAATAAATAATGCAGCCATTAAGAGCGATAAAGAAAAAGTGAAGATTGGCGTGTATAGTGGTGATACCTTAATTGAAACAACAAAGACCGCATTTTTGGCGCCTAGAAGTTATAAGTAAATACAGTGCCCAATCCATTTTGAGAAATCTCAGCCATAGGTATGGCTATTTTTACAAGGATACAGCATGTATTTGAGAAAAAAGGGTAAAGGGAGTACATAATACAATTCTAAAATCTATTCAAATGAAAATAAATTGGGGAACAGCAATTGTAATAGCCTTTGTTGCTTTTATTAGTTTTATCTTGTTCTTTGTTATACGTATGAGTGTTGATAATCGTGCGAATCATGATTTGGTTACAGAGGAATATTACAAGGCAGAATTAGGGTATCAAAATGAAATAGATGCCGAAAATAATGCCAATGAAGATTCGGCAAACCTTATCGTAAAAAAAACAGCTGACGGCTTACTTGTAACATTTCCAGCAGCTATAGATTTCAATAAAATTAAGGGTACTGCATCGTTGTATAGGCCTTCAAATAAACAGCTTGATTTTGAGTATACGCTAACCTTATCTGACACGTATTTTTTAATACCTCACGACCGCCTTGTAGATGGTCGTTGGGATGTTAAAATAGCATGGGAATATGAAGGAAAAGACTATTTACACAAAGAAAAAATAACCTATTAAATAGCCCATTGCATTCGCAGAAAAATTGAACGGAATTTGTTGGCTTTATAGCATTTAAAAAAATATGATTGCTTCAGCTTTTTTATTGGGCTTAATGGGTAGTTTGCACTGCGTGGGTATGTGTGGGCCTATTGCCTTTATGCTTCCTGTAGACCAATCTAATAAGTACAAAAAACTAAGTCAAATTTTCATTTATCATTTCGGACGCTTGATGGCCTATGGTATCATTGGTTTGATATTTGGCCTCATCGGAAAAGGACTTTATGTTTTTGGTATGCAACAAAAACTATCGATAGCTATAGGGGTGATTATGATTCTTATCGTGCTAATTCCGTATAACTTGTTTCAAAAATACCAGCGTTTTAATCCTATATATAAAATTATAGCAAAGGTGAAAAACCAGCTGGGTCAAGCCCTCAAAAAGAAATCTCCTGATACCTTTTTAACGATTGGTTTTCTTAATGGTTTTTTGCCATGCGGACTCGTTTATATGGCACTTTTTGGTGCCGTTGCTATGGGTAATGCTCCTGAAGGAAGCCTTTATATGATGTTGTTTGGTTTGGGTACCATTCCGTTAATGACCACGGCTATTTATTTTAGTAACTTATTAAAAGGGGCGATGCGGCAAAAAATTCAAAAATTGATTCCCGTTTTTGTTATTATCGTCGGAATTCTTTTTATTGTTAGAGGTTTAGGCTTAGGCATTCCCTACCTGTCGCCAAAACCCGTTACAGAAATGATTTCAAGTACTATGGAGTGTGCTACCTAAGGGGTATAGGTATTTCTTGTTACTTTCATTTGTGTGTAATTTCTTAAAAATGCTATTTTCACTATGAATTAACGCCTATGAAACCATTATCAAATGACATTGTTTTACGACCACGTTTTCAATTTGACGTACCCAACTCGCAAGAAAAAGCACTTGTTGCATTTGAAAAAGCGCTAGAGAATCCCTTTTTGGTCAAGCGAATTGACGAACACGTTTTTATTAAGTTTAATGCCGAAAATAATCATTTGTGGTCCCCGCAGCTGCATCTTGAAATTGACCCTATAGACGAAAAAAACTGCCGTGTTCATGGTGTTTTTGGGCCAAATCCTACCTTATGGACATTTTTTATGTTTCTCCACTTTGGTGTGGGAATGCTTTTTATTGTATTGAGTATTTGGGCCTATACCAGTGCACGACTACACAAACCGTATACGCTGCAATTGGTTTTGATGGGGTTCATGATTGTTTTGTGGTTTGTACTCTATTTTTTTGGAAGAACAGGTAAACATAAAGGAAAGCCTCAAATGCGCGAATTGTATCAATTTATGGCGTCAGTTTTGGCCTGATAATTTGGATTGTTTTTTAGAGCTTTTGTATATTTAGCATCTTTTCAAACCAAATAAATATTGACACGATGAAACGAATGATGACCGTCCTTTTTATGGTAGTAGCCATAGCATCACAAGGCGTTTTACATGCACAAAAAAATGAACCAACCGGTACCGAAAATGTAGCCTACAAATGGGGTAAAATGGCGTTAGATGCAACCGCCTCTGATACAGAGCGTTTTAAGCCCAGACCAACCATAACTTCGCGCTATTTAGGTTTGATTTTTGTTTCTATTTTTGACGCATGGTCTCGGTATGATGCTACTGCGATACCTGTTTATTTAAATGATGTTTCTCGCAGACCACTGGCAGAGCAAACGCTAAAAAACAAAGAAATTGCTATTAGCTACGCCGCTTTTGGTGCAATGAAAGAGTACTATTATTCAGATACCAAAATGTTTAGGGAACTGATGATGAAATTGGGCTTAGACCCAGATAATACTTCACTCGACCCAAACACCCCTGAGGGGATTGGAAATTTGGCTGCCCAAGCGGTAATAAAAGCTCGAAAAAATGATGGAAGTAACCAATACGGTGAGGTTGAAGGGTCTAATGGAGTGCCTTATTTTGATTATACACATTACAAACCCGTAAATTCTGCTGATAAAAATGTTGATATCAACCGTTGGCAGCCTAAGTATTTTTCAGATGGTAAAGGGGGTAAATATGCACCGGGGTGCTTAACTCCGTTTTGGCAAAAGGTAACCCCAATAGCGTTGAAATCTGCCGACCAATTTCGTCCTGGGCCACCGCCATTAGTAGGGTCTGAGCAACTGAAAAAAGAGGTAAAAGAAGTTATCGATTTACAAGCCAATCTTACTGATGAAGATAAGGCTTTGGTAGAGTTTATGCGTGATGGCCCGCAATCAGTGCAACAAGCGGGGCATTGGTTGAAATTTGCGCAAGACGTATCGCGTAGAGATAATCACACCTTAGATGAAGATGTGAAAATGTATTTTTTAACTGAAATTACTGCTACAGATGCTTTTATAGCTTCTTGGGATTCAAAAATGTTTTATGACTACGCCAGGCCATATGCTCTGGTACACGAGTATTATCAAGGCAAAACAATTAAAGCTTGGGGAGGTCCTGGTAAAGGCATCGTTAAAATGAAAGGTGAGCAATGGCGTCCGTATTCGCCTGATATTTTCCTCTGTCCTCCTTTTCCAAGTTATACCTCTGGGCATAGTACCATTAGTGGGGCTTGTGGTGAAGCATTACGTCTTTTTACAGGTGATGATTATTTTGGAGAAACTGTAGAGCTTATTCCGGGTGCGCTAACCGAAACCGACCCCAAGTACTACGGAAAACCGGTTACTATTAAATTCCCGACCTTTACAGAAGCTGCAGATATGGCTGGTATGTCGAGAGTGATGGGCGGTTACCATATTCAAGCGGACAATGTAGCGGGCTTAAAATTAGGTCGCGATGTAGCAAGTGAAACTTGGAAATTTTATAACAAACACTTGGGAGTAAACTAACCCCTGATCTATACTTATGTCAACCACAAAAACAGTTATTACAAACAGAGATGACATAAGTGTATTGGTGCGAACGTTTTATGGGAAAATTCGAAAAGATGCAGTGCTAGGGACTATTTTTAATACTATTATTACTGATTGGGAAGCGCATTTAGAATTGCTCACCGATTTTTGGGAAAGTCAGTTGTTCTTAAAGCGAAAATACCATGGTAATCCTGTTACAGCACATCAAGAAGTTGATGCCAAGATGAATAATAGTATTACCTCAGCACATTTTGGCCTATGGCTGAATTTATGGTTCGAAACCATAGACGAACTTTTTGAAGGCGAAACTGCTTGGATTGCAAAAAATAGAGCACAAAAAATGTCAACCATGTTGTTTTTACACATCTATCAAGAGCGTTCATAAGGGGGACAAGAATACATAATACCACTAAAATACAGCAATAGCCACTAAAGGTTTTTCTAACTTTTAGTGGCTATACAATTTCCAATAGTCCTGTTGTACGTCTCTGTTCTTTGATCATGGAGCGTAGCGGTCTTGACTCTTGATTCTTATCTACTCTCTCTGATTCTTGAAACTCTCTCTTTGCTCTCTTCTATCTGTTTCAGATTTAAAAATAATATGATTAATATCAGTATTTAAATCAATTTTCATGGTGATATTTGCACTTCTAAATCTAATACTATGCAAATTGTATCATCGGCAGAAGCCACTTCTTTAATTAAATCAGGTAATCGTGTATTTTTACAAGGTGCCGCTATGACCCCAAATACCTTAATAGACGCCCTTTGTGACAGACACGAAGCCTTAGAAAATGTTGAAATCATATCCATTCACACAGAAGGTGAAGCAAAATATACCCAAGAGCCGTATAGCAAGAGTTTTAAAATGAATAGCTGCTTCGTTGGCGGTAATGTGAGGCAGGCGGTTAACAGTTCTATTGGCGATTATATACCAATTTTTTTGAGTGAAATACAATTGTTGTTTCGCAAAAATATCCTACCTATTGATGTGGCTATAGTACAGGTGTCACCACCTGATAAGCACGGCTTTTGCTCCTTAGGTGTTTCTGTAGATATTACCTTACCTGCAATTCAAACAGCAAAAAAGGTGATTGCGCAAATCAATCCCTTTGTACCAAGAACTCATGGCGATGGTATTATCCACATAAAAGATATTGATTATGCTATTGAAGTAAATACACCAATTCATACTCATGAAATAACACCCATTTCAGCTATTGAAGCACAAATAGGAAAACATGTGGCAGGGCTTATTGATGATGGTGCTACCCTGCAAATGGGTATTGGTAATATTCCAAACGCAGTACTTACTAATTTAGAAAATCACAAACGATTGGGTATACATACCGAAATGTTTTCTGACGGCGTATTACCACTCATTGAAAAAGGAGTGATAACAGGCGAAGAGAAAGAAGTGAAAACAGGTAAAATAGTTACTTGCTTTGCTGTAGGCTCACAAAAGCTGTATGATTTTGTTGATGATAACCCACTGGTACATTTCAAAGAAGCAGGATACACCAATGATACCGCCATCATACGACGCAACCCCAAAGTTACCGCTATCAATAGTGCTATAGAAATAGACCTAACAGGGCAAGTATGTGCCGATACTATAGGAAGCAGACAATATTCAGGAGTAGGCGGGCAAATGGATTTTATTAGAGGCGCTTCTTTATCTGAAGGCGGAAAACCTATTTTTGCCATGCCTTCAGTGACGGCCAAAGGCGTATCAAAAATTACCCCCTACCTAAAGCAAGGCGCTGGGGTAACAACCACCCGAGCCCACGTGCATTATGTGGCTACAGAATACGGTATTGTTGACCTGTTTGGTAAAAACCTCAAAGAAAGAGCAAAGGCATTAATAGCCATCGCACACCCTGACCACCAAGAACAATTACAAAAAGATACCTACGAGCGTTTTAAAAGCTAAAAACCAATAACAATACAGCTGAGCACCACTACAGGAAAATCACTTAGGTTTTTTTGTAGTGGTGCTTTTTTTTTGAAGGGACTAAATTGTTTGGGGTGAATACAAGTGGTTTAGGCTTTTTTTTTGTTTAAAATGATGGTATTGAATAGGGTGTCTTAAGAAATGTTTTAAAATTGTGTAGATTGGTTGTTCTAAAAAAGAAATATACGTACTTGGGTGCGGATATACAATTGTTACCAACAATACGAAAAATGAAAATCGGAACTAAAATATTAATCCTTTTCTTGACTTTAAATTTTCTTTCCTGCAAAGGAATTGCTCAAGAAACAGCAACTAAAAAACCGACAACTGAAATTGATTTTTTGGACACGGAAAAAAGTTCTATTCCGAAACCAATTGGAATTATAAGTGATTACGGGCAAATTTTTACGGAATCTCAACGAAATGAATTATCAAAAATTCTTTATGACTACGATATTGAAACGACAAGACAAATTGTGGTAGTTACAGTTGACAGTATAAAACCATATAAAGACATCCAAAAATTCGCAACAGATTTAGGACAAAATTGGGGTGTTGGAACAGTCAAAAAAAATAACGGATTAACAATAGTTGTGTGTAAGCCTTGCAGGCAAATCGGAATTGCGACTGGAACTGGAACTGAATTGATTTTGACTGACGAAATTTGTAAAAAAGTAATTGGCGAAAAAATAATACCTGAATTTAAAAACGGAGAATTTTATAGCGGAATTAAAAAAGGTGTGATAGAATTAATAGAAAAGTGGAAATAAGCACTACCACAATAACCAAGCCTTCGTCTACCTAGTACCACCAAACATGAAGGCTCGGTTGGCTGAACCGGCTGCTATGCCGATACGATGGAGATTGCTATGTTTTTTGTGGTGTTTTATTAGGGGGACTAGCGTAGTAGCTGTCTTTTCTGGCTAAATAAGCCCTACAGACTTAGGATGCATTCTTATTTTTAACAGCCATTGCGGCAATTTGTTTCTTTCAATACCTCATTTTTTGCCCCTTTTAGCTATCAACTCAATAGATTGAGGAGGAATCTGTGGAGTGAAGCAAAATCGATTTAGATTTGTACAACAAGAGGCGTATGATGGGAAATTTGTAGGTATGGTTGTTAGGGGGCTTACGCTACTCGGGTCATTAATTTACTCAAAGTTGTGAATGTAAGAAGTCAGCAGTATCTTTTAACCCTCTATTTCTAAGTATATCTAAGACTTCATACTCATCTAAATCAGGATTTCGACGATACAACACCATTTCTTTAAATGCTTTTACAGCTTCTTCTGGGTTTAAATCAATAATGTCAGTTAAGAAATCATCTGCGGTCTTAGCTGAAAGTCCAAAAGATGATAAATACTCTTTCGGAAAATCTTTAATATTATTTGTGACAATTACGTTAGCATTCGTCTTAATTGCTGCGGCAAGCACGTGACAATCATCTGGGTCAGGTAATTTCAATCCAGAAATCAAACCTGAATAGTTAGGCACCAAAGCATCTGGAAATGCAAAATTTGCTCTTGTCATACGTTTTGAAATTTCTTCTTCTGAAACTCCTTTTCTTTTCATAACATCCGCCCATTCATCAAAAATATGTTCACTCCATTTAGGAGTATATAAATCATAATGAGCAAACCAAAAAAGCAAATCTCTTATCTCAATCGGATAGATAACATTTGTATCTAAGACACAAATAAAGCGAACGCTATGTATCATACAGTCCGATTTCTTCGTCAGATTGCATAATTTCAATAATATGCTTTTTCTGAGCTTCTTTCATTTTTCTCTTATGCTTCATTACATCTTCAAACTTAACTCTTCGATGTTTTCCAACTTTAGTAAAATCGATTTTTCCTTCTTCTAAAAGTTTAACAAAATGAGGTCTAGAACAACCTAAAATTTCAGCCGCCTTTTGCGTTGTAACTTCTGTAGCAATGGGCACCAAAGAAAATGGTTTACCCTGACTCATTGCTTCTAAAATCTCTCCTAAAAGTTTCAATGCGCTTAATGGAATTTTAATCCTTTCCTGAGTCTCGTCTATCTCAATTTCTGGATTATTGGACTTTAGTTGCTTAATTACAGAAGAAAGAGTATCATAAGATTGAATCGCAACCTTTTGCTCCTCTTTTGATACTTTATTAACGTTATTGTAAGTTTCCATTTGGTTTATGAGTTTTCTTCTTTACAATAATAAACGAAATAAACGAAACAAGCTTACATTTGAAATGTTAAAATTAAAAACTAATGCCAATAACCAAGCCTTCGTCTACCCAGTACCACCCAACATAAGGGCGCTGTTGACTAAATCGGCTGCTTTCCCTACACTATAACATTGCCAGTATTCGTTTGTTACAACTACCGTATAGGGTAAGCAAACGAACCTTAGCAATGAATTAGTTCTTTTCATAATGTACAGCTAAAAGAAAAATTCTAGATGAATTCAGTATTAGTACTATACCGCACACTACAGGATACTTCGTGTTGTATAAAATAGTATTTTTAGTGCTTCGCCTAGGGAATGGCATAATTAATAATACGGCTTAACTACTTTTTTTTGTAACAAGTAGAGCGTAGTCGTTGTCATGTTAATGCAATACCAAGCCATATTATAAGGCAACTAGCGCGTATATCACCTAATTAAAACGAAATAAAATGTCAGTAGAATCCTTTGAAAATACGTATGACGCTATTGTTGTAGGAACAGGAATAAGTGGCGGTTGGGCTGCTAAAGAACTTTGTGAAAAGGGGCTCAAAACCCTTGTTTTAGAACGGGGTAGAATGGTAAAACATGTGGAAGATTATCCTACCATGCATCTTGACCCATGGGATATGCCAAATGGTGGAAAGACGCCAGCTGCCATAAAAGCTAAATATCCCAAACAATCACGCTGGGGTTTTGATGAGACTACACGGCATTTTTATAATAAAGATGAGGATTTTGATTATGATGAAAAAAAACGCTTTGATTGGATTAGAGGAACACAGGTAGGTGGTCGTTCGTTAATTTGGGGAAAACAAACCTATCGTTGGTCCGATTTAGATTTTGAAGCCAATGCAAAAGATGGTATTGGGGTCGATTGGCCTATACGGTATAAAGATATTGAGCCGTGGTATGCCTATGTAGAAAAGCATATTGGCGTTAGTGGTCAAGCGTTGAGTTTACCACAATTACCAGATAGTGTTTTTTTAAAACCGATGGAGTTGAATTGCGTAGAGGAGCATCTTAAAAAGGGTATCGCAAAAAATTATGATGACCGGGTGTTAACCATTGGCAGGGTAGCACATATCACTGAAGGATCAAAACCAGGGGCTGGAAGAGGCAACTGCCAGTATAGGAATCGATGCAAAAGAGGCTGTCCGTATGGGGCTTATTTTAGTTCAAACTCATCAACCTTACCCATGGCTGAAGCTACGGGTAATATGACACTTCGGCCCAATTCTATTGTTTTTGAAGTGGTTTATGATAAGGACAAAAGAAGAGCTACAGGTGTTAGAATTGTAGACGCTATCACCAAGGAGGTTATTGAATTTAAATCTAAAATTGTTTTTTTATGTGCTTCTTCTATGGCATCAACGGCAATTTTAATGCAATCAAAATCACCAACTTTCCCTAACGGAATGGGGAATGCTAGTGGTGAATTAGGACATAATATAATGGACCATCAATTGGGGGCAGGGGCCTCGGGTAAAATTGATGGTTATGAAGATAAGTACTACAAAGGAAAACGACCCAATGGCTTTTACATACCCCGATTTAGAAATATAAATGCTGCATCAAAGAAAATGGATTTTATTCGTGGCTATGGTTATCAAGGGGGAGCAGGTAGAAGTGATTATGGTCGTATGGTGGCAGAGTATGATTATGGTGCCAATTTTAAAAAGGCAATGCTTGAACCTGGTGATTGGCGTATAAATTTGGCTGGTTTTGGCGAGGTATTACCCTACCATGAGAATCATATGTATCTCAATTATGATAAACTTGATAAATATGGATTGCCTACAATGGTTTTTGATGCTGAGTTTAAAGAAAATGAACGACTAATGAAAAAAGATTGGATAATTCAGGCGCAAGAAATGCTAGAAAATGCAGGTTTTAAGGATGTGAACACTTTTGATAATAAGGCGTATATGGGGGGTGGTATTCATGAAATGGGTACAGCGCGTATGGGGAACAGCCCCAAAACATCGGTTTTGAATAAGCATAATCAAGTGCATGAGGTGCCTAATGTGTTTGTTACAGATGGTGCCTGTATGACTTCTTCGGCAAATCAAAACCCATCCTTAACCTATATGGCTTTAACGGCAAGAGCAGCGAATTATGCCGTGGAAGAATTGAAGAAGATGAACCTTTAAGGATGATTTTATAAAGTGTGTAAATAAATAGTGCGGGCGTGTTTTGCCTGTTTTGGCATCACCTTTTCGAAAAAAAATCATTCCATAGACAGCGTGCTGCGGAATGATTTTTTTTAGATTAAATCCGAGATAAAATTGAGGACGGAATGATACGGCTAGTACAGTAGGGCGGTATTTTATTTCCCCCCAAGCATTTTATATATTTCTGAGCCAGCACTTAAAAAAGCGCCGCTGCCATATACTTCCGTTTTGTCAATACTGGCATTGCCTGGTGCAGCACCAATGGGTTGCACGTAGCCAAGCATGCCATCGTCATTAACATAGCTTGCCATTGCTTTCCATCCTTTTAATACCGCTTTCTTATATTTTGAACCTTTTAAGATGCCATTGTTAAGTCCCCATGCTAAGCCGTATGTAAAAAATGACGAGCCACTAGTCTCTGGGGTGGGGTAAAATTCTTGCCCCAAAAGGCTCATAGACCAGTGTCCTTCTGGGGTTTGTAGGGTTAAGAGTTTTTCGGCCATTTTGGTATAGATGTCTAAGAAATAAGTATACTCCTTTGTTTGAGGTTTTAGCTCCGATAAAATTTCTGCCAAACCAGCAAATACCCAGCCATTGCCACGCCCCCAAAAGATTTTTGTGCCCTTGTCAAGCTTGTTCATGAAGCGTTCATCTCTATAATACAGGTGTTCTTCTTTATCAAATAGAAAATCGGTGGTAGCCTTAAACTCATTGAACATAAAATCTAGGTACTGTTGTTCCCCTGTAATGGTATATAATTTAGCCCAAACAGGCGGGGACATAAAAAGAGCATCGCACCAATTCCAGCGGTCTTGATGATAGGGTGTATCCCAATTCAATGTTGTTTTTGCTGGGTGATGCATGATAAAATTAAATTGTTCTATGGTGGGTGCAATCATTTCTTTGTCATTGTATTTTCTGTAAAGCTCGCAATATAAACGGCCTACAGTATGGTCATCGGCATGGTATTTTCGCTCGTGCAATTGCCAATTGTTAACCGTAGCGATGCCTTTTAGCCAATTGTAATAGCTGTCATCATTGGCCATTTTTGCCCATTTGACTAGTCCGGTATAAAGAGCGCCATTAGCCCAGTGTAGCGGATGATGCGGTTTGGGTCGGCTATAATTATCATTGATGTGAAGCATTTGCCAATCGGCAACTTTTTTCATGATTTCTTTTACCTCCTGTGCCTTTATAGTTTGCGATAAACAAGATTGATGCACAGTAATTAAAACGAGTAATAAGGCTAGTTTTTTCATACAAGGTTCTTTTTGGTTTTTTATGAAGCGAAATTTTTCACCCCATAAACTTAAGTATAGAAAGTTAGATGAGCAAAAGCAATAGTAAGCCTGTTTTGTTAAAAAAGCATCCTGTACTGTGCTGTTTCGATAATTTTTTATGATCGGTTGCAGCTAAACCTGTTTTTGTTCCTTAAAAAAGGTGTAAAGCTATGAATGTTATCTAACTACCCTTTAGAAATCAAGCGTTAGCGTATAAAGTGTATTAAGATTGGCAAGAAGAGCAAAGACCACTGCGCTGCAAGAGTCAAGAGCAAAGATCGCTGCGCTGAAAGAACAGAGACAATGAGATTAATAACTAAAAACGGTCAACTATTATCAGGGGCATTCAACAAGAAACAAGAGCCAAGACCGCTGCGCTCCATGATCAAAGAACAGAATATACAAGTTTTTTTAGTCCTGTTTCTTGGTTCTTGTTTCCACAAGAAAATAATACCTATGAGAAACAATCCAAATAGTACTGTTTTTAACAATGAAATTAATAACTAAAAACGGTCAACTATAATCAGGGACGTACAAGTTTCTTTAGTCCTGTTTCTTGACTCTTGTTTCTTGAATCTCTGCGCTCTGTTCTCTGTTCTTCACCCAGGAAAAAATACCAATGAATCTAGGTTTATTATCTTTGAGGCTTTACGGCATAAAGCGGGTTTAATTAAGCACAATTAATAAATGTACGAGCACTTTTTTCAATGCCCTTATTGTTGGGAAAGTATCTCCATGTTACTTGACCCTTCTATTTTACAACAAACTTATGTGGAAGACTGTGAGGTGTGTTGTAATCCTATTGAGGTAACACCTATATTTCAAGGGGGCGAACTTACGAGCTTTGAAGCAATCGACATTGCCCAATAACCCCTAGTTTTAGGTGCTGATGGTATACAGTTCGTATGTTATCTACCTCAAATAGGACAGATTTTTTTAGTCCATCAACTTAATTTTTCCACCAAAAACTTTGTCACGCTGTACATCTTTAGGATTACCGTAGATAAAAATAGAACCTCCAGCACGAACTTTAGCTACCACTTTCTCTGTAGCTTTTATTTCAGCTCTTCCACCAGCATTTACCACGATGGTTGTCTCTTTGGTATGTAGTGATTTGTTGTAGATTTCTCCCCCAGTGTTTACCATTACCTCTTGTGATTTTGCTTTTCCGTCAAGAGATATTTCTCCTCCTGTAACTGCTTTAACAAAAACATCAGTCATAGCTACTTTTAAAGAAACTTTTCCGCCTTCTTGGGCTTTTATTTCCATATGACTCCCGCTAAGCGTGTTTTTTGATTTTATTTTGGCATTTTCGTTGGCATCGATAAGGGTAAGCTCTTCGGTGTAATACAAGGTTGCTTTAGCTTCATGACCTTGTAAAAAATTGTCAAATTCCATGCGTATTTTAAGAAGTCCTTTTTTATTCGAAATACGCACTTCATCTTGATCGTCACCTGTGATCACAAGCTTATTTTCATTACTTTTTACTAAGGTTACTTCAATTCTGTCATACACTTTTACTTGTGTGAATTCATCAAGTTCTTTGGTGTTTTTGCGTTGACTAAATCCGCTAAATGCGATAAATAATATAAAAAGGAGTGCACTCGTATTTTTCATTTTCTTAGGTTTACTTTTAAATATAAAAGGGGGCAAAGCTAGTGTAATTATAGCTGTAGTTTATAGCTTTTATGAATAGCTTAACGGACAGTACTTTTAACTCATAGCTGTTAGTTGGCTTAAAGCGTGATTAAGAACTTTGAAGGGTGTAATTATAGTCCATTTCTTCACAAAATATGCTTTGTACGTGATACGCTTCAAAATTTAATGAAATTTTTCTTTTTTATTGTTATTTTTAACTCGTATTTATGTATTAGGATGTAATGATATTACTAAGGCATAAACCATACATAACCTTCCAGACCAAAAAAATGAAATTAAAAACACGTATTTTTTTCCCAATTGTTTTCTGTGGATTAGTAACAGTGGTTACTTCTTGTAAAAACACACAAAAGGTTGCTATGGCTAAAGATACTCCTCAAAAAGAGCAAGCCAAATCAATGACAGCCGCACCAACGATGGCAGCAGGTTACACAGAAACCATACCGGCTGCAAATGTTTCTTTTGATATGGTGGCAATACCCGAGGGAAGTTTTCTTATGGGTAGTCCTACTACTGAAGCAAACCGAAAAGATGACGAAGGACCACAGCGTAAGTTTTCAGTTGATGCCTTTTATATGGGGAAATATGAGTTGACCTGGGATGTGTTTGAGCTATTCTTCAAACAAAATCAAGAGTTGTTTGTGAAGCTAGACAATGATAAGGTCGTAAAAATTGATGCCATTACTAGGCCGAGTCCACCTTATGAAGACCCTTCTTATGGAATGGGTAAAGATGGTTTTCCTGCAGTAAGTATGTCTGCGTATTCGGCTTTGGTTTTCTGTAAGTGGCTAAGCACGGTTACAGGAAGGTTTTATCGCTTACCAACAGAGGCAGAATGGGAGTACGCAGCTCGTGCAGGTACAAGTACAGCGTATAGTTTTGGAGATAGCGTAGACGCTATTGATGCGTATGCAGTGTATTATAAAAATTCGAATAGAGCGTATGCCAAGGTGGGTACAAAAAAACCAAATCCGTGGGGTCTTTATGATATGCATGGCAATGTTGCTGAATGGACTTTAGATGAATACAAACCTGATGGTTACGCTGGTTTGCAAGAGAAAAATCCTTGGATGGTACCTACTGTAATTCATCCGCGATCGTATAGAGGAGGCTCTTGGGATGATGATGCGCATAAACTACGGTCGGCAGCTAGGTCGGCATCGAGTTTTAAATTGCAAAAACGTGATCCGCAAATACCTAAAAGCTTCTGGTGGTTTACCGATTCTAATTTTGTAGGCTTTCGTTTGGTGAGTCCTAAAGTACAACCTTCTGCCGAAGAACAGCAGAAATTTTGGCAGACCGTTTTAGATGAATAGCATGCCAAAAAATTAGCATATAGCTAAATTTTTGTCCCCTGCCATTTCCAGAATTATGCTTGTGTTTTAAGGTGCAGGAGTATAGATGACAGTTGTTAGATACGATTTTATCACAGTTAATAAAAAACAAAAAATGAAAAAAGCAGTATTTCTTATTCTTTTTATGTCAATGAGTATTGTTGGTTTTTCGCAAACTACCTATGCTTTGGCTTCAGAAAGTAGCCTACAGATAGAAGGCACTTCAACGGTGCATAGTTGGGTGGTAACAGCAAATACCTTACACGGAAATTTGAAGGCAACAGGAAAGGATTTGAAGGAAATTGACTTTGAAGTAGAAGTGGCCGATATTAAGAGTGAGCGCGGTGCAACTATGGATAAAAAAATGCATGCTGCTTTAAAGAAAGAAGAACACCCAAAGGTGTTCTTCAAATTAAAAGAAGTGAAAAACAGCGCTGTTTTAGTGGGGGAACTAAACATTGCTGGTCAAGAAAAAACGGTTGAGATACCCGTGCAAATTACCGAAGAAGGTGATGCATTAAAAATTGCAGGTGAACATACAATAAAACTACAAGATTATAATATGCAGCCTCCTACAGCAATGTTTGGTCAAATTGTTGTTGGCGATGATGTTACCGTAAAATTTGATCTAGTATTTAAAAAATAATAGGACTATCATTGCTTGTCTTTCTCTTCTTTTAGAGAATCAAATTCGGATTCATATTTTTTTAAAAAGTTTTTTTGCATTTTTTCCATGCGTTCACGAACGCGGTCTAAATCCATAAAATCTTTGCCAAATTCGCTATCAAAAAAATCATCAGTAAAAAAATGATTGGTAAATAGTGAATCGTTTTCAAAAAGATGACCAAATTTGGGGTGATTAACCCCTGAAAAATTTCTGTAAAACCGTGATTGAAATGATTGTATCAAACTATCAGGATTCTTTTCTGCGAGCTCAGAAAACGCATCGGTTGAAGACCAAGAGTAAATAGAATCATAACGTATTAAGTTACCTTCTTCGTCATATTCTTTATCAACTTTCCAACTGCCTTTGGGCGCTTCCGTTATTTTATCCGTATCGTTTTTAGCTGTGTCGTTTTGGTTTTCTTGCCCTTTGCAACTTGTACTTAAAATTGCGATTAATGAAAGTAGAATTAACTTTTTCATAGTGGCTTCATTTTAGTTACACATTACAGTTATTTATCTAGTATCTTTTAGGTCTTAAAATTCAAAAATTTTGCCAAATCATTTATTTCTAGCTGTTTGACAGGTTAAAATTTGTTAAACTCAAATTAGTTAATGTAGCTTACCTTTATTGAAGCAATTTGCTAAGAGGGTATTACTTTAGTACATTTCATCAAGAAACCTCGATGCGTATTCATAGCCAATTATAAAGGCTTTTTCTATTCCTTTTTTATCGAGTATACCTATGTGTTCAAGGTCTTTAGGTCTAAAAAGTATATCACAAGCATGTAATTTTTTCATGCTATTAGAATGCAGCATAAGCGTATTGGTTCTGCTAGTTAATTGCAAAGAGTTTTTTAGTTTGGCTTTTCCTACTTCTTTTAGTGCAGAAGTATAGCATCCTATAATTATTTCGCAATTATCTAAAAGCGGCTCTACAGGAAAGTTATTCATAATCCCCCCATCAGCATATAATACGTCGTCTATGCATACAGGACTAAATACTGGGGGTAAGGCCGCAGAAGCGAGCAGGGGCTTAAGCAACTCACCAGAGCTAAATATTTTGGGTTTTCCTTGTTGTAAGTCGGTTGCGGTTACAAACAGTGTTTTTTCTAAGGAAGCAAATGAATTTTCTTTGAAATATTTTTCAAAAAAAAGCATGTACTTTTCCGTATCAAATAGTCCTGGTTTGTTGACAGAAAAAAAGTTGTATTTAAACAGTGGTGTTTCTTTAAAGAATGCCAACATGTTCATGGGTGAGGAGCCATTTGCATATAAGGCGCCTACTATTGCCCCAGCGCTAACGCCTGAAATAATATCAGGATAAATATCTCGCTCATTTAGGGCTTTAAGAATACCAATGTGTGCCATGCCGCGCACTCCGCCACCCGATAGGGTGAGGCCTATGGTTTTGTTAATTATCTCTTCAACTTTCATTTTGGTAGGTGTTAATGCTACGGTTTATAAAAGCCACCTACTTCCCTAAGCTTTACTAAGCGGTCTTGATGAGCAGTTTTTGTACACCGTTTTCCGTTGTTATAATATACACATTCTACATAAATATCTTTGTTTACACTTCCCATTAAGGGGTCTTTTTTGGTGAGGTATTTTATGATTTCCATTTTTGGAGCACTGTCACTCCCCTTTATTTTTACCCAATCACCAGGTTTAAATTTTCTAATTGCCATAGTAAAATTATTTTTTAGTTAAACAAAAAACAAAATGCTTAAAAGCACGAAAACACTATTGCCGTATTAGGTACAGCTGTTGCAATGGTATGCCTTTAAAATAAGTTGTCTCTTTGTTTTTGCTTTTGATAGGGAATAGGTTAAGTTATAATCTTTTACCCATATGTTGCTGAGCTTTAAAAGATGGGCTGCAAAAAAAAACTAAAAAGAAACGGGGCTGGAGACAAGCAGCCCCGTTTTGGTGATTTTATGAAATTTTAATGCTTCGAGCCGGTTTTTGTTTCGCCTCTTCTTTTTTAGGAAGATGAACGCTTAAGATACCTTCATTATATTTCGCTTCTATTTTGCCCTCGTCTACAGTTTCTGGAAGGGTAAAGCTACGTTTAAAGGAAGAGTAGCCAAATTCTCTACGAGTATATGTGCCATCTTCGGTATTTTCTTCTTGCTCTTGCTCCATGTCTGTTGAAATGGAAAGGACTTGATTGTCAATGTCAATTTGAAAATCAGATTTTTTTAGTCCTGGTACCGCCATCTCCACAAAATAAGCGTCTGCTGTTTCTCGAATATTAACCATGGGTAGGCTAATACCAGTATTGAAGTTTGAGGTAAATACAGAAGGAAATTCTCTGTTGAATACCTCATCTACCCAAGAAGGCCAGGTGGCGAAGTTTGATGAATTGTTAGAATTTCTGTTGCTCAAACCTGCCTTTTTAGGAACACTAACTGAATTGCTCATAATAATTAAGATTTAAATTAAACAATAAATTCAAATCTAATTGGGCAAAAAAAATGCCAAATCACGCTGTTGTTTTTAAGCAGTATAAAATTAAACTTCCCATTGACTAAAATAGGCTGTTTTGGTTGTGATTATTATTAAAACTGTCAAATTGACATTTTTAACAGTAAAAAATATACTGTCATCAAAAGATGCGGATTAAAATACTAGTTTAAATGAAAATTCACTACCGATTAGGTGTACTTTATTACCTTTAGTTTTACCCAGGTTGTCGTGATTTTTATGGATGATTTTGGTGTCTTATTAAGACCGTATTAAGACATGATTAGAGCTTTAACGCCTGCCGATGTTCAATATGAGTCAATGAACAGTGTGACTTTTTTTGTTTAAAAAAAATAGATTTGTTACAAGCTTCAATCTAAAGTAGTTAGTTTTTTTAAAATTACTATATTTAAGATTCAAACAATCACCAAAAAAAAGAATATGAAACAACGTATTGGAGTTATTGCTATTCTATTTATTGTTGTTGGGTTTTTATGGGCGGTTACTACTGGTTGGTTTGAAACTACTTCTGATACGTATGTAAGCGTAAAAATGCCTGAGGTTGTGGACTACAACTTTCATATTAAACCCATTCTTTCTGACAATTGTTATACCTGTCATGGGCCCGATGCCAATAAGCGCAAGGCGGGGTTACGCTTGGATATAGAAGAAGCTGCATTTGCAGAACTACCCGAAAATCCGGGTAAATATGCTATTGTTGCGGGTGAGCCTAATAATAGTGAGCTTTATAAGCGTTTGATTTCTAATAAAGAATCGGAAGTGATGCCGCCTAAAGACTCGCAATTGAGTTTAAAACCACATGAAAAAGAACTCATAAAAAAATGGATAAAGCAAGGTGGAAAATTTGAAAAGCACTGGGCATATCAACCGCCCGTAAAAGAGGTTTTACCCAATACGTTAAAAACAGATTGGGTGCAAAATGAGATTGATAATTTTGTTTTGGCAAAATTGGAGGATAATGACTTGCAGCCATCAAAAAAAGCGACCGTTGAAACACTCATTCGCAGAATGAGTTTAGACATAACTGGTCTCCCACCAAAACCAGAAACTGTTGCCAAGTTTCGTGAAGATACCCTAAACATTGATTATGGTAGTTTAATAGACACCCTTTTGGCATTGCCCTCATACGGAGAGCGGATGACGCAAAATTGGCTAGATGTGGCACGCTATGCTGACTCACACGGATATCAAGATGATAGTTACCGTACCATGTGGCCTTGGCGTGATTGGGTAATAAAAGCCTTTAATGATAACCTACCGTATAATGAGTTTTTAACGTGGCAACTGGCAGGAGACCTCTTGCCAAACGCCACCAAAGAACAAATTTTGGCAACGGGCTTTAATAGAAATCATCCTATTACGCAAGAGGGCGGTGTTATTCAGGAGGAATACCAGAGTGCTTATGTTGTAGACCGCACCAATACCTTAGGAAAAGGTGTTTTGGGTTTAACCTTAGAATGTGCGAAATGTCACGACCATAAATATGATGCTATTTCGCAAGAAGAATATTATCAAATGTATGCTTTCTTTAATAATGTAAATGAAAAGGGGCTACAAATGGATGCTGTACAAGCAGCCAGAAAGAAATTTTTTGCAGACCCACCGTATATTACCATTACAGCTGAAGATACCAAAGATGTGTTGTCTTTTGTAAATATGAATTATGATACAACTGTTAATGTGATGGTGATGAATGATTCGCTTCCTAGAGAAACGTTTATTTTGAACCGTGGCGAATATGATAATTTGGGTGATAAAGTAGTGCCAGGAACTCCTAAAAGTGTTTTTTCATTTCCAGATACGTTACCAAAGAATAGACTAGGATTGGCTAAATGGGTTACCAGTGACGATAATCCGTTGACAGCGCGTGTTTTTGTTAATAGAATATGGGCAATGATATTTGGTAATGGCTTGGTAAAAACTGTCGAAGATTTTGGTGTACAAGGCAGTTTGCCAACACATCCAGCCCTATTAGATTGGCTGGCAAGAGATTTTATGGATAATGGTTGGGATATAAAATATCTCATAAAAAAAATAATGCTATCTGCTACTTACCAGCAAAGTTCAGAAGCCACACCAGCATTGAAAAAAATCGATATTGAGAATAAACTCCTCGCTCGGGCACCAAGGTTTCGTATGAGCGGTGAAATGATTAGAGATTATATACTGGCCTCAAGCGGTTTGTTGAATAAAGAAATTGGTGGTCCAAGTGTAAAGCCTTATCAGCCAGCGGGCTTGTGGGAGGAGACTAATGCAGGAGGTAATAGGGGAGTGCTTACCAAATATGTGCCCGATGAGGGTGATAAATTATACCGAAGGTCTTTATATACCTTTTGGAAAAGAACATTACCACCTGCTAGCATGTCTATTTTTGACGCTCCCACACGTGATTTTTGTGAGGTGAGAAGGCAAAAAACAAATACACCGCTGCAGGCACTTGCCTTGCAGAATGATACGCAGGTTTTAGAAGCCGCAAGGGTGCTTGCGCAAAACGTGGTGGCTTCTGAAAAAGATGAAATCACCGCTGTAAAAACTGTTTTTCAGAATATATTGGTGCGTTCACCAAAGGAGGAAGAATTATTTGTTTTAAAAGATTATTATCAAGATGCTTTAGCGAAATTTTTGGATGCTACCGATGATGCTAAAAAATTAGTTGCCATAGGAGAATATGAGCAACTAGATACCGATCCTGTAAAAACTGCTGCTTTAATGCTTACCGCACAAGTAATTTACAATCTTGATGAAACGATAACAAAAGAATAATGTCATGAAGGACGAAAACAAAGACCCCAATGAGAACCCTTTAAAAGTAAATAGACGTCACTTTTTTTCGCAATTAAGTGTAGGTATAGGCTCTTTGGCCTTAGGTTCGTTGCTCATTCCTGATTTGTTTAAAGGAAGTGCAGATACGATAGGGAGTCAGCCTTTGGGTATTCCACATTTTGCACCAAAAGCCAAACGGGTAATTTATCTGTTTCAGGCGGGTGCGCCATCGCAGTTTGAAACCTTTGACCATAAACCTACGTTGCGCAAAAGAATGGGTGAAGATTTACCCGATTCGGTGCGAAATGGGCAGCGGCTAACAGGTATGACGGCTGGGCAAGATAAATTTCCACTTATGCCCCCAGCAATTGGGTTTAAACAATATGGAGAGGCAGGTTCGTGGATTAGTGATTTTTTTCCTCATATTGGTAAGATAGCTGATGATATTTGTATCATAAGAAGTATGCATACCGAGGCAATTAACCATGACCCGGCTATTACTTTTTTTCAAACAGGTAGTCAGCAATCGGGTAGGCCCAGTATGGGTTCATGGATGAGCTACGGGCTGGGAAGTGAAAATAAAAACTTGCCTTCGTTTGTGGTATTAACCTCAAGGGGGAAAGGGAATAGTCAAGGCTTGTATTCAAAATTATGGTCTAGTGGTTTTTTAGATTCCAAACACCAAGGGGTATTACTACGAGCAGGAAAGAACCCTGTATTATATCTCAATGACCCCGATGGAATTTCTAGGTCAGATAAGCGACACCTACTCGACCATGTTTCATCATTAAATAAATTACACCATGTAGAAACAGGTGATGATGAAATAGAATCACGTATTGCACAATATGAGATGGCATACCGCATGCAGATGTCAGTACCTGATGTAATGGATATTTCTAAAGAACCTCAGTCAATTATTGATTTGTACGGAGAAGATTGCCAAGTGCCAGGTACCTATGCGGCAAATGCATTACAAGCAAGAAGACTGGCAGAGAATGGAGTGCGATTTATTCAGTTGTATCATCAAGGATGGGATCAACATGGTAACTTGCCCAACGAAATGCGAGGACAGGCTAAAGATGTTGATAAAGCTTCAGCGGCCTTGGTTTTAGATTTGAAACAACGGGGCATGTTAGAAGATACCTTGGTGATTTGGGGTGGTGAATTTGGCCGTACCAACTATTGTCAAGGAAATTTTGACCCCACTAATTATGGACGAGACCATCATCCACGTGCTTTTAGTATTTGGATGGCTGGGGGTGGTATAAAGCCAGGTATTAATTATGGTAAAACAGATGAATTTGGGTATAATATTGTTGAAAACCCCGTTCATATTAATGATTTTCATGCCACTATAATGCACGCGCTAGGGCTTAAGCATGAAGAGATGACTTATAAATATCAAGGCCGCAGATTTCGATTGACGGATGTTGCAGGCAATGTAATTAAAGATATTTTAACCTAATTTATGGCTGCCACAACCAAAATGAAATGGCTAGATTATGCCATTTTCGGAAGTTCCGTTTTTCTTGTCTTTTGTCTCATTTTCAACTCTTTTATAGTACTGCCTAGGTTTGTTACTTGGTTAGGGCATTGGCATCCGTTGATATTACATTTTCCTATTGTGTTGCTATTACTGTCAATTTTCTTGGGGTTGACGGCTAAACAGATTCCTAAACCGCTAATGGCAACAGCAACGTTTACGGCTTTAATTACAGCTATTTCAGGTTTTTTTCTGGGTGTTGAAGCAGGAGCAAAGGGCGATTTGCTTTTTTGGCATCAGTGGCTAGGTGGCGGCACAGCATTACTAGCAGCGCTCTGGTATTGGCTAGATGGGCAGCAGTTGCAACATAAAATGTATACCAAAGTGCTTCAGGTTGTTTTACTCATAGTTATTGGGTTAACTGGGCATTACGGGGGTATGGTAACGCATGGAGAAGATTTTTTAGCGTTTCCTTCAGATGGTATTGAAAATGATATTCCTGACAACCCCTTGATTTATAAAGATGTTGTTGCTAAAATAATAGATCAACGTTGTATAAAGTGCCATAATAGTAATAAGAAAAAGGGAGAACTGTTGATGACTAGTGTGACTGACTTGCTAAAAGGAGGGGAAAGTGGTGCGGTAATTATTCCTGGTAATGCAGAAGAAAGTGAACTGATAGCACGATTGCACCTGCCTGACGCTGATGAGAAGCATATGCCCCCGGAGGGTGAAAAAAATCTGACAGCCAGTGAAATACAAATTTTAGAACGATGGATTGCCCTTGGAGCATCAGATACCCTGCAATTGAGTCATTTGGATAATAGTGAACCTCTTGTCGCTTTAATTGATGCCTTAAAACAACCCAAAAAAGCACAAAAATGGAAAGATTTGCCACCGATTACCGATGAACAAATTGCACAGTTGAGTTCAGATTATGTTACCATAAAGCGCATAGCAAATGCTATAAATGCATTAAGTGTTAATATGTATATGCCACCAGAATATACTCCTGAGATGGTTCAAGGTTTACAACCTTTAGCAGAAAATATTGTAACATTAGATGTAAGTGGACTTCCTCTAGGTAGTTTAGAAATGAATACTATTGCTTCTTTTAAAAACCTTGAATGGCTTGAAGTAGACCGAACTCCCATTACTGATAAAGAAACTGATACGCTAAAAGCACTTTCAAAATTAAGTACTTTAAAAATATATGATACTAATATTGGAGATAAAAGCCTCCTAACATTTAAACAAGCTAAAAACCTAAAACAGATTTACTTATGGAAAACGGCAGTTTCTCCAGCGGCACTTGAAAAATTTAAGCTCGAAAAACCATCGGTTTTGGTCCATAAGGGTATCGAGCCAGAAATACAGGCATTGTTTGCAAAAAAAGATTCCATTTCAAAAAACTAAACTATATTTATCCAGTAGTACTAACGGAAGTTATACTCGTGTAAACATATTAATTAAGGTGACTTTTGTATTGCACTTAATAGTGCTTGCATGATATGTTCCGAAATAATAATTACATTTTTTATAACCAATTGAAATACAAAAAATAACAATTAAATAGTATATAGATGAAATTAGACCTTAACAACAAAATAGCAATAGTTACAGGTGGTGGTAGCGGAATAGGTAGAGCTATTTCCATGGCCTTAGCAGAAAACGGTGCTGAGGTACATATTTTAGAACTTCGAGAAGAAGCAGCAACGGCTGTGGTAGCGGAGATTGAAAATAAAGGGGGCAGCGCCAAAGGACATGCGTGTAATGTGGCTATTCAAAGTGATGTGATTAACATAATAGATAAAATTGGCAATGATACGGGTATTGACATTCTAATAAATAATGCAGGTATCGCTTGTATTGGTAATGTTGAAAAAACGACAGAAGCCGATATGGATAAGGTATATAATGTAAATGTAAAGGGTGTTTATAATTGTATTTATGCGGTAATTCCCTTTATGAAAGAAAAGGGTGGCGTTATATTAAATATGGCATCAATTGCATCTTCTGTAGGTATAAAAGACCGATTTGCTTACAGCATGTCAAAGGGAGCGGCATTGACCATGATGTATTCGGTAGCAAAAGATTATTTGGCCTATGGTATTCGGTGTAATAGTATTTCTCCTGCACGTATTCATACCCCTTTTGTAGATGGCTATTTAAAAAATAATTTTCCAGATACTATCGATGAAAAGTTTAAACAGCTTTCGCAAACCCAGCCCATTGGACGCATGGGTAAGCCAGAAGAAGTGGCAAATTTAGCCCTGTATTTATGCTCTGATGAAGCTTCATTTATTACAGGAAGCGATTTCCCAATTGATGGTGGTTTTGTAAAATTAAATGGCGATTAGTGAATTGCTTACGTAGTTAAAAAAAGGCATTGGCTGGTTAATATAATGGTGGTCTAGGTAGTCGTTTTATTGCGGTAAGGTTGCGCTATCATGGTGGAAGTTTCTTTGATAATGGTATTGTGTGTTCATTTTGTTATTGCTATTATCTATAAGGTGTAATAGGGCTGTGAAAGTTTATGAGTCAAATAGATTGTAGATTTGCTGTAATAATATGTTTATGATAGATAGACCAAGTTATGATTAAGTGTTTGCTCCAGTCTTAATTATTACAATTGAAGGAAAAAGGCGAATTTTTTCATCAAGAACTGTTTTTTATCTTAATCAACTTTATTGACAAAGAATGTGAACAAAAAAAAATGTAAGGCAGGTAAAGTGGATATAACTTTTTTATCTTGTGAAATTGAATAACGAATGAAATGGTGAAGGATAAAATTGATATAAAAAATATTAAAGGACAGTTGTTTGAGGTTAAAGTAATAGAACCAGATAACTCTAAGCCAGCTTCTTTTACACATTATTTGCACAATTACAAGAATGGAGTTTCGCAATTCTATAAAAAAGATGCACTCAAATTTGTAAAAGAAATACTTACAAAAGAGTATCCGTCTGGTGAAATAACAAATAAAGTAGTAGAGGAAGCACTTCAATATTTGATTTTTGACTGCGATAATCTAGTTCCATTTCCAGCGCCAGAAAAACCGAAGTTTAAATTTATTGACCTTTTTGCTGGAATTGGCGGATTTAGATTAGCATTTCAAAACCTTGAAGGAAAATGTGTTTTTACTAGCGAATGGGATAAATATTCTAAGCAAACTTATAAAGCAAATTTTGGTGAAATACCTTTTGGAGATATAACCAAACCTGAGACTAAAAGTTATATTCCTAATGGATTTGATATTCTTTGTGCGGGATTTCCTTGTCAGGCTTTTTCGATAGCTGGTAGGCGTGGTGGATTTGAGGATACTAGGGGGACTTTGTTTTTTGACGTAGCAGAAATTATTAAAAGGAAACAACCAAAAGCTATTTTTCTTGAAAATGTAAAAGGACTACGAAATCATGATAAAGGAAAAACCCTAGCGACAATCTTAAATGTTTTGAGAAAAGATTTGAATTATTATGTTCCAGAACCACAAATATTAAACGCAAAAGAATTTGGTGTGCCACAAAATCGAGAACGAATTTTTATTGTAGGATTTCGAAAGGATTTAGGGATAACGAATTTTCAATATCCCAAACCAACTAATAAAAATGTGGTTTTAAGTGATATTCTTGAACAAGAAGAAGTTTCCGTAAAATACTATTTGTCAACGACCTATGTTCAGACTTTAAAAAATCATAGAGCCAGGCACGAAAGTAAGGGAAATGGATTTGGATATGAAATAATACCAAATGACGGAACTGCTAATGCTGTTGTTTGCGGAGGAATGGGACGAGAACGAAATTTAGTATATGACCACAGATTAACCAATTTTAAACCAATAACAAATATTACGGGGGAAGTAAATCGTGAAGGTATCAGAAAAATGACTCCACGAGAATGGGCAAGACTACAGGGTTTTCCTGATAATTTTAAAATAGTGGTTTCAGATGCGCAAGCATACAAACAATTTGGAAATTCAGTTGCAGTTCCTGCTATTCAAGCAACAGCGGAAAGAATTGTTGAGAAACTTTATGGCAAATGATTACTGGTAACAAAGGGGAATGGAGTGAAATCTATACATTGTTTAAGCTATTAGGTGATAAACAATTGTTTCTTGGCGATAAAGATGTTGAGAGGCTGGAAGGGTTAGTATATCCCATAATTAAAATTCTTCGCTCCGAGAATAATGGAGATTTTGAGTATTCTATTCAAGATGAAATTATATTGATTTCTGGTGATAAACAAGTCTTGAGAGTTTCTATAAAAGAATTTAAAGAGAAGGCATTATTTCTTTTGAATACAATTAAGGAAAATATAGAAGGAACGTTCTCTATTCCTGAAATTGAGAAATTTATGCAGTCAATTAATTGCTTTTCCTTAAAAGCAAGTTCTTCTGCTAAAACGGATATTACCATTGTTGTTCATGACCAAAGAACAAACCAACAGCCCACCCTTGGTTTTAGTATTAAATCTCAGCTTGGTAGTCCTTCAACATTATTAAACGCAGGCAAGACAACCAACTTCATATTTAAAATAAATGGTCGTTTAGAAAATGAGGAAGTAGCAAGAATTAATTCGTTAACCGTGAAACGTGGAAAAAGACTTTTAACTGATTTACGGGGTCGAGTGCAAGCTATATATGCTAATGATTGCGATTTAGAGTTTGTTAAGCTACAACGTAAAATATTTTCAAATAACCTTAGGCTAATTGATAGTCGTTTGCCTGAAATTTTATCTCAAATTCTTTTGGATTTTTATTCCACTAGTTTTGTTAAATTGACTGATTTGGTTAATTTAACTTCAAATCGGAATCCTCTAGATTTTGATATTGAGAATAACCATAAATTTTACGAATACAAGATAAAGCGTTTTCTAATGGACGTTGCCCTAGGGATGATGCCTTCCCAAGTTTGGTCTGGAAAATATGATGCAACTGGAGGTTATTTGATTGTAAAAGAAAATGGAGATATTCTTTGCTATCATATTTATAACAGAAACGAATTTGAGGATTATTTGCTAAATAACACCAAATTAGACACAGCAAGTTCGTCTCGACATGAATTTGGGAAAATATATGAAGAAAATGGAGTGCAATATTTTAACCTAAACTTGCAAATTAGGTTTGTCAAATAGCTGTTTTTACTGGCTTTTGGGCGTTATCTCTAAAAAGGGCAAAATAACCTCGTGTCTATTTAATTTTAAAATCTAATGCTACAAAATTTCAGCAACCTCCTTATTGATGAATTCTAAAAAGCGCTCATCTTCTTCGGTAAAAGGGTCGGGAGTGTTGCTATCAATATCAATTTGACCAATGTTTTCGCCATTTACAAATAGCGGAACAACAATTTCGGCTTTTACGGTAATGCTACAAGCTATATAATTGTCTTGTGCTTGTACATCGGGTACCACAAAATTTTTGTTTGAAACTGCTACTTGGCCACATATACCTTTCCCAAACGGAATTATGGTATGGTCGGTTGGTGCACCAGCGTAAGGGCCTAGTTTAAGTTCGTTTTTAGTGCCATTTTTAAAATAAAAGCCCACCCAATCGTAATGAGAAACTTCGGTTTTGAGTAGTTCGCAGACTTTTTGGAGTCTATCATTGACTGCCAAACTTTGGTCTTTTAAAATTGTTGCTGCTGTAGCTTGTAGGGATTTGAACATGGTTTTTAAATTTTGGCAAAAATAAGCGATGCTTTTGGTAAACTAAAATAGAAAACTACCCAAGTGTTCAAAATAGAATAAAAAAAGGGATGTCTTTTTTACAGACATCCCTTTTGAATTCAGTTTAAGTGAATATGTATACTATATTATGGTTGTATTTTAACATCAAAAATAATGAAATCATTGGTGTTAAAACCAGCCTCAATTTCGGTAATTTTAATTAATCCTTTTTTACCATAGTTGTCAACAAATTCAATTACATCCCCTACAGCTAAGTTGGTGATTTTTTCCACCTCAGATGCTACAATAGCATCTAATTCACCTGAAAGAGTAATGCCATCAAAATCGGCAGTAGTACGAGTAGAGGTGTTAAAGAATGTTTGGTTTAAAGTCTCATTTTCCATATCATCTTCATCCGCACCAGGTGCTAAACCTTCAACTTCAAAACCAAAAGAAGCATCGTACGTTGCTGTAGATGCAAATGATGCATCGTTTCCATCAGAAACTCCGGAGGCACCATAGTAGTAGCCAAAATCCCAAAAAGCTCTAAATTCTGGGCCTTCGTTTATTCGGTATACTTCTTCATTTAAGAATGAAAAGAATGATTCTGTCGTACCATCTTGTGCTGGTGCAAATAATTTAACATTGGTAAAGTTACGTACTTCTGCTGCTGCATTAGTTCCGGTACCTACTGATACGGTAATGGTTCCTACCCCTAAGGCAAGTCTTTTGTCAGTATCTCTAAAATCACCTTTACCTCGGGTAGTCCAAAACTTGTACACTATTTGTCCGTTGTCAATTTGTGGTACAGGAAGTTCAAAGGTAAAATCTAAACTCATTCTTGTTTCACCATCTAAATCTATTGACCCGTCTCTGTTTAATTCTTTTTCAAAATTATCACTTGTCAAATTAAGACTGCCAAATGGCATATCACCTTGTCCAGATATATTTTGAGTGATGTACATTCTTTTTTGTTTGTTGTCAGTAGCTGTGAAAATTACTCTTCCAGATACCGTACCTCCAGCTTCTCCACTGGCTTCAGCGCTAGTTACGTTGCTTGATTCGTCGCCTTCATTGAAAACAATGGTGGCTACCATTGGTTCTGGGGTTTCTGGGTCTGTTGGTTCAGAAGTGTCTGGTGTCTCAAAACCTGAGCCATCATCTTTACCACAGCTCGTAATAAAGAGGCATAGTGATAAAGCCACAAAGGCCATTTTTAAAGGAAATTTTAAATAATTTGTCATAATTATGGTTTATAAAGTGTTTACATTATCTACGTACAAACGCATTGGTTAGATGGTTAGTGTTTACAGTAATTGTTTTTTTTGCGTTTAAGTACGAATTAAATCGGACTAAAAGCGTCTTAACCTTAGCATTAACGAAACGTTTGTATTAATGTTGTGTTAAAAAAATACTAAAAATTAGAGTAAATCGTTTATTGATTACTTTTGTATATATGAAACCAGTTTTTTGTAAAATAGCATCTATAGCCATGGCTTTTTTGCTTTTACTATCCACAACGTCTTGGAAAGTAGAGAAGCATTTTTGCATGGGGCATTTGGTTACTATTGCTTTTTTTACTGATGCCGATACTTGCGGCATGAATATGGTTGATGATAGTGAAAAGATTGATGCAACAAAAAATGATTGCTGTGACGATGAAGTAGCATTCATTGTAGGGCAAAATCACTTGAAGCTTTCTTTTGATGATTTTAATTTGAATGCGCAGCATTTTTTTATTGCTTTTACGGAGACTTACGCCAACCTATTTCAGCCACTCAAATTACAGCCTACTCTAAGTGAATATTATCCTCCTCCAATTTTGGTGAAAGATATTCAATTGCTTGACCAAGTTTTCCTCATTTGATTTTATTTTCATTCGCTCAATGGCGAGATATGTTTGCCTTTTAAAGTCTATTTAAAAGAAGCATAAAGTGGGTATACCTGTTTTTGGGTATTTACCTATACTGCTTTTAGGCTTGAAAAAAATACGGTATACAATTGTTTGTATTTGTAAATGAAAATAATACTCCAATGAAAAAATCATATATAATTAAGGGAATGACCTGTAATGGGTGTGTCGCTTCGGTAGAAAAAGCACTCTTAGGTGTAGCTGGTGTAACCAGGGTGGAAGTATATTTAGAAAAGGGTGAAGTTGACATTTTTATGACCGAAGCTGTTTCTTTGTCGCTGTTAAACGATGCATTGCCAAATAAATTTACCATTGCTGAGAAAATGGATTTTAGTGCATCTGCCGTAAATGAAACTCAATCTATCTCCAAGCTACGGCAGCTAAAACCCTTATTGTTGATATTCTTATATCTTTTTAGTGCAGCCATTCTTTTGCATTTTAAACAATGGAATACACAGCAAGCAATGCTTGATTTTATGGGCATGTTTTATATTGTATTCAGCTTTTTTAAGTTTTTAGATTTAAAAGGTTTTCCGGCTAGTTTTCGTATGTACGACCCTTTGGCAAAAGTAGTGCCAGCCTATGGTTGGTTGTATCCTTTCATAGAATTGGGGCTGGGTCTGATGTTTTTGTTGCGCTTTCAAATAGTTGCTGCATTGGTGATGACAGTTTTGGTATTGGGTATAACTACAATTGGTGTTTTAAAAACCTTATTGGATAAAAAGAACATTCAGTGTGCTTGTTTGGGTACTGCTTTAAAACTCCCCATGACAGAGGCAACATTGATAGAGAATGCAATTATGTTGCTTATGGCAGTTGCCATGCTTGTGGCTCGTTTCGCCTAAAAAGTAAAAGGATATTTCACTTGAATAAAGTAAAAAAGTTTAAACGATGCACGTAACAATTAAAAGACGTTCATTAAAATAATAATAGCTATAAATTAGAATGTTAAAAAGATATATTTTACTAATTATGTTCATACCGTGGCTTTCTTTTTCGCAAGAAAAAGTGACAGGTATGATTATGGAGGCTAATGCTAAAAACAAGCATATTGGCCTTTCAGGAGCCAATGTGTATTGGCTAAATTCACAAATAGGTACAATTACTAATAATGAGGGGATGTTTAGTATTCCGTATACCAAAAAACACAATAAGCTGGTTATTAGTTATGTGGGTTTCACCTCTGATACCCTCACTATTAATGAGCCAAAAATAATACACCATACGTTACAGCCTTCAAATGAACTAGACGAGGTGGTGGTTGAAAAAAAACGTGACGCTGTGCAAAAAACGTATTTCAGTGCCCAAAATGTGATAACCGTGAATAGTGCAGAATTGCTAAAGGCGGCTTGCTGTAATTTGTCAGAAAGTTTTGAAACAAACCCCGCAATAGATGTTAATTTCTCAGATGCACTTACAGGCACCAAACAGATTCAGATGTTGGGGTTAACAAGTCCGTATTTATTAATAACACAAGAAAATATTCCTATGGTTCGTGGTGCATCACAGGTATTTGGACTCACTTTTACCCCGGGGACTTGGGTAGAAAGTATTCAAATTACCAAAGGCGCTGGTAGTGTGGTTAATGGCTATGAGAGTATATCGGGGCAGATAAACGCAGAACTGGTAAAACCCTTAACAGATAAGGCTCTTTTTGTAAATGCTTATGGAAATAAGAATGGTCGTTTTGAGCTCAATACTCATGTGAATCAGAAATTGAGTGACAAATGGAGTACAGGGATATACCTTCACGGTAATGCGCGAACTAAAAAAGAGGAAAACAATGGCGATGGCTTTTTAGATGCCCCCATAGCCAACCAAATTAATATCATGAACCGATGGCAGTATCAAAATGCCGAAAAAGGATGGGTAAGTTTTTTGAATTTCAGATTTTTAAACGATGAAAAGCAATTAGGGCAAGTAGATTTTGACCCTGAGGCACCAAATGCAATCAGAGGTTTTGGGAGTAGAGAAACCTTGCTCGGTGACGAAGTTTGGGGTAGTGAAATAGCTACGCGACGTTTTGATACTTCGATAAAATTGGGTTATGTTTTTCCTGAATTGCCATTTCAAAGTTTTGGCTTTCAAGCTTCTTATAGCAATCATGACCAAGCCTCTTATTTTGGTTTGAATAAATACGATATCAATCATGAAAGTGTATATTCAAACTTGATTTTTAATTCAATTATTGGTGATACGCAAAGCAAATTTAAATCGGGATTAACGTTTGCCTATGATGGCTATCAAGAGTTGGTGAATACCGCCGATTTTTCAAGAGAAGATGCTTCTATGGGCGCATTTTTTGAATATAGTTATGACAATTTAGAAAAAATAAGTCTCACCGCTGGCTTGCGTATTGACAATCATAATCGTTTGGGTACCTTTATTACCCCTAGGCTACATGTGAGATATACCCCTTGGACTAAGGGCAGTTTACGAGCGTCTTTTGGAAGAGGTAAACGAGCGGCGAATATTTTTGCTGAAAATCAACGCCTATTTGCTACAGCTAGGCAAATTCAAATTTTAGATACTGATGGCAGTGTTTATGGTTTAAACCCTGAAGATGCATGGAACTACGGTATTAGCTTTTTGCAAGGTTTTACTTTTTTGAATAGACCTGGTAATGTAACGATAGATTTTTATAAAACCGATTTTAAAAATCAAATTGTTGTTGATTGGGAAAATCCTAGGGCTGTTTCCTTTTATAATTTAAACGGAAAAAGCTATGCCAATAGTTTTCAGTTTGAAGTAAATCATGAAATTTTACCACAACTAGAATTACGAACTGCATATAAATATTATGATGTTAAAACAGCCTATAGGGCAGGGGAGTTGCAAAAGCCATTACAGGCGCAACATCGTTTTTTTGCAAATATGGGGTATCAGACAAAGATGAGAGAAAATGGTGCGCAGTGGAAGTTTGACTACACCATACATACGGTTGGTAAGCAGCGTTTACCAAACACGGATGCTAATCCATCGCAATTGCGATTGGGAGCATTTTCAGACCCATATAGCTTAATGAATGCTCAAATAACCAAAGTGTTTTCAAAGAATTTTGAAATTTATGCTGGAGGCGAAAATTTGACTAATTTTAAGCAAAATAATCCTGTTTTGGGAGCAGGTAATCCCTTTGGCGCAAATTTTGATACTAGCATTATATATGCGCCGATTATGGGCAGAATGTTTTACGGAGGTTTTCGTTATATGTTGTAATGGATACGAGTAGTATATTTAAATAAGAATAGAAGTTTCCGCCTTCGCGGGATAAAAACAAAAGAAACAAATCATGAAAAAAATAATTACAGTAATTGTCTTGGTATTATGTACAACAACCACTTTTGCTCAAAAGAAGAATAAAAAAGTTACCATGGATGTTGATGGTAAATGTGAAATGTGTAAGATGAGAATTGAAAAGGCTGCATTGGGCGTAAAAGGGGTGAAATATGCCCTTTGGGATATTCCTTCAAAACAGTTATCTCTTATTCTTGATGAGCGAAAAACCAATGAAATGGTGGTTAAAACCGCTTTGGTAAATGTAGGTCATGATACTAAAGAATTAAAAGCTACCGAAGAGGCGTATTCTAAAGTGCATCCGTGTTGTAAGTATCGCGATGATAACACTGATGATAGCGAAGAACATTAAACAGTAACAGTTTTTGTGTTTGCAAACCCCCAAAGGCTCTTGAGCTTTTTTGGGGGTTTGTTATTTTAATTGAAAATGTATATGGTCATCATGTCTAACCGCTTGACAGCCGTGATACCTTATCTTTTTACTTTTTAAATGCATTCTATTTTTCAAATGAGGTTCAATGAATAATTTGCCTACTTCTCTTTGTTTTACAATGATTTTTACTAAATCTGCAGTGGCTTTTTTTGAAAATAAGATATCTTTGTTAGTGGTTCCAAATGTTAAATATTTTGAAAAGTCATACTGCCAGTTTCCCCGATTCTTACAGGTTTTTATTTGGTTGTATTCGCTGTTTGTGGGAGCAGCATAGGCACCATAACCACTAAATGAGGGTTTGTTATTTGTTAATTTTCCTGTAGGGTCTTTATAAATTAGTGAAATGTCAATTTTTTTTCCATCATTATGACTCAAATGTGGTAATAGTGGAAATTTATTGTAGAACGGAAAATTTGCATCTAGATATATTAGTTTGATTCCAGGGTGTTTTGCTGCTAATTCTTCTGCTATGTTTTTTATAATCTTGTTTAGCTGCGGACGTACGTAATTACGATTGGTAAGGTTGTAGAAAAATGAATGCGATTGTATAATTGAAGATTCTGTTATTTTTTTTCTCCCAAAATATGGTGCTATATTGGGAACAATTAAAAAAGTTGTAACTGTATATAATGTAATAAAGGTGATAACTCTTTTTAGTTTATGTTTTCTATTCTTTCTTTTGATTAATAGGATGGACAGTAGGTAAATTACTCCTCCAATTTGTGTGATAATTGTTAGAATACTAAAAATGATAATTCTGAGTATGATTTTCATGTACACGAATGGTGTTTAAAATACTATTTCGAAATTTTCTTCATGTCAACTACATGCAAAACAAGTCTTACGTTTGTAGTTCATAATCTCTAATAAATATTTCGGTAGGTGCTTTTAGCGATTTGTTTATGACTCTTATGTAATTTAAATTTAGTTTTCTAGCGCCGCTAAACAATTCTGATGCGCTAGCTCTGCTATTGAGTGTTTTGCCTAAATCTTTTTCGCACCTTTCAAGTACTAAAGCCAATAAGTCCAATTCTTTAAATTCAGGAGTTTCTTTTTGAGCATCGAAAATTGCATTAATTCCATGTAAATACGCCTGATGTTGCTTTTTAATTTTCATAATTTTGATTTCAATGCAAATTATCTGCTTCCTAAAGTTTGTCAATAACTAACGTATCATATTCGTTGTGCATTCCCACAAAAAGAATAAAAACCACATGCTTATTATATCTAAAGCGTCCAATTAAACGATATTCATTTCTACAAATGTTAAAAATTGTTTTCCACCCTTCACTACATCTGCAGTACGTAACTATATGGTTTACCCCATTTCAACCAGCCTTATCAGGATAATAATAGTTGATACGAATGATTATAAAAAATAGATAGCTAAAGATATCGTAATTTTCGTTTTGAGAAAATTATATCTTTTGTGACACTTAACCTTGTATTTTTATTTAGTTTACTGGTTTCTTGGTAATACTATCTTTCTTACCATTGACACAAGCTTCGCTACTGGTCTTTTGAGGCGTTGCAACCGTATGTAATATGATTGCAGATTTTTCTTTTTGTATTGCTGTGTTCGTTTCGTAGCCGTAATTATTGGTTGCAGTTTTCCATTCTAGAGCAATATAGCAAATGGTTAACATCGCAGTTAGGCTACCAGCAAAATAAAGGCTGCGTCGTCGATTCAAATCTTTATTAAAGTTCTTTTTAGGTTTCATGTATTGCATTTTTGTAGTCGAGGAATTACCTGATTAACTTTAAAAACCATCCCTTGTATTGTGAGATGGTTTAAAGTTCAAAAATCAAACCATTTAACCAAGATGAACAGTTTTTTACCGTACTACCTAATATTTTGTTACTGAAGCTTAAAAATGATAGGGATACTATAAGGCACTCTTACGGCTTTTCCGCCTTGTTTTCCTGGTGTCATTTGCGGTAATTTTTCAATTATTCGTGCAGCTTCTTTTTCAAGGTTTTTGCTAGGGCCACGCATCCGAAGATTTCCAATGCTTCCATTTTTTTGAATTTCAAACATGATATTAACCCTTCCTTGTATGCCCATTTCTTGTTCAGATTCTGGATATCTGAAATGCTTCTTAACGTGTTTTCGCATCATTGTATTGAAACAAGCGAGTTTATCTGTCTTATTTTCACAGCCAGGAAAAATGGGTATACTTTCAACAGCGCTAATAGGAATAAGAATATCTTCTTCGGGGGCTACGTAGGTGATACTGTCTACAGGAACAGCATACTCTACAGCTGGTTGCGAATCGGTAACTTCAGTTTCTTCACCTTCAAAGCCATCATCAACAATGTCTAGTATAGGGGGATTTATGGGTGGTGGAGGCGGTGGTGGAGTTTTTAAAACAATCAAAGGAACAGCTTCTGTAATCTCATCTAATATCGCTGTGTCAGTGGTGTAGGGCTCTTTATTGTTGTCGCTTTTCCATTCTAAGGCAATGTAAATTAGACTTAAGGTTAATGCTAGGCCAATGACAAAATATAAATGCCGCTGGCGATTAAGGTCTTGTGATGGGTTCTTTTTTGTTTCCATTGTTGTACTATTTATAGCGTAGGATTATAAGCCATTCCGCCATAAGCGGAATAGCTTTTTATAGTTTTATCTAAATCACTTTTAATTAAGTTTGTACGTGATTGGGATACTAAAAGGCACTCTTACTGGATTTCCTCTTTGTTTTCCTGGGGTCATTTTTGGTAGCTTGTTTATGATTCTAGCGGCATCTTTTTCCAAGTTTTTATTGGGGCCGCGCATGCGTACATTACCAATGCTACCATCTTTTTGAATTTCAAACAGAATGTTTACTTTTCCTTGTATGCCCATTTCTTGTTCTAACTCTGGATAGTGGAAATTTTTCACAATATGCTTTCGTATCATTTTATTAAAGCAAGCTCGTTTGTCTTTTTCGTTTTCACAACCAGGGAATACAGGTACATCTTCAATTACTGAGAAAGGTATACTTATATCTTCGGGTTCTTCGGCTACTTCAACGTCGTCTACATCTATAATCTCCTTGTCTTCATTAGCTTCTGTAGACTCTATAATGGTTTCTTCAATAGGGTCTTCGTCATCTACAATTTCAATAGCCTCTGGCGCAACTGGTGGTGGCGGAGGCGGTGGTGGGGTTGCAAAAGTAACTAAGGGGACTTCTTCTATCAATTCTTCTTGCATGTTCATGCTTATATTGTAGTCAGGGTCTGTGTAAAAGGTTTTCCACTCTAAGGCGATATAGGTTACAGCCAATACTAATGCGAGCCCAGCAACGAAATACACGCCGCTATTTTTGTTCAAATCTTTTTTTGGATTCTTTTTTAGTTCCATTGTTTTAAATTTTGGTCCTGATGTATCAGGAGGAGTTAAACATTCTTTTGAAGTCTACCACATAGTTATCCGGAATTTATATGGCTCGTTTTTAGGCTTGTAGGATGTTGCTGTAAATTTATGTTAGCAGTACGGCGAAAAAAAGGAAGAATGAGTGAAGTAAGCTGGTGAGTGAGTTAAAATCGAGCCGCTGTGAGCGATTAGTATTTACGAAATCTCAATTTTAACTTTATACTGATTGATATAGGTTGATTTTTTACATATTTCAAGTATTTAAATTCTACTGAAGATGTGTATTTTCGTACTATGGGTTGGTTTTGGAAAAAGGATAAATTACAGCTAATAGCTTTTCAGGCTTATGGTACGCAATGTCATTTTTATGCACGAGGTAGAGCCTTAGAAGATGAAGATATTGATTTGAATAAAAAAAATATTTTCAGCCTTTTGGTTAATTCATGGAAACGCTTTGAAACGGATGAAATTAAAAATACACCCCTTGTTATTGCCCTTCCTGATGGTAGAACCCTAGAATGTAAAACTGATGAAGATGGGTATTACCTTATTGATACACATTTAGAAGGCTTGGGTAATTTTGTAGATGAAGGGGGTTGGCTTGTTTATGAAATTAGATATGCCGATGGCGCCTTAAAAAGAGAAATTCAAAATGAAAATTGTTTTAAAGGAGCGTTGTTAATCCCTTCAGAAAAGGCAAGTTTTGGTGTAATTAGTGATATTGATGATACTATTTTACACACAGGTGTGGCTTCGTCTTTAAAATGGCGTGTAGTTTTTAATACATTTTTTAAGTCAGCGGGCAAGCGAGTACCTTTAGAGGGGGCGGCAGATTTTTATCATAAATTACATAAGGGCGTAACAGGTGAAGCAGTTAACCCTATATTCTATGTGAGCCATAGTCCTTGGAATTTGTATCGGTATTTGGCCTTTTTTCTCAAGAATAGTAATTTTCCTCAAGGGCCTATTTTGTTACGCAGTTTTGCTGACATACGGAAACGAAAAAAAGGCGATTTACCTCAAAAGCAAAAGGAAATTTTGAATATTCTTAAAACTTACCCTAAACTATCGTTCATTCTTATTGGCGATAGTGGTGAGCATGATGCTGATATTTATATGGCGATTGCTAATCAATTTCCGAAACAAATTCTTGCTATTTATCTGCGTACTGTAAAACATAAAAAGAAAATGTTACGCATACGTGCTTTGGTCAACAATTATAAGAAAACACCAATTTTACTGGTAGATACAAGTGCTTGTGCTATAGCCCACGCCAAAGAAAACGGATTTATTAGCGGGTAAATTGATTAAAGTTACAGTGTAGATAATAAACTGCCTGCTGCTACTTCATAAGGCGTTTTGTTTTGCTCAAAAATTCGAGCAGTAAGATTTTTACCTTCTAAAGTAATAATGTCATTCGCTACATGTAGCCAACTACCTTCGCGCAGGCCTATTACAGGTATAGCATTGAAATGATGAAATTCTTTAATACGGGTTTCCCTAGTTTCTCCTTTGTGGGTAGACTTTGGGTCTGGGTCTAAATAATGCGGATTAATATTAAAAGGAACCACCCCTAAAGCATCAAAACTTGGCGGATATACGATAGGCATATCATTTGTAGTTTTAATACTCATACCTGCAATATTACTTCCAGCACTGGTGCCTAAATAGGGCGTGCCACTTTTCAGTGATTCTATAAGCGGTTGTATGAGTTGCTGTCTATATAAGGTTGAAATTAATACAAATGAATTTCCACCACCAGTGAAAATTCCAGTTGCATTATTAATGGCTGCAATAGGGTCGTCAAAGGTGTGAATACCACGTACTTTTTTGCCAATTTTTTTAAAAGCTTTTTGGGCTATAGCTGTATAATCATCATATGAAATACCACTGGGTTGGGCATAGGGAATAAAAATAATTTCAGTAGTATCTTTAAATAATTCTTCTAAATGTTTTAAAAGATAATCTAAATAGGTGCCACCATAAATAGTTGAGGTACTCGCTAGTATGCAATGTGTCATTTTTAGAACAATCCGTTAATTTCAGCATCTATTTTGTTGATGATGAGTCCTAAGTCTTCAGGTACATCCACAAAATCTAAGTTATCTACATCGATTACGAGTAAATTACCTTTTTCGTATCCGTGTACCCAAGCTTCATAGCGTTCGTTAAGCCTACTTAAGTAATCTATAGAAATAGTGTTTTCATAGTCACGACCACGCTTGTGAATTTGATTTACTAAATTGGGAATAGAGCTCCTGAGATAAATTAATAAATCAGGTGGTTGTACCAAGCTTTCCATTAATTCAAAAAGACTTGAATAGTTGGTGAAATCTCGGTTTGTCATCAGCCCCATGGCATGAAGGTTCGGAGCAAAAATATAGGCATCTTCGTATATTGTACGATCTTGTATGGTGTCTTTACCTGATTCTCGTATTTTAAGAATCTGCCGATAGCGTTGATTTAAAAAATATATTTGAAGATTGAAACTCCATCTTTCCATTTGATTGTAAAAGTCATCCAAATACGGATTGTCTACAACGTCTTCAAAATTAGCTTCCCATTTGTAATGCTTTGAAAGTAGTCTGGTTAAGGTTGTTTTTCCTGCCCCAATATTTCCTGCAACTGCAATGTGCATACCTGTTAATTAATGATTGGTGTTTTGTCAATCTGTTAAATGGTTGTACAATATACGAATGATCTTCCTTTGGTGAAAGAATAGCAAGCCAAATAAATGTGAATATTTAATCTTTGTGTGTAACATTGGTTAAAGTTTTATGGCAAACAGAAGTATAAACAGTAATTCTAAAAAGATATCGTAAATCTTTAGAGAATAGCCATGACAATAAAACAATTTTCATATTTTTGCAATCGTAAAAAAGAGGACGGATTTGACTGATTGCAACCTCTTATGCTGAAGTGAATTCAGTATAAAAAAATGCTAAAGCAGTTGTTGTTTAACAACACACTTCGCAAGGCAATTCGGTCGAATGTACTTTTATCTAACTTAAATTATAGAATATTATGTCGTATTTGTTTACCTCTGAATCAGTAAGTGAGGGACATCCTGATAAGGTTGCCGATCAAATAAGTGATGCGCTTTTAGATTATTTTTTAGCCTTTGATCCAGAGAGTAAAGTGGCTTGTGAAACGCTGGTAACCACAGGGCAGGTGGTTTTGGCTGGAGAGGTCAAAAGTAACACCTATTTAGATGTTCAGAATATAGCCAGAGATGTGATTAATAAAATTGGTTATACCAAAGGAGCGTACCAGTTTAGTGGAGATTCTTGTGGTGTTATATCTTTAATTCATGAGCAATCGCAAGAAATTAATCAAGGCGTAGATAGAGGGGCAAAGGAAGAGCAGGGAGCTGGCGATCAAGGTATGATGTTTGGCTATGCAACCAAAGAAACCGATAATTATATGCCGTTGGCTTTAGATATTTCGCATAAAATATTGCAAGAATTGGCTGTATTGCGAAGAGAAGGAACTGATATTGATTATTTGCGCCCTGATGCTAAATCTCAAGTGACGATAGAATATTCTGATGATAATGTACCACAGCGTATTGATACCATTGTAGTTTCAACACAGCATGATGCCTTTGATGTTGATGATGAGAAAATGTTGGCGAAGATAAAATCAGATATTGTTTCAATTTTAATTCCACGTGTTAAAGCCCAGTTGACGCCGGCTATACAAAAATTATTCGATGACCAAATAAAGTATCATATCAACCCTACAGGGAAGTTTGTTATTGGTGGTCCTCATGGAGATACCGGTTTAACGGGTAGAAAAATCATTGTTGATACTTATGGCGGTAAAGGAGCACATGGCGGAGGTGCGTTTAGTGGTAAAGACCCTAGTAAAGTTGACCGAAGTGCTGCCTATGCGGCAAGACACGCTGCCAAAAACTTGGTGGCGGCAGGTGTTTCCGATGAAATTTTGGTACAAGTGAGCTATGCAATAGGGGTAGTAGAGCCAACATCTATTTTTGTAGATACTTATGGCACTTCAAATGTTGGGTTAAGTGATGGTGAAATTGCGCAAAAAGTAGCGGCCTTGTTTGATATGCGCCCGTTTGCTATTGAAGAGCGTTTAAAATTGCGAAATCCTATTTACTTAGAGTCAGCTGCTTATGGCCATATGGGAAAAACTCCGAAAACTGTCACCAAAATTTTTGAATCTCCTTACAATGGAAGAATGGAAACCGAAGTAGAACTTTTTACTTGGGAAAAATTGGATATGGTTGATGCTGTAAAGACGGCTTTTAGTTTATAGCGAGAGGTACATATAGACGTAAGGACTTATTACTTTTTCTGTACATATGCATCAATATAGCAAAGGATGCGTAAGGCGGGGGGTTACCTTTTTTTATTTTTTTTGGCTCATTACGCATATAAACTATTGCACTTCGTTATCTAGTTTGAGATGCTTAAAATAGCTTCACTGTTATTTTTTATTTGTAAATAAGTGACTATTTAAAGATATGAGTGTCTTATAGAGTATATCAACAACCAAAAATAGAAATTGGAAACTGAACTGGTGTCAAAAAAAATGACCGACGAAGAACTCGTTCGTAGCATAGTTAAAGATAACAATGTAATGTTGTTTGAAGAGCTTTATGATAGGTATGCGCGTATCATATATAACAAATGCTACGGTTTTGCAAAATCTGCAGCTGAGGCTGAAGATTTAACGCAAGACGTATTCTTAATGCTTTTTGTTAAATTAGGTAGCTTCAAAGGAGCATCTAAATTTTCAAGTTGGGTGTATTCATTTACCTATAATTTTTGCGTAAATTATGTGAATAGAAACAAGGGGCGAAAAATAAGCGACAAATCAGATTCAATTTCTGAACGTCCTGATGGGATTACTGATTTTTTTGATGACGATAGTATTTTAGAAATGCGATCAGAGAAATTGAAAAAAGCGTTGTCATTGATTGACCCCGAAGATAAAACGATATTATTGTTGAAATACCAAGATGACGTTTCAATCAAAGAGTTGGCTGTACTCATGCAAATAGGAGAAAGTGCGGTTAAAATGAGGTTAAAGCGTGCGAAAGCACGAATAGCGGAAATTTATAATAAAATAGGCAATGTCTGAGAAAAAACGAAATCCTTTTAAGGAAATGGAGCAATCTATGCAAGACGTTCCATTGAGCATGAAAAAGAAGGTAATGAATGATGTTGCCATGGCTAAGCTAGCCATGGAAATGGCTTCGTTGTTTACATGTAATTATAAAGCAACGATTGAGGGTATGATGAAAACAAAACCTGATAGTAATGTTTAAATTTAAAATCGACTAAAACGATATGGAAACTGTAGATCAATTGAAAGAATTGAGTTTTAGTACAACGCTATCTTCAATATTAGAAGATATGGCATCAGCGGTGCCCAAGGTTATTGGGGCAGTCGTTGTACTTATTATTGGCTGGTTGATAAGTAAAATAGTAAGGTATGTGCTGAAAAAAGTATTGAAGGTAGCAAAAGTTGCTACCATTTCAGAAAAGCTTAATGAAGCTAAACTTTTTGGCGATACTGCTATAAAAATAGATGTTGAAAAAATACTATTGCAGTTTGTAAAATGGGTGCTGCTTTTGGTGTTTATTATAATCGCTGCCGACCTTGCTGAGTTAACGGTGATTTCTTCAGAAATAGCTAGTTTATTGCGGTATTTGCCTGTGTTGCTTAGTGCGCTGGTGATTTTTATGGTAGGTTTATTTGCTGCCAAGCTGATTAAAAAGATGCTTATTAGTGTTTTTGAATCTATGGGCTTCGCTGGTTCTAAATTGGTGAGCGGTATTGTTTTTTATATCCTGCTGATTTTTGTAACCATAACGTCGCTGAATCAAGCAGGTATTGATACATCAATAATTACTAATAATTTCACACTTATTTTAGGGGCTTTTCTTTTAGCTTTTGCACTTGCTTTTGGTTTAGGTTCAAGAGATGTAATTGCTAATCTTTTAAAGACTTTTTATACCCGTAAAACATATGCGGTGGGTGATAGAATTAAATTTAACGATGTAGAGGGAACCATACAGTCTATCGATAGCATTTTTGTTACGCTTAAGACTGATGATGGAAAATTGGTAGTGCCAGTTAAAGAAATTGTAGAGAATAGAGTTGTGATCAAATGATCGGTGGGGTGATTTTGATCATTTTTAAAGGTGTGGTTTTTAATCACACCTTTTTTTTGTGGAACTTTAAGAAGGTATTTTTTATCCTGTTTTAACCTATTGTTTTTTTGCAGGGTATTTAATTGCACAGGGTAGTTCGTGTCAAATAAAAAGAGTTTTGCTAAGGAAGGATGCCTTATATGTTTCAGACTAGTTTTTTGATGAGACTTATAAAATATCTAGTAATCGTTCTAAGGCCATGCCTCTTGAGCCTTTGATAAGCAGTGTTCCTTTTTGCTTTAGTGGGTGTTGCTTTAAATTTTCAGCTACTGCTTCAAAACTGTCAAATGTTTTTAGTGGCGTGTGGGTGGCATTAAAGTGCTTGCCAATAAGGTAGACATCAGTAAAATTACTTTGTGCAGCTAAATCTGCTATGGTTTGATGTTCGGCTATGGCTGTTTCGCCTAATTCAAACATATCTCCCAGAAAAGCGATTTTATTACTTTCTCCCATCGTTTCTAAGTTGTTTAGAGCTGCTTTCATGCTAGTAGGGTTCGCGTTATAAGCGTCTAGTATAATCTGATTCCCATTTCGTTCTATGATTTGAGAACGATTATTTTGAGGGGTATAGGATGCTATAGCCATTTTAATAGCTTCTAAAGGAATATTAAAATACTTGCCAATTAAGGCAGCTGCAGCACAATTGGTAAAATTGTAACTACCTATAAGTTGAGAGTTAATAATAACGTCTTCAAGCTTTAGTTGAACAAAAGGTTTGGCTCCAAGAAATTCTATATTGTAATACTGATCATTGTTTGTGCTAAAGCCAAATTTTTTGATATAGCTTCCGAGTTTGTCGTATTGAATAGGGTCATCGGCATTTAAAAAAATGGCTTTGTTATTTGAGCATAGGTAGTCATATAATTCACTTTTTCCTTTAATAACGCCTTCTTCGCTTCCAAAGCCTTCAAGGTGTGCTTTGCCAAAGTTTGTGATATAGCCAAAATCTGGTTGTGCTAAATGGCACAGAAACTCAATTTCTTTTTGATGATTGGCGCCCATTTCTACAATAGCAATTTCGGTGTCTTCTTTTATAGTGAGTAGTGTGAGCGGAACGCCAATGTGATTATTGAGGTTGCCTTTGGTGGCTATCGTTTTATATTTTTTTGAAAGTACTGCGTTTATAAGTTCTTTGGTGGTTGTTTTTCCATTGCTTCCTGTTAGGCTAATAACTTTCGCTTTGCTGTAGTTTCGATGGTGTGTTGCTAGTTTTTGTAGTGTTTGTAGTACATTGTCTACTAAAATATATTGACTGGATAAGGCGTGGTCTTTGTTGTCAATTACAGCGTATTTAGCTCCTTTTTTTAATGCCTGTGCAGCATATTTATTGCCGTCAAAATTGTCCCCTTTTAAGGCGAAAAAAATACAATTTTCGGTTATTTTTCTGGTGTCTGTGCAGACCGTTGGAAATGCTAAAAAGTGTTGGTGTAATTCGCTAATGTTCATGCCGCAAAAATATAAAAAAAGCCCTGACTATGAGGTCAAGGCTTTGTAACAAAAAAATGTTTGTTTACTATTTAACTTTTTTTCCTTTTGGAGTTTTGTTTTTAGTTTTTGATTTAGATCCTACTCTTGACATAGCGCATCTAAAACCAATATAATCTGTTGCCATGTATTGTGGTAAATATCGTCGTTGTGCTGGGTCTAACCAATAAGCTCTATCTCTCCAAGAACCGCCTTTAAAAACACGTACTTCATCATTTATTAATGAAGTTCTATTGTTTGACTTATCGTAATTGCGTATTAATTTACCAGTAGAATCACGCTGTACTTTGTGCTTAGGAGCATCATACATTTTTCTTTCATCTTTTCCTTCTTCCTCATCTTCATCGCTAAATTGGTCGAAAAAACGTGAAGAACTACGATCTCCATCTCTATAAGATCTATTGTCACTTGAAGAAAAATTGGTTCTTAAGTATGTTTCTTCTTCGTCAACAGCAACCATTTTAATTTCTCCAGGTAAATTTACAGCAACTAATTTTCCGTTGGGTAGGGTGTCATATACTACAGAATCTTTAAGGATATTTACTTTGCCATCTTCGCCAATAGCAGTTTTAGTATAAATATTACCTCTGTAATAGTTAAAGTCACTTACTTCATCATCAACAATAGGTCGGTAAACATCAGCAACCCATTCGGCAACATTACCTGCCATGTCGTATAAACCAAGATCATTTGGTTTGTATGACATTACTTGTGCGGTAATATCGGCGCCGTCATCTGACCATCCAGCAATTCCGCCGTAGTCACCTTTACCTTGTTTGAAGTTTGCTAGTTGATCACCTCTTCCAACACGTTTTCCACTTCTGGTGTAATCACCATCCCATGGATATTTTTTTCTTCCTCTATAGTTATTATACTCTCTATTACCTTGGTTTGCCTGTGCAGCATATTCCCATTCTGTTTCTGTAGGAAGTCTGTATTCAGGTGATATAATACCTGAACTTCTTTTTGCATAGGTGTTGGTACTGTCTTTTTTCTGTTTTCCTTGTAATGAATCTATTTGACCATTATACACTGATTCAGGTCTGTTTAGGTAGGCTTCAGTACTAAAGGTACCTTCTATTTCACCAGAAGCAGCTTGGTATTTTGCGTCTTTCGCTAAATAACCTTCTCTTTCTAGTACTACTTCGTTAACACGATCTGTTCTCCATTTAGCAAACTGGGTAGCTTGTATCCAGTTTACACCTACAACAGGATATTCTGCATAAGCAGGATGTCTTAGGTAGTTGTTGGTCATGGTTTCATTAAAACCTAAGCGGTTTCTCCATACTAAGGTATCAGGTAAAGCACCTTTGTAAATATTTGCGTATTTTGGGTTGTCAGGTGGGTATACACTCTTTAAATAATCCAAATACTCCAAATACATTACGTTGGTAACCTCGGTTTCATCCATGTAAAAAGATTGAACATGTTGCGAAGTTGGGGTATTATTCCAATCATGCATTACATCATCCTGAACCTTTCCTTTGGTGAATGTTCCTCCTTCAACAAAAACAAGACCAGGAGAAGTCTCTTGCTCTTTAAAGTCTGTATTGAATTGAAATCCACCCTCTTTGGCATTGATTTTCCAACCTGTAGCTCTTGACACATTTTTTGACGAGCTTGATTTTTTACAGCTTGTTACTGTAAAACCTCCTGCAATCACTGCACAAGAAAGTACAACTTTGATAAACTTTTTTTTCATAATTAGGACTTGAGATTCAAGTTAAATTAACTGTTTTTAGGCAGTTTCTAATTTGGCTACTTGATTAAATTAACTATAGCTTTCGGCATATAAAACGGTAAATTGAATATTATATTTCATTCTTTTAAAAATATTTTTCAAATCTAAATCAACTATCTAAAAAACAGCAGGTGGCGTTTAGAAATGATAACAGAATAAAATATTTGAGCTATTAACTTAGTTTCTCTTATTTTTGTCAAAATTATAAAAAGTATCATATAATAGGTATAGAGAAAGATACAATAATATGTACAGCATTAATAAGATGTAAATTGTTACTTTCTCAAGATGCAAGTAAATTTAAAAAATAACGGTAAACTCATATAAGATATTATTTAAAACCCCGTTTACGTGTCATACGACCAATATTTTTTAATATTAGAACGTGTTTTTTAATATTTACCGAATTAAACCCACTAGAAGAAATGAAAAAGATAGTAGTACTAGTTTCGCTTGCCTGTGCTTTTAAGTTGTCAGCACAAACCAATAATGAAAGGGTAATTACCACTGCGGTACCTTTTTTAACTATTGCAGCTGATGCAAGATCAGGCGGTATGGCAGATATGGGAGTTGCGACTTCTGCAGACGCATTTTCTCATCAATGGAATCCGGCAAAATTTGCTTTTGCAGAACGAAAAATGGCGATAGGTCTCGGATATACGCCATATTTATCAAGTTTTATTAATGATATTGGTCTTTTGAATGGAAATTTTTCATACAAAATCAATGATCAAAGTGCTTTTGGTGTAGGATTGCGCTATTTTACACTTGGTGAAATAGAGTTACGTCAAACACCAGATGGTAATGTTACGCCAGTAAAGCCAAATGAGTTTGCCTTAGAGGGGTCGTATGCCTTAAAATTGAGCCCTACTTTCTCTATGTCTGTAGGTGGTAGATTTATCAACTCTAATCTTAAATTGCCTCAAAGTACTGGTGATTCTCAAGCGGCGAGTTCATTTGCTGTTGATGTAGCTGGATACTACAGATCTCCTGAAAAAGCCTATGGTAACTTTGATGGCCGATGGAGAGCTGGTTTTAACTTTTCAAATTTGGGAGGTAAAATCCAATATGATGAAGGAGGGCAGCAAAACTTTTTACCTGCTAATTTAAAAGCTGGTTTTGGTTTCGATTTTATTCTTGATCAAGATAATGTACTTGGAATTACTTCAGAATTTAATAAGTTGTTAGTGCCTACACCACAAGATTTTAATGGTGACGGTATTGTTGATTCACAAGATAATGACGAATACCAGCAAATTAGTTTCTTTAATGGTATCTTCAAATCTTTTGGCGATGCTCCTGATGGTTTTTCTGAAGAGTTAAAAGAGTTTACATGGGCATTGGGTGCAGAGTATACATATCAAGATGCTTTTATGGTTCGTACAGGGTATTTTAATGAAAGTGAACAAAAAGGATCAAGAAAGTACTTTACTTTAGGTGCAGGATTTAAATTTAAATCAGCGCAAATAGATCTTTCGTACTTATTCTCAACTGCACAGGTTAGAAATCCTTTAGAAAATACACTACGCTTCTCACTTACCTTTGTTTTAGGTGATGAGTTTTATAATGATTAAAAAATAATACGTTTTAATACAGTATAAAAAAAACCCGCTTTGTAGCGGGTTTTTTTTATATGCCTGCTTTTGATGAAGCTTATTGATGTTAAACTCAATTTGTGTCTTAAGCATCTGTTGATTGAGCTCGTCTCTGCTTTTTGTTTGTAACCGATCATTATGGCTTTTGTGCCGTAATGAAATGATCTTTTTGTGGTATTGTCATAGCTGGTACACTCAAAAATGTCGAAATTAGGCTGTAAAATGCATAACTTGGAGGTAAAAGAAAACTCAAGATGAGGTCGTTAAAAGGGTGGTGCGGTGGAGTATTTTTATGTAATTTAACCCACCTTATCTATGTAAACTTCGTTGCCTAATAATTTATTGATGGCAGAAAACTAAAATTTAAGCATGAAAAGAGAAAATATCGCATTTGAGTTAATGGTTTATGATGGTTTTGAAGAACTTTCGGAAAATGATCAAACCTTAATGGAAGCAGCTGTAGCTGCAAGGAAAAATGCTTATGCGCCCTATTCTAAATTTCAGGTAGGTGCAGCTTTACTTTTAGAAAACGGTATGGTTGTAACTGGTAATAATCAAGAAAATGCATGTTATCCGGCAGGTCTTTGTGCTGAGCGAGTTGCTATATTTCATGCTGGGGCTACATATCCAGGGGTGGCGATTAAGGCTTTGGCTATTTCGGCAACTTCTATGAATCAACCTGTAAGCAAGCCTGCGGCGCCTTGTGGCAACTGCAGGCAATCTATTTCAGAATATGAAATAAAACAACAAGAGCCTATTCGTATCATGATGATGGGGGAGACGGGTACCGTATTGCAATGTCATTCTATTTCAGATTTACTGCCTTTGGCTTTTAATAATAGTTTTTTGAGTTGATTTTTCTTACAAATAACTTTTTGAATGGATGTTTAAAAGCTACATTTTGCGAAAGCTTTGTGATACAATGAATTTTCAGCAAAGCTTTTTCTTTAAATTTTTTTCACTAATGATTTAATATGTATTTTTGTTTTCCGTTTTTATGGAAATTTCACAAAAATTAAATTAATGGAGAAAATTACCAAAGAGGTCTATTTAAAATGGTACGAGGACATGTTGTTCTGGAGAAAGTTTGAAGACAAACTTGCAGCCGTTTATATTCAACAAAAAGTAAGAGGTTTTTTGCACCTATATAATGGTCAAGAAGCTGTTTTGGCAGGTGCTTTACATGCAATGGATTTAACCAAAGATCGTATGATTACGGCTTACAGAAATCATGTGCAGCCCATTGGTATGGGAGTAGACCCCAAGCAGGTAATGGCAGAATTGTATGGTAAAGTTACTGGTACTTCAAAAGGTATGGGAGGCTCAATGCATATTTTTTCTAAAGAACATCGTTTTCATGGAGGTCATGGTATCGTAGGGGGGCAAATTCCTTTAGGAGCTGGTATGGCTTTTGGCGATAAATATGCAGGTAGAGATAATGTTACCTTGTGTTACATGGGTGATGGTGCAGTGCGACAAGGTGCTTTTCATGAAGCGTTAAACTTGGCTATGTTGTGGCAGTTACCGGTGGTTTTTATTTGTGAAAACAACGGTTATGCTATGGGTACATCTGTAGCACGTACTTCCTATTCAACCGATATTTGGAAACTTGGTCTTGGTTATGAAATGCCTTGTGGACCTGTTGATGGTATGAATCCAGTGACGGTTGCTGAGGAAATGAGCAAAGCCATAGAAAGAGCTAGAACCGGAGGAGGGCCAACTTTCTTAGAAATGAAAACCTACCGTTATAGAGGTCATTCTATGTCAGATGCTCAGCATTATAGAACCAAAGATGAGGTAGAAGAATACAAGAAAATAGACCCTATTTCACAGGTTTTGGAGGTTATAAGAGATAAAAAATACGCAACTGAAGACGAGATAAAGGCTATTGATAAAGCGGTAAAAGCTAAAGTTGCTGAATGTGAGAAATTCGCCGAAGAATCTGATTATCCGCCAGTACAGCAATTGTACGATATGGTATATGAGCAAGAAGATTTTCCATTTGTAGAACATAAATAAAATAAAGTAGATGGCTGTAGTAGTAAATATGCCCCGTTTAAGTGATACCATGGAAGAAGGCACTGTTGCCGCTTGGTTGAAAAAAGTGGGCGACAAAGTAGAAGAGGGAGATATTTTGGCCGAAATCGAAACGGATAAGGCTACAATGGAATTTGAATCTTTTAATGAAGGAGTTTTGTTACATATTGGTATTGCTGAGGGTGATACAGCTCCTGTTGATTCCTTGCTTGCTATTATTGGCGAAGAAGGTGAAGATATATCAGCGTTGTTGAATGGAAGTTCAACCCCTGCAAAGGAGGAAGCTGCACCTGCTGCAGAAACAGAAGTTGCAGAAACCGGAGCTACTGATGCCGCTGAAATTCCTGAAGGTGTTGAAGTTATTAAAATGCCTCGCCTAAGTGATACTATGGAAGAAGGTACCGTAGCTGCATGGCTTAAAAAAGTTGGTGATACGGTTGAAGAAGGAGATATCTTAGCAGAAATTGAGACTGACAAAGCAACCATGGAGTTTGAATCGTTCTACTCAGGTACGCTTTTATATATCGGTATTCAAGAGGGAGAATCTTCTCCTGTTGATGAGGTGTTGGCAATTATTGGCCCTGCGGGCACTGATGTTGAGGCTGTGTTGGGAGCAAAACCTGCTGCTAGTGTTGCATCAGCAACAAAGAAGGAAGAAAAACCTGCTGAAACAAAAACCGAGACTATAGCCGAAGTAAATACAGCGAATGACGGTAAACGTATTTTTGCATCACCATTGGCAAAGAAAATTGCCCAGGAAAAAGGCGTTAATCTAGCCGATGTAAAAGGCTCTGGAGATAACGGAAGAATTGTAAAGAAAGATATTGAGAATTATCAACCTTCAAGCAAACCCGCTGCTTCACAAGTAGAAACAGCTGCTAAAAGTGCTTCTAGTGCTGCAGTTGCATCGCCAATAGTGAACTTGCCAGTAGGTACAGAAGGAAGTGAAGAGGTGAAGAACTCTCAAATGCGTAAGGTTATTGCCAAGCGTCTTTCAGAATCAAAATTTACTGCACCTCATTATTATTTGAATATTGAAGTAGATATGAGTAATGCTATTGCTTCAAGAAAACAAATTAATAATTTGCCTGATACTAAAGTTTCTTTCAATGATATGGTTGTTAAGGCTTGTGCTTTGGCTTTGAAAAAACATCCTCAGGTAAATACTACTTGGAATGGCGATACAACTCGATACAATCATCATGTACATATCGGTGTAGCGGTTGCAGTAGACGAAGGTTTGGTTGTACCTGTGTTAAAATTCACAGATCAAATGACGCTTACACAAATAGGAGCTTCGGTAAAAGATTTGGCTGGAAGAGCAAGAAATAAAAAATTGACACCTGCTGAAATGGACGGAAGTACCTTTACAGTATCTAATTTGGGTATGTTTGGTATTGTTGAGTTTACATCAATTATTAACCAACCAAATTCGGCAATTTTATCTGTTGGTGCTATTGTTGAAAAACCTGTGGTTCGCGATGGTCAAATTGTGGTAGGTAATACCATGAAAGTGACCTTGGCTTGTGATCATAGAACGGTAGACGGAGCAACAGGAGCACAATTCTTGTTAACGCTTAGAGCATTTTTAGAAAACCCGGTAACCATGTTGGCTTAATTGTATTGGCTAGTTGGAACATGGAAAACTAAAAAATAGTGCTAAAAAATGATAGAAAAAGCGTCCCCATTTTGGTGGATGCTTTTTTATTTTTAATACATAGAAATATATAGGATATGAAGTTAGTAAATTGTGTGATTGTGTTGCTTGTTTTGGCAAGCTGCGGAACGGTAAAAATGAAAGAAACAGCAGTTGATAAAATTCCGCCACCCCAGCATCCTACCGAAAATGAAACAGTAGCAGAAAAGGAAACAGGAATGGCCAGTCAAAATATGGGGGCAGGTACTGAGGTGAATTTTGCTAACAGTAAGGCCATAGGTGATATTATGGGTTTTCTAGCTTCAGATGCATTGCAAGGCAGAGATTCAGGTAGTGAAGGGCTTGAAAAAGCCGCGGCTTACATTGAAGGTGTCTTTAAAAAGAACCATGTAAAGCCATATTTTAAGGCGTATCAAGATACACTATCTAATTTTGATAAAACAACCTATAACATGGTTGGTTTTGTAGAGGGTAATGATCCAAAATTAAAGAATGAGTTTGTGGTAATTGGTGCTCATTATGATCATATTGGCATTATAAACCCTGTTGGTGAAGATGTAATAGCCAATGGAGCGAATGACAATGCCTCTGGTACTACCACGGTTTTGGAGCTTGCGCGCTATTTTGGTAATGCGAAAACCAACAAACGCAGTATTATTTTTGCACTTTTTAGTGCAGAAGAAAAAGGCCTCTTGGGTTCGCAGCATTTAGCAGAAAAGTTGAAAGGAAAAAATTTGAATTTGTATACCATGCTTAATTTTGAAATGGTAGGTGTGCCGCTTCAAAATAAAGACTATTTCATGTACGTTACCGGTTACGAGAAATCTAATCTGGCTGCAATTTGCAATACGTATGCCAATGAAAAATTGGTGGGATTTTTACCGAGTGCAAAAAGAATGAGCTTGTTTCAACGTTCTGATAATTATTCTTTCCATGATGTTTTTAAGGTGCCTTCGCAAACGTTTTGCACCTTTGATTTTACCAATTTTGGCCAGTATCATCAAGTGGGTGACGAAAATGGGTTGATGGATTTTAATCATATGGCTACATTGGTGAACAAAAGTATTCCAGTTTTGGAGGGTATTGTAAACGCGACTACTAAAGAAATTAAATACCAATAAATGGCAAATGTTATAATTACTGGTTCGAGTAGAGGAATAGGTTTTGAACTTGCAAAGTTATTTGCTGCTGAAGGACATCAGGTTTTGGCATTATCACGAAATGAAAAGCCTATTACCCAATTAAATGAGGCTAATATAACGGCGTTTTCTTTTGATATCGCCCGTGCTGCCGATTTTGAAAAATTAGACGATTTTCTAAAGCAATGGAAAACCGTAGATGTTTTGATAAACAATGCTGGTAAATTACTCAATAAACCTTTTTTAGAAACCACGGCTACCGAATTTGAGGAGGTATATAAGGTTAATGTATTTGGCGTAGCTAGTATTACCCAGCGTGTACTGCCTAAGATGCCCAAAGCAGGACATGTAGTTACCATAAGTTCTATGGGCGGCGTACAGGGTAGTATGAAATTTCCCGGACTTTCGGCATACAGTTCTAGCAAGGCGGCAGTAATAACTATGACCGAGCTATGGGCTGAAGAATTTAAAGAAACTGGACCATCATTTAATGTTTTGGCTTTAGGTGCTGTGCAAACCGAAATGTTGGAAGAGGCTTTTCCGGGCTATCAGGCGCCAATAACAGCTGTAGAAATGGCACGTTATATTAAAGATTTTGCCTTAACAGCCAACAAATTGTATAACGGAAAGCTTTTACAGGTTTCTAGTACCACACCATAAAAAAGTGGGGATTGCTTTTTTTAAATGATTGGAACGCTATATTGTAAGAGTTTACTTTGCTAAATAGAAAAAGCCTTGAAAATCGAGTTTAAGATCTTCTAAGTAAACTACGTAGAAGTACACTCCAGAAGGCAGGCCTTCTTCACTTGACAGAATAGCGTTTGTTGTGCTAGTAGAACCATCAAACTCGGTATTGGTGTAGTTTTTCATTTCAAACACTTTCAGTCCGAAACGGTCAAATATATGCAGTGTGTTGTTGGGCGACATCGATATTTCAGGAATCTCTAAAACATCATTTACGCCATCGCCATTTGGCGTAACCAAGTAATTCTCTGTCGTAATTAATTGATTTTCTTCCATACTATAACTGTCTGCAAAGGTGATGATTTCGTAGTCGTTGGGTGTAAAATTTGCTGTAGCAATAAAGCCTTCGTTAAAGTCGCCTATGGGTCTGTTGCTATCAATTATTTCCCATTGATTCGTTGCCTTGCTCCATCCAACAATTCCCAAATGATTGAGGTCTTCAACAATAGTTTCTATCTGACTGCGTTCATTCCAACTAATGCGAATAGAAGATGAAATACTACTGTCTAAACGCCAAAATTCACTATTGCTGATGGCAGCAATATCAGCGTTCTTACTATCGGTACTATAAACTGTTGGGATACTCGATGGTTCGTTTGGGTTTTCAAAGAAATAAGCGCATTTGGCAAATGCATTACTGCTTATTGATTGTAAGATTAAAGGACGTAGTTGGTTCGCATCACCAACAGGAAAAGTGAAATTTTGTTGATTATTAATCGCTACATAACCATCAACTTTTGAGATATTGGCACTACCCGTGTAGTCGGCAGCATCTAAAAAATTAACATAAGTGTCTGTAGTTGCTCTAGGGGTGAAAAAATTGCCAGTGACGAAATTTAGGTTATTACGAACCTGCAAACCAGTGTTGAGTTGTATTTGATTTGCGTTTACGATTTCAATATCATTAAAGGTAGCAGCAAAGGCTCCAGAAATACGTAAAGGAGAATCGCCATAAAAGCCCGTTAGACCAGAATTTTCATCAAAAACACCGTCATTAATCAGGTTGGTATGAAAGCCCATTTTTCCTGTTTCGTGTATTTGAATAGTGCCTGAGTTGTATAGCGCAGTTTGGGCATGGGCGCAAACAGCAAAAATTAAACTCGTTATGTACAGTATGCTTCGCACGTATTGTATGATTTAGTGATCAGTGTTGATGATAAGACGATTATTGTTTTTTTATTAAAAGCGATTTAATCAACTCAATATCTTTTTTCAATAGATCTATTTCTTCTACTAAAGCTTTGTTGTCTTCTTTTAATGTTTTAATTTCTTTTTGCTGTTGTATGGTATGAAGATAAAGTTCTTCTATTTTTTCTAGATTATTAAAAGATGAAGCGGTTAAATTCCATTCGCCTGCTTCTTCAACTTCTTTAGCCGATAGGATGCCTGGTAAATGATGATTTTTCTTTAAAAATGCCTCTAATTCTGCTAAACTTGGAAACTTATAGTTGGCATTGAGTTTTGAATAGCCATTAAAATAGGTTTCAAATACATAATCGGGAACTGGTTGTATGGTGTTTGTTGCTGAAATAAAGCTTCCATCAGCTCTAATATTTCCAACAACATGTAGTTTTTCTAAAGGATCTACTAAGCCAATTCCCACATTTTGGTTTTCAGCAATTCTTAAGGCTTCAATTGAATTAGTAGAAAAGGCTAATTTGTCTTCGCCAGCTCTAAACATTCCTGTATCGGTATCTCCATTGGTATAAAAACCATAACTTGGTGTGTTTGCGGTTCCAGGACTAGCAGCAAAACCAGATCTTGCTCTTATTTGACCGTTTACATCTAATTTGTCTGTTGATACAGCAGGGGTACTATTGCCTGTGATATTATCAAAATTACCTATAGCAACAGTTCCGGATCCTCCAAAGGTTAATGTGTTATTATTCAGATTGTGCGCTCTATCTGCCGTCATTGTTAAATTGTCACTTACAAAATTTTTGCCAGATGCTGCTGCCCATTTTACACCAGTACCCGTTGAGGTTAATATCTGACCATCATCACCTGTGCCTAAGCCGTTAATGTCAATGCCACCGTAGAGTACAATGTCTTTATTACTTTTAACGGTGAAGCTTTTGTCGGTTATTGTGGGTGCTGTAGCGTCATTTACATTATTAATTAATAGGTGAAAAGATCCCGCGCTTTCGGTAGTGCCTCGTTGAAATACCAAAGCTCCCTTGCCAGGGTTGGCTTGGAAATTTACATTAAATAATATTCCTGTAGCTGTATCTGGGTCATCAGTTTCGTTGCGTAATTGCAATGGCAGGGCTAAGCCGCCAACCCCGGGGCCGAAAAAAGGTAATCGTTCTGCGACAATCAGTTTTGAGTTGCCATTTCGGTTAGCTTCAATCTTACTAGGTCCCCCATTTTGATCTGAATTGTCATTAAGTTTAAGCCCTATATATAGTGCGCCTGTATTAAATCGTTGCGAGCTATCCCAAAAGAAACCGCCGTTGTCTTTTTTGGATGTTGTGTTATTATCATCATTATCGTCTACTGTGGTAGGTTTTCCATCGCTATCAGCAAAGAAAATTGAATTTGCTGTGCCAGTATGAGCGGTTAATGGAGTCCACTCTACATCGCCATCGGTATTGGTTATTAGCATTTGGTCTGTAGTATGTACAGCAGCTCCTTTGATGTCAAATGCAATTTCATTGTTAGCAGTATCGTCAGTAATGCTGATTGTGTTTGTAGTTCCTTCTTTTAAACTTTTAAAAGGTAAATCTTTATCGTCTTTGGATAAAACAATGCTTACTCCAGTACCTTTGCTAGAGGTGGTGTTTGCTTCGCCAGAACCATTAGTATCAGCAGCAACAACTTTCCACCCTCCAACACCACCATTTAAATCAGTATCCCATGCTAGGTATTCGCCAGTGGTCGATGCACCCATGGCGCTAAGGTCTTCTGCAAGAATGCTTGCGTTGGCAATTTTGTCTGCTGTAATAGCATCTGCTGCAATTTTTTGGTTAGTAACATTAGCATCTTTAATTTTGTCCGTAGTAACAGCGTCATTTTTAATAGTAAGAACACCTGTATTTGTTAGTGTTACATCACCCGTAATAGCGGTGGCTTGTGGTTTGTTATCAGCATCACCAATTAAAATTTGATTGTTGTTTAATTCTCCTCCAGCTGTTACTGCAGTATCAACATATGCCTTTGTTGCAGCATCTTTGTCTTCTGTAGGTGCAGCAATGTTTTTGATTTGTTTTTCGCCACCATCATTGTCTTTTGTTAACACTTGGGTAAGGGTTGGGGTTGTTGTATTCCCGCCTGTATTGTTGGCAGCAGCAACTTTCCATCCTCCAACACCACCATTTAAATCAGTATCCCATGCTAGGTATTCGCCAGTGGTCGTTGCACCCATGGCGTTAAGGTCTTCAGCAAGAATACTTGCGTTAGCAATTTTAGCGGTAGTAACAGCATCATCTGCTAGCCCTAGGGGAGTGGTTGCACTGCTTCCATCACCTGAGAGTGTAGCATCAGAAACTACAGCGCCACCATTAGGTAAATCTACCCATGCAACTGTATTTCCATCGGCATCAGTTCTTAAAATTTGATTAGCATCTCCCGGGGCAATTTTTTCATTTGTAACGTTAGCATCTTTAATTTTATCCGTAGTAACAGCGTCATTTTTAATAGTGAGAACACCGGTATTTGTTAGTGTTACATCACCCATAAGAGCGGTGGCTTGTGGTTTGCCGTCAGCGTCACCAATTAAAATTTTACCGTCTTCTAAATTTCCTCCAGCTGTTACTGCAGTATCAACATAAGCCTTCGTTGCTGCATCTTTATCCTCTGTAGGTGCAGCAATGTTTTTGATTTGTAGGTCTCCTCCATCATTGCCTTTTGTTAACACTTCGGTAAGGTTTGGGGTTGTTGTATTCCCACCTGAATTGCCTGGGGGTAAATCACTCCAAACAACACCATCGGCAGTAGTCTTTAAAAATTGATCTGGTGTAGCTGAGGGCTTTATTCTAAAACGATCGTTTTCAGTACCTGTGCCTTCCAGCGTAATGCCGTCAACCAATTCTGTTGTTCCACCACCAGTACCGCCTCCCGTAGCGGTAAATTTATAGGGGTCGGCTGTTGTGCCTGTACCAGCAACTGTTATTGTAGCACTATCTTCAATTTTAGTCTCCGAGCCATCAGCAACTAAGGGGCTTAAATCGACCGTTGTTGTGTTGCCACCTTCAATACCAAGAGATAAAATATTAGCGTTATTTAAAGTGGGCTGCGTTAATTCTTGGTTGTCTGAGCCTTCACTTCCTACTAGAGCACTTAAGTCGACCGTTGTTGTGTTACCATCTTCAATGCCTAGGGTTAAAACATTATTGTTATCTAAGGTGGGTTTGTCCAATTTTTGATCGTCACTACCTTCACTTCCTACTAAGGAACTCAAATCTACTTGATTTCCAGTGGTTTTTGGTGTTGAAAGTCTTAGTATATTCGTGTTTACATCAAAGTTTAAGTTTTGCAGCTCGTTGGTTGCACTTTGGTCTTCATCTAAAGATATTGCTTGGGTGTTTTCTGAGATTTGATCCACCAGTGGTTTGTTGTTGTAGTAAATACCATCTGTTCTAGTGATAAGTACATTTCCTTCATCTTCACTTAAGGTTACGTAGCCAGCGTCATTATCAAAAAAGCTGAGTTTTACCTCGTTTTTATCAATGGCAGCAGTTCCTACGGAATTTTCAGATAATTTGTTTTTCGTAATTGATTCGTTTTGAAAACTACGGCCGTCAATACTCCCTTGTTGAATAACACTTCCATGTATAAAATCGATATTTGATGAATTGATACCTCCTTTGGCAATTTCAAAATTATAGCCTTGGTTTGTACGTGTTATAACAATGGTGTTTTTTTCTTCATTTACAATAGGTTCTGTAGTGAAAACATGCTCGGTATTGTCTGTGGCACTGTTAAGGTTTACCCATTGCGTACCATCATAAAAATGTACTGCTTGTAAATCGGTATTATAACATAATGCACCTTGACTGGGTGTAATGGCATTCATTTGAGCTGTAGTAACCCGAGTAATAACCAACACCTTGTCTGAGCTTTCCAATTCAAGTACTGAGGCTGGGTTGATGTTTTGTGGATTTTCGCCAATTTTTACTTGGGCACAAAGAAAGCTACCCGTAAATAGTGCTAAAAGTAATAAGGGTAAAGCATTTTTCATTGGTACAGCGGTTTTTGGAGTGACATAACAAAAATAGAATTATCGGCTAGCTTCATAAAGTTTAATAGGTGAAATGTATATCTACTATGGTAAAAAACAAATGATTATCATCAATAAATGCAATTCGCACTCAAACGACTTTTATTATCGACTTAACGCTTAAAAAGAACTACAGGAGCTACAAATTGTGTGTTTTAGTATAATATACGAATACAAATTAACAAAAGTTTAGTGGTGATGTTTTTTTTTAGACACGAACTTATATTTTCTTTATAACCACTAAATTATTTTATCCCTTGTTTAAAAAGGAGTTTTTTAATTTTAGATAACTAATAAGTCGTTTTGTATGTATAGATTTTTACTTTTTATTTTTATGCTGTTTTTTTCAATTTGTGGATGGTCACAAGATGATGCTCGAATAATTTTACGGGGTAAGGTGTTGTATAGAAATGTTAATGTACCCAATGAAAATGTAATTAATATAACAACAGAAAAGGCAACGATTACTAATGAAAATGGGGAATATGAAATTCGTGTAAAGGTGGGAGACGAATTGGCTTTTTCGGCCTTGAATTATAAGCTTGAGGTGGTTAAAATTACTGAGGAGATTGTAAAAAGAAATCGTTTGGTGGTTGAAGTGAAAGAAAAAGTGACCGAGCTTGAAGAGGTGGTGGTTACCCCTGAAGATCAAAAACGTTTTTTGAAGTTGCAAAACGAACAGTTTAAGCAGTTTGAGTACGAAATAGATAGAGGTACAGAGGTTGAGAATATCGCGCTTTCCAAACAGGAAACAGGGGTGATAAGAGATGGACTTAATTTTGTAGGAATATACAAGGCACTGGCAAAAGCAATAAAGAAAAAGAATAATGTAGAAGAGAAAAACCCATTAAAAATAAGTGACGTAATGCGTCAAGTGTATGATGATCAATTTTTTGTTGAAGATTTAAAACTGCCAAAAGATAAAATCAATGCTTTTTTATTTTATTGTGATGATCGAATGCCTGAAAAAGCATTATTAAAAAAGGAAAATGAATTTGAATTGATCGACTTTTTGGTAACGCATAGCAAAGCTTTTTTACAAGAATTGGATGAACAAAAATAGCCTTCTTTTTGTTTCGTTGTTTTTGGTGAGCACCTTGGTGGGAGCACAGACTTTTTTTTCGAATAAATTAGAGGGTCAAGTATATAGCAATGATGGTGATGTTGCTGCAACTAACGTGCAAAATAAAACTATTAAAAAGGGCACAATTACAGATAACGAGGGTTTTTTTGCTATTACAGCTAATGTGAGTGATACCCTGGTGTTTTCTGCGGTTCAGTACAAAAAAAAGGAAGTGATAGTGACTAAAGCCTTATTGCAACAAGGTTTTTTAAATGTGCAGTTAGAAGATGCTTTAAATGAATTAGATGAGGTCGTCGTAACTCCGTACAGTTTGACAGGTGATATTACTAAAGATATTGATCTCATTCATATTGAACCGGTAGTGACTTCTTCAACTTTAGGGCTTCCCAATGCTTATGTAAAACCCATTTCAAAAGCAGAAAGAGAATTGTTTGCGGCAACTGCAAACCCATTTATGAGTTTTGATCCCTTGATAAATGCTATAACGGGACGTACAAAAATGCTAAAAAAACGGGTAGCAAGAAATAAGCTGTATTCCAGAACAGAACGTGTAAGAACATTTTATGTAGATTCTTTGTTTCGGACGGACTTAAAAATTCCCGAAGAAAAAATTGATGACCTTTTGTATTTCTGTGAAGTAGATTCTGTATTTCAGGCTGTAGTAGATACGAATGATAAGCTAAAAATTTGGGAATATATCCGCAAAAAAAGTGTGGTATATAGAGAAAGCAATAATCTTGATTGAACAGAATTTCACTGCAATTTTGTTTTGAATGCCCTCTTGCCATTGTTTTTGTTAAGTTTTTTTTTGCGTAATAGTTGAATATTGGGGAGTGCTTTATTTTATTGTAATAATCTATGAAATGATAACAAGCATTTTAAAAAACAGCCTCTTTTTTACCGTGATGATGTGTGTTTGTATTGTGCATGGGCAGCGGTTTAGTAAGAAAATAGAAGGGAGGGTGTATAGTAAAGATGCTGATGTTGCTGCTACGCACATATCAAATATCAATGCTAATAAAGGTACCATTGCAGATGCCAAAGGCTTTTTTACTATTACGGCAAAATTGAATGATACTTTGATGTTTTCTGCGGTACAATACAAACGAAAACTAGTGGTGGTAACGCTAGAGGCGCTTCAAGGTGATTTGCTTTTAGTGCCGCTAGAGCCATCCTTGACGCAATTGGATGAGGTGGTGGTAACGCCTTATAATTTGTCTGGGGATTTAAATAGGGATGTGGCAAAAATTAAAATAGAACCTGTTGTTACTAGTACCACATTGGGGTTGCCTAATGCCTATGTGAAAGTAAAAACGCAAAATGAGCGAAAATTATTTGAAGCGGATAATGGTAAATTTGTGAGCTTTGGTAGGTACAGTTTGGATTCGCTCTTTGAACCTGTTATTTCCATAAACCTACATAAAATTTTAAACAGAATAACGGGTAGAACCCAAAAATTAAAAAAATATGTAGCCATTGATCAGGAAATAGCACTATTAAAATCCATAAGAAATAAATTTCCAGATTCGGTCTATGTGAACGATTTAAAAATTCCGAAAGAAACCATTCATGATTTTTTAAATTTCTGTGAGGCTGATGCTAATTTTGATGAGGTGCTTGCATCTGATGATGTTTTAAAATTATGGCGTTTTTTTCTTACCAAAAGTGTGCTATATCGAAAAGCGAATAATTTAAAGTGAATGGAAAATTTTTGGTATATGATTTGCTTATTTTTGTTTGACTAAATGAAAGATGTAATGAAATATTTGAAAAAGGGACTACTTATTATGTTCTTGCCTTTGTTTGCTTTTACAGCGGCGCATAAATTTTACCTCAGTGTTACCAATGTTAATTATTCAGAAAAAGATGATGCTTTGCAAATCACTTCACGTGTTTTTATTGATGATTTAGATCTGGTTTTGAAAGAGCGATATGATGTAAATGCGCAATTAGCAACAGATAAAGAATCGAAAATGGCAGATGTATATCTTAAAAAATATCTCAATGCCAAATTTGCCATTAGTATTAATGGAGAAAACAGACCTTACGAAATTATAGGAAGGGAATATGAAGATGACGTATGTGTTTTTTATCTCGAAATTTCTAGAGTTCAGCTTTCAACCCTTAAAACTATTGAGATAGAAAATGAATTACTTACAGATCTTTTTGGTAAGCAACAAAATGTAGTGCATATCAAAATTAAGGATAAAAAGAAAAGCTTTGTACTTCTAAAGTCAGATACTAAAGGAATGTTAAAATTATAAGTTTTTTTAACCTTTTCTTTAAAAAAACAATACATTTCGAAAGACTAATTTTAACTAAAAAAAACATGAATAAGATTAAATGTTGTTTTGTAGCGGCAATCTTTCTTTTTGGTGCTGCGTTATCGGCGCAAGTAAAAAATTCAGACCAGAGAGAACCTGGTCATACAAATCAAAGTAAATTTAAACAACTTTATGAGGAGTTTGCAACGCCAAATACGTATCGTTCGGCGTCAGGAGCACCAGGGCCTGATTATTATCAACAACAGGCAAACTATGTAATGAACATAGAGCTTGATGATAAGAATCACAAAATTTATGGAGAAGAAACCATTACTTATATCAATAATTCGCCCGATAATTTAGAATTTTTGTGGTTGCAATTAGATCAAAATATACGGACTAAAGATTCAAAGGCACTTTTAAAAAATGGGTCAAATCTTATCCCTGCTGAAGATCCTAAGCGATTTGCAAATAAATATTTGAATGCACCTTTTGATGGTGGTTTTGTTATCGAGCATGTAAAGGATGCTAACGGAAAAGCATTACCGTATACTATTAATCATACCATGATGCGTATCGACTTGCCAAAACCTTTAGAAAGTAAAGGGCGGGTATCTTTTTCGATAAAATGGAATTTCAATATTCCTGATCATACGGTCAGTAGAGCAAGGTCGGGCTATGAGCAATTTGCCGATGGTAATAGAGCGTATGTCATTGCTCAATTTTTTCCAAGAATGGCAGTATATAGTGATGTAGAAGGATGGCAAAATCATCAATTTTGGGGTAATGGCGAGTTTGCTTTAACCTTTGGTGATTACGATGTGAATATTACGGTACCTGCAGATCACGTTTTAGATGCTACGGGAACACTTCAAAATAGAAAAGAAGTCTTCTCAAGTGAGATGATGAAACGCTATAATAAAGCAAAAAAATCGTACGATAAACCTGTAATTATAGTTACTCAAAAAGAAGCAGAGCAAGCGGCTAAAGGTTTTTCAGAAAAGAAAAAGACTTGGAAGTTCTCGGCTAAAAATGTACGAGATTATGCTTTTGCAACTTCAAGAAGGTTTATTTGGGATATGCAAGCGGTAAAAATGGGTGATAGAGATGTGATGGCAGTGTCATTGTATCCAAAAGAAGGTAACCCACTTTGGGAAGAGTATTCTACCAAAGCAGTAGCACATACTTTACGATCATATTCTTCACATACATTTGATTATCCTTATCCGAAGGCGATATCTGTACATGCTAAAAATCAAGGAATGGAATATCCTATGATTTGTTGGAATTACGGTCGTCCAAATGAAGATGGCACCTATTCTGATCGTGTAAAATACGGAATGATAAGTGTTATTATTCATGAGGTAGGTCATAACTTCTTTCCCATGATTGTAAACTCAGATGAACGTCAATGGGGATGGATGGATGAAGGTTTAGATACCTTTATGCAGTATATGGCAGAGCAAGAATTTGGAGAGGCGTACCCTGAAGCGGTAGCACCAAATAAGGCTTATCCTTCTCGTAGAGGTGCACCTGCTAAAATTGTTCCGTATATGAGTGGTGATCAAAGTACCATTGCACCCATTATGTCTAATCCTGAAAATGTGTACCAATTAGGCCCTAATGCCTATGGTAAGCCAGCAACAGCATTGAATATATTGCGTGAAACGGTAATGGGCAGAGAATTGTTTGACCATGCGTTTAAAACCTATGCTAGAAGATGGATGTTTAAACACCCTACACCAGAAGATTTCTTTCGTACCATGGAAGACGCCTCAGCGGTTGATTTAGATTATTTTTGGAGAGGTTGGTTTTATACCACCGATTATGTTGATATAGGGGTGAAAGATATTAAGAAATACTACGTTTCTAATAAGCCTAATCAAAAAATGAAGGAGTATATGGCGGCAAGAAACATTAAAGAAAATGATTTACCTCCATTAGTGTATTTGGCAGAAGAGGGTAGTGATGATTTTGATCCAAAATTAAAAGGGAAATCTGCTCTTGAGAATTCTAAAACATTAAAAGAATTTATGATGGATAATTTAACCCCAGCAGAGAGAGCTGCGATTAAAGAACCAAAGTATTTTTATCAAATCACTTATGAAAAGCCTGGTGGAATACCAATGCCTTTGATTGTTGAATACACCTATGCAGACGGAAGTACAGAGAATATTACCTACCCTGCAGAAATTTGGAGAAAGAATGATAAACAAGTTGGTGTTGTTATTGCTTCTGAAAAGGAGTTGACAGGTGTTGTTGTTGATCCTAAGGCTGAAACGGCTGATATTGATACTACTAATAATAGTTGGCCCAAGAAGGAGAATAAAACAAATTTTGATAAAATGAAAGAAAAAGTAAAAGGATAGTTAATTGGTCATTTACTTTTAGTATCATTAAGCCCTGTAAATTGCAGGGCTTTTTTTGTTAAAGGTGTTTATGTTTTTCATGAGTACACTTACTTTTTAGTGTATAACCTGAATTTATAAGCATGCACTATATCTTGAATAAAGCACTAATTTTAACGCTAATTATAAAACTAGTAATGTATAGTTCACATTAACTTTATTATATTTGTAATTATGTATGTAACGCATTTTTTATTCATAAGTGGTGGTGAGATTTTCTTTATCATGTTTATTGTGGTAATGGTTTTTGGTGCCGATAAAATTCCGGGAATAGCTAGGGGTTTAGGTAAAGGAATGCGTCAATTAAAAGACGCAACAGAAGACATCAAACAAGAGATTCAAAAAAGCGCTGATAAGCAGGGTATTGATACGAGCTTTGTGACCGATATTAAAAAAGATATCGATGATGTTAAAAGCAACTTGACTTCTGGTTTAACCAAAGAAATTGGTGAGGTAAAAGATAGTGTAGAAGATATTTCTGGCGTTATAAAACGAAAGTAATTTGCTTAAAACACTATTAGATTGGGATAGAGACACCTTTATTTATCTCAATAATTTGGGATCTGAAGGTTATGACTTTTTTTGGCTTACAATTACCGATTTTGTCACATGGACTCCGCTATTTCTTCTATTCATTCTCTTAATCTTCGTGAAGCATAAAAAGAGAGAAGGTATTTTTATACTACTAACTATTGTAGTAATGCTTGTTTTTATTAGCTTGTTTATACATTTTACTAAAATAAATGTTGCTCGTTTACGTCCCAATAATGCTGCCGATTTATATCAACTAATACGTATTTTAAGAAATCCATCAACCTTTAGTTTTTTTTCGGGGCATGCGGCAAGTTCTTTTGCGATAACTACCATTGTAATCGCTTTTTTAAAAGACCGTTTTAAATGGGTATGGATTTTTTATACATGGCCAATACTGTTTGCAATGAGTCGCATATTTGTAGGTGTTCATTACCCCCTCGATCTTATTGTAGGAACATTGGTGGGCGTTTTTGTTGCACTAGCATTTTATCAAACACACAAAAAGTTTATCGTACCCTACTTAACGTTAAACCGTCCCTAATGGGGAGTAGAACGGTTTCCACACGGGGGTCACTTTTAAGTTTTTTGTTATAATTAAGTAGCATTTTGGTTGCTTTGTCTTTTTCGTTTAGTGGCTCAACCACTTTGCCTGACCATAGTACATTATCAGATAGTATGATACTACCCGGTTTGGTTTTTAAAAGAGCAGCTTCAAAATAAGCATCATACGACTTTTTTTCGGCATCAATAAAAATTAAATCAAAACAAATATCCAAATCTGGTATTAGCTGTATGGCATCTCCAGTATGTTGTATTATTTGGTCACTATAATCACTTTTGTCAAAATATTTTCTTTGCATAGCAACCAATTCTTCATTGACATCTATGGTATGTAGTTCACCTTGTTTTTGCAGTCCTTCTGCCAAACAAAGAGCTGAATATCCTGTGTAAGTGCCAATTTCTAAAATGTATTTGGGTTGTATGATTTTTGAAAGCATGCTCAGTACCCTACCTTGAAAATGACCCGTAATCATGCGTGGTTGAATAACCTTTAGATGGGTTTCTCGTGTAAGTTCTTGTAGTAGTTGAGGCTCATCTTCTGAGGCATTACTAATGTACGCTTCAAGTAAAGGGGATAAAAAATGCATAGGTGATTTTTTGCAAAAATAACCATTTAATATACTATCTTGAAATGGTTTAAATGATATCACTATGAATGAGATAAAAATACGAACAGCTACACTTGATGACTTGCCTATATTGTTGGAGTTTGAGCAGGGGGTTATTGAAGCAGAAAGACCTTTTGACCCAACATTAGGCAATGATCCTATTCATTATTATGATCTTAAAGCCATGATTTTTTCTGAGGATGCTGAGGTAGTTGTGGCAACGTACAATGATTCAATTGTAGCCTCTGGCTATGCGAAAATAAAGCAGGCGCTACCTTATTTGAATCATCAATATTATGCTTATTTGGGGTTTATGTATACCGTACCCGCCTTTAGAGGGAAGGGCATAAATGCTAAAATAATAGCAGCTTTAAAGGAGTGGTCGACTAGTAAAGGATTGAAAGAAATAAGACTCACTGTTTATGATGATAACGCTAATGCTATTAAAGCGTATGAGAAGGTAGGCTTTAAAAAACATATTATTGAAATGCGTATGCCATAATAGGGTGATGATTTTCGAATCCTAATCCGTATTTTTGAAAAAAAAGATGTATGAATTTTGAAAACTCCTTAGAATTTGCGCAACAGCTAGATGCACAAGATAAATTACGTCACTATCGGGAAGCGTTTTTGTTTCCTAAAGTAAATGGTGAGCAGGTTATTTATTTTACAGGAAATTCTTTAGGCTTGCAACCCAAAAGAACGAAAAAGTATATTGATGATGTCATGACTGATTGGGCTGAATTAGCGGTTGAAGGGCATTTTCATAGCGAAAAACCATGGTGGGATTATCACGAAAGATTGGCAGCGCCATTGGCTAAAATAGTTGGGGCAAAAGTGGCTGAGGTTTCGGTAATGAATACGCTTACAGTGAATTTGCATTTTCTTATGGTTTCTTTTTATAGACCAACAGCAAAGCGTTTTAAGATTATTTGCGAAGAGAAAGCCTTTCCTTCTGATCAATATTTACTACAAAGTCAGGTTAAATTTCATGGTTATGACCCTAAAGAGGCAATAGTAGAGCTAAAAAAACGCCCAGGAGAGCACTATTGGCGAACCGAAGATGTAATTGCAACCATAAATGAAGTGGGTGATGAGCTTGCGCTTGTACTTATAGGAGGAGTGAATTATTACACAGGTCAGGTTTTTGATATGCCCACTATTACAAAAGCAGGTAAAGCTGTAGGGGCTTATGTTGGTTGGGATTTGGCGCATGCAGCAGGTAATGTTAAATTAAAACTGCATGATTGGAATGTAGATTTTGCTGCTTGGTGTAGTTATAAATATATGAATAGTGGCCCTGGTAATGCTTCAGGTGTTTTTGTGAATGAGCGGTATTTGGGAAAAAGTGATATACCTCGTTTTGAGGGTTGGTGGGGAACAAAAAAAGAAACACGGTTTTTGATGAAACCAGAATTTGAGCCCATGCCTAATGCTGATGCTTGGCAAGTGAGTAACGTGCCCGTATTAGCTGTAGCACCCTATTTAGCATCACTTGAAATGTTTGAAGAAGTGGGTATGGATGCATTGATAGAGAAACGAAAAAAGATTGTAGCGTATTTAGCGTTTATACTGGCCGAAATTGATAGCGAGGTAGCCAGTACTTTTGAGATTATAACCCCAGAAGATAGGGGTTGTCAGCTTTCTGTTTTTCTACACGGACAAGGAAAATCACTTTTCGATTATTTAATGAAAAATGGCGTTATTACTGATTGGCGAGAGCCCAATGTAATTCGCTTGGCGCCAGCACCTTTTTATTGTTCTTATGAAGATATGTATCGTTTTGGACAAATATTGAAAGCAGGTATTATGCAAAACGAAAATTAGGACTGTCATTGTTCTTGTAATGGTTGGTTTAGTTGATGTACGTAATTGGTAGGCGTTGTTTTATGGTATTTCTTAAACTGTTTTGAAAAATAAGAAGCATCGTTGAAACCACAGCTATACATCACTTCTGCTATTGATTTTTGATTGGTATTTAAAATCTCTACTGCTTTGTGTATTCTAAATTCGTTAACGAATTGCACAAAAGTTTGATGGGTCATTTTTTTGAAAAATCGACAGAACGAATTTTTGGTTAACCCCAGTTGAGATGCAAGTTGTGCTATGTTTATGGCTTCGGCATAATGCTCATTGATGAATTGAAAAATAAACTCAAGCCGAGTTACATCAGTGGGTTTGTGGCTTGTTAGTTTTTTATCGGTAATAATAGTTTTAAAATTGTTGGTAGTTGAAAGTTTTTCTAAAATATTCATGAAGTTAATAAGCTTTTGAGCTTCATTCATGGTGTTAAATTTCTCAAACGTTGGGGCAAGTTCATCGTGTACCATAGCAGCAAAAACAATGCCTTTTTCTGCTGTCTTTAGTAGCTTTTTAAGCTTTCTAAACTCTGGAAATACCGTTAGTTTTTCAGTAACAAATTGATGGGTGAATTGAATAACAACTTCTAGATTGTTGGCAAACTCTTTATTGCCAAAATCGGCATGTTGAATATTTGGACCAAGAAACAATAGTACACCATTGGTGTAAGTATCTGTTTTAGAAGAGATTTTTAAAATGCCACTACCATTTCGTACGTAAACAAGTTCGTACTCTGGGTGAATATGCCAATTTGTGGTTGCACAAGTCTTACTGTGATTATATAAGGCTACTTTTAAAGAGGAGTTAGCGGGTAATTTTATGTTTTCATATATAGGCTGCATACGTCAAAACTATCATATTTGTAAATTAAAATCACAATTTTTGAATATATTGTTTTGTATTTGGAATAGTAATGCCAGTAAACTTCAAGAAGTATTCAATTACTTTGTGTTCCTCATTATAGGAAAACATAACAACATCAAATTTTTATGAAATCGCTTCGCCTTATACTTTCAAACCCAAGATATTTAGGCCCTGCCTGTGTTTTTGCAAGTTTAAATATTCTTTTCGGTACTTGGGCCATCTACATTCCTGCTGTTAAAGAAGGTTTAGCTATTGATAAATCGCAATTGGGATTTGCAATTTTTTTCTTGTCATTGGGTGTTTTTACGGTATTTCCTATTGCTTCTTCATTAATTAATAGGATAGGAGTAGGTAAGGCCACTTGGTATGGTGTGCTATGTAGTTGTACTGCTGCAATGTTACCGTTGTTGGCGCCCAACTATTATATGCTTATGGCTGGACTTTTTCTTTTTGGAGCGTCAAATGGCTTTACTGATATTGCTATGAATACCCTTGTTACTGAAATAGAAAAGGAGGACGAGGCAAAGTTTATGTCAGCTGCTCACGGCTTTTTTAGTTTAGGTGGAGTTTTGGCTGGCTTGGGTAGTTTTTTGATAGGCCCTTTGAGCAATCCTGTTTTGCATATGGGGTTGGCTGTTATTTTAGTGTTAGCAGTGAACGCATGGTTTCATGGTAAGTACAAAAATGTGGTTGCTGAAACTATTGAAAATGATGGTTTTAGTTTAAAAATGTTAAAACCTTTGCTGCTTTTAGGAGTAATTTCTTTTGTTTCAATGGGTAGTGAAGGCGCGATTATAGATTGGAGTGGACTGTACTTAAAAGAAATTAGTATTGCCCCAGAAGCATTATGGGGAGCTGGCTTTTTAGGTTTTCAAATAACCATGACCCTTGGTCGATTTTTAGGAGACGGTATTAGTGGCAAAATTGGCTCGGCCAAAATGGTAGCTTATGGCTCGTTACTTGTTGTTAGTGGGTATGCATTAGTGCTTTCCACCAATACTTATTTGGCTATTGTTGGGTTTAGCTTATCGGGACTTGGTTTTTCAGTTATGGTACCCGAATTGTTTAGAATAGGGGGTAATGTAAAAGGTATTGAATCATCAAAAGGAGTGTCTTTTATTGCTGGGTCGGGCTATGCTGGCTTTTTGTGTGCTCCACCTATTTTAGGTAAAATCGCAGATGATTTTTCTTTAGTTAGCTGCTTTTGGGTGTTACTTTGTTGTGCTCTTTTTATTTTAGGGGGAAGCTTCTCGCTATCAAAAAAACAAAAAAAGCAACAGGTGTAGTGACCTTGTACAACTAATAGTGATGTTCTTTTGTTAGTCTACATTACAGAAATATTGGTAAAATAAAGTTTGAAATTACCTTCCGCCATTTTATGCATTGTGGCTATTTTTAAACCATTAAATTCTTGATAATTCTCAAATGTGGTAATCATAGAAGGTTCGGCTTGGTTGGCTTTTCTAAAAACCCACTCTTGTATAATATAGTCATCGCCAAAATAAAAATCATAAGCATCTCCTGGTGTATAACCTCCTTCGGTACCGTAAACAATGGTCAGCTTTTGCATTGTTTTTTTACTGATGGGTGCGGTAACTTTTTTGGTGAGCGTATGTGTAATATTAGTAGCATTCCATTGCAATTGAAAAGGCGCTAACAGCCAAAATTTATCATTTATAAACCCTTCATTAGCCTTGTCTGCTATACTATCCAGGTTATTTCTGTTATAGCTAATGGTTTTTTCTTTGGTAGTGGTGGTAACTATATTAGCTTTAGGTTTCCATGCCCAATTGCGCTCAAAATGTGAGGTGTCTCTATCTACATTGAATGTGAACTTAATTTCCGACACATTTTTCCAATGTTTAAATCCATGCGCATTCGCTATTTTTTGCAGTATGTCTTGGTCTTGATTGGTAGTCGTTGTTGCTGGTTTTGATACTATAAAACTTACCATCGCTAGGGAAAGTATAAGTACAGCTAGTGTTGTTTTCATATAGATGTGATAAATGGTTAAACTAGGTTAGAAATTTTATAATGACGTTTCATTCATTAACATGATACAACTGTTTGTGTAGTTAGTGTAATAGATGAAACTTTTCAACGTTTGTATTTTCCTGCACTAAAGTTACGTTATAAAAATGAAGCAAAAAGGGTATATTTGACAATACTGGGCATGTGTTTGGTTGTTACAGTATACATTTTAGAGAATCTACAGTTTTATTGGTATTTTAATTCCCAATAAATTGATTAATTTTGAAACTTACTAAGAAAATAAAAAATGAGTTCTAAAAAAGGAAAAATACAAGAAGCTATTGATGAAAAAATGCTAAAAGAACGCAAAGTGTTTCTTTGGGGTATGGTTGATGATGATTCTGCCAAGCATGTTATCGATAGATTGTTATACTTAGATATGCAAAGTGATGAGGAAATTCAATTATACATCAATAGTCCTGGAGGATATGTTACTTCAGGTTTTGCTATGTATGATACCATAAAGGCTTTGAAGAGCCCAGTTTCTACTATTTGTACTGGTTTGGCTGCTTCTATGGGTTCTATTTTGTTATCTGTAGGAAAAAAAGGAAGACGCTTTATTCAACCACATGCGCAAGTCATGATTCATCAGCCTAGTGGAGGTGCGAGGGGCCAGGCTTCAAATATTGAAATTCAAGCTAAAGAAATTATTAAGACTAAAGAATTAAGTGCACGTATTTTAGCAGAGAATTGCGGACAAGATTACGATCGGGTAATGAAAGATTTTGATCGTGATTATTGGATGAGTGCTGAGGAATCTGTTGCTTACGGTATTGTAGATGGTATTTTAGAATAACCATTTGTATAATGCTCGGTTATTAGGGTATAAAAAAAACCTTCGCAATTTCTTGCGAAGGTTTTTTTATTTGGTATTATGTTAGCTTAAAAGAATCGTGGAGATTTTAAAGCTCCCGATACTTTTATTGGCAATTCATATATTAGTATGATTTCTGGTGTACCACCTTTATAAGGATTGAGATTAGAGGTAGAAAAGTCAAATGCAGCACCTACTCTAAACGATTTTGAAATTTGAATATCACTCATAACCGAAAAACCATCGGCATCATTAAATCGGTAACCAGCTCCTACCCATAATTTATTAAAGAAAAATAAGCTTCCTGTAAGATCGTATGTAGCGGGTGCACCATTAGTTACTTTGGCAAGAACGGTAGTTCTAAATTTGGTTGTATCACCTAAGTCAAAAACATAACCACCAATAGTGTAATAACTATTACGCTCAATGGCTGCCGATTCTCCTTTGTTTAAATCTGTATTTAGCAGACGTGGTGTTGACATTCCAAAATACCACTTATTGCTACTCAAGTAAATACCTGCACCAAAATTTGGATTCCATTTGGTAAAACCATCATTAAAAAATGGGTCGTTAACATCGGGATTCCTTAGGCTATAATTCGTAGTACCTCCATTTAAACCTAATGCTAGGTTTATGTTTTGCGCCAGTGGAACGGTATAAGAAACATTTCCATAGATGTAATTATAGTTTTCACCACCTAAATGATCATTAATATAGGTAAGCCCTACGCCAAATCGGCTATATTTTATTGGTGTATGCACTGATAATGTACTGGTGGTAGGGTTCGATTCTATGAACCTCCACTGATCACGATGAAGTGCAGTGACATTTAGTGTTTCTCTACTGCCTGCATAGGCGGGGTTAACCGACATAGTGTTGTAAGCAAATTGCGTAAACTGAGGTAGTTGCTGAGCGCTTGATACTGTTGCCACTAAAGAGAATAGTAGGGTGAAATAAACAGATTTCAAGATTGATGGATCTAAAGTAATGTTGCGCATAAGTTTTTATTTTAAAACCATGATTCTAATACCTAGAGATAAAATAATGCTACTAAAACAGTTTAATTATTTTACAAAGATACCTTTGGGAGAATCACTTGTTAAAACGTTAAATAGGTTAAATTTATACGACAAAGAAAGGGTTTCTTTTGATGATGATGCAAACTTCAAGCTACAAAATATCGCGGTTTTCGTCTATATGTAAGAAATGATAGACAAAGTGTGCCAGCGTTATAGTGATTGCTTCTTTTAATCAAGTCATGATGCGCTAATGCCTTATAATACAGGCGTATGAATGGTATGATTTTATCGTTTAAATAAAGGCAAGAAGCATTGGTCTTTGAGGTAAGTAGGTTGCAGGGGTGTTATTTTAGTAATTTAAAGTAGTAATAGGTTTTGTAAAACATAAATCGAATAGGGTTTCAACTGAACGCGAAGAGAGCGATGCTTAAAAATATATTACTGATATTTTAGATATTCTAATTTTAACAGGTATTATCCTAATATTTGTATAGTATAAAGTTTATGTTTTGTTTTCAAGTTTTACAATATTCTCAATAATTATTCGCTTTTTTAATTAATCTACTAAATCTATAGGGTAATAGAAATTTTATATACCTTTTTATGTTATACTTTGGAAATTAGTTTCTATTTTTGCATACCCTATTAAATCTATAGGGTAATAGAAAATAACTTTATAATATGATAGCTGATCAATTGATTTTAGATAAAAAAGCGAAAAAGTCAAGTTTTGATGATGATAAAAAATCAGAAAAGCCAGTTCGTAGTATTGCAAAAGCATTAAGCTGGAGAATTGTTGGTACACTTGATACCTTACTTATATCGTACCTGCTAACAGGCAAGATAGCGTTAGCCGCTTCTATAGCATCTGTTGATTTTTTGACAAAAATGGTATTATACTTTTTTCACGAACGATTGTGGAATATGGTAAAGTGGGGCAAGTAAATAGGAGATACATCCTATAATTAAGATTTCAGTAGAACACCTTTGTAGGTATAAACAGTATAACATGGCATTTACAGAAGAGCAAATAGCACAATTAAATCATCAGTTCAAAGGTATTCCTCCTGTGGAAATTATTTCTTGGGCACTTAAAAATGCTAAAAAGGCAGTAGTAACCACTAATTTTCGCCCGTATGAGGTAGCTATTTTATATGCGGTAACTGAGGTGAAGAATGATATTCCAGTAGTGTGGTGTGATACGGGTTATAATACACCAAATACATATAAACACGCAGCCGAATTAACCGATAAGCTTGGTTTGAATATTGATTTGTATGTGCCAAAACAAACTACTGCACATAGAGATGTTGTTATGGGAATTCCGCAAATAGATGACCCTAAGCATGCTGTTTTTACAGAGCAGGTGAAGCTAGAACCTTTTAGAAGAGCAATGGCAGCACATCAACCTGATGTGTGGTTTACAAACTTACGAAAAGGGCAAACGGCACTTCGTGATAGTCTAAATATTTTAAGTTTAAGCAAAGATGGTGTGTTAAAAGTAAGTCCGTTTTACCATTATAGTGATGCCCAGCTTGATGCGTATTTAGCGCAAAGAAATTTGCCAAATGAACATAATTATTTCGACCCTACAAAGGTTTTAGAAAACAGAGAATGTGGTTTACATACGTAAATAACAGCATAGTATATTAATAAGAATTTAATAGTAGAACTTGACATTTGAACTTATTTATGAAAGATACATCCTATATTAATCCGTTAGAAAACGAAGCCATCTACATTTTTAGAGAGGTAGCGGCGCAGTTTGAAAAGCCCGTTTTGTTATTTTCAGGAGGAAAAGACTCTATTACGTTGGTACGATTGGCTCAAAAAGCCTTTTGGCCAGCTAAAATTCCATTCCCTTTAATGCACATTGATACAGGTCATAATTTTCCTGAAACTATTGCCTTTAGAGATAAATTGGTGAAAGAATTAGGTTTGGAATTGATTGTTAGAAATGTACAAGATTCTATAGATGCCGGAAAAGTAAAAGAAGAGTCTGGTAAATATTCAAGTAGAAATGCCTTGCAAACAACCACGCTTTTAGATGCTATTGAAGAGTTTAAATTTGATGCCTGTATTGGTGGTGCTCGTAGAGATGAAGAAAAAGCAAGGGCTAAAGAGCGTATTTTTTCTGTCCGTGATGATTTTGGTCAGTGGGATGAAAAAAATCAGCGCCCAGAGCTTTTTGATATGTTGAATGGTCAAATTGAATTGGGACAAAATGTTCGAGTATTTCCAATTTCAAACTGGACAGAGTTAGACGTTTGGTCTTATATAGAAAAGGAAGGTATTGAAATTCCATCTATCTATTTTGCACACAAAAGAAAAGTATTCCTAAGAGATGGTTTGATTTGGTCACATTCAGATTATGTGTTTCAAGAAGAGGATGAAGAAGTTTTAGAGCGTATGGTGCGATTTAGAACGGTAGGTGATATGAGTTGTACGGCGGCGGTGTTTTCTGAAGCTACCGATATTGAATCGGTTGTGCAAGAGATACGAGATTCTACGATATCAGAAAGAGGTGCTCGTATTGATGATAAGCGGTCAGAGGCGGCTATGGAGAAAAGAAAACAACAAGGATATTTTTAAAAAAAACAGGGCGTAGCTTAGTGTTGATTGTGTATAACAACAACGAACAAACAACCACAACGAACAACGATTTACGATTATGGAAGTACTAAAAATAGCAACAGCAGGAAGTGTAGATGATGGCAAAAGCACCTTAATAGGGCGCATATTGTACGATACAAAATCTTTGACTACTGATAAGTTAGAAGCTATAGAAAAAACGAGTAAGCAAAAAGGGTACGATTATTTAGATTTCTCTTTGGCAACTGATGGTTTAGTAGCAGAGCGAGAGCAGGGTATCACTATAGATGTGGCGCATATCTACTTCTCTACCGCGACCAAAAGTTATATTATAGCTGATACACCTGGCCATGTTGAATATACACGTAATATGGTAACGGGAGCGTCTACCTCGCAAGCGGCTATTATTTTGATTGACGCTAGAAAAGGTGTTATTGAGCAAACCAATCGCCACTTTTTTATCAATAATCTGTTGCGTGTAAAGGATGTTATTGTGGCTATCAATAAGATGGATTTGGTAGATTTTTCTGAGGAGAAATACAATGCTATCAAAGCTGATTTTGAAGTGCTCATGGGTAAGCGTGATTACCAAGATCAAAATATCACTTTTATACCAGTTAGTGCCTTAAAAGGTGATAATGTGGTTAATAAATCTGAAAAAATGCCTTGGTATGAAGGCGAAACATTGCTTGAGCATTTAGAGGGCTTAGATATGGCTGCGGTGTCAAATGTAGGAACACCACGTTTTCCAGTGCAATATGTTATTCGACCTAAAACTGAAGAATTTCACGATTTTAGAGGCTTTGCGGGTAAGGTGTATGGAGGAGAGCTTAATGTAGGAGACGAGGTTGTTGCTCTTCCATCGCAAACTAAATCAAAAATTAAAGATATTTATTTCTATGATAAAAAACACCAGACTGCATCTAGGCGGTCTTCGGTTACCATAACCTTAGAAGATGAAATAAATGTCAGTAGAGGTGATATGTTGGTGAAAGTTGGCGATTTACCAAAAATTGAAAAAGAATTTACGGCTACAATCTCTTGGATGGATGCTCAAAAATTGGCAGCAGGTAATAAATATGTCATACAGCATGGTGTCAATAAGGTACTGGCAAAAGTAACAACCATTCATCATAAAATAAACCCCGATTATTCTGGTGTTGAAGAAGGTGTATCCGCTTTAGGAATGAATGATATTGCGCAAGTAAGTTTTAAGCTTAATAAGCCAATCTTTTACGATGCTTTTAAAGACCACCGTACCAATGGCTCTTTTATTTTAATCGATACGCAGTCAAATAATACTGTAGGGGCAGGTTTTATTAACTAAAGAATAGTTTATCCCGAACGAAAGTAATAGGGATAACTAGAATATTTAACCTATTAAATCCATAGGAAATATAGGTTTAAAATTGAAATTATAACATCCAGACTCAATACTAAAAAGAAATGCAAAGTTTTAGAACAGAAATAGAAAACCCTGTAGTTGAAAAGGACATTTTGGAATTGGAGGCCAAGATTCGTCAGTTCAAAGAAGGTAAGATAGATGAAGAAAAATTTAGAAGTCTACGTTTAGCTCGTGGCGTCTATGGCCAGCGACAGCAGGGTGTTCAAATGATTCGCATCAAGCTTCCGTACGGAAAAGTGACGTCAAAACAATTGAAGCGAATTTGTGATGTTTCTGATGAGTATTCTACAGGACGTTTACATATTACTACACGACAAGATATTCAAATTCATTATGTAGATTTAAATAGAACTCCGCAGCTTTGGGCAGAATTAGAGAAAGATGAGGTTACCCTTCGAGAAGCTTGTGGAAACACGGTGCGAAATGTTACAGCGAGTGAAACAGCAGGGATTGATGTTGATGAGCCTTTTGATGTTTCTCCGTACGCTGAGGCCTTGTTTAAATATTTCTTGCGCAACCCTATTAGCCAAGAAATGGGACGAAAATTTAAAGTTTCTTTCTCTGCGAGTGATGCAGATACGGGGCTTTCGTATATGCATGATTTGGGCTTTATTGCCAAAATTAAAGATGATGTAAGAGGGTTTAAAGTAATGCTAGGTGGCGGACTCGGTTCACAGCCAAGACATGCTGATGTACTTTTTGAGTTTTTAGCAGCCGATAAAATTATTCCTTTAATGGATGGGGTAGTGCGTGTTTTTGACCGCTATGGCGAGCGAAAAAGTAGAGCAAAAGCACGTATGAAATTTTTGCTGAAAGATATTGGCTTAGACGGCTTTAAAAAATTATTGGAAACAGAACAAAAGGCAGTTCCACATACATCAATTCCTATTGACGTTGCGGCCTATCCAAAAGTAACTATAGCTACAGAGGTAGCTCCAGAGGTTGAAATTGCAAATGAAGCGGCTTTTGAGCAGTGGAAAGCTACCAATATCATTCCTCAAAAACAACAAGGTTATGTAGCCATAGGTATTAAAGTGTTGTTGGGTGATTTTTACACTGATAAAGCACGGTTGTTGGCAGATTTGGTACAGCAGTATGCAGCGGGTGAAATTCGGTTGTCACTACGCCAAAATATTTTAATTCCTTATGTAAGAGAAGAATTAGTTCCTTTTTTCTATACCGAATTGTCAAAATTAGGTTTTGTAGAAGCAGGGTATAACAAGGCGCTAGATATTACTGCATGTCCAGGTACTGATACCTGTAATCTTGGTATAGCTAGTAGTACGGGTATTGCTGAAGAGTTAGAAAGGCTAATAAAAGCAGAATATCCTAAATATATAAGCAATCCAGATGTTGTTATAAAAATTAGCGGTTGTATGAATGCCTGTGGGCAGCACAATATGGCAAATATTGGCTTTCAAGGTATGAGTATCCGTACAAAAGATAAATTGGTAGCTCCTGCACTTCAAGTTTTATTAGGTGGCGGTAATGATGGTAATGGTAATGGTAGGTTTGCTGATAAGGTGGTAAAAGTGCCTAGTAAAAGAGGACCACAGGCACTTCGTTTAATTTTAGACGATTTTGATGCCAATGGCAATGGACAATCTTTTGCAGATTATTATGCTCAAAAAGGAGAACACTATTTCTATGATTTTCTAAAACCGTTAACAGATATTGACAATTTAAGTCAAGAAGATTTTATCGATTGGGGCACTGAAGCACGCTATGAAAAGGCAATTGGAATTGGAGAATGTGCTGGTGTTGTTATTGATTTAATTGCAACACTCTTATACGAGAGTGAAGAGAAATTACAAAATGCTGAAGAAACATTGGCTGAAAGTAAATGGGCAGCGAGTATTTACTATTCGTATGCTTCTATGGTAAATTCGGCAAAAGCGCTATTAACTGCTGAAAAAACCAAAACCAATACCCATGCAAGTATTATCAAAGATTTTGATGAAAAGTTTGTAGCTACAGGAAGAATAACTTTAGAAAACGGCTTTGAAGAACTGGTGTTGCAGTTGAATAAAAATGAGCCTACAGCTGATTTTGCGAAAGCCTATTTAGCTGACGCAAAAGCCTTTTTAAAAGCTGTAGAAAAATTCAGAAATCAAGAATTAGCAGAAGTTTAAGTTATGCAGAGCAATTTATATTTTAAAGAGCAATTACCAACGCCACAGTTAACTGTAATTGGAGCAGGGCCTGGTGATATTGAACTCATTACGCTAAAAGCAGTAAAAGCACTGCAACATGCTAATGTGGTTTTGTACGATGCTTTGGTTGATGATCAGCTATTGGAATACTCCCCACAGGCAGAGCATATTTTTGTGGGAAAGCGCAAAGGGTGCTATGCGTATCAGCAAGATCAAATTAATGAGCTTATTGTGAGTAGGGCCAAAAGCCATGGGCACGTGGTACGCTTAAAAGGTGGAGACCCGTTTGTTTTTGGAAGAGGAGCAGAAGAAATGGAGTATGCGGCAAAATATGGATTGGAAGTAGCCATGGTGCCAGGGGTTTCATCATGTTTGTCAGTTCCTGCGGCACAAAATATACCAGTAACCAAAAGAGGTTCGGCAGAAAGTTTTTGGGTAATTACAGGTACAACAAAGAATCATGAATTGTCTGCTGATGTGCAATTAGCAGCTAAATCTAGCGCTACCGTAGTTATTTTGATGGGTATGTCAAAGCTCTCACAAATTGTAAACCTTTTTAAAAAGGAGGGCAAATCAGAAACACCAATAGCTATAATTCAAAATGGAACAAGGGCTGATGAAAAGGTAGGTGTAGGTACTATTGCAAGTATTGAAAATATTGTTGAACAGGAGCAATTGGCAAACCCTGCAATTATAATTATAGGCGAAGTTGTTCGTCATAGAAGTCAATTACACCATATACAAAGTGTTTACAGTCAATCTGAAACCGAAATTCTTACAGCCTAATGGAACGGAATAATTTATATCCCATATTTCTAAAAACTGCCAATCTGCATATTTTGATTGTTGGCGGAGGCAATGTTGCTGAAGAGAAATTGACATTTTTAACAAAATCTAGCCCAGATGCTAAAGTGACCATGGTGTCTCCTATGTTTCGTGAAGCTACGGTGGCATTAGCGCACAAGTTTAAAGTGACCTTGATTACCGATAGTTATGACAAGAAGTATTTGAATGGCAAGCACATGGTGATCGCCACTACTGATGTGCCTGAGGTTAATGAACAAGTGTATCATGATTGTAGGGCGATTGATAAATTGGTAAACGTAGCAGATAATCCGCCGTATTGTGATTTTTATATGGGCGGAATTGTCACTAAAGGCAATGTGAAAATTGCCATCTCTACCAATGGAAAATCACCAACAACAGCAAAACGATTGCGCCAATTTTTTGAGGAAGTAATTCCAGAGGATATTAATAAAATGGTGCAAAATTTAAATGCTTATCGAAAAACCTTAAAAGGAGATTTTGAGCATAAAGTAGATAAAATGAATGAAATAACAGCAGATTTGGTGTCAAAAACAAGTAATTAGTAACACCATTTGCTCATATCACAATAGTATTAAATAAAGCAGAATGATAAAAACAGATATCTTAATTATAGGCGCAGGTCCAACAGGCCTTTTTACCGTTTTTGAAGCAGGATTATTGAAGCTAAAGTGTCATTTAATTGATGCTTTGCCACAAGCTGGTGGGCAGTGTTCAGAAATTTATCCAAAGAAACCTATTTATGATATTCCTGCATTTCCAGAAATATTAGCGGGAGATTTGGTTGATAATCTTATGCAACAAATTAAGCCGTTTGAGCCAGGTTTTACCCTAGGTGAACGAGCAGAAACTTTAGATAAACAAGAAGACGGTTCGTATATTGTAACAACAAATAAAGGTACAAAACACCATGCGCCTGTTGTGGTTATAGCAGGAGGCTTAGGTTCTTTTGAGCCACGAAAACCACCTATTGAAAATATTGCTGATTTTGAAGATAAGGGTGTTGCTTATATGATAAAAGACCCTGAAGTATATCGCAATAAAAAAGTGGTTATTGCAGGAGGAGGAGATTCCGCTTTAGATTGGGCTATTTATTTAACCGATGTGGCTGCTGAGGTTTCTTTAGTACACCGTAGAAACGAATTTCGTGGGGCATTAGATTCTGTAGAAAAGGCATCTGAATTGGCCAAACTTGGAAAAATTAAACTATTCACAGAAGCAGAGGTAAAAAAACTATATGGTGATGAGCACCTTGAAGCGGTGGTTGTAAAGCATAACGATGCTAACAAAGGAGAAACCTATGTGCCAGTAGATAATTTTATTCCTTTATTTGGTCTTTCACCAAAACTAGGACCTATTGGTAACTGGGGCTTAGAAATAGAGAAAAATGCCATTAAAGTAAATAATGCTAAAGACTATCAAACGAATATTCCCGGAGTTTTCGCCATTGGTGATGTAAACACCTATGAAGGGAAGTTAAAGCTCATTTTGTCTGGTTTTCATGAGGCGGCGGTAATGTGTCAGTATGCATATCAACTCATCAATCCAGGAAAACGCTATGTAATGAAGTATACCACTGTTGGTGGTGTTGAAGGTTTTGATGGTACTAAAAAAGTAGCTAAAAAAGAGGTGGTACAGAGCATACTATAAAACTAAATGCGAACTGATTTTAAAAACCCTCCGATTGTTATGATTGTAGGGTTTTTGTTTGCTATTGGTGTTTTTTAAAAGATATTTTAATGCATAAAGTGGGTTTAAAGCAGCATTTAAAATAGAAATTGTATACGTAGTTTAATCGACTATTTTTTTGCTTGGTACTTAATTGATATCAAATTAGATGCGAAATAAGATTTTAAAAAAGAACCGTATTTTTTGGTTTTCATGCTACTGTAGCGTTACTTTGTATTCAGTTCATTAAACACTGAAATTGTTATCAAGAAAGGCGGAGGGAATAGACCCTATGAAGCCTTAGCAACCCTTTAGCCATAAAGAAGGTGCTACGTTCTATCACGAGTATTCGAGACAGATAACCAGAAAAAAGACCCTGGTCTAATACCTTTCTCTTACTTGATGATTTTGAAACCCAATCTAGTGTAATTGGAGCTATTGTTATGAAAAAAATTAAAGAAGTATTACAGGAGCGAATTCTCGTGTTAGATGGTGCCATGGGTACCATGTTACAACGTTATAAGTTTCAAGAAGAAGACTTTCGAGGAGAGCGCTTTAAAGATTGGGAACACCCCTTGCAAGGTAACAATGATTTGTTATCGCTTACCCAGCCCCACGCTATAGCCGAAGTACATCGAAAGTATTTTGCCGCAGGAGCTGATATAGTAGAAACCAATACCTTCTCAAGTACAACCATTGCCATGGCCGATTACTATATGGAAGATTTGGTGTATGAACTCAACTATGAATCAGCTCGAATAGCAAAAGAGGTAGCTGATGAGTTTACCCAAAAAGACCCTGATAAACCAAGGTTTGTTGCAGGTAGTATTGGCCCAACAAATAAAACGGCAAGTATGTCACCTGATGTAAATGATCCCGGTTTTAGAGCGGTGTCATTTAATGAATTGCGCATTGCATACAAGCAGCAGGTTGAAGCCTTGCTTGACGGTGGGGCAGACCTATTGTTGGTAGAGACTATTTTTGATACCTTAAATGCAAAGGCGGCACTTTTTGCTATAGAAGAGGTAAAAGAAGAACGCAATATCGACGTGCCTATTATGGTAAGCGGAACAATTACTGATGCTTCAGGAAGAACACTATCAGGGCAAACGGCAGAAGCTTTTTTAATCTCTATTTCGCATATTCCAATTTTATCAGTTGGGTTTAATTGTGCTTTAGGAGCAAATCAGTTGGTGCCACATTTAGAAGTGTTGTCGTCGCGAACGGAGCATGCAATTTCTGCACATCCCAATGCTGGATTACCTAATGCCTTTGGTGAATATGATGAAACGCCTGAGCAAATGGCAACACAAATAAAAGAATATGTAGAAAAAGGACTGGTGAATATTGTTGGGGGTTGTTGCGGAACCACTCCTGAACATATTTCAGCAATCGCTAAATTGGTAAAGCAGTATGACCCGAGAGAGTTGCCTACGGTAGATGAATAATGCGGTAACAGGTCTTGAAGTTTATGTAGTACGTTGACAACGTACGACCAAAACCTTAGCTTTAAATACCTTTTTGAAATGCAAAAGCGCACACATAAATTAATCAAATATTATAAAAAATAATAGTTGATGTTTGATAACAACACAGAGAACCAATCGATGAATAAGCAACAGCCTACAAAATATTTAAAGCTCAGTGGGCTAGAGCCTCTAGTGGTTACCCCTGAGACCAATTTTATTAATGTAGGAGAGCGTACAAACGTTGCGGGGTCAAAGAAATTTTTGCGACTCATCAAAGAAGAAAAATTTGAAGAAGCGCTTGATGTAGCCAGAGATCAAGTAGAGGGTGGCGCGCAAATCATTGATATTAATATGGATGATGGCCTCATTGATGGTAAAGAGGCGATGGTGAAGTTTTTAAATTTAGTGATTGCAGAACCTGATATTGCCCGCGTACCCATTATGATTGATAGCTCAAAATGGGAAATCATTGAAGCAGGGCTTCAGGTGGTTCAAGGGAAATGTGTGGTGAATTCTATCAGTTTAAAAGAAGGCGAAGCGCAATTTAAGCAGCATGCCAAATTGATTAAACGATATGGGGCAGCCGTAATTGTAATGGCTTTTGATGAGGTAGGCCAGGCCGATAATTATGAGCGTCGTATTGAAATTTCAAAACGTTCGTATGATATCTTAGTTAATGAAGTAGGTTTTCCTCCAGAGGATATTATTTTCGATTTAAATATTTTTCCTGTAGCCACAGGAATGGATGAGCACAAATTAAATGCCTTAGATTTTATTAGAGCAACCCAATGGGTGCGTGAAAATTTGCCGCATTGTAGTGTTAGTGGCGGAGTTAGTAATGTCTCGTTTTCGTTTCGTGGTAATAACCCAGTGCGTGAAGCAATGCATTCAGTTTTTTTGTACCATGCTATTAAAGCAGGTATGAATATGGGTATTGTAAACCCTACGATGCTTGAGGTGTATGATGATATTCCAAAAGATTTATTGGAGCATGTTGAAGATGTCATGCTCAATCGAAGAGATGATGCTACAGAACGTTTGTTAGATTTTGCAGAATCGGTAGTAGGTACAGCAAAAGAAAGTAAGGTAGATTTGTCGTGGCGTACAGAGCCCGTTCAAAATAGAATTACCAGAGCATTGGTGAAGGGTATTGACCAATATATAGTGGAAGATGTTGAAGAAGCTCGTCAAGCTGCCAATAAACCTATCGAAGTTATTGAAGGCAATTTAATGATAGGTATGAATGTGGTTGGTGACCTTTTTGGGAGCGGAAAAATGTTCTTACCACAGGTGGTAAAATCTGCCCGTGTTATGAAAAAAGCAGTCGCCTATTTGCTGCCGTATATTGAAGAAGAAAAACTATTAAATCCGCAAGTAGGAGATACCGAAGGGGCAGGAAAAATATTAATGGCTACCGTAAAAGGTGATGTACATGATATTGGTAAGAATATAGTAGGTGTTGTTTTGGCTTGTAATAATTATGAAATTGTTGATTTGGGGGTAATGGTACCACCTGAAAAAATTATTGCTGCAGCTATAGAACACAATGTTGATATTATTGGCCTTAGTGGTCTTATTACCCCATCTTTAGATGAAATGGTGCATTTGGCAAAAGAAATGCAACGTCAAAATTTTAAAGTTCCTTTGTTAATAGGAGGCGCTACAACCAGCAAGGCACATACGGCGGTAAAGATAGATCCTCAATACAGTGAAGCTGTTGTGCATGTAAATGATGCTTCGCGTGCCGTTACTGTGGTTGGAGATTTGTTGCAAAAAGAAACTTCTGATAGGTATAAAAAAGCCATAAAGGATGATTACACTATTTTTAGAGATAAATTTTTAAAACGCTCAGTTCAAAAAGAATACAAACCTATAGCGAAGGCACGAGAAAACAAATTCAAAATAGATTGGAATACTTCAGAAATTGTAAAACCTAAAGTGCTCGGTATTCAGGTTATTGAAGATATGGATTTAGAAAAGTTACTCCCTTTTATAGATTGGAGTCCTTTTTTTAGAAGTTGGGAGTTACACGGTAAATATCCTGATATTTTAACCGATAATGTTGTTGGAGATCAGGCCAAAGAGCTTTTTGCCGATGCCCAAGAGATGCTCAAAAATATCCTATCAAAAAAACAATTAAAAGCGAAAGGTGTTTTTGGATTGTTTCCAGCAAATACAGTGGGTGATGATGATATCGAAGTTGCGTATCAATCACAGTATGATAACGTAGAAGGGAATACTGAAGGCGAAAAGAAACACCTAGTTTTTAGAACACTACGGCAACAATTAAAACGAAGAGAAGGGGTGCCAGACTATGCATTGGCTGATTTTATTGCCCCCAAAGAAAGTGGTAGAGAAGACTATGTGGGTTGCTTTTGTGTGACCACAGGTTTTGGTACAGATGCCCTTGCCGAAGCATATCGTAAGAATTTAGATGACTATAATTCTATTTTAATAAAAGCCCTCGCCGATAGATTGGCAGAGGCTTTTGCAGAGTATTTGCACAAAGAGGTGCGTACTAAATATTGGGGGTATGCAGCCAATGAAAACCTCAGTGAAGAAGATTTGATTAATGAATCTTATACAGGAATACGTCCTGCGCCAGGATACCCTGCCTGTCCAGATCACCTTGAAAAATTAACTATTTGGGAGTTACTTCAGGTAGAAGAAAGAATAGGGGTGAAATTAACGGAGAGTCTCGCTATGTGGCCTGCGGCGTCGGTAAGTGGGTATTATTTTGGCAATCCAGAAGCGCGCTATTTTGGCCTTGGTAAAATAAAAGAAGATCAAGTGGCTGATTTTGCTTCACGAAAAGGCATTGCTATGGAAGAAGCAATGAAATGGCTTGCCCCAAATATTGCCGATGATTAAAAAATAGGTGATTAACCTGTATTAGAAATAGTAGAATTGGTTTCTCAGTAAGAAATTTGAAGTAAATAAAAAAGAATGAAGGTTACAGATCATATTAAAAGTGCAAATGGAAAAACGCTATTCTCGTTTGAAATTATTCCTCCTGTAAAAGGGCATAGAATTGAAGAATTATATAGCAATATAGATCCGTTGATGGAGTTTAATCCTCCGTTTATTGATGTGACTACCTCGCGTGAAGAGTATGTATATATCGATAAATCAGGACTTTTAGATAAAAAATTAACGCGTATGCGCCCGGGTACAGTAGGTATTTGTGCTTCTATCAAACACAAATACAAAGTAGATACCGTACCTCATGTACTTTGTGGTGGTTTTACCAAAGAAGAAACGGAGTATTTGTTGGTAGACTGTCATTATTTGGGTATTGATAATGTAATGGCACTACGTGGTGATGCTATGCGTGAAGAAAAGTATTTTGTACCTGCCAAAGGAGGGCATTCATATGCGAGTGATTTGGTGGCTCAGATTCAAAATTTGAATTGCGGAAAATATTTGCATGACGTTATTGAAACCAGCAATTGCGCAGATTTTTGTATTGGCGTAGCTGGTTACCCTGAAAAGCATTTGGAAGCTCCCTCTTTAGTATCCGATTTAAAACGGTTGAAAGAAAAGGTAGATGCCGGTGCTGATTATGTGGTGACGCAGATGTTTTTTGATAACCAAAAGTATTTCGACTTTGTAAAAGAAGCAAGAGCCATTGGTATTGATATTCCTATTATTCCTGGTATAAAACCCATAGCTGTAAAGCGGCATTTGCAATTACTACCACAGGTATTTCGTATCGATTTACCACAAGATTTAATTGATGCTGTTGATGATTGTGCTACAAATAAAGAAGTGCGGCAAGTGGGCGTTGAATGGGCTATTCAGCAATCAAAAGAATTAAAGGCAGCAGGGGTGCCTGTTTTACACTACTATTCTATGGGTAAATCAGATAATATTAAAGCCATAGCTAAGGAGTTGTTTTAATCTCAATCTTACTTAAAACCATATACTTCATTAGAAGATGGTATTGGGATTTACAGATGTAAAAAAGATGACATTTTGCGAAATTCAGCATAGTTTGACTATTGCTGAATTTCGTATTTGTTTTTCTTCTGTAGTTACGTTGTTTTGATTCTAGTATTTAATTCAGTAATTCTTTCTTCAGCTTGGCACAGGAAATAATAACTCCATAAAATATCCTTTATTCATTGATTTTAATTTCAATTCTAGTTTGAATTGAGTTTCTCATTTTTCTCTTATTTATGTCCAAAATTCAGTAAATATTTGGAGCAAATTTTTGTTTAAAATAGGAGTTGTTTTTTTGATTGTACGTAAGGTGTTTTCTTAGGAAGGAATAACATTTGAATTTGAGACATGTCTATAGCTATTTCAACAACTAAATGAGAAAACATGTTTTTATAGCGTATAACATCCATAAAAAACACGCAACATAACTTCATTGTAAACTAAAGGTGAGTGTATAATATAAAGATTGTTTAATTTTGCCGCCAATGAAGCTACGGGTATTACTGTTTAGTTTGTTTTTTACTTGTTTTAGTTTTGCACAAGAAGTCGCTAAACAAAACAATTATTCCTTTGAGGCAAGTCCGTTTCATGGTTTTATCATGTTACATAACCCTGATATTACGCATTTAATTACGGGGCATCCATCGGGCGTTATGTTGGGTTATAATCAAAAAACATACGGTGACAAAGACTGGCATCAGTGGTACAACTACCCAGATTATGGTTTTTCGTTTATTTACCAAAACATGGGCAATCCTGTTTTGGGCAATCATTACGGGCTTTATGCACATTTTAATTTCTATTTTTTTAAAAGAAATGTGCAACTCCATATAGGGCATGGGTTGGCCTATAATACCAATCCATACGATAAAATCACTAATTTTCGTAATAATGCTTATGGGTCTGCTTTGTTGAGTTCTACTATTTTAAGATGGAATTTTAACAAAGAAAATATTTACAAAGGTTTAGGGCTTAAAGCTGGTGTTTCTATCATACATTATTCCAATGCTAGTACAAAAGCACCAAATACATCAACCAATACCATTGCTTTTAATGCGGGACTTACGTACACGTTTATACGAGAAGAAGAAACTTACATAAGAAGGGAGAAGGTTAAAATTACTGAGCCTTTGAGGTATAATTTGGCCTTTAGAGCCGGGATTAATGAGAGTGATGTAATTGGGTCTGGTAGGTTTCCTTTATATATTATTTCAGCTTATATAGATAAGCGTATAGGAAGAAAAAGTGCAATTCAATTTGGCGGAGATATCTTTTTTAGTAATTTTTTAAAAGAATTAATTCGGTATGAATCGGTCTCTTTTCCAGAGAAAAATGTAGCTCCCGATACCGACTATAAAAGAGCAGGTTTATTTGTTGGGCATGAGCTTTTTATCAATAGGCTCAGTATTACTACTCAATTGGGGTATTATATATACAGTCCGTATGATTTTGAAGGAAAGGTGTACAATCGTGTTGGTATGAAGTATTATATTAAGAAGAAATTGTTTGCTGAGGTTTCATTGAAATCACATGCGGCGGCTGCCGAAGCAGTAGCCTTTGGAATAGGAGTGCGGTTGTGATTTTGATAAAAGGTGCAAAAAGGAACAAATTTACTTTTGTGGGTATTTTTGACCCGATATTAGGAGGGTTGATACGAATAAACTGCAATAAAAAAGGATTAAAATAGTAGGCGTTAAAGCATGATGAAATTAAAATACATAAGCATCTGTATCGGTATGTTGATTTTTTCAGCCTGTTCTTCAGAATCTGCACCAGACTGTTTTCAAAAAGCTGGTGAACTAGTACGTGATGAAGTTACCGTGGCAGAATTCACCAAAATTACCGTCTTTGAAAATGTAGGCTTGGTTTTAAAAGCAGGGGCAACCAGTAAAGTCGAAATTGAAACAGGTGCCTTTTTACGCAATGAGGTTACCGCAGTTGTTTCTGATGGACGTTTGCTCCTAAAAGACACCAATGATTGTAATTACCTGCGACCATATGGTCTTACGAAAGTATACGTGACGGCCCCTAATATTACTGAAATACGCAGTAGTACGGGACTAAAAATTGAAAGTGATGGCGTTTTGACGTACCCCAGTCTACGTCTTCTAGTAGAAGATTTTAATAACCAAGAATCGGAGACTACTGACGGAGAATTCGACTTAAATTTAGCTACAGATAGACTTAGTATTGTGGTTAATGGTGATGCCTATTTTCAACTTAGAGGGGAGACTAACAGCCTTAGTGTATCAATAGCATCAGGTGATACACGTATTGTTGCTGATAACTTGGAGGCAAAAACGATACTTTTTGATCATAGAGGTTCAAATGATATTTTATGTAATCCATCGGAAGAACTTAAGGGTAGGATACGTAGTACAGGAGATGTTATAAGTTTTCAAAGACCCGATATTGTTGAAGTAGAAGAGGTGTATAAAGGGCATTTAATTTTTAGAAATTAAATGTTGAAGCCGTTTAATTATAAATTGATTTGAAACCCATAACCCAATACCTTAAAGATTTTTTTGCCTTCAAGCGAACACTCGGTAATGATACCGAGTTAATTGGTATGGTTAAAGCCGATGCCTTGCTGAATACGTTAATCACCGAACAGAAGGTGCCAGGCATTGCCGTAACCGTATTAAAAGAAGGAAAAACCATCTTGCAAAAAGGGTATGGATACGCAGATTTGACACAAGAAATTCATGTAGACCCCATAAATACCTGTTTTAGGATAGCAAGTGTGTCAAAACCAATTGCTGCTACTGCCTTAGCAAAAATGGTAGCTGATGGACGTATAGATTTGGAGGCTTCTTTTTATGATTATGTACCCTATTATCCTAAAAAGAAATATGATTTTACATTGAGGCAGTTGGCAAGTCATACGGCAGGGATTAGAGGTTACCAAGGCACCGAATACGGACTCAATAAACCGTATTCCATAAAAGAGGGCATTGCTATTTTTAAGGATGATGAACTTCTTTTTAAACCTGGCACAGATTATTTGTACAATAGTTTTGATTGGGTGTTATTATCCCTCGCAATGCAAGAGGTGAGCGGTATTCCTTTTGAAGACTATGTATATGAAAATGTATTACAGCCTTTACAGATGACGCATACCATGGCAGAGGGAGGTAACCGTAATGATGAGATTACTCAAAATGAGGATGCCGATTTAAGACCGCCAAACAGAGCAAAATTTTACTCAAAAAACAGGCGTGGTTTTCGTGATGCTATTCCTGTTAACAATACCTATAAACTGGCTGGCGGAGGTTATTTGTCAACCACTGCAGATATTGCCAAATTCGGACAGGCAGTTTTAGAGGGTAACATACTCGATAAAACCCTAATGGAACCGTTTTTAACCTCGCAGACAATAGGTCAAACTAAAACTTATTACGGCCTTGGGTGGCAGGTAAGTGAAGATGCTAAAGGCAGGCCTTTTTACGGGCATATAGGTAATGGAGTAGGTGGGTATTCCAATTTTTTTGTCTACCCCAAGCAGCAATTAGTTATTGCGATATTGATCAATTGTACCAACCCAAACGTGCAAGAAGAATTAGATGCCGTTATTGATGCGCTATGTTTACCTGATGATAGTGTGTAGTCAAAACTAACCTTACTGACAGTAGTGTCGGCTAAAATTACCATTTATTGTTTGAGTGTTTGATACTTTTTCATGTACATCTGTATGCCATATTCGGCACTAGAAACTACTTCTTTTTCTAAATGACCTACATGTGCTTTTGCTCCGTTCATTGATGCTTGGGCTAAAAATATGACGTCTACCTTATCAGCTATTTGCTTAATGTTTTTGGCAATAGATTGTTCGTATTTTTCTAAAGCACCTTGCTCAAAATACGGCCATGATTTCGAACAGTCGCAACGTACTATTTCAATGTTTTTATGCAGCTTTTTAGCCGTTTTTTTTAGTAAATTTTCGCTGATTTTTCGGGTAGAGTTTGCGGTAAAGGCAAGTGCTATTTTATTATAATGTTGCACCAAGTATTCGGCAATAGGTCGATCTATTCTATGAATAGTTTTGTCTTTGTCACTTTCTTCTCCGTAGGTAGAACAAGTGCAAATGAGCAACCTAGGTTTTTCTTGTTTTATGCGTTCTATTTCATTTTTAAAAGAAACGGAATCGGTTTGTCCGTCTGCCAATGCTGTTTTTAATAGGTTTTCATTCACATAGTGTTTGATAATCACATTTTTATCGTGCTTACGTACCAATTTTTCAAAGTTGTTAATATGAATTTCCGAAGTATGTAAAAACGCGATCATGTAGTGTTGAATTTTAAAGGGGTTAATTTAGGTTAAAAGTAAGGTGTAATCAAATAAGAACTAAAATAAATGGTGGTAGAGCTTACTTAAATTTTATTGACTAATTTAATGGGGTAAATAGAAAACTAATAAACTAAAGCCTGTTCCGCATGAAAAATAGTATCATTTTATTAATTGCATTAATAGGGTTGTTTGCTTGTAAGTCTGTTTCTGAAGAGAAGCCTAAGAAAGCTAGACAAGAGATGGCTCTAAATCAGCAATCGATTAAAAAAATAGATGTGCATGCGCATTACAAATATGAAAGAGATTATTTGTCCAGTTTTTTTAAGAAATGGAATATGCAAGCCATATTGGTTGATGTTGCTATGTCAGATTCAAATGGAATTAAGCGGAGTTGGAATAATTATATGGAGCAACAAAGGGCACAGCCAGATTTATTTTTTCTTTGTTCTTCCTTGATAGGAGTGGGTATTGATGCACCTGATTTTGCAACCAAGGCAATTGCCCAAGTAGAAGAGGAGATTTCATCGGGTGCTACTATGGTAAAAGTGTGGAAGAATTTTGGAATGGTTACCAAAGATGCTTCGGGGAAGTTTATTCAAATAGATGATATGCGTTTGCAGCCCATTTGGGATTTTCTTGTTGATAGAAATATTCCCGTTATGGCGCATATTGGAGAGCCGGTGCAAGCGTGGCGACCACTTGACGATCCTCATAACCCACATTATGGGTATTATACAGAGCATCCAGAGTATCATGCATACCAGCACCCCGAAGTACCTACTTACGAAACGATAATTGCAGCACGCGATCGATGGATTGCAAACAACCCAAAGCTGAAAATTTTATGTGCTCATTTGGGTAGCATGGCGCATGATGTTGGCATGGTAGCGGAGCGATTGGATACATATCCAAATATTTATGTTGAGCCTGCGGCGAGGTTTGGAGACTTGGTGGGGCAAAATTCTGAAAAAGTAAAAGCCTTTTTTGTAAAATATCAAGACCGTATTATGTTTGGTACAGACTATGGTACTTGGTATCCGAAGCATCAAAAAACGGTAGAAGAAATAGAACAAGAAAATCAAGAACTTGATGCGAGTTATGCGCTTTTATGGACGTATTTGAGTAGTGCAGATTCGGTTGCATTAAGAGGGCAAAAGAATACGGGTTTAGCACTTCCTGTACCAGTTTTAAAAAAAATATATTACCAAAATGCGGTAAATTTTTTACAACTAGATAGCCAATAATTCCATCTGACCCCCATTTAGAAGCTATAACTCACATGTAACATTGAGTTTTACAATGATAGGAATATGAATACCGCTACGCCGCAAGGGCCGAGACCGCTTCGAGGCAAGAACAGGGACATTCAGATTCAAGAAATAAGAGGAAACAAGATTCAAGAAACATGAGTCAAGAATCAGGACTAATGGAAATCAATACCTATTGAAAACAAGTCAATTAGTACTATTTTTCACCAATGAAATTAATAACCAACAACGGTCAACTATAATAAGGGACATTCATTAGTCATGGCTCTTGATTCTTGAATCCATCTTCTCTTCTCAAACTATTGGAGATAAATGCAGCTATAAACCATAGTTCAGATTTAGGAGATTAACTTGTATTTGTTATATTCGTATGTGCATCAATTTTTGAGTTAAATAGGATGAAAAAAGGGATATATTACCTGTTTTTTTTATGTAGTATGTTTGGTTTCGCTCAGTCGGCCATATCAGGATATATTCCTGTAGAAGATGCAAATATGTCAAGGGAGGTTCATTTGACCCAAATTTCAGTTACAAATTTTACGGGAGATAAGTCTGCAGCAGCATTTAAATTAAAAAAGGCTATTGCAAGCGTCAAAGCAGATGCTAATGGCTTTTTTGAGTTTAAAAGAAACCTGCTTGCTGATAAAGATGCTATCTATAAAATACATGTGAACCGCTTTGAAAAGGCTTTGAAAGATACCGTTGTGGTAGAAGAATTGTTTTTGTTTTCTAAGCGAGATACTATTTATTTTAAAAAAAGTCCAATTCCTTTTAGCGACTATGTAAATACGAATTCAGCCCATAAAGAATGGCAGAAATTATATGATTTTGAACAACAATTGCGGCAGACTACGCTAAAAAAGGAAGATTCACTTTCTATAGCGTATTTGGGAGATGTAAAAAGCTACACCAAAGATTCGTTAGAAATTTTAATGGTTAAATTAATAAGCATTAAGCAGCTTGATAATAAGGCATTGTTAGAAAAGGATATAGCTAAGAACCCTTCCTTTTATGTTGCATTTTTACAAGAACTAAAAGAGAGTGATATTAACCGCTCAGAGTACCTGTTTTTAGAAAATAAATTGGCTTTTTTAACTACAGAAGTAGCAGAAAGTAAGTATGCTGTTAGTAAAATAGTCAATTTTATTTTAGGACTTCTTATTGCAGCCTTAGTGTGTTTTGTCTTCATTCAACGAAGAAGAAAGCGCAAGGCAATTCCTGAACTGAGTAAGCAAGAACATACTATACAACGGTTAATTCTTCAAGGAAAAACTAATAAAGAAATAGCTAATGAGCTTTTTATTAGTTTAAACACTGTAAAAACCCATATCACCAATATATACAGTAAGTTGCAGGTGTCGAACCGACAAGAACTACAACGGAAAATGCAAAATTCATAGGGGTACTAGTACCTAAATCAGACCCTTTATTCATATCCTTTTTTAATTTCTAAATAATCTTTGTGTAGAATCTAGCACAAATGAGATTAGAGACGTATCGTATTTGGAATATTTGGTTAGGATGGGCGGTTTTTGCTATTGCTCTTTGCGTATACAGCTGTACTGTAGAACCCACAGTTAGTTTTTGGGACTCGGGGGAGTTAATAGCAGCTTCTGCAAAATTGCAAGTAGCACACCCGCCAGGAGCACCATTGTTGCAAATGATAGGTGCTTTTTTTGCCCTTTTTGCTATCAATAACACGGAAATAGCATTCATGGTAAATTATGTGTCGGTAATAACCTCAGCTTTTACCATACTATTTTTGTTTTGGACAATTACAAATCTAGCTAAGAAGTTAATAGGTAAGGCAGCAGTACAAACTAAAGATTGTAATGTAATAGTATTGACTAGTGGGCTGGTGGGGGCTTTAACCTTTACATTTTCTGATAGTTTTTGGTTCAATGCTACAGAGACAGAGGTGTATTCAATGGCCAGTTTGATTATGGCTGTGCTCTTATGGTTGGGTTTGAAATGGACAGATAAACTGTATTGTGCAAGGGGAAACAAATGGCTATTACTTATTTCTTTTGTGGTAGGTCTTACTTTTGGAATTCAATTTATGGGTTTTCTAGCAATTCCGTCAATAGTGTTGTTGTATTATTTCAAAACCCATAAAAAGGTTACTATTATTAATTTTTTTATTGCCAATGTTGCGGCTGTTGCTGTTTTAATACTCGTTTTTAAATACACCTTAACCCTAGTGCTTAAACTTTTTGGATGGGGTGAAGTGTTTTTTGTGAATTCCTTTGGCTTACCTTTTAATACTGGTAGCTTTATTGTAGGTTTTACTTTGATAGTATTTTTTTTCTTGGCATTGCGATATACTAAAAAAAGAGGATATCATATTGCAAATACATTGGTACTTTCTATTATGTTTTTAGTACTGGGGTTCTCTACGTGGCTAATGCTTCCTATTCGAGCAAATGCCAATGTAATCATCAATGAAAATAACCCCTCTGATGCCTTGTCGCTCTTAGGGTATTATAACAGAGAGCAGTACCCAAGTACCGACAGTCCTTTTTACGGAACATATTATTCTGATATGTTTGCCGATGATTATCCAGATAAAGACGACCGACCTAAATACGAGCGTAATGAAAAACTAGGTGTTTATGAGGTAATAAATAACTATAAAAAAGCAATACGTGGTTCAAATGAAAAGCATGTAGGTTGGCTGCCGCGTATGTGGTCTGATACGAATGCTGAAAATTATATGCAATATTACGGTGTACTCGAATTTGAAATAAAACCAAAATATAGATCGAATCTTGATTTGAAAGAAGCGGTGAAAAACATTCGTAATAAGCAAGGACAGGGTGAACTTACAGCTGCGCAATACATCCGTTTTTTGAAGAATATGAGTGACTATATTGATGTGCAACCACCAACGCTGTATCAAAACATAAAATTTATGTTGGATTTTCAGTTTGGCTATATGTATTGGCGTTATTTTATGTGGAATTTTGTTGGCAAATCCAATGATGAACAAGGGCAATTTGATGGTAATGGCGAGTGGATTAGTGGTATTGACATGGTCGATAATTTTCTAGTTGGTAATCAAGAAAATCTTCCCTCAGTTGTTTTAAAGAACAAAGGCCGAAATACGTATTTCTTTCTGCCTCTTTTGTTGGGGCTGGTAGGATTTGTATTTCAACTACAAAATAATTGGAAGCAGTTTTGGGTGTTGTTGGTGTTTTTTGTTTTTACGGGAATTGCCATTCAATTTTATACCAATCCGCCAATATTTCAAGTTCGGGAGCGTGATTATTCGTTGGTAGGCTCGTTTTATATCTTTTCTATTTGGATAGGCTTGGGGGTAAGCGGACTCTATAGTGGGTTACAAAAAAGTATGAAACCAAAATTTTTAGTGCCTATAGTCTGTATTATTTGCTTATTGGCGGTACCAAGTGTAATGGCATATCAGAATTGGGATGACCATGACCGGTCAAATCGAAATTCTGCACTTACAATGGCTAAAGCGTATTTAGATTCGACCCAGGAAAATAAAGGTGCTATTCTTTTTACTATTGGAGATATCGATACCTTTCCTTTATGGTATGCGCAGGAGATTGAAGGTTACCGTACTGATACCCGTGTTATTTGCTCAACCTATTTCGGGACTGATTGGTATGTTGACCAAATGAAACGCAGGGCGTATGAGAGCGCGCCCATTCCTTCTCAGTTAACCCATGATTTATATCGCTACGGTTCTCGTGATGTTATTTATTATGCACAGCTTACAGATAAACGATGGTTGCTAAGTGATTTTATGAAATGGGTGGCAAGTAATCAACCACAAACAAAGGTTAAAAGCCTAATGGAAAAGCAAGAACGCGATTTAAGTTCCTTTTCAGCGGCTTATTTGGATGCCGTTTTTTATCCAACCAATAAAATTCGTATTCCCGTAAACAAGCAAAATGTATTGGATACGGGCTTGGTAAAAGTAGAAGACGCCGATGAGATTGTTGACTATATTGATGTTGATTTACCAGAAACAGGTATTTCAAAAGGCCAAATGATGATGTTAGATATCATTGCAAATAATGATTGGAAACGACCCATATATTTCTCAGGAGGTAGTTTTGAAGAGGCTGAATACATCTGGATGACCAGGTACTTGCAATTAGATGGACTGGTTTACAAATTGGTTCCTATTAAGACAGTATCAGACAGTACTTTTGAAAAAGGGAGAATTGATACTGATTTGATGTTTGCTATAGTAAAAAAATGGGAATGGGGTAATTTGGGTAACCCAGATATTTATCACGATCCACAAACCAGAAAACAGGGAGGTGTGTCTTATCGCATCACTTTGGCTCGTTTACTGGAAAAGCTACTAGAAGAAAATAAATTAGAAAAGGCAACAGAGGTTATTGAAATGGCAATGACCAATATTCCTGTGGAGTTTTTTGGTTTTTATGCTTTTGTAGAGCCATTTTTAGACGGGTATTATAAAATTGGCAATCCGGAAAAGGCGATAGCGCTTTATCATAAGCTAAAGCTAATATATCAAGAAGAACTCACCTACTATGAAGGCTTATCTATTGATGCCCAATATGAGCATGTGGATGCAATTTTTTCAGCAATGCAAGGGTATCAAAGAATCATTGATATACTTCGTCGAAATAAAAATATTGAATTAGCAGAGCGAGAAACTTTGAGGTTTAATGAGTATGTAACTGGGTTTAATCACTTCTTAGAGTGATATACACCTGTCGCTTTGAACTTGGAGCTTTAAGTCTATTTTTTGACACTATTCAATTAATTGTGTAAGTTAAATGACAAAGGTACATGGCTATAACTCCAACGCATAACTTTCCCCTTTTTCAGTAGCTAGGTTAATTTTTTTATCACCATAGCGAATATTGGCGGTGTTTCCAGTTTTTGAATACAAGCTAGCTTTTGCTAGTTTTCCTTTGCGCCAAGACATGGTGATTTCAAAACCACCTCTTGTACAAACGCCGCTGATATCCCCATCTTTCCATGTTGATGGTAGTGCGGGTAATAAAACAATTTCATCACCATGACTTTGTATAAGCATTTCTGCAATGCCAGCAGTACCACCTAAATTTCCATCGATCTGAAAAATGGTTGGTGGGTGTAGGTCTAATAAATTAAGAGAGGTGTGTTTTCGTATTAATTCGGTAATTTGCTCTTTGGCTTTATCACCTTCTTGTAGGCGCGCATAAAAATTAATCATCCAACCACGACTCCATCCTGTTTGGCCTTGGTCATTAGAAATGCGCCTGTCAATGGTTTTTTTTGCCGCTTCAAAAAGTGCTGGTGTTTGGGGTGTAATTTGACTTGAGGGATACAAGGCATACATATGTGAAACATGTCGATGTCCTATTTCTGTTTCTTCATAATCTTCGTACCATTCTTGAATAGTACCATTTTTGCCAATTTTTATTGGTGGTAATTTTTTAATCGCTTCAGAAATTTCACGACTTAAAGCTGTTTTAATACCTAGCACTTTTTCCATTTTTAAACAGCTGGTAAAAACATCTCTAATAATTTGAATATCTATGGAAGCCGCTACAGTATTCCGTATTCTTTTTCCCGTTTTAGTATCAATATAAGTGTTTTCGGGGGAGTAGGAGGGAGCTGTTACCAGTTCACCATGTTCATTTTCTTTTAAAAAATCAAGAATGAATTTTGCCGAACCACTTAAAATAGGATAAGCCGTTTCTTTAAGATACGTTTTGTCTTGCGTAAATTGATAGTGACGCCATAAAAACATAGACATCCACGAGCCTGCTAGTGGAAAGCAATACCCGTTATCTACCTGCGACCGTGGATATGAACCACTAGCAGTTGTGCGTCCAAAGGGGTTAGATACATGATGCGCCATCCACCCATCAGAATCTAAAAATGCTGAAGCCGTGACTTCGCCTTTTTTTGCTAATTGTGTTAAAAATATCGTAAGTGGTTCGGTGGTTTCGCTTAAATTACAAAGGTCAGCGGGCCAATAATTCATTTGTAAATTAATATTTAAATGAAAATCAGACTCCCAAGCTGCCCAGAGCTCTTTGTTCCAGATACCTTGTAAATTGGCAGGAAGTACAGAGTTTCCGCCTGAACTAGAAAGTAATAAATACCTGCCGTATTGAAAAAATAGTTCAGTTAAATGCTTGTCTTCCGCGATGTTTTTAAGATTTTCTAAACGAACATCAGTAGGGATGGTGTCTTGCGTATTTGTTGTAATATCAAAATGCATCCTATCCATCATGCTACTGTGGTAGTCTATATGTGCCTTTTTTATACTGTCATACGCTACTGAAGTTGCTTGTTTTACCGCTGTTTCAGTGAGCGTTAATGGATTTATGGTACGGTCAAAATTCATTGTATTGATATTATAATCTGTCGCCAATGAGGTTAATACCGTAAATTCGTTAGAATTTGTGATTTTTAAGGTGTTCGCTGTTGATGTTACTTCTCCCGAAGTATTTTTTATGGCAATATTGGCTGCAAATTTTAAATGATAGCCCCCTTTTCCTGAGCCTCCAGAGTTATCATCATAGCCGTTGGGGTCGTCAAAAATTTGTCCATCTACAATCAGGTTATTATTTTTTGTAGCTTGTTTAATATCAACGGGTCTGTCAAATGAAATTTCACCACTAACCGTTTCGTTATCCATACTTTTGAAATGATATACCAAACAATTATATTTTTTAGACACAAACGATTCTCTTTTAAATCGCTTGCCGTCAATGGTATAGGTGGTAGTGTGAATTCCGGTATGTAGGTTTAAACTACGTTGGTAATTTTGAGGCTTGCTATGGTTTTTAAAAGCAATAAATAAATCGCCAAATGTTTGGTAAGACCGTATGGAGGTTGGGGAAACAGCTAAGTGTTTTAAACCATAATTTAAGGCTTCTTCAAACTGCCCGTTTAAATTTAATTCTTGAAATTTGGCATAATGCTCTTTAGCATTTTCTGGTATAGGGTCTTCAGGGCAACCTCCCCAAAGACTCTCTTCGTTTAGTTGTAGTTTTTCTTTTGCTACGTCACCAAAAACCATGGCGCCAATTTTTCCGTTGCCAATTGGTAATGCCTCAAACCAGTCTTTTGCCGCTTGTTTGTACCATAGCCTATTATCATTTTCAGTTGTTCTTTCTTCTTGCTTTGAAGTAGTGCAGCTTGCTAAAAGGCATCCAATCAGTAAAGCAATAAGGGGTTTGATTTTTTTTGTATTGAATAGGGCAATGGTCATTTTTAATGAATTATCGAAGAGCTTGGTTAAAATAAAAAGGTAGTATACAATGCAGATTACAATTAGTTAGTCTTGATGGTCTGCTTCTTCTTTGTTTTTGTTGTATTTGGTGTAAGCAATTTTTTTTGCATCTAAGATAGCGTAAAACCTTCGGTGCGATATTTTTAAATCTTTGGTTATTTCACGTACTTTTTTCTTTCCTTTTTTATAGAGGGTTATGTTTTTGTTTACTTTTTTATTGAAGTAATACTGGTTTAGTTTTTCAACTACTTGTAATTCTGTGAGGTTGGTCTCAGAGGCATAGCTTTCTAAAGCAGACTTTACCATTGATAAGTTAGTTTTCATACGTGTTGTTTTAATACCTTACATCAGTATATGCTATGATGTTTTTTAGGATAAAATAGATTTTTGAATGCAAAAAGTGTTTAAAGTTAGTAAATGAAAAACAAATATAAAATCCTATCAGATTTTAAAAGGTAGTCAAATCATAATAGTATAAAGCTGCCATCTTATTATTCACATTTTTTAGTCGCATCACGCTTATTCGTAGGTAAGTCTTAATTGGGTTCCCCAATCATAAGTTATTAAAGTGGGGTACAGGTCTAAATTATACCTGTATTTGGTTACGCAAGAATAACATGATGGGTCTATAGCGCCTGTGTAATCTGCGAAATTTGATCTGATTATATTATTTTCACTCCAGTTAATAGGGTTTGAAACATAAATGGGAATATTTTTTTTATAATTAATTTTGTTGTCATAAGAGTATAAAGTTTCATGCCTCAACCTTCCTTCGTCGTCGTAATATGCACTCTTTTCAATGTTTTTGTTATTCCAGTAGTATTTTTCATTAGAAATATATTCAGCTTGGTCAACATTATAGGTTTTCTTTTCAGTAAGCTTGTTTTCACTTGAATATTCAAATTCGTAAATTAAAGATAATGTCAGGCTATCTTCTGGGTACGGTGTGAAGTTATAAATGGCTTTAATAGAGCCATTTTGATTGTAAGAAATAGAATCTCTAGCAGCTACTGTGTTGTCATTAATGGAGTGTGTAGTATATTCTAATAGTCTTCCATTGTTGTATTCAATTTGGAACCTACTTCCTGATACATAAAAGTCTTCAACTCTAGTAATAAGGTCATCTTCATTATATGAAAATAATACCTTCCAATTGTCAATGGCTTTGCTACCTTTTTTGTAGTCAATTGAAATGAGCTTTGAGCCATGTGCGTCATCAAAAACAACTTCTTTTGAGCAAGAAAAAAATAGTAGTAAATAGCATAAAATTAGAAGTGCATTTTTCATTTTATTTATAAGATGTATTGATTTTAAATGGGTTGCGTAAACGAGAAGCTAGTTGATTTACAAAAGCTCTTATCTCATCTATATGACTGTTTGTTAGAAGTTTTTTTTCTTTCTTTTTGTATGATATTATCAATAAATGCGTTGGTATTCAATTCTTTCAAGGCAGCATATAGTTTTTTGTTCTGATTGGCTTTTTTTGCTAGTTCATATTTCATGGTTTGATATTGCAATCTTGCTGAATCATCATTTCGTAAAAAATTACGCATCAATAAGTGTCTTTGTAATGGTTCACTATTCTTTAAACAAACATACAGATGATGACTAATGGTGTCTAAAATTGGGTGCGATGTTTTTTTATTTCGTTTAAAAACTTCTCTATTTTCAATTCCTTGGTTTCCGTTATGATAATAGCCAATTTTTAGCAGTCCTGATTTAATTTTTTCAAAATCAGATTCATTATCGTAGCTAATATCGATGTCTATAATTGGTTTTGCATCTAAATTGGGCACAGCTGTACTTCCTATATGTTCAATTTGGTATTCGAATCCCGTTAGGTTGTTTTCAATTGCGCCTTTTAGTTTTGCGAAATATAAAATCCAATTTGAGGTGTATTTTTCTAGTAGCATAGCTTGATTAAATACTTTTTTTACGGAAAGCCCGAGTAAGATGTAACTTTAGAATATCTAATTTACTTTTTTTTAATGGTATCCCAAAATAAAGCCTATATGTATAGTTGTCTTGAATAGCACATTAAAACGGTACTTGTTTTCCACTAGGTAGTATCTGGTTTGAACAGCTCAATTTTTGTAATTTGAATTATTTTGATAGAAAAGATGGAAAAAGAAACAAATTTATTATTTGGGCGTTTCTGACTAGGTGCTAGGTATCACAAAAACACACAAAAACGAAAAAAAATGCTCGTAAAAGGTGATTTTTAAATTTAATTCTTACATTAGCGCAAGTTTAAGTGCAATATGATTAAGCAATATTTTTATAACAGATTTTTTTTCTACTTCTTTTTTGAGAGAGGTACGGGACTGTTGTGATGTATTGAAAACATATAAACAATTGAAGTCCCGTTTTAAACGGGGCTTTTTTTTTGCCCTTGCTTTTTAAAAAGAAGAAGAAAATGAGTGCTAAAATAGCCATACAAGGAATAAAAGGATCTAACCATCATCAGGTGGCTAAAGATTTTTATGGTGATAACATTGAGCTAGTTGAGTGTATGTCTTTTGACTACCTAGTGCAACAATTATTAAATGGTACAGCCGACAAGGGTATTATGGCTATTGAAAATTCTATTGCAGGTTCTATTATTCCCAATTACGCCTTAGTGTCTTCTAATAACCTGCGTATTATTGGAGAGTATTATCTCAATATACATCACAATTTAATGTTGCTTAAAGGGCAAACTATTGATGATATTGAAGAGGTACGATCGCATCCGATGGCTTTATTACAATGCAAAGAATTTTTTCGTGCATATCCACATATTAAATTGGTAGAAGATGTTGATACCGCAGAGACGGCAAAATGCATACAAGAGCAAAAATTAAAGCATGTAGGAGCAATTGCACCTTATGTGGCTGCCGAATTATATGACTTGAACATCGTAGCGGCAGAGATACAAACCATTAAGAATAATGCCACACGATTTATCATTGTAAAAACAAAAAATAAAGAACTTCCTAAAACGGAAATAAATAAGGCATCTGTACGGTTTGTAACCGATCATAAACGGGGTAGTTTGGCTACAGTGCTTAATGTTATGAGTGATTGCAATATGAATTTAACCAAAATACAAAGTCTCCCTATTATTGAGACGCCATGGAAATATGCCTTCTTTGTTGATATAACTTTTGAGGTATATGCAGATTTTGACAAGGCAAAAGCATTGTTGAACATCATGTTGGAAGACTTTAAAGTATTGGGTGAGTATAAAAATGGCAGATTATGATTCAAACCGCAAAAAGATTAGAAACAGTTCAGGAATACTACTTCTCTAAAAAACTTAGGGAAGTACGCGGATTAATAGCAAAGGGGCGCCCTGTGATAAATATGGGCATAGGTAGCCCAGATTTGGCACCTGCCGATACGGTAATTAAAGCAATTCAAAATGCGGTTACTGATGCAGGAGCCCACCAATATCAAAGTTATCAAGGCTTACCCGAGCTTCGGGAGGCTATAGCCGATTTTTACACTTCAAAATTTGATGTTGCTGCTGATGCAGCTACTGAGATTTTGCCTTTAATGGGGTCAAAAGAAGGTATTATGCACATCAGTATGGCTTTTTTAAATGAAGGCGATGGGGTGCTAATTCCCAATCCAGGATACCCTACCTATACTTCGGTTAGTAAATTGGTGGGAGCAAAACCTTTGTATTATGACTTACATGAAGATATGGGGTGGTTTCCTGATTTAGCATTGTTGGAAGAAGAAGATTTGTCTGCTGTAAAATTAATGTGGGTAAGTTATCCACATATGCCTACGGGGGCTATGGCTACCAAGGGGCAAATGGAAAAGTTGGTGGCGTTCGCAAAACGCAATGATATACTATTGGTTAATGACAATCCGTATAGTTTTGTTTTGAACGAAAATCCAAGGAGTATTTTGAGTATTGACGGGGCTAAAGAGGTGGCTTTAGAGCTTAATTCTTTGAGCAAAACCTTCAATATGGCGGGTTGGCGTGTAGGTATGGTTTTAGGAAGTGCTGCACATATAACAGCCATCTTAAAAGTAAAGAGTAATATGGATTCAGGAATGTTCTATGGCATTCAAAAAGGAGCTATAGCAGCTTTAAAAAGTCCGCAAGCATGGTTTGATGATTTAAATGCCGTGTATGAAAAGCGAAGGGCATTAATTTTTGAGTTAGCCGATAAACTAGGATGTGTTTATGATACTACAGCTGTAGGTATGTTTGTTTGGGCAAAGTTACCCAACGGAGTGCCATCAGCTGAAAAATTTATAGATGATGTTCTATATGATAAAGATATTTTTATAACCCCAGGAACAATTTTTGGTAGTAACGGTGAAGGTTATATCCGATTTTCATTGTGTGTCACAGAAACCAAAATTAAAGAAGCCATAGCAAGGTTTTAAGTAAGAAACAGTAAGATAATAAGATGAACGTATTTGTAATCGGTATCGGGTTAATAGGAGGGTCAATGGCCAAAGATATTAAGCGAATTTCGCCTGATACTAAAATTTATGGCATTGATACCAACCCAGCACATGTAGATGAGGCTTTGACTTTGCAGTTGATTGATGAGAAAGCAAGCTATGATGATTTACCACTTGCTGATTTGGTGATCGTTACCGTGCCTGTAGATGTTATGCTTACTGAGCTTCCTAAAATATTAGATCTCGTTCATGATAATTGTGTGGTGTTTGATGGGGGGTCAACAAAACATCAAATTTGTAAAGTGCTAGCAGACCATCCAAAGCGCAGAAACTATTTAGCATGCCACCCCATAGCGGGAACAGAATTTTCGGGCCCTGCTGCTGCCATCGAAAACTTGTACAAAGGCAAAACTAATATTATTTGTGAGGTAGAAAAAACAGCTTTTAAATTACAAGAAAGAGCTTTAGAATTGTTTCAAAAAATGGGCATGCGTATTCGGTATATGAATCCAGAGGCGCATGATAAGCACATTGCTTATGTATCACATTTGTCACACATCAGCTCTTTTATGTTAGGAAAGACGGTTATTGAGAAAGAGAAAAATGAACGTGATATTTTTGACATGGCAGGATCAGGTTTTGAGAGCACTGTGCGTTTGGCAAAAAGTTCACCAGCCATGTGGACACCCATATTTCAGCAGAACAAAAATAATGTGGTAGAGACCTTAGAAGAATACATTCAAAACCTAGAAGCGTTTAAAGAAATGCTCTTGTCTGATGATTATAAGGGTATTTATAATGAAATGGACAGTACAAATAAAATAAAGGAGATTTTAAATGGTATACCGCTTAATGAGAAAATATAATTAAAAAACTAGGAATGAAGAGCATGGTGCTTTTGAGCCTTAGATTACGTATTTATAAATAAGAATTAAAACAATAGAAATACAATAAAACCAAAAAGTAATGGAGAATACAAAAGAAATGAGAACATGGTTGGATGATATGGGTTTAGATCATCCACTAGTAATAGCAGGGCCATGTAGTGCAGAAACAGAAGAGCAAGTATTGGGTATTGCACATGCATTGAAAGATACTGATGTAAACTACTACCGTGCAGGAATTTGGAAGCCAAGAACACGTCCAGGGAATTTTGAAGGCGTAGGCGCTTTAGGATTAAAATGGTTGCAAAAGGTTAAAGAAGAAACGGGATTAAAAACCGCTACAGAGGTAGCAAACAAAGCACACGTTGAGTTGGCTTTAGAGCATGACGTAGATTTACTGTGGATTGGTGCGCGTTCAACCGTTAGTCCATTTATTATGCAAGAATTGGCAGATGCTTTAGAGGGTACTGATAAAATTGTATTGGTAAAAAACCCTGTAAATCCTGATTTAGCTTTATGGTTAGGTGGTATCGAACGTTTGCACACGGCTGGTATTAAAAAATTGGGTGCTATTCATAGAGGATTTTCTACTTACGAAAAATCAAAATACAGAAACATACCAGAATGGCAATTGGCTATTGAATTTCAGAATAAATTCCCCGATTTACCTTTAATTAATGATCCATCACATATTACAGGTAAACGTGATATGATTTTTGATGTGTCTCAAACTGCATTGGATTTAAATTTTGATGGTTTAATGATTGAAACACACCATGACCCTGATAACGCTTGGAGTGATGCTGCTCAGCAGGTAACGCCATCACGTTTGGTTCAGATTATGGATGATTTAAAAATTAGAAAAGAGTCTGATCCTGAGGCGGAGTTCAACAGTCAGTTGAGTAATTTAAGAGCACAAATTGATGTTATTGATAATCAATTGCTTGATACCTTAGGTAAGCGTATGAAAGTTTCTGATGGTATTGGCGCATTAAAAAAGCAGCGTAATGTTGCCGTTTTACAATCGAGCCGTTGGAATGAGATTTTAGGAAAAATGATTCTAGAAGGAGAAACTAAAGGACTTAGCGAAGAGTTTGTACTCCGTATGTTCAAAGCTATTCACCAAGAGTCAATTAACCATCAAGAGAAGGTTTTAAAAGCGTAAGTAGTACTACTGCCTTTAAGGGCCAAATTAAAAACCCATCGTCATTTAGTGATGATGGGTTTTTTTGATTTTTGCAAGTTGTTAAACCCGTGTGTTAAAACATTGTTTTACTGTATTGCATAGTTGTTGGCTATACGAGAGAGAGGAGAGAAGATTCAAGAAACAAGAGCCAAGAAACAGGACTGATAAAGTCTCGGTATTTTGCTCTTTTTTCTTCCAGCGCAGCGGTCTTTAACCCAGGTAGACACTCCATAGTGTCATAAATCGGCTTAAAGCATTGTTGCTGTTAGCTAGTCGCCTTTTTATTCTTCGTAAGCAACCGTTTTATCTCATTCAATTTCATCAAGGCTTCAACGGGCGTAAGTGTATTGATGTCTAAATGGGTTATTTCTTCTTTAATTTGTTCCAAAAGGGGGTCGTCTAAATTAAAAAAGCTGAGTTGCATTTCATTTTGAGCCGCATTAAGGTTGTCGGTCAGCTCTTCGTTAGAATGTGATTTCTCAAGCTTTTTAAGAATTTTATTCGCCTTTGAAATTACAGGCTGCGGCATGCCAGCCATTTTGGCAACATGTATTCCAAAACTGTGCTCACTGCCTCCTTCGGTCAATTTGCGTAGAAAAAGTACATTGTCTTTTAATTCCTTTACAGATACATTATAGTTTTTAATGCGTTCAAAAGTAGTAGACATCTCATTCAATTCATGGTAGTGGGTTGCAAACAGGGTTTTTGCACGTGCCGGGTGCTCGTGTAAATATTCTGATATAGCCCAAGCAATTGAAATACCATCATAGGTGCTGGTGCCCCTGCCTATTTCATCTAAAAGTACCAAGCTACGCTCAGAAAGATTATTTAAGATGGAGGCCGTTTCATTCATTTCAACCATAAAAGTTGATTCGCCCATAGAGATGTTGTCGCTAGCACCTACACGGGTGAAAATTTTGTCTACATAGCCAATTTTGGCTGATTCGGCTGGTACAAAACTTCCCATTTGTGCCAATAGAACAATAAGGGCAGTTTGCCGTAAAATAGCCGATTTACCACTCATATTAGGCCCTGTAATCATTATAATTTGCTGGTTGTCTCTATTTAAGATAACATCATTAGCAATATAAGCTTCACCCAAGGGCAATTGTTTTTCAATAACAGGATGTCGACCATTTATAATCGCTATTTCTGTTGAGTCATTCATGCTGGGGGCAGCATAATTATTCTCTTTGGCTAATTGCGTGAACCCACAGAGGCAATCGAGTTGGGCAATTTGATAAGCATTATTTTGAACCGGTGTAATGTACTCTTGCATCCATACCACCAACTGCGAAAACAATTGTTGTTCTAGGCTTAAGATACGCTCTTCGGCACCCAGTATTTTGTGTTCGTATTCTTTGAGCTCTTCCGTGATGTATCGCTCAGCGTTTACCAAAGTTTGTTTGCGTATCCACTCTTCTGGTACTTTGTCTTTATGCGTGTTGCGTACTTCAATATAATAGCCAAAAACGTTGTTTGAAGCTATTTTTAGCGAGGTGATACCTGTGCGTTCCGTTTCACGCTCAAGCATTTTGTTTAGATAATCTTTACCAGAAAAAGCCAATAATCGCAGTTCGTCTAACTCTTCTGAGTAACCGTCGGCAATGGTTTTGCCTTTAGGAATATGAACAGGCGCTTCTTCATTAAGCATTTCTTTAATCTTAGCACGTAGCAAATCGCAGTTGTGAAGTTGATCAGCAATGAGTTGCAGGGCTTCATTCTTGCTATGTGCGGTTAGCTGCTTAATGGGTAATATGGCTTCCAACGAATTTTTAAGTTGAATAACCTCTTTTGGGTTTATTTTTCCGGTAGCGACTTTTGAAATTAGACGCTCCAAATCACCCATTTGTTTTATGTTGTGTTGTAACTTTATTAGCGTTTCTTCTTCACTGATTAAATGAGAAATAACCTCATGACGTCGTCTTATCTTTTCAATATTTTTTAAAGGAAGCGCCAGCCAGCGTTTTAATAATCGGCCACCCATGGGCGAAATGGTCTTGTCAATAATATCAAGTAGCGTTACCGCATTGAGGTTTGTTGAATGATAGAGCTCTAGGTTTCTAATGGTGAAACGATCCATCCAAATGTGTTCTTCTTCGGCTATGCGTTTAAGGGTGTTGATATGTTGTAAACGCTGGTGTTGCGTTTCTGAGAGATAATGCAAAACTACCCCTGAGGCAATAATACCATGTTGTAAATGTGCAACACCAAAACCTTTTAATGTTTTTGTTTTAAAATGGTTGGTAAGCGTTTCAAGGGTATAGTCTTCTTGAAAAACCCAATCTTCCACAAAAAAAGTATGAAACTGAGTTCCAAAAGTGTCTAAAAATTCTTTTTTATGGGCTTTTGATACCAAAACTTCATTGGGTGCTAAGTTTTGAAGCAGTTTGTCTATTTGCTCTTCATTGCCTTCTGCTGTTAAAAACTCACCTGTTGAAATATCAACAAAAGAAACCCCGATGAATTTTCGACCAAAATGGACAGCGCATAAAAAATTATTGGTCTTGGCATGAAGAATATCATCATTCATAGCTACCCCTGGCGTAACCAATTCTGTAACCCCACGTTTTACAATAGTCTTAGTCATTTTGGGGTCTTCCAATTGGTCACAAATAGCAACGCGTTGCCCAGCTTTAACAAGTTTTGGTAAATAGGTGTTTAATGAATGGTGTGGAAAACCAGCCAGTTCAGTACGATCACCCCCGTTGTTTCTATGGGTAAGGATAATACCGAGAATTTTAGAGGCCTTTACTGCATCCTCGCCAAAAGTTTCATAAAAATCACCCACACGAAATAACAACAGCGCATCAGGATATTTGGTCTTGATGGTGTTATACTGTTGCATTAAAGGCGTAACTTTTTTCTTTTTTGCCGCTTTTTTCAAATCGTTTTTTTTTGTTTATCAACTATCAAAACGAATGTACTATTTTTGCCGTGGAAACCACAGTTTTGTTAATATGTTGGGGATAAGTTTTTGGCTTTGTAACTGTTGTCAAAGGCAAAAAAGGAGACAAAGAAACTCGGGTTTTAGTGTGGAAGGAGTATAAATATCAAATGAAGGATGCGAAAATTAAAAAATGAAGAGCTAGTTCGCTTGGATGTTGATGCATTTAAGAAAGTAGCTAAAACACCTATTGTAATTGTATTAGACAATATTCGTAGTTTAAATAACATTGGTTCCGTGTTTAGAACTGCTGATGCTTTTTTGATAGAAAAAATTCACTTGTGTGGTATAACTGCTGTACCGCCACACAAAGATATTCGGAAAACAGCACTTGGGGCTACAGAAAGTGTTTCGTGGCAATATCATGAGCATACCTTAGATGTAATTACGAGCTACAATGAAAAAGGGTATGAAACCATAGCAGTTGAGCAGGCCGAAAATGCAACGATGTTACATGATTTTGTTGCTACAAACGATAAGAAATATGTGTTGGTTTTTGGTAATGAAGTAAAAGGGGTAAGCCAAGATGTGGTAGATGTTTGTACAGAAGTAGTAGAGATACCGCAATTTGGCACGAAACATTCTTTAAATATTTCTGTGAGTGCGGGAGTGGTTGTTTGGCATTTGTGGGCAAAATTAAACCAATAAAAAAGCCCGATAAACGGGCTAATATATAGTTTGAGTTAGTAAGTTCAAAACTGGTGTTTTGATTTAAGAGATAGTAAAAAAAGACTGTTTTTATAAATCTTAAAGGGCTAATTACGTAAAACTATCTGTTTTGTGCAACATTTTCGAAGAAAAACTAAAAAGGAAGGTGCACTGCAAATTTTATAATCTTATTAATAATAGTTTGGTAATCTTCTTCTCTTTTTACAAAATCTAAATCACCAAGATCAATAATTAGATTGTTTTGTTCGGGGTAACTGCGTATAAAATTAAAATAGCCGGCATTGATTTCTTCAAGATATGTTGTGCTTATATTTTGCTCAAAATCTCTTCCTCGTTGTTTTATGTTTTCTAACAATCTTTCAGGGCTTTGATAGAGGTATACATATATATTAGGCTTTTTTACTTCCTTATACATTAAGTGAAATAACTTTTTGTAGAGAATAAATTCTTCCTTTTGAAGCGTAATTTTAGCAAAAATCAATGATTTGTATATGTCGTAATCACTCACCATAAAACTTTTGAAAAGATCGTATTGTGAGGTGTCGTCTGTAAATTGCTGGTAGCGATCAGCCAAAAATGACATTTCTAAAGGAAAGGCATATCTATGTTGATCTTCGTAAAATTTAGGTAGAAAAGGGTTGTCTTCAAAACGTTCAAGAACTAATTTGCCATTAAAATCAGCAGCTATTTTATTGGCTAAAGTTGTTTTTCCTGCACCTATATTTCCTTCAACAGCAATAAAATTGATGTTGGCAAAAAAATCGGATTTATTCTTAAATAATCGAAATTTGGTTTTTGTTAAATCTCCTTTATCTCTGCATTCTTGAAATATGTTACGGGTGTCTTTGTTGTAAATAGGATGGTAAAACTGTGGAGCAATATCAGCCAAAGGTTTTAGTACAAACTTGCGTGCTGTTAACTTTGGATGTGGAATTACTAAATGTTTAGTATTGTATACTTCTTTACCATAATAGAGGATGTCAATATCAATTGGGCGAGAGCTGTACCCTTCTTTTTCATAACGTACTCTCCCTAATTGCGTTTCAATGTCAAGTAACAGCTGCAATAACAGTTGCGGGTTGTGTTTTGTTTCTAATGAAAGGCAAATGTTAAAAAAATCGGACGCCTCAAACCCCCAAGAGGCACTTTGATAAACAGGTGATATTTTTATGATATTACCTACCGTGTTTTGTATAGCGAAAATAGCATCTTGAAGATTACCTAATTTATCGCCTAAATTACTACCTAATGATAAGTATACTGTTTGCCCTTTTTCCATGAAATCTAAACAAAGTAAGCAAAACAAAATCATATGAATTGCAATCATAATATTTTTTTTAGGCTTTTATTGTGCTGATTTTTCTGTTACGAAAAATTAACTAGCCAATTGAATAGCTTTCTTAATCTTTATGATTATTTTGCATCTTGATAATCAGTAATTTATGTCTTTTTTGTTTAGTTGTAATGTGTTTTTAATGCGCCTTAAAAAAACGATATGGATGTCATACATCTTGTTAGAAGGTACTGTTTTTTATTGACGCAAATTCCTACAATTGATTTATTTTTAAGTAGTAGAACTTTCCTTGTAGTTTACTTTTTTTGTGTGTTCGTATCTTGATATCGCCCTGCTTTTGTATTTTTAGTTATTTTCTTTTGTTTGCCAAAAAACTTGTACATCATTAGCTTCGCGATGATTTTCTTTAATATGGGTAGTAAAAAATGACTACGGAAGAAAAGGAAGGGGTGATTATGGGTGGAGTATGTGGCATTTTTTATAGTTTAAATACGAATATTTTAAAAAAGCACTTTCTAAATTAAAAGTCAATACCAGTTCATTATCTTTGACGAACATTTATAATATTTTAATTCATGAATTTTTTACGTAATCTTTTGGCAGCCATTATTGGTTGTCTTGTTGCCTTCGGTATTATTTTCGTTATGTTTTTTGTTTTTGCAAGCTTACTAAGTGGCGCTGATGATGCAATTGTAGTCAAAAATAAGTCTGTATTAGAGTTACAATTGAAACTGCCTATTAATGATTATGTCGGTGGAGCTACAGATGACCCCTTTGCTGAGTTTTTTGATAAATCGCAAGGTTTGGACGAAATTTTAGATGCTATAGCAGTAGCAAAAGAAGATGATGATATTGAGGGAATTAGCATTAATAATAATTTTCTTTTGGCAGGTTTAGCGCAAACTCAAGTGATTCGCAGAGCATTAGAAGACTTTAAAAGTGAGGGTAAATTTGTTTACGCTTATGCAGATTTTTATACCCAGAAAGATTACTACTTGGCAAGTGTTGCCGATTCTATATTTTTAAATCCAGTGGGAGCACTAGATTTTAGAGGCTTGTCTTCTGAGGTGCTTTTCTTTAAAGATCTTCAAGAAAAGACTGGGGTGAAGATGGAGGTAATAAGACATGGAAAATACAAAAGTGCTGTAGAGCCTTATTTGTCTAATGAAATGAGTGAGGCAAACAGAACCCAAATACAAGAGCTAATAGGATCGTTGTGGAATGTAATGATCGATGAGATTGCTGAGGGGAGAAAATTGTCAACGCAAGAATTAAATGTAATTGCAGATACCTTAGGAGGAAGAACACCAGATTATGCAAAAAAAACCGGACTTATTGATGCGGTTGTATTTTATGATCAATATGAGCAAAGTTTAAAACAAGCTTTAGATCTTTCTAATGATGATGATTTAAACGTTGTCGTGGTAGATGATTATGTACGTCGGTCAAATAAAAGAGCTAAAAAATCAGGAAAGGATAAGATAGCGGTAATTTTTGCTCAAGGTGAAATTATTTATGGTGAAGGTGGTCCAACGATGATAGGGCAGGGCGTTATGAATGAGGCTATTCAAAAAGCAAAGAATGATGATGCCGTTAAGGCTATTGTACTACGGGTGAATTCTCCTGGCGGAAGTGCCTTGTCATCTGATATTATTTGGCGTGAACTAGAATTGGCAAAAGAAAAGAAACCAGTAATCGTTTCTATGGGTAATGTAGCAGCTTCTGGTGGGTACTACATTGCAGCAGGAGCCGATAAAATATTTGCTGAACCTACCACCATTACGGGTTCAATTGGTGTGTTTGGGGTAGTGCCAAACGTGACAGAGTTGGCCAAGGATATTGGTATTAATGCAGAGCAGGTAGGTACTAATAAAAATTCGGTAGAGTATTCGTTGTTTGAGCCTATGAGCAACACCTTTAGAAGTGCTGTTCAAGAAGGTGTTGAAGACACCTATAATACCTTTTTACAACGGGTAGCAGAAGGTAGGGGTAAGACCATTGCAGAAGTTGATAGTATGGCTCAAGGACGAGTATGGAGTGGGGTTGATGCACAGCGGATTGGTCTTGTTGATGCCTTAGGTGATTTGGATGATGCTATTGAAGCGGCGGCTGAAATGGCAGAATTGAATGCGTATGCCATAAAGAAATTACCACGATACAAAACAGGATTGGAAAAAATATTAGAAGATATGGAGGGTGTCAGCATGCAGGCTAAGGGTGAAATTATTAAACAAGAAATAGGCGTAGAAGCGTATACTATTCTAAATCAAGTAAAAACAACGTTTGAGCAAAAAGGTATTCAGGCCAGAATGCCTTTTGTTTTAAATATAAAATAAGTACGCTTTAAGTGTTGCACACCATAGGTGTGTTTAACTTTAGTAGACTAGTTAAATGACCATAAAAGACAAACAATTAGCTGATCAAATATACCGCTATCTTGGGGCTTTATTTATTACGTCATTGGTGGTGTCAAATTTGATATTTCAAAAGTTTTTTTATTGGAATCCTTTTGGTGATGTCACTGTTTTTGGGTCTTCTCTTTTTATAGTTTCGGTGGGTATTTTGCCCTATCCGCTTACTTTTTTAATTACCGATTTGGTTTCTGAAATTTATGGAAGAAAAAAGGCCAATCAAATGGTTACAACCGGTATTGTTGCATCACTATTTTCAATGGCAATTATTTTAGTGGCAGATCTTGCTCCCGCTATTCCGGGTTCTAAAATTGATGACGAAACTTTTACAAAGGTATTTGCACTTTCTCCTCTGGGGGTTTTAGCATCAATGATTGCTTATCTTTTTGCACAGTATATTGATATTTCAATCTATCATTTTTGGAAAAAATTAACCCATGGTAAACAGCTATGGCTACGCAATAATTTTTCTACATTTCTGTCACAATTTATTGACTCTTTTACAGTCATTTTACTACTCACTCTTTTTGATGTTTTTACCTGGGATATGTTTTGGGGATTGGTTGTGAGTGCCTTTCTTTTCAAGGTACTGGTAGCTGTCTTAGACACGCCTTTTCTGTATTTTTTTGTCTATCTCTTCAGAAGGCGGTTCAAGCTTGCTCTTGATGAAGAAATAAAGTTAGCTGTTTAAAGAATATTCTTGCCTTCTTTTAGTTATGTATATAGTGTATTACACGTTTGTATTATGGGAAAAAAAATAGTGAAAATTATCGGGATTATTTTGTTGTTGTGCGTTGCTGTTTTAGTAGCTGCTCCATTCTTTTTGGAGGCTAAAATTGAAACGCTAATTCGAAATAATGTAAACAATAATGTAAATGCTACATTTGATTTTGAATCGGCTAGTTTAAGTCTAATCAAAAGCTTTCCAAATGCTTCATTAAGCATAGAAGAGGTAACTTTAGTAAATAAAGCTCCTTTTGAAGGTGATACCTTGTTTGCTGCTAAAGATTTGAGTTTGACACTCGGTATAGCTGAGTTGTTTAAAGCCGGCGACGAACCTATTGGTGTGAAGGACTTGAGTGTTGATGGTGCTAATATTCATGTGATCGTCAATAAAGAAGAGGTGGCAAACTATGAAATAGGAAAGGATGATGGGAATTCAGAGGAACCTTCTACAGAAGAATCGGATGGTGGGTTTACCCTGGACTTACAATCGTATGAGATTACCAATTCTAAGGTGGTTTATGATGATAGAGCAGCTAAGGTGTATTTAGATGTTTCTGATATTCAACACAATGGTACCGGAGACCTTTCTGCAACTACCTCAGAGCTTGATACAGCTACTGAAGCTGTTGTTAGTTTCACTTTGGATAGTACCAATTATTTGAACAAGAATCCTATTAAATTAGATGCCGTAATTGGTGTTGATTTAAAAGCGGATAAGTATACTTTTCTTAAAAATGAAGCCTTAATTAATAAATTACCTTTAGTCTTTGACGGTTTTGTGAAGGTGAATGAGCATAGTCAAGATATTGACCTTAGTTTTAAAACCCCATCTTCAGATTTTAAGAATTTTTTAGCGGTAATACCAGAGGTCTATGCTAAGAATATCGAAGATGTAAAAACTACAGGTGATTTTAAGGTTGAAGGTAGGTTTAATGGAGTGGTTGATGAAACACATATTCCAAAGTTTGATATAAAAATACGTTCAAATAATGCGTCTTTTAAATATGCTGATTTGCCAAAGACAGTACGCAATGTGTTTATTGATGTAGATGCAGTAAATAGCTCTGGCATAGTGGAAGAAACTTATGTAGCTATCAAGAAATTATCTTTTATGATTGATGAAGATAAATTTAATATGGTTGCCACGCTTAAAAATTTGTTAGGTAATACCAAGGTGAATGCAGCTATTGATGGACGAATGAATTTGGCTAATATTGAAAAAGCCTATCCAGTTCCTGCTGATTTAGATTTGAAAGGAATTTTGACAGCCGATGTAAAAACAGTTTTTGATATGGCGTCTATTGAAAAAAATCAATACGAAAACACGAATACAACAGGCACCATGAGTTTAAGTGACTTTGAGTACGCTTCAGCTGAAATGCCACAGCCTGTAAAGTTGAGCAATACTGCGGTAACATTTAATTCAAAGACAGTGCGTCTTAATTCGTTGAATGGTACAACAGGAAAAACAGACTTTGATGCAACAGGAACCATTGATAATTTGCTAGGGTTCATGTTTAATGACGAAAAAGTAGCAGGTAATTTTAATTTGAATTCAAATACGTTTGCGCTGAACGATTTTATGGTAGCAGACGAATCTGCGGTAGCTGATAAGGACGATTCTTCTCAGGGAGATACAACGGGAACAACTGAAGAGAAAATTAAAATCCCTTCTTTTCTTGATGCTACTATACACGCCAAAGCAAATACTGTTTTGTATGATGATTTGGTTTTGAAAGATGTAAATGGAGATCTTAAAATAAAAGATGAGAAAGCTATTTTAAGTGATATGACTACGACAATTTTTGGAGGTAAAATGGCCTTTGATGGTGAAGTTTCTACAAAGAATGAAACACCTACTTTCGCCATGAAATTAGGAATGAGTCAATTGCGAATAGGAGAAACTTTTAAGTCGTTAGCGCTTTTAAAATCATTGGCGCCAATAGCTGGGGTGCTTAAAGGAAAACTTGATTCAGATATAGCCTTGTCTGGCGCTTTAACTGATGATTTAACTCCTGATTTGCTTACTCTTAGTGGTGATATGTTAGCGAAAGTAATGACTAATGAAGTAGATGCGTCTTCTGCTCCTATGTTAACCGCGTTGGCAGGAAAACTTGATTTTTTAGACCTCAAGAAGCTCGATTTGAAAGATTTGGTGACTAGGTTGTCGTTTAAAGATGGCGTAGTACAGGTGAAACCATTTACCGTTAACTATCAAGATATAGCCATTGAAGTTGATGGTAGTCACACGTTTGATAAAAAGCTTAACTATAAAGCAAAAATGGAGGTGCCCGCGAAATACTTAGGTAGTGAAGTGAATGAATTAGTGGGTAAATTGGATGAAAAAGAACTAGAAAATCTCACCATTCCTGTAGTGGCAAATATAGGAGGTGATTTTGAAAACCCAAAAGTTAGTACAGATATGACTTCGGGCGTTAAAACATTAACCTCTAGGTTGATTGAGATACAAAAGCAAAAATTAATCAATAAGGGAAAAGATAAGGCTAACGATTTATTGGGTGATATTCTGGGTAATAAGGATAATAAAAAGGATGACGATAAAAATGGTGATCCAACCAAGAATTCAGGTGAAGAGGCTGTTAAAGGTATTCTTAACGATGTTTTAGGAGGTAATAAAAAAGATGCCGCTACAGCCGAAAAAGATACGGTTCCTGCTAAGAAAGAGGATGCTGTAAAAGAAAAAGCAAAAGATATTTTAGGCGGCTTATTTGGGAAAAAGAAAAAGAACGAAAAGTAAATAGAGGACAGCAGCTACTTAGTAATACGATCTGTTTTTTGTCAGAAACTATTGGTCATACTGTAAAAATGCGGGTTATAAAATGATGGGAGTATAAATACTACAACCCTGCATGAAACAGGACTAAAGACAAAGTCATTTTGTCTTAGTCCTGTTTTTTTTGACGTTTGACTCTTCAGTCTTCACTGTTTTCTTCGCTGGTTAGTGGCTATGCCGAACAGTAAAAAGTGTCTGTTATTATAGGTAGAAAAAACATAATTTAATGAATGCCAATACCTACGTAGTACCCTTCATTACTTCTAATATTAAATACAGTATTGTCTTCAAAGATGAGATATTGTCCCTTTATTCCTTTTAAAACCCCTTCAAAATGAGGTGTTTTGTCTAAGTTTAAGCTTTTTACCTTTTCGGGGTATTTGATGACGGGAAAATGCAAATGGGTAGCCGTGTTGTTTTCAATAAAGTATTGTGCAGCTTCTGTAGGAATGTATTGTTTTAGTTTATTGCGCCATTCGATAAGATTTCCATCTTCTACCGCATTGGTTAGCATTTTACGCCAATTGGTTTTGTCACCAACGTGATTTTTTAGCGCAACTTCCGTAATCCCTGCCAAATATCGGTTGGGTACTTCAACAATTTCAATAGCTTCATGGGCCCCTTGGTCTATCCATCGGGTAGGTACTTGTGCTTTGCGGGTCACACCTACTTTGATATTGCTTGAATTTGCTAAATACACAATATGAGGCTGTAGTTGTACTTTTTTCTCATAGGCTAAATCACGATCTTCTTTGTCTAAATGCGCCGTACTAAGTTCAGGGCGCATAATCCAATCACCTGCTGATGGTATTTCAAAAAAACAATTTTTGCAAAAACCTTGACGGTATATAGGTCTTTCATTACCGCAATTCAAGCATTGATGTTTAATTAAATTGATTTTTAAAGTTTTGTTAAGCACCTGATTTACATTGAGAAAATCATCTTTAAAAACCATGTAATATTGAATTGGGTTTCCAATTTCGGTTTGCATTTTTTGTAATACACCTTCGTACTGCATGTTGACTTTTTGGTATTGTAAAATTATGATAATTCGCAGCGCGCGAACGGGTCATAATATGCTTAATTAGAGTTAAAATTTCTTGTGATATATCAAAAAGGCAATGGAATTAATTCTATTTTAAGATGTGTAATAAGAATTAAGAAAAAAGAGCCAATAATCTATTTGAAAATAACAAGTTTAAAGGCTAAATTTAGCCCTGCCAAAGATACAGAAAATGTATATACCTTTATTTAATTCCATCGCCTCTTGGTTACTTAAAAAACGTTATCATCAGATAGAACTTTTTTTAAAGTACCCTGCTGAAGTGCAAGAAGAGGTATTATTTCAATTAGTATATATAGCCAAAGGTACAGAAATAGGAAAGCGGTATGAATTTGATACCATTACAACGTATAATGCGTTTAGAGAGCGATTGCCTATTGTGTCTTATGAAGATATAGAACCCATGATTGAACGCACTAGAAGCGGTGAGCAGAATGTTTTTTGGCCGACTTCAATCAAATGGTTTGCCAAAAGTAGTGGTACTACCAATGCGAAAAGTAAGTTTATACCTGTAAGTGAAGAGGCGCTAGAAGATTGTCACTATAACTCTGGTAAGGATTTACTCTGTTTATATTTGAATAACAATGAAAATTCACAACTTTTTACGGGTAAGAGTTTGCGTTTAGGTGGTAGTAAGCAGTTGTACGAAGATAAAGGGTCTTTCTTTGGTGATCTATCTGCTATTTTAATTGATAATATGCCGCTTTGGGCAGAATTTAGTAGTACGCCAAGTAGTAAAGTTTCTTTAATGAGTGAATGGGAAAGTAAACTTACTGCAATTATTAAGGAGAGTACACAAGAAAATGTAACCAGTTTGGCAGGTGTTCCCTCATGGATGCTAGTGCTTTTAAATAATGTTGTTGAAACCACTGGTAAAGACCATTTATTTCAGGTTTGGGAAAATCTTGAAGTATACTTTCACGGAGGTGTAAGTTTCAAACCTTACGTAGAGCAATATCAAAATTTATTACCTCGGAAAGATTTTAAATACTATGAAATTTATAATGCTTCCGAAGGTTTTTTTGCTATTCAAGACAGAAATAATGCCGATGATTTATTATTGATGTTAGATTACGGAATTTTCTATGAGTTTATTCCTATGGATGTTTATGATGACGAAGAATCGCAGGCTATTCCTTTGTGGGAGGTGCAAACCAATGTCAATTATGCTATTATTATAACGACCAATGCAGGTTTATGGCGTTATAAAATTGGAGATACAGTGCGCTTTACTTCCTTAAATCCGTATCGTATTAAAGTTACAGGGCGTACAAAACATCATATTAATGTTTTTGGGGAAGAGTTAATTATTGAAAATGCCGAAGAAGCCTTAAAAAGTGTTTGTAAAAAAACTGGAGCCGAAATCAAAGATTATACGGCGGGACCTATTTTTATGGCGGGAAAAGAAAAAGGCGCTCATGAATGGATTATTGAATTCAGAACACCACCAGAGAAGATTGATTATTTTACAGAGTTTTTAGACAATGCGCTGAAATCGTTGAATTCAGATTATGAAGCCAAACGCTACAATAATATCACCTTGAAAATGCCTGCTGTTCACGTGGCACGTGAGAATCTGTTTTATGATTGGTTAAAGTCTAAAGGTAAGTTAGGAGGGCAACATAAAATTCCAAGACTGTCTAATAAAAGAGATTATGTGGAAGAGTTGCTTCGGATGAATGGTGAGTAGGTGAAAAGAAGGGGTAATGCGTGGTGTTACACTAATAATGGATTGTCTTGACTTTACTATTTTCTTTTTTAAACTATTGGCTTTGAAGTTCCTGTTGAGATTTTAAAGGGGAATAGATTAAGCCATTTTAGCTTTGTTCTTTTTAGTAGCGAAAGACAATGCTTTTTTAACTCTAGAGTTAGCGAACTTGTATAAACGAGCAACCTCATTTTTAGTTTCTATAGTTACGTCTTCTTTTACAGTAGCAGTAGTGTTAGTCATTTCAACAGTGTCAACTTTTACCTCTTCAGTAGCGTTTTGTGCTTGAGCTGCTACTGAAATAAAAAGAACAAAAATTAAAGTTGCGATAGTTTTCATGACTTGACGTTTTATATATATAAAACGTGTTAGGCCCTGTTTTACAGGGTTTGGCTTCGCTGAACGACAGCAAAAATTCGTTAAAAGTACCAAGTATGGATTAAGTGTAAAATAGCACCGATAAACGACCAAAGGGCTAAAATCACTTCATCGAAAAAATCTGTCGTTAAACCGTAAGAAGTGTTTTTGTCCTTGTATGAAAGGAGGCGATTTATAGTAATATTAGAAGGAGGTACAATGTTATTAAAAGAACAGTTGCTATTGAGAGCCGTCTTGTTCTTTCATATCAGATGTAATACATCTTCAAAAAGCGTAGTTATTTGATTTTATGTTTTGGACTAGTATAGTTTGTGTCTTGGAACTAGGGTAGAAAGAAAGACATCGTCTAGTATATAAAGACACTGCTAATTTAAAAAGGATATGTTTTTATGAAAGAGAGACTAAAGGGAAATGGTTTTGGACAATGTTGACTGCGGATGTTTTACTTGTTTTGTCGATTAAGCCATTTTAGCTTTGTTCTTTTTAGTAGCGAAAGACAATGCTTTTTTAATTCTAGAGTTAGCGAACTTGTATAAACGAGCAACCTCATTGTTAGTTTCTATAGTTACGTCTTCTTTTTCAGTAGCAGTAGTGCTAGTCATTTCAACAGTGTCAACTTTTACCTCTTCAGTAGCGTTTTGTGCTTGAGCTGCTAGAGAGATAAAAAGAACAAAAATTAAAGTTGCGATAGTTTTCATGACTTGACGTTTTATATATATATAAAACGTGTTAGGCCTTGTTTTACAGGGTTTGGCTTCGCTGAACGACCGCAAAAATTCGTTAAAAGTACCAAGTATGGATTAAGTGTAAAATAGCACCGATAAACGACCAAAGGGCTAAAATCACTTTATCGAAAAAATGTGTCGTTAAACCGTAAGAAGCGTTTTTGTCCTTGTATGAAAGGAGGCTATCCACAGTAATATTAGAAGGAGGTACAATGTTATTAAAAGAACAGTTGCTATTGAGAGTCGTCTTGTTCTTTCATATCAGCTCTGATACACCTTCAAATACAACTAGCCTAAGAATACGTTATTTAATTTTATGTTTTGGAACTAGTATAGAAAGAAAGACATAGTCTAGTATGTAAGGACAGAGTTAATTTAAAGATTGGTTTTTATGAAAGAGAGACTAAAGAGAAATGGTTTTGGACAATGTTTACTACGGATGTTTTACTTGTTTTGTTGATTAAGCCATTTTAGCTTTATTCTTTTTAGTAGCGAAAGACAATGCTTTTTTAACTCTAGAGTTAGCGAACTTGTACAAACGAGCAACCTCATTGTTAGTTTCTATAGTTACGTCTTCTTTTTCAGTAGCAGTAGTGCTAGTCATTTCAACAGTATCAACTTTTACCTCTTCAGTAGCGTTTTGTGCTTGAGCTGCTACTGAGATAAAAAGAACAAAAATTAAAGTTGCGATAGTTTTCATGACTTGACGTTTTATATATATAAAACGTGGTAGGCCTTGTTTTGAGGGGTTTGGCTTCGCTGAACGACCGCAAAAATTCGTTAAAAGTACCAAGCATGGATTAAGTGTAAAATAGCACCGATAAACGACCAAAGGGCTAAAATCACTTCATCGAAAAAATGTGTCGTTAAACCTAAATGGTGAATTTGAACCAGGTTAAGAAGCGAATAAATTTTCAAACGCATAAAGCGAATTATTTCGTCGCAATGAGTTTTTGTTTCGTGTTTAAAGTATTGGTGTAACTATGAAACTTATAATAGAAATGAAAAGGAAGAGTGTGTGCATTGCTACTAGCTTGAGCTTTTTGAGGAGTTTTATTAATAGTGCAAAGCACTTCATTTGAGATAATTATGCTAATAATTGTTGATTTGGTAAGATATTTAATACCTTATCCACCTTGTTGTGTTGTTGATTTTGTTAAAAAAAGGGACTACGTCGAGGTTTTACTTCATATAAACAAATAAATGAGGTACTATGTCTTTATAATGATGAAATTGCTTCTATAATCAAGCTAAACGCTTATTTAACCATTAAAAATTATGTCCGAAAAACTAGTGATACTCTCCGATATGTGGGGGGCTAAAAAAGGAATGTGGATAACCTCTTACCTTGGATATTTACAACAATATTTTGAGATTACTTATTATGATATTCAGCAACTATCTAATTTAGATGTTGCTGTACAAACTACCGATAACGTTCATAGGGCGTTTGTGGAAGGAGGTATAGATGTAGCTGTTGCGCATTTACTAAAGAAAGAAAAAGAACCTGCTCATTATCTAGGGTTTAGTATGGGAGGTACCATTGCTTGGAAAGCAGGTTTAAAAGGCTTGCCAATGAAATCTTTGTACGCCGTTTCTTCTACCAGAGTCAGAGCTGAAGTTGAAAAACCAGACTGCGATACAACGACCTTGTTTGGAGATAAAGATGTATACCGTCCAGCATTAAGTTGGTACGATAAAGTAGGGGTGAAACCGCAATTAATAAAGGGGTTTGGACATACAATGTACAACGATGACCATATTATAAATAAAGTGTCTTTAGACTTGTTGCATTTAGTAACCAAGCCAAAAGAAGTAAAAAAGTCATACGTTAAAATAGCATAGTGAATATCAAACGTTTTTGATTAGTTGACAATCTACGTTAAATCCAACAAAGAATATATGATAAAATAATACGCTGATTAAATTTTAAACCAACAAAATAGCTCCTTACTATAGTTATAGTATTGGTGTGCGATTTAAAAAACTAAAAGCAGTCTAAGAGACTGCTTTTAGTTTTTTTATAGTTTCATAAGAGAGTTTCTCTTCTGCATAAGGTTTGGTAACCTTAAATTCTTTTTCGCTGCTACTTGGTAGTTCAAACATGGCATCTGTAAATATGGCTTCACATAAAGAGCGTAAACCTCTTGCGCCTAGTTTATATTCAATTGCTTTCTTTACAATATAATCAAGAGCTTGATCTGTGATGGTGAATTTAATGTCATCCATTAAAAACAATTTCTCATACTGCTTGATAATTGCATTTTTCGGTTCAGTAAGAATTGCACGTAATGTTTTCTCATCAAGAGGATTCATATGTGTGAGAACCGGTAACCTACCAATGATTTCAGGAATTAAACCAAAATCTTTTAAATCTTTTGGAATAATGTACTGTAAAATATTGTCTTGGTCAAGGTTTTCATCTGCTTTTGAAGCGCTATATCCCACGGCTTGCATGTTCAAACGCTTGGTAATGGCACGTTCTATACCATCAAACGCACCCCCAGCAATAAAGAGTATGTTTTCGGTATTTACTTCTATAAATTTTTGATCAGGATGTTTTCTTCCTCCTTTAGGTGGTACGTTTACCATCGTGCCTTCTAAAAGTTTTAAAAGACCTTGTTGCACACCCTCCCCAGATACGTCTCTGGTGATAGAAGGGTTGTCGCTCTTACGCGCTATTTTGTCAATCTCATCTATAAAAACGATACCGCGTTCGGCTTTTTCTAAATTGTAATCAGCAGCTTGTAACAAACGTGTTAATATACTTTCTACATCTTCACCAACATAACCAGCTTCGGTTAAAACAGTAGCATCTACAATGGCTAAAGGTACGTTGAGCATGCGGGCAATGGTTTTTGCCATTAAGGTTTTACCAGTACCTGTTTGGCCAACCATGATGATATTACTCTTTTGAATTTCAATATCATCTTCTTTTGAATTTGGTTGCAATAATCGTTTATAGTGATTATACACTGCCACAGACATTACCTTTTTTGTGCGTTCTTGACCAATAATAAAAGTGTCAAGAAACTCCTTAATTTCTAAGGGTTTTTTTAAAACAAGTTCAGAAGAAAGGTCGTTTGTTTTTGTTTGTTTAGATTCTTCGGCAACAATGCCGTGAGCTTGCTCAATACAACGATCACATATATGTGCATCAAGACCAGCAATCAACAGATTGGTTTCTGGTTTTTTTCGTCCACAAAATGAGCATTCTAAATTTTCTTTTGCCATTATTTAAGCTGTCTTTACCCCATATTAACGGGAAAAAATGGATTTTGGTTTACTACTAGTGTAATTAGTAGTTGTTAATTTTAGTAATTAAGTCGGAGCTACTCTTTATCTCTTACTAAAATTTCGTCGATCATGCCATATTTTTTGGCTTCATCTGCTTTCATCCAATAATCCCTATCACTATCATCGGTTACTTTGTCAAAAGATTGGCCCGAATGATTGGCGATAATATGGTATAGTTCTTCTTTTAATTTTAAGATTTCGCGGGCTGTAATTTCAATATCACTTGCTTGACCTTGAGCGCCGCCCATAGGCTGGTGTATCATTACTCTAGAATGCGTAAGTCCGCTTCTTTTTCCTTTTTCTCCAGCACATAAAAGCACAGCACCCATTGAGGCAGCCATACCAGTACATATAGTAGCAACATCGGGTTTTATAAATTGCATGGTGTCATATATGCCAAGACCAGCATAAACACTTCCTCCTGGAGAGTTGATATAAATTTGAATGTCTTTAGAGGCGTCGGCACTTTCTAAAAACAATAATTGTGCTTGTACAATATTAGCAACTTGGTCATTTATGCCTGTGCCTAGAAAGATGATGCGATCCATCATTAAACGAGAGAAAACGTCCATAGCAATGGCGTTTAACTGACGTTCTTCAATAATATTGGGGGTCATATTTGTAGGATACATGCTACTCATTATTTTATCGTAGTACATGCTATTAATCCCCTGATGATTTATTGCGTAATTCTTGAATTCTTTTCCGTAATCCATGTGTTTTGATTCAGTTTTTTAGACAAAAAAGGTGCCGAGATATACTTTCTCGGCACCGTAAAGATACTTATTATTTAGGAAAATTATTCGTAAACTTCTGATATGAATTTCTCGTAGGTTACCTCTTTAGTTTTTAAATTGGCTTTTTCCTTATAAAGTGCTAACAATTTTTCGCTCATTAATTGCTCTGAGAGACGCTTAACTTCGTCTTGATTACTCATTACTCTTGCTGCGATATTGTCTAATTCTTCTTCTTGAGGATTTAATTGGCCGTATTGTGCCATTTGAGATTTAATAAAGCCTTTGGTGAATTCTTTTAGTTCTTCAAAATTAATCTCAATATTATTATCCTTAATAATTTTTCCTTCAATCAATTGGTAACGAAGACCTTTTTCTGATTTTTCATAAGCGTCAGTTGCCTCTTCATCAGTAAGTGGGTTTTCTCCTGTCATTTGAATCCACTTTGTTAAGAAATCTGTAGGAAGGTCAAACTTCGTGTTTTCAATGAAATATTCTGTAATGTCGTTTAGTAATTTTTGGTCAGACTGTTGCTCAAATTGTTTTTCAGAATCTTCTTTGATTCTGTCTTTCAATTCTTCTTCTGTTTTTATAACGTCTGGACCAAATAGTTTATCAAAAAGCTCTTGGTTTAACTCGGCCAGTTCTCTTTCATTGATTTCGGTAATTGTAAAAGATACATCAATGGCTAATTTCTCAGCTTTATCAGCAGAAATACCTAAAACACTTGTAAGGTAGTTATCTTCTTTAAAAAGACCTTTTGTGTTTAGGGTAACAGTATCACCAACTTTTTTTCCTAATAGCTCATCACCTTTTTTACCTTTGAACATGCTGAAATCTAAGGTAGAAGTGTTTTCTATTTCGGCTTCTTCGTTTTTGAAAACACCAGTAATTTCATCTTTTTTGCTAACCTCAGTCTTACTTACAAGTTTTCCGTATTGTTTTTGAATACGTTCTACTTGCTCGTCTACCATTTTTTTGTCAGCAACAATTTTATAATGTGTAATCGGTTTTTTAGTGTCTAATGAAACCTCAAAACTTGGCGCTAAACCTAGTTCAAATTCAAAAGCAAAATCTTCAGTGTCCCAATCAAAATTATCTTGTTGTTTTGGTAACGGATTTCCTAAAACGTCTAATTTTTCTTCAGTAAGATACGTATTAAGGTTGTCTTGTATTAGCTTGTTTACTTCGTCAACCAAAACAGCTTTTCCGTATTGCTTTTTGATTAAGCCTATAGGTACTTGACCTTTTCTGAAGCCTGGTATATTGGCTTGTTTTTTGTAATCTTTAAGAACGCTATCTACTTTTTCTTGATAATCATCTTTAGTAATAGCTACAGTTAAAACTGCATTTAATTCATCTATCTGCTCTTTGGTAATATTCATTGCCTACTTCTTTTTGCTTTTTTACGGGATGCAAAAGTAATATAATTTAAGCATCCTACCAAGTTTTTAAATGGCTGGCAGACAACAGATTTGTTATCCTTTTTTATCTTCTTTAAGCAAAGAGAATAAGATTGACTGTAAAAAAGAGAGTAAGAGACTGAAAATTAATGCCCATAGCCAACCGTTAACACTAAAGCCTGTTATGAAATAATCGGCAAGCATTATAATGATGGCGTTGATAAAGAGCAGAAAAAGACCAAAAGTTATAATGGTAACAGGTAGTGTTAAAATAACTAATATTGGTTTTACTAAGAAATTCAGCAAGCTTAGCGCTACCGCAACAAGTAGTGCGGTAACAAAAGAGTCTACAGAAACATTGGGTAAAACGTTTGCTAAAATGATTACAGCAAGAGCGCTTAAGAGGAGTCTTATGATGAATTTCATAGATATTGTTTTTTAGTTGTGATAAGATATTAAAAAAAAATGATAGTAAGCTTGATGTTTTTGGAGCAATTTGTTGCGCCATAGCTATACATTTTTACGGTTTTAAAAACTGCATTGATTTTTCGTAAAATGCTTTTGGGTTTTCTGCATGCAGCCAGTGTCCTGCATTGGGGATGGTGTCAATGCTGGCATTGGGAAAATGTTTTTTGATAAGGTCGTAATCGGCTTCCGAGATGTATTCTGAGCGGCTTCCTCTTAAAAAAAGTGTAGGGCCATTGAATGAAGCTGAGCCACTTATGTTTTCGCCAATCTCTTCCATTTTCGTGCTTAATACAGGTAGGTTAAAGCGAAAACCAAGCTTTCCTTTCTCTATCCAATATAAATTTTTAAGTAAGAATTGACGAGTGCCATAATCAGAAACGTAGTTTGCTAGTGCTTTATCAGCTTCTCCTCTTGATGAAATTTCATTAAAATCTAATGCCGATAATCCTGTGATGATTTCGTGGTGATGCGGCGGGTAGAATTTTGGAGCGATATCAGCAACAATTAATTTTTCGGTCAAATCAGGAAAGTCGCAAGCAAATTGCATGGCTGTTTTTCCACCCATAGAGTGCCCGATAATGGCACTTTTTTCTAGCGTATGATGCACGAGGTATGCTTTTAAATCATTGGCTAAAAGCTCGTAATTAAAGGCATTGCTTTGAAAGCTTCTTCCGTGATTACGTTGGTCTACAAGGTGTACTTCAAAACCATTTGCTGCATATTGATTGCCTAATGATTTCCAATTGTCTGACATGCCTAAAAAGCCATGTAATATTACAAGGGGTTCGCCTGTGCCAATAATTTTTGAATGGAGTATGGGGTTCATTTTAATTTGTTTAAATACATGTTTACCACATTGTCTAGCCCTAAATAAAGTGATTCGCAAATTAGGGCATGTCCGATAGAAACTTCGAGTAGTCCCGGTATGTTTTCTTTGAAATATTGAATATTATCAAGGCTAAGGTCATGGCCTGCATTGATGCCTAGTTCTAGGGTGTTTGCTATTTTGGCAGCATCAATAAATGGTTGTATGCCTTTTTCTTTTTCTTTGTCATATGATTTGGCATAGCTTTCTGTGTAAAGTTCAATGCGATCTGTGCCAGTTTTTGCGGCACCTTCAACCATTTTGTTGTCAGCATTTACAAAAATCGACGTTCGTATGCCGTTTTGTTTGAATGTAGTGATGACTTCTTTTAAGAAGGCTTCATGAGTAATAGTGTCCCATCCAGCGTTTGATGTAATAGCGTCAACGGCATCGGGTACTAAGGTGACTTGGGTGGGTTTGGTTTCTAATACCAAATCAATAAATTTAGGATTCGGATTACCTTCAATATTGAATTCAGTAGTTACTATTTTTGTTAAATCACGCGCATCTTGATATCGTATATGCCGCTCGTCAGGTCGTGGGTGAATGGTGATGCCTTGTGCGCCAAATTTCTCAATATCGGCGGCTGCTTTTAATAAGTTGGGAGTGTTTCCGCCACGGGCATTTCGTAAGGTGGCGATTTTGTTTATGTTGACACTTAATTTAGTCATTCGTTTAAAGTATAAATTAGTTCGATGAATTAACTGCAAAAATACAAATTAGGCATGCCTTTTGACATATTTAATTAGTAATTTGCAGCATATTTTTAACTATGGATATTCAAGATTGTATTTTAACCACGCTACCCGTTTTTGAGGTGAGCAATTCTTTAAAAAAGGTAATTCATTTTTTTAAGAATAGCACATTTTCGCATATTGCTGTGGTAGACAATGGAAAGTTTTTGGGTGTTTTAAGTGAAATGGACCTTGAAAATTTTGAGGAAAACAAAAAAATTGAAGACTATCGTTATAATTTAGAAGGTTTTTTTGCACTTAAAGATGCCAACTGGTTAGATGTGTTAGAGATATTTGCACGTAACGAAGCTAATTTATTACCCATATTAAATGATACTGAAAATGTGATTGGGTATTATGATTTGAGTGATGTGGTAAAGGTCTTTATTGATACGCCTTTTTTTACAGAACCTGGTGGTATTTTGGTAGTAGCGAAAGGAGTTAAAGATTATTCTTTTAGTGAAATTGCTCAGATAGTGGAGAGTAATAATACAAGATTGATAGGTGCGTTTATTACAGGTGCTCAAAATGATGTTGTTCAAATAACGGTTAAAATAGGGACTTCAAACCTAAATGAAATTATTCAATCTTTTAGGCGATATGGGTATCATATATTATTTGGGAATAACGATGATCAATTTCTACATGATTTGAAACAGCGTTCAGATTATTTAGATAAATATCTTAATGTTTAAGTGTGTATGAAAGTTGCTATCTACGGTCAAACTTATCAAGACAATGCTTTAGCTTATGTAATTGAGCTTTTGGACGAACTTCAAAATGAAAACGCTGAAATCGCTATAGAAAAGGATTTTTACGAACTCTTAGGTCAGCATTATAAGGTGGCGGATTATAATGTTTTTACTGAAGCGGTTGGCTTGGACGATTCTTTTGATATGTTTGTGAGCTTTGGTGGAGATGGTACCATATTAAGAGCAACCACCTACGTGAGAGATACGGGTATACCTATTGTTGGGGTAAATACCGGACGTTTAGGCTTTTTGTCTACTTTCAAGAAAGAAGATGTTCGTAAAGTGGTGCAAGAATTTGTAAAAGGTGATTACGCCATTGTTGAGCGAAGTCTTGTTGAAGTCAATGCAGATAGTGAGATTGAAAAATTTGGCGCTTTAAACTTTGCCTTGAATGAGGTGACCGTAAGTAGAAAAGATACCACTTCGATGATTACCGTAGAGACGTATTTAAATGATGAGTATTTAACCTCCTATTGGGCAGATGGTTTAATAATATCAACGCCAACAGGGTCAACAGGGTATTCGTTAAGTTGTGGTGGGCCAGTAATTGTTCCAACTGCAAAGTCGTTAGTGTTGACGCCGATTGCACCGCATAACTTAAATGCACGTCCTTTGGTGATTTCTGATGATACAATCATACGCCTGAAAGTATCAGGGCGAGAAGAAAATCATTTGGTTTCATTAGATTCTAGGATTGCGTCGGTAGAAAATGGAAAAGAATTGAAAATTAATAAAGCTCGTTTTACTATAAAGTTAATAGAGTATACTTCTGAAAGTTTTTTAAAAACACTACGAAATAAACTATTGTGGGGAGAGGATAAGCGCAATTGAGTATCTTATAAAACAATAAATACCCTCAAAACCTGTTTATCAAGTGAGAACAGTATCATAATAATGGTGTGGCTAAATTCTTTGCGCATTATTGTTGGAAAATTTTAAGTATTTATGATTAGATATTTTTTATTGATTCTACTTTTTGCGTGTACTACGCTAAGTGCGCAAACTTATGAAATTGGAATTTTTGCCGGTGGAGCCAATAATATTGGAGATGTTGGAAGAACCACTTTTATTATGCCTTCAGACTATGCTGTAGGTGGCTTATTTAAATGGAATAAAAGCAAGCGCTATGCTTGGCGTGCTAGTGTTATCTATGGTAATTTTGTTGCAGATGATGCTAAATCTAGTATTGCGTCAAGACAAGAAAGAGGGTATAAGTTGCATAATTCTGTTTTAGAAGCCTCTGCCGGATTGGAGTTTAATTTTGCTGAGTACAATTTGCATAAATTGGGCCCTGCTTTTACACCTTATTTGTATACAGGTTTAACCTATTTTAGGTACGATTACAATTATTTTGTGGCTGGCGAATTAGAGGAAGATTTTGATCAACGCGATGGTTCAATTGCTATTCCTATGACGATAGGTTTTAAATATCGTATTAGTCAGTTTTTTATTCTTGGAGCTGAAATTGGAGCTAGATATACGTTTACTGATAATTTAGATGGTAGTAATCCTGAAAAATCTAATATCTCCACTCAAATTAATCCTAGATTTGGTAATATTTTTGACGACGACTGGTACGTTTTCTCAGGAATAACCCTCACATATACCTTTGGAAGAAAACTCTGCACTGATTGTTTTGAGTGATAAAAGGTGTTTTTCTCTTTTGTTGCAAGAGAGTGCTAATGCGGTTTACTTCAATAATGGAGGTTTTTTTCTATTTTATGTGTTCCAAATGCTACTACTTTCTTAAACTTCCTATAAAATAAAATACTTTACAGCCTTCTTTACTCCTACATCTGTCTAGCAAACACAATTGTATTGATATAATACAAGTCAGAAATCTATCCTTATATTTGCACAGCTTTAAATTTAGATTTTTGAAACTGTCAATGGCAGCGGCGAAAATATTAGTAAAGGTTAATTCATTTTTAGAGCTATTAAATTGTAATTCAAACTATACATGAGTACTATTGATGATATTGCCAGTGAAAACCTTCCGCGTCATATTGCTATTATAATGGATGGTAATGGGCGTTGGGCTAAGCAGCAGGGTAAAATGCGAGTTTTTGGGCATGAAAACGGGGTTAAGACGGTTAGGCGAACTGTAGAAGATTGTGTTAAATTGAAATTAGAATACCTTACCTTATATACATTCTCTACTGAAAATTGGAAAAGACCTAAAATAGAAATCGATACATTGATGCGTTTATTGGTGTCTTCGCTTAAAAAAGAACTTAAAACTTTCTTAAAAAATAACGTTCGTCTCAATACTATTGGTGATATAGCTTCTTTGCCTTCAAAGGCGCATAAAGAGCTTCTCGAAGTTATGGAAAAAACTAAGGAAAATACAGGTATGACTTTGACTTTGGCACTTAGTTATGGTGCAAGAGAAGAGCTTAAAAATGCCATACAGCAGATAAGCGTCAAAGTTAAAAATAATATAATTTCTCCTGAAAATATTGACGAAACCATTATTAATACTCATCTTTACACGCACGATTTGCCAGATGTAGATTTGCTTATTCGTACTAGTGGCGAACATAGAATTAGCAATTTTTTACTTTGGCAAATAGCATACGCAGAATTATATTTTATTGATGTATTTTGGCCAGATTTTAGCGAAGAGCATTTAGTAAAAGCCATCAAAAATTACCAGAACAGAGAACGAAGATTTGGAAAAACTAGCGAACAACTTAACTAGCGGTATGAAAAGATTCATATCACTTCAATTTTTATTATCCCTCCCATTATTTTTTATTACTGCAATTTCGGTGGCACAAGGTGTCTCCTATGATGAAGGGAAAAAATATATACTTGGTGGTTTAGAAGTAACGGGACTTAAAAGTTATAATGAACAAACGGTAAAAACCTATACAGGTTTGAGAGAGGGGCAACCCATAACCATACCGGGTGATCAAATTAGTGCTGTAATAAACAAATTATGGGGCTTAGAGCTGTTTACAAACCTTGAGTTTTATATCACCAACATAGAAGGTGATAATATATTCTTAGAACTTGCAGTAGAAGAGCGGCCTACCTTATCTGAGGTGGTGGTTACTGGTATCAAAAAAAGAAAAGAAGATGAAATTCTTAAGGATACTGATTTAAAAAAAGGGAAAAAAATAACCGAAAGTCTTATCGCAAATACCCGAAATTATCTTCAAAATAAATACAAAAAGAAGGGTTTTTTAAATACAAAAGTAAATATCAATACCTATAAAGATACGTCACAAACAAATGCTGAACGTATGGTTATTAATATTCGAAAAGGTAATAAGGTTAAAATAAATGATGTTCTTTTTGAAGGAAATGAACAATTGCCTGCAAAAAAACTACGTAAGGCACTTAAAAAAACAAAGAAAAAGCGATTTGGACGTTTTTGGAAAGCATCAAAATATATAGAAGAAGATTATAAAAATGACCTAGGTCTTTTAATTGATAAATATGCTGAAAATGGTTATCGTGATGCAAGAGTGTTGTCAGATACCATAATGAAGGTTGATGAAAATACTATTGATCTTAAGATAAAGGTTGAAGAGGGCAACAAGTACTACTTTGGAGATATTGATTTTGTTGGTAATACCGTATATACTGATAGACAATTACATCGTTTGTTGGGTATAAAAAAAGGGGATACTTATAATGGTGTTTTGCTTAGAGAGCGTATAGCTGATGACTCTAAACCAGATGCATTAGATATTACCAATGCCTACCAAAATAACGGCTATCTTTTTTCAAGTATAAATCCAGTTGAAATTTCTGCTGAAAATGATACGATCAACTTTGAAATAAGAATTATTGAAGGTAAAGAAACCTTTTTAGATCATGTTGTTGTAACAGGTAATGATAAGACTAATGACCATGTAATTTTTAGAGAGTTACGTACACGTCCTGGTCAAAAATATAATAAATCTGATATCATTAGAAGTATTCGTGAGTTGGGTCAATTAGGCTTTTTTGATGCAGAACAAATTAAACCCGATATTCAAAACCCTAACCCTAATGAAGGTACGGTAGATTTAGCCTATAGTTTAGTGGAGTCAGGTTCTAGTCAAATAGAATTACAAGGTGGCTACGGTGGCGGTGGTTTTATTGGTACATTAGGCCTTTCTTTTAATAACTTCTCTATTGGTAATTTATTTAATAAAGAGGCATACAGGCCTGTACCTTCTGGTGATGGCCAAACGTTTGCCGTGCGCTTGCAGGCAAGTAGAACCTTTAGGGTATATAGCTTAAATTTTTCTGAGCCTTGGTTGGGTGGCAAAAAGCCCGTACGTTTTAATTTGTCGGTTTCAAGAACACAACAATTTGGAGTTACAAGAGATGATAGGGGGAGATTTCAACCGAATAAAGATCAACAATTCTCCATTACTGGGGTAACTGCTGGTTTGGCAAAAAGGGTGCGATGGCCTGATGATTATTTTACTATTTCACATTCTTTGGGGTATCAGTTGTATAATTTTAAAAACTATAATATTGGCTTGTTCAATTTTGGTAATGGAAAATCTAACTCTATAGCGTACACCTTAGGTATTTCAAGAAATGCTATTGATGGAGGGCGTATTTTCCCTAGAGGAGGTTCCAATTTTGAAATTACAGCTAAGTTTACTCCACCATATTCGTTATTTAGTAACAAGGATTTTAAAGGTTATAAGGAAGAAAGTGAACGACTTAATTTGAAAAAAGCTGAAGAAGGTGGCCTTAGTGTTTCAGATACAGAAATTTTAGAGGAGGCAGATCAAGAACGTTTTCGTTGGTTAGAGTATTACAAACTTAAATTTAAAGGCGATTGGTATACGACCTTGTTGGGTAGTGCAGATAAATCTTTAGTATTACGTACCAATGCAGAATTTGGTTTCTTGGGTAGTTACAATACAGATGTTGGTAATGTGCCTTTTGAGCGATTTTTTGTAGGTGGTGATGGACTAAGTAACTTTACATTAGATGGTAGAGATATTGTACAGCTTAGAGGGTATGATAATCAGTCATTGACACCCTTAGACCCTGTTTCTGGGCAGGCTGAAGGTGGTTTGATTTATAATAAATTTTCACTAGAGCTTAGGTATCCGCTTACTTTAAAGCCGTCTGCATCTATTTACGGACTAACTTTTTTAGAAGCTGGTAACGCTTTCAACAATTTTCAGGACTTTAATCCGTTTCAATTAAAACGATCGGCTGGAGTGGGGCTTCGTATTTTTATGCCGGCATTTGGTTTATTGGGTATTGACTTTGGGTATGGCTTTGATTCAGACCTTAGATCGGGCTCAGTAGGACCGCACGGATGGGAAACACACTTCATTATTGGCCAACAGTTTTAATTTAAGGGCATCGTAACAAAATCTAAACCATTAGCTTTAAAAGTTTTAGTATTTTTGGCACGATATTTTCTATTGGATAAAACGAAATCAGAAATGAAAGTAAAAGTAAAAGTTCTTGTCGTATTGAGTATCGCACTGTTTGCAGTAAATAGCTTCGCTCAGCGAGGTGTTCGAATTGCATATGTTGATATGGAGTATATTTTGGAAAATGTAGAAGAGTACCGTGCAGCTACCGAACAGTTAGAAGCCAAGGTGCAAAAGTGGAAAGTTCAAATTGAGCAAAAATTGAAAACCGTTGATCAAATGAAAAAGGATCTAATGGCGGAGAAAGTTTTGTTGACAGATGAATTGATTGCAGAGCGGGAAGAAGAAATTCAAATTCTTGAAAAAGAGATAATTGAATATCAGCAAGGGAGATTTGGTCCACAGGGTGATTTGGTGTTGCAGAAGCAGCAATTAATACAGCCTATCCAAGACCAAGTTTTTAATGAGGTGCAGAAAATAGGAGTGAATAAAAAGTATGATTTTATTTTCGATAAATCTGCAGATGTTGTAATGTTGTATTCTCAAAAAAGACACGACATTAGTGATATCATATTGCGAAGTATAGCACGAACAAGAAAGGTAAGTGCGCCCAAGAAAAAAGCTTCAAAGAAAATGAAGTTTGAAGACGATGATGATACACCAGTGGAAGCTGAAATGAGCGATGCGCTAAAGGAACGAAAAAATAAGGCAACCGAAGTTCAAAATGCTAGAGCAAAAAGTATTGAAGAACGAAAAGCAGCACAATTGAAACTTCGTGAGGATCGTAAAAAAGCGTACATGGAAAGAAGAAAAAAATTGTTAGAAGAACGCGAAGCTAAAAAGAAGGCAAAGCAGAAGGAAGCTGAAACAAATAACGAATCAAATAATTAACAATAATAACTAACATTATTTAACACTCAAATTTTAAATTTAAACTCATGAAACAAGTAAAGAAAATAGCTGTAGCTCTAGTTTTGTTCGTAGCAGCCTCAAGTTTTGTAAATGCACAGAGTAAAATAGCGCATATTGATGTACAGAAACTATTATCTGAAATGCCCGAAATGAAATCTGCCGAGTCAGAGTTAAAAAAGCTTTCAGAAACATATCAAGCAGATATACAGGCTTCAATGACAGAGTTGCGTAATAAGTTTCAGCAATACAATAGTGAAGCTGCGAGCAAGTCTAAGGAAGAAAATGATAAAAGAGCTACTGAATTACAAGCTTTTGAAAAAAACATAGGTGAGGCACAGCAGGCAGCACAACAAGAGATACAAAAAAAGCAAGCAGAATTGTTCGCTCCTATCTCAGAAAAAGCAAAAGCTGCAATTGAAAAAGTTGCTGCCGCTCAAGGTTTTGATTATGTTGTAGATGCGCAACCAGGTGGAGGCTTAATCGTTGCTAAGGGTAAAGATTTGCTAGCCGAGGTGAAAAAGGAATTAGGATTCTAAGAATTTTTACATCAAATAATACTATCAAAAACATCCGCCAATTGGTGGATGTTTTTTGTTATAAAAACTTTTTCTTCATGTTTTTCCAGCGTAAACTTCTGATAAACTTACCTTCCTTTTCGTTTACTAAAAATGGTACTTGCTCTTTTTTAGCTGTATAGTAGCCTTGTAAGTTTGCAAAAAATACCTTCCAATTTTTATTTTTTAAAGCCATTTTTAAAGAGGCAATAAGTGTAATGCAAATGCCATAGCGCATGATATACATGGCTTTTCCTTGCATTAGCTTTGCTTTTTTGTTGTAGGCATGCCCTGTTGGGCGTAAGTGCTTTACTCTTAAGTTGTCATCTGTGTAAATTTTATAACCATGGTATTGTGCAAGAAGTTCATCTACCGTATCCCACCCTATGGCATTTTTTAATCCGCCGATAGCATCAAAACAAAGCCTTGTATAGGCTTTAAATGCTCCGCGAACATGATTTTTGTTCATGGGGTGATTGAGTTTCCAATCCCCATTAGCGTCTTGTTCGTATGCAAAACCTCCCGCAATACCTACATCGGGGTTTTTAGAAAAAATAGCTGCTATCTGCTCAAAATAATTTGCTGGTAATATAATGTCAGCATCTAGTTTTACAATAAAATCATAGTTACTATCTAAGCTACTTAAGCCTTTGTTGAAAGCGTTGATGACTTTGCTGCCTGGTAAGTGTTCAGTAGATGACTGTGTGCTTAATTTAGTGATTGCAGGGTTGCGGTCAGAAAAGGAATCTATAATCCTTTCTGTGCCATCTGTAGAGTTGTCATTGACAATAATAATTTTTGCAGGTGCTAAGGTTTGAGTAGATAAAGAATGTAGTGTTTGTTCTATAAATCCTGCTTCGTTATGAGCTGGTATGATGATATAGTATCTCATATTTGGCTATTATTCGGCTAAAAATTCTTTTACCAAATGAGCTTTTGATTTAGGAACAAAAAAACAGTTGCGAACTCCATTGTCTGTCTTTCGTTGTATGGTATTGACCTTTTTTAGGCCATTCGCTACATGGTTGTACAGTTCGTAATTTAAATCTAAGAAGAAAGACTCCAGCTCTTTCTCAATGGTGTTAAAGAGCGTTTCGCAAATTACGATGGGTTTGTGTTTTGCAATAGCTGCTTTGCCTGAGCATAAAATAGCATGTTCTGTACCTTCGGTATCTATTTTTATGAGGTCAACGTCATGCAGATCATGTGAATCAATAAATTCATTTAAGGTCACGGCATTTACCGTGTTTTTAACAAAATTCCGTGATGTTTTTTTTGTACCTGCATTACCTTCTCCAGCGAGATTGTATTTTAAGTAACGGTATTTTACATTTGCTACTTCATAAAAGTCAATGGCTCCTGTTTCATTAGAAAGAGCTATGTCTACATGTGTAATGTTTTTTTTAAAGTTATTTATAATGATATTCTCTTTTAGGTAGTATTTTGGACCCGCGGCAGGTTCAAATGCATACGCTTTTATTTGCGGATTTGCTTTTACAGCCAATAAGGAATAGTAGCCAATATTTGAACCGATATCTAAAAATGTGTGGTGTTGTTTGGCTAGTTTTTCAAAAATTTCAGAATATTCAAATTTTTTATACCCATTCCAAAATAGTAGTTGTGTTAAATAGCTTGTTTGGTTGGTACGCATTCTTAATGCTCCAGAATCGGTATTTAAAGTAATTGCTCCTGAAGGGGGTATGCGAAGTTTTGTAGGTAGAATGGGTTGGAGCAACCGGTTGATATTTCTAAGAACAAAATTGATGTTTTTTTGATATATAATTTTATAAATAATTTGTGGTACACTCATCAGTCTTACAGTTTACAAGATGTAAATATCATTAATTCTTTCCTAGTATTTACAATTATGGGCTAATAGGTGCGTAAAGTTACGAAGTATTAGATATGTATGAACTAATTTTAGAAGCAGATGTGTCGTTTAGACGCTTTGTCTATCACTAACCATAATTTATTTAAAATTTAAAGATGGCTATTAATTTAAAGTTGTGAGCATGTGTCGTCATGCAAGTGAAGTTTTAAACCTTGTACACTATGGCATTGACATTCATACCAGCACCAACACTTGCGAACATGATGACATCATCTTTTTTAATTTCTTGATTGTGAATTTTTCCGTGTCGAACCATATCTAATAGGGTGGGTATGGTAGCAACAGAGCTGTTTCCTAATTTTTCAATATTCATTGGCATGATGTTCTTTGGCATTTCCATGTTGTACAGCTCGTAGAATCGTTTAATAATGGCTTCATCCATTTTTTCATTAGCTTGATGAATGAATATTTTTTTTATGGCTGTGATGTCAATACCACTTTGCTCTAGGCAGTCATGCATCGCCTGTGGAACCTGGGTAACAGCAAATTCGTATATTTTTCTCCCCAGCATTTTAATGTATTTTGTGCTTTGATCTGGGATATTTTTAAAAGATGTACCGTAAAACAAAAAATAGGCTTCTTCATTGGCGTAGGTGGCACTTGCGTGGGATAAAATTTGCCCTTTATCAGTAGTGGCTTCAATTATTGAGGCTCCCGCACCGTCAGCAAATATCATAGAATCTCGGTCGTATGGGTCAACAATTCTTGATAAGGTTTCTGCACCAATAACCAAGCATTTTTTGGCAATACCACTTTTAATAAATGCATTGGCTTGAATAACACCTTCAATCCATCCAGGGCAGCCAAAAAGTACATCGTAAGCCACACATTTTGGATTGTTAATGCCTAAATTGTGTTTTACACGGCTAGCTAAACTTGGTAACATGTCACCTTGGTTTTCGCCATGGCTAACATCACCAAAATTGTGAGCCACTATAATGTAATCTATTTCTTCTTTGTTAATTTTTGCATTGGCAATAGCTTTTTTTGCAGCAAATGAAGCAATGTCAGAGGTGTTTAGATTATTGGCAGCGTAGCGTCTTTCACTAATGCCTGTTATTGCTTTAAATTTTTTAATTATTATAGCATTGTTATGTTCGAAAGGAGAACCATCAGCATTCAAGAATTCTTTTTCTTCAAAATGGTTATTCTCTATTACTAATTTTGGTAAATAGCTTCCTGTTCCTGTTATTCCAATATGCATTATGCGAGGTTTGTTAATGGTGTAAACATAGTTTTTTTTATGCTATGCGGGCTGATTTTGATTTTTGTATTACGATGGTCAATAGTACTATTCGATTGAGTAGGGAATAAAAAAAGCCTTTCTGGATTTTCAGAAAGGCTGTGAGTTGCTGTCTTTATTGTCTTTACATTACTTCTTCATAAGCTTCAATCGGTGCGCAGGTGCAAATTAGATTACGGTCGCCATAGGCATCATCAACACGCCTTACCGAAGGCCAAAATTTATTCTCTGAAATATGCGGAAGCGGAAAAGCTGCTTGTTGTCTGCTGTACGGAAATGCCCAAGAATCATGAGTTACCATATCCATAGTATGTGGTGCATTTTTTAAAATATTATCAGTATTTTCTATGGTTGATACATCAATTTCGGCTCTAATAGAAATCATAGCTTCACAGAAACGGTCTAATTCTGCAAGGCTTTCACTTTCTGTAGGTTCAATCATCATGGTGCCCGCTACAGGAAAAGATACTGTTGGTGCATGAAAACCATAATCCATCAAACGCTTTGCGATATCAGTAACTTCAATGCCTTTTTGTTTGAAAGGCCTGCAATCTATAATCATTTCATGAGCAGCTCTACCTTTTTCACCAGTATATAATACATCGTATTTGCCTTCCAAGCGATGTTTAATATAATTGGCATTTAATATGGCAATTTCGGTGGAATGTTTTAATCCGCTTTCGCCTAACATTTTTATGTAAGCATAAGAAATTAAACACACCAAGGCGCTTCCCCATGGTGCTGCTGAAATTGCGGTTATAGCATGCTCTCCTCCAGTTGGAATAACGGGATTTCCGGGCAGAAAGGGTGCTAATTGTGGTGCTACACAAATAGGACCAACGCCAGGGCCTCCACCGCCATGCGGAATAGCAAATGTTTTATGTAAATTGAGGTGGCATACATCGGCACCAATAGTAGCCGGATTTGTTAAGCCAACTTGAGCATTCATATTTGCACCATCCATATATACTTGTCCGCCATGGTCATGTATTAGTTTGGTGATGTGTTTGATAGAAGATTCAAAAACACCGTGCGTTGATGGGTATGTGACCATTAATGCGGCTAGGTTTTCGGTATGAAGTAGTACTTTTTCTTCTAAATCGGCTACATCAATATTTCCTTTTTCGTCTGTTTTCGTTACTACCACCTTCATGCCGGCCATAACTGCTGAGGCAGGGTTGGTGCCATGTGCCGAGGCAGGAATAATGCATATATTTCGGTGTCCTTCATTTCGAGATTCATGGTAAGCTCTAATGGCCATTAAACCAGCGTATTCTCCTTGAGCGCCAGAGTTTGGTTGTAACGAAGTATCAGAAAAACCAGTAATAATGCTAAGGTCTTTGGCTAATTCTTTTAAAATAATTTGATAGCCTTCTGCTTGTTCTACGGGAACGAAAGGATGAATATTACTCCATTTAGCCATGCTTAAAGGGAGCATTTCAGAAGCTGCATTTAATTTCATTGTACAGCTACCTAAAGAAATCATTGAGTGATTTAATGAAAGGTCTTTTCGCTCTAGTTTCTTAATATAGCGCATCAATGCTGTTTCAGAATGATACGTATTAAACACAGCGTTTTCTAAGAAAGTTGAAGTTCGTTGTACGTTACCGCTAATGGTTGTGTTATTGCTCAATGCTGTAACAGATGACACTTTTGCACCTATCCCTTCAGAAAAAATAGCGACAATTTGTTGCACGTCTTCTAAAGAGGTTGCTTCGTTGATAGCAATCGATATCGTTTCGTCATCAACATACAAGAAATTGACCTCATGTTTTTCAGCAATAGGCTTTATTGCGGCTGCATTAGCCTTTACAGTAATGGTATCAAAATATGATGAATTTACTTGTGCTATGCCTAGTTTTTCGAGGTGGTTTGCTAAGGTAACTGCGGTTTTATGTATGTTGTTGGCAATGTATTTTAAACCTTTAGGCCCATGGTATACTGCATACATGCCAGCCATCACGGCTAGTAGTACTTGAGCAGTACAAATGTTGGAGGTGGCTTTATCTCTTTTAATGTGTTGTTCTCTAGTTTGCAATGCCATACGCAATGCAGGTTTGCCATCGGTGTCTTTAGTGACGCCAATAATGCGTCCTGGAATACTTCTTTTAAAGGCTTCTTTTGTTGCGAAAAATGCAGCGTGAGGTCCTCCGTATCCTAACGGAATACCAAAACGCTGTGTTGTGCCTACAACAACATCAACACCAATGTCACCTGGAGGTGTTAACAACACTAAACTCATAATATCAGCAGCAACGGCAACTTTTATATTGTTGGCTTTGGCCTTTATGACAAAATCTTCATAATCATGTACTTGTCCGTATTTGCCAGGGTATTGTAAAATGGCGCCGTAAAAATCGTTACCAAAGTTAAAATCTTCATGGTTTCCTATTACCAATTCAATACCTAATGGTGTTGAACGTGTTTTAAGTAGCGATAATGTTTGTGGTAGTATTTCTTCCGAAACAAAGAATTTTAGAATACCATTTTTTTTCTGTTCACGACTTCTAACATCATAGAGCATGGTCATCGCTTCGGCAGCGGCGGTACTTTCGTCTAATAACGAAGCATTTGCCAATTCCATCCCTGTAAGGTCGGTTATTAGGGTTTGAAAATTAAGTAAAGCTTCTAGTCGACCTTGCGCGATTTCTGCTTGATAGGGCGTGTAAGCAGTATACCATCCCGGATTTTCAAGAATATTTCTTTTGATAACAGAAGGTGTTAAACTCTCATGGTATCCTAAACCAATATATGATTTATAAACTTTATTCTTATCAGCCAGTTGTTGAATATGAGTAAGAAACTTGTGTTCACTCATGGCAGCTTCTAAAGCTAGCGGTTGTTTCAGGCGGATATCATCAGGAATTGTTTCAAAAATTAATTGTTCCAGATTTTCAACTTTTACCGTATTCAGCATGTGTTGAAGATCTTCTTCTCTAATGCCGATATGACGAGATGCAAACACGTCTGTTTTCATAGAATAAGTATTCAAATTAGTGGCGCAAAATTAATGATTAATTATATCTAATTAATGGTTTTATTTTTATGACTGTTAAAAGTTTTTAACTAAATTATACGTTATATGTACAAAAGTTGTTTTTTATCTTATGAAGCTGTTGCAACGTATTTTTGATTTTTATTTAGATGCTAGTATACATGTTGCGTTAGCAATTGTATCATTGGTACATATTACCTCTTTTGTTTTGCAAATTACCCTTGATGAGCATTTGTTATGGTTCCTTTTTTTTGGTTCAATAGTTTGCTACAATTTTGTGAAATATGGTGTGGAGGCTAAAAAGTATATTTGGGTAATACACAGCTATCATAAAGAAATTCAATTATTTAGTTTTTTGGCGATGGGAGTGGCCGTTTATCATGCGTTTTTTTTAAATATGAAGACGTTTGTAGCTATCGGATGGCTTATTTTATTAACTGGTTTGTATGCTTTACCAGTATTGCCTAAAGCTAAAAATTTAAGGAGTTGGGGTGGGCTTAAAATATTTATTGTGGCAATAGTTTGGGCTGGCGCTACGGTGATACTTCCTGTGCTTTCTGATGATTGTTTGATAACTACCGATGTAGTTATTGAAAGTATACAGCGCTTTATTTTGGTGTTCATTTTGCTCATACCTTTTGAGATAAGAGATCTCGCTTACGATGAACCCGGTTTAAACACCTTACCACAACGATACGGGGTGGCTAAAACTAAAATTTTTGGTGGCTTTGCTACAATGGTCTTTTTTATCCTCACTTTTTTAAAAAAGGATCTTTCAGTTTTTGAGTTGATTTTAAAAGGCCTATTGTTTTTAGGTTTGGGCTTTTTAATGTTAGGAACCACAAAAAGACAATCGCGTTATTTTGCGTCTTTTTGGGTAGAAAGTATTCCTATTCTATGGTGGCAATTGGGGATAGCACTATTGCAGTATTTTACTGTTTTTGCTGCAATTGCTCCTTCATTTTAGCCTTGTCACTTTCTGAAAGTGAACTTATTTGCGCTTTTTGACAAAGCGCAGTGAACTGGGTATTTTTTTTAGAATGTTTCGCACAGGTTTTGCAAATCCATAGATGGTATTTAAGTTTCAACTTTTCTATGAAAGTTGCTTCTTTATACTGTGCTTTATTACAAATTGTGGTAGCTTTTTCGCAAGAAATCATATTTTAAAACCAATTATCGTTAAGGCATCCCATCAGCGCTGTTCGTGCACGATGAATCATCACCCATAGGTTTGACGGATTAATTGCTAATTCATTACAAATATCTTCAGTACTTATTCCTTGAATCGTTTTCATTTTAAAAACTTGCGCCTGTTTTTGGGGTAATTTTGAAATGCAAGCGTGTATGGCTAAGCCTAATTCTTCATTCTCAATGGGACTATTTTCTAAGGTGCTAAAGGGGTCTGCAACCTGTTCTTCCATCCAATCACCCTCTGCATCACTAGCCGAGCTGTAAGACATGCGTACTTCGGCTTTACCTTTATTAGAGTTTATTTTTCGATAATAATCAATAACTTTACGTTTTAAAATAGCAATAAGCCAAGTGCGTTCTGCTGCATCGCCTTTGTAGTTTTTTGCTGATTTTAAGCCAGCAAAAAAGGTTTCTTGAACTAAATCTTTAGCAATTTCGGCATCACTAACGCGTGTTATGGCATAGTTGAAAAGGTAGTCTGCGTAAGCGTCTACCCATGTGTCTGGATGAAGTTGATGTGCTGTCATTTGTTGCGTGTATGGTTTCAAATATAATAGATTTTAAGGTGTTTTTCCTATATATAGTAAGAAAAACACTACATTAAATACATTTACTTGCTTATGAAACGTTTTTTTTTAGTTTTTATGGTGTTTGTTTTGAGCTGTGCCCAAAGTAAAACAAAACCTATCACAGAATTTTCACAGAATGATATCAATGATGCGATATTAATAGATGTACGAACTCCTGAAGAGTATGCTTTGGGGCATATTGATAATGCAATAAATATCAATTTCTTTGATCAAAATTTTGTAAAGCAAATAGCCACTGTTGATACAAGTAAAACAGTTTATTTGTATTGTAAAAAGGGGGGTAGAAGTGCCAAAGCTGCTACACTTTTAGATTCTTTAGGGTATAAGAATGTAATTGATTTAGCAGGAGGGTATGATGCCTGGGTTTCAAAAAACAAGTAACGCTATAGTGCTTTATACTCCTGCCGTTATAAAATGACAGGAGTATTATACTGAGCATCTTGTGTTTTAATTAGCACTTAATAAGCCTGCACGTTCCAGCAAAGCCGCTACTTTTGGTTCAGCTCCACGAAATCTTTTATACAAAACCATGGGATTTTCGGTACCACCCTTAGAAAGCACATGCTCTTTAAATTTGTTGGCAACTTCTTTATTGAAAATTCCGTGTTCTTTGAAGTATGCAAAGGCATCGGCATCTAAAACTTCAGCCCATTTGTAACTGTAATATCCTGAAGAGTAGCCTCCCTGAAAAATGTGGGCAAATGCGGTGCTCATACACGTCTCTGGTGTGTCTGGATACAAATTTGTTTCTGCAAATGCGTTGTTTTCATAAGCTTTTACATCACTAATATCAGAAGGATCACAGGCGTGCCAAGCCATATCTAAAAGTCCAAAACTTATTTGACGCAATGTCGCCATACCTTCTTGAAAGGTAGCAGAAGCTTTTATTTTTTGAATTAATTCCATAGGAATCACCTCACCCGTTTCATAATGTTTGGCAAAGAGTTCTAAGGCTTCTTTTTCGTAGCACCAGTTTTCCATAACTTGACTGGGTAGCTCAACAAAATCCCAATAAACTGATGTACCCGATAGGCTAGGGTAGTTAGTATTTGCTAACATGCCATGTAAACCATGACCAAACTCATGAAATAAAGTGGTTACCTCATTAAAGGTGAGTAACGAAGGCTTTGTTGCTGTTGAAGGCGTAAAATTGCATACATTGGAAATGTGCGGCCGTACATTTTCTCCGTTTCTTTTGTATTGTGATTTAAACGAAGTCATCCAAGCGCCACCACGTTTTCCTGCTCTTGGGTGAAAATCGGCATAAAAAACAGCAATAAAGTTTTTGTCTGCATCGTAAACACGATAGGTTTTTACCTCTTCATGATATTTTTCAATATCGTTTACTTCTTCAAACTGTAAATCGAACAACTTTTCTGCTACTTTAAAAACGCCATCAATTACATTTTCAAGTTTAAAATAGGGTTTTAATTGCTCGTCGTCTAGGTCAAATAATTGTTGTTTTAATTTTTCAGCATAATAACTCCCATCCCATTTTTGCAATTGGTCTATACCATCAAGAGATTTTGCAAAATCTTCCAGCTGTTTAAACTCGCGCTCAGCTGCTGGTTTTGCTTTTTCAAGAAGCTCATTCAAAAATGAACGGACTTTTTCTGGAGTTTCTGCCATGCGTTCTTCCAATACAAAATGAGCATGCGTAGGGTACCCCAAAAGATTGGCGCGCTCATGACGTAATTTTGCAATTTTTAAAACGTTTTCTTGGTTGTCTAAGTCGTTGCCTTTAAATGCTTTGCTGCCAAATGCTAAGGAGAGCTCTTTACGAAGTTCTCTATTCTTAGCATATTTCATGAATGGAATATAACTAGGATAATCTAATGTGAGTAGCCAACCTCCATCTTTACCTTTTGCTTTTGCCAATTGCGCTGCAGCTTCTTTGGCGCCATCAGGTAAACCGTCAAGGTCATCTTCATTGGTAATGTGTTTTTCGTATGTATTTGTTTCAGCAAGGATATTTTCTCCGAATTTCAATTTTAGTTTTGATAGCTCGGCATCTATTTCACGTAGACGTTGTTTTTTGTTATCGGGTAAGTTTGCCCCATTACGACTAAAACTCTTGTAGCGTTTTTCAAGTAAAGTTTGCTGCTCTGTAGATAGGTTTAAGGCTTCTCTTTGGGTATAAACCGATTTAATGCGCTCAAAAAGTGCTTCATTCAGGGTGATGTCATTACCAAATTCTGAAAGTAATGGAGAAATTTCTTGTGCTATTTTTTGTATTTCTTCATTGGTCTCAGCCGAATTTAAATTAAAGAAAACACTCGAAATTCTATCTAACTGCTGCCCAGAAAATTCTAAAGCCTCAATGGTGTTTTCAAAAGTGGGTGCTGCTTCATTTGAGGTAATAGCATCGATTTCTGCTCGTGCATCTTCCATAGCTTTTAAAAAAGCGGGCTTGAAGTGCTCATTTTTAATTTTTGAAAATGGGGCGGTATCAAATGACGTTAAAAGTGGATTCATAAGGTAGTGCTTCTTTGTTCGTTTCTAATATTTTAATTGGTGTTAGCTTGGAAACATTCAAATTGTAAAAATTCATCTGCTTGCTACTAGGTATTAAATACCTATTTCAAAGTGTTATTACTTTCGCTGTACTTCTTTTGCGCCGTCAATTACTTTTTGTTTTAATCCTTCTTTATACAGTATTATTTTATCTAAAACACACTTATCAGAAGAGCCAATGATTTGTGCTGCAAGAATACCAGCGTTTTTTGCGCCATTTAGCGCAACTGTGGCAACGGGTACGCCACCTGGCATTTGAAGAATAGAAAGTACAGAATCCCATCCATCAATAGAATTGCTGCTTTTTACAGGAACACCAATAACGGGCAAAGGCGTCATTGCAGCTACCATACCAGGTAGGTGTGCTGCACCACCAGCACCAGCAATAATTACAGTGTATCCATTGGTGTGTGCATGTTTACTGAAATCAAATAATTTTTCGGGCGTTCTATGTGCCGATACAATATCAACGTCAACTTCAATATCAAAGCCTTTTAGAATATCAATGGCATCTTGCATTACGGGTAGGTCGCTTGTGCTTCCCATTACTACGGCTACTTTACTCATATTTATTTACTAATTACTTTTATAGTTTCTTTTACTTTTTGTGCAATTTTTCGGGCTTCAGTAATATCTTCGTTAACAATAGTTACATGTCCCATCTTTCTAAAAGGGCGGGTTTGTTTTTTTCCGTAGATATGTGGTGTTACGCCTGGCATAGCCATAATCTTTTCCATGTTTTTGTACACAACATCACCCGTATGCCCCTCTGCGCCAACCAAATTTACCATAATACCGGCAAGCTTACTAGCTGTATTACCCAGGGGTAGGTTTAATATAGCCCTAATATGTTGCTCAAATTGGTTGGTGTAACTTGCTTCAATACTATAATGACCACTATTGTGGGGTCTTGGTGCTACTTCGTTAATCAATATGTCATCGTCTTCGGTTTGAAACATTTCAACTGCTAAAATGCCAATATGACCTATTTGTTGCGAAACTGCTAATGCTATTTTTTGTGCTTTTTTTGCAACTTGTGTATCAATTCTTGCAGGACAAATTACATACTCTACTTGGTTGGCTTCGGGGTGAAACTCCATTTCAACAGCAGGGTAAGTAACCACATCTCCATTGGGGTTGCGAACAACTATGACAGCAAGCTCATTTTTAAATGGAATCATTTTTTCAGCAATACATTCACCTTTGGGTAAGCCGTCTAAATCACTTAGTGAGCGAATTACTTTTACTCCTTGTCCATCATAGCCAAATTGCGCCGCTTTCCACACAAACGGAAATTCAAGCCCTCCGTTTTCAATACTATCCTTAATTTCACTTGCATAGGCAAAACGTGAAAAGCTTGCTGTAGGTATTTGATGGTCTGTATAGAATAATTTTTGAGTCGCTTTATTTTGAATAATACGTAATGCCTTAGTAGGAGGGTATACGTTAACACCTTCTTCTTCCAATTTTTCTAAAGCATCAAGGTTTACATTTTCGATTTCGATGGTAAGTACATCTACTTTTTTGCCAAAGTTGTAAACAGTATCATAATCCATTAAACTGCCTAAAACAAATTCATCGCAAGCAATGCGACTGGGTGCTTCTTCTGAGGCTTCTAAAACTTTGGTGTGTATATCAAATTTGCGCGTTTCGTACAAGAGCATTTTACCCAATTGTCCGCCGCCTAATATGCCTAATTTAAAGTTTGAAGAAAAATAGTTCTTTATATCTGTAGTTGCCATAGGTTTTATTCTAACAACAAAAATACATCGAAATACTAAAACCATCAGTGTCAAAGCGAAAAAGCGAAATCAAAATGGTATATTTGCCCCTTGCTAAAATTAAAGTAAATGCGATTACACGACAAATCATTTGTACCTTATCTTTCTGAGGCTGAAATAATGACAGCGGTGAAGCAAGTGGCAAATGCTATTGCCCAAGATTATAAAAATGAAACGCCTATTTTTATTGGAGTACTTAATGGTGCATTTATGTTCGTTGCTGATTTTTTAAAAGCATATCAACATCCTTGTGAAGTTTCTTTTATTAAATTGAGTTCATACCAAGGCTTGACTTCAACAGGTATTGTAGAAACACTTTTAGATGTGCCTGAAAATTTGGATGGTAGAAGTGTCATAATTTTAGAAGATATTATTGATACAGGAAGAACCTTACAGAAATTGGTTCACCTGTTTGCTGATAAAAATGTAAAAGAATTTAAGATAGCCACCCTTTTCTACAAATCTTCGGTGTATAACGGCGAGTATAAAGTAGATTATTTTGGCATGGAAATTCCTGATAGGTTTATAGTGGGTTACGGCCTTGACTATAATGAGTTGGGAAGAAATTTAAAAGAAGTATATCAATTAAAGCAACCACATATGATTAATCTTGTTTTATTCGGAAAACCAGGTGCTGGTAAAGGTACACAAGCCGAATTTTTAAAAGAAAAATACAACCTTAAACACATTTCTACTGGAGATGTGTTTAGATACAATATAAAGAATAACACTGCATTGGGTACCTTGGCCAAATCGTATATTGATAAAGGTGATTTGGTGCCAGATGAGGTAACCATAAAAATGCTGCAAGATGAGGTAGAGAAAAATTCGGAGGCAAGTGGTTTTATTTTTGATGGATTTCCTCGTACTACTGCCCAAGCAGAAGCTTTAGATGCCTTTTTAGCCACAAAAGACATGAAAATTAATGCCACTATCGCACTAGATGCTAATGATGAGGTATTAATACAGCGTCTTTTAGAAAGAGGGAAAGTAAGCGGACGGTCTGATGACCAAGATGAGAACAAGATTCGAAATCGTTTTGAAGAGTATAATTTAAAAACAGCACCACTTAAAGACTTCTATGAAGCGCAAGGTAAGTTTCATAGCGTAAATGGTATTGGTGCTATTGATGAAATTACAGCACGTTTGGCTAAAGTCATAGAAGAACTGTAGTTCTGATATGTTTTTCATGTAAAAACTAAAAAGCTTGAGATGGAAATGCGTTTTAAAAAATTGCATTAAAACAGCTCAAAAATTAGTTTTACGAATAAATTAAGCACTTTATTTTAGCACTGTGGCGTTAAACAACTAAGATATTGCTGTAAATACAACTTCTTTAATATGACTGAGGGTAATTTTGTAGATTATGTAAGAGTGTTTTTGACTTCTGGAAAAGGAGGCAAGGGTTCTGTGCATTTACATCGTGAAAAATATATTACCAAAGGAGGTCCTGATGGTGGTGATGGAGGACGTGGAGGTCATGTTATTCTTAGAGGCAATCAAAATCTATGGACATTGGTCACCTTTAAGTATAAAAAGCATTTTAAAGCAGGCCATGGAGAGCATGGTTCAAAAAGTAGAAGTACAGGAGCTGATGGTGAAGATGTGTATTTAGATGTTCCCTTAGGTACAATAGTGAAGGATGCTGAAACCAATGAAGTTCTTTTTGAAATTACCGAACATAACGAAGAAAAAATCATCTTAGAAGGTGGTATGGGTGGCCGTGGTAATTGGCATTTTAAATCGCCCACAAATCAAACTCCAAGATATGCACAACCGGGAGTTGATGGGCAGGAGCGTGATTTTATTTTAGAGCTAAAAATTTTAGCCGATGTAGGTTTAGTTGGTTTTCCTAATGCGGGTAAATCTACCTTATTATCAGTTATAACTTCTGCAAAGCCTAAAATTGCCGATTATGAATTTACAACACTTAAACCAAATTTAGGTATTGTTGAATATCGTGATTTTCAAAGTTTTGTTATGGCCGATATCCCGGGTATTATTGAAGGCGCTGCTGAGGGTAAGGGATTAGGGCATTATTTCTTACGGCATATAGAACGAAATGCCACACTTTTGTTTCTTATTGCCGCCGATAGTAAAGATATTGGTAAAGAGTACAACATTCTGTTAAGTGAATTAGAACGTTATAACCCTGAGCTTTTAGATAAAGAACGATTGGTTGCCATATCTAAAAGTGATATGCTTGATGATGAATTGATGGATGAAATGCGCATTGAATTGGATAGGGATTTAAAGGATACACCTTATATGTTTATATCTTCAGTAGCACAAAAGGGTATTACAGAGTTAAAAGATAGATTGTGGAAAATGTTGAATGCCTAAGGTAGTTTCAGCACTGGTATTTTTTTTTTGTGCGCAGGTATCTATTAGTAAAAGAATTGTTTCATGATTATATCAGGTCAAAAAACATAGATTCTTATACACTACATCCTTACATTTTTTGAAGAACAGCCCGTTTGATGGTGATTTTACTTGTTGTAGTACATTCTTTTGTATGGCATCTAACTACCAGAATCTATGAGTTAAGAAGTGAAAAAACTCAATTTTATAATAGCGCGGGTACAAGAAAGAATAAAACCCGAGACTTTTTTAAGAGTCTGAAATTTATTTTTATCAGGCTCCTTTGATTAATGCGGTCAATCTTTATAACTAACATACATTATCTCCTGACTACTCTTTTAGTTTCAAGTTAGAAATTATACATTACTGTAAAGAATAGCAATTAATTAAGGTTAAAGTTAAAAATCATCATTTTTAGTAGCTTTAAAGAGGGTGTAGTCATAATAAAGTAAAATGATCGCTTTTAATTTATGTAAATGTAGTATTATGCCTACAATTTTTTAATTATGTGCAATATAATGCTATTAGTGTGCGTTTATTGTAGGAAAATACTATTCATTTTAATTGTAATACCCTATATTTGATATAGTATTTTGTTTTAAAAAGCGTAGTACCAGTATGTTGCTTTTGACAAAACAGTATGACGTTTATTAAAGAGAGTAAAGATCCAAGTGGAGATTCTCTTGTAATCAAACATAGATTTTAAATTATCTTGCTTTATGGAAAAGTGCGCAATGTACTTCATCGAAAACCAAAAAATAGAAGTGATTAGTACTTTCTATGGTAAAGAAATGGTACTTCTCAATGGAGTTCAGGTTTCTGAAAAATCACCAGGAGTAAAAGCTTCGCATATCTTTACCATTGGCGAAAATGAATACACTATATCGCAAGGAGGATGCGGTGCTAAAAAACAAGGTAATGGTTTTGTGATCTGTAAGAATGGAGAAGCTATTTCTTTGGTTAATTTCATGCCTCAAACATCTACCCAATTATTTATTTTCATGGTTTTAACAGGATTTGGGTTTATTTTTATTTTAAGTTTCTTATTATATCGGTTTCTTTAGTCTCTTGATTGAAACCTGTCCTAGATATGGGCTGTTTTTTTTTGTTTACTTTTTACAAGTTTTTTTTACTAAGCTTTTTTTCGCTTCACCCTCACTACATACGTAGCAATGACCTTATCAGCTGCTTTTATATGAACATCATATTTCCCTGCTTTACTAAAAGTATATTGTAGCGTACAATGATTTTTATTTGTTGTTATTTTGGGTTGTACAGTGCTACTCGTACTACCGTTATCTAGCAGTAAAGATAAATTTTCACTTCTTAACGTGTGATGTGTAACGAGCTTAAAAGAAATGTGTTCATTTTTATGAACTGTTAAGTGCATTTTTGCTGGCGTGGTTGGTATGATGATAGGTTTAAATGCTTCTTTATAGATTAAAGGACCTTCTAAAAATGCTTTAAAGGTTGGCGGTTTTTGTAGTAACGCCCATTTTGGTGTCACAGGATAGTGGTTTTTGATGAACACTTTAGGGTCAGGTAAAAAATAACCATCAAAAAAATCACTTTTAAATTGCGTTTTTCCATCATCAATTATAATTTTTCCAGCTGACCATGTAGCATCACATAAATACCATTTGTTATCTAATAATACCGCATTCCAAGAATGATTAGGAATACTTTCCGTATTCAGGTATATGTTTGCCGTACGCCCGTAGCCATTAATTATTTTACACTGAATATTGGCTAAAGTACTGAGCTCTCGTATTAAATAAGCATAACCTGTACACGCCGTTTTTTGTTCTTCAATTAATTTTTTAAATACTTTAGGTGTATAACTATTGTTCCATTGTGTCAAGGCTTGCGTATCAGTAGCTAATTTTTTGCGTTTTTTCTTGGTTTTTAGGTAGCCAGAATAATCATTGGCAATGTTTGTACTTACCCAGGTGTAAATAGCCCTGAATTTTTCAACATCAGTAGTTAAATCAGTAGTTAATTTATGAACCAATAATGGCAAGTTTTTTAGGCTCGCACCTTTGTGTAATGCAGCAATGCTATCTGCTTTATTAAAATTAAGAGCTTTAAAGTCCCTACGTTGCCCGTATGAGATGGTACAAATAAAAAAGACAAGTACTATTATTGATTTCAAGTGAATAAATTTGAATTAGTAATTTGATTAAACCCGTATTATGTATTAGAGAATTTATTATGTCATTAAAAATAGAACACAGTGTTTTATTTTTACATTGATCACAGTCATCCTTATCGTTATCAGGATGATCAAATTAAGAAAACACGTTACTGTATGATGCATTTAAGCCTCACTACGAAGTCTTAGTACCTAATACGGGTTAAATATAATTGATATTATGTGACTCATTTGTTTTTTTAAAGGAGTGAGAGCCTTTAGTTAGTCTATTTTTGGCAATACTAGTTAACTATAGGCAACGGCTCTATTATTTAAAAAGCGATGCTATTTTTTGAAAAATAGTACGTTTAGAATGGTGAACACCATCAACCACAACAGCTCCCATCAGCATAACATCTGCAGCTTCAAAGGTAATGGTGATAGCTATATTTTCTGAAGCGTTTTCGGTTATTGTATGTTCTTTGCTTTCATAACCTAGATAGCTAAACACCAAAACGTCATTTGTTTGTAATGGTCTCGGAAATTCAAATTTTCCATCTAAGTCTGTTACTGTACCTTCGGTTGTTCCTTTTAAAATAACGTTCACACCGGGTAATGGGTTACTATCCTCATCAAAAACACTGCCTTTAACCGTATATTCTTGGTTAACAAGGGCGGATGTAGTCTCTTGGTTATAAGTGGAACTTAACGCTGTTTGTGTTGTGGTATTTGCACTGGATACATCTTGAGCTCGAACGCTAGTCAAAGCGCATAAAGAAAGTAACGAAAAGCTCATTATACCTATGCTTTTTGATAAAACGTTTGTTGTTCTTGTATGCGGAACATTGGTGTACGTTTTGAGTTGTGATTTTTTAAAACGACCACAAGTAGCCTCTTGATTTTTAAGAAGGTAACTTATCAGCTTTTTTTCGGGCATAGTTGTAAAATCAATCACCTCTTTTTTACAGTTTGAACAAAAACCACCCTGAGCAGTTGTATTGAAATTTTCAAAATTTTCAGAACATGGTTTTTTTACGGAAATAAGAATTGCTTTTTTCATAATGCTTTGTTTTTATTAGTATAGCTCTAAACTATAGTATTTGCTGTCTATTTAAAATGAGCATTGAGTTTAGGGGCTTATCTACTGCGTAAAACGGTCTTTCTAATGAGTCTGTTTTAAATAATAAATGGCTTATTTCTCCTCTAAATTAATAATTTCTAATTTACCTTTACACGTAAACCTGTAGAATGACTGCTAAATTCTGGAGCGTACATGCTCTGTATGGTGGTAATACCGTTGCTAAACGTTCCTGCATTATTCACACGAAGGTCATATTCAAAAACATATACGCCTTTGGGTAAATAATCAAAAAAGAAATTGGTACTAGCATCTTTGGTGGCCTCATAGTAACCCAAACCATCTTGCCATTTGTAGCGAGATATCACATTGATAGGCTCAAAACCTGCTGCGCGCATATCTTTCATATGTACAAATTCCATTTGGCGGTCAGCACGTAATTCTATGCGGACACGTACTAAATCACCAATGTTTAAAGTTGTTTTAGGGTTTATTTCGTATAGTGTTTCTCCTGTAGTCGTGTTCTTTTTTAGGAACAGTTTTTTATTTAGTTTTAAGGGGGTTTCTGCGGCTGTAATTTTATCTAAATCTTCAAAATATTGCCAGTATAGGGCGCCCCAAGCAATACCTGCTCCTTTTTTACTAATTTGAACTTCGGCCATTTTTGGTTCAATAGCTTCTCCATTCCAAGTGGTTTTGTAATAACCCGTTCCTGCTTCTGTACGTACATTTTCTAATTTTGAAGGGGCTATTTTTTTACCACCTATCAATACGTCTACAGCCTCCGTTATTGAAAGCCAATCACTGCCTTGAAGCAGTAAAGCATATACGGCCTCAGTTGTCGCTTTGGTAGTTTTCCATTGATTGGTTTGCTTGTTTTTAAGCAACCATATTTTTAAATTATCAATAGTTTCAATAGCTGTGGGATGAATTTCAGAGAAGGCTTCAATCAATAAGGCTTGTGTTTCAATAGGTGCCTGATACCAGTACCATGAACTGGTATTTTCTTTCCAGTACATGCCCAATTCTGCTGATGTAATGCTGTTTTCTTTTAAAGCACGAAGTATTTTATGAGCGGTCTTTTCATCTTGCATGCGATACATCGTCAAGGCGAGCATTCCCTGAGCATATAAGCCTTTCTTTGTCCAATATTTTTGACCTTGCTTTATGTAATATGAGCTTATTTTTTTTACTTGATTAGAGGTAGCAATATCACCAAAAAAACTGCGCATATAGAGATAATGAATCTGCATTTGACTTAGATGGTCATCATTGAGGTTGGCGGCATGTTTCTTCATTTCTTGGTACTCTTTTATAAATTCATTGTCTAAATAGTGAAGTGCCTTTGTTATCATATTGCGCTGCTCATTATCTGTTTTAGTAACCACATGCAATTGTTTTAAATGACCTAGGCCAGCTATAATATGTTGGGTAATGTAACGATTGTCTGGCCCGCCATTAAACCAAGACCAAGCCCCAGAAGATTTTTGGTTTTGCTTTAATTTGTTTAAAGCAATGGCTTGTTTGTTTTTCATGGTATTCAGATTAAACAATAGTGCAATACGTTTTTTCTGTTCTGTTTCTGATTGGGCATCACGTAACCAAGGTGTTTCTTGAATTAAGAGCGATTTTAATTCTTGGTTTTTCTCAAGATTGCTCATCAGCACATCAGCATTTGCCCATTGCTTAAAAACTTCTTGTATGTTGGGGTTGCTACTAGCAATATGTGTCGCTAACGTATTGGCATAGTATTTTGAGAATGTTTGTTCATTACATTCATAAGGATATTCCATTAAATAAGGCAAAGCCTGTACAGCATACCAAGCAGGATTGCTGGTCATTTCTAAGGTTAGTTTATGATGTTTGAGGGTAGTTGAAGTCGTATTTTTTAATTTATCTAAGGTAAATGTTTTGGTTTGGTTGCTACGTACCCACATCGGTAAGGTTTCGGTAACCAACATGCGATTGCTTAAAACAGGTAATAGGTTTTGCTCTCCATCACTAAAATCTCCAGCTTTGGCAACTACCTTGTATTCTACAGCTTGTAGTTCTTGCGGGATACTTAAACGCCATGACACTTGAGTGTTGCCCAATGCATCTACTGTAAAATGCATCGTTGCTTCTGTTGTTTTATTTTCCTGTAATAGGGCTTTTGTTATGTTTTTTCCTGTTACCGCATCCATCAATTGGAGTTGAGCACTACCGGTCAGTTTTTTATCAGAAAGATTGGCAATTTTACTGCTGATGTAAATTACATCTCCTTCTCGTAAAAAACGAGGCGCATTGGGTATGATCATTAGTTCTTTTTGTGTTACCGTCTGCATATTTGTTACCGTACTTTCTAAACTTTTTGTGTGTGCCAGTAATTGTAAATTCCATTTGGTAAGGGCTTCTGGGGTGGTAAAACTAAAAGAAACATTCCCCTGCTTGTCTGTATGTAGCTGCGGAAAGAAAAAGGCTGTTTCTTGCAGATTTTTACGAATTTTTATACCTTCAAAAATATCTTTTGAGGCATCTTGAGTTTTCTTTTCAACAAGGCTTTGCTCTTCTAGCTTGAACAAATTCTGCTCTGCTATTGCTGGTGATGCTAGATTTTCATAGCCATAATCTACTTTGTCGTCTGCATCACTTATAGCCATTTCATTTTCTTCAATACTTTCCGCGTAATACGATACAGCGCCATTTCTTCTTTTTGTAATAGTTGCGTAAAGCATTCGGTCATATCCAAAATGCAATCCAAACCAATGGAAAGTATCAAATTGCTGATTGCTATAGCTGTAGCGTTTGTTTTTAAGATAGGTGTAAAAACGATTTGTGTGAAAAGATGCACGGGCATTGGTTCGTATACTGGGGTAATAGGTGGCTTTTGTTAGGGGGTTAAATACCCATTCATGTTCTTTAAAAGTATCAAGAGAAGCATCGTACATACTCGCTAATAGTTCAGCTGTAACCTTCTCGCCTTTTGGTCCTTTAATTTTAAATGACCATGTTTCTTCCGTACCGGGCTGTACCTTATCTCTAAAGATAAGGGTTTCAATGTCTAAATCTGTTTTTGGGTAAGGCACTTTAATGTTTAAACTGCCCGATTTAAAACTATTAAAAGCTGCGTAGCTATATGAAATGGCAAATCCACCTAAATCATTGGCATTAACAGGAACTGAAAAATGCTTAGTATTATCGTTGAGGTGAATCAAATGGGTAGCAACAATTTTATGATTTTTTTCAACATAAACGGTAACATTCATGTCTTTGGCAGCCGATAGTACCGTTACGTTAACAACATCACCAATGGCATACGTAGACTTGTCAGGTTTAATTTCAAAAAGTTGATTGTCAGCTATTTTTTTGTCATTGCTGCCAATTATATCAGTATGAAGTAGGTCTTTCACTTCTTGACCAAATTTATCTTGGGTGACTAGTTCAATACTATATTTTCCTGATGGCCAATTTTTTGTATTTCCGAGCTTGATTTTTTTCGATTTTTCAGTATTAAAATCCCCTTGCCATACCAGCGTTTCTTTTTCCCAAGTACTAGGGTCGTGCTCACTGTTAAAGGCATCATGTGGGTAAAGCTCTCTAAATTTTGCTTCACTGAAACCAGCATAATCTGGTGCTAACCAAGTTCGGGGACGTAGCACTTGGTCTGGGGCTTTTAACTTATATATTTTTATCACGCCTTTCGCAGCTACAAATTGTCCGTTTAAGTTTTTTGTAGTAATGGTAAGGCTATTTTGGGTGGCGTTTTTATCTATAGGGTTGTCACTTTCTATTGTTGCGGTTAAGGTGTGATAGCCTATGGTAACGGTAGAAGTAGCGCTATGTGTTTCACCATTAATATCTGTAACGTCTGCGGTTACTTCATAAGTGAAAGTAGGATTATTCTGTTTGATAGCACTAACATCTGGCAAAGCCTTAAAATTAATTGTATAGTTTCCATCGGCATCGGTAGTAGTTTCGCCAAAAGTAATTTCTTGTGGTGTAGAACGGTACTGCGGATTGTACCAGTAGTACCATCTGGGGTAAGAAACGACTCTTTTTACACGATAGCTTACCTTGGCATCGGTAATGTTACTTCCAGCATAGGCAATTGCTTTTCCGCTAAGTGTAACGATGTCATTTACTTTATACGACTCGGTGATAGGGTTAAAAGTAGTTTCAAATTTAGGGCGCTTATATTCTTCCACTGAAAAATTTGTATACCCATTAATAGGCGTTTTCTTTGCGAGTACATGCATTGAAAAGATACCTGTAAGACCGTTATTTGGCAGTATATATTCTCCAGCAAATGAACCATAATCATTAGTCGTGAATTCTTGGGTAGTGAGTACTTGTCCGTTGACATCTTTAAATTGTACGGTAATGGGTGTATGTACTAAAACGGAAGAAATTGTGGTGTTTTTTTTTATCGCAATCCCCTTAAAATATACAGTTTGTCCAGGACGGTAGATGCCTCTGTCAGTAAATAAAAAGCAAGTGTAACTATCGTTTTCAGGAGTTTGTACGTATTTTTTATTGATGTGAAATCCCTCAAAATAAGCTGTATCTTCAGCATAGTTAACTACAACGCTTACATTACTCCAGTTTTCATTTTTCAAGGGTATCGTAATGCTTCCCATAGCATCAGTGGTGAAGTTTTTACGCAACCGACTACCATTGTAATTTTTGGTATAATGAAGCGTCAGATGGGCTTCAGGAATAGGTTTACCGTTATGTCGGTTAATGACCTGAAAATGATAATCGGTTTCTGTTTGTGTTTCTAGTAAAGCCATATCTGTAACCTGTACAGGGCTAAATGAAAATGCTTTTTTTTGCGCTCCCTTTGGTGCTGCTAAAATGATGTATTGCCCATTGCCTAAAGCAGGTATCATAATTTCGGTGCTGTGCGATTGGTAGTCATTTTCATTTTTAAGCATTGATTTCCAAGTTTTGGCAACACCTAGTTTTTTTATGAAAGTTAGTTTTTTGTCTTGCGGATATAATTTCCCTAAAGTTTTTAATTCTTTTTCTGTTATATGATGGGCGGTAAGTTCAAGCTCGTCTATATTTTTGTAATTAACCAAAAGGCGGGAAGTGGTGTTTATGGGAAGGTAACGCTCGGTAGTCAGTTGTAAGCTTTGTGCTAGAATTTGAGATTTTAAAGCACGGCATTTTTCGGCTCCTATACTAGAGGGGGATTTTTTGATAACAGCCTCGCAAATAGTTAGGGCTTCTTTAGTTTTCCAACGGTGCTCTTCATTGGTTTTAGGGTTGTAACTATTGCCTTGTTGCTTCAATAATGCCGCAATTTCATAGTGATATAAACTCGCTGCTAAATTGTCTTTAACAACATCTAGCTCGTTTTGTAAAACCTCTAAAAACCGTTGGTCTTTATGGGCAAAAGTGGCATTTTCATTAATAAAATGTAGTCGTTCAATATTTACAGTTGCATAGGCATACGGTTTTTTTGAATTTAAATGTAAACGAAGTAATTTTTGATAGATGCAAAGTGCTCTTGCTTGTAAAGAGGTGTCGTCTATTAAGGGGATGTTTAAGGTAGTAAATGTGTTGCCATCACATAATAATTGAGCATTATTGATTGTAAAGGCATCAGCTGGTCGTGTAATTGTATTCTCGCTGGTTTTGTAAAATTGAAGGGCGGTATGTGCCAGCAGGTCAAAAAGGGTAGGGCGAATTTCTTCTGATTTCTTTTGTTTATGTAGAATAGCATTGAATTGAGAAACGGCTATCTCTTGCAATTTCTTTTCGTTTTCTAGTGAAGCTTCAAAGTGGATGGTAATTTCTTTGAAGAGTGTACTTAAATCCCAAGTTCTAAAATCAGTAGCATCTATCTTTGATGCTGTTTTTGTTCTATTGTAGAATTGATGCCTGTTTTGCTGAAAAAACTGCCAATACAGGTTTGCAAGATAACTTTCAAGGATGTTTTTGGTAGGAAAATCTGCTTTTTCAATGGCGGTTTTAAAATCAGAAACAACACCAAGTTGGGCATCCTCTTCTAAGGTCATGCTGTACTTTGATTTATATAGCAGGGCTTTTACCGATTGTGTTGTATTTTTTTCCTTTTTAGCCTTTTCTGAAATAACGGTAACCACTTCTAATGCAGACTTGGTTAATCTATCTTGCTCTAGTTTTTCAATTTTGTTCCAAAGCGTGTCATAGGAGTCATTATTTTTCTGCGATTGCGCCATTTGCGAAAATAGGATTATAATGAGGGTAGTTGTGATATATTTCATCTTGCTTATAGTATTGTACTGCTAATCGTAAAAGTGATATGCTAGTTTAACGATTAAATAATGATAAAGTTATGCAACAAATATGCCACCTAAACTATTCTACGGCAATAGGTATTTAGTTAAGGCCAGGTTTGGCTTAGTGAAAGGGAGCTTTATGCAGTTTTAATGTCTAATTCTTCAAATAGCTGCTTCAATCTTTAATTTTTTCAAGTGTTAATTTATTCGAATTAATTCGTAGTGTTTTTTTGTCAATTTAAAATTACGAGATTTTAAATTAGCGGGAGTATATGTATAATAAATCTTGGTTCTTTAAATCAATTCCTATCTTTGGACTTTTAATTTTTTAAGACATGCAAATTCATTTTATCGCTATTGGCGGAAGTGCCATGCACAATTTAGCCTTGGCGCTTGAACATAAAGGATATACCGTTACAGGAAGTGATGACGTTATTTTTGAACCGTCAAAAAGCCGGTTAGCTGCTAAGGGGCTTTTGCCAGAATCCTTTGGTTGGTTTCCTGAGAAAATTCACGAAAAGTTAGATGCTGTTATTTTAGGCATGCATGCCAAAGCTGATAATCCAGAATTATTGAAAGCTCAGGAGTTGGGAGTTGCCATATATTCCTATCCCGAGTTTTTATATGAGCAGTCAAAAAATAAAACACGTGTCGTTATAGGAGGTAGCCACGGAAAAACCACCATTACATCTATGATTTTGCATGTGCTTAATTATCATGATAAACAAGTAGATTATATGGTAGGCGCGCAGTTAGATGGTTTTGAACGCATGGTACACCTTACTGAAGAAAATGATTTTATTGTTTTAGAGGGCGATGAATATTTGTCGTCACCTATAGATAGGAGACCAAAGTTTCACTTATATCAACCCAATATTGCTCTCTTAAGTGGTATTGCTTGGGATCATATAAACGTTTTTCCAACGTTTGAGAATTATGTTTCTCAATTTCAAATTTTTGTGGATAGTATCGTAAAAGGAGGGAGTATCACCTATAATGAAGAAGATGTTGAGGTGCAGAAGGTTGTGGAGGCCTCTGAGAATGCCATTCGTAAATTGCCCTATCATACACCCAACTATAAGGTAGAAGACGGACAAACACTTTTAGAAACTCCCGAAGGTTTTATGCCTATTGAGGTTTTTGGAAAACATAATTTGAGTAACCTTGCTGGTGCCAAATGGATATGCCAAAACATGGGGGTAGATGAAGACGATTTTTATGAAGCCATTGCAACCTTTAAAGGAGCTTCAAAACGTTTAGAAAAAATTGCAGAAAGTAAAACTAGCGTAGTTTACAAAGATTTTGCACATTCGCCTAGTAAGGTTGCAGCAACTACAAGAGCGGTAAAAGAACAATATCCACAACGAAAATTAATCGCTTATTTAGAACTTCATACCTACAGTAGTTTTAATCCAGAGTTTTTAAAAGAATATAAGGGCGCTTTGGATGCAGCTGATGTTGCAGTGGTTTTTTATCTGCCTGAATCGGTTGCTATTAAGAAATTAGCAGCTGTAAGTGCTACCCAAATTGCCGATGCATTTCAGCGTAGTGACCTTGAAATTCATACCAATGCAGATGCTTTTAAACAGTATGTTTTTGAACAAGATTATGATAACTCGGTACTTCTATTTATGAGCTCTGGAAACTATGGGGGCTTAGATTTAGAAACGTTGAAGTTAAAAATTGAAGGGTAACTTGCCACATAGCATATAAAGATACTAGCTTGTATTTAGTTAAGAATTAATACCTATTGTTATGGTGTCAACTGAGCACATCATTGGTTTTGAGCTGTTGTCGTGGTAAGTACTGGTTACATGACATTACATTTTAATAGGTAATACATCATAAAACATAGTAATCTACGTTGTTACTACAGCTTAATATGATGTATGTATATTTCTCCCGTTGATATATTAGGAATATCAGTAGACGAATTGATGAACTTAGATAGTCGAGGTTTAATTCGTTTAGAAAAGAGGTTGAAGATACAGAAACTTCAACAGCAAGATGATGCCTATAACCCACAGCAGTATGATGCCTTGTTGGCACAGTTGGCAGATGTTGAGAAAAAGAAATCTATCTTTTTCGTTGAAAAGCATCCTAATCTCAAAAAGTTTATCAGTACAGGTGAAGATGATGGTGTAAAGACATTTTCGATTGATGAAAATTTATTGAAAGATGCTCCGCATGTAAATCAGTTTTTAGCGCCTTATTTTGATGCTTATTTTATGCGTTTAGTAAAACGAGATTTTAAAAATCGCAATTATGATGCTTTAATAAGGGCAATGAAATACAAGGCCTTGTTTACAAATCAACTTCTTACCACTTACTATGAGTATATAAAAACACAAATTGAAATCATAACCGAGAAAATAGTCGTAGCCAAAAAAGGACAACTTATTGAATATTGCCCTGAAATTACATACAAAACCTTAGTAGAATTGATGAATACAGTTCCTTTGGGTTTTATTAAGAAAGTAAAATTGGGCTATGTAAATGCTATGGTTGATTATTACAATAGCACACTCAATAATTACCCTGAGTTTTCAAAGGTAAAGCGGGTTTTTAGCAATTTTCCGTTTATTGAAATTGGAGATCAAGATTTGATTGCATATTTCAAGCAATTGTCTCAGCACATTACGACAACATCAGTAAAGAGAAGTCCGCAAAGCGAAAGTTCTTCATCTTCTGGCTGGCAAGTAATCTTTATTGTAATAGGGATTATCATATTTATCGCTCGATTTTCGAGGTTGTTTACAGGGTCAAGTAGCAATAGCTCATCAAGGCCAACGTCATCGTTTAATTTTCCTGTTCATGCAACTACTTATGATGAGAATAAAACGGCTTTTTATTCTGATTTGATTCGCAAAGCCTCAGGAGATTCCATCACAACAGGAAATGAGAGAAAATTACAAACAGGCAGTAATCCGTATCCGCTCCAATTCAAAAATATGAAGCGCAATAATCGATCAAAAACATCAGAAATACTGATCGAAAATAAAAGAGCCAATCCAGTAATAGTATTCATGCAAGCAAATCCTGTGATAAGAGAAAATAAAGCAGTAGCTATTTTGGGTGGCGATTCATTACGTATTTCGGGTATCAGTAAAAAAAGTATGCTGGTTTTTTATGCAGGAAAAGCGTTTGTTAACCAGCAAAATGGCATTACTATTGATTCTAAATCAGGTAACTTTAAAATAAAACCTCCTAAAGGGTATTTTAGATCGGTTTCAGAAAACGAGCTGGCATGGCTAAAGGATAAAAACCTTATTGACAGTGTAGGCAACGAACCAAAAATTATCTTAACCGAAGATGAGTTGGTGTTTAATGACATACAAGTACATCAAGAAGCACATGAAATTTTACCATTAGAGCCGGCAGTAGTAGAAAATACTATTGAATCAGGAAAAAAATGGAATATTTCAAAGAATCATTTTTTTAGTGATTTAGAAAAAGGTGCTACCAAAGGCACGCGTGCAATACCTTTGGCTAATGGTACAAATCCGTATCCTGTTTTGTTTAAGGATATAAATCACCCAACAATTTCTGGCTATGAGGTCCCTGTTTATAACAATAGTAAGGAGGGCGTTATTGTGTTTTCCAGAAACGTATTATTAGCACGTGATCAAGCAGTTTTTGTAGCGAGTAAAGATAGTATTCAAATACATTTACATGATGCAAATGATACCTTATACTTTTACAAGGGTAGAGATTTTAGGAAGGTTGAATCGACTTATACAGCAATTAATGCACCGCATGCTTATTTTATGAAATTTTCTAAAGAAAATAAAAAACTATTTAAGCACTATTACGCTGTTCAAGAGCTAGGTGACAATCCTCAAATAACACTCAGTGATACCGATGTTATTTTTACCGAAGTTATCTTGAAGTAAGCATAATTGCCTATTATATAGTATAATTTTTAATTGTTTATTTTTGTATGTATATTGTTATAAAATAGCTATTTGTGATTATTTTTTATGGCTTGGTGACAACTTTTTTCCATATTAAGTGATAACAATTTTAGCAACGCATGATATTAACAAATTATTTTAAAAAATAATGTAGTATACTTTTAAACTTAGTAAACCTAAATCTACTACTGAAACATTAATTCTCTTTTGCTATTACTTTAATAAAGAAAAGAAAAGTTTTGTTTATTCAACCACAAAGATTATTAATCCAAGCTATTGGGATTTTAAAAATCGGCGACCAAATAAAACGGGTAGAGATGTATCAATTAATCAAACAATCATTTCAAAGAAGCTTCGTCATTTTGAAGATGGTTTTCATTTAATTAAATCTAGATCAGAGTTAGGCGAGTTAAAGTTTGATTGTAATACTCTAAAAGAGCATTTCGATAAAGTTTTTGAGAGAGTTGCTAAGGTGAGTTCTTTTTTTGAAGTTTATGATCAGTTTACTGAAGAGAAAATTAAACTTAAAGAGGAGAAGGATTCTTCAAAATCAGTTTGAGAGATTCCTTTAGCAAAGTTAGCATTAGATATTTTAATTAAATACGATTATCAATTACCATTACTGACTAATCAGAAACAGAATGAAGCTATTAAGTAAATTTTTAAAAGAAGCTGGATTTACTAATGAAGTTGAGTTCACTAGAACTAAGGAAGTAGAGCACGAAACATACATTTTGCCCCTTTATAAATGAATGTCAACACATGCATTGAGAAGAAGTTTTATAATAATTATGCGAAATAAAGGAGTAGCGGATAAAACTATAATGAGTATAAGTGGTCATAAGGATATTAAGACTTTCAATATGTATCATCAGGTGAATGATTCTGCTCGGGCTAATGCGGTGAACAGTGTTTTTTGGTGATTTTAAAATTATATTTAATTACATATAATGAATGAATTGTCAGATTTTGTAAAAGCCCGCAGAAAAGCGGTTGGTTTAACCCAAGAAGAGTTCGCGGATAAAGCAGGAGTGGCACTAACTGTAATCCGAAAGATAGAACAAAACAAAACAAATTTAAACTTAGATAAAGTTAATCAAGTTTTAAAAGTGTTTGGTCATAAACTTGTGCCTGTAAGTTTAAAAGCATTAGAAGATAATTAGATAATAAGCTAAATGTTTTTCTAAGACTCATAAATAAATATAAAACTTTAATATCAAGAAATAGGTTTTTTTTTACTTATAAGTCGTTGTTTTTTATGGTTTTATAATTAATTTTAATGCAGGATTCTAACTTTAAGCTAGTTGTGATGAAAAAAAGACTACTATTCTGCATATTATTTTTTATTGGCTACTTGTTAAGTTATGCTCAATGCTCAGGAAATAATTGCGTCTCACGGGGGTTACTTGCAGGACTTATTTATGAGCAAGTATACGATGAAAACAATCCAGATAATTATCAGCCAATGGCTAGTTATCCTTCAGCCTATATCGATAATACGGGGAATGTAGAATTAGATAAAAAAATTAGCCTTGTAAGTTATTTAGATTATGGAGATGGAGTTAGAGTACTAGGACATATGGATTCTGGTGGCTATTTGCTTACGCAAGGAAGCGTTAGTCGTGGAGAAGCTGTAGTTGCTATTTTAGAAGCTTGGAATGTTTCTCCAGATTATACAGGAAACGTTTCTTATAATGATATTGATTCTAATCATGAATACTATGGATATATTAATGAAGCAGAAGATTTAGGTTTATTGGATAACGTATTTACAGGTAGTAATTTTTATAGCGACCTAAGTTTAACTCAAAACGAATTAATAGGACTAATTGTTAATATTACTCACACAAATTATCATCCTGTATCAAATTCTAAGCTTTTAAACGAAAATAATTATTTTACACCAAACAATTACCAACCAAAAACACTTGGTTTTTCTAGAGGTTTAGAACAAGGTGTTTTTAATCACTATGCTAAAAATAGCTTTTCGATTCCAGACATTAAGTTCAATCTTAATTTTTCTCATTATTACAGTACGCAAATGGTTGAGCTACCTCAATCATATTTTCCTGTATTGCCATTAGGTCGTGGGTGGACACACACTTATAACGCTTATATCGTTAGAGAAGATAATGTTGGGGTGGATGAGACAGATTATTATTATATAAAATGGGCAGATGGTAATATTGATATTTATAATGAAGACGATAATAAATATGTAACGCTTGGTGTTTATGACGATTTAGATGAATTATCTGGAGATAGAATTAGGATTACAAAGAAAGACCAAACACGATATTACTTTGAGCAATTAGATAATGATGAGCCCATATACTATCTCTACCGAATTCGAGACTCAAATGGTAATGAAATTAATATTGAATATGAAACAAGTGATGTTGATAACGATTTTGAACGTATTAAAAATGTAGAATCACCATCAGGAAAGAAGCTTCATTTTTATTATCATAATAATACAGATTTTATAGACTACATACAAGATCCTATAAGAAGACAAATTCGTTTCACCTACAATGAGGAGCGACTTAAATACTTTTATGATGCTAAAAATCAAAAAACTAAATACTATTATGTTTCCAATGATGAAGATGCAGCAGACGGACACCAATATAAACGCTTTTTATTAAGACGAGTAAAGCTTCCCAAAGGGAATAGCATCCGTGCCGAATATGATGATGATGACAACGGAAAATTAGAGTCTTATCGAATAAATGATACTGAAACTCGCATTGATGTTGATTATAGCGATTATGAATCAATTAGATCAACCGTAGAAGTTCCAATGCCTGATGGTAGTATGCAAGATCACGATTATGAGTTTGATATTAACGGAATGACTACCCATTTTCAAAATGACACTCAAGATATTAATATCAATTATCCGGATCCAACTGACGACAATCCTCTATTACCTACCAATGTTGATGCTAATGGTTTAGATATAGATTATGAGTATGATGATAACGGAAATGTTACCTCAATACAGGTAGAGAATAATGAAGACGAAAATTTTTGGTATGATAATAACAATAACCTAACACATTATCGTGATGAAAATGGGAACGATACTTATTTTAATTATGATGATAATAACAATTTAACATCTGTACAAGATGCACTAGGAAATTTTATTAATCTCAATTATGATTCTTTTGGGCAAGTACTGTCTGTTACCAATCAAGAGGGGATTACCGTTAATTATACCTATGAAGATGATGGCGTTGTAAGTACAGTGTCCGCACCAGAAAATTTAACGTCTTCTTTCTCATACGATGGTGTTAATAGATTGTTATCACAAACTATTAATGGACAAACATCTTCTTTTATCTATGATCCAAATGATAATTTAACCAGTCAAACAAATATAGGAGGGTTGACGACAACTTTTAATTATGACCAAAACGATAATCTTATTACAATAACAAATGCTAATGGTGTGAATACTTCATTTGAATATAATGAGGAAGATCAAGTGATAAGTGAAACTTTTGGTTCACTTGTAAAACAATATCAATATAATGACAATGGAAGTCTTGATAAATATATTAAACCAAGTGGAGTAGAAATTAATTATGACTACACTTCTGACGGGCAATTAAATGAAGCAGGAACTATTACCGATGTTGATTATTACGGTAGTAATGGCGGTAAAAAAGAAGGGTTGGTTTCAAGTATAGCTTCTGCTGATATCCGTTATAACTTCGATTACAATACTTTAAATAGGCTCGATGAAGTTAAAATTGAAGGTGAGCCAGATTTAACTGTAGCTTATCAATATGACAATGTAGGGAACATAACTAAAATAACTTATCCAGAGGTTGATATGGACTTTGAAGTGCTTTATAGTTATGATGTTAAGAATAGAATGCAAGCAGTTCGCATCAATAAAAATGGGGATATAAATACAATTGCAGAATATTCCTATCGTGATGATGATTTATTAGAGCAAGTCAATTATGGCAATAATACTTATTCTATATTTTTATACGATAATGCAGGGCGAAAAGTAGGTGTTGAGCATTATAAAGAAGCAAACCCACCGATAAAAATTTTCTCTGAACATATTGATTTAGACAATAGAGGAAATATAACTTCTGAAAACAGATATTATAACGAAACAGAGCAACAAAACAACTTCTTTTATGCTGAAGCTAAGACTCATACTTATAATCAAAACAATCATATAACTTCAGAAAATGGTGAGTCAATCACTGTAAATACAGATGGAAATACGGTTTCCAAAACAATAACATCAGCAAATAACAATGTGTCTACAGCAACAATAAGCTATACCTATAATGTCGATGACCAATTAACCAGCATAACACCTAGTGATTCGTATTACGGTACTGCTTTAGAATACGAGTATGATGCTTATGGTAACCGAACTAGAAAAGAATATGCAAACCAAAATATTGGAACAGATGTTATTTGGGATATCATAAATAATAATCCAATAGTTGAGATAAGTGATTTTGGAGGTAGTCAAAACAGATATCTTGTTTTCGGGGCTACAGGATTAGAGGCTACTATTTCACCAACAACATCGGGAGCTTCAGATGCTTTTTATCATTATGGTGATTTGCGAGGTAGCGTAGTGGCTAATAATTATTCGACAGATAATTTTCTCTTTACAAAATATGATGATTTTGGCAATATTGTAGATGGTCAATCAGATGACTTATGGGAAAACTACAAATACCTCGGCAAACACGGCATTACTATGGAAGGTGGTGTAGCTAATGCTGGAATTTATTATGTAAAAGCAAGATATTATGATGCTAAACTGGGGCGCTTTTTAACGCAAGACCCTATTTGGAGCACGAATTTGTATCCTTATGCAGAAAATAATCCAATTAGTAAATCAGATATTAATGGAGAATTCTGGAATTATGTAGTTGGAGCTGCCGTTAATGTTGGTATTGGATATGCTACAGCAGCTTTAACAGGTCAAGACTATTCATGGAAAGATGCAGGAAGAGATGCAGTTATTGGTGCTGCTGGTGTAGGAGTTGTTTCGGGAGCTAGAAACCTTTATAATACATATAAAAGCGTAAGTAAAGTTTCTAAAATTTACTCAAGAGCTAATTCATTAACAAATAAACAGGTAGTACAACAAGCTGCTAATGTTGCTGATAATACTATTGGAGGTTCAGGAAGATTTGCTGGAACTACTAAGCATTCATATGCTAAGACCTATATAGACGACTTTCAGAACACATTTGGTAATAGAAATCTTAGTACAGAATACTACTTTAATAGAGGAAGAGGAAATATTGGAAGATTAGACGTTAAAGATGATTTAAATAATATTATTTACGATTATAAATTTGGAGTTTCAGGATGGCGTTCAGGGCAATTGGTGAAATACCAAAGAAATTTTAGTGATTATATATTCAAAATTATTAGACCAAATTAAATTATGTTAATTAAGAATCATAAAAAAGAAATATTATCATTTGGATTTAAACCTTTTAAGAAAGGGTTATTTTTAAAAGCCATCTTCCCGATACTTTATGGATTTAAGTTTATAAAAATTCATTCAGGTGAAATTAAGCCTGTTTTTTTTCCATTCTATATTTGGAATAATTTTGATGAAGTAAATTTTTCATCAATTATTGATGAACCAGTTATCTCTATTGACAGTATTGACGAGACATTTTTTCTAAATTATTCAACTAATACTATTTGCTTTAAATACGAAGAGCATAATTTAGAAATACCAATGAATGGTGATATTAAGCTAAACGATTTTTTTTCAATACCAGATTTCAACAGAAATAGCCCACCCAGTACAAATTATATAAATAACAATAAATCTTATATAAAGGCAAAATATTTAGAGAATAAAATCTTGTTGGCTAATTATTTTGAAAGAAAAGATGTTATATCAATCTCATTAAAAGAAATTGAAGAATCTAATTTTGATATTGAAAACTTCAAGTTATGGGATAAAAATTATGATGCTTGAATTATGGATATAAAAGATAAATTACTGAAGCTTGCAGAAGAGATTTAATTTCAAGAGTTTCTAAAATCATTACTAATAAAATATTTGAATCTTTAAATAAACCAGAAATAATTTTAGATTAATGAAAAACCTAATACGCATATTATTCCTCATCCCAATCACATTATTTGCTCAAGATTGGCATGAAGAACAACGCAGCTACGAATACGACAACTTAAATCGTTTAGTTAAGGTTGTTTTTCATAATGGTATCGTTTATGAGTACCAATATGATAATTTAGGCAATCGTTTAGCTAAAACTATAGATGTGGCTTTACCTCAAAATAACTATACGGTATCTTCAGTCGGTTTAACCTGCATCAATTCTAGTGATGGAGTTATACATATGGAAGTAGATCGAAAGAACAGATATAATGTTGAAGTAGATAGTCCCGATAATAATTTTAATGATACATTTCAATTAAAAGCAAGCAACAACTGGACTTTAAATTTAGACTATCTTGACGGGGGAGAATATTTTTTATACGTAACTATTAATGGTGTTGATGAATCGATATACAAAAAAACATTCATCATCAACCTAGACGAGCCAGAGCCACTAGAAGCATCATCAAACTGGCATCCAAATACCAACAGTAAACATACAATATCTATTACCAAAGGAACCCCACCGTATACCATTAAACTGAACAATGAAATAATTGGCACTACATATGAGTCTATTTTTACCTTTAATGCAAATCACGATGATGTAGTAGAAGTTTCCACGTTTAAAGCTTGCGAAGGGAAATTTACAAAAACATTGAATCTATTAGAGGCGATTACCTTGCATCCAAATCCATCAAGCGACAAAGTTTATTTTTCTATTCCAACAACAGAAAATATCAACACCATTGATGTGCAATTGCATGATTTGAACGGAAGATTGATTGAATCTTTTACCTCAAGTCTAAATAACGGACAAATGAATATTTCAATTCAACATTTGCCAAAAGGCGTCTATTTGATTCAGTTTCCAACCTTTGGAAAAACAATGTTTAAAATTATTAAAGAATGAGAAGATTATTTTATATATCACTTTTAGTTTTGGCAATTGCTTGTTCTCGTAAAGAAGATGTCGCTGATGTCGTCATTGATGACGTTCCTCATACACCCGCTTCAAAAGACCCCAATGAGTCTGATGAAGATTCAGATTCAACAAATGAGGATAATGAAAATTCAGATAATAATGATGCGGAAAACGAGAGTAATGAAAACAATACAACATCTGACGCAGCGCCTTCTATTCCGACACTTGTTTACCCATTGAATGAGACGACATGTTCCAATAATGATTTACTATTCAAATGGAATCCATCAACCAACGCTTCAGGAAATAGTATTGAATATAAATTACATGTTTCTCATACTGCTAGTTTTGATAGCAATGTAGATGTATACATCACGTCTAATGCTGAATTTAATGTTGAATTACCAAAAAGTACCGCATTATATTGGAAAGTAGAAGCTATTAGTGATGAACATAGCAGTTTTAGTGAAATAAGAAACCTCTATACACAAGGTGACGGTACTTCAAATACGATTCCGCAATTAAACTATGTTTATCCAGGAAACGGAGAGGCAACTTCAAATACGTCTATAACATTAGAATGGCAAGCAAATGATAATGAAACCAATACTAGTAGTTTAAATTATAAAGTTTACTTTTCTGAAGTAGGTCAAGATTTAGTTTTGATACATGAAAATACAGGTGTTTTAAGCTATGACATTACAGGATTAAATTCTGGAAAAACCTACCAATGGTCTATTTGGGTTACAGATGAAAATGGCGCTACTAATGTGGGAGAGGTTTATACGTTTTCAGTGAATTAAACAATTTTAGATCACTCCAATAATTGTTTAATTAAATTTCGATACTATTTATTTAGTTGTGAGAAAGTTGGATAAAAACCATTTTTCAAGACATCTTTTTCTCTAACCTATTTTTCCATCGTTCCCAGTTGGGTGTTTTTCTGAGAGTAGATTGTAGAACTCTTTATTATGATTGTTTCTATTTTGGTAAGTCTATTTTAATATTTTGTTTGTCCTAAGTTAGGATTGTCTATCATCCGTTTCATGGTATCAAATAAGGCTTGGTAAAAGGATTCGTCCTTTGCGTAAAGCTTGTACAAATCCAACTCCTTTTTTCGTTGTTCACGCATAACATCATCCATTATTTTCTTCAAAGCAATTTCTCGATTCTGGGCATCTCTATTTTCTGCGACTTTTGCTTGAAAATCGGGGTGTGCTTGCATGTGCTTATTTAGCATAACAAATTTCACTCGTTGGTCTTCTGGTGTGGCTTCCCAACCATGAAACCATCGTTCATTAAAGGTTTTGATGATTTCATCAAGTGGATCTCTTTCTTCATCACTGCCATGTGCTCCTCTTGGATTTGGATTTTGAGGGTCTAATTCCGTAGCAGAATCATCTAAGCCAATTGTGTGGTTTAATCGGGTTCGTTCTAAACCATAAGTCGATAAATCGACCGATTCAAGGAGCTCATCAATCAATTCATCTTCTTTGGTTACTACAATTAGTTTTGGAATTATAAATTTTAAAAACCAAAACAATTTTTCCCAATCCAATACTTCATAGGGCATAATGGAAGCCATTTGACCATATATTTTCACAAACTGTTTGGCTTTGATTTTAAAGTCGGCCTTTTCATCATCTTCCAATGCTAACTCGTTATTGAAACGATTGGCAGCCACATCAATAATTGGGCTGAGTTGCTGTGCTTCTTCACCGTCAAAATACTTCTTAACAAAGGATTCTACCTCCGACCATTCGTAAACCCCAACGTCATCCAATGTGCCTTTCAGTTCGTGTAACACATTAATATCTGTAGCTTTACTTAGAGAAGTAGAGGTGTAAAATGGGTCAAAAGAGGCCTTTATATCATCTACTTGATTGAAAAAATCCAGTACAAATAAATCTTCTGTTTTCTTCCCTAATTTGTTTGCTGCTCGGTTTAATCTACTTAATGCTTGCACAGCCAAAACACCTTGCAGTTTTTTGTCCACATACATGGTACAAAGCTTTGGTTGGTCAAAACCTGTTAAGTATTTATTGGCTACTACCAATATTCGATATTTATCGGTATCAAATTTATCTCGGGTATCTTTTTCTCCAAATCCATTCAGTTCTGCTTCGGTGTATTCGATGCCATCTACTTCTTTCTTTCCTGAAAAAGCTACCGCAATTTTAAACGGATTGCCTTTGTCGTCTATTATTTTAGACATTGCTTGAAAATAACGGATGGCAGATTGAATGTTTTGTGTTACCACCATGGCTTTTGCCTTTCCTTTAAGCTTTTTGGTATTGTACACTTTACTCATAAAGTGCTCTATCATAATTTCTGCTTTGGTGGCAATGGTTCGTTTATCGCGTTCTACATATGCTCGAAGTTTTTTCTGTGCTTTTTTGGTATCGAAAAGAGGATTGTCTTCGATCGACTTTTCAATTTCGTAATAACTTTTGTATGTAGTATAGTTTGCCAAAACATCTAAAATAAAGCCTTCCTCAATAGCTTGCTTCATAGAATACAAGTGAAATGGTATAAAAGAGCCGTCCTCTTGCTGTGTTCCAAAGCGTTCGAGCGTAGCATTTTTTGGGGTTGCTGTAAACGCTAGATACGAAGCATTACCTTTCATTTTTCGGGCTTGTATGGCTTTAAGGATTTTGTCTTGAGTATCATCGTCTTCTTCTTTGTATTGTGCCATACCCATGGCTTGATTCATCTTGCCTGCAGCTGTACCACTTTGCGAACTGTGGGCCTCATCAATGATGACAGCAAAACGCTGATCACTTAAATCGGCTATACCATCTACAATAAACGGAAATTTCTGAATGGTGGTAATGATTATTTTTTTGCCTTGCTCCAAACTTTCTCGCAAATCCTTGGAAGAAAAGGCTGGGGCTATAATATTTTTTACCTCCGAAAACTCTTTGATGTTTTCTCTAAGCTGTTTATCTAATAATCTTCTATCGGTTACAACAATCACCGAATCGAATAATGGATTGTTTTTACCTTTTGCTCCCGGCAGTTCTTCATGTTCTGGATAAACTTCTATAAGCTGATAAGCCGCCCATGTAATGGAATTGGATTTTCCTGAACCTGCAGAATGTTGTATTAAATAGGAGTGATCAACCCCATTTTTAGAGGCGTGGCTGATGATTTTACGCACCACATCCATTTGATGATAACGAGGAAAAAATAAGGTGCGTTTGCTTAGTGCATCTGTCGATTTGCCATCAAAGCGAACAAAATGTTGTATAATATTAGCTAAACTCTCCCTGGTAAACACTTCTTTCCACAAGTAAGCTGATTTATGTCCAAAAGGATTTGGAGGATTGCCTTTTCCATTATTATGCCCTTTGTTAAAGGGCAAAAAGAATGATTTGCTTCCAGCCAATTTGGTACACATATACACGTCGTCTGTGTCAATAGCAAAATGAACTATGCAGCGTCCAAAGTTAAGCAGCGGTTGACGGATATCTCTATCGTATTTGTATTGCTTGATGCCATGTACTTTAGCATTTTGACCAGTCCATTGGTTTTTTAATTCTAAAGAGGCTATGGCTATTCCATTGACAAAAACCACCATGTCTATTTCCTCTCGTGCGTTTTCTAGGTTATAGCGAATTTGACGAGAAACACTAAACTCATTTTTTTCAAAATTGTCCTTTACTGCTTGGCTGCTACTTGCCATAGGTAATTGATACAGTAAGGTAAAGTGAGCATCTTCTACTTCCAAACCTTTGCGCAATAAACGGAGTATACCGTATTTCTTTACCATACGGTTATAGCGTTCTAGTATTTTCAGTTTCCAGTCGGCAGCGCGCTGAAGCTTTTCCAGTTCTTCGTTTTGGGTGGTTTTCAGAAAATGCCAAAAGCGGGTTTCATCTATCGCATATTTTGCATTATAATCATTGCTGTCTCCCATATAATAGCCATTGCCCGATCGGTATAAGCTTTGTGCTTCTTGTACGGTTTGCCCTGCTGCTTTAAGGTCTTCTAAGCAGTTCCCTGTTAGGGCTTTTTCTATGGCTGCTTCTAGCGCCTGTTCGTTGGTTTTACTTACCATAGTCTGTTACTTTTATTTTCCCAGTTACCGCACTATCTATCAACGTGGCTTTGTATTCTTTCAGCTTTTCGATTTGGGTGTGAATTTTTGAAATGGTGTCGTCAATTTTAATATTACTCAGATGCACTTTTTCTATTATTTTATCCTGTTCAATTAATGATGGAATAGCAATAAAAAAGTTATTGAAGTTATCCGCTGGTAACCTCCACCGTCCCAATTTTGAAACTCCTTGACCATGAGCATAAAAGACCTTGTTTTTATAGCACATCTGACAAATTAACAATAGGTACTTGTCTAAAATAATATCTGTTTTAGATTTGAAAACTCGGTAATCAGGGCTGATAACACCATGGTATTTAGAAATATCAACGTACCCGGTAAGCAAATCCATATGGTTCATTGCAAAATCTCCAATTTCAGCAATTTGATATTTTGAGTAATCCATTGCTAGTTGTCCTTCACCTGATTTAATATCTTTAACTTTTATTCCTTGCTGTGTAATCGACAAAACCTGAGGCCCCTCGTATCCTATTATCCTCTTTACTATTTCTACAATAAACTTCAACTTCTTCACCTTCCAATGCTCAGGAATCTCTCCAATCCATTCCACTCCAGAGTCTTTGAGTTTTACATTAGGATCTAAACCTTTTGTTACCGCATTTTGAATGATGATTTGCTTGCGTTCTTTTAGCAGGGCAATCATGCGTTCTTTTTGGGCAATGGCTTGGTCTATTTTGGCGGTTTTCTCGTCTAGAAAATGGGCTATGGCGGTTTGTTCTGGCAATGGAGGGAAAGGAAATAGAAACCTTCTAAAGTCTATATAACTTATATTCTGTCTTAAACCTGAACCTAATCCGTAAATGATTTTATTATTGTCAATAGTTCTAAATAAGTAATGATAAAATTTTGGAAATGCTTTTTCTTTAATCCTCAAATTTAAATAAGCACTGGTAATAATTCCTTTATGATTTGAGATAGAACTTCTCAAGCTAATTTTATCATTTTGTAAGTCAGTAGGACGAAAAATTATATCACCTTCGTTTACTAGTTGATAGGTTTCAAAAGATTCTGGTACAAGCCCAGTTAATTCTTCCTTTCCTTTTACACGAATATTACCATAACTTAAAGAAAGAACAGTATTACTTCTCATGCCAATATTCCTTTCTTTATTTTCATATATGAAACTTAAACCTGGGAGCATTTCCCACTCCTCAGGAATATCGCCCATCCAATATTCCCCCGAATCTTTATAAGCTGGATATTTTTTGAATGTTGCTTTTGTTTCAGTCATTTCCATTAGTTCAGGTTTAAGATGTCCATAATTAAGCCTTCGTTTTCCTGCTCTAAGGCCAATATTTCGGCAGTTACTTCTTCAATAGGTCGCAAGGGTTTGTGCTGGTAGAAATACTTATTAAAGCTTATTTCGTAGCCAATTTTGGTTTTTTCTAGGTCTATCCAGGCTTCATCTACATGCGGTTTCACTTCACGCAAGAAATAGTCGTGAATGTTTTCCGCTAAAGGCACGCTTTCGGTATCGCGCAAGTCGCTGGCGTTATCGTACATGAGGTACTCGTCTTTAGTACCACTTGGGTAGTAGCCATAATCGGGCAATTGTTCTTGGGTACAATCCAAATGTTGTAAGAGTTGGTGAAGCTTGTCGCCACTCAATTTTTGTTTTTTCTTAATCACTTTTTCGGCCGTTTCGTCGTACCAGCTTACTGCTGCCAAAATTTGGTTTTTTTCGCTGGCAGAAAGTTTTAGTTTACCCGATTTTAGCGTTTGATTTACAAGTTCTAAAAAGATATTGTAATCGATGTATTCATCCGTGCCAATCGTTTCCATTAATTGGGTTGCGGTATTTAAAATAACTTGTTGCTTTTTCCAAGTAGCTGGACTAATTAATGCTTTACGTTTTTTGGCATTTAAGTCCAAGTCGTTTTTCTCGCACCAGTCCAAAAGTTCTTTTTCGATGGACTTTAAATCGGTATAGACTTGTTCGCCATAGGTTTGGTAGGCCCATTGCATGGGTTCTTTAAGTGTTTTGTCGTAGCGTAAATCGGCAATACGTTCGGTAGAGAATTGCGCTTTTAATCGGTTCGGTCTGTCGATGGTTACTTTGTAATATCCAAAATCGGAGTTGTTAAAAACCTTCGCTGCCAAACCCTCTTCGGCATGTCGTTCAATATTCTCAAAATTGGTGTAAGTATCTTTAATTTCTTTGATGTGCTCGGGTCTTAACTCACAGTTTTTATTTCCTAAATTTTTACGTAGCTTGGCAAAACGTTGCGAGGCATCAATCAAGATGACTTTTCCTTTTCGTTCTTCTTTTTTATTATTGCTCAACACCCAAATGTAAGTGGTGATTCCTGTATTGTAAAACAAATTATTGGGCAATTGGATGATACAATCCAGCCAATCGTTTTCAATAATATACCTACGGATGTTGCTTTCGCCGCCGCCAGCATCGCCTGTAAATAGGCTAGAGCCGTTATGTACTGAAGCTATACGCGATCCATTAGGGCTTTGGCTGGTAGGTTTCATTTTATTGACCATTTCCATTAAAAAAAGCAATTGCCCATCGGAGGAACGCGGTGTAGCATCTACTTCTTCGGGATTTCCCCAATAGTCGTTAAGTGTAATTACAAAGCGAGGGTCTATAATAGTTTTACCGTCTTTGATGTTTTTTATCTCGCTTGCCCACGATTTTCCATAAGGCGGATTGGAGAGCATAAAATCGAAAGTTATGCCCGAAAATTCGTCTGTAGATAAGGTAGAGCCTACCCGAATATTTTCAGGATTATTCCCTTTAATCATCATATCCGATTTGCAGATAGCATAGGTTTCGTCATTGATTTCCTTACCGTATAAATACACATCGCCCGTAGCTTTTATTTCACCTTCTTTATCTTTGATGAAATTTTGAGATTCGGTCAACATGCCCCCCGAGCCACAGGCGGGGTCGTAAATAGTCATTACAGGAGGCAACTGGTTTTTTATAGGCTCAAAAACAATATGAGTCATGAGGTCAATCACCTCACGAGGGGTAAAATGTTCTCCAGCTTCTTCATTGTTTTCTTCATTGAATTTCCTGATAAGTTCTTCAAAGACATAACCCATTCCTAAATTGGATAGAGGCGGAAGCTTTCTGCCATCGGGATCTTCTTTTTCAAAAGGAGTTAGGTTAATGTGTGGCGAAGTAAATTTTTCAAGAACATTCAACAATACATCCTTAGAAGCCATGTGTTTTATTTGGCTTTTTAGCTTAAACTTTTCTATGATTTCTTTCACATTGGGGCTAAAACCGTTCAAATATTCTTCAAAATTAGCTTGAAGTATCTGTTGACTATTGGTCGCTGTATTGTTAAGGCGTTGCAAAGTCCATTCGCTCGTATTATAAAACACATAGCCACTAGCATCCCTTAATCCAGACTCGTCCCACTCGGTAAAACCGGCCTCGTCACGCTGAAAAGCAAGCTCTTCCATGACAGCGTCTTTGGTTGGTTCGAGTAGAGCGTCCAACCTGCGTAATACCACCATGGGCAGGATGACATCACGGTATTTACCTCTTACATAAACATCTCTTAGGCAGTCGTCTGCGATAGACCAGATGAAACTTATTAATCTATTGTGTACGGTTTGGTTCATTTATAATTTTTTTGTTCGTTTAACTTTTTTATATCTTTTAAGGCAGCTATTACCTTACTATTTTTTTTTCACAATTATCTCGCAATGAAACATGCATCAATAATAAACTTTTTTGATGACTGTTGTAAACACTAAGCTCGTGTTTGATTTAATTTGTTCGAGAGTTTGGTGTAAGATATAATTTGGTTTTAGAAAATAAAAATACCACTATAAATCTATAATTATATAAATGTATTTTAAAATTCTATTTCTACCGCCTCATTCGTCAAATAGTAAGACTGGTCAAGTACACTTGCATTGACAAAAGTGGTATGCTCGGTTTCCAAAACCCCAAAAGCTTCATGGATGTGTCCAAAAACATGGACTTTAGGTTGGATCGTGTTCACGGCTTCTAATAAGTCATGGCAGCCTACGTTTTTTCCTCTAATAGTTTTGTCTAGGATGCCAAAAGGCGGTCCATGAGTAATGAGTACATCGGTGTTATTAGGAATAAGATCCCAATGTTTTTTGATGTCGTTACCAGGTTTTCGGTTAAACGCCCAATTGTAAAACTCGGGTTGTATGGGTGACCCCCAAAAGTGCACACCGTTTATCTCACAGCCGGAGTCGTTTAGATAGATAACGTTATCGGGGATTTTGGCTTGGATTTCTTCTTCCGTGGCTTTTTCAAAAAAGAAATCGTGGTTACCAGCGATGAGTATTTTATAGGGATGTGGCTGAACGGTAAACCAACCCATAAAGGCATCAATTTCCGATTTAAAGCCTCTAGAGGACATATCCCCCGCGTGGATGAGTACATCGCCTTCGGGCAGGTAGAGGCGCGCGTGTTTTTCGTGTGTATCGGAAATGCAAATGAGTTTCATTAGTAGGGAGGGTTACAATAATTCGGTTTCGATTTGTGTTAATAATTCCTCGTGACTTTAAGATTGAATAGAGTGAAATCCGAATTGAGAAGCGAAATCATTAAGCAAATTTTTTAAGGTATCATTTAACTTTTCGTCTAATTGAAAACTTTCCAATAATAACTTGCAAGTCTTCTTTTTAGTGAAATAAATGGATTTTTCAAAAAAAAGTAAAAACGGAATTCGGCATCATGATTTTTTCTATTATTATCTATAAAAACCATAAAAATACTAAATCAGCTGTGAACAGCAAAACTATAAAAGCAAAGGCTTAATAGCAACGATTCTCGCAGCGCAAAACAAAACATTCCGTAAACACCAGGCTTACGGGATGTGAATGTGGAGTCGGAGACTATTGGTTGTTACATTAAATTATCGTAAACCTGTTTTATCTTCGTTTCTAAACTGGTTTTCGTCTTTTCGCTCTTGAGGTAGGAGTGCAGCCAATTGATAAACAACATGTTTTACTACATTGTATTGTTGATTTTGAAGTGCTTTTTCTCCCTCCTTAATGAGTTGATCTGCTTTTCGCTGATCAGAGTAGTCTTCTACCATTTTATAGTGTAAAAACGGACCAATAAAATTAGCGTCATTTGATGAGAATATAGAATTGTTTAACGCATTTAGCTCTTCAATTTTTGCACGTATCAAATATTTATTGCCAGAATTGAGTACCGCACGTTCGTTACTCAATATTTGATTAAACTGAGCTTGATAAAATTCGTTTTTATGCTCATTTAAATGGAACTTAACTTCTTCTACTTTTAAGTTGTAGGTGGCTATGTCGGTGTTGAGGTCTTTATGGCGTGTAAGCTGATCAAAAGATTGTATTAAGGCTCTTTTTTGATTGTCTATTTTAAATTTCGCGTCAGTAACATCAGTATCTGCCAATAGGCTCAATTCAATCTGTAATTCAATAAGTGACTCTCTTATTTTATTAAATTTAGCTAAGAGGGTGTAATCTTCAGAATTTTTCTGAAGTTCTGTTTCAATCTGTTGCACTACAACGTTCATTTCATTAGCCATTTTTGAAGTGCTAATGTACCTTTCTGTGGGTTTAAAAGTATTTGTAAACTCTTGCTCACAAGCATTGAGAAAAATGGTGACATCAATATCTCTTGACTCTGAAATAGCGATATTTAATTCAATATCTGTTCCCTTAATGAGATCTTGTTGTAGGTCAGCGCCTGAAATTTCGATATAACCAATAGAAAGCCCTGAACTAGGTAGGCCGTTATCATCACCTTCAACAATATTTATCTGAATTTTACCAGTATCTCCTTTTAATATGGTTTTAGAAGCAGATTTGTACAGTGTTTTTTTAAGCGGTAAAACTGAGTTTTTTTTGAAAATCGCCTCTAAGCGAGTCGTATTATATTGAATGTCATCTATTTCTAAACAAATATCATTGGGTAACAATTGCCCTTGAATATTGTACTTTCCTTGGTGTATTTTAATAGTATCATTACTATAAATAACACTTTGGTTACGATCGAATATTTTTAGTTCAAAAGCATTCACTTCACCAGCGACAAGGTCAACAAACTTATTGATGCTCCCTTCTAGCGCAATTAGCCCAGTATCAAAACCCCCATCTTTTCTGGTAATGCGGTAGTAACCTTCAATATTTTCTTCAATTGCTATCGCAATAAGCTCTTCAAGGTCTTTAGAGTTTTTTTGATAAAAAACTTCAAAGGTTTTTTTTGTGGTAGGTGTGCTTAGTATGTCATCTTTATTTTCATTTTCCTCATTTTTGACAATGGTGCTGGTTTTGTTGCCTGCATAGTATGCTGCTCCGATACCCACGGCTGCTGTTGGGTCTACACTGGTATCAATGGGAATGCCCAGATGTTTTTCTACTTCTTGTCTCACAAAAGGAATTAAAGTAGTGCCACCCACCATTATAACTTTTTCAATAGCAGTATTGTCAAGTCCGTTGTTAGCTAATATCTTTTTGGCAAAGTCGATGGTATGCGTTACCAAAGGAGCAAGTAAGGTATTAAATTGAGCTCTGGTAATTTCTATGCTTGTATAAATATCTTTTTCAGGATAATCGATATCTATTTCAGTACTTTCAAATCGTGACAGCTCTTTTTTAGCTTCTTCTGCTCTAAAAAGCAATTCGAAGTATAATTTTTGATAAGGATTTTCAGGGGCTTTAAATTTGTCCCAGAGTTTGGTCTCGTTTAATAAAAGTTCTAGTTTGGGTATTAACAACTTTTCGATAATGAGGTTGTCTAAGTCCATTCCGCCCAAGAAATTATCACCTTCATTATCTAGCACATTCATTTCTCTTTCATTAATCTGCAATAAAGCAACATCAAAGGTACCTCCGCCAAAATCATAAATCAACCATTTTTTTTGTGTGTCTAAGGTGATATTGTTTTGATTAGCAAATGCCAGACTAGCTGCTATGGGTTCTTGTAATAAGAATACATTTTTAAACCCCGCTTCTTCACCTGCTGTTTTTGTGGCGTTTGATTGAATAGTATCAAAAGAAGAAGGAATTGTTATGACCGCTTCTTCAATGGTTTCGCCAGTGTGAATAAAGTTTTTTAACTCTTTTAATACATAGGCGCTTAATTCTATTGGAGATATATTTTTTTGAAGACTTTCAACAAAATACCGATCAGTAGTGCCCATTTTACGCTTAAAGGAGGTAAATACATTTAAGGGGTCTTTTTCTAATAAGTCTCTAGCTTTATCACCCACTAATATTCTATTTCCTCTAAAAGCAACTGCTGATGCGAGTGTTTCTTTTTGTCCTAAAGGATTTTTAAAAACCTGATGCACCCCATCATTGCATTTGGCGATAAGGCTATTGGTTGTTCCTAAGTCTATTCCGAAATTTATTGTATTCATATGCTTTATTCAACAATTACAACTCCTTTTTGTACAATGATAGCTTGGTCAGCTTCCTTTTTGTAAATAATAGGTTTTAGTACTTTGACTATTTTCATTTGCGAATTTGTTTTACCCATTATCGTAGCGTCAATATCTGTTCGTTCTTCTGAGAATTTTTCTCCCAGAGGATTTTTTGTGTAGAAACCCATATGTTCAATTTCATGAAATATTCGCTTCATATTGCGGTCAAACAGCGTTAAATTGTTTTTTTTGCTCTTTTGGTCTATTTCGTAAAGCTGATTTAATATTTCTCTCATTACTATGAATTATATGGTAAACTAACGTTTCTTTATTGTTTTACGTATGTTTCTTTTGTGAAACATATGTAGCTTACTGTAGAAAAATGCGCAGATGTGCTATCAAATACCTATTTTTAGAGTATGTTAGAAAAGCCAACATCTTTATCTATCAAAAATTGGTCTGATGACGACAAGCCTCGTGAAAAACTTGTGCAAAAGGGCAAATCGGTTTTATCAGATGCTGAATTAATAGCTATTTTAATAGGTTCAGGTAGTAAAAATGAGAGTGCTGTAGAGCTTTCAAAGCGTATTTTGGCATCAGCCAATAATAATCTTAATGAGTTGGGCAAGGTCTCTATCAACCAATTAATGCAGTTTAAGGGTATTGGCGAAGCCAAGGCAGTAACTATAGCAGCAGCTTTAGAAATAGGAAGGCGTAGAAGGGGTGAGGAGGAACAAAAAATTACCAAAATAACGAGTAGTATTAGCGTTTTTGAATTGCTTCAACCAATTCTAGGAGATTTGGAGCATGAAGAATTTTGGATTATCTATTTAAATAATTCTAATAAAGTTTTGCATAGAGCACAACTTAGTAAGGGCGGTATTACGGGAACTTTAGTAGATGTACGTTTGGTGATGAAACAAGCATTAGAGCTTGGCGCTGTAGCTATGATATTGGCGCATAACCACCCGTCAGGAACATTAAAACCGAGCAATGCCGATAAGCAAATCACCCAAAAGCTAAAAGAAGGTGCAATCGTGTTAGATTTAAAAGTTTTAGATCATTTAATAATTACTCAAAAGGAATATTTTAGTTTTGCTGATGAGGGAATTTTATAATTGAACTCGTCTTGACTTTTTGTTTAGTGTCGACAATTATAGCTTTTGTGGCGTAATGAAGTCATTTTTTTGTTGCATAGTCATTACTACAGAACTCAAAAATGACAAAATTATAGTGCAAAATGTATCATTTGCAGGTAAAATAAAAAGTCAAGATGAGTTCATAACCTGTAGATAGTGTTGTATTTGATTTCTTTTTAAAATTGATAAGTTGTTTATGTTACTAATTTATACCCATAAAATCACGGCGCGCTTCACCTATATTATGAAGCATATTTTCACCAGAATTTTAGGTATAGAAGTTACATTTACTACCAAAGTTGAAGATTTTATAAAACACTCAGGAGCTAAAATTACCTATACCAAACAACCTTTACAGAATGAGTTTTTTATTCGTAGTATCGGTTTGCTTTATGAACAGGGTATTAATGATTTAGAAGTGCATATTGATGATTGGGAGGGTACACCTTGTTTTTTTAATTCAGGAGAACGAAGTAGTATTCCTTATGATATTTTTGCAGCTAGTTTTTATTTATTGAGTAGGTACGAAGAGTATTTGCCACATGTAAAGGATATTCATGGCAGATTTCCACCCAAAGAGAGTTTGGCGTATCAACATGGTTTTTTACAGAAGCCCGTGATCGATATATGGGCTTTTAAACTTCTTAAAAAGTTACAGAATCGATTTCCAGACTTACAATACACGCAGCGAACATATAATTTTACTTCGGTTGTCGATGTTACTACTTCACACTGCTTTGCACATAGAGGTTTTGTGCGAAGTGTAGCAGGTTTGTTTTATGATTTAGGCTCCTTTAAATTAAAACGAGTAGGACAACGAATTAAGGTTTGGTTTAACCCCAAAAAAGATCCCTATAATAATTACGGTTACCTTATTGATTTGCATAAGAAATTTAAGGTAAAGAGCTTGTTCTTTTTTCAGCTAGCTTCCTATTCTACTTATGATAAAAATGTGTCTCCCCATAGTAATAAATTTAGGTTTTTAATTAAATCAGTTGCTGATTATAGTACGGTGTCACTAGCAGCATCGTATAGCTCTTTTAATAATGTCGCACTCTTAAAAAAGGAGAAAAAGCGCTTAGAATCTGTTGTAAATAGGGGAGTAGATGCCGTACGAACCCGATACAATAGGGTAGATATACCTGAAACTTATCGCAATTTGGTGGAGGCAGAATTCACCAAAGATTATACCATGGGATACACTCATGAAATAGGGTTTAGGGCTGGTACTTGCACGCCTTTTTATTTTTACGATATAAATTTAGAAATACAGCAGCCCATTCGCATACATTCTTTTGCCGTACATGATTATGCCTTACTAGGTTTAACTACAAAAGATGAAATTTTAGATAAGGTAAATGCGTTAAACCAACAGGTAAGAAGTGTACAAGGTAGCTTTATTACTATTTTTTCGAACGAGCTATTTGGTGAAGAAAATAAAATAAATTGGAAAACATTATACGAAACTATTATTACAAAAATTCATGTTTAAAAATATTGTCACTGATGTGTTTTTTGATTTAGATCATACCCTATGGGATTTTGAAAAAAACTCAGCACTTACGTTTAATAAAATACTTAGCGAGAATAATATAGAGGTGGACTTAGCTGATTTTTTAAAGGTGTATGTGCCTCAAAACTTAGCTTTTTGGAAGCTGTATCGTGAGGAGAAAATTACAAAGGAAGCATTACGGTACCAGCGTTTGAAGTCTGTTTTTGATATCCTTAATATGGTTGTCTCTGATGCTATGATTGAGAGGCTTTCTCAGCAGTACATTCAATACTTATCAAGCTTTAACCATCTTTTTCCCAATACATTTGAGATTTTAGACTATTTGAAACCTACCTACAAGCTACATATCATAACCAATGGTTTTCAAGAAGTACAAGATACAAAAATGCGGAATGCTAATATTGATGGTTATTTTCAACATATTGTAAATTCTGAAATGGCAGGGGTAAAAAAGCCTAATCCACTTATTTTTGAGTTGGGCTTAAATATGGCAAAAGTTGCTCCAGAAAATGCACTAATGATAGGTGATAGCCTTGAAGCGGATATTGCTGGGGCTAAGGCTGTTGGTTTGCATACATTGCATTTCAATGCTCATAATGAAGAGCAGCATAATTTTTGCCCTATTATTCATGATTTAATTGAAATAAAAAACTATTTGTAGAGTTATTATTTTATACCGCAAGGGAGTTTATTGGTGATATGTGTAGCTGAAATCTAATAAAAAAATGTTAAAAAAGACATTCGTATTTTTTCTTTGCTTAGGCCTTTTAGTGTCGTGTGTTGATGATTTAGATTTTAATCAAGTTGATGATTTGCAGCTTACACCAACCTATGAGGCAAGTATTCTCTATTTTCAGTCTCCAGAAGATGTTATTAATGATACTACAGATGCTGAGTTTTTTGTAAAAAATTTCGAGTTTGAAGCCTTTAGTTCAGATGTTTTTGCTGATCGAGTTATAGATGGCGTAATTACATACGTTGTTGAAAATACGACCAGTAAAGAATTAGAACTAAAAGTAGAGTTTTTAAATGATGCTGGTTTTGTTACTGATATAGAACGGTTTCGAATGCCTCCTCAACCCACCGCAATGTTACAAAGAGAAATTGTGTATGGCAGTTCAGGAAAGAATATTGATATCCTAAAAACCCTTACCACAATTCGAATAACTTCAAGAAATTTGAGCGATAATACCTCAGTTTCTGCCGCCTCTAATCCTACAGTGAGCGTAAAAACTAGTGGTAAATTTAGAGTTCGCCTAAAATGAAACGCATCATATTAGTTTTTTTTGCTTTATGGCTTGGCACTGGTTTATTTGCCCAAAACAAACAACTACTCTATGATTTTACTGGCATTCCTCAGACTTTAATGAGTAACCCGGGTGCTGAAACTGATTTTAAATGGTACGTAGGTGTTCCTATGCTCTCTGGTTTGTCTTTTCAAATAGGGTCTAGTGGGGTGTCAGCAAATGATCTTTTTGCAAACGATGGAGTGGATTTTAATACCAAGTTTAGAGAACGCCTCATAGAAAGGATGACAACACGAGACGAATTAAGCGGTACGTATCAGTTAGAATTGCTCAATGTGGGTTTTCAAAGTAGGTATTCAAATTTGTTTTATTCTTTTGGTGTTTATAACGAAGGGGACGGAATTGGCTATTGGCCACAGGATTATGTAATGCTATTGGTTGAAGGTAATGCTGATAATATCGGAAGGCGATATGATCTCGGAGATTTAAAAACCAGAGGAGAAATGTTAAACGTTTTTCATTTTGGTGTAAATAAAAGAATAAATAGAAAACTTAATGTAGGTGTACGTGGAAAATTATATTCGAGCATTTTTGATTTTAATTCTACAAGAAACAAAGGCTTTTTTGTCACAAGACGCGGGCAAAATAATCTTTTGTCAAGTACATTTGATGGTGATTTGAAATGGCGAACCTCAGGTATTAATGCTATTAAAGCTGCTGCAGCTGATGGTACTATTGGGCAAACAGTGTTAAAAAGAGGTCTTTTGGGGGGTAATTTAGGCTTAGGTATGGACTTCGGATTTACCTATAAAATTAATAATCAGACAACCTTTACAGCTAGTCTTTTAGATTTAGGTTTTATTTATCACACTAATGATGTGGAAAATTTCACCCTTAAAGGTAATGTTACTACTGAGGGTATTGGTGTTATATTACCCCAGTCAGTTGACGATCCGGACAGTGATGCTTGGCAAGGATTAATAGATGATATTGAAGAAGTGCTGCCATTTGAAAATAATTTCAATAGCTACATTATCTTCAGACCCACTAAAGTAAATATGTCGCTGCGCTACAATTGGGGTGAACAAGAAGCGGGTGGTGTCGATTGTAATTGTGGTGAGCTAAATACAAGTAACAATGGCGTCTCTAAATTCAGTAATGGAATGGGTGCGCAATTGTATGCTGTAAATAGACCAAGAGGTCCTCAAACTGCACTTACCGCCTTTTATATGCGAAGGTTTGGTGATTTTATGGGGCTAAAAGCTACGTATACGGTCGATAAATTTTCTTATACAAATATTGGTTTTGGACTTAATTTGCAAGCAGGTCCCGTAAATATATATGTCTTGGCTGATAATCTTCTTGCATATCGTAATATAGCCAACAGTCGTTATGCCTCTTTTCAGTTAGGATTAAATATCATATCTTGGGGCAAGAAATGATTTGAAATATTAGCAGCAGTGTAAGAACCATTGGGTTTTTTTGGCATGCTTTTTTCATAGGTATAATCAAAATAACTAAAAAAATACATCAATTTCAGTTGTACTTAGTTTGCTTTGTGTTAATTAGGTGTTGCTTTAGAAAACGGTGAAAACTCAAAAAATGAAAAAAATTATTCTCAGTATTATTTTAGTAGTAAGTTTTGTAGGTCATGCTCAGGTAGAATTGAATGATTACAAATACATTATTGTTCCAAAAAGGTTTGGTGATTTTAAAAAGGAAAATCAATATCGCACCAGTACATTAGTAAAACATTTGTTTGAAGAAAAGGGTTTTATTGCGGTTTATAACGACGATTTACCCGCGGAACTAAACAATAATAAGTGCTTAGGTTTGCTAGTAGATCTTATTGACGGTTCTTCAATGTTTACAACCAAGGCTTCTTTAGTTTTGAAAGATTGCGCTGGCAAAGAAGTTTTTGTTACGCAAGAGGGTAAAAGTAAAGAAAAAGACTACCAAGCAGCATTTAGTGAGGCTATTAGAAAAGCTTTCAGTTCGTTTGAAGCTGTAAATTATACCTATAACGGAAAAAAGACAGCATCAGCAGAAGAATCTGTCACCTTGAATTTTAAAAATGATGTTAAGACCATGGATGATAATGCTAAGAGAGCTAAAAATGAGGCTGCGGTGATTAAGCAAGAAGCTACTTTAGAAAATCAATCATATAAAGACCATACACCAGTAGCGTCTACCATTAAAAAGGCGAAAAATACTAGCATGAAAATGGTTGAACAAGAGGCTTCAAAAGAAACGCAAAGCTTTGTTAGTAAAGAACCAATGACTACCAATTATGAGAAAGGCGGCGCTAACATGAATACGACTAAAAAGATGGGTGGTGTTTTATACGCTCAAGAATTATTAGGAGGGTATCAATTGGTTGATAGTACACCTAAAATTCAACTAAGAATATATAAAAGTTCAATGCCCAATGTTTATATAGCAAAAGGCGAAAATAAAGATGGGGTTGTATATACCTCAGACGGAAAATGGTTTTTTGAATACCGAGCTAATAATCAAATGGTAGTGGAAGAATTGAATATTAAGTTTTGATTACAGGCTCAAAGGTAAAAACCTAGTTGACTGCGGCTTTGTATGAATTGAAATCGTTTTTTCAAAAAAACCAATTTCTATCCTTAGATTATTGATTGTTTTATTGAAGGTCAATATTTGTCTTTCCATCGAGTTTTTAAAAAATCTTTGATTGCTTTTTCGCGTTGATTTTCTCCTGGTTCATAAAAACTTGTGCCAACTAATTCTGACGGTAGAAATTCCTCATCAGCAAAGTTATTTTCATAATTATGAGCGTACTTATATTCTTGTCCATAGCCTAAGTCCTTCATTAGTTTTGTAGGAGCGTTACGAAGGGGTAGGGGCACAGAAAGATTACCTGTTTGCCTTACCGTTTGCTGGGCTTTACCAATAGCCATGTAACTAGCATTGCTTTTTGGAGAGGTCGCCAAGTAGATAGCACATTGGCTTAATAGAATACGGGCTTCGGGGTATCCAATTGTAGTAACTGCCTGAAAAGTAGTGTTTGCTATTACTAGGGCTGTAGGGTTGGCTAATCCTATATCTTCAGAGGCCGCAATGAGTAACCTACGTGCTATAAATTTTACATCTTCGCCACCTTCAATCATACGAGCTAACCAGTATACTGCGCCGTTTGGATCACTACCACGTATAGATTTTATAAACGCTGATGCAATATCATAATGCTGTTCGCCTGTTTTATCATAAAGTACCGTGTTTTTTTGAACCTTACTTTTTACCAATTCGTCAGTAATAGTTATCGTATTTCCTGTTTCTGAGTTGATGACAAGCTCAAAAATATTTAATAGTTTACGACCATCACCGCCAGATAATCGAAGTAAAGCCTCCGTTTCTTTAAGCGTTATTTTTTTATCTTTTAAAATTGTATCTTCTTTTAAAGCTCTATAAAGCAGTGCTTCTAAGTCTTCTTTTCCAAAGGCATTAAGAATATAAACTTGACATCTTGAGAGTAAGGCAGGTATTACTTCAAAGCTAGGGTTTTCAGTTGTTGCACCAATGAGGGTAACCCATCCTTTTTCAACAGCACCCAATAGCGAGTCTTGTTGCGACTTGCTAAATCGATGTATTTCATCAATAAATAGAATGGGGTTTTTAGTAGTAAAAAGTCCACCACCTTGTTTTGCTTTTTCAATTACTTCTCTAATATCTTTAACGCCACTGTTGATAGCACTTAAGGTATAAAAAGGGCGTTTACTTTCGGTAGCAATAATATTGGCAAGAGTGGTTTTTCCGGTGCCAGGTGGTCCCCATAAAATTAATGAAGGAATAATTCCAATTTTAATTTGATGGGTTAAAGAACCATTTTCACCAACCAAATGGTGTTGACTAATGTAGTCTTCTAGAGTTTTTGGACGTACGCGTTCGGCTAAGGGTGCATTCATTTGGTAAATGTACTAAATAATATAAATGACAGTTTTACCGTTTTTAAGGTTTTGGCTTATTTGTTGACTAAGGTTGTAATACGTATGTTGCGTATCGCGATTTGGTTTGATACAATACAGCGATTTAATTTTATTAAAATGTCTGAACAATCCTATTTTAAATTTTCTAACGCTGTTGTTATAGCGCCGCTATTTGCAATGTTGGCTATATGGTCGGTGTATTGGGTAGAGTTGCGTTTCAAGATAAACTTAAATGAGTATGGACTTTATCCACGTACTTTTGAAGGACTTAGAGGGGTGTTTTTTAGTCCCTTTATTCATGGCTCTTTAGCTCATTTGTATAATAACACTATTCCTTTAGCACTGTTATTAGCTTCACTATTTTATTTCTATCGCCATGCGGCTATTAAAGTGTTATTTATTGGTGTTGTAGTTTCAGGTTTGCTTACTTGGGGTATTGGTAGACCCTCGTATCATATTGGAGCCAGCGGAATTATTTATTTATTGGTTAGTTTTATTTTTTTTAAAGGAATTTTCACCAAGTATTACCGGCTAGTAGCCTTATCATTAATTATCGTTTTTATTTATGGTAGTTTGCTATGGTATATTTTTCCCGTAAAAGACGGAATTTCGTGGGAAGGCCATTTGGGTGGTTTTTTAACAGGTTTAGTTTTGGCTATTTTTGTAAAAGCGAAGACTCCTGCACCCAGGAAATTTGCTTGGGAGTATGAAGATTATAATGAAGAGGAAGATGAATTTCTACAACATTTTGATGAAGAAGGTAATTTTATTGAACGAAAAGAACCTGAAGTTGCACCAGTATCAGAAGCTTTGAAAATAACCTATCATTATAAGAAAGACTCCGATAAAGGACAAGAGCTGTAGTTACCTACGTTGCCTAACTGCTTCGTAAAGAAAAACGGCACAGGCAACAGATACATTTAGTGATTCGATTTCGCCCAAAAGCGGTAGCTTGGCAAGTTTATCTGAGACCTTTAAAATAGAAGGTGAAATACCTCTATCTTCTGATCCCATGACAATAGCACTTGGTACAGTAAAGGAAACATCGTAAATGGTAGCTTCAGTTTTTTCGGTAGCTGAAACCACTTGTATGCCCTCTGCTTGCAGATAGAATACAGCATCTTTAATATGGTCTACTTTGGCAATGGGTACTTTAAATGCCGCTCCTGCTGAGGTTTTGATAGTATCAGCGGTAACGGGAGCAGCTCCTTTTTTTTGAATAATAATACCAGAAACACCCGTGCATTCTGCAGTACGGATGATAGCGCCAAAATTACGTACGTCAGAAAGTTGATCAAGTAATAAAAATAATGGAGTTTTAGTGCTTTCTAATGCCTTTTCTACAAGAGTTTCTAGCTCATAAAAGGCAATAGGTGAAATATTTGCCACTACCCCTTGGTGGTTGTTTTTTGTTAACCTATTTAGTTTTTCAATGGGTACATATGATGCATTAATGTGGTTTTTGCGTAGCACGCCTTCCAATTCTCTATACAAATCACCTTTAAGCCCTCTTTGCATAAATACTTTATCAATGGGTTCGTTAGCATCTATAGCTTCTAAGACGGCTCTTATGCCGTAAATTTGTGTAGTTTTTTGCATGGGGTAAAGGTATAAAAAAACCACCCTTTTTTAAGGGTGGTTTTGAATGATAATATGATAAAATAAATTATTGCTTGGTTAACCTTCCGGTTACATCAGACCCAGGCCCACAACCGTTCGAGGTATCTTCTTCAAAATTGAATAACAATACGCTGTCGTCTGATGCGTCAAATGTTGCATTTGACAATGTTTTTGGCGGACCAAAAAATATAGTGCCACCACAACCTAATCCACTATTTAGGTTATCGTTAATGATTACTTTACCACAAACTAAATCTAGTTCAAATTCTGCCGGGCCATTACCTATATTGAATTGAGGTAAATAAACCGCACTAAATTTTCTTTTCGTAGACGTACTACCAACCGATAAGGTTACCGTTTGTGATTCGCCCCAAGTAGCTCCATTAGGTCCATTATTTTCCGTGGTTAACACGTAAGTGCCTGTAAATAGAGTCTCATCGAGCAAACAAACAATAGTAGCACTATATACAAAAGGAGAATTGTATTCTGCTTCAGAAATAATGTTTGGATTTGTGTTGTTATTGCTAAACGATTGACCGTTAGTTAAATTTACTTTAAAACGATATTGAATAACATCAGTGCCATCTAAATCATTAGCTGTTAGATTCAGAAAGCTTAAGGCATCATTAGCTGGATCGCTATACATGAGAACAGGTTTGTTCGCTGATGAAAATTCTGAAGCAGGTATAGTTTCATAAAGTGCTTCTGCAACACTTATGTCATTTCCACCTTCGGTTGTATTGTCTATAAAACTTAAATAGACTTCAACATTTTGTAATAATTCTCCATTATTACCATCATTAGCTTCTAAGTTTACGTCGAAAGTAGCATTGGCTATATCAAAAAGATCAATTGGCGCATCGAGGCTAAGGGTTTTTAAATAAGCTCCAGCAGGTACATTAGCTAATCCCACATCATACGGAGGTGGATTTTTATCAGTTTCTTCACACGAAACCATAAGGAATAATAGCCCTAGGGCTGCGTATAAAATATTATTTTTTATTTTCATAGCGCTTTTAATTAAGGTTAAATGAATTGGTATCCCAGAATGTACGTACAGTTCTTGGTTTATCTACAGAACTTGCATTTGACTCTAGGAAACTGTTAGGATATAATAAAGTGTAATAGAAATCTCCTTGATTAGGATCTAGCATTGGTTGAAGATTGTTAGGAAAACCAGTTCTTCTGTAATTGTTGTATGCATCCAAGCCATTACCAAAAGAAGCAATATGCCATTCTTTCATTAAAATATTAAGTTTTCCGTTGTTATCAGCAGCATCATAAGCAGCCATAACATAATCAACGTAGTTTGTAATATCTTCATCAGTTGCATTACCTTCAACCTCTAAGAATGTGGTGACTTTTTCCATATGCTCTTCAATACCAGTTTTCAGTAAAGTTCGAGCATCTCCAGAAGTTCCAAGCGTTAGTGCTGCTTCTGCTTTCATGAAATTTACAAAAGAAGAAAGAATGATTGGTGTAATACCAGCACCTAATTCACCATCTACACCACTGTTTTGAACAGATCCGCCTTCGCCATTGTCATATTTTCCACCAGCAGGATATAGGCCTACTTGTGTTCTTTTAGTATTGTCTGGTGGTATACCAGATCCGTCGCCAAAATCTCTACCCCAATAACCTCTAGAACCATCAGCAGTACAAAATGGAATTTTTATGCTAGGCTCGTATATAGAGTTGAAACTATTGTAGTGCGCAGGTCGTGGTTGTGTTGCACAGTTTAGCGTAAATGCAGTTTCATCACTTGTATCTAAATCTTGGCGATAAAAGTAGTAGCTTAATCTTGGATCATCAAACCCTTTTTCATTAGATAGCTGCCACATCATAAAATTTGCCATATAACGACCACCACCACTTTCATAAGCGTTGTTGTAATCAGGGTGCCTAGTATTTGGGTTTGCTCTATTGTTGCCGTACTGAATAACAAAATCTTCTTCGGGGGTATCAATTAAGTCGTTAGCTGAAATTAAAGAATTTATTCCTGCTACAACATCAACGTCAATGGCACTACCATTTAAACGAACCGTAAGTAAAGCTCTTAATTTTAATGATTTAGCAGCGGTTACCCATTTTGCTGCTGAGGCAGCGTCAACAGAACCTCCGCCATAATATCCATCATTGGGTGGATAGTTAGATGGTTCTTGTTGCATTAATGCAATACCTGCATCTAATTCAGCCAAAGCAGCAGTGTACACATCAGCTCCTGAATCTGCTGAAGGATTTAGGTTTTCATTCCCGAGTAGTGCTTCAGAGTAAGGTACATCTCCAAATAAATCAACCAAGGTCATATAAATATGTGCTTTCATTATTTTCGCAACTCCTTGGTGATATGTAAGTTGGTTTTCTTCAGCAATAGGTTCTAATGCTTTGATGTCATTTAAAACACCAACATATGCACTAGACCATAGCCCGTTGAAGCTAATAGGTGCGTACCCTGATTGATAAGTAGGGCCGCCAAAGTTAGCTTGTCGCATTAATGCTTCAGCCGGGTTGCTAGCAGACTCAATAAAACCTGCGTAGCTTAGTTGAATACTATTAAACAAGAAATTTGGGTCTAAATTGTCTTGAGTAATGTCGTTGGGGTTAGAGAGTAAGTCTAACTCTGTTGTTTCACAAGAAAAGAATCCTAGTAAAGCAACAAACAAAAGATGTTTATATATATATTTTTTCATTTTCAGTTAATTAAAAAGTTAGATTCAAACTAAATCCGTAGTTTTTGGCAGTTGGTCCTGTTAAGAAATCAAACCCTTGACCATTACCAACACCTAAGCTAGATACTTCTGGGTCAAAGTTAAGACCATCAGGGAAATTAATTGCTTTAAACCAAAGGTTTTGCCCTATCAATGATACAGACATTCTTCCAAAAGGAGTTTTTTCAATTAGTTTTTTAGGAAAATCATAAGAAATAGAAAGTTCTCTTAAACGTATTGATGTAGCGTCATAGATGCCTTGCTCTCTTATAAAAAAGCCGCTATTTCTAAAACCAACATCAGTAGATGCTATTTGTACAGTATTTACAGAGCCATCTGCTTGAACGCCGTCAAGAACATAAGTTCGACTACGGTCGCCACCTGTAGATTTAGCAAGACCACGAGATACTAAAGCTGCCGCTGTGGTTGAAAACATATCACCTCCGTATACATATTCAACTTGTGCACGTAAGCCAAAGCCTTTATATGAAAAATTAGTAATACCAGTCATTCTCCAGTCTGCATTTGGATCACCAATGATTGATAAATTTGGATCTGCGAGGTAATTTCCATTTGCTTGCACAATTTTATTGCCATTAGCGTCTCGTGCAATAGAAGAACCTTGAATAACACCGTAGGCTTGACCTGGTATTGCAAAGTTGCCAAAATCGCTAAAACCGGCTATTACTTCTTGTTCACTTTGACCACCTAAGCTCTCTACAATGTTTTCATTAATACTGTAAGAGCCTGTTAATTCCCAAGTGAAACCATCGGCTTCTTTTGGTTTAATAATGGTTGCGTTAAAACCTACCTCAATACCCTTATTGCTTACCTCAGCTAAGTTGTCTGAAGTAACCGTATAACCAGTAGAAGGATCTAAGAACCTGTTGTTTAGTATTAAATCTTTAGATATTTTATTATATAAAGAGACATCTAAACCCAATCTGTTTTGAAATAATTGTGCTTCCAAACCAACTTCATATTCTTCTATGAGTTCTGGTTTAAGATTTGCATTACCCAAACGACCTGAAATATTCAAGGTGTTAATTACTGCTCCTGTATTTGGGTCTAATGAAACATTTGTACCACTGCCTAAACCAATAACAGTCGAGTAAGGATCAGGGAATCCTGCTGAGGAACCATATCCAATACGTAATTTCATGAAGTTTAGAACATTACTGTCTTTTAATGCTTCAAAAGCACTTGTTGGTATAAATGAAATACTTGCCGATGGATAGAAAATTGAGTTGTTAGGACTTGGTAAAGATGAGTACCAGTCATTTCTAGCTTGTAGGTTTACATAAAGGCTACTCTTGTATCCCAAGGTAACAGAACCTAATGCACCAAATATGTTTTCTTCCCTTCTTGAGTCACCTGCATTGTTGGTCTCAAAATTTTGGTGTGTAAAAATACCATAAATAAATTGTTGAGTACTGACAGCGCTCGTGAAGTCTCTAGTCTCTCTACGTGAAGTAAAGCCTATTGTTCCGTTTAGGTTGAACGCCTCTTCTGCACCAAAATTTTTGTCGAAGTTGTAGCTGAATAAATGATCCCAAATTGAATTTAGTCTCGTAGTTGTTGCTAAAATACCATCAGGTATTTGCGAGCCACCTTTGTTTACAGAAAAACGCTGTTGCTGCGTATATTCATCTAAGGTAACTCTATAGGAAAGGTTAGACCAGTCATTTAGTTCATAATTAGTGCTCATATTACCAAAAAAGCGTCGTACTTTTTCGTTGTCATTGGCGTTTTTAAGCGTCCAACGAGGGTTTTGGATATCATTACCACCTCTGTAATAAACACTTTCTTTAGTCACGGGGTCTTCAAATGGAAGATTATTTAAATCAATACTTCTAGGGGTATACAACACGTTTGCAAAAAGTGAAGCTGCACCTGCAGAAGGGTTAGATCCAAAACCAGCCGCAGTTGGTGGTTTGTCAGAGTCTGTTCGTACGTAATTAAATGAGGTGTTTACTGTGAATTTATTACCCAATTTTGCAGTACCACCAGCACTGAAGTTAATACGATTGTAGCGATTGTTTGGTGTAAAACCTGTTTGCGCAGTTTTACCAAAACCTACACTGAAAGAAGATCTTTCGGAAGATTGTGAAGCATTAACCGAAGTGATAATTGAAGAACCAGTATTAAAGAACTCTTCAACACTATTGTATGGTTTGTATGCATAACGTTTGCCAATAAATTCTGGAAATGCATTATTTAAAGACGCTCTGTCATAGGGGTGGGGTACGGTTCCATCCTCTGCGATGCCGCCTTCACCTCTTGCATTAAAACTAGGTCCCCAGTTACTAAAAGCAGGAGAGTAAGTCTCATAAAAACCACCACCATATTCATTTTGATATTCTGGTAAACTAGCTATTTTAGTAGCGAAAACCTGTTGGTTAAAGGTAGTTGTAAGTTTTGAGTTTTCTTTACTTCCTGTTTGGCTACTACCTGTTTTTGTAGTAATTAAAACAACACCGTTACGACCAGCTTGACCATAAAGGGTAGTTGCACTTAAACCTTTTAATACACTAACTTCTTTAATGTTGTTAGGATCAATATCTAAAAAACGACTACTTGCTGATGATCCACCTTGTGTAAATCCTCTATCACTATTCGTGTCTGTATTGAAAGGTATACCATCAACAATGAATAATGGTTGGTTACTACCATTAATAGAAGAATACCCTCTAATGATGATATTGGTTCCAGAACCTGCTAAACCACTTGTTTGAGTGATGTTAACACCTGGAGCTTTTCCTGTAAGTGTACGTGCTATGTCTGTTTGTCCAGAATTTGAAATTTCATCTGAGCTGATCGTAGCAACAGCATAACCAAGCGCTTTTTTCTCTCGCTTAATACCTTGTGCTGTGATTACCACTTCTTCCAAAGCTTGTGCACTTTCTTCCATTTGTACGTTCAAGATGGTACTAGCACCAACGGCCTTGGTTACATCTTTTTGACCTATGTAGGTGAAAAGTAACATTTGACCTTCTGCTGCTTTGATAACGTAATTTCCATCAAAGTCAGTTTGCGTTCCATTTGTAGTACCTTTTACGACAATGTTAACACCGGGAAGCGGTATACCTTCTTGGTCTGTTACCGTTCCGGTAATCGTTTTGTCTTGCGCAAAGGATAAATGCACAACAAACGCCAGTAACAGCGTTAAGATTCCATTTAGTTTTGTTCTCATTTTTGAATTATTTGAATTAGCTGAGGGTAAAAATCACAAATTCATGTTAATAAACCAAACTAATTTTAATAAATATTTAAATATTTCTTGTTTTATTTTTAACAAATGGTATTTATTCGTACAATTTTCTAACGATTTTGTTTTTTTGAATAAAGTTTTTTAACGTAAAGCCATTATAGAATAGTATTTTTAAGAGATTTATGTTGCAATGGAGAAATGATAATTTGTTGTGAAATTTTAAATAATCGTTTTATACGATTGTCTTTTCAGGTGAAATGGTTTTTTCTTACAATTAAAAAACTTCACTCGTTTGGCTTGTCATACGTGTGAGGTTTTTTAAACATTAAAGTAGTAATGTTTGTATTTGTTTTACTGCTAGGTTCGTTGAGATTGACAGTCGTTTTATTTGGGTAGTTGAATACAATTATAGGGCTTCAAGATGTGGTTATAGCCTGTTGTGATCGAGATGTGTTGTTTGTGAACGGACTAAATACCTAGTGATCTAATTGCGGGGGCATCTTTTTTATAATTATAACCTCTCCAAAAAAAACCTTCTCCTTTAAAACGCCATACAACTTCGCCTTTGAGGGTTACTTCCCAAAAACCAGAATCACCTTCAGTAATTAATCGATTGCCATTAGGAAGCTGTACTACACCAGATACTTTAGGAGAGAAAAGTTCTTCGTGGGTAAAACTCCATAGTATTGTCGGTTCATTATTGGAGGCTGTGTGCAATGTTAAAGGATCGGGAATTGAAATTTCATATGCTGTTGATTGATTGGTTGTGAAACCATTTGAAAATATAAGCATTTTCCCTTCATTTGCGCCTGTTAAAAGGTTAGGGTAGTGGTTATGGTCAAAAATTTGATTTCCTTGGTTGTTTTGGTAAGCGTTTGGGTTGCCAAATCTATATATCAAATCACCACCCTTATTGTAGTTACCTCCCCTATTTGAAGCGGCTTCGTCTGTAGTGGTGCTATGGTCAATAACCCAAACCTCACTAAAAAAATTTACACTAAGATAAATAAGATCATGTTTTTTGTCGTACGAAATACCATTGGCATGCATAATATCTCCATCTTCATTTTGAACATAGTTTAGATTTATTAATTGAGGGTTTTCTGCTATAGTGCCATAATTGGATTTGGTTGGGTCGTGGTCTTGAATCAAATGATCCCATGAGTGCCATTCCCACACAATTTCGTTGTTGGTTGGGTTAATTTCTAATAGTCCATCTGGGAACAGGTCAATTTCCATTGAAGCTCCTGCTTCTATAGCAATTGCAGTTGGTTTTCGTTCCCAAATTTGAATTAAGATATTGCCATTAGGAAGTAATTCTGCATCATGATGAGAAATATAATCTTCACTGGAATACTCGAAGTTCCAATCAGAATTTCCATTACGGTCTAGTATTTCAACGACTCCTGCTTGACCTCCAAATTTAATTTTTGGATCGTCTGATTCGGTCATAATTAATAGTTTTCCATTTGAAAGAAGAAACGCATCGTTCCCTAAATTTTTTCCTGATAAATTCCATTCAAATAGTATTTCTGCTTTTTTATTCATCAAATAGACTCTATTTGCTTTCGCATCGTTAACTAGAATATAGCCGTTATCAATTAACGATCCGTTGAAATATTCAGCGATTCCAAGAGGTGTTTCTAAGCTTGTAACAGGGTTGGCTAAGTCGTTAACTATCGTTTCAGAGTCTGTATTGTCCGTGTTTTCCTGTTCAGGTAAGGTATCGATTGTGTTATTTTCAGAGCAAGAGATAATTACGCATAGGGTGAAAGCAAGAAGAATATTGAATGATTTAAGCATGATATTTTGAATTAACGAGACTAATTCTTGCCGTTGTTAAATGAGTGGTTTATGATAATACTGTTAGAATATACTTATAAGGTGTTTAAATATTTAATTGCTTTTATTAAGTCTCTCTCATTTTTTACATTTAATTTATGTTCTTTCAAGTATATTTTCATCTTTTCTTTGGCACCGGTATCAAGAAGTTTGAGAAATTTTGAATTTTTAGCAATAATTTCATCTATTCGGTTCACACCTTTCTTTTGAAAGTAATATTCGGTAAATTTTGAAAATCGAGCAGGAACAGCAGAGACGAACGAATTTTGCGCTGGCGATCCCTCGGTAAATTTAACGGTTATTCTTTTATATAAATCGTAGGTTGTTCCATCTATCAATTGGGTGAGATAGCCATTGGTGGTTCGCTTTTTTGCTGTTATAAAGGTTTTAAAACTCATCTTTTTTCCGTCAACGGTAATATGAATGTTTTTGTCATTCATTAGTGCTTGATGCTCTTCTTCTAATAACGGTGTTTTTTTAATTTCAATTTCTTCATTTAGCGCATTGTACCTGTAAAAAATTGTTCCTATTTTTTCGCCATCATAATGTAAAGTGGCTGGTTTAAATGTATTGTAGGTATATGGCGAGCCTTGAGCGTTAGTAATTTCTTTTTTTTGTCGTTTTGCTTCTGAATCTTTTATTGTACCTAAAAATTGAGATATGGCTTGTTTTGCTTTGGCATTAGCTTGATTACCAGTAGGAGTTGCTGCTGGTGTTCCGCCACCAGCATATTGACTCCAAGCAAAGGTTGAGAGGAGTACAGTAAAACTTAGAAGGATTAAATTTTTCATATTTTCATATTTTTATGATTACAGTGCCAGCAATTTACAAAAAATGGTGAGATATTACGTTACTTCGTTAATAGATAGGTTTCTAGGTAGCTAGAATTTTGTGTGAGAATAAGGATGTCTTGTTGATTATGTCTTATAATTTTAAAATTTTTAAGATTGCCTTTTGGGTATAAATTAGTTTCAGTGTTGCTAACCGTTATGTAATTATTTTTTTTGTTTGAAAGAAGTAATATTCCTGATGTAGCATCTAGTCTAGGGGTTTCTACCTCGGTTTCATAAATATTTCCAGCTACTAAACAATCTTCAAAGCCATCATGGTTAAAGTCATTTATTATGATATCTAAAATGGGGAACGCTTGCGCTTCAATAGGAAGTTCTTCTTGAACAAAAGTCCCATTTTTTTTGTTTATCAAAATTATAGATTTAAAATTATTGGCCTCTTTTTGGTATGAGTATTTTAGCTTTTCACCATAGATGTCAACAAGGGTGGCCTGGGCGAAATCTTTGTATTTCGGAAATTTATTGTTTATAAAGGGCATTTGTTGTGAAGAGCATTCTTTTCCTCTTGCGGGAACATATTCTCCGTTGTATTTTTTAGTGAGTACAATGTCATTAGTGCCATTGTCATCAAAATCAGCCGCATAAATTTTAAAGGGTTTTTTGTCGCTTGCTTTGTATTTGAGGTTAAGACCAATATTTCCTACGATATAATCAGGAAAGCCGTCGTTGTTGATATCGGTTTCTTTTATAGAAAACCACCATCCTTTGGAATTTGCTAATTCTGGGGTATTTGCTTTTTGGCTGAATTTTCCTTTTTTATTTTCGAAAAACCCTATCGAAGTCCATTCACCTACTGCCACGAAATCTTGCCATCCATCTTTATTAAAATCGGTAGTAGCAATACTGTTGATAATACCAAATTCATTCAAGGAAGGTGCTATGTTCATGGTAACATCTTGGAGCGAACCTCCCGTGTTTTCATAAAGAATAGAACCACTGTGGACGGGATAATTTTTGGCAATTATTCGATTACCTATTATTAAATCTTCATCGCCGTCTTGATCAAAATCTATCGTGGCGACACTTTTTCCACTTTTTGGGTTTTTACTTAATATAGTGTTATTCCATTTCGTAAGGTTGCCATGCCCATCGTTCAGATATATTCTATCTGCATAATAGGAAGAACTTGGCTCAAAGGAATTGCCGCCACTTACCACGTACAAATCTAAATCACCATCAGAATCAAAATCAAAAAAAACGGATTCCATGTCTTCATGTCCGGAGTCATTTTCTAGGATGTCAGATTTTATGTTTTTAAAACCTTTATTAGTTTGAATAAATAGTTTCCCGGGTTCACCCGAGGCACCTCCGATAAATAAGTCTTCTTTTCCGTCGTTGTTTATATCACCTTTGCTAACAAATGGACCAAAGCTTGATTGTTTATATGGAAGTAGTATTTCTTTTTCAAAATCATTATATGGGTTTTCTTTGTGTTCGTAGTGTAGCCCCAATGATGATGCATTTATTTTTTTGAAAAAGGAATCCTTTTGTTTGGAAGTAGTAGTAACTAATTTGGCATTCTTTTCATTAAATTCTATTGTAGAATTTGCACTGATTCCGTATTTTTCTTCAGTTGCTCCGCTTGGCCATTCTACGGTTATAGTGTCTATTATGGTTTCTGTTCCTAAGCCAAAATGAGCGATATTTTGTTGAGCAGACATATAACCACGTACTCTTTTTGTTTCAATAAATTGTGTTTTTCCGGCATGACTTATTTTAATTTTTGAAAAGCTCTCCGAATTAAATCCTATGGGCTTTATCTTAATGTAATTTCCAAGATTATTCTCTATACTAGTATTTTTGTATAAGAAAGCTTCTTCGTCTATGTTGTTTATTACGAGGTCTAGATCACCATCATTATCAAAGTCGCCAATTGCAGTTCCATTGCTGAATGAGGGTGTTGCTAAACCCCATTCATTGGCTGTGTCTTTAAAATTTAAGCGGTTTTTATTTTCGTAAACTACATTTGATAGTTTTTCAGTAGGCATTTCATTATACAGTTGTTGTTTGATGTTTAATGGTATGTTGTTACGGTATTTTCTACGTGTACGCATAACTTTCATTTGAAGGTCATTGTCTAAAGCGTATTTGCGGTAACCATTTGTTATAAAAACATCTTTGTCAGCATCATTATCAAGGTCAGACAATAAAACAGACCAGCTCCAATCTGTTTTAGCCATTTGGGTTAATTGGCTAATATTGTTGAATTTGTTATTGCCAATGTTGAGCTGTAAGCTGTTATACATGTATTGGTGAGGAAAACCTTCGTAATCTACTAAATAAGAAAAACGATCGGTACTCATTGATGCCATTAAGGTTTTAGATCTAAAATTGTCTGTAGAAGCCATATCTAATGTAAAGATGTCTTGCAGGAGGTCATTATTGATATCGGCGATGTCCACGCCCATTCCGTAAAAAGAAATTTGCTTAGTGTAAGATTTTATTGAATCTTTAAAAGTGCCATTCTTTTGATTAATAAAAAGACAGTCAGGTAAATAGTAGTCACTTGCGGTATAAATATCTAGCCAGTTATCGTTATTTATATCGCCAACACATAAACCGAGACCGAATATTGGTCGCAACAATCCTGCTTTTTTGGTAATATCTTTGAATTTTCCATTGTCATTCCTATAAAGGTGAGAGCTGTTAAAGTAGGCAGTTTCTTCATTTTTTTGAACAAGACGTTTTAGGTTTACTGGGTCTACACCGTAAAGCTCATTTTCATTCATTACAATGCAGTCTAAATCACCATCTTTATCAAAATCAAAAAATGCTGATTGGGTTGAAATGCCTTTATCTGCTAGGCCATAGAGTTCTGCTGATTCTGTAAAGGTTAAGTCTTTGTTGTTTATAAATAACAAATTATTTCTGTTACTTCTGTTGTTTGGCCCACCTTGTGATATGTAAATATCATTGAAGCCATCATTATTGATGTCTACAAAGGTGACTCCGTTTGACCATTTTTTGTTGTTGTTGATATTTGCTTTTGTTGAAATGTCTTCAAAAACAAAATTGCCTTTGTTTAAGTAAAGTTTATTTGGTACTTGATTACCACAAAAAAAGATGTCTAAGAGTCCGTCATTATTTATGTCTTCGACGCCAACTCCTGCTCCGTTATAAAAATAATCAAAGTTAAAAAGGTTATCTAAAGTAGTAATGTTCTCTTTTAGATCGTTGCTAAAGTGAATATTACTTTGCTTACTTGGTATTTTCTTAAATAACAGGTTTGTTGCAACAGTTCTTTTTTTTGGTGTGAGTTGTTTTTTATTCGGTTTATTTAAATCATTACAAGAAGTGAGACAGATATTTGATACTATCAAAGTAGACAAAAACACTACTATTTGTAGGATTTTTGCTTTGTAAAAGCGTGGTAAAGTATTAAGATTTTGGATTGTATTCAATTGTGTTCGTATTATTTGTGGTATAAAAAAAACTGCCCGAATATGTCGAGCAGTTTTTATAAATAACAGTATGATAAAAGTAAATTTAACCTTTACAAATATTTAAAACTAGCTCTCCTTGAGATGGAGTAGGACCATCTTTAATAGCAAGTTCATCAGTAGGAGCAGTGATTTCATAGCTGTGTTCTTCTTCAAACCTCCCTGCTACGTAGGTGAAAACCAATTCTGTAGTACCTTCTGGTACATCAACATTATGAGAAGTTGCACTACCGGCTTCCAAAGTATATTCGGTAACGGTACCATCTATGTTTACAGTGATTTTTGCACCATCCCATCCATCGCCATAGCTATCTGCAAGTTCCATAACGTATCTTCCTGGTACAGGTGATGGTGGAATACATTTGATAGTTCTGTCATATTGAAAAGGAGAAGCTAAGAACGAACCAGATAGAGTACTTGTGTTACCTGAATTTGTAAACACACGGCCATCTGTTAATGTAGAAGCTAATCTAAAAAAGATAACATCTCCACCGTCAAAATCACCTTCAACTAACCCTAAGTTAGTTAATGCTTGACCAAGTGTTGATTCATATGATGCACGAGGTAGTCCAAATGGGCCTTCTTCGAATTCACTAGCTGGAACAGTAGCTACTAAAACTTCGGCAGGACTTACGTTGCCATTATCAGGAGTATTGTCAATAAAATTAACGAAGATTTCCATCTTCTCTAAAAGTTTGCCATTTTCTACATCTTGGGCTTCCACGGTAAATCCGTAAATAGATGAAGTGTCAAATCTATCGTAGTCGCCTCCTGAGGTGCCTACAGTTCTAAGAATGGCTCCTCTTGTTGTGGTTTCGAATATCTCATCTATAACTTTGTCGCCATCATCACAACCTGTGAGAAGTAAACCAGCGAAAGCGATGATTGTCAAATATTTTAAATTTATTTTCATTGTCATTTCATTTTTTAGTTAGCAGGTGGGAATGCTGGTCCAGCAGGATTAGTATCCCAAAAAACTTGAGTTTTATTATCTGTTCGTTGAGTCAGATTAGAATTGGTAACCACTTCGCTTGAAGGATATAAGAATGTCCTTGGGAAGGGCCCAGGGTTAAGCTCCCAGTTTGGTGATAGCGTAGTAGGGAATCCTGTTTTTCTATAGTAATTATAGGATTCCGCAGCTCCTCCGTATAAAGCTACCCAATATTGCTCAGAAAATAGATTAATCTTATCATCCCCTGTTGCAGCAGCATAATCATCCATAATGTTATCAACAAAAATAGTTATTTCAGCTTCTGTTGGTTCTGTAGATAAATCTGATTCAGTATCTAGTGCTGCAAAGGTTTTTACTTTAGCAATAGATTTTTCTATACCTGCCTTTAAAAAGGCGGTTGCGTCACCACCTGTTGCAATTGCGTTTTGCCCTTTCCAAAATTCAACATAAGAGGATAGAATTATTGGCTCAATACCTGCTCCTTTACCACCTCTACCAAGATTTACTTTTGAAAAACTACCGTCATCAAATAGTCCAGCTGCTGGGTATACTCCAGAAGCAGTTCTAGTAAAGCCATCAGGAGGAGTACCTTCATTATTTCCATGTGATCTTCCCCAATAACCCTGTTTTAAATAGCAATAATCAAAACCAGCATAATGTGCTGGAACCGGTGCTAATGAACATACTAAGGTTTCTTCGTTTGGTCCATCTGAATCTTCAGCCCCAGGAGTTGTTTCACTTTGTCGGTGAAAATAATATAATCTCCTAGGATCTGAGGTATTAAGCATTTTAGCCATTAGCCAATTGCTTTTGTAGATGTCTGCTCCTGATGTTTGATAATCATCAGCATAATCAGGGTGGCGATTGTCCGGAGCGTTGTCTCTAGTGCCAAATTGCCATTCAAAATCATCAGCTGCACTGCTTATGTAGTTGTTGCCAGCTACAATAGCGTTGAATGATGCAGCATCACCAGTAGTAACTGCGGCTCTTAAACGAATACTATTTATCAGTTTAATCCATTTCCCCGTATCTCCTTCATAAAAGAAATCTGTAGCGCCTTGGGTAGAAGGTTCTGCAGCAAAAAGTGCCTCTGCTTCACTCAATAGATTCAAAGCCGAATTATAAACTGATTGTCCGTCGTCCAGCATTGGGGCTGGAAACTCTACAGGATTATTTGCTTGTGTGAATACAGCTTCTCCCAAGAAGTCTACTGTAAGCATAAGCATATGCGCTTGAAGGGTTTTGCCAACAGCAATATGAAAAGTAAAGTCGGTGTCCGATTCTTCATTTATAGATTCAAGGGTACTTACGTTTGTGAAAATACCAACTTTTACTCCACTATCACCTATTCCATTGCTGCCACTACTATATAATCGCTCCCAAACACCATTGAGTGTATTTCCCGGATATGCGTTAAAATAGTTTCTGCCGTTCATATATTCAATTCTAGTTAATTCAGCGGCTCTATTGTTAAATACTTGAATATTAGTACCGTAGGCTAATTGAATTGAATTTAAAAGCAAATTAGGATCTGCTTGATTAGATGCGAGATCGTTGGGACTTACCTTTAGATCTAAATCAGTTGTTTCACAAGAATTCAAAAGCGTGCCTGCTATGAAAACCGTCAAAACATATTTTAATATTTTTTTCATGATTTTTTGTTTTAAATGCTAGAATTTAGAAAGATGCTCTTAGGCTTATTCCGTAGCGTCTGGCGCTAGGTCCATTTATGAAATCAAAACCTTGACTATTACCAACACCAGCTCCCTGAATGTTAGGATCGAAATTAGCACCTTTAGGAGTGTTATATGCATCATACCAAAGGTTAAATCCTTGAGCAGTGATACTTAGAGATCCAAAAGGGGTTTTGTCTAAGTATTTTGATGGGAATGAATAAGAAAGTGATAATTCTTGCAGTCTTATTACAGAAGCATCATATACTTTAAGTTCTACAGGGCCAAATAAAATATTATTAAAGAAATAAGTTGAATTGTTTATTTGTTTTTCATTGGGTAGACCGGTAGTTTGATTAACACCTGGCAATATATAGGTGTTTTCTCTGTCAACGGTTTCTTGAATAATTCCTCGACCCAATAAGGTTGCTACCGTATTTGATACGATATCACCACCTTTTATATGACTGATTTGAAAGCCTAATCTCCAATTTTTATATGATAATGAGTTGATAAGGTTCATAACATAATCAGGATTCGGGTTACCAATTATAGGAGTATTTCCTTCGCTGTCTTGTTCGGCAACAACGTAATCACCTGCGTCATCTACTAGGTAATTTCCGTTTTCATCTCTCGATAAAGCTGTACCTACAATAACGCCTAATTGTTGTCCTTTAATTGCCGCGTTACCTCCACGTGTTAGGTCACTACTACCTGCGTAAATAATGATGTCTTGTTCTTGTTCTGCAACAATAAATTTACTTTTGGTAAAATTCATTCTTGTGTTCCAGTTGAATCCATCTGATTTGTCACTTCTAAACCAGTCAAGACCCAAATCTATTTCGATACCATCACCTTCAATTTTACCTACGTTACTTTGCGTAAAAGTAAAACCAGTAGATGCAGCTAAAGGTTCTCTTACAATTAAATCTTTTGTAGTACGATCAAAATAAGTGAAGTCTAAACTAATTCTGTTTCTTAAGAATTTTGATTCAAAACCAAATTCAATTTCCGAAAGTAATTCAGGCTTTAAGTCTGGATTTGCTTTAAATCCAGCTACTTGGTTTGTGGTTACGTCAGCTGCATCACCCGAAACTTGAGTGTTTTGCTCAACAATACTTACTGTAGGGTAGGCAGTTGGGAAGGTTGCAGATTGTCCAATACCAGCTCGTAATTTTAGAAAATTTAACCCGTTTTCCGTTTTTATTCCAGGAAAAGCAGCAGTTGGTAAAAATGATAAACTTGCACTTGGGTAAGTTTGGCTATTGTTTTCTGTAATTAGGTTAGATACCCAGTCTGTTCTAGTTGAAGCGGTTAAAAATAACATATTGTCATAATCAAATGTAGCTTGTCCAAGGATACCAGCTATATTTCGCTTTTCTGCATATTGAATAGGTGTTTGATTTGAATAGTTGAAATGTCGCTTAACACCATATACAATTTGACCTGTACTGCGAACTCCTTGTTGGTCAAATTCTGTTGATCGTGTTGTTGCACCAACGTTAAAAGTCATGCCAAGTTTTTCTGAAAGATCATAATTACCATTTAAGGCAACGTAGTGATCCCAAATCGTATTATTATTGTCATAGGTATTTAAGAAACCGAAAATGGCGTCTGAAAATCGTACCCCACCTTTATTCGAGCTTTGTGTATTGCGCTCATTGTAGAAATCCATTCCACCTCGATAAAGGACATTTAAATTATCATTGATGTCATATTTCAAAGAAGCGTTCCAAAAAAATCTGTTCGTTAACTGACGATTGGTAACGTTTTTCGCGATCCATCTTGGATTGATGATATCATTACCATTTCGGTAGTAGATACTTGAAAAATTATCAGGATCTTCGAAAGGTAGACCTAGTAAATCAATACTTCTTGGTGTGAAAAATATATTAGCAAATAAAGAAAGTCCCTCAGTACCATTACCTAAACTCGCTGCAACTGGAGGAGATAAATAGTCAGACCTTGAGAAATTCATTGTCGCTGAAACGGTAAATTTATTAGATAATTTTGATCGACCACCAACAGAGATATTAGTTCTAGAAAGTGAGTTTCCGGGAACAAAACTATCATCGTCTAAATAACCAACATTAACATTATAGCTTGTATTACCGTCTGCTGTAGCTCCGTTAATATTCACTGAGGTGCTTGAAGTACCCCCGTCAGATAAAAATTCTTCAAGTGAATCATAAGGCTTCCAAGCATATCTTTTATTGGCAAACTGTCTTGCTAATGTGCTAGTACCTGTGTTAGGGCCATTTGGATTTAAAAATGCTGATGTTGAGTATGGATGTGCTAACGTGCCATTTTCGTCAATAGCAGGTTGTCTTCCCCATCCAGAAACACCACCTTCTTCAAAGCTAGGTCCCCAGTTACTAAAGAACCATCCAAAAGATTGGTCAAAACCATTACCGTATTTAGATTGTTGATCAGGTGCAGAAGCAAACTGATTTACAAAATAAGATTGATTTACAGTAATCTCTGTTTTTTTAGGGCCAGATGCACCTGAAGCACCAGCTTTGGTTGTAATCAAGATAACACCATTCTTACCTTGAGAACCGTAAAGCGTTGCTGCAGCTAAACCTTTAAGTACTTCTACTTTAGCAATATTGTTAGGATCTAAATCTAAGAACCTTGATGAACCTGTATTTCCAGAACGAAAACTTGGATTGTCAACATCATTTGGATCGGCGCCACCTGTGCTACCTGCATTAGTGTCACTGCTAAAAGGAACTCCATCTACAACGAAAAGAGCCTGGTTACTACCACTAAAAGAACTTAATCCCCTAATGATTACGTTGGTCGCTGAACCAGCCATACCACCTGCAGCGGTGATTTGAACTCCAGAAGCTTTTCCTGCAAGAACACGAGCGACATCACCTTCTGCTCTTGATTCTAAATCTTCAGAATCAACTGAAGATACGGCAAAACCAAGTGCTTTTTTTTCTCGTTTGATACCTTGGGCGGTTACAACAACTTCTTCCAAAGCTTGGGCGTCTTCTTGCATTTGAACATTTATCGTGCTGCTTGCTCCAATAGGTTTCTTTATGTCTTTCTGACCAATGTAAGAAAATAATAAAGTTTGACCTTCACTACCTTTGATGGAATAGTTTCCGTCAAAATCAGTTTGAGTACCAGTAGTTGTGCCTTCTACAACGATATTAACACCGGGTAGTGGGACACCATCTTGGTCCGTTACCGTGCCGGTAATCGTTTTGTCTTGTGCAAAAGATAAATGCACGACAAACGCTAGTAATAGCGTTAAGATTCCATTTAATTTTGTTCTCATTTTTTAATTATTTGAATTAGCTAGCGACAAAAATCCTAATTTCATGTTAATAATCCAAGTATATATTAATAAAACTTTATGAATACTTTTCTTTCGATTATATTTTTTCAGAATCTTAGTTGGCTGTTTTACGGTGTTTGGTTTGTGTTATCTATTAGGTTGATCGGGTCAGATGTTATAAATAGGAATTCGCTTTTTTTATAGTTTTTTTTTTTTTTTTTTTTTTGATTTTCGCGATTTTGGAATTATGTTGTTTTGTGGTGTAGATTTTTTTGATATCGATGCTTTGTTTCGGATATTAATATATTGATTATCAACTTGGATTAATTGACGTTGAAAAAAATATAAAAATTTAATACGCTTACGTTTGAATATTTGTGAAATAGTATTACATTTGCCAGCCCTTAAACGAGGGTAAGTTTTATATATACAATTTATAGTATGCCAACAATTTCACAATTAGTACGAAAAGGAAGAGCCACAATTACTAAGAAGAGTAAATCGGCTGCTTTGGATTCGTGTCCTCAACGAAGAGGGGTTTGTACTCGTGTTTACACTACTACACCTAAAAAGCCTAACTCTGCTATGCGTAAAGTAGCAAGGGTGAGGTTGACTAACGGTAAAGAGGTGAATGCTTACATCCCAGGTGAGGGTCACAATTTACAAGAGCACTCGATAGTATTAGTAAGAGGCGGAAGGGTAAAAGATTTACCAGGAGTTAGATATCACATCGTCAGAGGTGCGTTAGATACTGCTGGTGTTGCTGGAAGAACGCAACGTAGATCTAAATATGGTGCAAAACGCCCTAAGAAGTAAACAAAACTTTTTTAAGAAGAAGCAATGAGAAAAAAGCAGGCGAAAAAAAGGCCATTATTACCAGATCCAAGATTTAATGATCAATTGGTGACACGTTTTGTAAACATGATGATGTGGGACGGTAAAAAATCTGTAGCATTTAGTGTTTTTTATGATGCGATTGATATCGTTGAAGAAAAGAAAACGGACGAAGAAAAAACAGCTTTAGAGTTGTGGAAAGATGCATTATCTAATGTAATGCCTCATGTTGAGGTAAGAAGTAGAAGGGTTGGTGGAGCAACTTTTCAAATTCCAATGCAAATTAGACCAGACCGTAAAATTTCAACTGCTATGAAGTGGTTGATTAGTTTTGCTAGAAAGCGAAATGAAAAAGGAATGGCTCAAAAGTTGGCGGGAGAGATCTTGGCGGCGGCAAAAGAAGAAGGAGCTGCAGTAAAAAGAAGAGTTGATACTCACAAAATGGCTGAGGCAAACAAAGCATTCTCTCACTTTAGATTTTAATCAGAAATGGCAAGAGATTTAAAATATACAAGAAATATAGGTATTGCAGCGCATATTGACGCTGGGAAAACCACAACTACAGAGCGTATATTGTTCTATACAGGTGTAAGTCACAAAATAGGGGAGGTGCATGATGGTGCAGCAACTATGGATTGGATGGAGCAAGAGCAAGAGCGTGGTATTACAATTACCTCTGCGGCAACTACATGTGAGTGGCAGTTTCCTACTGAAAACGGAAAACCAACTGCTGATGCTAAAGGTTTTCACTTTAATATAATAGACACACCAGGTCACGTTGATTTTACGGTTGAAGTAAATCGTTCATTACGTGTTTTAGATGGTTTAGTGTTTCTTTTTAGTGCTGTTGATGGTGTTGAGCCGCAATCAGAAACTAACTGGAGATTAGCAGATAACTACAAAGTGCCACGTATTGGTTTTGTGAACAAAATGGATCGTCAAGGTTCTAACTTTTTAATGGTCTGTAAGCAGGTTAAAGAAATGTTAGGTTCTAATGCGGTACCTATTGTTTTGCCAATTGGTGAAGAGGCTGATTTTAAAGGAATCGTTGATTTGGCTAAAAACAGAGCTATTGTATGGCATGATGAGGGCTTCGGTTCTACTTTTGATGTTGTAGAAATTCCTGAAGATATGAAGGCTGAGGTAAGGGAGTATAGAGCTGCCTTGATTGAAGCTGTTGCTGAATATGATGAGGAATTGATGGAGAAATTCTTCGAGGATGAAGATTCTATTACGGAGGAGGAAGTTCATGCTGCTTTAAGAGCTGCTGTTATGGATAGAGCTATCATACCAATGATATGTGGTTCTTCATTTAAAAATAAAGGAGTTCAATTTTTGTTGGACGCTGTTTGTAGGTATTTACCTTCGCCAATAGATAAAGATGCTATTGTAGGTGTAAATCCTGATACTGGAGAAGAAATTTCTAGAAAACCAGATGTTAAGGAGCCGTTTGCTGCTTTAGCGTTTAAGATTGCTACAGATCCTTTTGTAGGTCGTTTAGCATTCTTTAGAACGTATTCTGGTCGTTTAGATGCTGGGTCTTATATATTGAACAATCGTTCTGGTAAGAAAGAGCGTATTTCACGTATCTATCAAATGCACTCTAATAAGCAAAATGCAATTGATTATATCGAAGCGGGTGATATCGGAGCTGCTGTAGGTTTTAAAGATATTAAAACTGGTGATACGATGTCTGACGAGAAGCATCCGATTGTTTTGGAAAGTATGGACTTTCCAGATCCGGTAATTGGTATTGCTGTTGAGCCTAAAACAAAGGCAGATGTTGATAAGCTTGGTATGGCTTTGTCTAAATTAGCTGAAGAAGATCCAACATTTCAGGTGAAAACTGATGAGGCTTCTGGGCAGACAATTATATCAGGTATGGGTGAGCTTCACTTAGATATTATCGTTGACCGTTTAAAACGTGAGTTTAAGGTTGAGGTTAATCAAGGTCAACCACAAGTAGAGTACAAGGAAGCTTTAACAAAAACTGCTAGCCATAGAGAAACTTATAAAAAGCAATCTGGTGGTCGTGGTAAGTTTGGTGATATCGTATTTGAAATGGGGCCTGCTGATGAAGATTTTACAGGTTCAGGATTGCAGTTTGTCGATGAAATTAAAGGTGGTAGAATTCCAAAGGAATTTATTCCATCTGTTGAGAAAGGATTTACTGCTGCAATGAAAAACGGACCATTGGCTGGTTATGAAATGGATACTATGAAAGTGGTATTAAAAGATGGATCTTTCCACCCTGTGGATTCTGATGCATTATCATTTGAGTTAGCTGCAAAAATGGGTTATAAAGCTGCTGGTAAAGCTGCTGGTGCTGTAATAATGGAGCCTATAATGAAATTGGAAGTACTTACTCCTGAGGAAAATATGGGTGATATCGTTGGAGATTTGAACAGAAGAAGAGGTACTATTAGTGATATGAGTGATAGAGCTGGTGCTAAAGTTGTTAAAGGTACCGTGCCGCTTTCAGAGATGTTTGGTTATGTGACTTCACTTAGAACATTGTCTTCGGGTAGAGCTACATCAACAATGGAATTCTCGCACTATGCAGAAACGCCATCTAATATCTCAGAAGAAGTAATAAAAGCAGCTAAAGGTGTAACCGCTTAATTTTTAGAAGATGAGTCAGAAAATTAGAATAAAACTAAAATCTTACGATCATAACTTGGTAGACAAATCTGCTGAGAAAATCGTAAAGACGGTAAAGACAACCGGAGCTGTAGTAACTGGCCCTATTCCTTTGCCAACACATAAAAAGATATTTACTGTATTGCGTTCACCGCACGTAAATAAAAAATCAAGAGAGCAATTTCAACTAAGTTCTTATAAAAGACTTTTAGATATTTACAGCTCTTCATCAAAAACTATTGATGCGCTTATGAAGTTAGAGCTTCCAAGTGGTGTTGAGGTAGAGATTAAAGTGTAAGTTAAATTGCTATACTGGTATAGGTATAGTAGACATGTCCTAAGCTGTGTGCAAGGGAAAGACGGAAAAAAATATATTCAGGGTTGAATTATTTTTGACCCTGTTTTTTTGTCAAATAATAGCGTATAATACGAATAATTAATATAAACGGATAAGAGATTTTTATACTAAAAGTTTCGAGTCCAAAATCTAAAATCAAATGTCTGGGTTAATAGGAAAGAAAGTAGGTATGACCAGTATTTTTGACGAGAATGGAAAAAACATTCCATGTACCGTTATAGAAGCTGGGCCATGCGTAGTTACCCAAGTCAGAACCGAAGAGGTTGACGGGTATAGTGCCCTTCAGCTTGGTTTCGATGACAAGGCAGAGAAACGTGCTAATAAGGCCGAGTTAGGTCATTTTAAAAAGGCAGGTGTATCTCCTAAGAAAAAAGTCGTTGAGTTCCAAGATTTTGAAGGTGAGTACAAATTAGGAGACACATTAAATGTTGACGTGTTTGTAGAAGGTGAGTTTGTTGATGTTATTGGAACATCAAAAGGTAAGGGCTTTCAAGGTGTTGTTAAGCGACATGGTTTCGGCGGTGTTGGTCAAGCAACTCATGGGCAGCACAACAGATTAAGAGCTCCTGGTTCTATTGGTGCGGCTTCGTATCCTGCAAGAGTTTTTAAAGGAATGAAAATGGCTGGAAGAATGGGTGGTGACCGTGTTACTGTTCAGAATCTTAAAGTTTTAAAAGTAGTAGCAGAGAAAAACCTTTTAGTAGTAAAAGGATGTGTACCTGGTCATAAGAATGCTTACGTAACTATTCAGAAGTAATGAAAGTAGCAGTTTTAGATATCAAAGGAAAAGAAACAGGTAGAAAGGCAGACCTTTCTGATGCTGTTTTCGCAATAGAACCTAACAATCACGCAGTTTATCTTGATGTTAAGCAGTACTTGGCTCACCAGAGACAAGGAACGCATAAATCAAAAGAGAGAGCAGAGATTGCTGGTAGTACTAGAAAAATAAAGAAGCAAAAAGGAACTGGTACTGCACGTGCAGGTAGTATTAAGTCTCCTATCTTTAGAGGTGGTGGTCGTATTTTTGGCCCTAGACCTAAGGATTATACGCAAAAATTGAATAAAAACTTGAAGCGTTTAGCTCGTAAATCAGCCTTGAGTATCAAGTCTAAAGAGAAGGCGATTTTAGTTGTTGAAGATTTTGATTTTGATGCGCCAAAAACAAAAGATTTTGTTGAGATTTTGAAGAGTTTAGGCTTGGAGAATAAAAAATCTTTATTTGTGTTGGGCGATTCAAATAATGGTGTATATTTGTCTTCGCGTAATTTGAAGCGCTCTGAAGTTATAACTAATTCAGAATTAAGCACTTATAAAATTTTAAACGCAAACAATATAGTCTTGTTGGAGGGTTCATTAGAAGGAATCGAAACAAACTTAAATAAATAGAAGAACCATGAGTGTGTTGATAAAGCCAATAATAACGGAAAAAATGACTGCAGACAGCGAGTTGTACAACCGTTATGGTTTCGTTGTTGACCCAAAGGCCAACAAGATCCAGATAAAGGAAGCTGTTGAAGCAGTTTATGGGGTTTCTGTAAAGAAAGTTCGTACCATGAATTATGGTCCATCGAGAAAATCGCGGTATACCAAAACAGGTGTACAGCATGGTAAAACAAATGCTATCAAAAAAGCGATAGTTGATGTAGCCGAAGGAGATATTATTGATTTTTACAGTAATCTATAAAGACAAAAAATGTCAGTTAGAAAATTAAAACCAATCACTCCTGGACAGCGTTTTAGAGTCGTAAATGGGTTTGACGCCATTACGACTGATAAGCCGGAGAAAAGTTTACTTGCTCCGTTAAAAAAGTCCGGAGGTAGAAACAGTCAAGGAAAGATGACCATGCGCCATAAAGGTGGAGGTCATAAAAGGAGGTATCGTGTAATAGATTTTAAACGTGATAAGCAAGATGTTGCTGCAACGGTTAAATCAATACAGTACGATCCAAATAGAACTGCTTTTATAGCTCTGTTGGAATATACAGATGGCGAAAAAAGATACGTTATTGCTCAAAATGGTTTGCAGGTTGATCAAACGGTATCTGCGGGTAAGACTGCGGCACCAGAGATTGGAAATGCACTTCCATTGAGTCAAATTCCTTTAGGTACAATAATTTCATGTATTGAGTTGCGTCCTGGTCAAGGTGCTGTAATGGCAAGAAGTGCAGGAACATTTGCTCAATTGATGGCAAAAGATGGTAAGTTTGTTACTGTGAAAATGCCTTCTGGAGAAACTAGATTAATTCTTTCTGGTTGTTTGGCAACTATTGGAGCGGTATCTAACTCTGATCATCAATTATTGGTTTCTGGAAAAGCTGGTAGAAGCAGATGGTTGGGTAGAAGACCAAGAACAAGACCGGTAGCTATGAACCCTGTCGATCACCCAATGGGTGGTGGTGAAGGTAGAGCTTCAGGTGGTCATCCAAGATCGAGAAATGGTATTCCTGCAAAAGGATTCAGAACTCGTCAGAAGACCAAGAGCACCAATAAGTATATAATAGAACGTAGAAAGAAATAAAAAGTAGAAAAAAATGGCACGTTCACTAAAAAAAGGACCTTACGTTCACTATAGCTTAGAGAAGAAGATTGAGCAGAATGCTGCTTCTGGAAAGAAGTCGGTAATTAAAACATGGTCAAGAGCTTCTATGATAACGCCTGATTTTGTAGGGCTAACTATTGCAGTACATAATGGGAGACAATTTGTTCCTGTTTTTGTAACAGAAAATATGGTAGGTCATAAATTGGGAGAATTTTCTCCAACACGATCGTTTAGGGGTCATGCTGGAGCAAAGAATAAAGGTAAAAAGTAAGCTATGGGAGTTCGAAAAAAACAGATGGCCGAAAGAATAAAGGCTGAGAAGAAAACGGTAGCGTTCGCTAAGTTGAATAATTGTCCGACTTCACCAAGAAAAATGCGTTTAGTTGCAGATTTGGTAAGAGGTGTGCAGGTTGAAAAAGCACTGGCAATTTTAAGATTCAATCCAAAAGAAGCTTCGCGTAAACTAGAAAAGTTATTGCTTTCTGCTTTGGCAAATTGGCAAGCGAAAAATGAAGATGCTAGTTTAGAAGATGCGAATTTAGTTGTAAAAGAAATTCGTGTTGATAGCGGTACTATGTTAAAAAGATTGCGTCCTGCTCCACAGGGAAGAGCGCATAGAATTAGAAAACGTTCCAACCATGTAACATTGGTTTTGGGGTCTAACAATATAATTGAAAGCTAGAATGGGACAGAAAACAAATCCGATAGGAAATCGTCTAGGAATTATCAGAGGATGGGAATCTAACTGGTATGGTGGAAACGATTATGGAGATAAACTAGCTGAAGATAGTAAAATTCGCAAGTATATTCACGTGCGTTTGGCTAAAGCAAGTGTTTCAAGAGTAATTATAGAGCGTACGCTAAAGTTAATTACGGTAACTGTTACAACTGCAAGACCAGGTATTATTATTGGAAAAGGTGGACAGGAAGTTGATAAGCTGAAAGAAGAGCTTAAGAAAATTACTGGAAAGGAAGTCCAAATTAATATATACGAGATTAAAAGACCAGAATTGGATGCTAATCTTGTTGCAGCAAGTGTTGCACGTCAAATTGAAAGTAGAATTTCTTTCAGACGAGCTATTAAAATGGCGATTGCAGCAGCAATGCGTATGAATGCTGAAGGGATTAAGATACAAATTTCAGGACGTTTGAACGGTGCAGAGATGGCGCGTTCAGAATCGTATAAAGATGGTAGAATTCCATTATCAACGTTTCGTGCTGATATCGATTATGCTTTACATGAGGCTCAAACTACCTATGGTAAATTAGGTATTAAAGTTTGGATTATGAAAGGTGAAGTGTACGGTAAAAGAGAGCTTTCTCCATTAGTTGGTATGACCAAAGGTCAGAACGACAAAGGGGGTAAGAACGATGGTCAAAGAAAACAACGCCGTAGAAAGTAATTTTTTAAAGAAGTAGAAAATGTTACAACCGAAAAGACAGAAGTTTCGTAAGATGCAGAAAGGCCGTATGAAGGGCATTGCTGGTAGAGGGCATTTGCTTTCTAATGGTATGTTTGGTCTTAAATCTTTGGAAACTAGCTTTATAACAGCACGTCAGATAGAAGCTGCGCGTATTGCAGCAACAAGATACATGAAAAGAGAGGGGCAATTATGGATTAAGATATTTCCAGACAAGCCTATTACTAAAAAGCCATTAGAGGTACGTATGGGTAAAGGTAAAGGAGCTCCCGAGTATTTTGTAGCTTGTGTATTGCCAGGAAGAATTATGTTTGAGGTTGCTGGTGTACCTATGGATATTGCAAAAGAAGCATTGCGTTTAGCCGCTCAAAAGCTTCCGGTGAAAACAAAATTTATTGTTGCAAGAGATTATACTGCTGAAGACTAATTGAAGGAAATCATGAAAAAAAAGGAAATCAAAGAATTATCTGTTGAAGAGCTTAAATTGAAGTATGCAGAGCTTAAAAAAGAGCATGCAAACTTAAAGATAGCGCACTTCGTTACTCCTTTGGAAAACCCACTTCAGATTAGAAAGGTTAGAAGAACGGTAGCAAGATTAGCAACAGAATTAACTAATAGGGAAAACCAATAACTGGTTCTGCTTTATGGAAGAAAAAAGAAACTTAAGAAAAGAGAGAGTAGGGGTTGTTACCAGCAACAAAATGGAGAAATCTATTGTTGTGTCTGAGGTAAAACGAGTAAAGCACCCTATGTACGGTAAATTCGTTTTGAAAACGAAAAAGTATGTTGCGCACGACGAGAAAAACGACTGCAGAGAAGGCGACACCGTAAAAATTATGGAAACACGTCCTTTAAGCAAAACGAAATGTTGGAGGTTAGTAGAAATCTTAGAAAGAGCTAAATAATTATGTTACAGCAAGAATCAAGGTTAAAGGTAGCGGACAACACAGGAGCGAAGGAGGTTTTAACTATTCGCGTTCTCGGTGGAACTAAAAGAAGGTATGCTTCTATAGGTGACAAAATTGTTGTTACTGTTAAGGAGGCAACTCCAAATGGAGGTATTAAAAAAGGAGCTGTTTCAACAGCGGTTGTGGTACGTACAAAAAAAGAAGTAAGACGCCCTGATGGATCTTATATTCGTTTTGACGACAACGCATGTGTGTTGTTAAACCCAACAGGTGAAATGAGAGGAACGCGTGTTTTTGGACCCGTTGCTAGAGAGCTTCGTGATAAGCAATTCATGAAAATTGTATCATTGGCCCCAGAGGTACTATAATTTATAGCGAAGAATGAAAAAGTTGAAAATAAAAACAGGAGATACTGTACGAATTATAGCTGGAGACCATAAAGGTACTGAAGGTAAAGTGATGCGTGTAGATATTGAAAAGAATAAAGCAATTGTTGAGGGTGCTAACATGGTTTCAAAACATGAAAAGCCCAGTGCGAAAAATCCACAAGGAGGTATTGTACAAAAGGAAGCACCTATTCATATTTCTAATTTATCATTAATTGATGCTAAATCTGGTGAAGCAACTAGAGTAGGGTATAAAATGGTCGATGGAAAAAAGGTGCGATTTGCTAAAAAATCCAATGAAGTAATTTAGTTATGGCTTACGTTGCAAGATTAAAGAAAGAATACGGAGAACGCATAGTAGGTGCGTTGACTGAAGAATTTGGTTACAAAAATGTAATGCAAGTGCCTAAACTACAAAAAATTGTAGTAAGTAGAGGTGTTGGTGCTGCGGTAGCTGATAAGAAATTAATTGACCATGCGGTTGATGAAATGACAATGATAACTGGTCAAAAGGCTGTGGCTACCATCTCTAAAAAGGATGTTGCTACCTTTAAATTAAGAAAAGGTATGCCAATTGGAGCTAAAGTTACATTGCGTGGAGAGCGTATGTATGAGTTTTTAGATCGTTTAGTGACTAGTGCGTTGCCACGAGTACGTGATTTTCAAGGTATTAAAGCGACAGGTTTTGATGGTAGAGGAAATTACAGCCTAGGTGTTACAGAGCAAATTATTTTTCCTGAAATAAACATTGATAAAATCAATAGAATCAACGGAATGGATATTACTTTTGTAACCACTGCTAAAACCGATAAGGAAGCAAAATCATTATTAACAGAATTAGGATTACCTTTTAAAAAGAAATAGTATGGCTAAAGAATCAATGAAAGCCCGTGAAAGAAAAAGGGCAGCGACTGTAGCTAAATATGCTGAAAAGAGAAAAGCTTTGAAAGAAGCTGGAGATTTTGAAGCTTTACAGAAATTGCCAAAGAATGCTTCACCTGTTCGTATGCACAACAGATGTAAGATTACGGGGAGACCTAAAGGTTACATGAGAACTTTTGGAATTTCAAGGGTTACTTTTAGAGAAATGGCCAATCAAGGGTTGATACCAGGAGTTAAAAAGGCAAGTTGGTAGATTAGAGTGAATAACTGGTTTCAGGTTTAGCAATAAGGCTAAAAACCGTTACCGAATTATATAAAGATGGTTACAGATACTATAGCAGATTACTTAACACGAATTAGAAACGCGAGTAGAGCGGGTCATAGAGTTGTTGAGATTCCTTCTTCGGGAGTAAAAAAAGAGATAACTAAAATATTATTCGATCAAGGATATATTTTGAGTTACAAGTTTGAAGAAAACAAAGTTCAGGACAGCATTAAAATAGCTTTGAAATACGATAAGTATACAAAAGATCCTGTAATTAAGAAATTAGAACGTGTAAGTAAGCCTGGTTTACGTAAGTATACTGGAGCTGCAGATTTGCCCAGAGTTTTAAATGGCCTTGGTGTCGCTATCGTTTCAACCTCTCATGGTGTGATGACGAGTAAGCAAGCAAAAAACGAAAATGTAGGTGGCGAGGTTCTTTGCTACGTATATTAATAGCATAAAGATTTAGAAGATGTCTAGAATAGGTAATAATCCAGTAGCAATTCCTGATGGAGTTACGATAGAGGTAAATGAAAATGTGATTACCGTAAAAGGTAAATTGGGTGAATTAACTCAAGAATTTTCAGGAGTTTCTGTGAAGATTGAAGATGGTCAACTTTGGGTAACCAGACCCTCTGATTCAAAAGAGCACAAAGCAAAACATGGTTTGTATAGATCTTTAGTTTTGAACATGGTTGAAGGTGTTTCAAAAGGATGGACAAAGGAACTTGAGTTGGTAGGTGTAGGTTATAGAGCAAGTAATCAAGGTCAAAAATTAGATCTTGCACTTGGTTTCTCACACAACATAGTTATTGATCTTGCTCCTGAAGTAAAGGTTGAAACTATTTCTGAAAAAGGAAAGAATCCTATTGTAAAACTAACTTCTTTTGATAAGCAGTTAGTAGGACAGGTAGCAGCGAAAATTAGAGGTTTCCGTAAGCCTGAGCCATACAAAGGAAAAGGTGTTAAGTTTGTTGGAGAACAACTAAGAAGAAAAGCAGGTAAATCAGCTTAATAGTAGTATTATGAAATTATCGAAGTCACAAAGAAAATTAAGAATCAGAAGGAGAGTACGTAAGGTATGTTCCGGAACTGCTGAAAGACCAAGACTATCTGTATTCAGAAGCAATAAAGAAATTTATGCGCAATTGATTGATGATACTGAAGGAAAAACTTTAGCTGCTGTTTCATCTAGAGATAAAGATCTAGCGAAAGCAAAGGGAACTAAATCTGAGGTTGCTGCACTAGTAGGTAAGGCAATAGCAGAAAAATCTAAAGAAGCAGGTATTGAAAAAGTTGCTTTTGATAGAGGAGGTAACCTATACCACGGAAGAGTTAAAGCTTTGGCAGAAGGAGCTAGGGAAGCAGGATTAAAATTCTAAAATAAGAGCATGTACCAAAAATACAAAAACGTAGAAACGGTTAAACCAGGAGGTTTAGATTTAAAAGATAGATTGGTTGGTATCCAAAGGGTAACCAAGGTTACTAAAGGTGGTAGAGCTTTTGGTTTCTCTGCAATAGTTGTTGTAGGAGATGAAAATGGTGTTGTAGGTCACGGATTAGGGAAATCTAAAGAAGTTGCCACTGCTATTTCTAAAGCTATTGAAGATGCTAAAAAGAATTTAATTCGTATTCCTTTAAATAAAGCTACCTTGCCGCATGAGCAGAAGGGTAAATTTGGTGGAGCACGTGTATATATTCAACCAGCATCACATGGTACTGGTGTAATTGCAGGTGGTGCAGTGAGAGCGGTATTGGAGGCAGTTGGGGTGCATGATGTACTTTCAAAGTCACAAGGTTCGTCAAACCCACACAATGTAGTAAAGGCTACTTTTGATGCTTTGTTGCAATTAAGAGGAGCACACACTATTGCAAAGCAAAGAGGTGTTTCTTTAGAAAAAGTTTTTAAAGGATAAATTAAGTATAAAGTACAAGGTAGTTTGTGATGCGTAAGGGTATACGAATTACAAATTATCAAATACTATAGAATTATGGCAAAGATCAAAGTTAAACAGTTAAAGAGCGCTATCAAAAGACCTCAAAATCAAAAAAGAACCCTTGAGGCTCTTGGTTTGAAAAGAATAGGTCAGGTTGTGGAACATGAAAACACACCCAATATTGTTGGCATGATAAATAAAGTTAAACACTTAGTTTCTACAGAAGAAGCTTAACACATATACGGTAATGAATTTAAGTAATTTAACACCAGCTGAAGGTTCTGTCAATAGAGATGGAAAACGATTAGGAAGAGGGCAAGGATCAGGTAAAGGTGGTACTGCTGCAAGAGGTCATAAAGGGGCTAAATCAAGATCAGGTTATTCTAAGAAAATTGGTTTTGAAGGTGGTCAAATGCCATTGCAAAGACGTGTGCCTAAATTTGGTTTTACAAACATCAACCGTAAAGAGTATCAAGGTATCAACCTTTCTACTTTGCAAGAATTGGTTGATAAAGGTGCAGTAAAGGATACGGTTACTTTTGAAACCTTAATAGAAAACAGATTAGCTCGTAAGAATGATTTGGTTAAAATATTAGGTGGTGGAGAATTGAAAGCGTCTTTAAAAATTTCTGTGCATAAATTTACGGCTACTGCAAAGGCAGCAATTGAAGCTGCAGGTGGCGAAGCAATAAGTTTATAAGCAAAATACATTATGAAAAATTTTTTCGATACAATATCAAATATTTGGAAAATTGAAGAGCTAAGGAATAGGATACTAATTACCTTAGGTCTTCTTTTGGTATATCGTTTTGGTTGCCAAATTGTTCTTCCAGGTATTGATACGTCCCAATTGGCAGAATTAGCATCAAATACTGATACAGGTATTTTTGCCTTGTTAAATGCTTTTACCGGGGGTGCTTTTGCAAGTGCTTCGATTTTTGCATTAGGTATTATGCCATATATTTCGGCTTCTATTGTAGTTCAGTTGATGGGGATAGCAATTCCTTATCTACAAAAATTACAGAAAGAAGGAGAAAGTGGTAGAAAAACAATTAACCAAATTACACGTTGGTTGACAATTGGTATTTGTATCGTTCAAGCTCCTGCTTACTTATACGGTTTAGGACAATTCGGAGTACCAGATTCTGCTTTTATTTTGGGTAAAGGACTCGATTTCATGATTCCAGCTGTTATTATTTTGGTAACTGGTTGTGTTTTTGCAATGTGGTTAGGAGAAAAAATTACAGACAAAGGTATCGGAAATGGTATTTCATTGTTGATTATGATCGGTATTATTGCTACGATGCCTCAAGCGTTTGTTCAAGAAGCAGTGTCAAGACAACCGATGTTAATATTAGTTGAGTTGATTTTATGGTTCTTAGTAATTTTGGCAAGTGTTTTATTGGTAATGGCAACACGTCAAATACCTGTACAATATGCTAGAAGAACAGCTTCAGGTGGCTATGAGAAAAATGTAATGGGATCAAGACAATATATTCCATTAAAATTAAATGCTTCTGGGGTAATGCCTATTATCTTTGCTCAAGCAATAATGTTTGTGCCTGGTTTGATTGGTCAAGTTGTTGAGGGTGATGCAGGACAGTGGATACAAACACAGTTTAGTGATATTTTTGGTTTAGCTTACAATTTATTGTTTGCTTTCTTAATTATCATATTTACGTATTTCTATACAGCAATTACAGTGCCTACGAATAAGATGGCTGATGATTTGAAACGTAGTGGAGGTTTTATACCAGGAATACGACCAGGAAAAGAAACAGGAGATTATTTAGATAAGATAATGTCTTTGATTACCTTGCCGGGCTCAATATTTTTAGCTTTGCTAGCTGTTTTGCCAGCTATAGTTGTAAAATTATTAGAGGTTCAATCAGGTTGGGCGTTGTTTTTTGGCGGAACATCACTATTGATTATGGTAGGTGTTGCGATAGATACAGTGCAACAGGTAAATGCATATTTATTAAACCGTCATTATGATGGGTTAATGAAAACTGGTAAAAACAGAAAAGTAGCATAATATTATGGCTAAACAGGCAGCAATAGAGCAAGATGGATCCATAATTGAAGCGTTGTCAAATGCAATGTTTCGGGTCGAATTAGAAAATGGTCATGTAGTAACGGCACATATTTCAGGTAAAATGCGGATGCATTATATTAAATTACTTCCTGGTGATAAGGTGAAGTTAGAAATGAGCCCATACGATTTGACAAAAGCAAGAATTACTTACAGATATTAAGATAGCAGAAAGATGAAAGTTAGAGCATCAGTTAAAAAGAGAAGTGCCGACTGCAAGATTGTTCGCAGAAAAGGCAGGTTATACGTAATCAATAAAAAGAATCCTAGATTTAAACAAAGACAAGGGTAATTATGGCAAGAATCGCAGGTATTGATATACCAAAACAGAAAAGAGGCGTCATAGCGCTAACCTATATTTTTGGAATTGGTAACAGCAGAGCTAAAGAGATTTTAGCAACTGCTAAAGTTAGCGAAGACACTAAAGTTTCTGATTGGAATGATGATGAAATAGGTCGTATTCGTGAGGCTGTCGCTAGTTATACTATTGAAGGTGAATTGCGTTCTGAGACACAATTGAACATCAAACGTTTGATGGACATAGGTTGTTATAGAGGAATAAGACACAGATCAGGTCTTCCTTTAAGAGGGCAACGTACCAAGAACAATTCTAGGACGAGAAAAGGGAAAAGAAAAACAGTTGCTAACAAGAAGAAGGCAACTAAATAATAGATAAAGTACACTGTACTGAGTACCTAGTATTAAGTAAGTCGTTTCACGGCGACACGGCATACTAACTACTTAATACGAATACTAAATATTACAAATATGGCAAAGTCAAGTGCTAAAGCAGCAAAGAAACGTAAAGTAATTGTTGAATCTGTAGGTGAAGCTCACGTAACAGCATCTTTTAACAATATCATTATTTCGTTGACGAACAAAAAAGGAGATGTAATCTCTTGGTCGTCTGCCGGAAAAATGGGTTTTAGAGGTTCAAAGAAAAATACTCCTTACGCAGCACAGGTAGCTGCTGAAGAGTGTTCTAAAGTGGGTCATGAAGCTGGTCTTAGAAAAGTAAAAGTTTACGTTAAAGGACCTGGTAACGGAAGAGAATCTGCAATTAGAGCAATTCATAATTCAGGAATTGAAGTAACAGAGATCATCGATGTTACTCCAATGCCACACAACGGATGTAGACCTCCGAAAAGAAGAAGAGTTTAATAAATCATTATAAATTTCACCGAAGTGTAGTAAACGATTATCGAAGGAGCAAGCCTTAATTCATAATCACACTTCAAATTAAAAGAAAATGGCAAGATATACAGGACCTAAAAGTAAAATCGCACGTAAATTCGGAGAAGCGATTTTTGGAGACGACAAGTCTTTTGAGAAAAAAAATTACCCTCCAGGGCAACACGGTAATGCAAGACGTCGTGGTAAAAAATCTGAATACTCAGTTCAGTTGATGGAGAAGCAAAAAGCCAAATACACTTATGGTATTTTGGAAAAGCAATTCCGTAATTTATTTTCTAAAGCAAATAGAAGTAAAGGAGTAACCGGTGAGGTTTTACTTCAATTATGTGAAGCACGTTTAGATAATGTGGTTTACAGAATGGGTATTTCACCAACAAGAAGTGGTGCCAGGCAATTGGTTTCTCACAGACATATTACCGTAAACGGAGAGTTGGTAAATATTCCATCATATTCTTTAAAGCCTGGTGATGTAGTTGGAGTTAGAGAAAAGTCTAAATCGCTTCAAGCAATTCAAGATTCTCTTGCTGCTAGTAGCAGTGTTTACGAATGGATTACATGGAATTCTGAGAAAAAAGAAGGTACGTTTGTTACTATTCCTGAAAGAATGCAGATTCCTGAAAACATCAAAGAACAATTAATAGTCGAGTTATACTCTAAATAAACAACATCAATCCAATTATGGCATTATTTAATTTTCAGAAGCCCGATAAAGTAATAATGATCGATTCATCTGATTTCGAAGGGAAGTTTGAATTCCGCCCTTTGGAACCTGGTTATGGATTGACGGTGGGTAACGCTTTACGTAGAGTGTTACTTTCTTCATTAGAAGGTTATGCAATTACCTCGGTAAGAATTGATAAAGTAGAACATGAGTTCTCTGTAATTCCCGGTGTTGTTGAAGATGTTACCGAAATAATATTGAATTTGAAACAAGTGCGTTTCAAAAAGCAAATAGAAGATTCGGAAGCAGAAACAGTATCTATTTCTTTAAGTGGTAAAGAGCAGTTGACAGCTGGAGATTTTCAAAAGTTTATTTCTGGGTATCAGGTATTGAATCCTGACTTGGTGATTTGCAATATGGAATCAAAAGTAAACATCAACATGGAGCTTGTTATCGATAAAGGTAGAGGGTATGTTCCTGCTGAAGAAAATAAGAAATCTGGTGTACCAATGGGTACTATCGCTATCGATTCTATTTTTACTCCGGTAAAAAATGTAAAGTATAGCATTGAGAACTTCCGTGTTGAGCAAAAAACAGATTACGAAAAATTAGTTTTCGAAATTGTTACTGACGGTTCTATTCATCCAAAAGATGCCTTAACTGAAGGAGCAAAAGTGTTAATTCACCACTTCATGCTATTCTCTGATGAGCGTATCACTTTAGAAGCAGATGAAATTGCACAAACTGAAACATACGATGAAGAATCACTTCACATGCGTCAGTTATTGAAGACTAAATTGGTTGATATGGACCTTTCTGTACGTGCATTAAATTGCTTAAAAGCTGCAGAGGTTGATACACTCGGAGATTTGGTTTCATTCAATAAGAATGACCTAATGAAATTCAGAAACTTTGGTAAGAAATCATTAACCGAGTTAGAAGAGCTTGTGATAAACAAAGGTTTAAGTTTCGGAATGGACTTATCAAAATACAAACTAGATAAAGATTAATTTGCTTCTATTTGAAGAGAGAGACTCTAAGAAGGAAGACAATAGTATATACAAATGAGACACGGTAAAAAAATAAACCATTTAGGTCGTAAAACAGCGCATAGAAAAGCGATGTTGGCTAACATGGCTTGCTCGTTAATTGAGCATAAGAGAATTAATACTACGGTAGCAAAAGCAAAAGCTTTAAAGCAATTTGTAGAGCCTTTAATTACAAAATCTAAGGCAGAAAATAATTTAACCAAAGAAAAGGGTACGCACAACAGACGTATCGTTTTTAAAAGCCTTAGAGATAAGGATGCTATCACTGAATTGTTTAGCGTGGTTTCAGAAAAAATAGGTGATCGTCCAGGTGGTTATACTAGAATTATTAAACTAGGTAATCGTTTGGGAGATAATGCAGATATGGCAATGATAGAGTTGGTTGATTTCAACGAATTGTACAATGCAGATAAGCCTAAGAAGAAAACTACTAGAAGAAGTAGAAGAGGTGGAGGAGCAGCTAAGACTGAAACACCACCAGTAGCAGTTGCTGAAGAAGCTGTTGAGTCGCAAACTAATGAAGAAGTAGTTTCAGATGATTCAGAAGAATAAAACTGTTAATAGAATTTGATAAGTGAAAAAGGATAGACTTCGTAGTCTATCCTTTTTTTATGTTTATTTGTTAAATAATAAATTTGAAGTATTGTATGAAGTATCAAACAAGAAAAAGAGCAATTTTACTATTGGCCGATGGTACTATCTTTCATGGTAAGGTTGTTGGGGACAACGAAGGAACTGCCTTTGGCGAGGTATGTTTTAATACGGGTATGACTGGGTATCAAGAAATATTTACAGATCCATCATACTTTGGGCAGTTAATGGTTACTACAAATGCACATATTGGTAATTATGGTGCAAATGATAATGAAGTAGAATCTGATTCGGTAAAAATAGCTGGATTGATTTGTAAAAATTTCAGTTACAATTATAGTAGAACAGATTCACATTCTAGTTTAGAAGACTTTTTAGCCAAAAGTAATTTATTTGCTATTTCTGATGTAGATACCAGGGCGTTGGTTAGTTATATTCGTGATAACGGAGCTATGAATGCAGTAATTTCAACTAAGGTTGATGAAGTAGATGCGTTGAAAAAAGAGTTGGCGAATTTTCCAAGTATGAAGGGGTTGGAACTTGCTTCAAAAGTATCGACCAAGACACCGTATTATTATGGTGATGAAAATGCTACCTATAAAATTGCTGCATTAGATATTGGTATAAAAAAGAATATCTTAAGAAATCTTGCCAAGCGCGATGCTTACATTAAGGTGTTTCCGTACGATACAACCTTTGAAACAATGAAAGCATGGCAGCCAGATGCTTATTTTATATCTAACGGTCCTGGTGACCCTGAACCGTTAACACAGGCAATTGCTACAGCGAAGGATATTATTGCTAGCAATACACCACTTTTTGGTATTTGTTTGGGGCATCAGGTTATTGCACTGGCAAATGGAATATCAACGTATAAAATGCATAATGGGCATAGAGGAATCAACCATCCGGTAAAAAATATGATTACTGGTAAAGGTGAAATTACTTCGCAAAATCATGGGTTTGCTATTGATAAAGAAGATACAGTTTCACATCCTGATATTGAAATTACTCATGTGCATTTGAATGATGATACCGTTGCAGGAATACGTATGAAAAGTAAAAATGTATTTTCTGTGCAGTATCATCCAGAAGCAAGTCCTGGACCACATGATGCAGAATATCTTTTTGATCAGTTTTTTGATCTTATTGCGACTGTGTCAACTGTAACAGTTTAGGTTAAATAATTGTTATTTAAACCATAATAGGCTACTGGAAATCAAATGATTTTTGGTAGCTATTTGTATATTTACCACGAAAAAAATAATACTAAATAAAATCGAAAAATAAGATGAGTATCATCCTTAGTGTACACGCAAGACAAATATTAGATTCAAGAGGAAATCCTACGGTAGAAGTAGATGTAATTACAGAAAATGGGGTAATGGGAAGAGCAGCAGTTCCTTCAGGAGCTTCAACAGGGGAGCATGAAGCTGTTGAATTGCGTGATGGAGGCGATACCTTCATGGGTAAAGGCGTTTCTAAAGCGGTGAGCAATGTAAATACCCTTATCGCTGAAGAAGTTTTAGGAATGAATGTGTTTGAGCAAAACCTTATCGATCAAGTAATGATTGATTTAGATGGTACGCCAAACAAATCAAAATTAGGTGCTAATGCCATATTAGGAGTTTCTCTTGCTGTAGCTAAAGCTGCTGCAAACGAATTAGGCTTGTCTTTGTTTAGATATGTTGGAGGTGTTAGTGCTAATACACTCCCGGTTCCAATGATGAATATCATTAATGGTGGTTCACACTCTGATGCTCCCATTGCTTTTCAAGAGTTTATGGTAATGCCAGTAAAAGCGAAGAATTTTTCGCATGCGATGCAAATGGGTACTGAAATATTCCATAATTTAAAGAAAGTACTACATGATAGAGGTTTAAGTACCGCTGTTGGTGATGAAGGTGGTTTTGCGCCTAACTTAGCAGGAGGTACTGAAGATGCTTTAGATACTATTGCTAAGGCAGTAGATAAAGCAGGGTATAAATTAGGTGATGATGTTATGATTGCTTTAGATTGTGCTGCAGCTGAGTTTTATGTAAATGGAACCTATGATTATACCAAATTTGAGGGAGACAAAGGTGTGGTGCGAACATCGGAAGAGCAAGCACAATATTTAGCTGATTTAGCTGCTAAATACCCTATTATATCTATTGAAGATGGTATGGATGAAAACGATTGGGATGGTTGGAAATCACTTACTGAAAAAATTGGTGATAAGGTACAATTAGTTGGTGATGATTTATTTGTTACCAATGTAGAGCGTTTGTCAAAAGGTATTGAAAATGGTATTGCAAATTCTATTTTGATCAAAGTAAACCAAATAGGAACACTTACAGAAACTATTGCGGCTGTTAATATGGCTAAGAATGCAGGTTATACCTCTGTAATGTCTCACCGATCAGGAGAAACTGAAGATAATACTATTGCTGACTTGGCAGTAGCATTGAATACCGGACAAATAAAAACAGGTTCTGCTTCTCGCTCTGATCGTATGGCAAAATACAATCAATTGCTTCGTATAGAAGAAGAATTGGGTAACACTGCTTACTATCCACAAGAAAAAGCATTTAAAATAAATTAATACTAGTTTGTGTTAGTTAACCTTTTTGAGCCTTTCTTTAATCTAGAGGGGCTTTTTTTTGTAGTACTGAGAAACTTTACTTACCTTTTAACTGTTAACTAGCTTCACTTTAACCAAAAAAGTCTTATGAATAATTTTCTATTTGTTGCCGCTGAAAACGATGCTATCGCTAATTGTAAAGCTGGTGGTATGGGCGATGTAGTTCGTGATGTTCCGCGCGAAATATCAAAAAGAGGAGATATGGTACACGTTGTTGTGCCTGCATATTCTCGTTTGCATAAAGGCGGAAGATTTATTGCAAACCTTGATTTTCGTTTAAGAGGAATCCCCTATAAAGCTGAAATGTATGAGGTAGTTCCTAAAAAGGAATTCGATAATATTAAGCACTATGTAATCCATCATCCTGAGATAGAAGAAGGTGGTATTGCACATATCTATCATGATGACCCTACTGAACCCTTTTATACGGATGCTATAAAGTATTTTATATTTTGCACGGCAGTAGCTGAGGCTATAAAAATGGGTGCTTTTGGGGAGTTAGATATTGTACATACACATGATTGGCATTCAAGTCCGTTGTTGTTTTTGAAAACCTATCACCCCGCATATAAAGACCTTAAAAAGGTGCGCTATGTGTATAGTATTCACAATTTAGCTATTCAAGGTATTCGACCTTTTCATAATAACTACGCTTCTGTAGCAAACTGGTTTCCTGAGGTACAGTTAGATTATCCTGCACTGGCAGATCCAAGATATAAAGATTGTATTAATTTAATGGCAGTGGGTATACGACTGGCCGATGCTGTTCATACCGTATCTCAATCGTACAAAGAAGATGTTTTATTGCCTAGTAGAAGACCCGAATTTGTTGGAGGAGAGAGTCTTGAAAAAGATTTGCAGAAAGCAGATAATGAAGGCCGACTTTTTGGGATATTAAATGCCTCAAATTACGGCAATATTAGAGAGGCAGAAAAAGGGCTCTTGTATCGCAATACCGTAAAAGCTCTTTTTAGGTGGTTGCAAGACGAGTCTAAAAAATATAAAGCAGATTTTTTAGCCCATACGGGAGAGAAAATTATGCAGTATGTTAGTGAAAGACCGAAATTTATTGTTTCTAGTGTAGCCCGATTAACGGAGCAAAAGTTCTACTTTTTTAAACGTTCTCCCGAAGCATTTAAAAAGATGTTGGTACGATTAGAGAAAATAGACGGTATTTTTATGCTCTTGGGTACAGGAGACCCAGATTATGAAGAACTTTTTCGCCAGATGAGTTATGAACATAAGAATTTTATTTTTACCAATGGGCAATCAGAAGATTTAATTGATTCCATTTATTTGGAGTCTGACTTATATTTTATGCCGAGTCTTTTTGAGCCTTGTGGAATAAGTCAAATGCTGGCTATGCGAAACGGTAATCCGTGTTTGGTACATCATACAGGTGGTTTAAAAGATACGGTAGCGCATATGAAAACAGGTTTCGCATTTGATGGGAAAACATACGATGAGAAAATTACAAACATGCTCAAGAATTTCGATGAAGCTTTAACCGTATGGGAAAAAGACAAGCCTAAATGGAAAAAAATTCAGTCAAATGCCAAAAAAATGCGATTTACTTGGGAGAAATCATTAGATGAATATTATAGCAAACTGTACTTGTTATAATATGAACTTGTATTAAAAAAATAATTTTACACCTCAGTAAACTGGTTTTGCGTAATGTAACTATAAGCGTAACGACTATAGGATTTCATTAAGTAGGTTTGCTACTATTTTAGGTGGGAATGATTTTTTTTTAATGTATTTTAAATGCCCAATTATTAGTCATAAAAAGACTATAAATAGGCGCAAGAAATTGTTAGGATGCAACGTTTTTCTTAATTTTACAATTCACCTAAATAATAAGTAATATATATACATGTCAGATAAAGCAATTCTAGAATACAACGGTCAAAAGTATGAATTTCCAGTTATTGAAGGTACTGAAAATGAACATGCTATAGATATCAAAAAACTCCGTGCTGTCACAGGAGGTTTAACAACTATTGATCCTGGATATAAAAACACAGGTTCGTGTGAAAGTGCAATCACTTTTTTAGATGGAGAAAAAGGTATTCTTCGCTATCGTGGATATTCTATAGAAGAGTTGGCTGAAAAGGCAGATTTTTTAGAAGTAGCTTATTTGTTGATTTTTGGTGAATTACCAAACAAAGAACAATTAAAATCATTTCATGTAGATATTAAAAACGAGTCACATGTAGATGAAGAAATGAAAAAGATTTTAGATGCTTTTCCTAAAACTGCCCATCCTATGGGAGTGCTTTCTTCATTAACTAGTGCCTTGATAGCATTTAATCCAATATCGGTAAATGTTACTTCAAAAGATGAAATGTATGGTGCTATTGTACGAATGCTGGCTAAATTTCCAGTTTTAGTAGCGTGGACTATGCGTAAGCAAAAGGGGCTTCCTCTTGATTATGGTGATGATACACTTGGTTATGTTGAAAATATTCATCAAATGATGTTTAAAAAACCAGGTAAGGAGTATGTGAAAAATAAAAAGGTAATTGATGCTTTAGATAAATTGTTAATCTTGCATGCTGACCATGAGCAAAACTGTTCAACATCAACGGTACGTATTGTAGGTTCTTCACATGCTGGATTATTTGCATCTCTTTCTGCTGGTATATCAGCCTTGTGGGGGCCACTTCATGGTGGTGCAAATCAGGCTGTTCTTGAAATGTTAGAGGCTATTGAAGCTGATGGAGGCGACACCAAGAAGTATATGGCAAAAGCAAAAGACAAAAGCGATCCTTTTAGATTGATGGGCTTTGGTCATCGTGTGTATAAAAACTTTGATCCTAGAGCGAAGATTATTAAAAAGGCAGCCGATGAAGTTTTAGGTGATTTGGGTATACAAGATCCTATTCTAGAAATAGCAAAAGGTCTTGAAAAAGAAGCGTTGGAAGATCAATATTTTATTGATCGTAAGTTATATCCTAATGTAGATTTTTATTCAGGTATCATATACCGTGCTTTAGGTATCCCAACGGAAATGTTTACCGTTATGTTTGCCTTAGGAAGATTGCCAGGATGGATTGCACAGTGGAGAGAAATGCGTTTACGTAATGAACCTATCGGTCGTCCAAGACAGGTATATATAGGAGAAAATCTTAGGTCTTTTGTCGAAGTTGACAAGAGGTAGATTGCTACCTTATAAAAAAACAATACAAGCTCTTTTAATTTTTAAAGGAGCTTTTTTTTGTGTTAATTTTTAATGTTACAGTTGTACCAATTATGATTTATGTGTCTGTTGTTTTTAGATTATCGGATTTTAATGCAGTAGGTGGTTAAAGTTACACAAAAACAAGAAAAGGACGTTTATAAAGTTTGTTATAGGTTGTAAAAGGTATTAAATAAAAGTTACGAAATGTTACAGTTAAACATCACCAATGAAGTGGCGCCGTTAAAGGCAGTAGTTTTGGGAACAGCAGAAAGTTGTGGCCCTATTCCAAAACCAGAAGAAGCTTATGATCCAAAATCATTAGAGCATATTTTGGCGGGTACATACCCCAAGGAAGAAGATATGGTGAAAGAAATGGATGCTTTTGCTGCGGTATTTGAAAAATATGACGTGCAGGTTTTTAGACCAGAAGTTTTAGAAAATTGTAATCAGATTTTTTCTAGAGATATTGCTTTTGTTATTGAAAATAAGCTAATACTAGCAAATATTCTTCCAGATAGAGAAAAGGAGATAGAGGCTATTTTACATGTGCTTGATAAAATACCTGAGGGTAATATTATTCGTCCGCCAGAGGAAGTACACGTAGAAGGCGGCGATGTAATGCCATGGAATGACTATATTTTTGTAGGTACATATACCTCAGATGATTATGCTGATTGGATTACCGCTCGTACAAATAAAGCAGCGGTAGCGTTTCTTAAAACGCAATTTCCGCACAAAAAAGTGAAATCGTTTGAATTGCGAAAATCGAAAAATGCACGTGAGAATGCCTTGCATCTTGATTGCTGTTTTCAACCTTTAGGTAAAGGAAAGGCAATTTTACATAAAAATGGTTTTTTGGTGAAAGAAGAATACGAATGGTTGGTAAATTTCTTTGGAAAGGATAATATTTTTGAAATCACCAATGACGAAATGTATATGATGTTTAGTAATGTGTTTTCTATTTCACCAGAAGTAGTCGTTTCTGAACAACATTTTACCCGACTTAATGAGTGGCTGCGTGAACAGGGCTTTGTGGTAGAAGAAATTCCGTATGCCGAAATATCAAAACAAGAAGGATTGCTACGTTGTAGCACCTTGCCTTTAGTAAGAGAATAAAGATATTACGCTATTTATTATACTCTTGTTATTTTAAATCGAGGGTGTTTTATGAACTTTTTCCTTTGCTAAGTAAAAAATCAGAGCATTGCAATAGCTATAAAATAAATTTTTAAATCGAATAGCTAATAAAACGTTGTAATGGATTTTTTAATGTGTACATCAGATGTAGCTATTGATAAGAGAAAAAGATAGATATAAAAACGCTGGTTGCAGACTAACAAAAGTATAGTAGCGTTTTAGTTAGAAGGTGTTATCCTTTGTTTTTAAAAATAAAAATCGAAGACAAAATAAATTTTAGCGATGCAGATTACCAATACAATTTTAATGATTCGTCCAGTCAATTTTCGAATGAATGAACAGACTGCGGTTAACAATTACTTTCAAGAAGATATTACAGCTACTAATGATACTATTAACGCCAAAGCACAAGCAGAGTTTGATGCTTTTGTTACAGCTTTAAGAGCTAAAGGAGTACATGTTATTGTTGTTGATGATAACAAAGAATTGGATACGCCAGACTCCATTTTTCCTAATAATTGGGTGTCATTTCATGCTAACGGAACCGTAGGTCTGTATCCTATGTTTGCTGAGAATAGAAGGAATGAACGTAGAGAAGATATTCTTGAACGTTTAGAGGCAGAAGGTTTTCTTATTGAGAATATCATGGATTATACGGCTGCTGAGGAAGAAGAGATTTACTTAGAAGGTACAGGTAGTTTGCTTATTGATAGAATAAATAATAAGGTGTACTGTGCGCTTTCAGACAGGGCTTCAGAAGAATTGATTATTGAGTTTTGTGAAGATTTTGATTGCCTCCCCGTTATTTTTACTGCCAATCAAACGGTAAATGGTAAGCGTATGCCTATTTATCATACAAATGTAATGATGTGTTTGGCCGAGACTTTTTCGGTCATTTGTTTAGATACTATTGATGATAAAAAAGAAAAGAAAAATGTGGTGCATCATTTAAAAGAAAGTGGCAAGGAGATTATTACTATTACTGAAGAGCAAATGCATCATTTTGCAGGTAATATGCTTCAGGTGTTGGGGGCTAATGAGCAGCGGTACTTGGTGATGAGTTCACAGGCATATCATAGTTTAACTCCTGCTCAAATAAAAAGTATAGAGGCACATTGCGAAATTATACATAGTTCCTTAGATACAATAGAAACTTGTGGAGGAGGTAGCGCACGATGCATGATGGCAGAGGTGTTTTTACCTCAAAGTTAATTACTGTTCATTGGCGCATATCTGTAGTGTCCAATTATTTTAAAATTGAAAAGGCAATCTTCTAAAACTTGGCCCGCACCGATATTGTGAACAATTAAATTTCGTTTTCCGTCAGTTGACTTTTTAGCTACTACAATACCTATATGGGTTATTGCTCCCCCTAAATTCCAACAAACGATGTCTCCGGGTAAGTAGTTTTTAGCCTTATCAGTGATGGGTTGCTCGGCGCCTTTTCGCTTAAAAAAGGTCATTAAATTGGGTACTCTACGGTGGTCTATATTTTTGTCGGTCGTTTTTAATCCCCAAATTTTTGGGTATGCATTAAAATTAGCTTTCATATTTTCATGTACCTCTTTTTGTAAGTCAATATTCATTTTTCGATAAGCACGGATAATAACATCGGTGCATACACCTTTGTCACTAGGGATATCACCGTTTGGGTAATCTATTGAAAAATAAGAAGGGTCATAAGTGACCTTTTGAGTTGTTAGTTCTAGTGCACAATCTGATAATTTAGCTTGCTTAATGGTGGTTTGACTCATTAAAGTAGTGCAGCTTAAAATTAAAAAAAGGTTCAAAAGTGTCTTTACCATAGGATGGTTCATTTTATAAAGATGTTGTAAAAAAAGGCTGTAAAACAATGCATTTTTGTTTTACAGCCTTTTATGACCTGATACTAGCTAGTGAAAAAGACTATAATACGTCTACTAATTTACTAGTTTCACCTGAAACAAATTTTACTTGTTTTACAGTTTTAGGTATTGTAAAGAGTTTTACATCACTTGATGTATGTGATTGCTTTTCTTTTTTTGAAAGCTGATAATCAATAGTAAACATGTTATTGTCCTCGCTCATGCTATTAATACCTAATTTAGTGTTATCAGAAGGTTTACTGATGATAGCAAGTACATTATTTGTTTCAAAATTTACTTCCGTAATGTCATTTTTCATAGTTTTTGCCACGCCAAAATACGTGTCGAAATCTGCTTTGTTGGTGAGGACCAAATGCTCAACATTAGATTGAAAGACGACGTTGTTTTTAACAAAATAACCTTCTAAAGCCTTTTGTTTGTCCCCAGAACTGCAAGAAGTGCTAAAGGCAATGATAAGCAAGATTACGATGCTGTTTTTAATCTTCATAATAGATTTTGTTTAAAATATATGATTAATGATATATATGTGTTTATGAAGCAAATCTACTCATTTTCAATCAGAAATGTAGTCTGGTTTCGTTTTGAGGCGTTTAAAAAACGTTAATGTTCTTAGTTTTAATTTTAGAAATATACTAATGCGAAACGTAGGATTTTATAACTACTTTTATTAGGAGGAAAGAATATTGGATTAACTGGATACAGATATTATCTAAATAAGGAATATACAGACAATATTTCATTTTTAAATGACCTGATTGGGGTTGGAGTATTCTATATCGATTGCTTACTAAATGAACAAATGTCTTGGGATGGTATGTTCCTTTTAGATTGGCTATTTCTTGAAGTAAGATATTTTAAATTAACTATTTAAAATATCGTTCCACCTATTTTTAAGACCTTTGCAATACTATGAAAAATATAGCTTTATTCTTTTTGATTTCGGGACTATTAATCAATTCGATTTTTTCCCAATCAGAATTAACTGAAAATGATAAATTGTTCATCACAGGAAAAGTTTGGGGTTTTTTGAAGTACTATCACCCAAATGTAGCCCAAGGAGATTTTAATTGGGATGAACAATTATTTTATATTTTGCCTAAAATTGAAAAAGCTAAAACCCAGAAACAGCTTTCTAAGATTTACTTAGACTGGATTAGTAGCTTGGGAAAGGTTTCAAAATGTAGGCGATGCAACAATCTTAAGGAAGTTTTTTTTGATAAAAACTTTAATCTTAGTTGGATTCAAAACCCTGAATATTTTGACAAAAATTTATCGAACACTCTAAACTTCATAAAAAATAATAGAGCTCAAGGTGAAAACCATTTTTTAATCAAAGAGAAAGTTGGGCAAATTAAAGTGGTAAATGAACCCGAATATAAAAGTTTTGACTATTCAAATGAGCATCATAAGTTATTGATTTTGTTCAAATTTTGGAACATTATTGAATACTTTTACCCCTATAAATATTTAACTGATCAAAAGTGGGATGCTGTCTTAATAGAAATGATTCCAAAATTCAGAATGGCATCAAACAAAACCTATTATCGCCGTGCCGTTCGAGAACTTGTTGCCAAGCTAGATGATACTCATGCCGTTGTGGTTTTTGATGATATAGTTCGAAACTATTTGCCACTGAAGGTAAAAAACATCAATAATAAAGCTGTTGTATCAGGATATTATAATGATTCTATTGGTAAATCTGATGGATTCAAATTGGGGGATATAATTTTAAAAGTCAATGGCTTGGAAATGGAAAGTGAGGTGTTTAACACATTAAAATATGCAAACGGCTCAAATGCAAATATCAAACGAACGAACGCCTATTATAATATTCTCCATGGAGAAGACAGTATTGTTAATTTAACAATTGTCAGAAATAATGACACTCTTCATATTGAAGCAAAAAGATATAGGTTTAAAGAATTTCATTATGGAAATCGCTCAAGTGGTAAGAAGTGGAAATCCATTAATGATTATGTAGGGTACATAAATATGGCTTATGTAAATAGAGACGATGTTTCTGAGATAATGAACGGTCTTATGGATAAAAAGGCTATCATTATTGATTTAAGAAATTACCCTTCCTTCATTTATTGGATACTGTCAAGATATTTGAATAAGGAAAAAAGAGATTTTGCAAAATCTTACGTTCCCGTCATTTCATATCCAGGTAGATTTATATTCCATAAAAATAGTCAAACTGGAGTAAAAAATAAGAATGCATATCAGGGGAAAGTCATTATTTTGGTAGATCAAGAAACGATTAGTAGATCAGAATTCACAGCTATGGCATTTCAAACCGCAGACAATGTTACTACTATTGGTAGCCAAACAGCTGGTGCAGATGGGAATGTGGTTGCTGTCGAATTAGCAGATGGTATTAAAACCTATTTTACAGGAGTTGGAATTTATTATCCAGATGGAACAGAAAGCCAAAGAAAGGGAGTGAAAATCGATATAGCCGTAGAACCAACGATTAAGGGGCTACGAAACGGACAGGATGAAATTTTAGAAAGAGCAATTGAATTGGCGAATAATCAGAAATAATTTTATATATCAGCTTAGGCACTTAACTAATAACCTAAAGCAAAATAAAATGCTTGTTTTTAGTAAATTACATGTTATGAGATTTTATTGCCCATGAATAAAAGTGGTACAATTATCAGCTATGTGTTTAAGACAGTAATTTTATTCAATGAAAGCTGTTCTTGTTACACTAAAAGAATTTCCTACTCACAAAGAAATCAATAAAACGTTAAATTTAAGATAATAAAGTTAATTACAGAATGATAGACAGTACTGCGGTTTTACAAAAAATAAAAAATATAAAATAAAATTGCTACCATATAAACGAGTTAAACACACTCATATTACTTAAAAATACTTAAGCAAAGGAATAAAATAAAGGGAATTAAAACAGCTGAGGTTCGTATCCATTGAATGTTTCCCCATTTTTTAAATAGTGCTGTAGCTTTAGGTTCGTCAAAATCGCCATCTTTGCCCAAAAGGATATTGTTAACAGGCATCAAAACTACTTTTGTTAAGGGGATATTTATAATCATTAAAACACTACCAAGAATCCAAAGATATTGTTCGGTTAGTACACCAAGTGCTATACCACCAAGTATAGAAATAGTTGAAAATGACGCTTGGCTGGCAAATGAGCCATTAAAGACAGGAGCAAAATTTTCAACAGCAGACTTTGTGCTTGTCTTTAACCATGCGGGGTGTATTACAAGGCTAATATATAGGGCAGTGCCTGCTGTTAATCCTGCTGTTAGTATGGTTATAAATTCGATAATGTTATTTGTCATTTTTTAATTTTTTAGTACTATTAATAAAGTTCTTTTTTGATAGTGTATGTGTATAGGAGAAGTACGCATGTTGAGACAAGTGTTGTATGCTAACAAGATTTACGAAATTCTTTCTAAAGTGTTTTCCTTTTTAATAATCCAATGCTTTAAGAAACCAACAATATGCATAGCTAGTAGTATCATCATGATTACAGCCATAATTCCGTGCGGTTTTAAGGGTGGGATTTCATCATGCGATTTAATTAAATCTATATTTCCGGTTTGTAAAGCATCTCCATAGCCGCCTAAAATCATGGTTGCCATGCCAGATAGGGCAATACCAAATAGTAAAAAGTAAAATATATTATGAATATAAACTGCTAGTTTATCGTTGAATTTAGAGCCTGTTTTTATGTCTGCTGGTCTTTCTGATTTAAAAAACGAAACCGTTCTGATAATAGTTAAAACGAGTACTATAATTCCTAAAACGGCATGAATTTTTATAAGTCCCATTTTTTCTGCTACAGGTAAATCTTCCATGTATTTTCCTAACGGAAATAATATTAAAATAAGTAATGCTGTAAACCAATGGGTGATAATGGTTGCTTTGCTAAATTTTTTGGTTAAATCGTTCTTAATTTCATTTTCCATACGTATTTGATATTTTTTTTTGGTTTAATAAAAAATATAGGGTTCTATTTTTGCTAAAATATAAATTTTCAGCAAAAAGGGTAAAAAGATTTTAATTAATAATAATCGCGGTTTGTTAATTTTTAACAGGCAATGGTGTTTTTTGTTGTGTGCTATAGGTGGGTATATGTCGTTGGTATATTTTTCTATTTTGATAGGTGTTTATCTTAAAGAAAAAAACGAGTACAATAGCAGCGATATCTCTTTGGGCAATATCAAAAAGTATATTTCCATTACTATCAAGGGTCATTCGGGTTCTTTTTAGGTCTAAATACCCTAAAATGGGTGGTACACCTACAAGTCCAAAGTTTTTGTTTTTTACATACAAATAGCCGTCTTCTTTTAACTTTGCTGAAAGAATTCTTTCTCTAATTACGATGTTATTCTCGTAATAATGAATTTTAATTTTTTTTGAATTAATAACTTTTAATTCAAATTTATAATGTTTTAAACTATCAATTTGCAGGGTGTCTTTAATTAATCTGCGGTCAATTTCTGTTAGAAAATTATCATGCATCCAGCTTTGTTTGTTTAGTACTTTATATACGCTGTCTGTGTGCATGTCTATAATGTCATAGATTCCATTTAATTGGTTAATATTTTGCTTGGTTAAGGGATTGGTATTGGTAACATTCTTTTTAAAGCTGGCACAGCTTTGCATAACAAAAAGGAATAAAAGTAGGTTTAAGATGGTCAAGAATAGCCCATTTTTTGCTGATGTGGTACTTGCTGTTCGCATAGGTTATTCTTGTGTGTTTTTTTTCTGCTAATTGCCAATAATTCTGGTTACGTAAAGCGGGTTTGTGGGGTGTTAATATAAAATAGCTGCCTGTGATTGTTGAGCAGTTGTTTTTATAGACAAAAACAGCTGCATTGTACACTGTATTTCTTAGCCTATATGGGTCATTTCATGTAATGAAAATGTTTCTACAGCTCCTTCAGTTGCTTTTGCATAAGCCGCTATATGGGAGTTATTCATGTGAACTTGCCATAATTCTCTACTTTCCCAGTTTTCAAAAAATAGAAATAGGTTTTCATTTTGGTTGTCTTGATGTAGGTCGTAATTAATACATCCTTTTTCAGCTTTTGTGATAGGAATAAGTTTTAATAATTCACTTTTTACAAGTTCTCTTTTTTCTGGCTTTGCTATAATTCTTGCTACGATTGTCAATTTTTTATTTTCCATAATTTTACTTCATATTAAATAGTTTCTATTATTTGGTTAATATCCCTTCTTGATTTAGGGTTTTTACTCGGTTGGTTAAAATCATCTTCAGCTCTATAACCAATGGCTACTGCTACTAGAGTGGCATAATCTGTTTGGTTTAGTATTTCATCATAGCTACTGGGTATTATTCCCTCCATTGGTGTGGCGTCAATTTCCATTACAGCACAAGCGCTCAATAGTACGCCAAGTGCTAAATACACTTGTTTGTCAAACCAAGCCTTTATTTGCTCTTCAGGTAGTGGTTTTATAAATTCTTTATAATAGTCTACAGCTCTTTTTGGTAGCGTTTTTTCAATTTGCGCTTCAAAGAGGCTGAGGTTGTTAATCTTGCTAAAAACGATTACCGTGTCACAATCAAGCACTTTTGGCGTGTTTATCCATGAAACTTCTGATAATTTTTGCTTAGTATCAGCATCAGAAATAAAAGTAAATTTCCATGGTTGACTGTTGATTGAAGAGGGGCTTAGGTGTAAAATTTCTTTTAGTTCTTCAATTTTTTCATTTTCAATAGGCTTTGATGCGTCATATTTTTTTGTGGTATAACGCAGCCGCATCGATTTTATAAAACTCATAGCTTATTTTTTACGTTTGTTTTTTTACTTAAAAGATGATGTTGTCTTGGCAATATTTCTAATCATTCCAGAAAAAATAAAGTAGTGAAAAGGTACAATGCTATACCAATACAACCGCCCTAGTAACCCACGGGGTCTAAAAGTTGCTGTTTGGTGGAGTACATTATTATCATCAATCTTAAACTCTAACCAAGCTTCACCAGGTAGTTTCATTTCTGCAAATAGTAATAGGCGTTTATTATTTTTATTAGCCAAAAGCACCCGCCAAAAATCGATAACATCACCAGTGGCAATATTGTTTGGGTGTGTGCGTCCTCTTCTAAGGCCAACCCCTCCCCATAATTTGTCTAGTATTCCCCTAATTTTCCATAACCAATTAGCATAGTACCAACCTTTGTCACCACCAATACTCCAGATGTTTTCAAGTACAGCCTGAGTGTTTTTGATTTTGATTTTTTTCTCATCCTTTAAGACGCCAAATTTAGGTACTTGAATATATTTTTCTAAATCTTGTTTAAACCGACCACTAATCATGCTGTCTTTCCAGCTACTTACTACCAAGTTTTGCTCTATTTTGATAAAAGCCATGGCAATGGCTTCTTTATAAGAGTGTGTTTTTATTCCCAGTAATTGTTGAAGGCGGTTGTCTTTGGCAATAACTTCAATTTTCATGCTGTCAACCAAATTCAAGGCCAGTTTGTACGATGTTGACGTCACAAAATATAACCAATACGATGATAATTTTGGGGTCATAACGGGTACGGTTACAATCCAGTTTTTAAAACCCCTAGCTTTGGCGTATTGATGTAGCATTTGTTTGTAGGTAAGTACATCGGGGCCTGCGATATCAAAAGATTCATTATAGGTTTTTTCATGACCTAGCACAGCTGATAAAAAATGCATCACATCGCGTATGGCAATGGGTTGTGTTTTTGTTAGCACCCATTTTGGCGTAATCATAAAAGGTAGTTTTTCGCACAGGTCTCTAATTATTTCAAACGACGAACTACCAGAGCCCACAATGATACCAGCCCTCAAAACCGTTAACGCAAAAGAACCTTGGTATAAAATATCTTCAACATTTTTTCGAGACCATAAATGTTTAGACAGGTTTACATCATTTACAATGCCGCTTAAATAAATTACTTGCTTTACATGGGTGTCTTTTAAGTGTAAGTTGAAGTTTTTGGCAGTTGTAGCTTCCATCTCATCAAAATCTTTGGTAGATGTGCTCATAGAATGAATTAAGAAATACGCGGCTTCAATATCCGTAGGTATTTTTGATTGTAAAACATCATCTAAAAAATCAATTTCTACAACCTTAATTTTACTGCGAACATCTTCGTCAACTGCCAAACGTGCAGCGTCACGCACAGCGCACACTACCTCATGTCCCATATCTAAAAGAAGGGGTAATAATCGCATGCCTATATAGCCATTTGCACCAGTAAGTAATATTTTCATTTCGTATTGTTTTAACAGTTTGTTTTAAAGGTCGTCAATTGAAGCAGGTGCATTATCAGATTTGTAATCTAATAACTTTCTAAAATATTTTTGAATGGCTTTAGTATCAGCTTTTACTTTGATGTAATACTGGTCTTTGTATATAGAATAGATGGCAAAATCACCTTTAAAAATGGTTAATTTATAATAGGGTATTACTAAGGCAAAAGTTTCTAATAAAGAACGAAACCGAACGATGATACCTTTAGGACGCATTTCAATATTGCAGCTATTGGTATTGTTGTCTAGTATTAAAAGGTTTCGAATGGTGATACTGGTATCTGTGATGAAAAGTTTGGGTGAGCCAATGCCTCCCATTTTAAAACGTTGACTTAGCGTGAAGGGTTTGCCAACAGCACTATCTATTTTGTGGTCAATAGCCTTGTTTGTATAAGATACATTTACTAGCATTGCGGTAGCTCCTCTCCAAATTTTAGCATATTTCCAGCCTTGCCTAATATGGCATACGTATAAATACCCCAAGAATGTTTTTTAAATAAACCAAGTAAATGAATTACACCAGCCGTTTTCGTTTCAGTATACCACAGGTCAATATTATTTTTGGTGTTTTTTGGGTGTAGAGAGTTAGCGCATTTCCAGAAATAAATTTTATTGGCATCTCTTACCAATGTAGTATAATTTTTATCCTTCCAGCTTAATTTGGTGAAACTTAACTTTTCGTGATAGAAAGTAAGGGTGCGGTCAATGGGTGTTGAAGCAAGTATTGGAACTGCTTTTTGAAGATTTGACATGGCATTTTTTTTATAAAGTTAACAAAACCCTCTTGTATATGGGTGAGCTAGTAACAAAAACCTAAAAAATGTTTAGTTTTGCCGCCTGATACGATACGCAATTATGAATATTCAAAGTGTTTTAGAGAGTAAGGTTAAAGAAGCAGTACAAACCATTTTTAATGCCCAATTACCAACGGTTGAATTTCAACCTACCCGTAAAGATTTTGAGGGCGATATTACCGTGGTAGTTTTTCCTATGCTCCGTGTGGTGAAGGGAAATCCTGTGAAGATAGGGGAGGAGATAGGCGCTTTTTTACAAGAGCAACTTGATGTGGTTACTGGATTTAATGTGGTCAAAGGATTTTTAAATATAGTGCTGAGTGATGCGTTTTATGTAAACTTTTTTAATGAGATAAAGAATGTACCACAATATGGGTATGTACAAGAAAATGCAAAAGATGCTTTAATGGTAGAATATTCGTCACCAAATACCAATAAACCGCTGCATTTGGGGCATATTCGAAATAATCTCTTAGGATATGCAGTGTCAGAAATTTTAAAAGCTTCTGGTAAAAAAGTGTACAAAACACAAATTATTAATGACCGAGGTATTCATATATGCAAGAGTATGTTGGCATGGCAAAAATTTGGAAAAGGAGAAACACCTGAAAGTACGGGCTTAAAAGGAGATAAGTTAGTAGGTAATTATTATGTAGCTTTTGATAAGGCGTATAAGGCAGAGGTCGCCGAAATGATAGCCAAAGGTGTTGATGAGAAGGTGGCTGCAAAAGAAGCCCCTATTTTGTTAGAAGCTCAAGAAATGCTGATAAAATGGGAGGCAGGCGATGAAGCAGTAACCTCACTATGGAAACAAATGAATGCTTGGGTGTATGAGGGCTTTGCTGTTACTTATAAAAATTTGGGAGTAGATTTTGATGCTCTTTATTATGAAAGTAATACCTATTTGTTGGGAAAAGATGTTGTTGCAGATGGTCTTGAAAAAGGAGTGTTTTTTCGAAAAGACGATGGTAGCGTTTGGATAGACCTAACAGATGAGGGCTTGGACGAAAAAATTGTTCTTCGTGCTGATGGTACTGCCGTATATATGACACAAGATATTGGTACTGCTATACAACGAGTGAAAGATTATCCGGATGTTAGTGGAATGGTATATACCGTTGGTAACGAGCAAGATTATCACTTTAAAGTGTTGTTTTTAATTTTGAAGAAACTGGGTTTTGCTTGGGCGACGCAGTTACATCACCTTAGTTATGGTATGGTTGACCTACCTAGCGGAAAAATGAAAAGTCGTGAAGGTACGGTTGTTGATGCTGATGATTTGATGGATGATATGACCAAAACTGCAGCAAACATATCAGAAGAATTGGGGAAATTAGATGGTTATTCTGACAGTGAAAAAAATGAGCTTCATAAAATGGTAGGCTTAGGTGCTTTAAAATATTATATTCTAAAGGTAGATCCTAAAAAGCGTATATTATTCAACCCTGAAGAGTCTGTAGATTTTCAAGGCAATACAGGACCTTTTATTCAGTATGCCTATGCTAGAATTCAATCAATTCTGAGAAAAGCAGATTTTGATACCAGTTTGAATATAGATTTGAATGCAATAAAAGCACTTCATTTTAAAGAAAAAGAACTCATTAAGCAATTGCAGCTTTTTCCTGAAATTATTCAATTGGCAGCCGTAAATTATAGCCCCGCTGTCATTGCTAATTATGTGTATGATTTGGTAAAGGAATTTAATTCTTTCTATCAACAAGTACCTATTTTACCGGAGACTAATTTGCAGAAAAAAATACTTCGTGTGCAATTATCAAGAAAAGTTGGTGAAGTTATAGCAACAGGGTTTAAATTATTGGGTATTGATGTTCCTGAGCGTATGTAATAGTATAGTGATACAATTTAAATCTCTTTTTACTGTTCTAAACCTATGTTTATAGAGGTTTCAGTGATTTTTTTACTGGTATTTGTTGTAGCATATGCGCTATATGTTATTTATTATGCGGTCGATTTGTATCGATTTAACCCGTTTGTTAAAACCAAACCACTAACGCAAAATGAACAGGCGTTTATAGGAAAATATTTTCCTGTATATCTCGAATTTTCATCCAAACAACGAGCCAAATGCAATGAGCGAATAGTATGGTTTAGAAGTAAAAAGAATTTTGTTTTCCACGGAGCCATAGACGGTCAAGAAGAATTGAAATTATTGTTAAGCGCTACAGCGGTTATGCTAACGCTGGGCTTAAAGCAATTTCGTATGCTGCGGTCTATAATCAGAATAGTTGTTTACCCAACTCAGTATTATTCTAAAATTAATAACCAAAACCATTGGGGAGAATATAATCCTCGCTATAAAACGGTGCTTTTTTCTGCGGATAAGATATGGGAAGGTTTTGATGATTTGGTTGACAATAAAAATCTTGCTATGCATGAATTTGCACATGCGCTTAGTTTTGAAATGCATAAAAATACTTCTTGGGAAGCACGTAAATTTAGAGTAGGATTACGCAATATTAAAAGCCTTTTTGAAGAGGAAGATTTTATTATAAAATTGGCAGCTTCAAAATATTTCAGGGAATATGGATTAACAAATTTGCAAGAATTTTTTTCGGTAGCTGTTGAGAATTATTTTGAAACACCATCAATTTTTAAGAATGATTTTCCTGTTTTGTTTGAAGAAATCAAGCGTATGCTGCAAACAGATTTTGAATATAATAAGAGTCAAGGTACGTTTAGAACTTCAATCGAAAGCTAAAATTGGGGGTTATGCCTAATGAATAACTTTCTACTGTTTCTATCTTGTTTTCGATGTTTATACGGTAATATCTATTTAAAATATTGGTTCGGTTGGTGAAATTTAACACCGAGATACCTGTAGAGGCTTTGATTTTTGTGCCTAGGTTGAAGTCATATATAATAGACGCATCGGTACGTAAATATTCAGATAATCTGCTGCTATTAGGGTCTTGAAAATTGATTTTTGCAGGAAGAACGGTATCATCAATGGGGGCTTCAGAATCGGGTAGGGTAAAGGGTTTACCAGTATGGTAATTTAATCCAATACCAATCTTAAATTTATTAAAAGTATAGGTGCCCGCAAAAGTAGCAGTATGCCGAATATCAAGGTTGTTGGGGAAATAAGAGGGTGTTATTTCTGAAAATTTATAGTTGTTTATATTATAAGCGTAACTAGCCCAAATACTATAGTTTTTAGTTTTTCTGTTGATTAAGAATTCGATACCCTTGGTATTGTATTTGCCAATTTCACCATTGAACTGATTTTGATTTTGAAAACCTTGGGTTGAGGTGCTTATACCATCGACTTCTTTATAAAAACCTTCAAGCCCTATATATAATTTTCGCTGTTCATAATGAAAGCCAAGTGAAGCTTGTTTGCTTTTTACAATAGGTAAATTTTCACCGTTAGATAATACCCACCTTCGTTTTTCTACTCCCAAAAAATTCTGTTCTAAATCTACAACTTGGTTTGTAGCCTGACTTTTTTGTTCTCCTAAAAGGGCTATTTTAAAGGCTTTAGCAAACTTATAATTGATGTTAATACGTGGTTCTATAATTAATTCATGAAAAGTGTCCGGATTATTATAGTAGTTTAGTCGAAGTCCTCCTTTGGCTTGAAGCTTGTCATTTGCTGAGTGGTAGGCTAGTTCAGAGTAAAAGGCATGTGCTTGAATAACGTCTTTGATGTTGCTTTCAAATGGAGGCTGGCTTATATTGGTGGTATTGGTGATGCCCGTTTCATTAAGCTGATAACCATTTAGCCAATTGATAGATGGGTTGATTTTTAAACTGGCACTAAGGCGTAAACCGTTCTCAATAACTAAATTATTTTGAAAAAAAACTTGGGTTGCATTCGGAGCTATATTTTCGGCATCCAAATTATAACGGCTATAGTATGTGCTAATGTGAGTAGAAAAAGAAGGACTAAATTTACTTTCTAAACTTCCTCCAAATGATACATTGGTTTGACCCAGTTCACTTGTGCTTTGTTCAAGAGCACCTACTGAGCGTTCTTTATAGTTTAAAAGGTTATTGATTTTGATAAAACTAAATCGCAATTTATGATTTTTGGTAATGTCATAAAGTAGTTTTCCGGTAAAATCATAGAATAAAAAAGTATCATTACGTTCAATATCTTCAGCGAGTGATACTCCGTCTTTTACTTGTTCATTTAAGAAAGCTTTTGAGAAAAAGGTACGGAACGTAGCCGTATTTAAAAAATCTGTTAGCGAACGCCGAGCAGAGAATTGTAGGGCTAGTTTGTTGTTTAAAGATGCCTGCCCAAAGATATCGGCACTTATTAGGTTAAACCCTGCACCGCCATAATAGGTGTCAGTAATTTCATTTTTTGTACGCATATCAATGATACCACTTACACCGTCACCATATTTTACACTTGTTCCGTTTTTGATTAAGGTGACTTTATCGGTTAAATGTGGATTGAAAGCAGAAATAAGGCCGAAAAAATGACCAGACTGGTACATTTTTATCCCGTCCCATAAGATGAGGTTTTGGTCGTTACTTCCACCCCTAATGTTAATATCCGATACGGTTTCGTCAATGCTCTTAATTCCAGGTAAGGCTTGGATGGTTTGCAAAACATCGGGCTCAATTAAACCAGGAAGAATGCCAAATTCTTCGGTATTCATTTTAATACTGGCGTCACGTTGTTGTACCAAACCTTTGGTCAAAAAGTCGTAAACAACAACTTCTTTTAAGGGTTCATAAAATTGTTGTAATAAGATAGGTTTACATGGGCTATGATTTGCTAGCGTTTTAGCTGGTATAATAGTAGTTTTGAAACCTAAGTGTTTAATTTCAATAAGCGCATCGCTATTAATTTTGGCAAAGGAGAATTTTCCGTTAAAATCTGTAATTACTGCTTTTTTAGTGTGTAGTATCTGAATTGTAGCGCCTACAATAGCATTCCCTTCTGAGCGGTCTAAAACAATACCACAGACATCGATACTATTGAGTTTGATAATGGCGTAATATCTGTTACTAAGTTTTTTGATTTGTAGTTGTGTCTGATTTTTAATACTATCTAAAATGTCTTCTAAAATATCAGATTCGGGCTTTTTTATTTTGATTTTTCCAATATCAGCATCGACGTAGGAGAACTTTACATCAAAGGTGTTTTCAATGTGTTGTACAAAAGGAATAAGAAAATGGGTGTCTTGTGCCTTTTCTTGGGCAATACTATCTATACTAAATAGCAATACAAAGCAAAGAAGAAGTTCAATACAGTTACTGCGAGTTTTTGGCATAAAAGAGTACTTTGTCACCCTCAAATTTAAACTTTATTTGCGAAGGTGTACTAATACTTTTTAATGCCAAATCAGTATTTGTATTACTGAAGGTACCTGTATATAATTGTTCGGTATCTATATTTTTGGTATTAACTATGATGTTGTGTTGTCTTTGAAATTCATCAAGGACATATTTCAATGGTATGCTTTTGAATGAACTTTCAGCGTTTATCCATGAAGGTTTATCTCCATTAGGCTGATCTGTAGTGATTATTTTTCCGTTTATTACCATAAATGAAGTGCCGGCAGGTAATTTTATTTCCTTCTCTTTAAAGGTTACACCAACCAATCCTTCGTAACAGGTGACTTCAAAAATACCTTCTCTGTTTTCAACATTAAATTGCGTGCCCAAAACAGTAACCAGCCCATCAGGTGTAGAAACTGTAAAACGTTTTCCCTTGGCTACTTTAAAAAAAGCTTCTCCTTGTAGGTTTATAGTTCTATTTTCTTTCCAATTCTTTTTGTCATAGGATATTTCTGAATCGGCATTTAATATTATTTCAGACGAGTCAGGTAATAGTACTTCTTTGTTTTCAGCGTATTTTGTATGTACAGATTCATTTAATGAATTTACATAAAAATAAGTACCTGTTAGTAGAATAACGATAGCAGCTGCAACCCGTAAAAACTTTTTAAACGGATTAAGTTGTACTATTTTGGTCTCTTGGAGGATTTGTTTGTTTTTTAAGCCTAATAAAGCTTCTTCTGTATTAAAATCAGGAGCCCTAAGACAGCCAGCAGCAGTAACAATACGCTCATAGGAAGTATACCCATCAGAATTCTTAAATTCTTTTAGCTCTTCCTCCGAGAGTTCGTTGTTTAGCCATTTTGCTAAATGATTTTCTTGCATGCTTTTTTGGTCTTAATAAACTAATAACAACTGAAGGATTAAAAACCCTACTTCAAGGTATATTTTGAAATTAGTTAGTCGCAATGATATGATAATACCTTCAAATTTTCAAAAAAAAATTTATTTTTTTTGAATTAAAATGATACAATAGCGGTTTTGAAGAGGTAAGCTATGTAATGGTAAGAGCACATAGTAATACAAGGAATAAAAAAATAGGTGCCAGCTTTGGGAGTTTTATGGTGTTGAAGTATTACGAAGTTGTTTTGTTGATTAAGCCATTTTAGCTTTGTTCTTTTTAGTAGCGAAAGACAATGCTTTTTTAACTCTAGAGTTAGCGAACTTGTATAAACGAGCAACCTCATTTTTAGTTTCTATAGTTACGTCTTCTTTTACAGTAGCAGTAGTGCTAGTCATTTCAACAGTGTCAACTTTTACCTCTTCAGTAGCGTTTTGTGCTTGAGCAGCTACTGAGATAAAAAGAACAAAAATTAAAGTTGCGATAGTTTTCATGACTTGACGTTTTATATATATAAAACGTGTTAGGCCTTGTTTTGAGGGGTTTGGCTTCGCTGAACGACCGCAAAAATTCGTTAAAAGTACCAAGCATGGATTAAGTGTAAAATAGCACCGATAAACGACCAAAGGGCTAAAATCACTTCATCGAAAAAATGTGTCGTTAAACCGTAAGAAGTGTTTTTGTTCTTGTATGAAAGGAGGCGATTTATAGTAATATTAGAAGGAGGTACAATGTTATTAAAAGAACCGTTGCTATTGAGAGCCGTGTTGTTCTTTCATATCATCTCTGATACACCTTCAAATACAACTAGCCTAAGAATACGTTATTTGATTTGGCTTTGTGTTTTGGAACTAGTATAGAAAGAAAGACATCGTCTAGTATATAAGGACAGAGTTAATTTAAAAAGGATATGTTTTTATGAAAGAGAGACTAAAGGGAAATGGTTTTGGACAATGTTGACTGCGGATGTTTTACTTGTTTTGTTGATTAAGCCATTTTAGCTTTATTCTTTTTAGTAGCGAAAGACAATGCTTTTTTTACTCTAGAGTTAGCGAACTTGTATAAACGAGCAACCTCATTTTTAGTTTCTATAGTTACGTCTTCTTTTTCAGTAGCAGTAGTGCTAGTCATTTCAACAGTGTCAACTTTTACCTCTTCAGTAGCGTTTTGTGCTTGAGCTGCTACTGAGATAAAAAGAACAAAAATTAAAGTTGCGATAGTTTTCATGACTTGACGTTTTATATATATAAAACGTGGTAGGCCTTGTTTTGAGGGGTTTGGCTTCGCTGAACGACCGCAAAAATTCGTTAAAAGTACCGAGTATGGATTAAGTGTAAAATAGCACCGATAAACGACCAAAGGGCTAAAATCACTTTATCGAAAAAATGTGTCGTTAAACCGTAAGAAGCGTTTTTGTTCTTGTATGAAAGGAGGCTATCTATAGTAATATTAGAAGGAGGTACAATGTTATTAAAAGAACCGTTGCTATTGAGATCCGTGTTGTTCTTTCATATCAGATCTAATACATCTTCAAATACAACTAGGGTAGAAAGAAAGATATAGTTTAGTATATAAGGACACTGTTAATTTAAAAAGGATATGTTTTTATGAAAGAGAGACTAAAGGGAAATGGATCTGGACAATGTTGACTGCGGATGTTTTACTTGTTTTGTTGATTAAGCCATTTTAGCTTTATTCTTTTTAGTAGCAAAAGACAATGCTTTTTTAACTCTAGAGTTAGCGAACTTGTATAAACGCGCAACCTCATTGTTAGTTTCTATGGTTACGTCTTCTTTTTCAGTAGCAGTAGTGCTAGTCATTTCAACAGTATCAACTTTTACCTCTTCAGTAGCGTTTTGTGCTTGAGCTGCTACTGAGATAAAAAGAACAAAAATTAAAGTTGCGATAGTTTTCATGACTTGACGTTTTATATATATAAAACGTGTTAGGCCTTGTTTTACAGGGTTTGGCTTCGCTGAACGACCTCAAAAATTCGTTAAAAGTACCGAGTATGGATTAAGTGTAAAATAGCACCGATAAACGACCAAAGGGCTAAAATCACTTCATCGAAAAAATGTGTCGTTAAACCGTAAGAAGCGTTTTTGTCCTTGTATGAAAGGAGGCTATCCACAGTAATATTAGAAGGAGATACAATGTTATTAAAAGAACAGTTGCTATTGAGAGCCGTCTTGTTCTTTCATATCAGATGTAATACATCTTCAAAAAGCGTAGTTATTTGATTTTATGTTTTGGAACTAGTATAGTTTGTGTCTTGGAACTAGGGTAGAAAGAAAGACATCGTCTAGTATATAAGGACAGAGTTAATTTAAAGATTAGTTTTATGAAAGAGAGACTAAAGGGAAATGGTTTTGGATAATGTTTACTGCGGATGTTTTACTTGTTTTGTTGATTAAGCCATTTTAGCTTTATTCTTTTTAGTAGCGAAAGACAATGCTTTTTTAACTCTAGAGTTAGCAAACTTGTATAAACGCGCAACCTCATTTTTAGTTTCTATAGTTACGTCTTCTTTTTCAGTAGCAGTAGTGCTAGTCATTTCAACAGTGTCAACTTTTACCTCTTCAGTAGCGTTTTGTGCTTGAGCAGCTAGAGAGATAAAAAGAACAAAAATTAAAGTTGCGATAGTTTTCATGACTCGACGTTTTATATATATAAAACGTGTTAGGCCCTGTTTTACAGGGTTTGGCTTCGCTGAACGACCGCAAAAATTCGTTAAAAGTACCAAGTATGGATTAAGTGTAAAATAGCACCGATAAACGACCAAAGGGCTAAAATCACTTCATCGAAAAAATGTGTCGTTAAACCGTAAGGGTAGGTTTGATTCGTGTTTGTTTTTCAAAAAAATGAATGTTTGGTGCTTATTCAATGTTAAGTAGGCGTATGTTTAGAATTTCATTTTTGTTATCTTAGCCTTATGCTATCTAAAAAGACAAAATACGGATTAAAAGCGCTAACTTTTCTAGCTGCACAAAAAGGAAAGGCTCCGGTGCAAATTGCTGAAATTGCAAAGCAAGAAAATATCTCTCAAAAGTTTTTGGAGAGCATTTTACTTTCCTTAAGAAAAACAGGCTTTTTAGGTTCTAAAAAAGGAAAGGGAGGTGGCTACTATCTCATTAAAGAACCTCATGAGGTTTTGATGACAGATGTAATGCGGGTTTTAGAAGGTCCTATTTCTATGGTGCCTTGCGTGAGTCTTAATTTTTACGAAAAGTGTGATGACTGTCCTGATGAGAGCACCTGTGCGGTTAATAAATTGATGCTAAAGGTTAGAGATAGTGCTTTAGAAGTGTATAGAAACAATACTTTGGCTGATTTGATATAAATTCTTTTTAAAACTAGCGTGATTGTTTTCATATGTGGAAAAACAAAATTTCAGTAAAATGTTTAGTACTAGGTAGATAGTCGAACCGTATATTTAAAGTTGAGCAGTATACAAAGCGGGTTTAATAGTATCTTTGACATTTACGAATAGTTTTAAATTTTACAATGAAATCTTTTTCCTTAACTTTAAAAACTATTCTTTTAAATTTCGAATAGCATTTATGATACAAACTTCAAAAAAAATTGCCATCATAGGCTCGGGATTGGTGGGTTCATTATTGGCAATATATCTTAAAAAATTAGGTCATTCAATAACCGTTTTTGACCGAAGACCCGATATACGAAATATTAAGTTCTCAGGTAGGTCTATTAATTTAGCTATGAGCAATAGAGGTTGGAGGGCTCTAGAAGAGGTTGATTTGGAAGATGAGATAAAAAAAATTGCCATTCCTTTAAATAAGCGTGCCATGCATGTCGTGGGAAAAGAAGAGTATTACCAGCCTTACGGTAAAGATGGAGAGGCAATATGGTCTATTTCTCGCGGAGTGTTAAATAAGAAAATGATAGACCTAGCAGAAAACTCGGGAGTCAATTTTCAATTTGAAGAAAAAGTTTGGGATGTTAATTTACCCGAAGCAAAATTGTATACAGGAGAAACAGAGAAAGGGGAGTGGAAGGAGTACCAATATGATGTTATTTTTGGTTGTGATGGTGCTTTTTCACGGGTACGTCATAAAATGCAAAGACGTAGTCGTTTTGATTATTCTCAAAATTTTATTGATGTAGGATACAAAGAGCTTACCATACCTCCCAATGCTGATGGTACACATAAATTGGATAAAAATTCATTCCATATATGGCCTAGGGGAAAATTTATGTTAATCGCCATGCCTAATTTAGATGGAAGTTTTACATGTACCCTTTTTATGCCATTTGAAGGGGAAGTTTCTTTTGAAAACATACGAACTAAAGAAGAAGCCAAGACTTTCTTTATTACTTATTTTCCTAATGTGATGCAGGTGATGGATGATTTAATGGAAGATTTTTTTAATAACCCAACAAGCGCTATGGTTACTATGAAATGTTATCCATGGACCTATTGGGATAAAATAGCTTTGGTGGGTGATTCTGCTCATGCCATTGTTCCTTTTTATGGTCAAGGTATGAATGCTGGTTTTGAAGATATTTATGTGTTAAATAAAATTATAAAAAAATATGGCGACGATTGGGAAGCTATTTTTCAAGCCTATCAAAAAGAGCGCAAACCAAATGCTGATGCGATTGCCGAGTTAAGTTATCGCAATTTTGTAGAAATGAGTAGCAAGACTGCCGATCATAAATTTTTACTACAAAAGAAGATAGAGAAACATTTTGCGACTAAATATCCTGAAAAGTGGATTCCGTGTTATTCTCGAGTTACTTTTTCGCACAGACCTTATGCAGAAGCATTGGCTATGGGTGATGAGCAAGAGGAAATTATGAAAAAAATTATGCAAATACCCCGTATTGAAGAAATATGGGATAGCAAAGAAGTAGAAGATAAAATACTGCAGCTACTTTAGAGTAAACATCAGCATAATGAGAAATAAAAAAAGCCATGTACGTTATAAGTGCATGGCTTTTTTTAAGTTAAGAAAATTGTCGTCTATAATTTAGAGAACATTTTTTTCATCTTTTCTTGTTCTTCTTCAGCTAAAACGGGGTCTACCAAAATTCTACCACTATGCTCATCAGTTATGATTTTCTTACGAGAGGCAATTTCTACCTGTACCTGCGGTGGAATAGTGAAAAATGAACCTCCAGATGCCCCTCTTTCAATAGGTACAACTGCCAAGCCATTTTTAACATTGTTTCTGATACGAGCATAAGCTTTTACCAAACGCTCTTCAATTTCTTTTTGAAATTTTTCAGATTTGTCAAGTAGCGCTTTCTCTTCTTTTTCTGTTTCAGCCAAAATAGCATTTAACTCACTTTTCTTGTGTTTTAAGTGCGTTTCTCTGGCACTTAAACGCTCTTTCGTTTCAGAGATAACAGATTTTTTTTGATCTATTTGTGCTTTAAATTCTTTGATGTTCTTTTCTGCTAACTGAATTTCAAGTTCTTGAAACTCTAACTCTTTGGTGATAGAGTTAAATTCTCTACTATTTCTAACGTTTTTTTGTTGCTCAGTATATTTTTTAATCAATGTTTTAGACTCATCAATCAAATTCTTTTTGGCAGTAATTTCAAAGTTGATCGTTTCTACATCAGTCTTTAATTTGTCAATTCTAGTTTTTAATCCTAAAACTTCATTTTCAAGATCTTCAACTTCTAACGGAAGTTCACCACGAACGCTCCTTATCTCATCAACTCTAGAATCAATTAATTGCAAGTCATATAATGCTCTTAACTTATCTTCTACGGTTGTTTCTGTCTTTTTTGCCATATCTATAAATACTTGATTGGATTTGTTGTGCTTTCCGATAAACGGACTGCAAAATTAGGAATTTTTTTTGTAAGATAATCAACTAAAAGGTTTTTTGTAAATTGCTCAGTTTCATAGTGTCCAATATCTGCTATTACGAGCTTGTTTTCTGCCTCGTAAAATTGATGGTATTTGACGTCTGCTGTAACGAAAACATCTGCGCCTGAGTGTTTTGCGGCTGAAATGGCAAATGCACCACTCCCACCAAGAACAGCAACTTTTTTAACAGGCTTGCCCAATAGGTTTGAATGACGCACACAAGCAACATGCATTCTTTTCTTAATATGCTGTAAAAATTGAAGCTCATCCATAGGAGTTTTTAAATAACCTACCATGCCCATGCCAATAGTTTGGTTTGAATTTTCTAAAGCATAAATTTCATAGGCGACCTCTTCGTAAGGATGATTTTTAAAAAGCGCTTTTAAAACAGCGGTCTCTTCGGCCTTTTGATACGTAACATGAATTTGTGTTTCTTCTTCATGATGCAGTTGTCCTATCTCACCTTTTACGGGCTTGGCCATTTCTCCCGCTTTGTAACTCCCTGTTCCATCATTGATAAAACTACAATGACTGTAGTTTCCTATGTTTCCTGCTCCTGCATTAAAGAGTGCCTCTTTTAAGGCGCCTGCATCAGATTTTGGCACATAGGTAGTAAGTTTCTTAATAGTGTTTTTTTGTGGAAGGAGAATTGTAGTATTCGCTAAGCCTAATACTTCGCATATCTTGGCATTTACACCTTGTTGGCAATTGTCTAAGGCGGTATGCATGCTGTAAATAGCAATATTATTTTGAATAGCTTTTATAACTACACGTTCTACATATGTTTTTCCTGTTAGTTTTTTAAGCCCTCCAAAAATTATGGGGTGAAAACTAACGATAAGGTTACATTGGTTGGCAATAGCTTCGTCAACTACATGCTCCAGCGTATCAAGGGTTACCAAAATCCCCGTTACCTTCTGTTCATTATTTCCTACCAAAAGGCCTACATTATCAAAATCTTCAGCATAGGCCAAAGGAGCCAATTCTTCTAGTATTGAAATTATTTCTTTTACAATCATTTTACGATTTTTAAGACGCTCAAAGATAAAATATTATATTTTCGCTGTGATGTGGCTTCTAAGAAAAATAATATTTCCGTTTTCATTGATTTATGCGATGGTAGTTTTTGTGCGTAATCGATTTTATGATTGGGGGCTGTTGCAATCAAAAACTTTTAAAACACCCATTATCTGTATTGGTAATTTGAGTGTGGGTGGTACGGGAAAAACACCTATGGTTGAGCTGCTGGTTTCGCTATTGAAAAACGACTACAAGGTGGCTGTTTTGAGTAGGGGCTATGGTCGAAAGTCTAAGGGTTTTGTTTTGGCTGACGCTGCTATATCGGTTACTGATTTGGGTGATGAGCCTTTTCAAATTTATAATAAACACCAAGATATTATTGTGGCTGTTGATGCTGATAGGCAAAACGGAATAGCCATGTTGGAAGAAACGATCAAACCCGATATAATTATTTTGGATGATGCTTTTCAGCACAGAAAGGTTAAACCTCAGTTTTCTATTTTACTTACTGCTTTTAGTAACTTGTATGTAAACGATTGGTATCTGCCAACTGGTAATTTACGTGATAGTAAGCGCGAAGCGCAGCGAGCAGACATAATAATAGTAACGAAACTGAATAGAAATGCGCAAAAAAGTCAGTTTTCAACTATTAAGGATAGTTTGAAACCTAAGGAGCATCAAGAAGTGTTGTATAGCTTTTTGGCGTATGATGAAGAACTAAAAGGAAATGGTAGTTTAAAGAATATTGCTGAATTGAAAGGGAAAAAGGTGACACTAGTTACAGGTATTGCAAATCCAAAACCTTTAGTCGATTTTTTGACTGAAATGGAAGTTTCTTTTGAGCATCTATCTTTTAGAGATCATCATTTTTTTACAGAAAAAGAACTATTAAAATTAAGCGCAAGACCCAATATACTTACTACTGAAAAAGATTATATGAGGTTAGGTGATAAAGTTGAAAACTGTAATTATATTACTATAAAGCATCAGTTTCATCAAGCTGGTTTAATACACTTAAAAAACGCCTTAAAAGCATTTATGAAATAGGTTTTTTGATGAAAATATTTTCTCCAATCTTTTGATAAAAAACTTCAGGTTTAAAAGGTTTTGTTACCACATCGTTACATCCGGCAGCGTAAAAACTTTCTAAACTATCATCTAGCGAAATAGCTGTTAACGCTATAATAGGTGTTGTTTTGTCAAACTCACGTATTCGTATTGTTGCTTCTTCTCCACTAATGCCTGGCATATGAATATCCATTAAAATGGCGTCGTAGTTATTGTCAGTGGCTAGCGCAACTGCTTCAAGTCCATTACTTGCAATGTCACAAGTCATTTCTTTCTTAATAAGCATTTTTTTAGTGATCACCTGATTGATTTTGTTGTCTTCAACAACCATAAGGTGAAGTCCTTTAAATTCAAAATTGTGTTCTGAAATGGGGTAGTGTGTATCCTCGCTCATGTTTTGATTGCTTTTAACTTTTAGTTCAAAAAAGAAAGAGCTTCCTTTTCCTAATTCGCTTTTTAATTGAATTTTACTATCAAATAAACCTAATAAACTTTTTACTATCGTGAGGCCAAGACCTGTACCTCCATATTCTCTATTAATTTGAATAGAGCCCTGTTCAAAACCTTCAAAAATACTGGATAGTTTTTCTTGAGAAATTCCGATGCCTGTATCGGCTACTTCAAAATAGAGTGTAATATCTTCGTCAATTTTTTTTACCATTTTGGCAATAACTTTTACTTCTCCATTTTTTGTAAATTTTAAAGCGTTGCCTATAAGGTTCATAAATATTTGAGACAATTTAATAGGGTCGCTCATCAATTGATTTGGAATAGTATCGTCATAATCCAAAACAATCTCAGTATTGTTTTGACTAGCACTCTGTTGCAAAGAGTCAATTACCTCTGTTATTGTTCTTTTTAGGTTAAAATCAGAGATTAAGGGTTTGAGTTTATCAGCGTCAATTTTATTTATTTGCAGAATGTCGTTAATGAAATTTAAAAGATAGTCACCAGAAAATTTTAAGGCATTTAAATGTTCTTGTTGATTTTCATTAGGGTTTTCTTCGAGCAATAAGTGCGTCAAGCCCGTAACGGCATAAAGCGGTGTTCTCAACTCATGGCTAACCGTTGATAAGAAGTTGGTTTTTGCTTCCATGGCGCTTATGGCAGAGTCTCTCGCAGCTTTTAATTCATTGTTTTTAGTTTGTAATAAATCATTTGTTTTTAGTTTGATTTGGTTGTTTCTGTACAGTGAAACTGCTAATAGTGAAATGATGATTAAAAAAGCAGAAACCAAAATCATGATAATTTCAGAACGGTTAGTAGCGTCAGTGAGCTCTTCGATCTCTTTTTCTTGCTTTTTTATGGTATTGCTCATAAAATCAAACTGTATTTTATCAGCAGTTTTTACTTCACTTTTTACTTTCTGTATATTAAACAGAGAGTCTTTTATGGCAGTTAAGTTTTTGTTTTTTTGTAGCGCAAGATTATATTTTCCGGCTTTTTCGTAAATCAAGGCTAATAATTCATTAGCCTCTTTGATTTCATTAAAAAAGTTATTTTGCTTTGCTAGTTTAAGGGCGCTCTCTCCGTTAGACACTCCTTCTTCGTAATCACCTGTTCTGTAATGGAGATTTGCTAAGCCTAAATGTGCAAGAGTAGCTAAATACTCTTTTTCGTGAATATCGGTATTTACTATAAGTGAGTTGTAGTTTTTTGAGGCAACTTCATATTTTTCGAGCTTAACAAAAATATCCGCTTCCAAGAGTAAAACATTGTTAAAAAAATTACGGTCGTTGTTTAGCTGCTTTGCTTCTTCAAGCATAAATATCGCCTGAAAATAGTTTTCTTTGCGATATAGCATTTGGGCTTCGATAAACTTAAATATGGCTTCACCATAAGGGTATTCGATGTCTTCAGATAAGGTCTTTGAGCGATCCCAGAAAATTTCAGCAGCCTCTTCTCTGTTGATTTTAAGGTACAATAGTGCTAACTGATGATAGCTGTCAATAGCACTTTTTTTATCGTTTTTTTGTTCTGCTAGTGTCTGAGCTTTGTTTAGAATCACCAAGGCAGAATCAAGATTGTTTTGGTTTTTTAAAATTCGAGCTTGATTGAAATAGCTAGTCATTGTATCAATGTATACGCTATCTTTTTGGCTGTATATGGTGTACGCAGATAAAGTAAGTGTTAATAGTAAAAATACCTTTTTGCTAATATGTCTTTTTAATAATTTCAAATATAGTTTTTATTACGTAGTAAGTTTATAAGATCGATTATTCTGCAACTATAACCAGTTTCGTTATCGTACCATCCAATAATTTTAACCATTTTGCCAATTACGGAGGTCATCATAGAGTCAAACGTACAAGAATAGCAACTATTGTTGATGTCTATAGATACTATAGGATCTTTTGTAAAAAAAAGCACATTTTTCAGTTCGTTTTTAGAAATTTTCTCAAATGTATCATTAATTTCTTGAATGTCAACAGATCTTTTTACATTAAAGGTAATGTCTGTTAATGAGCCATTTGGAACAGGTACTCTTATTCCGCAACCACCAATAACCTCGGTAAGGTCTGGAAAAATTTTTGTTAGTGCTTTTGCTGCCCCGGTAGTAGTAGGGACAATAGATTGTGTTGCAGCTCTAGCTCTTCGTAAATCATTATGCGGCTGGTCATGAAGGCTTTGGTCTGATGTGTAGGAGTGAATGGTGGTTATATAAGCTTGTTCAATGCCGCATAAGTCATTGATAACTTGTATCATTGGGGCAGCATTATTGGTTGTGCACGAGGCATTTGAGATAATATTATCTGTCGTGTTAATGATATGTTCATTAACCCCATATACTACCATTTTTATGGTATCATCTGAAGGAGGGGCAGAAAGTATTACTTTTTTCGCACCATTGTTAATATGATGTTGAAGTGTTTCTGTGGTTTTGAATTTTCCAGTACATTCTATAACAATATCAACATGGTGTTTACGCCAATTGATATTTTTGGGAGATGTTTCATTAAATAGGGCTATATTATTTTTGTCTACTACAATGGTATCGTCGGTATAATCTACTTCTTTTTCAAAAACACCATGAATACTATCATACTTTAGTAGGTGTGATAGGGTTCTAGTGTCAGCCAAATCGTTTATAGCTACAACTTTAAGATGTTCGTGTCGGCTGAGTAGTCTAAACAGGGTACGACCTATTCTTCCGAACCCGTTAATGCCTATCGTAGTCGTTTTCATAATGAAATTTTAAGAAAAAAATGTGTGTGCTGAGGTGATGAATTAATTGATGTGTTTATGTGCTTTGTAAGAAGAACGAACAAGCGCTCCACTTTCAACATGTCGAAAACCCATTTTTAACCCTAAAGCTTCATATTTTTTAAATTGCTCTGGTAAAATAAATTCTTTCACAGGCAAATGTTTTTTTGAAGGTTGCAGGTATTGTCCAATAGTAACTACGTCAACATTTGCATTTCTGAGGTCTTCCATGGTTTCTATAACCTCTTCTTCTAGTTCTCCTAAGCCTAACATAATGCCCGATTTGGTTCGGTTAACTCCCTCGCCAAGATAGCGAAGCACTTCTAAACTACGTTCGTATTTGGCTTGTATGCGCACTTCCCTAGTAAGTCGTTTTACGGTTTCCATGTTGTGTGATACTACTTCGGGTTGTACTGCTATAATACGATCTAAATGTCTTTCTATGCCTTGAAAATCTGGGATTAAAGTTTCTAAAGTCGTTTCGGGGTTCATACGTCGAATTGCCTTTACTGTTTCTGCCCAAATAATAGACCCCATGTCTTTTAAATCGTCTCGATCAACAGAGGTTATTACAGCATGCTTAATGCTCATTATTTTAATTGAACGTGCCACTTTTTCGGGTTCAGCCCAATCAACATCTTCTGGTCTTCCTGTTTTTACACCACAAAAGCCGCAGGATCTTGTGCATACATTACCCAAAATCATAAAAGTTGCGGTACCTTCTCCCCAGCATTCACCCATATTGGGGCAACTACCCGAGGTACAAATAGTGTGTAGGTCATATTTGTCAACAAGGCCTCGTAATTGCGTATATTTTTTTCCTGTTGGAAGTTTTACACGTAGCCATTTTGGCTTGCCTTTTGGAGGTAAAACACTATTTTTGGTATCTGTGCTCATGGTCTTATTTTGAGCAAATATACGAACATTTAAGCCGTTTTTTTACGCAAGCAAATTTTTCTGTTCCACCGTTTAAATCTATTTAGGTGAACTACAAAGACTTTAATTTGGTATGTAATAAGGCTCAAAGTAGGCTTAAATAAATCAATAATTTCGTAAGAGATGTATTAATTTTTGTTTTTTATAGCCTCTGCTAATAATTTTTTAGCTCGTAACAGCTTAACTTTTACGTTGTTGATTGGTTCGTTGAGTTGTTCGGCAATATCAGCGTAACTAAGCTCATTAAAATAGCGTAGGTTAATCACCTTTTGGTAGTGAGGCTTTAGCTGTTTTATATGTGCAAGTAATGTAGCTAAGTTTTGTTCTGTAATTAATTGATCTTCTGGTGATGGAGAATTGTCTAATGCTTTTTTTACCGCATCATTATTATTCCAAGGGTCTAGCACATTGTTTTTTCTTTTTCGAATAAGATCGATATGAATGTTTTTTGATATGCTGATGAGCCAAGTTTTAAATTCGTATTTTGAATTATAGGAGCTTAGTTTATCAAAAGCTTTTGAAAAAGTTTGTATAGTAATGTCTTCTGCGTCATTCTCGTTTTTCGTGCGCTTAAGTTGAAAACCATACACATCATTCCAAAAAATATTTAGTAGCGTACTGAAGGCTATTTGATTACCAGCAATAGCTTTTTTTATAGTATTTTGAATGGTGTTTTCAGGGTTATTCAATCGAAATAGTAATAAAGTGAATTATGCTTCAGAATTAAGAAATCTCAGTAGCGCTATCTTTCTTGCAATCTTGTTCGCTTGGTAATTTACCACACATACCACATGCTTGACCATCTTGGTTTAAGAATGGACTTTGACTTGCACAGGTGCCCGCAAATTTACCATCTTTTTTAGACCATATTTTAATGGCGATTCCGGCAAAGGCAAGAGCAAGTAATGCTATGGTAACTAAAATGAGTTTCATGATTGTATATATTTGTATTAGACGCTATTTTTTCTGAAAATTACAACTTCCTCAGATTATGTATTCAAATCGAATTTTTAATGTATGATATGAGGACGGTACGTGTTATTTGTTGTTGCAAAGGTATAAAAAATAAAGCCCCTAAAAGGGGCTTTGTGTAAACTCAAGTTTTACAAAGTTTAAGTGCTATACTAAAGTCAGTGTTATTAGCGTATTAATATGAAATATTTGCTACAATATTTTCTATAGTTGGCGTTTTATTACCTCCTTGAGGTTCAATGGTGATGTAGCTCATTGCATTTTCACCATAGGGTAGTGCCATTAAATTGTTTTCACTTCCTGCCTCTTTTATGACGCCGAGATTAACCATTTTTCCATTTACTTCAGCCCACATCTGAAAACATTGATCTTCAGGAAGGTTTGGTAATTTGCTAACGTTGATATAAGATAACTTTTTAACAGGGTTAATGTAGGCTACAGCTTTTAATTCCTTAGCTTTTTTATTGCCTTTTACAGTATATCTTTTTGTTTTTGGATTTTGTAAAACAATAAATTGATTGCGCACATCTTCAAGTTGCGCTTTCATATCTTGTTTTAAATCTTTTATCTGATTCGATACAATGGTATTCTTTTGTTGCAGATCTTGATTTTCGTTATAAAAGAAATAAGAGGCTGCCGCAAACAAACATGCTGAAATACTGGCAGCAACTGCGTAGCGTAAGAATTTTTTCCTTCCAGTTTTTTCGCCACGTATTCTTGCCGTAATTTTTTCCTTTAATCCATCAGGTGTTTTTACGCCATGCATTTTTGCAAAAGCTTCTAAGTTGTCTTGCAATGCATCATATTCAGCTTTTACCTCAGGGTACATAGCTATATATCGCTCAACCTGCAGTGACTCCTCATTGGTTGTGTTTTCGAGAAGATATTTCTCAAGAAGATCAGTTTCTAAAAAAATGCGTATTTTTTCTTTCATCTTTCTATTTGTTTTAAAATAGTTAACTCCTTTTTTAAGGATAAATAGCTAGAACAAGTTACTTAGCAATAATGCAATTGCAATAACTGCAGGGTCGTATATTTTTTTCAATTCGCGTAATCCAATTTTTAGCCTTGATTTTATTGTTCCTAACGGAATGTCTAATTCATCACTAGCTTCTTGTTGGGTCATTCCTTGAAAAAATAATGCATCTAGTACAATTTGATATTTTTCTTCTATCTTTTCAAGATTTTCACGAACATCAATTAAATCAGGTTTTGTACTTTCTACACCTAATGTATATACGTCAGAAACATTGATTTGGATTTCTTTGTTTGTTTTTGTGTTAACACTTCTTAATTTGTCAATAGCCGTATTTCTGGTAATTCTAAAAAGCCATGTAAAGAGCTTGGCTTTTGAAACGTCATAAGAATCTGATTTTTTCCATATTTTAACGAAGCTTTCTTGTAGTACATCTTGCGCAAGTTCTTCATTGCGAACCACTTTGAGCGCTACTCCGTAAAGCGTGTCTCCGTAATTTTCATACAGTAAGGATATCGCTTTTTCATTGCGTTCTTGAAGTAGCTCTACGATGTGTTTTTCAAGTAATGTACTCATAACATAAATTAAGTTCGAAAAAAAACAACTTGAGGCGTCCAAATTTGATTGTTCCACCGTATATATCCAAACGCTAATTTATAAAAATGATTTTATAATTAGTTTTTGGTATTTTAATATATGTATGCACAGCTGGTAATTGTGCATATTTGGTTGGTTTGGTATAGCTCTTGTTATTTATGACAAGAGCTATTTTATTATATTAACTTCGGGTGTTATTTGTATTCCGAATTTTTCTTTAACATTTTTGATTATCGTATTTGCTAATTTTAAAATATCGTTTCCTGTTGCATTGCCATAATTCACGAGCACTAAAGCTTGATTTTTATGAACCCCAGCATCTCCAATACGTTTTCCTTTAAAACCACATTGTTCAATAAGCCAACCTGCAGGTATTTTATATAATTCTTCTGATAGTTTGTAATAAGGAGCTTCAGGATGTTCTTCGCTGAAGGTATTGAATTTTAGTCTTGAAACCATAGGATTCTTAAAAAAACTGCCACTATTGCCTAATTCTGCCGGATCGGGTAGCTTGCTTTTTCGAATAGCTATCACCGCATTAGACACATCTTTTATGGTAGGATTATGGCAATTGTTTTTTGCTAGTTCAGCTTCAATTGCTCCATAAGAGGTGTTTAAAATATGATTTTTTTTGGTTAGTTTTAAGGTTACCGAGGTGATGACATACTTGCCCTTGCCTTCATTTTTGAAATAAGAATCTCGATAGTTGAAATTACACGCTGCGTGGGTAAAGGTGCGTACCTTTTGCGTAGCTATTTCTAGCGCCTCGCAACTATGAAAAACATCTTTGAGCTCCACACCATAAGCCCCTATGTTTTGTATTGGGGCTGTACCTGTATTTCCAGGTATCAGCGACATGTTTTCTAACCCTCCATAATTTCGCTCAATAGTCCATTGTACCATCTGATGCCAGTTTTCTCCTGCATTAACTTTTAAAAGTATATGGTCTTTATCTTCGCTTACAACCGTTATGCCTTTGTTGTTGATGTGCAGTACCAAAGCATCAATGTCTTTAGTGATAAGCATATTGCTTCCTCCACTAAGAATAAATTTGGTAGGGTATTCGTTAAGTTGAAGTGCTGCTCTCAGCGTGTCAATTGAATTAATTTCACAAAAATGACTTGCCTTGGCGTTTATGCCAAAGGTGTTGTATGTTTTGAGGGACGTATTGTGCTTAATTTGCATTACTCTTTATAACTCTTAAGTGCCTCTTTTAGTATGTAAACAGCGCGTTTTAAGCTTTCTTTTTCTAATACATAAGCAATTCTAACTTGGTTTTTTCCTAAACCTTTGGTGGCATAAAATCCGGCTGCCGGAGCTACCATAACCGTTTCACCGTTAAGTGAGAAATCTTCTAATAGCCATTGTGCAAAATTATCGGCGTCGGCAATTGGTAATTCTACGATACAATAGAAGGCACCTTGTGGTTTGGCAACTTTTATACCGTCAATTTCTTCTAAAGCTTCGATGAGTAAATTTCTACGGCTTACATATTCTGTTTTAACGTCGTCAAAATATTTTTGTGGTGTTTCTAAGGCCGCCTCACTGGCAATTTGCGCATAGGTGGGCGGTGATAAGCGTGCTTGTGCAAATTTCATTGCTGTTTTTACAACCGCCTTGTTTTTTGATACTAAGCATCCTATTCGGGCTCCACACATACTATATCGTTTTGAAACAGAATCAACGATAATGCCATGTGCTTCCATGCCTTCCTCTTGTAGAATAGAATAGTGTGCTACGCCGTCATACGTGAATTCTCGATATACTTCATCAGCAATTAAAAATAAATCATACTTTTTTACAATTGCACAGAGTTTTTTTATTTCTTCTTTACTATAAAGGTATCCCGTTGGGTTTCCTGGGTTACATATTAATATAGCTTTGGTTTTGGGAGTTATCAATTTTTCAAACGCTTCAATTGCGGGTAGTGCGAAGTTGTCTTCAATTCTAGAGATAATAGGTACTACTTTTAAGCCAGATCCTGTAGCAAAACCGTTGTAATTTGCATAGAACGGTTCGGGGATAATGATTTCGTCATCAGCGTCTGCAATGCTTCCTAAAACAAACGAAAGCGCTTCAGAACCTCCTGTGGTTACGATAATATCATCGGCAGCAACAGGAATGCTGTTTTTAGCATAATAGGCAGCTAGTTTTTCTCTGTAGGTTTCAGACCCTTCGGTTCTGCTGTAAGCCAACACTTCAATGGTATTGTTTTTAACTGCATCTAAGGCAATTTTCGGTGTTTTTATGTCAGGCTGCCCTATATTTAAATGAAGGACTTTTGTTCCTCTTTTTTTTGCAGCTTCTGCAAAAGGAACTAATTTTCGTATGGGAGATTCGGGCATTGAGAGCCCTTTTTTAGATACTGATGGCATGAGAAGTCTTTTTTTTTACAAAAATCGACAATACTAATTGAGAAAACAACCGTATGCCGTTTTTTCATTTTCATTTTTGATAAAATATCAAATCTATGTCATAATGGCGTATTTTTTTGCAATAGAAAAGTAATTAAACCAGTTTTAATCTGCTTGATACGCTAAAACTGCGTTATAAATTTTAAAGCGAAATTAAAAAAGCCCTTTTTAAAATTGAGTAGAATAAGACCGTTGCAAGGGATTGATTAATTTCTTGATATTTTGTATCTTTCATTTATGGAATTAGTAAAACAACCAACC
>CANMFQ010000003.1 GCA_947497145.1 uncultured Flavobacteriaceae bacterium
GTCTTGATCATCGGTACTTCCTGTTGCCAATTCTGCCAAAGCGTCTTCTACAGTTGTTGCTGTGAAATTACCTGCTGTATCCGTTACAGATACTTCTGCGGCTGTTTGATCATCTGTTCCTGAATTATTTAAATACGATAAATCTACCGTCTGACTTGCACCATCTTCGATACCTACCGTCAGCACATTTGTTGCTGCATTTATCCCTAAATTCTTGATGTCTTGATCATCGGTTCCTGAATTATTTAAATACGATAAATCTACTGTCTGACTTGCGCCATCTTCGATTCCTACTGTCAACACATTTGTTGTTGCATTTATCCCTAAATCATTGATGTCTTGATCATCGGTTCCCAAAGAAGTCAATGGCACGGATAAGGTTCCGCCTGCATCTGTAATCTTTAAGTTATTTGCTTCTACTTCAAAAGCCGTGTTTAACTCATTATTAGGATCAATATCCAAATCTGGAGTAGAATTTCCACCTACTGTTTCCCATGTAGTCCCATTATAAATATATAATTGACCCGTAGTTTGATTAACATAGGTTGTACCAGCATTATCTGGAGTAGATGTTGGCGCACCCGTACCTATCAAAGAAAGTTCATTGGTAGCATCTTCATCAGAGTCTGTAGAGTTTACAGTATAATTACCATTACCATCATCAACAACAGTTACCGCTCCTGTGCCTGCCACTACAGTTTCACTTAAAGAAGAAAGATCAACTGTTTTTGAATTTCCACGCTCAATTTCAATCGTTAACTCATTATCACCGTTTAAAGTCGCCTCGGTTAATTCTTGATTATCGCTACTACTATTCGCGAGTTCTGTCAATGCTGATTCAACAGTATCTCCAGTAAAATTGTTATCTGTGTCTGTAATGGTTACTTCTGAAGCTGTTTGATCATCAGTTCCTGAATTATTTAAACTAGATAGATTTACAGTAACTGTATTACCATCTTCAATATTCAAACTCAAAAAATTAGTAGCAGGATCAAATGTAAAATTTTGAAGCTGCTGATCATCAGAAGATGTCAACTCCCAAGAATTTCCATTCCAGTAATATATAATTCCTGTATCGGTATTGACATATATATCTCCCGTATCGGCTCCTGCGGGAGTTATCATTCCAGGAGTAGTTACTTCAATACCGCTCAACACTTCACAATTACATTGATCTTCTAATGTAACAGTTGTTTGAGAGAAGGCAATTCCTGAGACAAGAAATAGTAGTAGGACACTTAATTTTTTCATAATATTATTTTACTTCAGCTACTTCAAATGACATTACATCATTCAAAAAAAATTCTTCGAAATATTAAATTTTTGTAAAGCAGAATAATTAACAGGAAACCTGGTTATCGATGGGACAATACATTAAGAATAATGTTTCTGAATTGCATGTTTGTTTTCAAACGAAAACTTCGGTTAAATTAGGTTAAGTAATTCATACTTTTGGGCTATGATGAAAGTACGTTTTGGTTATACGGTTCAATATCACAGACACAAAATTAACCTTAAGCTATCCAATTGAAAATAATTGTTGTGTAAACAAAGAAATGCAATGTAAACGCCTTCAATATTGAGGTTTTAAAAAGTAGAATGTACTAGTATTGCACAAATTACGCATGTAAAAAAGCTGATAACAAAGGTAATAGGCACAAAAAAACACCTTCGCAAAAGCAATATTAAAACGATCATATAAGATTATATTTATCGCCTATGCTGCTTCAAATAACACCTACCCATTACAATCAAAAACGAGTACAACAAAACTCGCTCCATGTATCATTGGGGTAAACCACCTTATTTAACAAATAACATCTGGTACATAAAAAAGGGTAAGACTTCAAATCAAGCCCTACCCTTTTTCATGTATACCCTACAACTCATTAGCTAGCGTAGTGGTACTTAAACTAGTTCAATTTATTCCAAAATAATAAACTCTGACCTTCTGTTTAACTCATGTTGAACATCAGAACACGCAACACCATTTGAACATTTATTAATTAGTTTTGTTTCACCAAAGCCTTCTCCTTTTAGGCGATCTTTAGAAATTCCTTTTGATATCATATAATTGACAGTGGCTTCAGCACGTTTCTGAGAGAGCATAAGGTTGTATGAATCCTTACCCCTACTGTCGGTATGTGAATTCACTTTAATTTTCAAACTTGGATATTTCTCCATGACCGCAATCACCTTTTCAACCTCTATCTTCGAATCTTCTCGAATATTATACTTATCAAAATCGAAATATATCGTACTGAGCTGTAATAATTTTGCCAAATCATCACCAAATTTTGCCGTTAATTCATCTCGCTCTAAATAGAAGTCGATAACTTTTGGTTCTCCTTCAGAAATTTCTAAATACTCTTCAAATGGCACATAACCATGTGTTAAAGCTCTAACAAAGTTGCCTTGATCACAATTAATTATTAGTTCATAATTACCCTCTGCATCAGTAATTGTTGATTTTATTTCTTTATTACTTTCATCAATTACTTTAACTGTTGCACCTACTAAAACTTCATTTGTCACCTTATCACGTACTGTGCCTGAAACTTTTTGTTCACATTCTAACTTCAAAGGAATTTTTTCAATTGCCTTATAAATATCATCAGCACCCATATTATCAGCTCTATTTGATGCGAAATATGTCATCTTGGTTTCTGCATCAAAAATGAAGGTAAAATCATCCTTCTTACTATTCACAGGCTCTCCAACATTAACCAAATCTTTGACCACCTTTCCATCTACTAGTTTTGTTGCAAAAACATCTAATCCACCAAGACCTGGATGACCATCAGTAGACACGTATAAGATTTCTTCGCTCGACACAAAAGGAAATGTTTCTCTTGCTTCTGTATTTATCTTAGGTCCTAAATTCTGCGGCTCACCAAAGCTACCATCATCATTAATTGCTACACTATAAATATCAGATTCACCATAAGTTCCTGGCATATCTGAAGCAAAATACAATGTCTTTTCATCTGGGCTCAATGCTGGATGCGCAACAGAATAAGTATCACTGTTAAAAGGAAGTTCCTCAATATCCGTCCATACCCCATCTAAAAGAACAGCCCTAAAAATTTTAAGTCGAATTACACCATTTTCATCTTTTACGTACTTGCCATCTTTAAAATTATTTCTAGTGAAATATAGTACACTCCCATCTTTTGTTGCATATGATGTTGATTCATGTAACCTAGTATTGATTCTCTGCTTGTTCTTTTTCTCTTCATTTGCAATAGCAATGGCCTCCAGTTCTTTAGTGTAAGCATCAATTTTCACTACCTTATTCATCGAGAAAGAATCAACATTTACTCTATAGATATCGAGAAAATCTTTAGCGTTCCATGTATGTCTATATTTAGCAAAATTACCTGTATCTCTGTCAGACGAAAAAATCAATCCTTCTTTATAAAATGATGGAGCAAACTCGGAGTACGGCGTATTATACTCAAAAGACTTCATCTCGTATCGATTAGAATTTTTCTTTATATCTTCTAAATAATCTTCTTCACTCTTATACGCCATGGCTCTAGAATCATCAGTGGTAGCAGCTGTAAATTGATTCATAACATTATTGGCATTCTCATAATCACCTAATGATTTCAGCGTTTGTGCATATCTAAAGAAATATTCAGGCTGTACTTCTGTAGGATACTCATCGACAAACCTTTTATAAATTTTTGCCGCATTCTCATAGTCTGCATTATAATAGTAGGAATTTCCTAATTTTTGCAAAATATCAGCTGAAACATAACCTTTGTCCAAGATTCTCTTGTAAATATCTATGGCAGGACTGAAAGAATAACTCTCATACTGTTGATTTGCTTTTGTTACTAATCGGCCATCTTTTTGAGCAAAACCAATAGCACAGAAAAAAAATAAAATAATAACTAGATGTACGTGTGTATTTTTCATCATTGTAATCGGTTTTTAGAAGAAACGAGGTGATACTAATTTCTTGAAGGACTTCACCAATTCGTATCGTAAAAATATCTCATAAGATCCTTGGTTAAATTGTACAGCTCCTAATTCTGTGACTTCTTTATCATAAGCCATTCCTATAGTAAATTGATCTGATATTTGAAAGCCTACAAGTGCACTTACTGCTGCATTCCATCTGTAGGCAGCTCCAAATGAAAATTTATCATTGTATAAAAAATTTGCCGACATGTCTAATTGCAAAGGAGCACCGCTAACCACTTTGGTAAGAATAGCTGGTTTAAATTTAAAATTGTTATTCAAATCAAAAACATAACCCGTTATCAAATAAAAATTTATTCTATCTTTTGACAAAAATTGCGCTGAATTTGCATCAGTTTGCGAACTGTCAAAATGCTCGGTTTGCAATAAATTTGGTGCAGAAAGTCCTGCATAAAACTTACTGGTATGATAATAAATTCCTAAACCAAAATTAGGAGAAAATCTATTTTCTATATTATCTGAATTAACACTTTCTAAATCAAAATTTCGCAATTTCGTAAAATCAAGATTTAAAAGATTTCCACCTGCTTTTAAACCAAAAGACAACTTACCATCTAAAGAAACGTCTATTGTATAAGAAAAAAGCGCATCAAAATAAGTTTCAGAAACGGCTCCATTTCCAATATTATCTCTCACAATAGAAACTCCATAACCTAAATTACTATTTCTAATTGGCGAGTGAAGATTAAGTGTTAGCGTCTCTGGAGCGCCATCCACGCCCAACCATTGCGAACGATACAATAATGCAGCACTCAACTGCCCTCTAGAACCTGCATAGGCAGGATTAACAGTCATCGTATTATACATATACTGCGTATACTGTGCGTCTTGTTGCGCATGCACACTTTGCCACGCTGTAAACAACAGCAAGAACAAGAGCCATGAAAATCGTTTTTTTAAGATCATGTGTAATTTAATTATTTACTAATATAAAGATATTCTCGGTCTGTTTTATTTTCTCCACTTATCGTTGTATAATTAAAGATATAGTAATAAATACCAGCAGGCAAATAACTATCAGCAGAAAAGGTTGATCTTCCCTTAGAACGACCATCAAATACATTGTTTTGATTATTGTAATTTTCACCTTCATAGACCGAAACTCCCCATCTATTGAAAATACGCAACGTACTACTTCTTACCCCTGCTAAGCCCCTTATAAAAAGAAAGTCATTTTTACCATCGCCATTAGGAGTAACCATTTGATTTACTTCTATTTCATTTGGATCTAAATAATCTGGTATACCATTATTATTGGCATCGTCATTAGTTGGATCACCATCATTATTAGTATCCTCATCTGCCGTATTAATACCATCGCCATCATCATCTATATCCCTATAATTTACATCATCCATATTATCCGTGTCAGGCAAATCATTAGCTGGGTCATCAATTTCGTCATTAACATCATAGCCATCATCAATATCACTACCTTCATAACCATCATCTAAGCCATCGCCATCTGTATCGACTCCTTCAAAAGTATTGTCTGGAAGTCCATCCATATTAAAATCATTACCCTCATTATTGTCTGGCACACTATCGTTATCACTATCTAAATCGATATAATCTGGCGTTGAATCATTGTCTGTATCAACTACAGCTATACCATTAGGATAGGCACTATTTAATCCGTTATTTTCTTCATAGTCCTCCTCACTATCATTATTGGGCGGTATATAGCCTGCTGTAGTTTGTGCCTCCACATTATCAGGAATACCGTCATTATCTGCATCAATATCTAAGTGATTTGGAATACCATCATTATCGGTATCATCAGGGTTTGTTAATGGATTATTATCGCCATCTGAATTAGAATCTTCAACAGTATCCAAAATACCATCATTGTCATCATCCAAATCAACTGAATCTAAAACGCCATCACCATCGGTATCTCTAGTGCTATCATCGTCACCGCCGCCGTTGCCACCATCACCTCCTCCTCCATCGGAATCAGGATCTAAATAATCTGGCGTACCATCACCATCGGTATCATCATTGGTAGGATCGCCGTCACCATCAGCATCTTCATCAATTGTATTGGTACCATCACCATCATCATCTATATCTCTATAGTTAACATCTTCGGTACCATCAGTATTTGGCAAATCATTACTAGGATCATCAATTTCATCATTAACATCAAAACCGTCGTTGATATCATCACCTTCGTAACCATCATCTAAACCATCACCATCTGTATCTGTACCGAGGAACGTTTGATCTGGAACACCATCAAAATTAAAGTCATTACCTTCATTATTGTCTGACACACGATCATTATCACTATCTAAATCAAGATAATCAGGCGCATCAGTTCCATCTGTATTAACTGGTGTAATACCTGAAGGATAGGCTGTATTTAAACCATTGTTGGCAATATAAGTTGCTGAATCATCCATATTTGGTGCAATATAACCCGAAGTGGTTTGCGCCTCCACATTATCAGGAATACCATCATTATCAGCATCAATATCTAAATGATTTGGAATACCATCATTATCAGTATCATCGGGATTTGTTAGTGGATCATTATCACCATCGGTATTAGAATCTTCAACACTGTCTAAGATACCATCATTGTCATCATCTAAATCGACGGAGTCAGCAACACCATCGCCATCAGTATCAAGCCCATTGGTGGGGTCGAGATAGTCTGGTGTACCATCACCATCGGTATCATCATTGGTAGGGTCACCGTCACCATCAGCATCTTCATCAATGGTATTAATACCATCACCATCATCATCTATATCTCTGTAGTTAACATCTTCAGTACCATCAGTATTTGGTAAGTCATTACTAGGATCATCAATTTCATCATTAACATCAAAACCATCGTTGATATTACTGCCTTCATAACCGTCATCTAAACCATCGCCATCCGCATCTGTACCGAGAAACGTTTGATCTGGCATACCGTCAAAATTAAAGTCATTGCCTTCATTATTATCTGGCACACTATCATTATCACTATCCAAATCAATATAATCTGGAGTATCAGCTTCATCTGTATTAACGGGTGTAACACCTGAAGGATAGGCCGTGTTTAAACCATTATTAGCAATATAAGTTGCTGAATCATCCATATTTGGAGCAACATAACCCGAAGTAGTTTGCGCCTCTACATTATCAGGAATGCCATCATTATCAGCGTCAATATCTAAATGATTTGGAATACCATCATTATCAGTATCATCAGGATTTGTCAAAGGGTTATTATCGCCATCTGGATTAGAATCTTCAACAGTATCCAAAATACCATCATTATCATCATCTAAATCAATAGTATCAGGAACACCATCATCATCCGTATCTGGTCCATTACTCGGATCTAAGTAGTCAGGTGTACCATCTCCATTCGTATCATCGTTGGTAGGATCTCCGTCGCCATCAGCATCCTCTTCAATTGTAGTTAAGCCATCACCGTCATCATCTATATCTCTGTAGTTAACATCTTCGGTACCATCGGTATCGGGAAGATCATCTTCAGGATCGTCAATTTCGTCATTAGCATCAAAACCATCATTGACATCATTCCCTTCATAACCATCATCTAAACCATCGCCATCAGTATCGACTCCTTGATACATTTGATCAGGAATACCATCAAAATTAAAGTCATTGCCTTCATTATTATCTGGCACACTATCATTATCACTATCTAAATCAAGATAATCAGGATTATCAGTATTATCAGTATTTACAGGTGTAATACCAGCATTACCATCTCCTTCATAAGCATTATCTAACCCATCCTTATCTTCATCTGCACCCAAAGGCGCAACATAACCATCGGTTGATTGTGCTTCTACATTATCAGTAATACCATCATTATCTGAATCAAGATCAACCCGATCAGGATAACCATCACCATCAGAATCTACATCAGTATTAAAAGTAATTGTTTGCGGATTTACAAAATTATCTAAACAAGAGAATTGAATACCTGACTGTCGGGGAACTGGAGTTGTAAAATTTTCATTCCCAGAAGCTTTAATTCCAAATCTAAAGATAAAACTAGAAATATTAACAAACTGTACGGCAATATTAACTTGCGGGTTTTCATTGGAGATATCACTGTATTCCACCTGGCCACCTCTAATAAACAAACCTCCCCCTGTGTTTTCTATCCCAATTTCTTTAGGATCATCAAAAGTATAGTTTGCAGGCGTATCAAACCTATTAAATTCTTGGTATTGCGGATTACCGTCTACATCTATAAAATTGGCAACTAGCTCATCAAGAACAACAGGTGAGTTTGTTCCTGTATTTACCAACGATATCCGTAAATCCACATAAGGACTTCTAATGTCGGTGGTAGTGGTAAATTCAATTTCAGGTTTAAAGAAAGCCGCATCATTTGTATTTTGATCTAGCGTACTAATTCGTGCACTTACAACTTTATCAATTGACACTAAGGCATCAAGGCCATCAAAAATATTAGAAAATCTATAGACGGCTCCTTCATCATATCCAGTACCAGATTCTAAAACAGGTTCCTGATCGAAAACCAAATTAGGTATAGTTTCGCAATCATAATCTGTACTAAGTTCACTAGATTCCACATTATCTAAAATACCATCGCCATCTGAATCTAAATCAATATAATCAGGTACTGTATCACCATCAGAATCAATGGGTATTAAACCTTGCGTACTATCGTAAATGTCATCTAAACCATTAGCATTTTCATCTCTATTAGATGGCGCCACATAAGCTATAGCAGATTGCGCTTCTACATTATCGAGAATACCATCATTGTCCGAATCTAAATCTAGATAATTAGGAATACCATCATTATCACTATCCAAGGTTGTTCCTTCAACAGCATCTGATATACCATCACCATCGTCATCAAAATCTTGATCATCAGGAATACCATCTTCATCGGTATCAACAAAAACGATCGTTACTATCTCCTTAGTAAAAACATTGGAAAAAGCAAAACTTAAAGTGAAAAATAAAAAAAGTAAAATTATGTTACGACCAATATTTCCCTTCTTTTCAAATTTAAAAAAAGTAAAATTTTTCATAGGATGTCAGTTTTCTGTTAAACTAATCATCATAGCATCAATAAATTATAGTAGGTCGCTAAGCTCAGATATTTGGGATATCTTTAATACAACTATAGATAAACGAAGGTATATCTATTATTTTAATCTTCAAATTGTTTAGAAAACATAAATTACTTAAAATCTTTAAAAGACATGATTACTCGATAAAGGGTTAAATTTAAAATATTTTAACATTAAAGCCATTAACTTAATGGTACAATTTTAAAAATATATTGAGCCTTACACCGACTACTTTTCTATCAATATCGACATACCATGTAGGGGAGTTACACTAAAAAAATCATAAAATCCACATAAAAACACAAATTTTGAAACTACTGAAAATAAATATCTTACCTACTAAATCATCTATTTTAAAGCACAAAAATTCATTTAAAATTTAGCTATTTTGAATTCATATTAATATTGAAAAATTGGTCCATTTACACCGCTTAAACCAAAGAAATATTTTTTAATTAGCATGTACTTTCGCAAAGCAAGAAAGAATTATACTACAAATAAATTTAATATAGCCCTATTTTCACTACAGATTACATTTCCGACACAAGCTATTATACAGTAAGACCTATTTGATGTTGATTAAATAGCTTAATTACCTATTTTTGCACAAATTTTTCAAATGAGTTTTCAACAAGAAATACTTCGTCGCAGAACTTTTGGTATTATATCACACCCTGATGCTGGGAAAACAACATTAACAGAAAAGTTATTGTTATTTGGTGGTGCCATACAAGAAGCGGGAGCTGTAAAAAACAACAAAATAAAAAAATCTGCCACTAGTGATTTTATGGAGATTGAAAGACAGCGTGGAATATCTGTAGCCACTTCTGTACTTGCATTTTTATATAAAGACAAGAAAATAAACATATTAGACACCCCAGGGCATAAAGATTTTGCAGAAGACACTTTTAGAACCCTAACTGCGGTAGATAGTGTTATTGTGGTAATTGATGTTGCAAAAGGTGTTGAAGAGCAAACAGAAAAATTGGTTGAAGTATGTCGCATGCGCAACATACCACTAATTGTTTTCATCAATAAACTAGACAGAGAAGGTAAAGATGCTTTCGACTTATTGGATGAAGTAGAACAAAAATTAGGCCTGTCCGTATCTCCTTTAAGCTTTCCCATAGGTATGGGCTATGATTTTAAAGGTATTTATAACATTTACGAAAAAAACATCAACCTGTTTAGCGGAGACAATAAAAAAAATATTGAAGAAACTATTGCCTTTGACAATATCGACAATCCAGACTTAGAAGATATCATTGGCACACAGGCTGCGGAAGAATTAAGAGATAACCTTGAGTTAGTAAATGGTGTTTATCCGCCCTTTGACAAAGATGCCTATCTTAAAGGTATGCAGCACCCCGTGTTTTTTGGCTCTGCTTTGAATAATTTTGGTGTTCGCGAATTATTAGATTGTTTTGTTGATATTGCACCTTCTCCTAGAGCTAAAATGTCAGAACAACGTTTGGTAAAAGCTGATGAAGAACAAATGAGTGGATTTGTTTTTAAAATTCACGCTAATATGGACCCTAAACACCGTGATCGATTGGCCTTCATTAAAATTGTATCGGGTACTTTTGAGCGTAATAAGCCCTATTTACACGTTCGCCAAAACAAAAAGCTTAAGTTTTCAAGTCCGAATGCTTTTTTTGCAGAAAAAAAAGAAATTGTAGACATCTCTTACCCTGGTGACATTGTTGGCTTACATGACACTGGCCATTTTAAAATAGGAGACACGTTAACCGAAGGAGAGCATTTACAATACAAAGGAATACCTAGTTTCTCACCCGAGCACTTTCGTTATATTAACAATGCAGACCCCATGAAGTCTAAACAACTATACAAAGGCATTGATCAATTGATGGATGAAGGAGTTGCACAACTTTTTACGCTAGAAATGAATGGTAGAAAAATTGTTGGCACTGTTGGCGCCTTGCAATTTGAAGTGATACAGTACCGTTTAGAGCATGAATACGGAGCGAAATGCTCTTATGAGAACTTTCCCGTTTTTAAAGCTTGCTGGGTAGCTGCTGAAGACCCTAAGAATGACGAATTCAAAGAATTTCAACGTGTAAAGCAAAAATTCTTAGCGAAAGATAAAAGAGGGCAATTGGTGTTTTTAGCAGACTCTCAATTCTCATTACAAATGACCCAATCAAAATACCCCTCTGTGAAACTACATTTTGTTTCAGAATTTGATTAATCTCAATCTCATTTATAAAATAGAAAAGCCGCTTGTAAAAACAAACGGCTTTCTTATTTTATGCCTCTCCTGTAGGTCCAAAATTTAATGGAATAGGAGGCTGCTCATAATCTTTAATAGTACCATGCGCTTTTTCAAAGCGATGAACATTCTCATTCAAGGCTTTCAAAAATTTCTTGGCATGTTGTGGTGTAAGTACAATTCTACTTTTAACCTTAGCCTTAGGTGCCCCGGGCATCATACTTATAAAATCAACGACAAATTCAGAAACTGAATGATTAATAATTGCCAAATTGGAATAAATTCCTTCAGCCATCTTTTCATCCAACTCTATGTTGATTTGCTTTTGTTCTTTTTCTGCCATATTACTTATAAAAATAAACCCCGATAATAAAATTATCAGGGTTTGAAGTTAATTTAGAATTTTAAAGCCTCTTTACGAGCCATAATCTCATCGTACTCTTCTTTAGACCCTACTATGATGTTATCATAATCACGCATTCCTGTACCAGCAGGTATTTTATGACCAACAATAACATTCTCTTTAAGACCTTCTAATGTATCAACCTTACCGCTTACAGCAGCTTCGTTTAACACCTTAGTTGTTTCTTGGAAAGAAGCCGCAGAGATGAATGATTTTGTCTGTAACGATGCTCTTGTAATACCTTGAAGTATTGGTGTAGCCGTAGCAGCAACCGCATCTTTAGCAGTAACTACATTTTTATCATTACGGATCAAAATTGAATTTTCATCACGAAGTTCACGTGCTGTGATAATCTGCCCCGGTTTAAGGGTGTCAGAGTCACCTGCATCTACAACCACTTTCTTACCATAGATTTCATCATTTTCCGTAATAAAATCGTCTTTATGAACCAATTGATTCTCTAAGAAAATTGTATCTCCTGGATCTTGAATACGAACCTTACGCATCATTTGTCTTACAACAACTTCAAAGTGCTTATCATTAATTTTCACACCTTGCAAACGATATACTTCTTGCACCTCATTTACCAAGTATTGCTGTACCGCAGATGGGCCTTTAATAGCAAGAATATCTTCTGGCGTAATAGAACCATCCGATAATGGCATACCTGCACGTACATAATCATTCTCTTGTACTAAGATTTGATTTGAAAGTTTTACCAAGTATTTCTTCACCTCGCCCAACTTAGATTCAATGATGATTTCACGGTTACCTCTTTTAATTTTACCAAAAGACACCACACCGTCAATCTCTGAAACAACCGCTGGGTTTGAAGGGTTACGTGCTTCAAACAACTCCGTAACTCGTGGTAAACCACCTGTAATATCACCTGCTTTAGCAGATTTACGTGGTATTTTTACCAAAATCTTACCTTCTTTAATATCTTCACCATCATCTACCATGATGTGTGAACCTACAGGAAGGTTGTATGAACGTAATACCTCATCCTTATTATTCATAATCAATAAGGTTGGTATCAATTTCTTGTTTCTAGATTCAGAAATAACCTTTTCTTGGAAACCAGTTTGCTCATCTATTTCAACCTGATAGGTAACCCCTTGGTCAATATTTTCATAAGCAATTTTTCCAGGGAATTCTGAAACAATAACACCGTTGTATGGATCCCAAGAACATATCACATCATCCTTAGCCAATTTATCGCCATTTTTAATGAACAATTGTGACCCATAAGGAATGTTATTTGTACTCAAAGTAATGCCTGTTTTAGCATCTACAACTTTAAGTTCTGATGTTCTTGAAATAACGATTTCAGACTTTTTACCATCACCATCTTCACCAGTAACCGTTCTAAGATCTTCAATCTCGGCAATACCGTTAAATTTCGATATCAATTTGTTATCCTCTGAAATGTTACCTGCAATACCTCCAACATGGAAAGTACGTAGTGTTAACTGTGTACCTGGCTCACCAATTGATTGAGCAGCAACTACACCAACAGCTTCACCTCTTTGAACCATTTTATTAGTTGAAAGGTTTCTACCGTAACATTTTGCACAAATACCTTTTGGCGCTTCACAAGTAAGAGCAGAACGCACTTCTATTCTATCAATAGGTGATGCTTCAACACGCTTCACATCAGCTTCCATTATTTCTTGACCTGCAGCAAGGATAAGCTCTTCATTTAACGGATTATAAACGTCATGTAACGATACACGACCTAAAATACGTTCTCCTAACGACTCTACAATCTCTTCATTTTTCTTTAATGCCTGAACCTCTACACCTCGTAGTGTTTCACAATCTTCAATATTAATAATTACATCTTGTGATACATCAACCAAACGACGTGTTAGGTAACCTGCATCCGCCGTTTTCAAGGCAGTATCTGCAAGTCCTTTACGAGCACCGTGCGTAGAAATAAAGTATTCCAAAATTGATAAACCTTCTTTAAAGTTTGACAAAATCGGGTTTTCAATAATTTCACCACCACCGGCAGTCGATTTTTTAGGCTTAGCCATCAAACCACGCATACCCGTTAACTGGCGAATTTGCTCTTTAGAACCCCTTGCACCAGAATCAAGCATCATATACACAGAGTTAAATCCTTGTTGGTCTTCACGAATACGCTTCATAGCCAACTCTGTCAACATAGCATTGGTAGAAGTCCACACGTCAATTACCTGATTGTAACGTTCGTTGTTGGTAATAAGCCCCATGTTATAGTTGGCCATAATACCATCAACCTGTCCATTAGCATCAGCAATCATATCATGCTTTTCCTGTGGAATAATAATATCTCCTAAACTAAAGGAAAGACCGCCTTTAAAAGCGAACTCATAACCCATAGTTTTAATCTTATCTAAGAAATCAGCCGTAGTAGGAACATCTGTAACGGCTAAAATACCTCCAATAATATCTCGTAAAGATTTCTTATTTAATACATCATTGATATAACCAGCAGCTTCTGGCACCTCCATATTAAATAATACTCTACCTACGGTAGTTGGTATAATTTTATTTACCAACTCCCCTTCTTCATTAAAGTCTTTTGCTCTTACTTTAATACCAGCATTCAAGTTTACCATACCTTCATTGAAGGCAATTTCAACTTCTTCAGCAGAATAGAACGTCAACCCTTCACCTTTAATAGGCACTTCTGGTGTCGATTTTCTTTCTTTAGTCATATAATACAGTCCTAAAACCATATCCTGAGATGGTACCGTAATAGGAGACCCGTTTGCAGGGTTCAAAATATTATGTGACGCCAACATCAACAACTGTGCTTCCAAAATTGCCTCAGGCCCTAATGGAAGGTGAACCGCCATTTGATCACCATCAAAATCTGCGTTAAAGGCAGTACAAACTAATGGGTGTAAACGTATCGCTTTTCCTTCAATTAATTTAGGCTGAAATGCTTGAATACCCAAACGGTGCAATGTAGGCGCACGGTTCAATAATACAGGATGTCCTTTCAATACATTTTCAAGAATATCCCATACAACCGGCTCTTTCTTATCGATAATTTTCTTTGCAGATTTAACTGTTTTCACAATACCTCTTTCTATCAATTTACGGATAACAAAAGGTTTGTATAACTCAGCAGCCATATCTTTAGGAAGACCGCATTCAAACAATCTTAATTCTGGCCCTACAACAATAACTGAACGTGCAGAATAATCAACACGTTTACCTAATAAGTTTTGACGGAAACGACCTTGCTTACCTTTCAATGAATCTGAAAGCGATTTCAATGGTCTGTTAGATTCCGTTTTTACTGCCGATGCCTTACGTGTATTATCAAACAGAGAATCTACAGCTTCTTGAAGCATACGTTTCTCATTTCTAAGAATTACCTCAGGAGCTTTAATTTCAACCAATCGCTTAAGACGGTTGTTTCTAATAATTACTCTTCGGTATAAATCATTTAAATCTGATGTCGCAAAACGACCACCATCTAACGGTACTAAAGGACGTAATTCTGGTGGAATAACAGGAATAACCTTCATGATCATCCACTCTGGCCTGTTATCTCTGTTTTCCTGAGATTCTCGTAATGCCTCAACTACCTGAAGACGCTTTAAAGCCTCTGTTTTACGTTGCTTTGATGTTTCAGTATTTGCTTTGTGTCTTAAACTAAAAGACAAATCTTTTAAGTCTATTCTTGCTAACAAATCAATCAAGCACTCTGCCCCCATTTTAGCGATAAACTTATTGGGGTCTGTATCATCTAAATATTGATTTTCTTGTGGTAATTCTTCAACAATATTTAAGTATTCTTCCTCAGTTAAGAAATCCATTTTATTGATTTCTTCCCCTTCAGGACCTCTTGCGATACCCGGTTGAATTACTACATAACGCTCGTAGTAAATAATCATATCCAATTTCTTGGAAGGAAGTCCTAATAAATATCCTATTTTATTTGGTAATGAACGGAAATACCAGATATGAGCAACAGGTACAACCAAATTGATATGCCCTACCCTATCTCTTCGTACTTTCTTTTCAGTTACCTCTACACCACAACGGTCACATACAATACCGCGGTACCGAATACGCTTGTACTTTCCACAGGCACACTCATAATCCTTTACAGGACCAAAAATACGCTCACAGAAAAGTCCATCGCGCTCAGGCTTATGGGTTCTGTAGTTAATAGTTTCTGGTTTTAAAACTTCACCTCTTGACTCTGCCAAAATTGCTTCTGGTGACGCCAATCCTATTGAAATTTTATTAAACCTTTTTTGCGGTGTATTATCGTTAATTCTTGCCATAATTATATGGTGATAATTTTAATGTGTGTTATTCTATAGTGTTCAAAACCCGTATTACCTATTCTTCTAGTCTGATATCTAAACCTAAACCTTTAAGTTCATGCATCAATACGTTGAAAGATTCTGGTAAACCAGGCTCTGGCATCGTTTCTCCTTTAACAATTGATTCGTAGGTTTTAGCTCTACCAATCACGTCATCAGATTTTACCGTCAAAATTTCTCTTAGGGTAGCTGACGCACCATATGCTTCAAGTGCCCAAACTTCCATTTCACCAAAACGCTGTCCACCAAATTGAGCTTTACCACCCAATGGTTGTTGTGTAATTAATGAATATGGCCCTATAGAACGTGCGTGCATTTTATCATCAACCATGTGTCCTAGTTTCAACATGTAAATCACACCTACTGTTGCAGGTTGATCAAAACGTTGTCCCGTACCTCCATCATAAAGGTAGGTATGACCGTATCTTGGTATACCAGCTTCATCAGTAAATTGGTTTATCTGATCTAACGTTGCACCATCAAAAATTGGCGTACCAAACTTCTTACCTAATTTTAGTCCAGCCCAACCTAATACCGTTTCATAAATCTGACCGATGTTCATACGCGATGGTACACCAAGTGGATTTAAAACAATATCTACAGGAGTTCCATCTTCTAAGAAAGGCATATCCTCTTGACGAACGATTCTTGAAACAATACCTTTGTTACCGTGACGTCCTGCCATTTTATCACCAACCTTAAGTTTACGTTTTTTAGCAACATAAACCTTAGCCAACTTCATAATACCAGCAGGCAACTCATCACCAACAGAAATTGTAAACTTATCTCTTCTTAAGTTTCCTTGAAGATCGTTTAGTTTAATTTTATAGTTGTGTAATAAATCTGCAACTGCGGCATTGGTTTCTTTATCTGTAGTCCAACTTCCGCCCACTAAGTGCGCAAAATCATCAACAGCATTTAACATCTTCATGGTATATTTCTTACCTTTTGGAAGTACTTCTTCTCCTAAATCGTTTAATACCCCTTGTGATGTTTTTCCGTTTATTAACGTGAACAATTTCTCAACTAAAATATCTTTTAGTTGTTCAAATTTCACTTCGTATTCTAATTCTAAAGCATTAATAGCTTCCTTATCTTCAGAACGCTTACGTTTATCTTTGATAGAGCGAGAGAATAATTTCTTTTCAATAACAACACCTCTTAGTGATGGAGAAGCTTTTAATGAAGCATCTTTTACATCACCTGCCTTATCACCAAAGATCGCACGAAGTAATTTTTCTTCTGGTGTTGGGTCAGACTCTCCTTTTGGTGTAATCTTACCAATAAGAATATCGCCTGGTTTTACTTCTGCACCTATACGAATCATTCCATTTTCATCAAGGTCTTTTGTAGCCTCTTCAGAAACATTAGGGATATCATGCGTTAATTCTTCTGCACCTAACTTTGTATCACGTACCTCTAATGAATACTCATCAACATGTATAGATGTAAAGATATCTTCACGAACAACCTTTTCTGAGATTACAATAGCATCCTCAAAGTTGTACCCTTTCCAAGGCATAAAGGCAACCGTAAGGTTTCTACCCAAGGCCAATTCTCCTTTTTCGGTAGCGTAACCTTCACAAAGCACCTGTCCCTTTTTAACCTTATCACCTTTTCTTACAATAGGTTTTAAGTTAATACTAGTTCCTTGGTTCGTTTTTCTGAACTTCACCAATTTGTAGCTCTTAGCGTCATCTTCAAAACTTACTAGTTTCTCAGCCTCAGAACGCTCATATTTGACAGTAATTTTTTGAGCATCTACATACTCAACTGTTCCATCACCTTCTGCATTTATTAATACTCTAGAATCTGATGCAACTTGACGCTCCAAACCAGTACCCACAATAGGAGACTGAGGTTTTAATAACGGAACGGCTTGACGCATCATGTTTGACCCCATCAAAGCACGGTTTGCATCATCATGCTCTAAGAAAGGAATCAAAGATGCAGAAATTGATGCTATTTGATTTGGCGCAACATCTGTATAGTTGATTTCAGCTGGATCAACAACTGGGAAATCTCCTTCTTCTCTTGCAATTACTTTTTCTATGTCTATTTCACCATCTTCTTTTAAAGGAATATTTGCTTGCGCAATTTTCATTCCTTCTTCCTCTTCTGCACTTAAGTAAACATACTCAGCCGTGTTTACCTTAGCATCATCTACCTTACGGTAAGGTGTTTCTAAGAAGCCCATTGGATTTACCTTGGCAAAAACTGCCAAAGAAGAAATCAAACCAATATTTGGTCCTTCAGGTGTTTCAATAGGACAAAGTCTTCCGTAGTGCGTGTAGTGAACATCACGTACCTCAAAACCAGCTCTTTCTCTTGAAAGACCTCCAGGTCCAAGGGCCGACAATCTTCTTTTGTGCGTAATCTCGGCTAATGGATTCGTTTGATCCATAAACTGAGAAAGTTGATTGGTACCAAAGAACGAATTAATAACTGAAGACAAGGTCTTAGCATTAATTAAATCTATAGGAGTAAACACCTCATTATCACGAACATTCATACGCTCACGAATAGTTCTTGCCATACGCGCAAGACCTACGCCAAACTGAGAAGACAATTGCTCACCTACAGTACGAACACGACGGTTTGAAAGGTGGTCAATATCATCAATTTCAGCTTTAGAGTTGATAAGCTCAATCAAATATTTAATAATAGTTATGATATCTTCTTTGGTTAAGACTTGCTTATCCATTCCAATATCTAACTGTAATTTCTTGTTCATTCTATAACGTCCAACTTCACCTAAGTTATAACGTTGATCAGAAAAGAATAATTTATCAATAATACCACGTGCCGTTTCCTCATCTGGCGGTTCAGCATTACGTAATTGACGATAAATATGCTCTACAGCTTCTTTTTCAGAGTTTGTAGGATCCTTTTGTAATGTATTATGAATAATAGCATAATCAGACTGTGCATTATTCTCTTTGTGTAAAAGAATAGATTTCACATCTGCTTCCATTATTTCAGCGATGTGATCTTTTTCTAAAATAGTATCACGATCTAAAACAATTTCATTTCTTTCAATAGAAACTACTTCGCCGGTATCTTCATCAACAAAATCTTCATGCCAAGTATTTAAAACTCTAGCCGCTAATTTACGACCCAATACTTTTTTCAAACCAGCATTAGACACTTTAACCTCTTCTGAAAGGTCAAAAATCTCTAAAATATCTTTATCTCGCTCAAAGCCAATAGCTCTAAACAAGGTAGTAACAGGTAATTTTTTCTTTCTATCAATATACGCATACATCACGTTATTGATATCTGTTGCAAATTCTATCCAAGAGCCTTTAAAAGGAATTACTCTCGCTGAATATAATTTAGTTCCATTTGCATGGAAAGATTGACCAAAGAAAACACCAGGAGAACGGTGTAACTGAGATACTACGACACGCTCTGCACCATTTATAACAAAAGTACCAGATGGCGTCATATACGGTATTGTACCTAAATAAACGTCTTGTACGATAGTTTCAAAATCTTCGTGCTCAACATCAGTACAATACAACTTTAAACGTGCCTTTAAGGGAACACTATAGGTAAGTCCTCGCTCAATACACTCTTGAATTGAATATCTTGGCGGATCAATAAAATAATCCAAAAACTCTAATACGAACTGGTTTCTGGTATCTGTAATTGGAAAATTTTCCATGAAGGTATTATAAAGACCTTCATTGCCCCTTTCATCAGATTTCGTTTCAAGCTGAAAAAAGTCTTGAAATGATTTTATCTGAATGTCCAAGAAATCCGGATAATTCGGTGTGTTCTTAGCGGATGCAAAATTTATTCTTTCAGTAGTGTTTGTGAACATCTATGGACAGTATTATATAGTGAATACTAAAATTGCGTAATTAAAAAAAGGTTGTATATGCCCTCATATACGTTACTTAAGTCTATAAAATAGGTTTAGGTCTGACCGCAAAAGCGAAAAGACCTAAACCAAAAGTGCTATGGTTGCTGCTATTATTTAAGCTCAACTTCTGCTCCTGCTTCTTCCAATGAATTTTTAATTCCTTCAGCTTCGTCTTTAGAAACACCTTCTTTAATTGCTTTAGGTGCGCTATCAACGATATCTTTAGCATCTTTCAATCCTAAACCAGTTAATTCTTTAACCAATTTAACAACTGCTAATTTAGAAGAACCAGCTGCTTTCAAAATAACATCAAATTCAGTTTGCTCTTCAACAGCTTCACCACCACCAGCGCCTCCGCCAGCAGCAACAGCTACTGCAGCAGCAGCAGGCTCAATACCGTACTCATCTTTTAATATATCAGCTAATTCATTAACCTCTTTTACGGTTAAGTTCACCAACTGTTCTGCGAAATCTTTTAAATCTGCCATTTTTCTATCGTTTAATAAAATTTTAAAATATAATTGTTTTTAGTGCGTACTACTCTTTTTCTGATAATGTCTTTAAGATTCCGGCTAGTTTACCACCACCAGACTTAAGTCCAGAAATAACATTCTTGGCAGGAGATTGTAACAATCCAATGATATCGCCAATCATTTCTTCTTTAGACTTAATGCTTACTAAAGCATCTAAGTTTTCATCACCAATATAAACTGTTTCTTCTACGAAAGCACCTTTCAATAAAGGCTTATCAGATTTTTTTCTGAAATTCTTTATTAATTTTGCTGGTACATTTCCAACTTCAGAAAACATCAATGAAGTATTTCCTTTCAATACTTCAGGAAGTTCTCCAAATTCTCTTTCAGAAGCTTCCATTGCCTTAGCAAGCAATGTATTTTTGACTACAGCAAGCTTAACATCTGCTTTAAAACAAGCTCTTCTTAAATCGGAAGTAGTTGTTGCATTTAAGCCTGATATATCTGCTAAATAAATTGCAGAATTATCAGCTAACTGCGCTGTTAAATCTTCTATAACCGCTGCTTTTTCTTCTCTTGTCATAATTAAACTTTTAACTAACGGTTAATTAAACTGTCTTTGGATCCAATTGAACACTTGGGCTCATGGTACTTGACATGAAAACACTTTTCATATAAACACCTTTAGAAGAAGTTGGTTTTAATTTATTCAATGTATCCAACAACTCTTTAGCATTACCTGCTATTTTGTCTGCTGAGAAAGACACCTTACCTATTGCTGCATGAACAATACCCGTCTTATCTACTTTGAAATCAATTTTACCAGCTTTTACCTCAGATACTGCCTTAGCAACATCCATAGTAACCGTTCCTGTTTTTGGATTAGGCATTAAACCTCTTGGACCTAGCACCCTACCTAAAGGTCCTAATTTTCCCATTACGCTTGGCATTGTGATGATAACATCAACATCGGTCCAACCGCTTTTTATTTTATCCAAATATTCTTGTAAACCTACATAATCAGCTCCAGCTGCTGTAGCCTCTGCTTCTTTGTCAGGGGTTACCAAAGCCAAAACTTTTACATCTTTACCTGTACCATGAGGAAGTGTAACAACCCCACGAACCATTTGATTTGCTTTTCTTGGATCTACACCCAAACGAACTGCGAGATCAACAGATGCATCAAAATTTGCATTTGTTATCTCTTTTATCAAAGCTGAAGCCTCATCTATCGAATAGAGTTTATCTTTCTCTATTTTAGCCTGCGCTTCTTTTTGCTTTTTAGTTAATTTTGCCATTTAAATTGTGCTTTTAAGATTTTAAAAAGGTCTCTTACCTGATACCTTAAGACCCATTGATCTAGCCGTACCTGCTATCATGCTCATTGCAGACTCAACTGTAAATGCATTCAAGTCAACCATTTTGTCTTCGGCTATGGTCTTAATCTGATCCCAAGAAACGTTACCATTCTTAACTCGGTTAGGTTCGCCAGATCCTTTTTTAATCTTAGCTGCTTCCATCAATTGAACTGCCGCTGGTGGTGTTTTAACAACAAAGTCAAATGATTTGTCTTTGTAAACGGTGATAACAACTGGCAATACTTTGCCTGGTTTGTCCTGTGTACGAGCATTAAACTGCTTACAGAACTCCATGATGTTAACGCCGGCAGCACCTAAGGCGGGTCCAACCGGTGGCGATGGATTCGCTGCACCTCCCCTAACTTGTAGTTTAACTACTTTACCTATTTCTTTTGCCATTGTTTAAAATTAAATTTAAGCTGCATTAATTTGGAAGCAATACAACTTTATATATGTAACATTCGTACTATACTTTCTCTACTTGCATATAACTCAACTCCAATGGTGTTTTTCTTCCGAAAATCTTAACCATTACTTCAAGTTTACGCTTCTCTTCGTTAATCTTTTCAACAGTACCGTTAAACCCATTAAATGGCCCGTCAATAACCTTAACAGTTTCACCATATACAAATGGTATAGATACATTATCTGTATTTACTGCAAGCTCATCAACCTTACCTAACATTCTGTTTACTTCTGACTTACGAAGCGGCACAGGATCACCACCTTTGGTTTCTCCTAAAAAGCCAATCACATTAGTAATGGATCGAATGATGTGAATCATTTCACCACCCAAATTCGCTTTCACCATTATATAACCAGGAAAATAAACACGCTCCTTGTTAATTTTCTTTCCATTTCTAATCTGCACTACTTTCTCTGTAGGCACCAAAACGTCTTCTAAATAATCAGAAAAACCAAGACGAGCTACTTCACTTTCAATATACCCCTTGATTTTATTTTCCTGACCACTAACAGCCCTTACCACGTACCACTTTTTCTCTAATACTTCTGACATAGGGTTATGGTTAATTTAGAAGGTTGTTGAAATAAAATTTAATCATTTTACTAAAAACAGTATCAACACCCCAAGTAGCAAGAGCAAACACAATAGAGAACACTGCTACAATAACCATAAGGTTTGACGATTCTGCCCTTGTAGGTAGAGTGACATTATTTGTCAACTCTTCATAGGATTCTTTAATATATTTCAACATTTCCTTTTGATTTTTGGTATGATTTGAACAAGATGACAACACCCCTTTCAACATTCCGTAATTTGCACGGGAGGAGAGACTCGAACTCCCGACACCTGGTTTTGGAGACCAGTGCTCTACCAACTGAGCTACACCCGTTTATATTTACATTGAAAGGTATCCGCCAATTGACGGACACCCTTAATGTAATATTACCTTAATAAATTCTAATCTAAAATCTTAGTTACCTGACCAGCACCAACTGTTCTACCACCTTCACGGATTGCAAAACGAAGTCCTTCGCTCAATGCAATTGGAGATAATAAATCAACAGTAATTGTAAGGTTATCACCAGGCATAACCATTTCAACTCCACTTGGAAGGTTGATTGTACCCGTTACGTCAGTAGTTCTTACGTAGAACTGTGGACGGTAGTTATTATGAAATGGTGTGTGACGACCACCTTCTTCTTTTTTAAGGATATAAACCTCAGCTTCAAACTTAGCATGTGGCTTAACAGAACCTGGCTTGCAGATTACCATTCCTCTTTTGATGTCTGATTTTTCAATACCTCTTAAAAGGATACCAACGTTATCACCAGCTTCACCTCTATCTAAGATTTTACGGAACATTTCAACACCAGTAATTGTAGAAGACAATTTCTCAGCACCCATGCCGATAATATCAACAGCATCACCTGTATTAGCAACACCAGTTTCGATACGACCTGTAGCAACAGTTCCACGACCTGTAATTGTAAATACATCTTCAACAGGCATTAAGAAATCTTTATCAACATCTCTTTTAGGAAGCTCGATCCAATCATCAACAGCAGCCATCAATTCCATTACTGTATCAACCCATTTTTGCTCACCATTAAGTGCACCTAAAGCAGAACCAGCAACAACAGGACCATTATCTCCATCATACTCGTAGAAAGAAAGCAGTTCTCTGATTTCCATTTCAACAAGCTCTAAAAGCTCCTCATCATCAACCATATCAACTTTGTTCATGAAAACAACAATTCTAGGAATACCAACCTGGCGACCTAAAAGGATGTGCTCACGAGTTTGAGGCATAGGACCATCGGTAGCAGCAACAACAAGAATAGCGCCGTCCATTTGAGCAGCACCAGTAACCATGTTCTTAACGTAATCCGCGTGACCAGGACAATCAACGTGCGCATAGTGACGATTAGCAGTAGAATACTCTACGTGAGATGTATTAATAGTAATACCTCTCTCTTTCTCTTCAGGAGCGTTATCAATTGACTCAAAGCTTCTAAGCTCTGATAAACCTGCATTTGCCAATACCGTAGTAATAGCTGCAGTCAATGTAGTTTTTCCGTGATCGACGTGTCCAATTGTACCAATATTTAAGTGCGGTTTGGAACGATCAAAAGTTTCCTTTGCCATTTTTTAATGAATTTAATCTTATTGTTTATATTAGTGTGTGTACAAATTTATTCAACTATAGAGCCAACGACGAGATTTGAACTCGTGACCTCTTCCTTACCAAGGAAACGCTCTACCCCTGAGCTACGTCGGCCTATCGACAGATTCAAGGCTCAAAATGCACAGCTCAAGGAGAATCGCTCTGACCATAAACACCTGTCGCTTTTTCTTAAAAAGTAAACCTCAAAAAAGCGGTTTCTTTTATACTTGGAGCGAGAGACCGGGTTCGAACCGGCGACATTCAGCTTGGAAGGCTGACGCTCTACCAACTGAGCTACTCTCGCATTCTTTACTAGCTATTTTTCTAACTAGTTTGTTTTAAAAGTGGGGAGAGCAGGATTCGAACCTGCGAAGACGTAGTCAGCAGATTTACAGTCTGCCCTCGTTGGCCGCTTGAGTATCTCCCCAATTTTCTAAAACAATCAATATGTAATGAACTTTTAAAACATAAAAAAAACTAATTCAAAAGCTACAACTCCCTTTAAGAAATCATCACCTTACTATTTAGCTTTCAACATTTCAACAACAAACAAAATTTATTCAAATTTTCTTTGTTTTTAAGAGCCGATGGAGGGACTCGAACCCACGACCTGCTGATTACAAATCAGCTGCTCTAGCCAGCTGAGCTACATCGGCTTTTGTTTACTTTTTTTGACATAAAAAAGTCCGCTATTTCTAACGGACTGCAAAGGTATATATTTATTTCTTTTATCAAAACAAATATTGAAAAAAATTTAATCAAGAATGTACTCTCATTTTTTCTTTTCGTTTTATTAACTTCCTTTCCAAGGAACTACATGCTGAATCAATACCCTCTTCAAAGGACTTACACTGCTTTTTTACCACATAATTATCTTTAGGTATGTTTAATTTAATTTCAACAACCTTATTTTCTTTCGAACTCGTATTCTCCACTTTTAAATAAACATCCGAACTAATCACCTTATCATAGAACGTTTCTAGTTTATCTAATCGACCTTGCAAAAATTGAATCAACTTAACATCTGCATTAAAATTTACTGATTGAGCGTTTACTTTCATATAAAATATGTTTTTAAAAGTTAAACAATATAAAAATTACTTTTTGTTTCTTGGATGCGCTTTTAAGTGCACCTTTTTTAACTCAGCTATACTATTGTGCGTATACACTTGTGTAGAAGCTAAGCTTGAATGTCCTAATAATTCTTTTACCGAATTTAAATCTGCCCCTTTATTGAGCAAATGTGTAGCAAAAGTATGCCGTAAAATATGCGGACTCCTTTTTACTTTTGATGACACCTGACTAAGATACTTATTTATAACTCTGTAAACAAGTGTTTCGTATATTTTACCTCCCGATTTCAACAAGAAAACATACCTTTCATCTATAATCACCTGCAAGTCATTTCTTTCGCACAAATATTTTTCAAAAAGGAACTTTACACCTTCTAAAAGCGGCACAACACGCTCTTTATTTCGCTTACCTAGTACCCGTATTGTATTTCGATGAAAATCAACATCACTTACTTTTAAATTAATCAACTCAGCCCTACGAATACCGGTTGTATACAACAACTCAATCATTAATTTATCACGAAGGCCTTCAAAATCATCTTCAAAGCAAATTTGACGCAAGACATTTTGCATCTCTAATTCAGAAAAAGGAACTTCAATTTTTTTTGAAGTCTTCAAGGCCTTATGTTTTGCCAACGGATTTACATCAATCTTCTCTATACGTTGCAAAAAACGATAATACGCTTTTAAAGAAGCAATTTTTCGATTGATAGTTCTATTCGAAATAGCACCATCAACGAGCAGCACTACCCAACTACGTATTACACCATAAGAAACCTCATCAATATCAGCTATTTCATAAACATCAACGCAAAACGCGGCAAACTCAGCAATATCTTTTTCATACGCCAAAACTGTATGCGCAGAGTAATTTTTCTCTAATGAGAGATACGAAACAAAAGATTCAAGCGAAGACATATGCCAAAGTTACACCATTTCTACCTTCCATTTACAATTCAGCCAGCAGCACACTTTTGAGCACAAAAAAATCCCGCCAAATGACGGGATTTATATATTTTTATAAAAGCTAGAAAAAAATTATATTTCTTCTTGATCTCTTAAACCTTGAATATACTCGGCTTTTTGTATTTGCGCTCTACGAGCAACTGAAGGCTTTGTGAATGCTTGTCGCTTACGCAATTGACGCATTGTACCTGTTTTGTCGAACTTTCGCTTGAAGCGCTTTAAAGCTCTATCGATGTTTTCTCCTTCTTTAATTGGTATTATTAACATGGGCTACAACCTCCTTTCTTTAATTATTAGGGCTGCAAATATAGTAACTATATTTACAAACACAACCATAATGGGTAAATATTATTAAAATCTATTTTTTAGAGAACAAATATCCGCTACCTACCTTATTTACTAGCTTTCGTAGAGGTATACTCTTTTTTATCAATGACAATTTTTGCAATTATCTCCCTGAGAATCTCAGAAGTTCCTCCTCCTATAGGTCCAAGTCGACTATCTCTTAACAATCTTGCCATAGGATAGTCTTCAATATAACCATAGCCTCCTAAAAACTGCAAACAGTCATAAGCAACCTCATCTGCCATTTTAGTGGACCGCAATTTTGAAATCGTAGCTTCTTTAACTACATATTCTCCTCTATCCATTTTATAGGCTACAGAATAGTTGTACTGTTTACACATTTCCATATCGGCATACAAATCAGCAATACGGTGACGCAATGCTTGATATTGATTTATAGGTTTTCCAAATGTTTCGCGTTCAGCCATATATTGTAACGCATATTCTATAGCATAATCGGCTCTAGCATGTGCATTAATACCCATCACCAAACGTTCTAAAGCAAAAGCCTCCATAATATATGAAAATCCTTTTCCCTCCTCACCCATTAAATTAGCCGCGGGCACCACTACATTATCAAAGGCCAACTCAGCTGTATCTGATGCGCGCCAACCCAGTTTATTCAATTTATTAGCAGTAACTCCTTTACTATGCCTATCTACCACAAAAATACTTATCCCTTTATTACCTGCCTCAACATTGGTTTTTGCCGCAACAATCATATAGTCGCAATACACCCCATTAGTAATAAAGGTCTTTGAACCATTTAATATATAGGTATCTCCTTCTTTTTTCGCCGTAGTTCTCATTCCGGCAACATCACTTCCTCCAAAGGGCTCGCTAACACCCAAACAACCTATTTTATCTCCCATTACACTGGGCTCTAAATACGTTTTTCTAATAGCACCCTTGGCTCGTTTATTTAAATGCGTCATTGCCAAATAAGCATGTGCCCACATGGCAGCAGCAAAACCACCCGAATTAATCCGTTGTAGCTCTTCTAGAAATATTACCGTGTAAAACAAATCCAATCCCAAACCACCATCAGCCTCAGGAATTGCCAGGCCGAAGAAGCCCATATCTCCAAATTTCTTCCAGATAAAACGCTCTACCGTTCCGGTTTCCTCCCATTTCTCAATATGAGGAACAACTTCTTTTTTTAAAAAATCTCTCAGACTTTCTCTGAACAATTGATGCTCTTCAGTGAAGTACATACTTTGCATAGCGTTATTTTTTTAGGGACAAATATAACGCAATTCTATCAATTTTTTCAAAAGGAAAATTTTCTATTTTTGACAATTCGTCAAAAGAATCGATACTTCCGTTGAGATTTCTGTAATTTACAATGCCTATAGCAACCTTTCGTTGAATATATACTAATTCTGTTAACATTTCAACAGTTGCATTATTTATGTTAATTTTTTCAATTGCTGGTATATCAACCACCGTGAATCGCTGTAACGCCCGCTCTACCACTTCATCTTCTAAACCGTACACATCATACAGCTGCTCTGCTACCAAAAAACCACCCAATCGATCTCTAAACTTAATAATCCTTGCCGACAACTTAACCCCTATTCCAGATACTACTCTTAACTCATCAGCAGTTGCGGTATTCAAATCCTTTTTAACAAGGTCTATTTTTGAACTAGGAATATGACGGCGCTTTTTTAGATTATTCTTACTATCTCCCTGTTTTGTTGTCCATTCTGGGAATTTAAAATAGGGCACCATAACAGCCAACAACGAGTCAGATATTTGAGTAACTTCTTGAAACGCTTCAGGCGAATTTACATACTTGTTTCTAGCGCGAAAGGCATGCAACCTATCGATCTCTTCAACCGACATTCCTAAAACATACCCTTTATAATCAGTTATGAAATTGGGATTAAAAGCATACAGCTTTACCGTATCTTTCTGCTGCGCCTTTGCTTTTAAAGCATCTATTTGTGCTTGCGTTTCACTATCCTGTAAAAAACCATTTACAGATACGTCATCCATAGAAAAAGCACGATAAGTAACATACGCTACTTGCAGAAGCACTATAAAAAGGAGTAAAAAGAAAATCCCACTTCGTTCTTGTTTATTGAACTTGAAGTGGGATTTGAAATTTTTCAATTTGTATTATTCAAAATTAGACTTAATATCTGTTAGATATTTATCTAACTCCTCCTTAACTCTCGGAAACAAAAATAACAAGCCAATCATATTCGGGAACACCAAAGCTAAAATCATAGCATCCGAAAATTTAATAACTGCATCTAATGTTGCCGCAGCACCAACAACTACAAACAATAAAAATAATATTTTATAAACAGTATCTGCGGTTTTACCTCTTCCAAAAAGGAATTTCCATGATTGCAAGCCATAATACGACCACGAAATCATCGTTGAAAAAGCAAACATAATTATTGCTATAGTAAGAACATATCTAAAGCCAGGTATAACAGAATCATACGCCATAGAAGTCAAATCAACACCTCCAACATAGGTCTGAGAATCTGTCAACAATACAGTACTACCAACAGCATTACCATATTCAAAAGCACCTGTATCCATATTAAAGAAAATAATCACTAAGGCAGTCATTGTACAAATAACCACAGTGTCAATAAAAGGCTCCAATAAGGCAACAACACCTTCACTAGCTGCGTATTTAGTTTTCACCGCTGAATGTGCAATTGCCGCAGAACCAGCTCCCGCTTCATTCGAAAATGCCGCTCTTTGAAAACCAACAATAATTACACCTAAAACACCACCAATTCCAGCAGCTGGAGTAAATGCGCCAGCGAAAATCATTTCAAAAGCATCACCCACATATTTAATATTTGCGAAAATGATGACCAAAGAAGCTATTACATAAATACCTGCCATAAAAGGAACAATCTTCTCTGTAACACTTGCTATCTTTTTTATACCTCCAATTATGACAATACCTACCAAAATAGCCATTACAACTCCAATACCTACACCTACAGCACCACCTTCAAGATTAAACATAGAAGTTAGTTGAACAGCAGCTTGATTAGATTGAAAAGCGTTTCCACCACCAAAAGAAGCGCCAACACAAAGCACGGCAAAAAGAATTCCTAAAACTTTACCTAGACCTTTCATACCTCTTTCTTCCAAACCTTTCGAAAGATAATACATAGGCCCACCATAAACAGTTCCGTCCGGCCCTACATCTCTAAATTTCACGCCTAATGTACATTCAACAAATTTTGTTGACATACCAATCAATCCACAAATAATCATCCAGAAAGTAGCTCCAGGACCACCAAGAGCAATTGCGACAGCAACACCAGCAATATTACCAAGACCAACAGTACCAGAAACCGCAGTAGCTAATGCTTGAAAATGACTCACTTCGCCTTCTTCACTTTCATCCCGTATGGTATCTGGTAAATCCCCATCAACAACATTAATGTCCGCCTTTTCAACCCCATGGTCATCCATTTCATCATACTTTCCACGAACGGTATTTATTGCTAGTCCAAATTTCGTCACCCCAGGTAACTTAAAAAAAATGGTAAAAAACGTAGCACCTAAAATCAATAATATCAGAACGATAGGAATATCATACCCGCCCAAACTAATAGGTGTAAGAACAATGCTCTCCCACTTAGTTGCTATGGGCATAAAGGCATCATTTATTTTTTCATCCAATCCTTTATCAACAGCATCTTGTGCTATTGTTAAAAAAGGCAAAAACAATGTAAAAATGGTAAGAAGTTTATACTTCATAGTATTGAGTTTTGGTTTGTTTTATTAGTTAGTAAGGCGACAATATCTTAAAAATTAAGATTAGAATCAAATAATATGAACAAATTAACTTGTTGGACTTCCGTCAATATGAAACATTTCATTCAATTTTTTAATTTGTTCCGGACGCCCTAAGACGATTACTTTACTTTTAGGTTGGAGCTGCAAATCGGCTTCTGGATTTATAATATACTCTCCATCGGGTGCAATATAACCTATTATAGTACAGCCTGTTTTATTTCTTAGATCTAAATCACGAAGCGAATTGCAATCTACCTGATCAGAAAAATCTTCAATAGCCACTTCTTCTAAGTTGGTCGTATGCTCACCTTCTACTGATAACTTGTCCATAAAAGTGATTAAATCAGGCATTACAACCAGCGAGGCCATGTGATCGCCGCCAATTTTATCAGGCATAATTACCTTGTTCGCTCCTGCTAACACCAACTTTTTCTGAGAGGCGGCTAATGACGCTCGACTGATAATAAATAGATTTTTGTTTAATTGCCTTGCAGAGAGCACAAGAAATAAATTGGCAGCATCATCAGGCATAGCAGCTATTAAAAACTGTGCTTTTTCAATACCGGCTTCAATCAAAATATCATCTTCATTAGCATCACCTTCTATAAAAAGCACCTCATCTTCATGCTTTTCAATAACTTCTTTATTTCGCTCTATAACCACAAATGGCTTTCTATATGCTGTAAGACGATCACCAGCCTGCATGCCATTTCTGCCGTACCCACAAACGACGACATGGTTTGATAAACTTTTTATTTTATGTTTCACTTTTTTCTTTTTTAAAAGTTGAAGAGAATTTCTACCCAAAAGATACTCAGTAATGACAGATATTGCAAAACCCAGTATAAAAACGCTTGCTAAAATTAAAATAACTGTAAAAATTCTAGATGCTTCATCTAAAGGTTGTACTTCTTGAAAACCAACAGTTGACATGGTTATTACAGTCATGTACAGCGCATCAACCCAAGAATAATCAGAAACAAACCGATAGCCTAGCACGCCAAATATAACCACGGTAAGCATAAGCCACAGCGCAAGATATATCTTAGAACGGGATAATTGTATCATATTTAGAGGTCAAAAACAGAAGTTCTTTTGGTATAAATAAGATCTTTTATTCGCAACCAAAATGCTAAAAAAAGATAAAGTGCAAAACCAAAACCCACCGTAACAAACGTAAGATAAATAAACGAGGTGCGCACTACCCTTGCTCGTATACCTAAGCGCTCAGCAATACGCCTGCACACCTCAAAACCACGTTTTTGAAAATAATACAAGAGTTGGTAGAAAATTTTCATATTCAAAATTAATCATTTTCACGTAATAAACTACTTCCTACTTGGCAATCTAAACATCTATTTACGAAGCAATATTTTTTATACATTTGAAGCATCGCCTGACTATCTTTAGCATTTTTTACTTGCACACCGTGCTTTTTAAAATTTGAAAGAATTGAATTATCCTCGGCTTTAATAGTTGTACTTATTTGAATAATTTCTTCATTTATCTCTTTACCCAAATGCTTGGCATAACAAAACTTCAAAGGAATAATTGCATTGATAATTAGTAAGTCGACAAACTTCTTAGTTAGTTTTTTTGTGCTTTTCTTTGAAGTTTTGCCAAAGGTGAAATGATCATTCCAGTACAAACTAGCACTCACATCAAACAAGCGGTATAAATCTTCAAGGTTAGTCGTATTTACAATAACATTAAAAAGATGCTGCTTTTTAGTATACACATTAGCTAGTTGCGAAAGGCGAAGTGTAGGAAAATTTGGCGGACGAAGTTTAAAGAATTGCGGCTGTACCACTTCAGTATCGATAAGGCTGAATTTATGTTTCAAATATCCATACTCCTTTTTCAACTGAAGGTAATATTGATCTACAATGGTATCATCTTCTAATAAGTGACTCATACCCATAAAAACACTTTCCAATTGAAATACATCTGCCTGTAATTTTCGAACCACCGAAAAATCTATAGCATTAGCAAGACTCAAAAACGCACCTCCATTAACATTCAAACCAAAATTCTTCAACAGCAGTGCAAACAAAACCTGCTCCCAGTTATTATTAGATTTTTCAAGAAGCTCAAAAATAAAAGCTGATTTCTCCTCCAAACGTTCAAAATACAATCGTTCTAACCAGTTTTGAAAAACAAAGTCTTCTATTTTAGCAATATCATTTTCGCAGTTGATAAAGCGTTTTTGTTTTGTATCAAACAGCTTTTGATAGGCTGACAAAACTTCCTTTGAAATATAATTTTTAAGTTCTAGCGTAGGAATTTCAGTGCCATCTTTTCTAAACACAGCTACATCATCATGCCAAACTACATGCAAAATCACCGAATCGTAATTAGCATCATCTTCATGACGATGCGCATACCAATCAGAAGCATTCACATGTATTTCTACATTCCCTGCCCACAATTGACCGCCTATATTAATTTTTGCATTAAAAAAATCAGGCCCTGCCAAATGATTATGCATTCCCGTATGCAGCACAGCTACCGCCTCATTTTTAGAAGTCGTCAATCTTGCCAACTGAAACTTTTTATACTTCCATATAAAATGTAGCAAGTCTTCTTTCACAACTTAAGATATTGGTATTTGGTTATTAAATCTACTTTAATGAACTAAATATACTACAGTTAAATGGCATTAGCTACACTAAACCATAAAAAAACAAGCCTCATTTAAGAAGCTTGTTTGTGAAAATTTATACCATTACAAACAAATGATCAAAAACCAAAGGTCGCAGTATCATTAAAAAACCAAAATAATCAATTAGTATCAGCCCCAATAAAAAAACACTAGCGACACTATTTACTCAGCCACTTCACCTTCCCAATTCATAAAACCACCTTCTAAATTGAATACATTTTCAAAACCTATGCTATTCATAATAGCACATGCTTGACCACTACGGTTTCCACTTCTACAGTACACATAGTAGTTTTTACTCTTATCTAATTCTTGCAACTGATCAATAAACTCTTGACCCAAATAAATATCAATATGCTTCGCATCGGGAATATAACCATCTGCCACTTCATCATCTGTACGCACATCTAAGATACATGCGTTATCATCTTTTTCTAACTGTGCTACCCACTCTTCTTGAGATAAATCTGCCATTTCTATATTTTTTTAAGGTATAAAAATAGTGCATTATTTATAATATTCCTTACACCACATCTGGTGTTTTTCTCTAGTTTTATGTCGCTTTCTTGATTCAAGCTTTATAAAGCGCAACAAAACGCTACCTTTTTGAACCTTTCATATGGCAAGCCTACGATAATTATTGAAGAAAGCGAGCTTACCGTTATAATTTTGGAATAGCCTATATTTCCATGCACCTGATTTATGCTTATAGGCTGAGAAATCATCACAAAGGAGTTACTTCTTCATAAGTAATCGCATAAACACCCTTCTGTGTTAAAGGTTTATCAAAAATTTATATACATATCTATATTTATTGCTAAATTCGCCACATCTGTTAATTTAACTAGTACATGTTTTCAAAGAACTTCGAAAAGTGGGACTCCATTCTAGGATGGGTCGTTTTTTTTATCGCCTTCATTACTTACTTTATCACTGTAGAACCTACCAGTAGTTTTTGGGATGCTGGTGAGTATATTTCTACCTCAGCAAAGTTGCAGGTAGGCCACCCTCCAGGAGCGCCCCTCATGCAAATGATTGGTGCCTTTTTTGCCATGTTTGCCTTTGGCAATGATTTACTAGTGGCCAGAATGGTGAATTTTGTTTCGGGAGCGTCAAGTGCTTTCACCATACTGTTTATGTTTTGGACGATCACTAATTTGGTTCGAAAACTCATAAACAAAAATGACAAACTTACTAATGGCAGCGCCATTGCTATTTTAGGAAGTGGGCTCGTAGGTAGCCTTGCCTTCACCTTCTCTGACAGCTTTTGGTTTAATGCAGTAGAAACCGAAGTATATGCCATGGCAAGTTTAATCATGTCATTACTCTTGTGGCTAGGTTTGAAATGGATTGACAATATCGACCACCCAAGAGGCAACAAATGGCTCGTTTTAATCTCTTTTGTAATAGGCTTGACCTTTGGAGTACAATTTATGGGCTTTTTAGCAATACCTTCTATTGGGTTGCTTTACTATTTTAAAAAATACAAAACGGTCACAGTAAAAAACTTTTTAATTGCCAACATTTCGGTAATTGCAATTTTAATGTTGGTATACAAATTCTCGCTCACCTACGTGCTTAAATTATTTGGTTGGGGAGAAGTGTTTTTTATTAATAACGTCGGACTCCCCTTCAATTCAGGAACGGCAATTATCTTTATTCTTTTTGTTGCTGCATTCTATTTTGGGTTAAACTATACACGTAAAAATCAATTCAAAACAGCCAACACCATCGTATTGTGTTTGATGTTTTTGTTTTTGGGTTTTTCTTCGTGGATCATGCTTCCTATTCGTGCAAATGCCCATGTTGTAATCAATGAAAATGACCCTTCTGACGCACGTTCGCTATTAGCATATTACAACAGGGAGCAATACCCTGGGGTTGACAGTCCAATATATGGTGCTTACTATTCAGCTGCTTTTGCTCCTAACGGAGAAAATAAAGACGGCGCACCCAAGTACGAGCGTGACGAAAAGTTAGGCAAATATGTAATTGTAAATCACTGGAAAAATTCAGTACCAGGAGATAATGAAGACCATGTAGGTTTTTTACCCAGAATGTGGAGCACTCAGCATGCTAAAAACTACATGAAGTACTTTGGTCCACTAGACTTTAAAATGAAAAAGTCGAACAAAGAATTACAACAAGCCATTAACCAAGTGAAAGATGGCTACGCCAATGGTGAAATTGATACCGATCAATATATTAGTTTCATCAGACGTTTTGAAGAATACTTAGACGTTCAACCCCCTTCAGTTTGGGAAAACATTCAATACATGTTTGAGTTTCAATTTGGCTATATGTATTGGCGTTATTTCATGTGGAATTTCACAGGAAAACAAAACGATGTTCAAGGACGCTATAATGACAACGGAAACTGGATAAGTGGTTTTGATTTCATCGACGGTATACGCCCCAATATTGGTAGTCAAGAAAACCTTCCGAGCGACATTAAAAATAACAAAGGCAGAAATACCTATTATTTTTTACCTTTATTCTTAGGTATCATTGGTCTGGTATTTCAAATCTCGCGAAATCCAAAGCAATTTTGGGTACTCCTTGTATTCTTTCTCTTTACAGGACTAGCTATTCAATTCTACACCAACCCTTATATTTTTCAACCCCGAGAACGGGATTATTCGCTTGTAGGCTCCTTCTACGTTTTTGCACTATGGATTGGCTTAGGTGTATACGCACTTTTTGACGAAGCTCGTAAATTTATCACCCCAAAAATAGCAGCCCCTATCATTACGGCCATTTGCCTGTTGGCAGTACCTACGCTTATGGCATACCAAAACTGGGATGACCATGACAGATCAAATCGATATACAGCTCAATCTACAGCAAAAGCATACTTAGATTCCTGCCAAAAAGATGCTGGAGCCATGATTTTTACTATCGGAGACAACGACACCTTTCCTCTTTGGTATGCGCAAGAAATTGAGGGGTATCGTACCGATGTACGTGTTATTTGCACCAGCCTATTTGAAACAGACTGGTATGTAGACCAAATGAAACGTAAAGCCTATGAAAGCGATCCTATTCCTTCACAAATTACCCACGAAAAGTATCGCACAGGAAATAGAGATGTACTGTATTTTCAAGATGCCAATAAACTTTTTAATAAAGAGGTAACAGAAAGCAGGTGGAGCGTTAAGGCCTTTATAGATTGGATTGATGGCGATCGCCCTGAAACAAAGTTTAAATACTACTTAGAAAAACAAGGTGCTGACACTTACGGATACTCTGATGATGTCTTAAATTTTGTTTACTACCCAACCAAAAAACTGCGCATTCCTGTTAACAAAACAAACGTGTTAGAAAGTGGCTTGGTAAAAGCCAAAGATTCGGCGCTTATTGTAGATTATATTGATATTGATTTACCAAATATCATCACCAAAAAAAGTATGATGATGTTAGATATTATTGCCAATAACGATTGGAAACGCCCTATTTATTTTTCAGGAGGTAGTTTTGATGATGCTGAATTTATATGGATGAAAGATTACCTACAGCTTGATGGGCTTGCCTATAAGCTAGTACCCATAAAAACAGAACGCCCCAATGGTTTTGAAATGGGAAGAATTGATACTGATTTGATGTATGATATTGTAAAAAAATGGGATTGGGGTAACGCTGGTGACCCTAACATCTATCATGATACGCAAACCCGAATACAGGGTGTTACCTATCGTGGAAATCTTGCCCGACTCATGGAAGCCCTTATCAAGGAAGGTAAAATAGAAAAGGCAAAAGATGTAATCGACATTTCTTTAACCAATATGCCTTTGGATCAATTTGGCTATTACACCTTAGTAGAGCCCTTCATTGATGGCTATTACAAGGTTGGCGAAACAGGAAAGGCCCGCGAGCTGTATGACCGTTTAAAAAACAAATACATTGAAAGATTAGACTACTACGGATCAATTCCTTACGATGAAAAAATACGGCACGGTGAAAACATCTTAGATGATATGACCGCTTACCGAAGACTTGTAGACATCTTAGTTACCAATAAAGATCGTGAAAAAGGAGAATCAGAAACCTTATTATTTAATGAGTATTTTGATAAGTTTTATGCCGATAATTTCGAGGAAGAAGAAGAAATTTTATCGCCATTAGACCCTGATTTAATAGACAGTAACTCTGTTATAGATAGCACGGCAAATGATACGCTACAAAGCGAACAAAAAACAGACAGTACAGCACTACTAGAAAGCAACTAGTAGCGCTGTACGTTATGTTATAACTATTCGAATTATATTGCAGCTGCCTACTAAACAAATAGGCTTTCATATAATACTACTTTCATAAAAAGCACATGCTAAAATTTAGCAATGTCTTTCTCTGTGATATACGTATTAAAATACCTGTTAGCAAAAAAAATATTGCTCTCTTCTTTTATATATCTCTTATAGAAAAGCACATAAACCACTTTATTATAGTTGTACTTCGAATTACCATTAACACCAATTTTAGCTACTACCTATCAACTCACACCAACAAAACGACAGTTGAGTAATCATAAATAGGCATAGTGTCCTTATTACGTGAATTTTGAGTCACTTAAAACAACGTAAAATGGAAAAAACAATACAATTATTTATTTACATTCATGCATCCTTTGGAGGCGTTGCCTTAATCGCAGGACTAATAGCTATGCTGGCAAAAAAAGGAAAAACAGCGCATAAAAAATCTGGACTAGTTTTTTTCTATTCCATGATATCATCTGGCCTTATTGCTATGACAGTTGCTATTTTGCCAAATCATGAAAGTCCATTTTTGTTTGCGGTCGGTATTTTTAGTTTGTATTTCGTTTTAACAGGAAACAACGCCTTAAAATACAAGAAAGCCAATGTAGATTTAAAATTCGATAAACTGATAGCCATGATTATGATTATCGCAGGATTTTTAATGATTACACTCCCTATTATACTAACTCAAAGCTTTAATATCATTCTTCTAGTTTTTGCACTAGTAGGTATCACATTTTCTGTGAGAGATTTGATGCTATTCAAAAAACCAGAGCAACTAAAAAAAGTATGGTTAAAATTACATTTAGGCAAAATGATTGGAGGCTATATTTCAGCCACCACAGCATTTGTAGTAACAAATAGTTTTTTTCCTGGTATTTATGGTTGGTTCATTCCAGGAATTATCGGAGGATTTGTAATTTTCTATTGGATAAAAAAAGTACAAAAGAAAGCGCTATGATCAACTCTCATCAAAGAGGTCTATTTAGGTTTCACAAAACATGAGGATTCTTTTGATACCACGCTAAAAAAAGCACTTATTTGGCAATCTTAAAAAGCCATAACTGCTAGGCCATCAAAACAACCTTAGCTCAAAAGCACAATCAAGACAACCCTTTACACGTACTCTTTAAGAATACCAATAAGGGTGTTTGCATCTTGTTCACCACTTTGACGCCAAACCATTTCGCCTTTTTTATATATCATCAATGTAGGCAAGCCTTTCACACGTAATGCCTGTGAAAGCTCTTTATTTTTATCTACATCTATTTTAATAACCTTGCCCTTATCACCAAGTGCTGCAGCTACATCGCGAAGTACTGCATGCATTGCAGTGGACTGATCATTCCATTCTGCATAAAAATCTAACAGAACAGGGATATGTAAATCTATAAGTTCACCAAATTTCGACATACTCAAATTGTTGTTTTACAAATTCTGACTAAGGTTAATTTTTAAATTTCTAGCACTCAAAAATTTGCACCTTCCCACCAAAAAATCAGTTGAGTTCATAAATGCGGGCAATCAAATGTAATAAAAATTGTTAAATTGCGATATATTCAACCAAATTTGTGCACTTTACCGCTAGTTAAAATCATGTTAACGACTTCTTTTTTAAGGTAATCACCGTAATTTCTGGCCATATACCAAACCTACCAGGATACCCTAAAAACCCAAAACCTCTGTTTACATTAATATACTGCCCCATTTGCTCATAGATACCAGCCCATTGCTTGTAACGCCATTTGATAGGACTCCATTTAATCCACCCAGGGATTTCAATACCAAACTGCATACCATGAGTATGACCACTTAAGGTAAGGTGATACTTATAATCATCAGGCAAAATCTCTGCTTCCCAGTGTGACGGGTCATGACTCATTACAATTTTAAAATCGTCTGTTGCTACAGCAGCTTTTGCTTTTTGAAGGTCACCAGCCTTTTTAAAACCACCTTTACCCCAATTTTCCACTCCAATAAGAGCAATTCTATCCGCATCCTTTTTCAAAAATCGACTTTCATTTAACAATAAATCGAAACCCATCTCGCGCTGTAGCGTTTTCAAGTCTTCTAAATTCTGCTTTTTTAGTACGTCATTTTGCTCCTTATCTTCATGCCATTGTTTATAATCCCCATAATCATGGTTTCCAAGTACCGAAAACTTCCCATCTTTAGCCTCCAATTTTGTGAAAAGATTTTTCCATGGCAGCATTTCAGTAGCCTCATTGTTTACCAAATCGCCAGTAAATAAAATAACATCACTTTGTTGCTTATTCACCAAATCTATTGCATAAGCCACTTTCTCATGGTTATCAAAACTACCACTATGTACATCTGATATTTGGGTAATCTTGTACCCATCAAAAGCATCAGGCAAGTCATCATACTCCATGGTATATTTTAACACCTTAAAATTGTATTTCCCCTTTACCATACCATACAATAAAGCTCCAAAAGGCAAAGCGGCAATTCCAAGGGCTATGCTACTAATAAATTTACGCCGAGAAGGCAATTGGGCTACCCCATCACTTATTTTAAAATACCCAAAAACACTCACTCTAAAAAAGTCTTCGAGCAGCATAAATACACTGAGTAAAAACCCTAAAATCATAAAAGAAAAAAAGACCCCCCCAGCGATAGCGGTAGTATGTTGCATTGCCGAACCTGGTGCATAACTAGCGAGTTTGTACATAAAAAATAACCAAACTACTGCAAACAACCCCACATAAACCCATGTCATTAAAGGGTTTTTAAATAAGGTTTTGAAGGCCTGAAAGCCGTAAGCAGAAAAAACAATATAAAATACAGAAAGAATTACAGCAAAACGCAGCATAGTTTTTTTACAAAGTTATTTTATTCTGATGAACCTAGTGGTTTTATTTAAAAATATCGAGAATAACAACAAAGCCTATTCCAATTACAAAAATGCTATTTCACAGCATCCACAACGGCGCTAACCCGTTCAACATCAGAAACAGCCACAGCCTCATCACTCAAAAACGAAGGTGAATTCATAGAAACCAACGGTGGTTCACCTAAAGTTTTACGCCAAGCAACACCCGATAAATGTACGGCTCGAAACTTAGCATCTTTAAAAACTTGAACATTATTAGCATTTACCCCACTACCGGGCATAATGGTAATAGATGAAGTTTCCTCTTGCAATTTCACCAGCAAATCAGCTCCTAAAACAGCTTTGTTTTGTTGACCAGAAGTCAAAATAGTATCTACTCCTAACCCTTCTAATTCTTTCAGGGTTTTCTTGGGCTCTTTAACCCAATCAAAAGCACGATGAAAAGTAAAGTTTAAATCACCAGCTGCCTTTATTAATACCGCTGTACGTTCTACATCCAACGAAAAATCATCATGTAGCACTCCTGTAACGATACCGTTAAAACCTAAATCTACACAAAGGGCTATATTTTGTAGCATGATTTGAAACTCCAAATCTGAATAAGTGAAATCACCTCCTCGTGGACGAATTAATACATTTACAGGAATTGAAATATGCTTTTTAACACTTTTCAACAGCCCGTAAGAAGGCGTAACACCCCCTACTGCCAATTCTGAACACAATTCAATTCTGTCAGCTCCTGCTTTTTCTGCATTCATAGCAGATTCTAAAGAATTTGAACAAACTTCTACTAACATTTTACCTATATTTAATGAGTGATTCAAAAAGGATAGTACACTTCTTCCGCTTTAAAATTCGAGAATTTTAAAATGGCAGAAGTATATATTTTTATTTTCCCAACAAATATCGCATTTTGCATCCAAAATTATTTTTTTTCAAACTTGAGCTAACAAGCAGGTATTTTAAAATTTGATAATCTAGATTACGAACACCGACATTTTTGGTCAAAACTAAACGAATTCTAAATATAACAATCAATGCAAAGAAGAAACTTCCTAAAAAATTCGAGTGCCGCTGCAGCGGGATTACTATCTACATCGCTAATTGCTTCTTGCAAAGAAGAAACCAACGCAGCAACCACTGAAGCGCAAGCTGTAAAAACTATCAGACCCATTGCCATTTGCACATGGGATTTTAAAAACGCTACTGCAAAAGCATGGGAAGTTTTAGCTGCTGGAGGTAGTTCCTTAGACGCTGTACATCAAGGCGCTATGATTGAAGAAGCCGATGTCACCAACCAAACCGTAGGCGTAGGCGGAAGACCAGACAGAGATGGTAATGTAACATTAGACGCTTGTATTATGGACAAAGATGGCAATTGTGGTGCAGTGCTTTGTATGCAAAATATTGCCAGCCCCGTTTCTGTAGCCCGCAAGGTTATGGAAGACACACCCCATGTTATGCTTGCTGGAAAAGGTGCTGAAAAATTCGCTTATGAAAAAGGATTTAAAAAAGTAAAACTACTGACAGAACAGTCTAAACAAGAATGGTTAGAATGGAAAAAAACATCAAAATACAAACCCATTATCAATATTGAAAACCATGATACCATTGGCATTTTAGCTATTGATAAAAACGGAGATATTTCTGGCGCTTGTACAACGAGCGGTATGGGTTATAAATATGCGGGTCGTGTAGGTGATTCGCCCATAATTGGCGCAGGACTATTTGTAGATAATGAAATTGGTGCCGCCACAGCAACAGGTGTTGGTGAAGAAGTGGTACGTACTGTAGGTAGTTTTCTTATTGTTGAACTTATGCGTCAAGGAAAATCACCACAGGAAGCCTGCGAAGAAGGTGTAAAGCGTATCATGGCAAAAAACAAAGGACGTAATGATTTTCAAATTGGCTTTATTGCAATTAACAAAAATGGAGAAACTGGTGGATATTGCATTCATCCTGGCTTCACCTACCGCACCTACACCGAAGAAGGCCATATAAACAACCCTTCAGAGAGCTTTTTGAAAGGGTAAAAGACCAGAATTTATAAAGACTAAAAAAAAAGCATTCCCTAAAAAACGTGAAATCATCACTCAACATAATAAAGCTGCCTTTATTCTTTTTGTCTACTTTTGAAAATTAATTAATCGTCACATTTATCAATATATATGTCTAATCAAAAACGACTCTTTCTTCTTGACGCTTATGCGTTAATATTTCGTGGATACTACGCTTTAATAAAAAACCCAAGAATCAATTCAAAAGGCATGGATACTTCTGCCATTATGGGTTTTATGAATTCACTTTTTGATGTTATTAAACGTGAAAAACCTGACCACCTAGCGGTTTGTTTTGATAAGGGAGGAAGTGCAGAGCGAACGGAGATTTTTCCGGAATACAAGGCCAACAGAAGTGAAACACCTGATGCCATAAAAATTGCCGTACCCTATATTCAAGATATTCTAAAAGCCATGCACATTCCAGTGGTGGTAAAAGAAGGTTGGGAAGCCGATGACATTATTGGTACGCTAGCTAAACAAGCAGAAAAGGAAGATTACAAGGTTTTTATGGTAACCCCTGATAAAGATTTTGGACAGCTTGTGTCTGAAAATATTTTCATGTATCGCCCTGCAAGAATGGGTAATGGCATTGAAATTTGGGGCATACCCGAAATTCAAAAACGCTTTGGTGTTGAACGCCCAGAGCAGGTGATTGATTATTTGGGCATGATGGGTGATGCCAGTGACAACATACCCGGCCTACCTGGTGTTGGTGATAAAACAGCTAAAAAATTCTTAGAAGAATTTGGCAGCATGGAGAATCTTTTAGCAAATACCGACAAGCTAAAAGGTAAGATGAAAGAAAAGGTTGAAGCCAATGGAGAACTAGGAATGCTATCAAAAAAGCTAGCAACCATTAGCCTTGATGTAGATGTTACCTTTGATGCCAAGGATTATGAAATGTCTGACCCAGACAATGAAAAAGTGCAAATTATATTTGAAGAACTTGAGTTTAGAAGACTTAAAGACCAGTTCATCAAACTATTTTCGGGTGAGGTTGTAGCTTCTAAAACAGACACAGCAAATTCGCCTGCCAAAAAAACAAAAACGCAAGAAGCTGGAGGCGGGCAATTTTCATTATTTGGAGGAGAACCTTCAGAAGCTTCAGGAACACTAGAAGACCTAAATAGCCGAAAGACCATTGCAGATGTACCTCATGCTTATCAAAGTGTAGCCTCAGGAATGGCAATGAAGCTATTTTTGCAAAACCTCATGAAACAAACCGCTGTTTGTTTTGATACTGAGACTACAGGTTTAAACCCGTTAACGGCAGAACTGGTAGGTATCGCATTTTCTTGGGAAGCAACGAAAGGGTTTTATATTCCTTTCCCTGAAAACCAAAATGAAGCGCAAGAACTTATTGAACAATTGCGCCCTTTCTTTGAATCAGAAGACATTGAAAAAATAGGTCAAAATTTAAAATACGACATCAAAGTATTGCATAAATATCAAATAAAGGTAAAAGGAAAACTTTTTGATACGATGCTCGCTCATTATCTGATTAACCCCGATATGAGACACAATATGGATGTACTTGCTGAAACATACCTAAACTATACCCCTGTCTCCATCACTGAATTGATTGGAAAAAAAGGTAAAAACCAACTCAGCATGCGTGATGTTCCTCTAGAAAAGCAAACGGAATATGCGGTTGAAGATGCCGATATCACTTTCCAGCTAGCACAGCATTTTAGACCCGAATTAGCAGAAGCTAAAACTGAAGATTTATTTAATGACATTGAAATTCCGTTACTGCAAGTATTGGCTGACATGGAATTGGAAGGTATTAATTTGGATATCGCTTTTTTAAACTCCCTATCAGAAGACTTAAATAACGACATTGCCACATTAGAGAAAAACATTTACGAAGCTGCGGGTCAAGAATTCAATATAGGTTCTCCAAAACAATTAGGAGAAATTCTTTTTGATAAAATGAAACTGGTAGACAAGCCAAAAAAAACCAAAACAGGACAATATTCTACTGCCGAAGATGTACTTTCTTATTTAGCTAAAGACCATGAAATTGTTCGCAATGTATTAGAATACAGAGGTCTTGCTAAATTAAAAAGCACCTATATAGATGCCTTACCTTTGCAAGTAGAAGCATCTACTGGCCGAGTACATACCGATTATATGCAAACGGTAGCCGCAACAGGAAGATTGAGTAGCAATAACCCCAATTTGCAAAACATTCCTATACGAACAGAACGAGGACGACAGGTTAGAAAGGCATTTATTCCAAGGGATGAAAATCATACCTTATTAGCCGCAGATTATTCACAAATAGAATTAAGAATTATTGCAGCCTTAAGCAATGAGACTACGATGATTGAGGCTTTTAAAAACGGAGAAGACATTCACGCCTCTACCGCTTCAAAAGTTTTTAACGTACCGCTAGAAGAGGTGACACGTGAGCAACGTAGCAATGCAAAAACAGTGAATTTCGGTATAATCTACGGTGTTTCAGCTTTTGGCCTAAGCAACCAAACCGACCTTTCTCGCTCTGAAGCCAAAGAACTCATTGACACCTATTACAAAACCTATCCAAAACTGCGAAATTACATCAGCGAGCAGGTTAATTTTGCTCGTGATAATGGTTATGTGCAAACCGTTTTAGGTCGCCGTCGTTACTTAAAAGCGATTAATGGTAGTAATGCCATTGTAAGAGGCGCTGCAGAACGCAATGCTGTAAACGCTCCTATTCAAGGTAGTGCCGCTGATATTATTAAAATTGCGATGATTAATATACACAAAAAGCTATCGCAAGAAAATTACACCTCCAAAATACTGCTTCAAGTGCATGATGAATTGGTATTTGACGTGCATAATGCTGAGATGGATAAATTAAAAGCTATGGTACAGTCTGAAATGGAAAATGCGTACAAACTCTCTGTGCCGTTAGACGTAGAATTAGGCGTAGGTGATAATTGGCTAGAGGCGCATTAAATGGAGTAATTCTAAAGAAACTGAAACTGTTCTTTTTTAAACTTAGTTACAGTAACAACCTAAAATCAATCGAACACAAAATTATAGGTGATGGATATCAGTGGGCTATTCATCACCGAAAGTTCGTAATTACTTTTACTACAAATTTAAACTATTACTACTCTAAGGTCACAGCTATTCTTTCTATTCAAAATAAACCCAACATATAACATTTCTTTATGATTTATTAGGTAATAAGCTGTTTTTCTATGCGTTATAAAAAAACACATTACCTACATGAAAACTCACAGTCTCATACTTATTTTTGTATTGTTTTCACTTTACGCTACAGCGCAAACTAATATCGCACAAGAAACACCTGCAACCAAACAAGCAACGCTACCAAATAAAATCAAGGTTTTTCCAAACCCAGCAACTAGCATTGTTAACATATTAGGGCTGAAAAACACACCCCAAGCACACATTGTAATACGTAAACTATCTGGCACAATTGTTCAAGAGCATTTTTGGGCTATTCGCAACAAGGCCGTAAATATTCCTGTACCCAAATTAAAAGCTGGTATGTATGTGGTAAGTATAAAATCAAAAGAACAAAAAGTACAATGCAAATTTTATAAGAAATAAAAAATGTTATTTTATTCACTTCCCTAGGCAGCATACCATTTCTAGTACCAAACAACGCTTCGGCATACGCAACCCGTCTTTTTACAACAACCATATTATCACCTAAAATCATCAAAAAAAATCGACCTTTTGTAACGAAATAATGAAAATAACACCAACTTTTACATGAGAATATTGGACTTTAGCTGGAGGTATTAAGAAAAAAAACATAGCATTAATCACCCTAATAAGCCGTAAAAACAATGAACGATAACCCTTAAAATCACTAGCTTAGAAAACAAAAAAAGTAATCTCCAAAAAAAATCTATAAATATTATCAAACAACCATTTGCATATCAACTTAATAGTTGTACATTTGCACCCCGTTTATAGGGATTGAAGTGTTTAATAGTTAAATATAGTAGTAGTGGATACATTAAGTTACAAAACTATTTCAGCCAACAGAAAAACCGTTGACAAGCAATGGTTACTAGTTGATGCCGAAGGACAAACACTAGGTCGTCTTGCTTCTAAGGTAGCAAAATTACTTAGAGGAAAGCATAAGCCTAATTACACCCCACACGTAGATTGTGGAGATAATATCGTTATTATTAATGCTGAAAAGATAACTCTTTCTGGCAATAAGTGGAATGATAAAACTTACTCACGATACACAGGTTATCCAGGTGGACAACGCTTTACATCAGCTAAAGAGTTGCTAGAGAAAAACCCAGGTCGTATTGTTGAGAAAGCAGTAAAAGGTATGCTTCCTAAAAATAGATTAGGTGCTGATCTTTTCAGAAACCTAAAAGTTTATGTAGGTGCTAACCACGATCAAGAAGCACAAAAACCAACTGTAATCAACTTAAACGATCTTAAGTAATGGATACGATTCATAAAATAGGCCGAAGAAAAACGGCTGTTGCACGTGTATACCTTTCAGAAGGAAAAGGAAATATCACTATCAATTCAAGAGATTTAAAAGAATATTTCCCTACTGCAACACTTCAATACAAAGTAAAACAACCTTTTACATTAACAAATACTGAAGACACATATGATGTTAAAGTAAATGTTTATGGTGGTGGTATCACAGGACAAGCAGAAGCAATTCGCTTAGCTTTATCCAGAGCAATGTGCGAGATTGATGCAGAAAATAGATTAGCTCTTAAACCAGAAGGTTTATTAACAAGAGACCCAAGAATGGTTGAACGTAAGAAGTTTGGTCAGAAGAAAGCGCGTAAGAAATTCCAATTCTCAAAGCGTTAATATTAGAATTATCAGGTGCTCTTTTTCAAGAGCACCTTTATTATATTTTTTAACTAGTTCATTGAAAGTCTCTACAGAGACAATTAAAAATCCTATTCACCCTCTTTCTTTTAAGTGGTGGTAGGTAAATTAGTTTAGCATCTAAATGGCTGAGGCTTCCGTTAGTTATCGGATACCACTCTGCTATTGCTAATTCAAAAGAACGTAAACTAAATTTAAAATGGCGAAAGTCGAAGTAAAACAATTATTAGAAGCAGGTGTGCATTTTGGCCACCTAACCAGAAAGTGGAATCCAAACATGGCGCCCTACATCTACATGGAGCGTAATGGAATACACGTAATCAACCTTTACAAAACAGTAGCAAAATTAGACGAAGCTAATGAAGCGCTAGCTAAAATTGCAGCCTCAGGAAGAAAAATACTTTTTGTAGCTACCAAAAAACAAGCTAAAGATATCGTTGCTGAAAAAGCGGCAAACGTAAACATGCCTTACATTACAGAAAGATGGCCAGGCGGAATGCTTACCAACTTTGTAACTATTCGTAAAGCGGTTAAGAAAATGGCCTCTATTGATAGAATGAAAAAAGATGGTACATTTCTTACACTTTCTAAAAAAGAGCGTTTACAAGTAGATCGTTTGCGTCAAAAATTAGAGAAAAACTTAGGTTCAATTTCTGACATGACTCGTTTACCTGGTGCTTTATTTGTAGTAGATACCATGCGTGAGCACATTGCTGTAAAAGAAGCTCAAAAATTAAACATCCCTATTTTTGCAATGGTAGACACCAATTCAGACCCTAGAGATGTTGATTATTTGATTCCTTCTAACGACGATGCTTCTAAATCTATTGACATCATCATGACGCAAGTAACTGACGCGATTGCCGAAGGTTTAAAAGAGCGTAAAAACGAAAAACAATCTAATAAAGAAGGTAAAGACACTGCAAAAGCTCCTGAAGCAAAAGCAGAAACTAAAAAGGCTGCTGTTGCTGAAGAAGCAAAGACAAGCGAAGCTGACGATTTAACTAAAATAGAAGGCGCTGGTCCTAAAGCTGCTGAAGCCCTTGTAAATGCTGGTATTGACACTTTTGCTAAAGTTGCAAAAGCTGATCCTGAAAAAATGAAAGAAATTTTGACGGAAGCTAGCTCAAGAATGGCTCATTTAGACCCTACTTCATGGCCTAAACAAGCACAAATGGCTGCTGACGGCAAATGGGACGAACTTAAAGAATGGCAAGACAACGTTAAAGGAGGCGTTGAGTAAATTCATTTTTTAAAAAATAAAAATAGTAACATAACTTTTACTTGGGTTGAAATAACACATAAGCTATTTCAACCCGAGTAAACCGTAAAAAATAGAATACAATGGTAAAAATTACCGCTGCAGAAGTAAACAAATTAAGAAAAGCCACTGGCGCTGGAATGATGGACTGCAAAAAAGCTTTGGTAGAAGCCGAAGGCGATTTTGACAAAGCTATTGAAGTACTTCGTAAAAAAGGACAGAAAGTAGCTGCAAAAAGAGCTGACAGAGATTCTTCTGAAGGTGCTGCAATTGCAAAAATAAACGCAGACAACACCGCTGGCGTTGCTATCGTTTTGGGTTGTGAAACTGATTTCGTAGGTAAAAACGAAAACTTCGTCGCTCTTGCCAACGAGCTAGCTGAACTTGCTTTAAACTACGACACAAAAGAAGCTTTTTTAGCTGCTGATTTTGGCGGAATGACCGTAGCAGACAAACTAATAGAGCAAACAGGTGTTATTGGCGAAAAACTTGACATCACTGCTTTTGAAAAACTAGAAGCTCCTTATGTTGGTAGTTACGTACACATCAACAAAATCGCTGCTTTAGTAGGTTTTTCATCAAAAGTAGCTACAGCTGAAGTTTTAGCTAAAGATGTGGCTATGCAAGTAGCTTCAATGGGTGCAACCACTTTATCATACAAAGATTTTGACCCAGCTTTTGTAGCTGCTGAAACAGAAGCTAGAATTGCTGTTATTGAAAAAGACAATGAAGAACTTGCTCGTTTAGGTAAAACCCTAAAAAATGTACCTCAGTACATTTCAATGGCGCAATTAACTGACGAGGTTCTTGCTAAGGCTGAAGAAGATGCCAAAGCACAATTACAAGCTGAAGGGAAACCAGAAAAAATTTGGGACAAAATTCTTCCAGGCAAAATGGAGCGTTTTATTTCTGATAATACAACGCTTGATCAAGAGCAATGCTTGTTAGATCAAAACTTCATTAAAGACGAAAAAATCAATGTTGCTACATATGTTGCTTCTCATGGAGATGTAACAGTAACTGGTTTTAAACGTGCTACTGTAGGATAATTTCACAGTACTACTATTAAAAAATCCGCTATACGCATGTATGGCGGATTTTTTTTGCACCAAATCTGTTGTTTTACACGAATTGCAGCATGAAACTTTACGCCCAACGCGACTACCACTTCATCCATCATTACAATAACGTACAACCCGATTAAAACAAGTTGAAAATTTTAACACAACTTCTATCAAAAAGCAAACAACATAAAAATAACATCAACTTGTGAATTTGACGTGATGATTTTGTGATAACATACTAATAGTTTTACACTTATAACTTTTAAAACCACAATTATGAAAAAAATTATGATTATTCTAGTATCGGGTTTGTTTGCTGTTTCATGCTCAAAAAATGATACCCATGAAACAGAAAATGATTTGTCTGTAGTTGCTGCAAAATCAAAAAACGCCCATGTAACCTTTAAGGTTAGTATTGAGAACATTACAGGGGACAATGACTTAATGTCACCTTTTGCTCCCGGATTTTGGGCTGTACAGAAAAAAAATAGTGCACCTATTTTTTACCCTGGTCAACCAGATTACGGAAACGGACTAGAAGCACTAGCAGAAGATGGCAACCCTTCAATAATTGCTGGTTCCTTGGAGAATCATCCAAAAATCAGAACTTTTGGTGTTTTCAACACTCCAGTAGATGCGGCAGCTCCTGGACCTATTTTCCCAGGAGAAACGTATGAGTTTACATTTACAGCAAAGCACAATGATTATTTAAATTTTGCAACCATGTTTGTACAATCAAACGATCTTTTTGTTGGCCCTAACTCACAAGGCATAGCATTATTCAAAAACAAAAATACCCCAATAAATGGTGACATTACAGGCTACCTAAGCCTTTGGGATGCAGGAACCGAGGTAAACCAAGAGCCAGGAACAGGAGACAACCAAGCACCAAGACAAATGGGTCCAAATCAAGGTCCTGACGAAAATGGAGTTGTGCAACTAGTTGACGACCAATATACTTATGCAGATGTGACAGATATGATACGCGTAACCATTACTCCAATAAACTAATACATTTAACCCGCATTATGATTACAAAATCTACGTGATGACTTTCTAATACATACGGGTTTAAAAAAAGCCGCACTCCAAATTGGAATGCGGCTTTTTTCTTTACAATCATCCTCATCAAATCCCTTTTAACCAAGCTTGACGTAATTTATTTTGAGCATCCGAAGCATCCTTTTTTACAGCTATCGCTTGCATCCGCACAACAGGATTACCTGCAACTCCTTTTAATTCAATTTCTGCTCCATCACGCAAAACAACCATAGTAATCTCCTTTTCTGAAGACCATATAAAGCTTTCACGTATAACAGACCCAATACGCTCCAATGTAATATCCGTTCCATTCACCTGCTTAATAATATCACCTGGTTTAACACCCATATCAATTAAGAAACTACTTAGCGCAATATGCTCACGTACATACACTGCGTTATCATTAGACTCATCAACATCAATAAAAGGCACTTGCTCATCTAAGAAAAAACGCCCACAAGGTTTGTCTATCATCCCTAATTCTAGCCCAACTTTTGCTAAATGTGCATTATAATCTATTGGTGTATCTCCTATCACATGCGTATCAAAAAAGTTGCGTAATTCGGGGTAGGTCATTGCAATGATCTCATCAAATAGCTTTTCATCATCAAAAGGGGTATTATTACCATATTTTTTAGAAAGCTCCTTCATCAACCATAACACTCCTTTTTCTCCCTTACTCCATTCTCGTAACTGCAGGTCTAAAACCATATTAATTAATGTGCCTTTTTCATACACATTAGCATAGTTGGCCTTATAGGGTTCCACCAAAATATTCTTACTCATTGTAGTAAAAGACATACTATCATCATAATGCTTAGCATTAGAAATTTTTTCTCTTATACGCTCATAAAATTCATCTTCATTTATTAGTCCCTGTTGAATCTGAAATAAATTGGCAAAATACTCCGTAGTACCTTCATACATCCATAAGTGCTGTGACATTTTAGGATCATTAAAATCAAAATACTGTACTTCTTTAGAATGCACATTCAAAGGCGTTACAATATGAAAAAACTCATGCGAAACCACATCAACCATGGTTTGTTCCAAATAGTCCTTTGTCATTGTTTCAGGCAAAACCACTACGGTTGAAGTATGATGCTCAAGTGCACCAAAACCACCAGCATCTTCTTTATTTATATCAGAAAGGTAGAGCAATATAGAATACTGCTTAGTACCGTCCATTTCTCCCAAAAAAGCTTTTTGTGCAGCCATCATCGTTTTCATACGATCTTTTAAACTAGCAGCCGTATACACGCCATTAGGAGAATATACACTTAAGGTTACAGAAATATCATTAATCTGAAAAGTTTCTGTATTGGGCTTTGCATAAAAAATAGGATTATCAACCACCTGAAAATAACGAGAAGCCGTAAAAACATCTTTTGTTGCTACTGATTCTTTCATTGTTTGCAAAGGCAAAGACGTAGTTGCCGTAAGTGTAGCTGGTTTATCTACTTCCAAAATATAAGGCACTTCCTTTAGATTATTAAAATAACCAACAAACCCGTGCAAATTCAACACAAAATTCTCACCTTCCAAAATATTAGTTCCTGCTGGTGAAAAAACCGGCTCCTCTTCCTCCTGCTCTGAATCATACGTATCGTTTACCCAATACTTAATTTTGTCCAAACTTTTTCCATCAGTAATGACCCATGTATTAAGATCACCTTTAGCAACCGACAACTCATTTCCTTTGTAATCATAGGCTTTAAATCCTTCAATATATTTTCCATAATTATCGACACTATAGGTCCCAGGAACAGTTTTGGGGATATAAAAAGAAACAGCATCTGTAGTAAAGGCACCAGGATTAATCTCAACCACTACCTTATCATCGGCTACATTTATCAAATCAATACTAACCTTAACAGGTGACTTATCAGCTGTCAAAAGCACTTTACTAGCCCCACAACCATACAAAGCGGCTACTAAAACTAAAACAATACTTATTTTTTTCATTTTTATAATTTTCATAAGAAGTTACCTCCATTTATACTTTAAAATGCATAATTATAAAAAAGAATGGTCTTATACCCACATATTTAGAAATTATTAATAGGACAGACACGTATCTTTCAAAAAAACTAGACGCAACGTATTCATCTATTGAATAATCAACTACAACCAAAACATCAAGCAAGTTTAATCTACTTTACGCAACAAAACGTCATGAGGCGACTTGAAAACACTTTATTTTGATGTGATTTTAAGATGTAATAGATTTTCTATTATAGAACGCCGGTTTAACATTTATGCATACTGCCATCGAGGTATGATAACTTTTTTTGACTATTTTTGCTGGAAACAATTCAAAAAAAATGCAGTACAAAAGAATTCTCTTAAAATTAAGTGGCGAAGCATTAATGGGTGACAAACAGTATGGAATTGATCCTGTTCGCATTGCTGAATATGCCGACGAAATCAAACAAGTTGTTGAAAAGGGAATTGAACTAGCCATAGTTATAGGCGGTGGTAATATTTTTAGAGGTCTTTCTGGCGCAGCAACTGGTATGGATCGTGTACAGGGCGACCACATGGGTATGCTTGCCACTGTAATTAATGGTCTTGCTTTACAAAATGCGTTAGAAATTAAAGGCGTACAAACCCGACTTCAATCTGCCATACAAATCAACGAAGTTGCAGAACCGTTTATTAGAAGACGAGCTATGCGTCATTTAGAAAAAGGTCGTGTAGTAATTTTTGGTGGAGGAACAGGAAACCCGTATTTCACAACTGATTCTGCAGCGGTACTAAGAGCCATCGAAATAGAAGCCGATGTTATTTTAAAAGGAACTCGTGTAGACGGCATCTATACCTCAGACCCTGAGAAAGATAAAACAGCGACTAAATTTGACACCATTTCTTTTGCAGATGTATTGTTAAAAGGACTTAAAGTAATGGACACAACGGCCTTTACATTAAGTCAAGAAAACGAACTTCCTATAGTTGTCTTTGATATGAATACGCAAGGGAATTTATTAAAAATAGTTGCAGGTGAAAATATAGGAACAGTAGTAAATGTTTAATTTTGGCATGATTACTGTAATCCGAATTTTAGAATTGCATTTTAAATATGTATTTTTCCAATTTTATAAAGAGAAGAAAAAGAACCCTATAATTAATTCTAAATCTTTTATATTTAGAACATGAACGAAGAAATCAATTTTATACTAGACGCAGCAAAAGAAAGCATGGATGGCGCCATTACACACCTTCAAAAAGAATTTGTAAAAATTCGTGCTGGTAAAGCCAGTCCTGCCATGCTATCAAATGTTAAAGTAGACTACTACGGATCTCAAACACCCCTATCTCAAGTAGCCAATGTAAATACCCCTGATGCGCGTACCCTATCGGTACAGCCATGGGAAAAAAACATGCTTCATGAAATAGAAAAAGCTATCATGAATGCTAATTTGGGTTTCAACCCGATGAACAATGGCGATGTAATTATCATCAACGTACCACCGTTGACTGAAGAAAGAAGACGCGATTTGGTAAAGCAGGCAAAAGCTGAAGCCGAAGATGCTAAAATAAGTGTTCGTACAGCTAGGCAAGACGCCAACAAAGAAATAAGAAGCCTTGATGACGCATCAGAAGATTTAAAGAAAAATGCTGAAGCCGACGTGCAGGAACTTACCAATACATACACTAAAAAAATAGATGACTTTTTAGACAAAAAAGAAGTAGAAATTATGAAAGTATAAACTTTCAAATACGCCCACTACTACTAACATGCTTTTTATGTGCTAATCATATAAAATCGCATTGAAAAAAGTGACTTATAATACAAAAACGACCTAATAAGGGTCGTTTTTTATTACGTAGTAAAACACACTCCATTCATTTTAAAACGCGTCTTTTTCGCCCTCTTTTAACCGTAAAGAAATAGCTTCAAATAAACAATGATTAATAAAATAACCTTACTGATTACGCTCAAAAAAGAATACATTTCAACATCAGCAAAATAGTGTTGACATGACACTAGGAACACACCGCAGCATTTTTTACCTTTGCCGCCGACAAAAATGATTATGGGAAAAAAATTTACAAAAGGATTTTGGGCAAAAACGGCACGAATTATTCTTAGAAATAGAATTTTAATCTTATTTCTTGTCGCAGGCTTTACTGTTTTTCTAGGTTTGCAATGGAAAAACATGCGTTTCTCTAATTCTCAAGCAAACCTACTGCCTGATGACCACCCCGTAAACATTGAATATCGATCCTTTTTAAAACAGTTTGGCGAAGAAGGCAATGCCGTAGTTTTTGCCATTAAAGACACCGCCCTATTCACACCAGAAAATTTCAACCGCTGGAATAAATTAAGTAAACAGTTGGCAGCTTTTCCTGAAGTTGAATTTGTGCTCTCTACTGACAATTTACAAGAGCTTGTTAAAAACGACACTAAAAAGGAGTTTGAATTAAAGCCGCTGATAAAAAAACAATTTACCAAACAAGCAGAATTAGACAGTGTAACTACACACCTTTTCAATGACTTACCTTTTTACGAAGGACTGCTTTTTAATAAAAAAACCCATACCATTCGTACCGTAATGTATTTAGATAAAGACATTGTGAACACCACCGTTCGCAAAGACTTTATACTAGGCGACATGACAAATCTTATCGAGTCTTTTGAAAAAGATACTGGATTAGATGTACGCATTTCAGGCATGCCGTATATCCGTACCATGAATTCTCAAAACATCATAGACGAGATTGGCAAATTTATATTGGCAGCATTGGGCGTTACCTCTTTATTATTTTTCTTTTTCTTTCGTAGTGTAAGAGCTACCCTAATTTCTATGGGAGTAGTAATTATTGGTGTAATGTGGGCCTTTGGTATTTTAGGACTACTACAATATGAAATCACCGTATTAACGGCACTTATCCCACCACTTATTATTGTTATTGGTATACCCAACTGTATTTTCTTAATTAATAAATACCAACAAGAAATAAAAAAGCACGGTAATCAAGCACTTTCTTTACAACGTGTTATTTCAAAAATTGGCAATGCAACTTTGATGACCAATGTTACCACAGCGTCAGGTTTTGCCACCTTTATTGTTACTGACAGTAAGCTGTTAAAGGAATTTGGTATTGTGGCTTCAATAAATATTATTGGAATTTTTGTGTTATCGCTCTTAATAATTCCCATTGTATATAGCTTTTTACATCCACCAAAAACAAAACACCTAAAGCACTTAAACAAAAAATGGATTGATGCTTTTGTAAATTGGACCGTTCGCGTTGTTCGCGAGCAACGTATTGCCATTTACATTACATCATTGGTTCTTTTGGTATTAAGTATCATAGGCATCTATCAAATTGATATTTCAGGAAGCCCCATTGAAGACATGCCTAAAAAAGAGCAATTCTTTAAAGATATTCGGTTCTTTGAAGCAGAATTTGATGGCATCATGCCTGTTGAAATTGTGGTTGACACCAAAAAACCCAAGGGTGTTTTAAAGCCAGCGACTTTAAAAAGAATCAACCAGCTAAACGAAGTTATTGAAGAAATTCCTGAACTGTCCAAACCGGTTTCGGTAGTCAATTTGGTAAAATACTCAAAACAGGCTTTTTACAATGGCATTCCTAAGTATTATCAACTACCTACATCACAAGAGAATACGTTCATTATGGATTTCGCCCGAAAATCTTCTGACAATGGAAATTTACTAAAAAGTTTTGTTGATAGCACTGGGCAAACTGCGCGGATAACCACCTTTATGAAAGATGTCTCTACAAGTCGTATGGAAGACATTGAAGCTCGTCTGCAAGAAAATATAGCCAAATTTTTTCCCTCAGAACGTTTTAGCGTTTACATGACAGGGAGCGCTTTACTATTTTTAAAAGGCACTAAATATTTAGTAAAGAACCTAGTTCTTTCACTAGCCTTAGCCATAGCCTTAATTGCTCTTTTTATGGCCTATTTATTTCGTTCTTTTCGTATGATCATTATTTCGCTCATACCCAACCTGCTTCCATTAGTAGTTACTGCAGGTGTCATGGGTTTTGTTGGCGTGCCTATAAAACCGTCTACAATATTAGTTTTTAGCATTGCTTTTGGCATTTCAGTAGATGACACCATTCACTTTTTAGCCAAATATCGCCAAGAACTGATGGTCAATAATTGGCGTATAAAAACTTCAGTATACGCTGCTTTGAGAGAAACAGGCGTAAGTATGTTTTACACCTCTATTGTACTATTTTTTGGCTTTTCTGTTTTTGTCATATCCAACTTTGGTGGTACGGTAGCACTAGGCGCTTTGGTTTCTGCAACCCTTCTTTTTGCCATGTTAGCAAATTTGGTATTGCTGCCTTCGTTACTTTTATCGTTAGAAAAAAGTATTGCCAATAAAGAAACACTCAAGAAGCCACAAATCAATATTCTTCCTAAGGATGAAATTGATACTGAAAAAAACGAAGAATAAAACAAACTTTAATACGATTTCGAGATCAGTTCTTTTTTAGCAAAAGGCTATCTTTGACCTTTAATATTTTTAATATGACATCACTTTCTATACAAGAATTACTTGTTGCTGAACCAAAATCACAAGAAGTTGTAGTAAACGGATGGGTAAAAACCTTTAGAAGCAATCGTTTTATAGCCCTTAATGATGGCTCTACCATCAATAATATACAATGTGTTATTGATTTTGAGCATTTTGAAGAACAATTGCTCAAAAAAATAAGTACAGGTGCTGCTTTACAAATAACGGGAAAACTTGTAGAGAGCCAAGGAAGAGGACAGTGTGTAGAAATACAAGTCAGCGATGTCTTTGTTCATGGTACGGCAGATTCAGAAACCTACCCTATTCAGCCAAAAAAACACTCTATGGAGTTTTTGCGTGAGCAAGCGCATTTAAGGGTGCGTACCAATACTTTTTCGGCTATTATGCGTGTGCGATCGGCATTATCTTTTGCCATTCACCAGTATTTTAGAGAAAATGGATTTTACTATTTTCATGCACCAATAATTACGGGGTCTGATGCTGAAGGAGCTGGCGAAATGTTTAGAGTTACCACCTTAGATGCAAAAAAGCCGCCGCTCACTGATGAAGGAGAAGTAAACTATAAAGAAGATTTTTTCGGAAAAGAAACCAATCTAACAGTTTCAGGACAGCTAGAAGCTGAAGCCTATGCCATGGCATTAGGCAAAGTGTATACCTTTGGCCCCACTTTTAGAGCCGAAAACTCAAATACCTCAAGACATTTAGCAGAGTTCTGGATGATAGAACCCGAAGTTGCTTTTAATGACTTGAATGACAACATGGATTTGGCTGAAGATTTCATTAAAAGTGTTATCAACTACGTTTTAGAACACTGTAATGATGATTTACAGTTTTTAGAAAAACGTTTGCTTGACGAAGAAAAAACAAAACCTCAAATTGAGCGCAGTGAAATGCCATTGATTGAAAAATTAAAATTCGTTGCTGAAAACACTTTTAAAAGAGTTTCTTATACCGAAGCAATCGATATACTTAAAAACAGCAAGCCTAATAAGAAGAAAAAATTTCAATACCCAATTAATGAATGGGGCGCTGATTTGCAAAGTGAGCATGAACGATTTTTAGTAGAAAAGCATTTTAAATGCCCTGTAATTCTTTTTGATTATCCTGCTAAAATTAAAGCGTTTTATATGCGTTTGAATGAAGACGGAAAAACAGTTCGCGCAATGGACATTCTTTTTCCAGGCATTGGAGAAATTGTTGGAGGTTCAGAGCGAGAAGAACGTTTAGATGTTTTAAAAGAAAAAATGGAAGCGCTAAACATACCCGAAGAAGAACTCTGGTGGTATTTAGATTTACGTAAATTTGGTACAGCTAAACATAGTGGTTTTGGTCTTGGTTTTGAACGCTTAGTACTTTTTGCTACAGGAATGGGCAACATTCGTGATGTAATTCCGTTCCCAAGAACACCACAAAATGCAGAATTTTAAAAGCACTTATTCACTGCCCAATATAATAAAAGACCATTTTTTTCTTTAACTTTATATACGACCTTGAAATAACTTGAATGCTTAAACAATATTTACAGTTTAAATTATCGCAAAAGCTATCTCCGCAGCAAATACAGCTGATGAAGTTGATACAATTGCCTACACAAGCATTTGAACAACGTTTGAAGCAAGAGCTAGAAGAAAATCCTGCATTGGAAAGCGGTAAAGACGAACCTGAAACCATTAATGATGAATTTGACGATGTTTATGATGCCGATACTGATGCTGAAAACATCAACACAGACGATATAAATATTGACGATTACCTCAGTGATGACGAAGTACCCGATTATCGCACAAAAGCAAACAACTACAGTGCAGATGATGAGGACAAAAATGTGCCCTATGCTGCTGGCATTTCTTTTTATCAATATTTGATTAGTCAACTAAATACTTCTTATTTAAGTGATGAAGAATGGAGTATTGCTGAATTTCTCATTGGTAGTGTAGATGAAAGTGGCTATATAAGAAGATCGCTTGCCGATATTACTGACGATCTTGCATTTACTCAAAATATCTACACAGACGAAAAAACGGTTGAAAAAATTCTAGCACTTGTTCAAGAATTAGATCCACCAGGGGTAGCAGCACGTTCCTTAGAAGAATGCTTACTTATTCAACTAAGACGAAAAGAAGTTACCCCAAGTATTGAACTAGCTACAGCCATCTTAGAAAAATCTTTTGAGCAGTTCACCAAAAAGCATTACAAAAAGCTCATTCAAAAACACAACATAACAGAAGAGGAACTTAAAGAAGCTATTACTGAAATAGAACGTCTCAATCCAAAACCAGGAGGCTCTTATGCTGGTAACAACCGCATGATTGAACATGTTGTACCTGATTTTTCTATCCGTATTGTCGAAGGCGAATTAGAGCTCACTTTAAATGGAAGAAATGCGCCAGAGCTTCATGTATCAAAAGAGTATAGCAATATGCTGAAAGGCTATAAAGACGCTAAGGAAAAATCGAAATCTCAGAAAGATACTGTACTATTCATTAAACAAAAATTAGATGCTGCAAAATGGTTTATTGATGCCATTAGACAACGGCAACAAACCTTGTTTATCACCATGAATGCAATTATGCAATATCAAAAAGAATATTTTCTCACGGGTGACGAAAGAAACCTGCGTCCTATGATTTTAAAAGATATTGCCGATCAAATTGACATGGATGTTTCTACGGTCTCTCGTGTAGCAAATAGTAAGTATGTAGATACTCCATATGGTACTAAATTAATTAAAGAATTCTTTTCTGAATCCATGAAAAATGACCAAGGAGAAGATGTATCTACCAAAGAAATTAAAAAAATACTGGAGACTGTAATTCGTGAAGAATCAAAGAAAAAACCCCTAACTGATGACAAATTAGCTGCTATACTAAAAGAAAAAGGTTATCCCATTGCTCGCAGAACGGTAGCCAAGTATCGCGAACAATTAGATATTCCGGTAGCACGACTGAGAAAACAGATATAATGAGGTTTTTTCTCAATTGCATATCTTATATATTTCACCCTATTTTTATCCCCCTAGCGGGTACAATGGCGTATTTTGTACTCACACCAAAATACAGCCCTCCAGTAGTTCAAGCTGGCAATATTTTGCCTGTTTTTATCCTTACTGTTATAATACCTATTATAACATTTATTATTCTAAAAAATATAGGCGTGGTTCACACTATTGCCATGAGTTCGGCCAAAGAGCGTAAATACCCATTCTATATTTCAATTATATTACTCTTACTCATTGTGTACAAAGTAATACCAAACAATTATGTTGCTGAACTACACTATTTTTTTGCGGGCTTAGTAGCAGGTACATTTTCGGCCTTATTATTACTCTTTGTTAATTTTAAAACAAGCATTCATCTTGTTGGAATGGGAAGCTTGTTAATGTACTTAATCAACCTTAGTGTTCACTTTGAAATAAACATCACCATAGCATTGAGCGTTTTAATAATAGCAACAGGCTTGGTAGCAAGTTCACGCCTGTACCTAAAAGCACATAAAAAAGCCGAGGTTATTATCGGCTTTTTCATAGGGGTATGTTCTCAACTACTCACTATTAAGTTTTGGCTATAACCTACCACTCTTTTGCTGCAATACAAATCGTAGCACTACAGTAAACCTCTATTTTGCATTCATATTCAAAAAAGCATCCCCTTCATAAGTTGTATAATTAATTTTCAACGCATGGATCTTACGAAGTTCTTGCTTAACATCAGAAATTAACCCCATAGATGCCGTTTTATCCACCTTTAATGAAACCGTCACAAACGGGCGAATATGCTCGGGTTTTTCATTCATTTTGGCTAGTATTGTAGCACCAAAATTTGACATCGCAATAAACTTATCATCAATTTGGATTCTGGGTTCTGTGCCTAAGGTTTTATCAAAAGGAGATTCTGGTTTACCAATATACACCGTAATAACTCGATCCTTTTTTTCTAACTTTCTTAACTCAGTTGCATTAGGCAATTCATTTGCCACTTTCAGTGCGCTATCCTTCATAACAGTAACCGTCATAAAAAAGAATAACAACATAAAAACAATATCTGGTAAAGATGCTGTAGATACTTCTGGTGTATGTGTAGATTTTTTTAATTTGAATTTTGACATGATACAATATTTTTTTTAGTTACGTTCTGCTTCTGATAATTTCATAGGATACAATTCTTGAATTTTACGTATCTTCTTTTTAAGTTCCTTTTTTACAGCTTCAGGAGTTTCATTAGCAAAATACTGCCGCTCCATCTCGGTGAAATCCATTCTAAAAAGTCTTTGTGCCTCTCTATTTCGTAAGGTATTGTATGCTGCTACCAATTCATTTTGAACCGTCACATACGCTCCATAGCTTGTTTCACGGTTACTCAACAAGGAAACAATAGCTTTTTCAGGATTATCAGATGATTCCGTATCACGAGGTCCTTTACAATAATCACAATAATTTTCTGATCCTTCTGGCGCACCTCCGTTATCTAAAAAGGCTATAGTTAACGCTCTCAAATCCTTTAAATCTGTAATATCTCCATCTACCATTAAATCATCCTCCCCATTTATTAAAATAGGCAGTATATTTCGTTGCGGAATGGGAACCGATATATCTGATTCCCCTGGTAACTTACGATCTAAACCTGCATCAGTTTCAATACTCGTAGTTACTAAAAAAAAGATGAGTAATAAAAATGCAATATCAGCCATTGAGCCTGCATTTACTTTTGGTGCTTCTTCTCTACTTGCCATACGATAAATTTTAAAGTTATTAAACAACAGTACGCCTCAGCAAAAAATAGGTGCAGTATGAATTGGGAAAGCTGTATATGAGCAAATTAGCTCATCAGCTTTCATAAGCATCACCAAGAAGCATGCCAGTATTTAACAAACTTTTAACCATCTAATAGGTTGCACCTTCAAAACCAACCTAAAAAAAAGCATAAACTATGCCTGTTATCTACATTCTTCTGCACTATTGCTTGCAGTAAAAAACTACTGTATAATTAAGTGATACTAAGCTGTAATATAATTGTGGCTGTAATAAGAAGATGATCATTAAACAGCAGATAAATAAATGAAGGACATAAAAAACGTAAACTAAAGCATGTAAAATATCAACCCAACTTGTAACGGAATTAATTGTAACTTCTGTGAATCAAATAAAACATCATCTTTAAATAAACCCGTTAGTGAATAATAAAAATGGATATTAAAATTATGATATCCGACATTCAACGCAAGTCCATATTGCAAAGAATTAATATCACTATTAGAGAAAGAGGTATCAAAGTCATCTTCTATGACATCAGACACAAAAATAGACCGTTTAGCAAATGCATATCCAAATTTTACTCCGGCATATATTCTCCAAAAACTATACTCCTTTGGGGTAGAATTTCGCCATCGAAATTGTAATGGCATTTCAACTAAATAAGTCTCTAATAAACTTCTATTAAACTCGATATCAGGAATAGTGTACGTAATACCGTTATCTCCCTTCTTAGCTCTAATATTAGAATAATACGAATTATAGGCTAAACCCAAACCAATACCCATACCTATATTTCTACCGCTATTAAAAGGTAAATCTTTAATAAACCCCAATTGCAAGCCATAAGACAACTTGCGTTGACTGGCACCCTCGGGCATATTCAAAACAAAATTATACGTAATACCTGCATAAAATTGATCTTCTAAATAATATTTATCTAACGGTACATCAGCATCCGTTTCCTCTTGAGCAAACAAAAACAATGGCAAACAACATAAAAAGATACCCAATCGCATAAGAACAAAGTTAAATAAAAAACGCTTCAAACTATTCGTTTGAAGCGTTCTTACTAGTTCGAAAACTATATTGTACTACTTTATATTAGAAAAAGCGTCGCCTTTTCCGGTGGTATAATTTACCTTAAGTGCATTCACCTTACGCAGCTCTAATTTAATATCAGAAATTAAGCCCATATTGGCGTCCTTATCAATTTTAAGGGAAGTAGTAAGTACATTTTGTAGATCTTGCGATTTTTTCGCACGCTCCATCAAAATATAATCCCCAACTTCTGAAGGACTAGCAAACTTATCATTCAATTGAATCTTAGGTTCAGTACCATAAGTTTTTTCGAATTCACGGTTTGGCTTCCCAACAAATATGGTAATTACACGCTCCTTTTTTTCTAGTTTTTTGATTTCACTAGCTACTGGCAACTCATTCTTTACCTTTAGCGAGCTATCTTTCATAACGGTTACCGTCATAAAGAAAAACAAAAGCATAAATACAATATCAGGTAGCGATGCGGTTGATACCGCAGGTAACTCACCACTTTTCTTTTTTGCAAACTTTGACATATTATTTATTTTTAAGCTTTTAGTTAATTCGATGACGTCTCTGCCTCAGATAACTTCTGAGGAAACAAATCTTGTATTCTTTTCACTTTTTCCTTCAACTCTTCCTTCAATTCAGGTGATGTTTCTGGATTAAGATATTCCGCTTCAAGATCAGTAAATTTCCGATTAAAAAGACGCATAGACTCTCTGTTACGCAACTCGTTATAGGCTGCTACTAACTCATTTTGAACCGTGATGTACGTACTGTACTTTGTTTCCCTATCATTTTTTAGAGAAATAATAGCTTTAGTAGGGTTATCTGAAGACTTTGGGTCTTTTTTTCCCTTACAGTACGAACATGATCCATCTCCGTTATTTTCAAGAAAAGCAATTGCTTTTGCTCTTAACGCTTTCAAATCAGTCAATTCATCATCAGCTAAAAGCTGACCATTCTTGTTAATACTAACTTGAAAGATGTTTTTCTCTTTAATAATAACATCGGTTTCTGGCGGCTCAATTGGCGGTAACATACGGTCTAATCCTGCATCTGTTTCAATGGTAGTCGTTACCAAGAAAAAGATGAGCAATAAGAACGCAATGTCAGCCATAGAACCTGCATTTACTTCTGGTGCTCCTGCTCTTCTACCCATAATTTATTATTTTATTTACCGGTTGCTTTTTTCACAGCTCCCCATGCAATTAGTAGAACTGCAGCAACTAGCATTAGAAAAAACATATTGATTCCTGCTCCTACTTGCTTTACTTCACTCTCAGTTGTAACAATGTTATTTCTGTCTAACATATCAGACACACTTACATCTGTACCACTTGAAAGTCCGTAAGCAATACCAAGAACCACTAGTAGACCTACGATACCAAATAAAGACTTTTTAAGTCCACCTGGCGTAGATACCATATTTTTCAATCCGAAGACTACAGTAGCTAAAACTGCTATGCCAAGCAACACATATGCTAATGAAAACATAGCGCTGATACTACCACTTTCCATAGCCTGACTCATTGGCATATCACCATCTGGCATGAAAAACAATAGTACAAAAGCAACAACACTTATTACTATTAATCCAATTTTTACAATTTTATACATTATTTTTTGGTATTTAGTGCGACAATTATTTTTTGTGATCTACCAACATATCAATCAATGAGATTGATGAATCTTCCATATCGTTAACGATACTATCAATTTTAGCGATAATATAGTTATAAAAAATTTGAAGTATAATCGCAGTAATAAGACCAAATACTGTTGTTAAAAGTGCCACTTGAATATCACCTGCAATCAATGATGCACTTAAGTTACCAACGGCACTAATTTTCTCAAATGCCTGAATCATACCAATTACCGTACCCATGAAACCAAGCATTGGTGCAATAGCGATAAATAAAGACAACCAAGAAACATTTTTCTCTAATTGCCCCATTTGAACACCGCCGTAAGATACAACCGCTTTTTCAGCAGCTTCAACACCTTCGCCAGCGCGCTCTAAACCTTGGTAGTATATAGAAGCAACAGGTCCTTTTGTATTTCTACAAACCTCTTTTGCAGCTTCAACACCACCTGAAGCTAGTGCATCTTCTACTTTTTGTCTCAATTTTGACGAGTTTGTACTAGCCAAATTCAAATAAATAATTCTTTCAATAGCAACAGCAAGACCTAAAATCAAACAAATCAATACAAAACTCATGAAACCAGCACCACCTTTAATGTACTGCTCTTTGAGAACTTGGGTAAAACTTCTGTCAGCCATTGCTGCACCGTCATCTTGAAGCATAACCGTCGTAGCAGCAACTGTTGTTGTTAAATTGGCAACTACTGCGCTAGTAGTTTCTTTTGCATTTACGGTATTTGTACTTAATACAAACAACCCAGCTAGTGCTAGGATAGAGAATAATCTTTTCATTTCTTTCAAACTTAAATTTAGTTAGTTAATCAATCGGGTTAAAGATAAAAAAAATTCGCAATAATAAAATTAAAATTTAAACTGCAGAGAGGAAGGGATTCGAACCCTCGATACACTTTTGGTGTATACACACTTTCCAGGCGTGCGCCTTCGACCACTCGGCCACCTCTCTAAGTTGAGCCTTTAAGGTCGCCCAAATAACGAAAAAAATATTAGTTAAAGAAATTAAAGCCACAATTTTTATTGCATTTCTCCTCGTAAGGGCGTTTCAAATATCGTTTTGAATGTTTTACGAGAAATCTTATTTCCTAACAAATACATGAGTTTCGTTATAGCCGCTTCTGTTGTAATATCCTTACCATTAATGATTTGCAATGCTTCTAGTTGTGAGCTAGTTTCATATTGCCCCATAATCACACTCCCCCCTGAACACTGGGTTACATTTACAATATACAGTCCTTTTTTCAATGCTTTTCTAAGCCCATCAATGAGCCACTCCTCTGTAGGAGCGTTACCTGCGCCGTAAGTTTCTAAAACTAATGCTTTCAAATTTGGGGTTTCTACAACACTGTGTAAAATATTTTCATTAAACCCTGGAAAAAGTTTTAAAATAGCTACATTATTATCTAGGTTTTTATGAACGTGTAACTTTTTAACCCCTTTTTTTCGCATTAAATATTCATGATACACCTTCAAATGCACCCCTGATTCAATCAAAGGCGGATAATTTAAAGATGCAAAAGCTTCAAAATGCTCTGCATTAATTTTTGTTGTCCTATTTCCTCTATATAATTTATACTCAAAATAAAGTCCAACTTCCTGCACTACTGCCTTACCTTTTTCTTGTAAAGCTGCTATTTGAATAGAGGTAATCAAATTTTCTTTGGCATCTGTACGCAAATCACCAATTGGTAATTGCGAACCCGTGAAAATTACAGGTTTTTCTAAATACTCCAACAGATAACTCAAAGCAGCTGCTGAATAACTCATCGTGTCACTACCATGTAAAACCACAAAACCATCATGGCTTTGATAGTGATCTTCCACAATACTTGCTATACTTACCCAATGATTGGTATTCATATTTGATGAATCAATAGGCTTCTCAAACGAGATACTATCAATAGTACAATCTAGTTGCTCCAATTCAGGAATATTTGTCAAAAGTTTATCAAAATTAAAGGCTTTTAACGCTCCCGAATCATAATCTTTCACCATACCAATGGTTCCTCCGGTGTATATTAAAAGAATACGAGGTTCTTTCACATCATTAAATTTAAGTTAAAAATCTGATTTTTAAGCGCATACATTTGTTAAATTATCAAACAAATTTGAATTAAGTATAAAAACATGCTGTAGCCAATAACAAATACACTGGCTTAACGAACAAAAGAAGATTAAAACAACACTAGTTAACAGTCCTTATATATGTTGTACCCAACAGACCAATTACACTCCAAACACTTCTTTTGAATTTGCTGTAGTAACAGCCGCTAGTTCTTCTTGCGAAACGCCATAGATATCCGCAAGTTTTTCTAGCACCTTAACTATATAGACACTTTCGTTTCTTTTACCTCTATAGGGTACTGGAGCCAAATAAGGTGCATCTGTCTCCAAAACAAGGTGCTTCAAATCTATTTGATTAAGAAAAGTATCAATTTTACCATTTTTAAAAGTAACCACACCACCAATACCTAGTTTCATTCCATAAGATATGGCTCTTTTTGCTTGTTCTAAGGTACCCGTAAAACAATGAAATATACCATAAAGATCTTCCCCTTTTTCCATTTCTAATATTTCAAAAACCTCATCAAAAGCCTCTCTACAATGGATAACGATAGGCAAATTATGCTTTTTTGCTAACTGAATCTGAAAACGAAAAGCCTCTTGCTGCTGTATTAAAAACGTTTTATCCCAATACAAATCGATACCTATTTCACCAACTGCATAATAATCATCACTAGCCAACATAGATGCCACATGCGCCAATTCTTCTTTATAGTTTTCTTTAACATGAGTAGGATGCAAACCCATCATTAAAAACATATTATCAGGGTAGTTTTTTTTCAATTCAAGCATTGCCTTTGTGTAGCTAGCATCAATTGCTGGAATAAAAAAACGCTGCACCCCAGCCGCTAGAGCACGCTGAATCATTGCATCACGATCATCGTCAAAAGCCTCACTATATAGGTGCGTATGTGTATCTGTTAGTATCATAGCGCAAAAATAGGCTTATCTTTGTATCAAAAAAAGAATCCATGTCAAGTCTGTATAAATTTTTAAAGAAAAAAAAATACACAAGAACCCCCTTGCTACTGACCGCTACGAACCATTTTGAAATAGCAGCCAAAATAAATGGCGTTTCAGGAAGGTTTATTGTAGATACCGGTGCTTCTAACACCTGTGTGGGTTTTGATAAGATTGATTTTTTCAACCTTACTTCTAAAGAATCAAAAATTAAAGCAGCCGGAGCTGGCACCAACAATATAGAAACTTTAATCTCAACCAAAAACCGCATTAAAATTGGCGATTGGAAAAAATCTAAGCTCAAAATAGTCTTATTTGACTTAGCACATATAAACCAAGCACTTACCGATCACAAGGCTTTACCCGTTGACGGTATCATCGGCGCAGATATCCTAAAACAAGCCAAGGCAATTATCGACTACAATAAACGTTATATCTACCTGAAATAACCTATTATAGAGAATAAAAACAGTCCACAATTATCTTATGAACGGATATTTATTTTGTTCACCGATTAAATTCAAGATGATGCAGTAGTTTTCGTTCTTTTACCAAAATTTAACCTATGAAAAACTACAAATTTTTCACACTTGCGCTATGCGCTAGCGTATTTATCAATGTGTCTTGTACAAATGATAAAGATGTTTACGAAGACAATACAGTTGCAGAAAGTGATGAACTTACAGATCAAATCAACAGCGTCAGTTCCATTACAGCCCTACAAATGCTTCGCGACAATGAACTTGCAACTATACCGCAAGATCCTAAAAATCCTATTACGCAAGCAAAAGTAGACTTAGGAAAGTTACTTTTTCACGAAACAGGTTTAGCGCTCAACCCTAAGAAAGAAGAAAGCATGAACATGTATTCATGTGCTAGCTGCCACCATGCAAAAGCAGGTTTTCAAAGTGGCACCAAGCAAGCCATATCAGAAGGTGGTACTGGTTTCGGATTTTTTGGAGAAGCTCGTGTAATGAGTGAAAACTACGACGAAACAACCATTGACATACAACCTATTCGCACACCAACCGTACTTAACACAGCATTTCAAGACGTTATGCTTTGGAACGGACAATTTGGTGCTACAAAAACGAATGCTGGCACAAATTCACAATGGACACCAGGCACTCCTAAAGCGACGAACAACCTAGGTTTTGAAGGGGTTGAAACACAAGCCATCGCAGGACTAGACGTACATCGCTTGAAGATTGACCCAGAAATGATTCAAGCAAACGAAACTTATAAAAATCTTTTTGACGAAGCTTTTGCTGACCTTCCAGAATCAGAGCGATACACCAAGATAAACGGTGGTCTTGCGATTGCTGCTTACGAAAGAACTGTAATAGCTTCAGAAGCTCCTTTTCAAAGATGGCTACATGGTGAAGAAAACGCCCTTGACAGCATCGAGAAACAAGGTGCAATGCTCTTTTTTGGTAAAGCAAAATGTTACACCTGCCATTCAGGACCTGCCTTAAGTGGTATGGATTTTCATGCTTTAGGAATGAATGATTTAAGTGGCAGTGGTGTTCACGGAACCGTTGACGAAGCCACAAAAAAAGGAAGAGGTGGATTTACTTTGAACCCAGAAGACGACTACACATTTAAAACACCGACATTATACAACCTAAGAGACCTAAATTTCTTTGGACATGGAGGAAGCTTCAACAGTGTAAAAGAAGTTATCGAATACAAAAATGCAGCTGTTGCTGAAAATACAGAAGTACCTGAAAGCAACCTATCAGATGAATTTAAACCATTAGGATTAACCGCCGAAGAGATTAATCAACTAACAAGCTTTATTGAAAACGGTTTGTATGACGACAATCTTGAGCGATATGTTCCTGAATCATTACCAACAGGGCAATGTTTTCCTGTTGCTGACCCAGCAGCAAGAGAAGATTTAGGGTGTAATTAAACAACAGCATACAACACAACTTGTAATTAAAAATTACGAATACAAAAAAGCGTGAAAGTTACCTTTCACGCTTTTTTTATTTGCTTAAATCTAATGCACTAAACTACAACTCTAGCGCTTTAGTTACATCGTTATTCATTAATAATTCTTGCGGATTTTCCAATGCCTCTTTAACCGCCACCAAGAAACCAACGGACTCTTTACCATCAATAATTCTATGGTCATAAGACAAAGCAACATACATAATAGGTGCAATAACCACTGCACCATCTTTAGCTATAGGCCTTTCTACAATATTATGCATTCCTAAGATAGCACTTTGAGGTGGGTTAATAATTGGTGTTGATAACATAGAACCAAAAACCCCACCATTGGTAATGGTAAAGGTTCCTCCAGTCATTTCGTCAACTGTAATTTGCCCTTCACGAGCACGAATAGCCAAACGCTTAACCTCAGACTCTACGCCTCTAAAGCTCAAATTTTCAGCATTACGAATTACAGGCACCATCAGTCCCTTAGGTCCTGATACCGCAATACTAATATCACAAAAATCAAAAGACAGCATTTCTTTACCATCAATCATTGAGTTTACTGACGGATACATTTTTAAAGCACGAACAACAGCTAGTGTGAAAAATGACATAAAACCAAGTCCTACCCCATGCTTCTCTTTAAAGGTTTCTTTGTATTGCTTACGCAATTCAAAAATAGGCGACATATCAACCTCGTTAAAAGTTGTCAACATAGCCGTTTCATTCTTTACAGAAACCAAACGCTCTGCAACCTTTCTTCTAAGCATTGACAACTTAGAGCGAGACTCTGCTCTGCTACCCCCTGTTGGCGATCCCATTGATGGAACAGCATTTACCGCATCTTCTTTTGTTATACGACCATCTCTTCCTGTGCCAGCAACCGCACTTGCAGCGATACCTTTTTCATCCAATATCTTTTTTGCTGCTGGTGAAGCAGTACCTGTAGCATAACTTTCTTTTGCCACTGGCGCTTCCTCTTTTTTCACCTCAGCTTTTGGAGCTTCTTTTGCTACTTCCGTTTTGGCTGATGCACTACCCTCAGGTTTCGCTGCCGATGTATCAATATGACAAACAACGGCACCTACCTCAACAGCATCCCCAACTTCCGCTTTAAGGGTAATTATACCGCTTTGTTCAGCAGGCAATTCTAGCGTTGCCTTGTCAGAATCAACTTCAGCTATGGCTTGGTCTTTCTCTACATAATCACCATCTTCCACCAACCATTCGGCTATCTCTACTTCGGTTATCGATTCCCCCGGAGAAGGAACTTTCATTTCTAAAATCATATTATTCTAAAATTAGCTGTATTATTTTTTTCTTATTGGTCGCGAACTATTGTCTTTAGTTTTATCAAAAACATAGTCGATAATTTGTCGATGGCGATTTTTAGACCGCACCGCACTACCTGCTGCTGGTGATGCATAAAAGCGCCTTGAAGCAACTCTAAAACTACTTGCCTCATCAAAATGCATCAACATATGACTCCATGCTCCCATATTTCTGGGCTCTTCTTGCGCCCAAACAATATCATCAGCATTTTTATATTTGGCAATTATACCTCTCATTTTGTCTCCTGGTAAAGGAAACAATTGCTCAACTCTAACCAAAGCTACATCGTCTCTATTTTTATCTTCTTTCTCAACAAGAAGGTCATAATAGAATTTTCCTGTACAAAAAACTAAGGTTTTTACCTTATTTATTTCTGCAGTAGCATCATCAATTACCTCTTGGAAACTACCGTTAGCCAATTCATCAATTGTAGAAACAGCTCTAGGATGACGAAGCAAACTCTTGGGTGTAAAAACAATCAAGGGTTTTCTGAAATTCACTTTCATTTGTCGCCTAAGCAAATGGTACATATTTGCTGGTGTTGAACAGTCAGCAATATACATATTATCTCTAGCACACAATTGCAAATAACGCTCCATTCGCGCTGATGAATGTTCTGCACCTTGACCCTCATAACCATGTGGCAATAGCATCACCAATCCGTTTTGCAACTTCCATTTATCTTCGGCAGCTGAAATATACTGGTCTATCATTATCTGTGCTCCATTACTAAAATCACCAAATTGAGCCTCCCAAATGGTTAGTGTATTTGGATTTGCCATTGCATACCCATAGTCAAAACCAACAACACCATATTCTGATAACAATGAATTGTATATTTGAAATCTCCCTTGCTCTTCAGAAAGATGATTCAAAAGCAATACCTCTTCTTCACTTGCCTCAACTTTTAATACTGCATGACGGTGTGAAAAAGTGCCTCTTTCAACATCTTGACCCGATATTCTTACACCAAAACCTTCTTCTAGCAAGGTTCCATAAGCCAAAAGTTCACCCATCGCCCAGTCAAGCTTGTCCTTTTCGAAAAACATTTTCTTACGATCATTTATAAGCTTTTCTACTTTGCGCAAGAACTTTTTACCTTCAGGCAATTCGGTAATCACTTTTGCTATAGCTGTTAACTTATCTTTGTCAACAGTAGTATCAACCGGCTCCATCATCTCCCATTCGCGAACATTTTCAAAACCTTTCCACTCATCAGCCATAAATGGTGTAATGATCGTCTTATCTTCTTTACGCGAATCTTCTAATTCTTCTTCCAAAGAAGCTTTATACTCATCTTCAAGCTTCTTAACATAGGTATCATCAATAACACCTTCAGCAATCAATTTTTCAGCATAGATATCTCTTGGATTCTGGTGCTTAGCAATTGCTTTATATAATTTAGGTTGCGTAAAACGAGGCTCATCACCTTCGTTATGCCCATATTTTCTATATCCTAATAAATCTAAGAAAACATCTCTATTAAAACGCATTCTATACTCTAAGGCAAAAAGTGACGCATGAACAACTGCTTCAGCATCATCAGCATTAACATGCAATACTGGGCTTAAAGTTACCTTGCCCACATCAGTACAATAGGTAGATGAACGCGCATCTAAATAATTGGTTGTAAAGCCAATTTGATTATTAACCACAATATGAATGGTTCCATTGGTTTTGTAGCCATCTAAATTAGCCATTTGCACTACCTCATACACCAAACCTTGACCTGCAATTGCAGCATCACCATGAACAACTATAGGAAGCACTTTTGAAAAATCATCTTCATAATGTGCATCTTGTTTTGCTCTTGCTATACCTTCAACTACAGCGCCAACCGTTTCTAAATGCGATGGGTTGGGCGCAATATTCATTTTTATTTTTCGACCACTAGACGATTTTCTATCTGAAGTCCATCCTAGGTGATACTTTACATCACCATCAAAAATTTCTTGCTCGTAATCTTTACCGTCAAATTCGCTAAAAATATCCTTTGCTGATTTGCCAAAAATGTTCGTCAACACATTTAAGCGCCCTCGGTGTGCCATTCCCATAACAAATTGTTCGACACCCATTTCTGCAGCGCGCTCAACAATAGCGTCAATACCGGGTATTAAAGACTCATTACCTTCCAATGAAAATCTTTTCTGACCCACATATTTGGTATGCAAAAAGCCTTCAAAAGAAACCGCTTGATTCAGTTTTTTTAAAATATGCTTTTTTTGATTGACGTCATAATTAGGACTATTATCATTAACATTCAACCAGTTCTGAATCCACTCAATACGTTGCGGTTTTCGAATATACATATACTCAACACCAATAGACTCACAGTAAATTTTAGTCAAATGCTGAATAATATTTCGCAAACTACTCGGCCCTATACCAAGTATTTCACCCGCCGTAAAAACGGTATCCAAATCTGCTTTGGTTAACCCAAAATTTTCGATAGCTAAAGAAGGTTCGTACTGTCTTCTTTCTCTTACGGGGTTGGTTTTGGTAAATAAATGGCCTCGATTTCTGTACCCATCAATCAATTTCACTACCTGAAATTCTTTCTGTAATGATTGCGGGATAACCATACTATCATTTGAAGTTGATAGCTCAGCCTCATCTGAGGAAGTTTCAAGTCCAAAATCATAACCCTGAAAAAAAGCACGCCAACTCGGCTCAACACTATCCGGACTAATTAAATACTTGTCGTATAATTCTGCAAAAAAAGAAGTATGTGCAGCGTTTAAAAAGGAATATTTATCCATAAATTTTTTTTCTCTCTATGTGGAATAAATTCACCCCAAAAATACGACATTTACCATTTCTAGGCGTATCTTGTCGTACTTTATCCCAAAAAAAGTGAAAATATGTGTAAAATATCATCTTTAACTTTCAAAAAACAGCTTTTAATTGTTCTCTTTCTCTTAGGTTGCATATCTTGTTTTGCTCAAAATGACACCCAAAAAAGTGAATTTTGGAAAAATGTACGTTTCGGCGGCAGTGCAGGACTAGGTTTTAGCAATGGAGGTTTTAATGGAGCTATAGCCCCTAGTGCCATCTATCAATTTAACGATCAATTTGCTGCGGGCACCAGTTTAAATCTCAATTATTCCAAATTTAACGAGTCAAAATTTTTAGCCTACGGCGGAAGTATATTATCCTTATTCACACCCATACCACGCATTCAATTATCTGCTGAATTTGAGCAATTACGAATTAACCAGTCTACAGGAAGTGGCGCAGTACAAATGAAAGATAATTATTGGTCTCCAGCTTTATTTTTTGGAGCAGGATACGCTTATCAAAACATAACTGTAGGCATACGCTATGACGTAATTCACGACGACAAAAAAAGCATTTACCCAAGTGCTTTGCTACCTTTTATTCGGGTTTATTTTTAAGTAGAACCAAGAGAGATTCTTTATTACCACATAAGTTCATTAATGAGAAGAGCTGGTGGCGAGGAGGTAGGAGGAAAAAGAGAGCAAAGAGAAGAGAATTCAAGAAACAGGAATCAAGAGGCAAGAATCAAGAGAGGTGAATGTCCCTGATTATAATTGACCGTTTTTAGTTAGTAATCTTATTTGGTATAAAATAGTACTAATTGACTTGTTTTTCATTGGTAATGATTTCCAACAATCCTGTTTCTTGGCTCTTGTTTCTCTCTGCTCAAGATGTAATGATAAAAATCCCTGTTCTTTGTTCTAACAGCACAGCGGTCTTTGTTCTATTTTCTTTCAGCGCAGCGGTCTTATTTTTCTAATAAAAAAGGCTGAATAGCGCTATAAAGGATTAAGAATATTTCACCCTAAACCACACCTTTTGCATTTCTCGTTTCAAAATTAAAAACGTTACTTGCGCTGCAACTTCGACCACGTCGGTTACTTTAATATCTTTAAATGATTTCTCAGGAACATCTATAATATACAGCAGGTTAAGATAATCGGTAAACTTCTCTAATATTAGATAATAAATTTTTTCGTGCACCACAGTTTTTAACTGTTGTGGAGAAATGGCATCATCAAGAATATCGATATCAATATTTGCTAGGGCAAAATCTTTTTTCAATTGCGCCACCAATTTAACGTATAGCTGATCATTTTTAGCTTTTTGAAGTAATGCCTCGGTATCAAAAAAATCAAGATTCATAGTATATTTACGAATTAACAATACATTTAGATGTAGCATGCGTCTTGATCTTTTAACTTGCAATCGAGCGTTATAGCTTTTACATGTAAAAGAAGAAGTCAAGATGTACCTATTCCCTTCAAGCTCAAAAAGCAAGAATTTTATGCTGGAATGAGCGTCATCGCCTTACTGTTTATAAACCGTACCGTTTTTCATCACAAACCCTACATTTTCTAACACCTTTACATCCTTTATGGGATCGCCTTCTACGGCAATAATATCAGCAAAAAAACCTGCTTTTAGTTTACCTATTTCTTCCTCCATTCCCAAAAGCATGGCATTGGTAACGGTAGCTGCCTTTAGTGACTCTTTAACAGGTATACCCGCCTCTAACAGATACCCAAATTCAATAGCATTTGTTCCGTGTGGAAAAACTCCTGCATCGGTACCAAAACCCATAGGCACGCCTTTTTTATAGGCTTTTGCCATTGTACGCTGGTGAATAGGCCCAATCTCTAGCGCTTTTCTGGCCACTACCGGCGGGAAAAACCCGGGTTGTTTTGCTTTTTCTGCTACTTGCTTTCCGGCACTAATCGTAGGTATCAAATAGCAATTATGTTTAATCATTAGCGCCATGGTCTCTTCACTCATAAAAGAACCATGCTCTATTGTATTTACGCCACCAAGTATCGCCAATTTCATACCCTCATCGCCATGTGCGTGCGCTGCTACCGACATTCCATAATTTTTTGCCGTACTGGTAATTGCCTTTATTTCTTCAAGGGTAAACTGCGGATTATGCCCACTTTTAGCCACACTCAACACCCCACCAGTAGCCGTTATTTTAATAACATCGGCACCATTTTTATACCGTTGACGTACCGCCTTTTTTGCATCATCTGGCGAATTAACAACACCTTCTTTGGGGCCTGGGTCACCCATAAGGTCGTGTTTCATACCATTAGTAGGGTCTGCATGCCCACCTGTTGTAGCCAATGCTTTTCCTGAAGTAATTATACGAGGGCCTGGAACATGACCTTTATTAATAGCATTTCGCAACGCAATATTTACTCCCGTACCTCCCAAATCTCGCACGGTAGTAAAACCAGCCATTAAAGTAGACTTTGCATAAACGGCTGATTCAAAAGCTACATCTGCTTCATTATTGGTGAATCGTTTAATATATACTTGTGGATTAAACTCCGACTCTAAATGCACATGCATATCAATAAGTCCTGGTAGCACGGTTTTCGATTTCAAATCTATAACCGTATCAACATCTGAACCCGACACATAGCCATTTTGAATGCTTTTTATTTTATTTTCCGAAACCACAATGGTTTTCTCAGAAAGCAATTTACCTGTATCTGTATCTAATATCGCCCCACAATGCAAATACACATCTTGAGCAGGTAACAACATAGTAAAAAAGAGTGCTAATAAAAATAGTGTAGTTCGCATTGGTTATAATTTTAGTTTTAATTTCAGTAAACGATTTTCAGCACCACCTAGCAAGGCAATAAAAGGAAACATACCCCGTCAATTTTAGCTTCGATCATAAATTCTCAAGTGATACTAAAGATACTTTAAGAAAATCAAACAGCACTATTTTTACAGTAACTATATGAGAAAAAATCATCAACATTCGTGTATGCTACGTAAACCGAGCTCCTCTCTTTTTTGACACCCCATTACCATTCATACTCCTGCCATTTTAAAATAGCAGAAGCACAAATTACTTTTTACGAATCTTCTGCTCCCAATCCCATGCTGTTTTCATAGCTTCATCTAGCGTAGCGATTGCTTTCCAACCCAGCACATTATTTGCTTTAGTAGTATCAGCATAAGCGGTAGTAATATCCCCTTCTCTACGACCTACTATTTTATAATTTAGTTTTTTACCCGACACCTTCTCAAAGCTGTTTATTACTTCGAGTACACTGCTTCCTTTTCCTGTTCCTACATTGAAGAACTCATAATTGTCATTGTTCTCCCCGGCCAACAAACGCTTTAAAGCAATTACATGCGCCTTAGCCAAATCTACTACGTAAATATAGTCACGTACCGCTGTACCATCTTCAGTGGGGTAATCATCACCAAAAACCGAAAGTTCTTTACGCAGTCCTGCTCCTGTTTGTGTTATAAAAGGCACTAGATTTTGTGGCACTCCTATAGGCAATTCCCCAATTTCTACACTCGGATGCGCCCCCATTGGATTAAAATAACGCAAAGCAATAGCATTTAAACTTGGGGTCACTTTACAGGTATCAGCAATAATTTCTTCACCCATTTGTTTGGTATTACCATAAGGAGATTCTGCTGGCTTTACCGGGGCATTTTCGGTAATTGGCATTTCATCAGCTTGACCATAAACCGTACAGGAAGAACTAAAAATGAAACTTGCTTTATCTTTTTTCGCAAGTTCTTGAAGTAAATAAACCAAGGTACCAATATTGTTTTCGTAATACAGTAAGGGTTTTTCAACACTTTCGCCTACCGCTTTTGAAGCAGCGAAATGGATAACCCCTTGTACGTCTTGGTGTCTTTTAAAAAAATCAGACACCTTATCTTTTTCTTTTAAATCTATTTTTTCAAATTCAGGAGTTTTCCCTGTAATGGCGGTAATTCCATCTAAAACTTTTTCAGAAGAATTTGAGCAGTCATCAATAATAACCACTTCAAAACCTTCATTTTGTAATTCAACAACGGTATGCGAACCAATAAAACCTAAACCTCCTGTGACAAGAATTTTCATTTAATTATATATAATTTGATTAGTGAGACAACAATGCAAATAGTTGTTTTTTTTTAAGCATTAACAAAATCAATAACCGTAGATGTGATATATTCAATTTGCTCATCATCTAACTCTGTATGCATTGGCAACGAAATAACTTCTTTTATCAGTTGGTTGGTAACAGGAAAATCGGCCTCGTTATAACGGTCATCTAAATAGGCTTTTTGACGGTGTAACGGAATTGGGTAATACACACCGCAAGGAATTCCTTTATCACTTAAATGCTGCACCAAATCATCTCGTTTTCCATTAGTAATTTTTAGTGTATACTGATGAAAAACATGGCAATCGCAATTTTCACAAATCGCGGAAGTACAATTTGTCGTCACCGGAACAACGATATGGGCTTGACCCGCAAAAGCAGCCGAATATTTACGAGCGGCATTTCTTCTCGCATCACAATACGCATCCAATTTAGGTAGTTTTGCTCGTAATACTGCTGCCTGAATAGAGTCTAACCTAGAGTTCACACCAACTACATCATGATGATAACGTACATACATACCATGATTAACGATACCTCTAAGCGTGTGCGCCAATTCATCATCATTGGTAAAAATAGCACCACCATCACCGTAACATCCTAAATTTTTTGATGGAAAAAATGACGTCGACCCTACATGTCCAATAGTACCTGCCTTTTGTTTCTTTCCATTTTTTGAAGTATAATTTGCTCCAATAGCCTGGGCGTTGTCTTCTATAACAAAAAGATTGTACTTTTCAGCAAGTGCCAAAATAGCATCCATATTAGCACATTGACCAAACAAATGAACAGGCACAATGGCTTTAGTTTTTGGGGTTATAGCTCTTTCAATAGCAGCAACATCAATATTAAATGTATCTGGCTCCACATCTACCAATACAGGAGTAAGTTGCAATAAAGCAATTACCTCAACAGTAGCTGCGAAGGTAAAATCGGCGGTAATGACCTCATCTCCCGGTTTTAATCCCAATCCCATCATCGCTATTTGAAGCGCATCAGTACCATTCGCACAAGGGATAACATGCTTCACACCTAAGTATGCTTCCAATTCCTTTTGAAATTCTTTTACATCTGCTCCATTAATAAAAGCAGAAGTTTCTAAAATAGTTGAAATAGAACTATTCACTTGTTCTTTAATAGCTTGGTACTGCCCGTTAAGGTCTACCATTTGAATTTTCTTCATAGGAAAGGCGTTATGTTAAAGTCTAATAAGATGTCAAATTAAAGACAAAAATACGAAACCAACCGCAATGATTTTATTTGAAAGAAGTGTATTTTCGCAGCAAATAATTTTGATTTGGATTTTATATACAATCTAATTGCCAATTTAGCTTGGCTACCCTTACAATTAGCTGCACGCTTCAGTTCAAAAATTAAGCTTTTTGTTAACGGAAGAAAGGATACTTTTTCTCAACTAGCCTCGGCAATCAACAAAACAGATTCAGTCGTTTGGTTGCACGCATCTTCTTTAGGAGAATACGAACAAGGCCTTCCTATTATTGAGCGATTACGCAATGAGTTTCCATCGTATAAAATTTTGGTCACCTTCTTTTCACCCTCTGGCTATGAGGTAAAAAAAAATACGTCGGCTGCTGATGTGGTTACCTACCTTCCTTTAGATACTAAAAAGAATGCCCTACGCTTCATAGCACTTGCGCAGCCAAAATTGGCGATTTTTGTGAAGTACGAAATATGGCCCAACTATTTGAACGCACTAAAAGAAAATGGTATCCCCGCACTACTTGTTTCTTCGATTTTTAAAAAAGACCATATCTATTTTAAAAGCTACGGCGGTTTTATGCGAAAGGCTCTAAAAACCTTTACTCATATTTTTGTTCAAGATGAGTACTCGGCCCAACTTTTAAAAACCATTAAAATTACAAACACAACCATTAGCGGTGATACGCGATTAGACAGGGTTTCTGAAATTTTGGAAAGAGATAATACGTTGTCTTTTATGGAAAAATTCAAACAAGACAAATTGTGTTTTGTTGCCGGAAGCACCTGGCCCGAAGGTGAAACTGTTTTAATAGATTACATCAATGATAGCCCAAAAAACATGAAGTTTGTTTTAGCTCCACACACTATTAAGACTGAAAAGGTACTAGGACTCGTAGGTGCAATCTCAAAAAAGACCGCTATTTACTCCAAAATGGATGAAAACATTATCAGCCAGTATGATGTACTAATTATTGATACCATAGGAATGCTCACCAAAATATATAGCTATGCAGACATCGCTTATGTTGGCGGTGGATTTTCAAACAAAGGATTGCACAATACCCTTGAGCCTGCCGTATTTGGCATTCCCGTTATCATAGGACCTAACTACAAAGGCTACAAAGAAGCCGAAGACTTGGTAAAAGAGCGTGGAATTTTAACCGTAAATGATAGTTGGGACTTTAATGAGCTGTTAAAAAAATTAGTACAAAACCCTGAACTCATCAAAAAAGCAGGAGAAACAAACGTACAATACATCACCAAAAACAAAGGGGCAAGCAGACAAATTATAGACCATATCCGCAGGTTGTTGTAGTTAAAGCTGAGAAAAGAGAGCAAAAGAGAAACAAGAGTCATGTGTCCCTGATTATAGTTTGACCATTTTTAGCTATTAATTTCATTGTTAGAAATAGTAATAATTGGCTTGTTTCTCATAGGTATTGATTTTCTGGAGGAAACAGGAACCAAGAAAAAGGACTAAAGAAACTTGTATGTCTCTGTTCTTTGTTCATGGAGGGCAGCGGTCTTGGTTCTTGTTTCTTGAATAGTAGTCAGATGGAATGCTTTTTTTTTGTTAGTTTTACCTAAACCAACAAACCGCACGACATGAATTCTAAAATATTAAACATATCTTTAATAGTCGCCCTTGCCGGATTTTTATTCGGTTTTGACACCGTTGTTATTTCGGGGGCAGAGAAAAAACTACAACTTTTATGGGACTCTTCGGATGCTTTTCACGGTACCGTAGTAATTGGCATGGCTCTTTTTGGCACCGTAATTGGGGCAATGCTAGGAGGTATCCCCACCAACAAAATAGGGCGAAAAAACACCCTCATATATATTGGTGTGCTTTATTCCATATCAGCCATTGGCTCTGCGCTAGCAGCAGACCCCGTTACTTTTGGCATTTTTAGATTCATTGGTGGTTTGGGCATTGGCGCATCAACAGTGGCTGCGCCCGCCTATATTTCTGAAATAGCACCGGCAAAAAACAGAGGACGCTTGGTTGGCTATTATCAATTCATGTTAGTTTTTGGCATTTTAGTAGCATTTATATCAAACTATGCCCTAAACGGTATTGGCGAAAATGACTGGCGTTGGATGGTAGGCGTAGAAGCTTTCCCCGCCATCATCTATACTTTATTTGTTTTAAGCATACCCAAAAGTCCCCGATGGCTACTTACCAAAAACAGAATTGACGAGGCTAAAATTGTTTTGGCTAGCATTAGTCCCGAAATTTCTATCGAAGCCCTACAAGCAGATTTAAATGCAGATGAAAGTAGCACTAAAGCATCTGAAAATATTTTCATTAAAAAATACCGATTTCCGTTAACGCTCGCTTTTCTTATCGCCTTCTTCAACCAATTTTCTGGCATAAACGCCTTCTTGTACTACGCACCAAGAATTTTTGAAGCTGCTGGTCTGGGAGAAAGCACAGCACTTTTAAGCAGTATAGGAATAGGCATTACCAATTTAATATTTACCCTATTAGGTATTTATCTTATTGACCGTTTAGGCAGAAAACAACTCATGTATTATGGCTCTTTTGGGTATATCATTTCTTTGAGTCTCGTCGCCGCTGCATTTATTTTCAACTGGGAAGGCATTGCTGTGCCCATCTTTTTATTCGTATTCATAGCCTCTCATGCTATTGGACAAGGAGCCGTTATATGGGTGTTTATATCCGAGGTATTCCCTAATCACCTAAGAGGTTCAGGGCAGGCATTTGGCAGTTCTGTTCACTGGGTATTGGCTTGGTTAATTCCGTCTTCAATACCCTTTCTGTTTTCTTGGATTGGACCAGGAGCCGTTTTCGCCTTTTTTGCCGCTATGATGGTGCTTCAACTGTTATTTGTTAGATTCATGATGCCCGAAACCAAAGGTATATCGCTAGAAGAATTAAGTAAAAAACTGAGTGGAAAATAAAAATATTCGGAATCCAAACGCTATCAAAACCTACATAAAATAGTCAGAATTACTTAATTTTGAACTAGTTACACAAAAATAAACCTTGTAAAAATTTCTTTTAGTTCCTGTATTTTCGTATATTAGAAAAAAACATATATTATGGAACATCAAATTACTTCTGGAATAAGAGTCCTAAATGGTTTTCTTAGTATTATGGTGGTAGTTTTAACAGGTATTTTACTTGCCGTAGCTGCTTCTATTATTCTTTGGTCTGTTGGATTCTTTTAAAAAATGAAAGACCCAAATCACCCGTTTTATTTTTCAATAGCTACTATATGCTTTGTAGTGTCTGGTCGGGAACTCACCAATTTTTTGGAAACAAATTTATTTGGATGTTACCGACCAGAAACTATATATCGATTTAACAAAAAGCACTTCTTCCTGAAGTCTTTTTTTATCGCATAATTTGAGTTAGATACGCAAAACTTTGCGGTAGCTGTTTCAGAGATTTTGATGACTCATCTTCTATAAACATATATTCGATACCCAGTTTTTTTGCCTCAACAACAATTGCCGCAATATCTATTTGCCCTGTTCCTAAAACCACATTCGTTTCAACATCAGATTTTCCCGTATAATTAACACCTACACCTTTTTCGCAATCTTTTAAATGCATCAGCTTGAATTTTTTGGGATAACGACGTAACCACAAAACAGGGTCTTCACCAGCAGCTGCAAACCAATACACATCCATTTCAAAATCAAAATGCATTGCCTTTTTAATCATATAATCTAAAAGCGTTGCACGTTTTCTCTTGCCAAACTCATAACCATGTGGATGATAGACCAAGGTTACGCCAGCTTTCTTAAACAGCTTACCAGCAGTATTAAATACGCTGAGTGCTTTTTTGGCATCTGCAAACGTAAAATCAGCACCCTTATGAGGAATCCAGAAACAGACCAGGTATTTTGCTCCGTAGCCTAAAGTACGCTCCAAAGCCTTTTCTGGGTTGTTTTGAAGCTCTTCAAATGTAGCACTAGCACTAACAATTTGAAGGTTATATTTGGCTAACAAGGCCTTATATGCTTCCATAGAATACCCTTGTGTACCATCATTTCCATCTTCTAACTTAGAAATTCCCCATTGCGCTATTTTCGCAAAAGTACCGGGAACATCATTTTTAAATTCATTTCGCAAACTATACAATTGCAAGCCTACTTCTTGAGACCTTACCGAAAATGACATAAACAAAAGCCCTATTACTACCGCTACTTTGTTTATCTGAATCTTTACAGTCATAATTTAGTTTTTTTCAAGGTTCAATGTACAATAGTTTTTGTTATTTCATTCGGAATTTATACACGCACCCCTGTTGCCCTAAAAGCCTCTATCTCATCAGAAGTAGTAGGTAATTTATTACCTAACAATCTATATCCATTAGCGGTAATGAGAAAAACATCTTCAATACGAATACCACCAAAATCTACATAATCATTTAAAACATCATAGTTCACAAACGCCTTAAATTTACCTTCTCCTTTTCTCAACGCAATAAGTTCAGGGATAAAATAGATGCCCGGCTCAACGGTTAAAACCATTCCTTCCTCAAGTTCACGCCCCAAACGAAGTGATTTAAAACCAAAATCTGTTCGTTGTTTTAAGCCATCTGTATACCCAACGTATTGCTCACCCAAGTTCTCCATATCATGAACATCAAGCCCCAGCAAATGCCCCAAGCCACACTGAAAAAACAAGGTGTGTGCACCTTCTGCAACCGCTGCTTCCACATCGCCTTTCATCAACCCTAATTCAATTAAGCCTTCTACAATTTTTCTACAAGCTGTAAGATGCACTTCCATAAATTGGCGCCCAGGCACTAACATAGCTACTGCCGCTTGGTATGCGTTATATACCACATCATAAATTGCTTTCTGTTTGGCGGTAAATTTTTTAGCTACAGGAAAAGTCCGTGTTAAATCTCCTGCATAGTGGGTGTATCCTTCAGCACCACAGTCACACAAAACCATATCTCCCTCCTTCAACATATTTCTACGGTAATGATTATGTAAAATTTGACCATTAATTGTCATAATAGGCGGGAAAGAGGTATTATGCCCCTTAGCAAGAGCTATTTGTTGTACTGCGCCATACAAATCAGCTTCGTACATACCGGGTCTTGCCGCTTCCATTGCCTTATATTGCATTGCTACGGTTGTATTTACAGCCGCTTCTATTTCCTGCACTTCAGCCGCAGATTTTATAGAACGTAGTTTTACAATACCTTTTATTAATTTCACAGACACTCCCTTATGCGCGTCAGAAGCAGGAAGACCGAGCGCCAATGACAGTTTTAAAAGATGTTCAGCCCTGTAAGGGGGTAAGTAATGTATTTGTGTGTTCTTTTTAATGGCCTCATTTACATAATCTACAAACGATACTTGTGGTTTTATATAGTTCACTCCTACCTCAGCAGCCTTTTTTTCTAAAGACAAACCGGCTCCCAAAAAAACAACATCATCAATTGATGGGTTGTCTCCAAAAATAATGGTCTCATTTTGGTCTATATTAATAATTGCGTTCAATCCGGGTGATGGTAATCCAAAAAAGTAAAGAAAAGAACTATCTTGTCGAAAAGGATATGTATTATCCTTAAAATTCATTCCCACCTCATCATTTCCTAACAAAAGAATTAAACCACTGCCTACCCACTGCTTTAGTTTTTCTCTTCTTTCTAAATACTCTTTTTTTGAAAACATACACTGATAAAAGTTAATCCTGGTTTATCTATTTTTATATCTATCCTACCCTTAAATCGTCTCAAATTACATGGCTAAGTTTGTTTTTCCATCATGCCTTCAGGCTACTATGTAGCATGTTGAAATAGCCCTACAACATGGTTTGAACCGACTTATTTACCACCAGCGGGCAAGTTATTTTTCCAATAATTCTCCATAGTCTCTCTCAGGTGATACGAAGTATTTTTCCTTTCATGAATAGAATGTGAACGCATGGGATAAGACATCATATTAAAAATTTTGTTATGAGCTATTAACCTGTCAATGAGCATTTCAAAACTTTGATAGTGCACATTGTCATCTGCGGTACCATGAATAATCATGAGATTACCTTGTAAATTTTGAGCGAAATTAATGGGTGAACCATCATGATATCCTTTAGCATTATCTTTCAACAAGCCCATATACCTTTCTTGATAGGTAGCATCATACAGCCTTTGGTCAGACACAAAAGAAACTGCCAAACCTGATGCATAAATATCAGGATACCGAAACATACAATTAAGGGTCATTTGGCCTCCGCCACTCCATCCCCATATACCAATACGTTCAGCATCAATAAAATCATACATACTCACTATTTTCTTCGCTGCTTTACTTTGGTCTTCAGATGCTAAAATTCCAATTTGACCATAAATCGCATTGCGCCACTTTTTACCTCTTGGCGTTTTTGTTCCCCTATTGTCAACACTCATTACAATGTACCCCTGCTGCGCCATATATTGATGAAACAAATCGCCACCTCCCCAATTATCTTGTACAGTAGCTCCCGCTGGCTCGCCATACACATAAAACAAAAGAGGATATTTTTTTGAAGGATTAAAATCTTTTGGTTTAATCATATAAGCATCTAAAACAGCATCACCAATATCAACTTTTAAAAATTCCTTAGGGCGCAATTGTAACGCATCAAACTTAGATTTCAAGGCTGCATTCGTTTCTAAAACCCGTACTTGCTTATGCTTAGGAAGGCTTACAAGTGAATATATAGGCGGTGTGGTAGCGTTCTGAAAAATTTGAATTCCCCATTTTGCATCTGCAGAAATTTGATACGCATTTTGCCCAGCATTAGAAACAGGCGTAACACGCTCGGCTGCTCCCTTACCATCAATACGGCTTCGGTACAAATAGCGTTGGGTGAAATTATGAGGCGAAGCAATGTAATACACATAACCTCCTTTTACATCGATACAATTAATGCGTATCACATCAAAATTTCCTTTGGTAATCGGTTGAATATCTTGCCCGTCTCGTGAAACACGATATAAATGCAACCAACCGCTGCGCTCACTAGACCACGTAAAATACTTTTCATTATCTAACCAGCGAATATCATCATGAACATCTAAAAACGCTTCATCCTTCTCTGTCAAAATATTGGTAAGTTTCAATGATGTTATATCACCGATAAACACTTTGTTCGTATTTTGCGGACGATTAAGTTGCTGAATCATAACCTCATTAGAATTTGGAATAAATTCCATACGCGCCAAATAATGGTTTCTAGGGTCTCCAGGCACGTCAAACCATTTGGTTTCTCCTCCTTTAGCTGAAATAACTCCTACTTTTACTGCCGAAAGCTGCGTACCTACCTTAGGATAAGGCATAGGCAAAGGTTTGGAATAGATAGAATCAATATTGTTTATCATATAAAATGTACCAACTCCTTTTGTATTTGATTGCCAATAAGCAATATGCTCACCATCAGGACTCCAACGAAAACCATCACGACAACTCAATTCCTCTTCATACACCCAGTCGAAAGTACCATTTATTATAGCACCGCCCCCATCGGTTGTTAATTGATTTATAGTATTACTGTTTATATCTTCTACATAAATATTAAGATTGCTAACATACCCAACCTTTGAAGCATCAGGTGAAAATTTAGCAAACATTAAAGTGGTAGCGGGCAATGTTTTCCCTAATTGTGTTAATTGCTTTTTCGCAATATCTAGCACCCAATAATCACCTCGGGTATGATATCGCCAAACCTTTCTTGTATTGGTAAAAATCAATAGTTTACTATTATCTGCTGACCATTGATAATTACTTATCACCAATGGTTTATTTTTTTCTTTTGGTATTAAATCTGCCGCGGAGACAATGACCGTCCTCTTTCCTGACTTTGCATCATAGCGAACAATATCTCTTCCTCCTAGCTTCGTATTAGGTTCTAATGTTGAATAGCCCTTATTGTCTTTCATCCACCTAATAGGACCGTAACCTTGCTGTGCATATACGTTGTTTTTATAGATGTCAGCTAATTTTAACTGGTTTTGCTCTTGCGCTACTACTAAGTTGGCAAAAAACAAAACCGCTAACAGTTTAAACAAAATTTCTTTTTTCATTTTACTCTTTTTTGGTAGTTAAATAATTCTAATAAATACAAAAACGCACTATTCACGTCACTAAAAAATCACACCAATATTAACAAGTTAAAGTTAGCTATTCAATACAAATTTTAGCCAATGGTAATACTATATTTTAATTTACACTAACTACAACTCGAAACCTTTTCTATTTTTACCAAACCCACTTTATACATTACAAAATCAAAAAAAATGGTCTTCCTAAAGGAATATTCATAAAACACTAGCGCGATATTGAGATGGAGACATTCCTGTATTTTTTTTAAAATGCCGGTGAAAATTTGAAAGGTTATTATACCCGCTACTATAGCAACAGTAAGCAATAGAATAATTGCTATGACTTAATAATGCACAAGCATTCTCTATTCTGACCTCAGTCAAATATTGAGAAAAAGTCTTTTGTGTCATTGTTTTAAAAAATCTACAAAACCCTGTTGGCGACATATGCGCCACTGCGGCAATCTGTTCTAATGTAATTGTTTCTTTGTATTTCCTTTTGATAAAATTGAATATACTGTGAAGCTTTGGCTCACTTTTATCACTCAACCCTTTTAATGCTGCTTTTGATGATAGCACAGTGACTCCTTTGCTCTTCGATACATCATCGATAAATTTCAAAAACAATAAAAATTTATTCAAACCACTGGTCGAATTAATTTTTTCAATTGACCGAACAAGGTTTCTTCTATTAGCATTTGAAATTTTAATACCATAAGCTACATATTCCATCAGTTTAACTATTCTATACGCTTCTGGAACATTTTTCACTGCATTTTCAACCCTTTCCTGATTAAAGTATAAAGAAATTGCCGTCACACCATCAAATATCTTTTTTTCTTCATTCATTTTTGATTCCTTTAAAGGATCACAAAGAGTATTACCAAATAAAAACAAATCACCTTTACCGAAAGGAACAACCTTATCAAAAAGAAACAGCGACCCCTTTCCCTCCAATATTAAACTTACCTGCAATATTTGACGCTCCCTGCAACTATTAGAAACATCTTTATACAACAACCGTGAATCATAAACATCATTTTTGGAGCAAGAACTCCCAGAGTTAAGCATTTTCATATTCGCGCAAGATTAATATTCTTTCAATCACTTTACTATGCAAAAAAGGTCGAGACACTTTCTTTATACTGGGTAGGCGTCATTCCCATAACATTTTTAAATTGTCGATGAAAATTAGATAGATTCGTAAAGCCTGATTCAAAACAAGTTTCAGTAGCATTATGAGCCCCCTTTCTTATTAACTCACAGGCTTTCGCTACTCTTATTTCTATAAGAAACTGAGAAAATGTCATCAAAGTTCTCGATTTAAAAAACCGACAAAACGAAGATGGATTCATTCCAAAATGACTGGCTATATATGTTAAAGAAATCTTCTTCGAATAATTCAACTCAATAAAATTAAAAATAGCTTTCATCTTACCAACACCATATTCATCAAAGTTCAAACTCGCAATTTCTGGAGTTGTTAATGCAATATGTGTTGTGCATTTAGAGATGTCTTCAAATATATAAAGCAATTCCATGATTTTCTCAAAATCATTTAAACGCTGAAGTCGCTTCAACTTAACTAGTATACCAGAACACTGCTTTTTATTCAAGTTTAAACCAACATAAGAAGCACTAAGCAACTCTTGAATAGAAGAAGTTTCAGCTAGCTGATTTAAAAAAGCAACCAATCTGTCGCCGTTAAAAAAAACACTAAAACTATGTGTCTTTATTTTTGAACCTAAAGACGGGCATTTAGTATCTTTTTTAAACGCGTGAGGCAAATTCCTACCAAATAAATAAGTGTCACCAGATGTAAAGGAATATGAATCTTGCCCAACAATAAGCCTCCCTGTCCCATTTATAATATGAGTTAGCTGAAACTCCTCATGAAAATGAACCTTATCATAAAATTCAGTGTCTTTACACTCTTCAATATGTATTGTTTTATTTTTATACAAAGGCACTTTAAGTGCTATTGGATTTTCCATAATACTTATTAATATGAAATTAAAAACCCTAACTTACAAAAAAAAGTATTAAATTCGACATAGAGAAACAGAAAAGTGTCTTATTCAAAAAAACAAAGGCTATTTATGCTTCAGACTTTTACGTTAAACCGACATCAATTCACACTCATTAATTGCTTTAAAAATAACCTAACCAAAAAACAACTAGCATGAAATCATATCCAAGTATTTTCAATGATGTAATCGGCCCTGTAATGCGAGGCCCTTCCAGCTCCCACTGCGCAGCAGCTCTTCGAATAGGCAGAATATGTAGAGATTTGATGCATAACGATATAAACGAAGTATATATAGAGTTTGACCCCAACGGCTCTCTCGCCACTACACACTCAGGACAAGGGTCAGACATGGGGCTTTTTGGTGGCCTTTTGGGATGGAACGCAGATGATGAACGCCTTAAAGACTATGAGCTACACATGAAAAATGCTGGCATCAAAGTAACCATAACCATCCATCCTATCGGCGCAACACACCCCAATACATACAAAATAACATTAAAGAACAACAACAAAAGTCACCAAGTCATTGGTCTTTCAACTGGCGGCGGAATGATTGAAATAATTGAAATTGATGGTTTTCCCGTCACCATAATGGGTGATTTTCATGTAACCCTCGCCTATTCAAATACTGTTTCTAAAACTTTTGATTACATCAAAAACCTTAATCTAGGGGAAACCAAATTACCCAATACATCTTCACCCTACATCCTTATAAACTCCAACCTCGATGAACAACAAAATTTACTTAAAAAACTAGCCGAACATAAAGACATCATCGAAACCGTAAAAATCAACCCCGTACTCCCTATAAAGTCAAGAAAAAACTTAAGCGTGCCTTTCATAACAGTGGCTGAAATGCTAGAATACAACAAAGACAAAAAACTCAATCTATGGGAGCTAGCCGTAGCATACGAAAGCATTAGAGGCAATATCTCTACAGAAGAAGTTAAAGACAAAATGGGAGCAATAGTAGACACTATGCAAACCTCTATCAACCAAGGCTTAAAAGGAACTCATTATGACGATAGAATTTTAGGCAGCCAATCCCTATCATTCAAAAAAAACATGGAGGACAATAAATTGGTTGCTGGCGATGTCTTAAACAATGTAATCATGTACACCTCTGCCATGATGGAAGTAAAAAGCTCTATGGGTGTTATTGTAGCCGCACCTACAGCAGGGTCTTGCGGAGCCATACCAGGCACCATTATAGGCACAGCAACAACACTTGACCTTAACAGAGAAAGCATGGTCAAAGCCATGTTAGGCGCTGGCCTAATAGGCGTATTTATTACCGCCCACGCCACTTTTTCAGCAGAAGTTGGCGGCTGCATGGGGGAATGTGGCTCAGCTTCTGGCATGGCTGCTTCTGGAGTGGTAATACTAAAAAATGGCACCCTTGAACAATCATTAGCAGCAGCATCAATGGCACTACAGAGCTCATTAGGATTAATATGCGACACCGTTGCAGACAGAGTTGAAGCACCTTGTTTAAATAGAAACGTAATGGCAGCTTCAACAGCAATATCCTCAGCAAATATGGCATTATCAAATTACGACCAAGTAATACCTTTGGACGAAGTTATAGAAACCATGAAAAAAGTAGGAGACGCCATACCCCATACATTACGATGTACTGGACTAGGCGGCTTAGCCATCACCAGAACAGCAAAGACAATAGAAGAAAAGCTCAACAAAAACAAAGCGAAATCAATAACAAGAGGGTTCAAGAATTGCTAAAATACCCGCTATACATTTCAACTCAAAAGCAGTAATCAAAAGCAAGCAAGACCCAAATTTTCCCACGACTCAACAAACATCCATCACTCAATTACTATCAAAAAAAAAAAGTAATTGCTTCTGATTCTTACAACGTAGTCATCTTGACACTCCCGTCATTTTATAATTTAATTTTTCATATAGCGCAGGGTTTTTAATTTACGACCAAATAAGATAGTAACACTTCAAAATACTACATAGAAGCGTTATGAATTAAGATGATTCCAAGTCCTTGACAACAATTATTAAAATTCAAAAAAAGTAACACGCTATTTTTTGAATCGACCTAAAGTCTCTGCAGAACAACAAAATAAGCTTAACCCACAATAAAAGCCCGCAAACATAATAAATTCACACACGCATCCCCGAACCAAACAACCAGATTCTCCCTAACGCAAGACCTCCTATTGCTACTTACACCGTTACCCCAAATACAGAAGATAGCTTACAAAGAACCACAACTAACAATGATTATTTTTAATAAAACTTTTTAAATAATATATTAAAAGTATATCAACCAATCAAAAATCACTTAAAATATAGACCTTAAATAATAAAATACCCTATATATATAAACATAATTACATTAAAATCAATTAATTAAAAATAAACCACATTAAATCTAAAATTTAACGATAGACGCTAAAATAGTATTGCATATCGCTAAATTAATATCGTATTTGAATTAATATTTATAATAAATTTATCACATATTAAACCAATATTAATAACATATGAAAAAGCACTCCAAGTTATTTTCAATTTCGTGGCTATTTATAGTGGGAGCGGTACTAATATTACCGAGTACATTAAATGCTCAAGACATCACCGTTTCAGGAATGGTCATTGACGAAACAAGCGCACCTCTACCAGGAGTAACCGTACTTAACAAAGGTACAACCTCAGGAACCACCACTGATTTTGACGGAAAGTATAGTCTTTCAATAAACAAGGGAGCTGTATTAATTTTCAGTTATATCGGTTACAAAGAGCAAGAAGTTAAAGTAACCAGCAACACAACAATAAACATCACTATGCAGCCCGACGCAGAATCACTTGATGAAGTTGTGGTAACCGCCTTGGGCATTAGCAGAGAAAAACAAACGCTAGGCTATTCTGTACAAGAAATTAAAGGTGAACAAGTCACGGTTACCCCTGAACCCAACATTGTAAATTCACTATCTGGAAAAATTGCAGGCGTTCAAGTAACCAGTGGCGGAAGCACTGTAGGTTCTTCCTCCCGAATTTTAATTAGAGGTAACGCCTCCTTCGGTGACAACCAACCACTTTTTGTAATCGATGGCACCCCTATAGACAATTCTTCACCAAACATTAGCGGCGGCGGCGGTATAGATTGGGGCAACACAGCTTCCGATATAGACCCCAATAATATAGCATCAATATCAGTACTAAAAGGTGCTAATGCTTCCGCATTATATGGCGCTAGAGCTTCAAACGGAGTGATTATCATTACCACTAAAAAAGGAAGCAAGAAGGGAAAGAACTTAGGAGTGAGTTTTACCTCCTCTGTTGTTTTTGATAAACCTGCCTATTTTCCAAACTTACAAAATGAATATGGTGGTGGATATAACGGCAGCGAATACATTTATAACAAATACAACCAAGATAATGGCACATCTTTGACATATAACGAATATGCCAAGCAATTTGCCTATAATTATGTAGATGGAAATGGCGGCGGTATTAATGATGCACAGCCAATAAACTGGGGTCCTCGATTAGATGCAGGTTTATTATTAGACCAATGGTCGTCAGGCCCTAATAGCCCTTGGATTTCGAGACCAAATAATATAAAAGAATGGTTCAACACCGGAATTAGTGTTCAAAATAGTGTTTCAGTAACCTCCAATGGAGAAAAAGCATCAGGAAGAATTTCTTACACCAATGACAAAACTGACGGTATAATAAACAATACAGGGCAACAGCAAAATTCATTAAACACCAATATACGTCTTACCCCTTCTAACAAATTTTCAGCTTCTGTAAACTTTAATTATGTAAAGAAAGAGAGTGACAATTTACCAGTAAATGGGTATTCATGGGCTGATATTTTTGGTTGGCTACAACGAGATTTTCCAACACAAACGGTAAAAGATTTATTTTATGAAAGAGGAAATGAGGGATATATTTTTGCTGGAGACAATCCATTTTACAATCTAAGAAACACCCATGCTTTTAACAGAGAGCGATTTTTTGGAAATGTCAATGTATCCTATCAATTAACAGATTGGCTATCAGCAAATGGCGTTGTAGGCATGGACTATTACAACGAGGTAAGGAAGAATATCACGCAATCTGGTACATTCGGGAATCGTCGAAGAGGTTTAAATGGTCAGTTTAATGAATCCCATATAGAAAAAAAGGAGATGAACACAGACTTAACACTTAATTTTGATAAGACTTTTGGTGACATTCGACTAGATGGCTTGTTAGGTGCTAACAAAAGAAGGAATACCTATAATTTTATTTCTGTCAGCGCCTCTGATTTAACTGTGCCTGATTTATATACCATTTCAAATGCTAAAGGAACACCTGGAGTCGGCATGTATAATAGCATTTACGAAACAAATAGCGCTTATTTTTCAGCAAACGCCTCCTTTAAAAAAATTCTCTATCTAGGAGTTACTGGTCGCAATGATTGGAGCTCTTCACTTCCTAAGGAAAACTGGTCTTATTTTTATCCTTCACTAAGTTTAGGCTTTAGTGCTACTGATGCGCTTGCTTTAAATTCTACATTTTTGTCATATGCTAAATTAAGAGGTAGTTGGGCAAGAGTAGGTGGCGATACAGGTCCGTACCAATTAAATAAAACATATTCGGCAGGCACATTTAACGGTGTTTCTGTTTTTACACCTGCAAGAACATTGCCTCCTACTGCATTAAAACCAGAAGAAACCACCTCCTATGAAATTGGTGCTGACATGCGGTTTTGGAATAATAGGATAGGTTTAGATTTTACATACTACAAGCAGACAACCGTTAATCAAATTTTATCTGTTGCTACATCCCCAACTACGGGTTACGGTGGTATTCGACTGAATGCTGGAGAAATTGCCAACAAGGGAATAGAAATTATGGTTTCAGCTAGTTTACTTAAAAATGCTGCAGGTCTAAATTGGGACATGGTTGCCAATTGGGCTACAAACAAAAGTATTGTAAACACTCTTTACGGAAACTTAGAATCCTATCAAATATCATCTGGTTTTGGCGGGGTTACCACCCGAGGCATACCTGGTGAGGAGTGGGGTATTCTTTGGGGGTTGCCATTTGTAAAAAACGAAGAAGGTAAAACCGTAGTTAACGCCAATGGTATCCCTGTAACTACAAATGAGGCTCAAAAATTAGGTAATGTAACACCAGATTGGACTGGTGGACTCTCAAACACCCTGTCTTACAAAGGAGTAAACTTGAGCTTTATGGTCGATGCCAAAATAGGAGGTGATATGTTTAGCACCACAGCATGGCACTCTTACCCAACAGGTTCATATGTAAATACAGTTAAAAATAATGTAAGAGAAACAGGTTTAATTGTAGATGGTGTTTTTGAAGATGGAACACCCAATAATGTCCGAGTTTCCGCTCAAGATTATTTCGGAGGGTCTTGGCTATGGAACAATCATGAGTATTCCATTCTAGATGCATCTTATGTGAAATTGAGAGAGTTGTCATTGGGATATAATTTCGATGTTTCAAAAATCAATTTAATTTCCAAACTCAACGTTTCATTAGTTGGTCGAAATTTAGCCATTCTTTACAGGAGTGAAGGCACTAAAGAATTAGGCATCGACCCTGAAGTTGGTTTCGGTGGTGGCGATGCAGGTGTTGGTTATGAAAATTTCCAAATCCCAACCACCAGAAACTATGGATTTAGAGTAACTGCAAGTTTCTAACTTACTTAATAAGAAAAACTATGAAAATTAAATTTAAAAATCTAATTATTATTCTGATTGCTTCATTAGCTTTTTTTGAAGCTTGTACTGCTGATTTTGAAGAAATAAATACTAGCCCCAATAGCGCAACCGTTGTACCCGGAACAAACGTTTTAGGCAGGGCTTTATTGAGCTCGTCATATGCATTATTTAGCGAAAGACTTGACGTTTACTACGCTGGCTCTTACGCCGGACATACCGCCGCTATAGGCGCTGGCGATTACGAATATCGCGTCGGAATCAACAATAATATATGGAGAGGAATATTTGACTCAATGGCCTACGCTATTGAGACAATGCAATTAGGAAACGAAGAAGACAATTCAAACCTATCTGCTGCTGCACTTACCCTTAAAGCATACATGGCACATAAGGCAACAGACATGTGGGGAAAAATACCCTATTCAGAAGCGTTTAAACTGCAAGAAGAAGTAATCTATCCTAAATACGATACCGAAGAAGAAGTCTATATTCAAATATTGAATGAATTAAAAATGGCTGCTGACATGTTCAACAGTAGTGGTGAAGATTTAGGAGCTGGTGATTTTTTATTCAATGGTGATATTGAAAAATGGAAAAAATTCTGTAATTCTATCAGGTTACGAGTAGCCATAAGAATGTCCTCGGCAGATGAAAATGCTGCAAAAGCAACTATTGCAGATGTACTTAACAACCCAAGCAAATATCCTATTTTAAGTTCAAATGAAGATAACGCCTATTTCTGGTGGCCAGGAACACCTCCAGATATCGAACCCTGGTATGCTCGAATGGGAGCAGATGATGGCAATAAAACTGACCAATATAGAACCAACAACACGCTTATCTCTGTTCTTTTAAGTAATAACGACCCTAGATTGCCAATCTATGCAGATAAAAATAAATATGGCCAATACAAAGGCTACAAATTTGGTCCAACTCAGCTAAGTGACACCTTAAATAATGGAAACAACGTATCTCATATAGGAGATAGATTTGGTAATAATCCTGCTGGGTTCTCTCCATTTATGAACTCAGCTGAGGTATTTTTTCTAAAAGCAGAAGCCTATGAGCGTAATTTGATTTCTGGTGGTAATGCCAAAGAGGCTTATGAAATGGGAATCACAATGTCTTTGCACGAGAATGGCATTGATGACGAAGCAATTAGCAACTACCTAAAAGAATCAGAAGTGGCATGGAATAGCGGAACATCTTCAAACCTTGAAAAAATATATCTTCAAAAGTGGATTTCATTATTCAAGCAAAGTGTTGAGGCTTGGGCAGAAGAAAGAAGAACGGATGTACCTTTAATTCTTGACATCTCAAGAGACTATGCTGACTCGCACAATAGACCACCATTAAGAATGCCCTATCCAGACTCAGAGAAATCTCTAAATACTAGCTTCCCTAAAGATGTAGTAGAAACAGATATTTTTTGGGGTACACAATTATGGTGGGACAAACGCCAAAATATTAATTAAGCTCAATTAATAGCATGTTTTTATAACAGATATACATTTAACACTTTGTGATGAAACTTAAAAATTCAATACACCATAACATTATTGTTTTATTTTTTAGAGTAGCGTCCCTACAGCAAAATAAAGTAATTTTAAGACATCACATAATTTCTAATACATGAAGTAGATTTATAATTAGTTTGAGTTAGTTTAAAATAGCGATAGTTGTGCTATCGCTATTTTTAACAAACTTCAAGCGTTAAAAAAAATAAAACATGATGAAGTTTCCTTTTCTATGTTTATTATATAGTTTACTGGCATCAAATTGTTCTTTTAATACCACCAAAAACTCTTCTACCAATTCTTCAGAAGAATCAGAAATAATAGAAAAAGACAAAGGTCTTCAGGGTTACATAAGCTATTATTTACCCAAAACACCTAAGGGTTATGGTGCAGGTATCAGTTTTTACTCTGCAGTATGGCCGTTAGTAGAAAAGCCCCTTGCAAACTTTCAAATAGGCTTACCTAGCACATGGATTATACCCGAAAACAGTGAAGTCAACTTCCCATTGTGTCCAGAAGGATCGCTGGCAAGAAATTGGGAAGAAAGAGGTCCTTCTTGGTCAAGTGTTTTTCAAACTGTAGAAGGAGGTATAGGCTATTGGAGAGGCAATAGATTTCGTTATCCTTCTCCAAAATTTAGCATGAACGGCGTTCCCAGTTGTTATGATTACGAAGTAGCCTCCCCTGGCTGGCCTTTTTTCCATAGCAGTGAACCACTAGCAGATGACAAAATGGGTATTGCGCAACTTACTAACCGCCTAGTAATTCCCCCTGACGGCATTACCTTTCAAGGAAGTCCTAATGGACAGTTTCTTGGGTACGCTTGGATGTCCTTACCTTTAATGGAGGCCAAAACTGGTAAAACACCAAGAGGAGACCAAAGCTGGACGCTTTTTCTTAACACTACTAATTTTAAGGGTGCTGTAGCATATTATATTGCTGAAACTTGGACAAAGATTGCCAGTGAGTATGAGCGCGTCACCGGTCATACTTTAGATGTAAAACCAGGTGTGGCAGGCTCAGGTGCTATGGAAATTAATACAGTACCACAATTTCAATTAAAAACAACCAATGATTCGTTATTTACTAAAATACCAGCTCTAAATTTTCCTGTGGATGCCAAGGGAAACTCTATTCTAGTACAAGATGTTAAATTATATTCTAAAGAAGCAATTTTTAACACCTTCAGAAATTGGAAAAACAACAACATGAGATGTTCTGGCAAATTCAACATTAAAGGCAGTTTTTCACCTATTTTAGATACGAGGAAAACAAGCTTTAAACAAGAAGATAAACCTATTCAAGGTATGGATAATTTATTGCACACTGAAATCTTTTCTGACAATGAATTTGGCATCGCATGGAAAGAGCATAACGCTGGAAGTACAACCACATTTCCTCAGTATTTCTTAGACAATGGCAATAACGAGCGAATTCCAATCAGCGAAGCACAAGTCCCAAAGGCTCTTGCTGCCAAGGAGTTTGCTTTAGCAGCAAGAGGTGAACCTTATGAGGCGCCAATGGCAGGAGCTTGGGTCTCACCTGGACCCGCTTCAAAACCTCATAAAATAAGTCTTGAAGACGGTTCAATAGTAACATACTGCTGGTATCGATTCATTGATCAACCTGCACTTCAGCAATTTAACTGGAGTCTTGAAGAAAAGAACAAACTGCAAACTATCATAGAAAAAATACATACACACTGGAATATTGAAAATGACTTTATGACTCCTCTAAAAAAAGGTGATTTGGTTACAATAGACAATGCTTTATTAGTAACACCTCCAAAGGGTTATGAGGTTGGTTTTGTGCCCATTGTTATCAAACAAGAATAAAACTAACAACAGCTTTGAGCAAAGCATCAAAGCATAAAAAAACTAAAATATAGTGATAACTTGGTTGCAGTTCTACATCAAACATTGAAAACATATTATTTGTCATTATTGAGCTATCTCAAAATGCAATGCTATAAAAAAACAAGCATAATTAAACATACGCTAAATGGTAAATAACAAACAAGGAACTTAGCGGTAGTTTAAATTTTAAAAAACGAAATTCTCTAAAAAACAAACACTTCATTAATTATGAATACAAGAAACATTGCCATTTACGTCCTTTTTTTCATCGGAAACTGCTTAATAGGGCAAGATAAAAACCATGGCGTTACCAATAAAATTGAACAAGGTACATTTGATCCAAGCACGGTACTTTGGTTTGATGAGCCCGCAGCCATTTGGGAAGAAGCTCTGCCTGTTGGTAATGGCAGACTGGGAGCCATGGTCTATGGTAAATACGACGAAGAGCAAATTCAATTCAACGAAGAAACCTATTGGACTGGAGGCCCGTACTCGACCGTTGTAAAAGGTGGACATAAAAAACTTCCTGAGATTCAAAAACATATATTCAATGGCGAACCCATAAAGGCTCACAGGCTTTTTGGTCGTGCATTGATGGGATATCCTGTTGAACAGCAGAAATATCAATCAATGGCCAACCTCCATCTATTTTTCAAAAAAGATAGTGTTGACAATTATCGCCGATCACTAGATTTAAAAACAGGTATTGTCACTGTTAGTTACAGCTTAAATGGAGTAAACTATACCCGAGAGATTTTAGCTTCTGCTGTTGACCAAACTATTGCCATACGTATTACTGCCGACACCCCTAGCAGTATCTCTTTTGACGCTCAACTTAGAGGCGTTAGAAACAGTGCCCATTCAAATTATGCAACAGACTACTTCAGAATGGACGGCTTAGGAAACAACCAGTTAAAACTAACTGGAAAATCTGCTGACTATCTGGGCGTAGAAGGCAAATTGCATTATGAAGCACGTGTGAAAGCAATTCCAAAAGGAGGTAGTATGACCCTAGATGACACCATGCTCAGCATCAAAAACGCCGATGCGGTAACCCTATATTTTGTTGCTGCTACAAATTTTGTAAATTATAAAGATGTGAGCGCAGACCAACACGCACGTGTTGAAAATATGTTGGCAAAATTAGAACAACGTTCTTTTATCAACATTAGAAAAGATGCTTTAGCAGATCATAAAAAATATTTTAACAGGGTTTCACTCGTCCTACCTACTACTTCTAATTCTTTTCTACCAACAGATGAGCGTATAACAAAAATACAGTCTCAACCAGATCCTCAGCTTGCCACATTATGCTATAATTTTGGCAGATACTTACTCATATCTTCATCAAGACCGGGCACGCAGCCTGCCAATCTTCAAGGCATTTGGAACAAAGACATGAACCCTTCATGGGATTCAAAATACACCACAAATATAAACCTACAAATGAACTACTGGCCTGCAGAGACCGCCAACCTTTCAGAACTTACAGAACCATTGACTACCATGGTAAAAGAACTTACAGACCAAGGTAGGGAGGTAGCTAAGGAACATTATGGCGCAGCGGGCTGGGTATTTCATCAAAATACTGATTTGTGGCGGGTTGCTGCTCCAATGGACGGCCCCACATGGGGAACATTTACCGTGGGCGGCGCTTGGTTAACTACGCACTTGTGGGAGCATTATCTTTTTACTCAAGACAAAGCATACCTAAAAGAAATATATCCTGTTTTAAAAGGATCTGTTGCATTTTTTATGGATTTTCTTGTAGAATATCCTGGCAAAGACTGGTTGGTAACCAACCCTTCAAACTCACCTGAAAACCCACCAAAAGGAAAAGGATACAAATACTTTTACGATGAAGTAACAGGCTCATATTATTTCACTACCATAGTAGCAGGATCCACCATGGATATGCAAATACTAAAAGATCTATTTAGTTATTACGCCGCTGCAACAAAAATTCTGGACACAGATCACGAATTTGCAAAAAAAGTAAATGAAGCAAGAAAGCGCTTTCCTCCCTCACAAATTGGACGAGATGGCATGCTTCAAGAATGGACAGAAGATTATGAACAAATGGAAGAAAAACATCGGCATTTTTCGCACTTATATGGCTTGTATCCAGGAAATGTAATCTCAGTAAAAAGAACTCCAGAATTTATTGAACCTGTAAAAAAAGTATTAGAACAAAGAGGAGATGGAGGCACAGGTTTTTCAAGAGGATGGAAAATAGCATTATGGGCACGCCTTAACAATGGCGATAGAGCAAACGCTATTTTCAAAGGATATTTAAAAGAACAATGTTTTAAGTCGCTTTTTGCAAAATGCTTCAAACCATTACAAGTAGATGGATCTTTTGGCGTAACCGCAGGAATTACCGAAATGCTGATACAATCACATGAAGGGTATTTAGATTTGCTACCCGCACTACCTACCGAATGGCACGAAGGGCAATTTGCAGGGGTATGTGCCCGTGGTGGGTTTGAACTTGACTTTAGTTGGAAAAACAAAAAATTAACCTCACTAAGCCTATTGTCAAAAGCAGGCATACCGTGTAGTTTAAAAACCACAAAAAACATAAAAGTGTATGCAGAAGGAAAACAAATTAAAACTAAAAAAGGAAAGAACCACATCGTAACCTTCAACACTAAAAGAGGAAAAATCTATACCATTAAAGGATTGTAAATTTTATTCCAGAAAATTGATAGTTGCAAAACTAAAAAGAGGATCAGAATCATTAAAATTAAGCCTGAAATGAAATATAACACTTTAGGAAATACGACTATACAAATAAGTGAACTAGGTTTTGGAGCTTCAGCAATTGGAGGCATGTTTAATAAAGCCGAAACAGCTGAAGCCATAAAAACAGTACATTTAGCTTTTGATCGAGGTATCAATTATTTTGACACTTCACCAGCATATGGCAGAATGAATTCCGCTTACGGCCCAACTACATCAGAAATAATTTTAGGAAAAGCCCTTAAAGGTATAAAACGGTCAGAATATACACTTTCAACCAAAGCAGGCAAAACCTCTTCATTGCCCCCGCACTTAAATTTTAGATATAATGCCATAATCAATTCTGTAGAATCCAGTTTAAAAAGGCTTCATACCGAATATATAGACATTCTTTTTTTGCATGACATTGAATATGACAAAGGCAAACACTTAGATACCGCCTTAAATGAGGGACTTCAAGCATTGCGGGAATTAAAAAAAACAGGAAAGATTAAGTATATTGGAATTTCTTGTTATTCCATTGAAGTCCTCAATAAGGTTATTCAAAATTATGATTTAGATGTCCTTCTTGTCCACAACCATTACACCTTAATAAACAATCAGTTATTAACGCTAATACCAAAAATAAAAGAAAAAGGAATTGGCTTAGTAAGTGCTTCTCCTTTTGCTAGTGGCCTTTTGACAAACCAGGGACCTCCCGATTGGTATCCTACTTCAAAAAAAGACTTGGACATTATGGCTAAAACCCTTAATTTTTGCGAAAAGAATAAGGTGCAAATTGAAAAATTAGCCATTCAATACGCCTTAAGTAATCCTGAAATCCCAACAACACTGTTTAGTTGCAACCAACAGTCTCATTTAAATCAAAATATAAATTGGAGTGAAGAACCCACCAATAGCATTATGATCAAAAATCTGTGCGGTTTACTGAAACCACTACAAAACAAAGATTTTGATTTTGGCGCATACAACGACTAATATGGAACTTATAGATTTAATTATAATTATTTTTTACTTAGCATCTATTTTAGCGCTTGGTGTTCTTTCTACCAGAAAAACCAAAATGAGCTCGGTTAACTATTTTTTAGCAGGACGCAGTTTAAATTGGGTAATCATAGGAGCAGCTCTTTTTGCTAGTAATATCTCAACGATACATTTAGTAGGTTTGGCAGCTTCTGGTTTTGAAGATGGTTTGGTGTGGGGGAATTTTGAATGGATGGCTTCCATAGTATTAATACTCTTAGGTCTTATTTTTGCCCCCTTTTATTTTAAAAGTAAAATCTCAACCCTTCCAGAATTTTTAGAAAAAAGATATAGTTCCCAATCAAGATCATTCTTAGCTTTTATGGCAATTTTAGGTGCGTTGTTTGTACATATAGGCATGAGCTTATACGCTGGCGCAATCGTTTTTGAATCGTTTTTTGGCATTAATGTCAATATATCTATACTACTCATTTCCATCATAACCGCCACTTATACTATTTTCGGGGGCTTAAAAGCAGTAGTTATTACCGAAACCGTACAAGCCGTTGTTTTAATTATTGGCGCTTTACTATTGACCATATTTGCAATTAATGCCCTTCCTGAAATAGGAATACACTCTTTAAGTGATTTTAAAGGCCATATAAAACCCAACCAATTAAGCATGCTCAGAAGTGGCGAAAATGCAGGTAGTTCTGGGCTTTCATGGTATGCTATCTTTTTAGGTTATCCTATTTTAGGCTTATGGTATTGGTGTTCTGACCAAACTATTGTGCAACGCGTACTGGCAGCGAAAAGCGAAGATGATGCTCAAAAAGGTCCTATTTTTGCCGGATTTTTAAAAATATTACCTGTATTTATCATGGTTTTACCTGGAGTTATTGGTTATGTTTTGTTTAAAGATAAAATAGCAACTAGCAATGAAACCTTACCCGTTTTAATAAATGAGCTACTTCCTATAGGCATTAGAGGCATATTTGCAGCCGCATTACTATCTGCACTAATGAGTACTATTGCAGCAGCCCTTAATAGCTGCTCTACTTTGGTTGCCGTAGATATTGCAAAAAGAATAAAACCTTCTTTATCAGATCAAAAACAAGTAACCATTGGCAAATGGGTAGCCGTAATTGTAATGATACTAGCAATGGCTTGGTCTACTCAAGGAGGCAAATTCAATAGTATCTTTGAAGCTATAAACAAAATAGCAGCAGCGTTGGCTCCACCAATAGCAACGGTATTTCTCTTTGGAGTATTTAGCAAGCGGGGAACAAAAGAAGCCTCACTTATTACTTTAATTCTAGGATTTATTTTAGGCATTAGTTGTTTTGCTGCAGATTTTATTCCTACCCTTTCTGGAAAACCAAGTATTATAACCAGCCAATGGGGTATTCCTTTTATGATGCAAGCATGGTGGCTGTTCTGCATTTGTACCATAATATACTTCATTACCAGTTACCTAACACCTACACCAAAACCTGAGCAGCTTGTTCACACTTGGAAAAACCCAACACAATTTATTACAGACAAAAAATTTCAAGGCCTTGGAGATGTTCGATTTTTAGCCGCATTGCTGTTAACAGTAATTGTAGTTTTATATACCCTATTTCAATGATAATAAACATATGAAGTCAACCGTCAGGTACATATTTTATACAGCACTTTTATTTCTTCTACTACTGAGTTTTGCCTGTTCTTCTAAAAAAGACAATCCAAAACCAAATATCATTATTTATCTCACTGATGACTTGGGTTATGGTGATTTAGGTTGTTATGGCAACCCTATAATAAAGACTCCAGGAATTGACAAATTTGCTTCACAAAGTGTTTTACTCACCGATAGCCATGCTGCAGGAACAGTATGTTCACCCTCAAGAGCAGGTCTTCTAACAGGACGAAACCCGTACCGAAGTGGTTTTTATTATATTCAAGGTGCTTTTGGTTCGTATTTACTTGATGAAGAAGTAACCATTGCCGAAATTTTAAAATCTGAAGGTTATGAAACTGCATTTATGGGCAAATGGCACTTATCTAGGCTTGAAAAATCAAAAAAACATAATGAACCTAGCCCTGGTGACCAAGGATTTGATTTTTGGTTTGCCTCCACGCACAATGCCTTTGATGGTCCAAAAAATCATAAAAAATTCATACAAAATGGCAAGGAAGTAGGGGAAGTAAATGGGTGGTATTGCGATGTATTAACAAAAGAAGCTACCACTTGGCTCACAAAAAAGCGTGATAAAAGCAAACCTTTTCTACTTATTATTTCTACCCATGAACCTCATACGCCTATTGCTCCTCCAAAAAAATTCAGTAGCATGTATGATAATGAACAGGTAGACAGCCTAGAACATAGTATTACCTACGGTGGTATAGACCGATCGGCATATGACATCAGCAAAAACAAAAAAGAATATTACGGAACCGTTTCTCAGTTAGATAATGCCTTTTCTAATTTAATGCAAACTCTTGAAGATGAAAACATACATAACAACACCATGGTTATTTTCACAAGCGACAACGGACCAGAACACCCTGTCAACCTTGAAGAATCACAAGGAAAATGGAAAGATCCAACACGCGACTATTGTTTTGGCACCCCTGGCATCTACAAAGGTATGAAACGATATCCCTACGAAGGGGGACATAGAGTACCTACAATTATAAGATATCCTGGCGAAATACCGGCAGGTAGTACTAGTGATGAACTGGTTGTTGCCACAGATTTTCTTCCTATGATTGCAACACTTGCAGGAGCAACCATACCTACGGATAAAAAATTAGACGGCGTTAACTGTTTTTCTTCCTTCTTAGGAAATCACACAAAAAGAGACAAACCCTATTTGTGGATTTTCCCTACTCACGAGGACACTTATTTTAGAATGCCACATATGGCCATGCGATATGAAGATTACACCCTTTTGGGTTGGTTTCCTAAAAAACAGGAAGAAACCTCATTAATTGATTGGATGAAATCTTCAGTACCTGAAAAATTTGAACTATACCATTTAAAAACAGACCCTGCGCAAGAGAAAGATATTTCTCAAGAAAAATTGGCACTCACCAATAAATTAAAACGACTAATGATTACGCAATGGAAAGAAGTAAGAGATGAGGGACCTAATTGGAGCGAATAAGATCAACCTACAGCTAAATTCCTTCCTGATTATAACGAGCTTACTAAAATGAACTTTACTAGGGTTTTAAAAGTAAAAAAATTAGTTATTGCTAATTATCCTTTAAAGACAACTCTAAATTCAGCACTTTTTCTAACACCAAAGAAACTGCACCTATTGAAGTAGCCTGATCACCGTGTGTGGAGGGCATTATTTTTACTTTTGAACTTGAAGGCAACAAATAATTATCCTTTTTCTTTTCAATTAAATTGAACAACAAATCACCATTTAGGGAAATACCCCCTCCTATATAAACCGTTTCTGGATTCAACAAATTTGCTATCGTTCCAATACCCATACACAAATACTCAGCCACCTCATCATAAATTTGAATTGATACTAAATCTCCTTTTTTTGCCGCTTTAGCAACTAGCTCGGCAGTTATAAGATTTTCATTATCACCAGACAACTCTTTTAATATGTCTGAACGCTTATTTAACAACGCGAGCTTACCCAAGGAAGCTATTCTATGGCCAGATGCCAGAGCCTCCAAACAACCATACATACCACATTTACATTGTACTGAACTATTGGTATCAACCAAAATATGTCCCAATTCTCCAGCAAAGCCAGATACACCTTTTACAAGGTTACCTTCAACCACTAAACCAGAAGCAATACCGTAACCAATATTTATGACGGCGAAGTTTTTCTGATTATCATGCCCCCCCATCTTCAATTCACCCAAAGCCATTAGACGTGTAGAATTGTCATAAAAAAATGGCAAATCGAGTTGTTTATCTAGTTCTTTTCTTAAGTCAATATTAGACCAACCAAAATCTGGTGAAGATTCTATAACGCCCGTTTCACTGTTCACTAAACCTGCCACGCCAATTCCTACACCCCATATTCTTGCATCAGGTGCTTTTCTTTTACTCAGTTTAGTAATAACCCCAACAACTTTTTCCATAACACTTGAAAAACCCATTTCCAACTCCGTTGGAACCTGTATCTCTGAAATAAAATTAGCGTACAAATCTACCAGACAGCCTCTGATATAAGTAGCACCAAGATCAATTCCAATAATCAAATTATCTGCATTTCTAAATTTTACGATTACAGGGGGTCTTCCTCCATTAGAATCGCCGACACCAAGACTTTCAACCAACCTATCTTTCACTATCAAATCATCAACTATTCGCGTTATTGAAGGAGGGGTAAGACCTGTTTTTTTAGTTAGTGCAGAACGAGAAATCTCATTGTTATCTTTTATCAACCCCAAGACAACTTTCTTATTTGCAAGGTGCAAAAGTCCCACATCCATTTTCTTATATTCCTTTTTCATGCATTTAATTATTATCCATTCAAAGATATTAAAATAGCTTTCATTTTATCTCCATAAAATGAAATTCAATTTACCAGATAAGACTATTATACCCTAAATTATGTGGTAATTATACTTTTAAAAAGAAGTTTCATAAGTACTATAAATATACTAAAAAAAAGCTATTATCTTTCAGGCTACTTTGCGTATTAAAATTGCAATAGCCAAATTCTAGTGCATTTCATCTAAGCACCCATTAGTAGCTAATTGGCAGAAAGTAAAAATTTTTATGTAACTGAAGTAAACCCTGAAAATAATCCACTACCTCAACTTTGCCATGTATCCACAGGGTTATTATGTACAGAAATAGCGAAAAGAAGCCCTATTACATAAGGGTCAAACTGTGTTAATTCCAATCACGGTAATTTAACAAGCTGTAAATAATCATTGTTTTTTGCACAGAGCATGCCGACTTGCCCGCCTGCCAAGCGCATTTTTTTGATTACCTTGACCTCGCCTGTAAGCATAAGACCGCTCTCGTAAGGCATTTTTGAATGGAACACACCTTTTTCGTCATTCATAAGCACTCCGCCAAAACTAGCGTCTCCTCTTGGTGTTTCTACTTCAGAACCATAAAGATTACCGGCATAAATTACGTCTGGCTTACCATCCGTATTCAAATCATGAACCAGCATGGTATTTATAGGGGCTATTTGAGCAAAATTATCTAGAGGCTTTAATGTAAACTGTCCATTACCAAGATTTTCAATATAAACACTAGCAAAATCTTTTACTTCATAATGGGTAGATTTAGCCAAGTGTTCTTTGGAATATATTTGTTCAAGACTAGCAGTTGCAAAAGAATGATAATCTTTAAACTTTACTTTTATAGCTGGTATTTGTTGTGAAGAACACTCTCTCCCTCTGACTGGCACCTGTGTCCCCTTTTCAATTTTACTTAAAACAATATCTTTTTTACCATTACCATCATAATCATAGGTATACAAACTAAACGGAGCTTCTTTTTTTGCTTGGTACTTGTAATTTTTTCCAAGATTACCTGCAATAAAATCTATATCACCATCAGCATCCAAATCTGCACTTGTTAGACCATACCACCACCCCATAGTATCTTCAAAACCTACGGCATCACTCTTATCAATAAAGTTACCCTCTTCATTTTTTAAATAGGTTATACCCATCCATTCACCAACCAGCATCAGGTCTTTATGTAAATCTCCATCCACATCAATCCATTGTGCTTGCGTTACCATACCCAAATTAGTAAGATCAGGAGCAACAGTCTTGGTAACATCAACAAACTTCATCTGCTTACCATCACTATCATTTCTAAGAATAGTGCTTTTTGGGGCAGCGGGATAATTTCGTGGTGTTACTCTTCCTCCTACAAACAAATCAATATCACCGTCATTATCGTAGTCAGCTGCTGCTACGGTAGCCCCACTTTCTGTCATTTTTGGGATGGCCATGGGCATTTTCTCAAAAGTACCATCACCTTTATTGATATAAAACTTGTCTTGATAATAAGAACTTCCTCTTCTATATTCATTTCCTCCACAAACCACATATAAATCTTGCAGGCCATCGCCATTGGCATCAAAAAAAGTAGCCGAAACATCTTCTTGCGCCTTATCAGCCTCCCATACTGTTGTGTTAATTTCAGAAAAAGTGCCATCGTTATTTTGATGAAACATTTTACCAGAAAACCTACTAGCACCTCCAATATAAAAATCATCAAGCCCATCATTATCAATATCAGCAACAGCTAGTGCGGGTCCGTATTCCGATATTTTATGTGGTAATAACACCTGATATCTAAAATCATCAAACTTATTTTCTACATGTTTAAATTTCAGCTTAACAGCAGTAGTAATATCTTCAAAACCCAGCGTTGATTTTTCACTTGTTGTATCTTCAACCCAACCTGCATTTTCATATGCAACTACTATGGATTGATTTGTTACTACTTGATTAAAAACCTGCTCTTTTCCATCGGGCCATAGCACTCTAAGGGTAGCTGTCTCACTTTCACCTACGCCAAAATGTACAACGGGCTCAACAGAAGACTGAAATCCTCTGCTTAAGGTGAGCTCTTGAAACTGAGTTTGCCCCCCATTAGTTAACCAAATTTTACACCCCAATCCAAAACTATTTGCCTCGGGCCCTTCTAGTTTAATTCTCAAATAACGGTTACTTTCTTTTTCACTTGTTTTATTTTCATAAACCATACTGGGATCATCAAGATTATTCACAACCAAATCAAGATCACCATCATTATCTAAATCTGCGTAGGCAACACCATTAGAGAATCCTTTAAAATTGACACCCCAATCCTTTGACACGTTAGCAAAGGTTAGATCGCCATTATTTTTAAAAGCATAGTTTTCAATTTTTTCTGATGGTATTTTTTTGGTTAAATCTAGGGGTGTTTTTCCTTCTAAATGCTCATTGTTGTCACTTCTAAAATAATCACTATTATTAATATCACGGCGCACACCATTGGTAACATAAATATCTTTGAAGCCGTCATTATCAAAATCTGCAAACAAGGCACCCCAACTCCAATCGGTAGAAGAAACCCCAGCTATTCTGGCGACATCTCCAAAATGAGGTATTCCGTTTTGATCATTACCCATATTGAGCTGTAAGGTGTTTATAGAATATTGATGGTGCATATTATGACTCACAATCTTATTAAAGCGTTCAGGATCCATACTGTCCATATTTTCCTTTGCTCTTCTATGGCTTTTTGGCATCATATCTACTTGATACAAGTCTAAAAAACCATCATTATTAAAGTCTGCCACATCAGAGCCCATTCCAAAATAAGCCGTGTGATTGGTTGCGTTTAGGTTTTGATCGGTGAAGGTGCCGTCTTTATTATTTATGAGAAAATAATCAGGGGTGCTAAAATCATTAGAAACATACATATCAGGCCAACCGTCTTGATTATAATCACCTACAGACACCCCTAGAGATAAAGAGTATTTTGCCAATTTTGCCTTTTTCGTCACATCAACAAAGTTGTCATTACCTTGGTTTTCATACAATCTATCACTCCTATGATAGGGGGCATTATCACGGTATTTCAAAAACTCTACGATACTGGTACGAGAAGGCACAATAGGATAATTGGCTACATACAAATCTTGATCCCCATCTAAATCATAATCAAAAAACACCGCTTGAGTACTATTACCTTCATCAGCGATTCCAAAGCGTTCTGCGACCTCTGTAAAGGTGGGTATTTGCCCTTCTTTGGCATCATTTAGAAACAGCAAATTTTTGGTTGTAGTCCATTTTCCCGAAACACTCACATATATATCTAACCAGCCATCTTGGTTTGCATCGCCCATTGTCACCCCAGTAACCCATCTATCATCTGCAGCAACCCCTGCTTTTTCAGTAATATCTTCAAATTTTAAATTTCCCCTATTCAAATACAATTTATTGGGTACCATATTGCCTGTAAAATAAATATCAGGCAAGCCATCATTATTCAAATCACCAATTGCTACGCCTCCACCCATATAGATGTACATATAATTGAAGTAATTTACAGAATCATTTTCTGTTAGTTTGTTTTCAAAATTTATACCCGATGCTGTCGCAGTTAATGCCTTGAATAATTTTTGTTCATTATTAGCATCCTTTGTATTTGTGCAATTGTAAAACAGCAACATACCCAAAAGAATACCCAACACTTTTAGGCTTGTTTTACGCATACGTTTTTTTTGAAATTGAATTTGGCGACTAGGCATCATTGTAGGGGTACTATGAAGATTGGCCTTAAAAATACGAACTAACAGCATGTGCTGCAACTGCGTATTAGCACTGCCCTATTTTTTTTTGGTAACATACACAACAAAAAAATAGGGCATTGCGTCTTTTAATTGTAGCCTGGATTCTGTACGATACCTCCATTAGATCTATTTACTTCATCTCTTGGTATAGGTAATAAGTAATAATAATCACCTGGCCATGCAGCCCTTTGGGTATTTACTGGCCCATAGGTAAAATTAAATTTCCCTCCATCAGACCAATCTCTTGTTACCGAACTCAAACCATTAACGGGATTAATATCCATATTCCCTGGTCCTGCTTTCCATCGATTTAAATCAAAGAAGCGCTGATCTTCCAACACCAGCTCTACCGCTCTTTCTTTTCGGTAAATAGCAACGAGTTCATCACCGCTAGCAGTAATAGGAGGCATGTTTACAGAAGCTCTATTTCTTATCTTATTTATATATTCTCTTGCCTTATCCTCATCACCCAAAGCCAATTGTATTTCGGCATAATTGAGATACATTTCGCCTAACCGTATCCAAGGTGTTACATGATTATAGTCATAATCTGTACTAGCTCTTGGGCCTTCAAAGTCTAATAATTTTCTATAGGTATATCCTGTTTGAACATTCCAATGGAAAGGAGTCAACCCCATGTCAAAATACGTTTCAGAATCTCTACCAAAATCAAATAACTGTTGTCCATTTATAGGATCTACCGCTGTAGGGTTTTCATTTGGAATATCAGGATTAGCATCTTCCCAATATTCATAGGTACGCATGGTAGACTTAGCACCATCATTTATATTTACCGGCGCCCCAGGATATAATACAGTCGCATAAAACCGAGGATCGCGATTAACAAAAGGATCTTGAGGATCATAACCAGAAGCTGGGTTCACCGTAAAATTTTCATCTAAATAAGGATATTCACCATTGGTTAATTGAAACATATTGACAAACCGTTGGGTAGGCATCACTTTTTGTTGTGCATCAAAGCCACTGGGCCAAAAATCATAATTATACCCCCAAGCCAAACCAAATGCAATAGACTCGGTACCATTAGCTCCTGTATATTCACGTCCAAAAATCACTTCATCGGTTTTTATAGGCTCATGAAAAATTTCTTCAAAATCACCATGCAAACTATACCCTTCAGCAAATACAGCCTCATGCGCTGCTGCTGCTGCCTGCCATTTTGAAATATCATTTGAAGGATTATTTAAAGGGCTCGCCATATACAACAACATCCGTGCTTTTAATGCTAATGCTGCTCCTTTGTTAGCTCTGCCAGTTGGCATATCTTCTCCATCTAATAAGTTTGCGGCTTTATCTAACTCTGTAAGTATAAACTGCGCCACCTCATCATAAGTATTTCTTGATACTGGCGTAGTATCAGCATCTTCAAGTTGCACTGTATTGGTAAGCAAGGGCACCCCTCCAAAATGACGTAAGAGTTCAAAATAAATATAGGCTCTTTGAAATGTTGATTCTCCCGTCAATACCCGTAATCGATCTGCATCAACTTCAGTACTTCCTTCCGTTTTTTCGAAAAAGGTATTAATACGGTTGATGAAATTATATGAATTTGCATAAAGATTTAGCGTAAACTCATCTACCAAATCAGCCGTCATATTTCCGTTACGATAAGCTATAGCAGCATTGCCATATTGTAACTGGGTATCTTGAAAAATACCAATATCTGTCAAACCTACATACCCCCCAGCATCAGGAGTAAAATGTGGTCTTATACCTCTATAATTACCATTTACATAGTTGGTCAAAAAAACTTCATCTACAAATACTGCTTCTTCACTTATTCTGTCTAAGGGCGTTAATTCTAAAATATCCTCATTACATGAAGCTATTGTCATAAAAAAAACAATTGCCATATTGATTTTTAAAAACCAACCCAATCTATTTGTTCTATTATTTTTCATACTACAATTTTTAAAAAGTGACATTAAAGCCCAAGCTAATGGTACTTAACTGAGGAAAACCGGCGCCATTAAAAGACCTAAATTCTGGATCACCCAAATCAAATTCAGACATAGCATCATAAATAGTCCAAATATTGGTAGCACTTAGGTATAATCTAAAATCATCTATTGAATCTCCAAAAGACTTAAAGACTTTATCGGGCAATGTATAGCCTAGCTGCAGTTGTTTAATCCGTAAAAAAGCTGCATTTCTATACCAAAAATCTGCCTCAAAAGAATTGGCGTCTAGCGTACCTGTTCTTAAAATTCGTGGTAGTGATGCATCTGTATTTTGAAGGGTGTAGCTATTATCAGCTGCATAGGCTAAACCATTGCCATTAGCCCCAGAGTTAAAACCATTGCCAAATACTTTTTTCACTTCTGCCTGCCCCTGAAAAAGCATACTAAAATCTAACCCTTTATACGCTGATGTAATGTTGAAACCATACTGCAAACCGGGGTAACTTTTACTGTCAAATGCATATCTATCATCTGAATTGACTACCCCATCTCCGTTTAAATCGGCAAAAATCAAATTCCCTAATCCAGCTCCTGCATAGCCAACATTATTATCTAAATCTTCTTGGGTTCTATATATTCCAAGGGTTTTATACACCAATATTGAAGTTGCAGGCTTTCCTTCTAAACGTTGAAACTCTGAGCCTTGGGGTGGCGGCACCTGATCTCTAAAAACAAGTTCATTCTTTGAATACGTACCATTTAGTGCTAGTTGCAATTTAAAATCATCGGTATTGGCAAACTTAAAGGACACCTGCCCATCGAGTCCTTGATTTTTAAATTCACCTATATTCTCACTTGGCGGAATAATTCCAAAAGTATTAGGGATCGAAGAATTTCTTTCTGCTAAGATGTCGGTTGTTCTTTGTTTAAAATAATCAATGACAAAAGATAATTTCCCATTCAACAATGAACCTTCAAGTCCGATATCTAAATTTTCTGTTTTTTCCCACGTAATCGAAGGGTTAGCAGCTACGCCAGGCACCAAAACGGGGACATCTTCACCACCAATAACGTAGCCTCCTGAATTTCCGGGTAAGGGCTCAGGGAAACCAAAAGATTGTAGGTACTGAAATTGATCAACTCTATCATTACCCAAAATACCCCAAGAGACTCTTAATTTTAAATCACTAAAAAGATCTTCGGGCATAAAGGATTCTTCTGAAATTCTCCATCCTACAGATGCTCCAGGAAAGAAACCAAATCTATTTTCTTTTGGGAAAATATCAGAACCATCATACCTAAAATTAAATTGAAAAAGATACTTTGACATAAAACTGTACGACAAACGACCAAAATAATTTTGTCGAGCGGTTTCAGAAGCGCTACCATCGGTAAGCCAATTCTTTCTATCGGGGCTACCAGCAAACAGCTCATCAAGCTGAAAAGAATCATAACCCAATCTACCTGCTAGAATGGAATTTCTTTTAGTCTGACTTTGCTCATAGGCTACGAACGCCTTTACATCATGATCATCACCAAACCGTTGCTTATATTCTAGTCTAGCATTTAATGTTAACTGGTTACTTTGGGCAAAAGTTTGTGTTAAGCCTATGGGCTCTACTTCGCGTGATCTTTTTGCAACGGAATTACCATCAGCATCTAACTCGTAATAGGTCCAAGTGGTATTAAAAAATTTATTGTAGTTATACCATTGGTCATAGGCAGCAAAACCTTTTACTGAAAGTCCCTCTAACAACCATGGTGTTTTCCAATCAAAAGACAAGGTCGCATTAAACACATCACCTGTATATCTGTTGTATCCTGCGGCATTAGCTCTAGCAGCAGGATTGAGTTGAGAGAAACCTTCGGTTGGCTCACTCTTGTTTCCATTTACAAAAGCAGGTAATAACGGACTTGTAGATCCTAATGATCCGCCAATACCGCCATCTGCACCAGCACCTTGAATGGTTTGAGTAAACTTACGTCTTGCGTGCATATCAAACTTAAGGTCAAAATTATCACTAATCTTCATATCAAGGTTTGAACGCAAATTGTACTGCCGTAACTTCGTTTTATCATCACCAACTAAGAGGCCGCCTTGTCTAGCATGTCCTAAAGAAGCAAAATAGGTCATTTTTTCAGAGCCTCCACGAACATTTAGCGAATGCCTGTTTTGCTCTAAAACTTGCCCCCCAATTAATTCGTCCCACCAATCAGTAGAGGTTCTTACCCCTGTTCTAAAAAGTTCTATCTGCTCAGCAGAAAATGTAGCATCTCGACCATCTAAAGCATCAGCAGAATTTATAATATTGATATATTGGAGTGCATTGGCCGTTCTGGGTTTAGATATAGGCCGTGAAAAACCATGATCAAAATTATATGAGAATTCAGCTTTACCTGCTTTACCTCTTTTTGTAGTTACCAAAATTACCCCACCTGCAGACTGTGCACCATAAATTGCAGCAGATGCATCTTTTAGCACCGTTAAACTTTCTATATCATTAGGGTCTAGCCTATTCAAATTATCAGGGTCTCTATTGGCTACACCATCGATAACATATAATACGGGAGCACTACCAAAACTACTTGAACCTCTAACACGTATATCGGCATCATCAAAACCTGGAGCACTACTTGACTGAACAGCATACACCCCGGGTATTTGCCCAGCTATTGAATTAGATACCGAAAGCGCTGGCGTTTGCTTGAGTACAGGCCCTTCTACCTGTGAAACGGCATTGGTTACCTCAACTTTCTTTTGAGTGCCATACCCTATAACCACAACCTCATCCAATTTTCCGGCATCAAGCTGCATTTGTACATTTATTGTTGTTGCTGTGCCTACCTTAATTTCTTGACTGGCATAGCCTATGTACGAAAAACTTAAAATGCTTCCTTGTTGAACGGTTATGGTGTAATTACCATCAAAATCAGTTGAAACACCGTTGGTTGTGTTTTTTTCAACGACACTTGCACCGGGAAGGGGAACACCGTTTTCATCGAGAACATTTCCTGAAATAACCGTCTGAGGCGAAAGATTCTCACCAACATCAACTATTTCGGTTCGGATATCAACACTATTAAAAGTTGTAGCATTTGCCCGTCCTGGAACAAACGAAAAAAAAGAAAATACAAGTGCGAAAAGCATACAGTGCGTCTGAGACCCACTGTTCAAAAACAGTTTATATTTCATAATTATGGTGTGGTTGATTATTTGTAACTAATGCTAAGGGTGTAACAACCCAAATTTAATGTAACGCTTATAAAAATATAAGGGGGCACCAGGGGATACTTCGTGTGTTCATTTTTATTGGTTTTTTAGGTTTTTGGTATTTTTTGCTGATTGAACAGAACTTCTAAAAAAACTGTTTTTCATTTTGTACAACATAAAAAACAGCAATTAAAAAACTTGCGTAAAAGACCTACGCTACAATCAACTCCTTAAAAGTAATAAAAAAATAGTAACAGAAAATGGGTGATTTGTGAAATGGTAGCTTACAAATTATCTCACACGTGAAAATTCAAAAAAAAAAAAAAAAAAAACCATGTTAAATGATATCTGAAAATTGAAGTGTATGTTAGGTTTATTACTTCATAAATTTGTTATAAATATTTAATCCATTTTATTATGGTTGCTAATTTCAAATTCCTTTTCAGCAGGTGCCTTAGAATCTAAAGTTGAATGCATTCTGTTATAATTATACCAGTTGGATATACTGACCAATAACAGTTTCAGTCAAAAACTACTTTTAACTGGATTCATGCCCTAAAAACCCTCGCTCCTGCAACGGAATTAGGGTTTACTCAAACTAACTCAACGCTAATGACTTTTGTCTAATAAGGTACTATATTTTATAGGGCTCGATTAAAGTTAATCCTATTGTAGTGTCTTAATATCCTGGGTTTTGCTCTAAATTTGGATTAGAATCAATCTCCTCTTGAGGAATAGGAAATAAAACATGATGTGCCTTCGCATTCGTCTTTCCTCTAGATATAGCTGAAGAGATAAATTTATTATGACGAATCAAATCTCTTCTTCTATGCCCTTCAGCATGAAACTCTAAACCTCGCTCAACTAATATTTGATCTCTTAATGCTTCTTTCGAAGCAAAATCTGCAAGTCGATATTCTGGAGCTTCAGCCCTATTTCTTACCAAATTTAGCAAGTCAATAGATTCTTGATTCGGCCCTTGAAGCTCATTTAAGGCTTCAGCTCGCCCAATAAGCACTTCCGCATATCTTAAAATTGGCATATCATTACCATGTCTTTGACCAAGAGCATTAGGGTCTGGGGTAAATTTAACTGGTCTAGGATACAACTTTTCAACACCAGCTACAATAGGATCATTCATTAAATCTATCGTCTCACCATCTTTATTAATATATTTTTTTATGATCCAGCCAAATTTACCATTTGGCGGATCGTATTCAGTTGCTCTTCTATCATTTACATCAAATGAGTTTACAAACCATCTCCATAATTGAAATTGAGCTCCGTAATTAACCTGTCCTGTATTATAGCCCACAGGATATGCATGTGGTGTATAATTCCATGATTGACGTGCATTGGTACCTGAAGCAACAGAAGGAAAAACAAAGATCATTTCACTATTACCTTCATTTTCAACAGCAAAAAGGCCTTCTACGTTATCAAAAAGAGAATATGCCTGAAGATCAATTACCTGCTGGTAAATATCAGCACTTTTTTGCCATTGCTTGGTATTCAAGTAATACCTACCTAACAAGGCTAAAGCAGCTCCTTTGGTTGCTTTTCCATATACTTCTTGACTTACTGGAAGTGCCGCAGCCGCATTAAGTAATTCTTGCTCTACAAAAGCAGAAAATTCTTCTTGCGATGCTCTATTTGGCTCTAAATCAAGTTCTGCGGTGTTAATTAAAGGTGTTGCCCCAAAAAAATCATGAAGAAAAATATAGTTGTAAGCTCGCAAAAAAGAAGCCTCTCCTTTAAGAATAGCTACCTTATCAGCTGAAAGAGAAGATACATTGTCTATTTCGTCTAATAATGAATTTGCATTTCTAATAGCGATATAACTATCACGCCATATATTTCTAAAAAAACTATTGCTAACATTCCAATTAAAATTGGCAAAAGTAGCTGCTGGCGCTGCATAACCACCTCCTCTTTCCAACATAATATCACAGGTGAATTCAGAAAAAGTAAACCAGGCTTCTCTATAGTCAGGTTTTGATTGAAAGTAAGTAGATACAACCACTGCGTTTACACCTGCTTCGGTTTGCAAAAATACGTCTGGGTCATATTCGGTATACACCTCTTCTTCTAAAAAATCTGTACATGAAACAAATAAAAAAAAGAAAGCGACTATATATTGATATTTATTTTTCATACGATTGAATTTTTTTAATTAAAATCTAATTTAATTCCAATACGATACATTGTAGCTAAAGGATAGTTCGCAAAATCAGCTCTTGAAATTCCTGGACCATCCGAGTTTCCATCAGGATCATAACCGATATAATCACCGTTGGTAATAGTCAACAAATTTTCACCTGAAACATAAATATTTGCTCCTTTGATAAATTTAATATTCGTAAGTGGTAATTTATAATTTAGCGTGACGTTCTTCAAACGAATAAATGAAGCGTCTTGAACAGTAAAAGAATTCACTTTGTTTTCACCATCTGAATACGATGTATAATTGACTCCTGACGGAAATTGAGCCGTTGTATTACTGGATGTCCATCTATCTAAGTAATGAATTGCGACGTGATTTCTTTCTTTATTAATGGGATAAAGAGATTCAGCTGCTAAATTGCTAAAATTCTCAATCCCTTGAACACCGTATGCATAGATATCCAAAGAAAAGTCTTTGTAAGTAAACGTGTTTGTAAGACCAAAAGTAAAATCTGCAAATGGGTCTCCTAAAATAACCCTATCGTCAGAATTTATTAAATTATCTCCATTTTGATCGACAAATATTGGATGTCCAGGAAGTGCATTTGGTTGCGCAGAATTAGCTATGTCATCTCCTTGTTGAAAAATACCGTTTATTTGATACCCATAAAAAGAAGAAATAGGTGCTCCTTCTCTTGTCACTAAATAATTTCCGGAAAATCCAAACCCTCCTGAAACAATTTCCTTCGCAAAAGTTGGTAATTCAATTACTTCATTTTTTAATAATGAAAAAACTACATTAGTATCCCAAGTAAAATTCGTTCCATTTATATTTCTTGAATTGAATGCAAAATCAACCCCCTTATTGTTAACCTGACCAAAATTGACCCTTACTGTTGAAAATCCTGTAGTGTAGGGTACAGGTTTACTAAATAACTGATCAAACGTATTTCTATCATATAAATCGATACTTCCAGAAAACCTACTATTTGAGAAGCCAAAATCTATACCAACATTGGTTTCTTTAGTCGTTTCCCAAACCAAATCAGGGTTAGGGATTCTTGCAGGAATAGCTCCAGAAACTATCGCTCCCCCCAATACAGCGTTACTACCAGCAACAAAGGTATTTATAGTTTCAAAATTATTAATACCTTGATTTCCTATCTCACCATATCCTACCCTTAATTTAAGTTGATTAAAAAGATCTTGATTTTCCATAAAGGGTTCAGAAGTAATTTTCCATCCTAGTGAAATAGAAGGAAAAACGGCATATTTATTCTTGTCAGAAAATTTTGATGTACCATCTCTTCGAATAGATGCTGTCAGCAAATACTTATTATTATACGTATAATTAAATCGACCAAGAGTAGACTGAAGTGTATTTACCGTTTTTCCACTTGCTACTCTGTAAGTTTCAGGATTTCCACTTTGCAATAAATTTGTAGTAGTAACTTCAGACAAAAAATCTGAAGCGCTATTTAAAACAAATCGAGTATTTGTTTTTTCATATGTGCTACCTAGTAAAAATTTAAAGTCATGTTCTCCTATAGATTTTTCATAAGATGCTAAAAATTCCGAAATCCAGTAAACTCTTTCATTATTTCTAACTTGTGCACTTCCATTAAGACCACGCCCACGTTCTGTTTTATTGTTTTCAAAAAGATCTGATCTAAAGTTTTCTAAATTCGCCCCCATCCTAGCCGTAAACTTTAAACCTTTGATAATTTCATAATCAAAAGAACCCGAAACATAGGCCGTATTGGTAACATCATATCTGTCATTTCCTTCAATAATCGCCATTGGATTTTCAATAGCTACTAAAGGGTTTCTTACATAAAAACCCTCATCGTCTAAATCAGGCCCCAAGGTGGGGTCAAAAAGTAATGCTGCTGCAATAGCACCTGCACTTTCATTTGTACCTCTACCTAAAAGAGTACCGTCAATCTCTGATCTGTTGATACTTAAATTAATATTAACATCTATTTTATCGCTAGGATTTAGCGTATAATTTAATCTAGCATTGTATTTCTTTTCTCCAGTTTCTAAGAGAACTCCGTCATTTTTTAAATAGTTAAGACCAACATAGTAAGTCGATTTTTCCCCTCCACCAGACATCGACAACTGTTGATTTTGAATATAAGAATCTCTAAAGATAATATCTTGCCAGTCATAGCCGGCTCCAATGCTTGCTATTTCGTCGGTTGTAGACAATACATCACCTCCTGACTCTACATTGATATCACTCAACACTTTTAAATATTCTCCACCGTTTAATACATCAATTGTTTTATTAACCGTTTGTAAACCTAAATAATTTTCATAACTGACTTGCATTTTACCTTTCTTACCTTTCTTGGTGGTAATCAATACTACTCCATTGGCTGCTCGGGAGCCATATATAGCGGAAGCAGAGGCATCTTTCAACACCTCAATAGAATCTATATCATCAGGACTCAATGCAGTTAACGAACCTCCTGGTAAACCATCGATAACCACCAACACATCGTTGCTAGCATTAATAGAACTGGCCCCTCTAATTTTAATATCCATAGCTCCTCCCGGAGCAGAGCTTGATTGACTAATATGAACTCCCGACGCTTTACCGTTTAATAGCTGTAAAGCATTTGTATTCGCTCCTTTTACAAAATCTTCACTATCTACACGAGTTACAGCTCCTGTTAAATCACCTTTTTTTTGTGTACCATACCCTACGACAACAACTTCATCCAATTTTTTTGCATCAAGCTGCATTTGTACATTTAAAGTTGTTGCTGTGCCTACTTTAATTTCTTGACTGGCATAGCCTATATATGAAAAACTTAAAACACCACCTTGTTGGACGGTTATAGTGTAATTACCATCAAAATCAGTTGAAACACCGTTGGTTGTGTTTTTTTCAACGACACTTGCGCCTGGCAAAGGAACACCATTTTCGTCTACAACGTTTCCTGAAATGACAGTCTGTGGGACAAAATCATCACCGATATCAACTATTTCGGTTCGGATATCAACACTATTAAAAGTTGTAGCATTTACTTGATATGGAACAAATGAAAAAAAAGAAAATACAAGTGTGAAAAGCATACAGTGCGTATGAGACCCACTGTTCAAAAACAGTTTATATTTCATAATTATGGTGTGGTTGATTATTTGTAACTAATACTAAGGGTGTAACAACCCAAATTTAATCTAACATTTATAAAGGTATAAGCATGTGCTGCGGATACTTTTAGTATTCATTTTTATTTGTTTTTAGGTTTGTGTTTTTTGCTGATACTATACTAATGCTGAAAAGCTAGTTTTATTATCAATGATTACAAAGCATACATTGATAATCAGTTGCTTAAAATTAATGAAAAAATAATAACAGAAAATAGGTGATTTGTGAAACTGTAACTTAAAGATTATCAAACACATAAAAAATCGGCAAAAAACACATGTTAAGTGGCATCTATAAATTGAATTGTATGTCAGCACTTTTCATTTCACATACCCATTCACCAACAAATTTAAATCAAAACTTGCATAATAGCATTCCAATATTTACTTTGCTACGCTCTTAAAAACCTATCTCCTAAGAAACTAGGATTAAAACAATTAACGTCAATGCACCGCAGTTAACGAGGGGCGGGTTGGAAAACCGCACTGAGGGCTGATAAGGACGGCGTGGTGTATTGACTTTCCTTTTTACACCCATGAACCTATCAACTGGGTTTAAGAGCTAAGCCTAGGTGAGAAAACACCTAAACCTTTATAACGAAAAAGAGGGCTATCGCCCTCTTTTCTGTGAAAATTCGTGTCCCTCCGAATTTCACCTATTCAACCAAATTAAACATCATATAACGAAGTGTTGTTATATGTGTTTATAACCAAAGTTCAAATGTAAGAATAAACTCACTTAAAACAAAGTATTTTATTTAAAAAAATGATTTTTTTTAATCGATCCTATTTTTAGCGTTCTAAAAACTTAACATTGCTTGCGTTGTACAAGCCTTAAGAACTGTAGACAATTAGCTAAACTACTACAATACAACTCCCTCTAGTAGCCAACGCATCTTTACTTTTTCGCTTACCTGCAAATTATGCATTTTGCACCCTAATTTTGGCATTTTTAAGTTCCGTAGCTATGCAACATAAAACAACTTCATAACGTCACAAAAGCATTATTTTTTTCGACCTCAAACAAAAAGTCTAGGTAAGTTCCGTGCTTGCCTGATAGACCTTCCGTTCTAAAACCCAATTTTTATGTTTGTTCTTTACTAACGTTATTTTGGCAGAAAATTTAGCATACCATAAAATCACGAGGCTTATAAGCATAATCAAAGCTAACGCTCTTAATTAATAACTACGTCTTACAGGAAGAAATGTGGTTGTAATTACTAATAAAATCAATACGTTAGCTACCTATTCATTCGTTTTTTAGGGGTGGTTAATTATTTCACATGAACAAACCATTACAAAGAAGTTGGGGTAAGTGTAAAGTACACCTTGTACTCTTGCCCATTATCCATTACTAGAGCATAGCCATCTCTATATTTAAAAGCATCAAGATAGTTGGTATTCGTAAGGGCATCCGTTAAGATACTATTGGTGTTTTCAAAATAATTAAAAACCTCCACTTGGTACGCTCTACCAGTAACGATTTTTGTAATTGTATACCCCGAAATATCTTCATTAAAGTTCAGTTTAATTTGTCGCTGTAAACCACTACTGGTATCACGATACAACTTAGCTTCAGTTACTTGCAAAGTGGGATGTTCTGATGCTGGCAAGGTTATGGTAACCGTTTGATTTGTATTTATTTCTGAATATTGGCTTATATTTCCTTGAAAATAAACCGTATAAGTCCCTGATTGTAAGATTGAACTCGTTCCTAAATCAAAGCTCATATTTCCGTTAGCATCAAGTGCACTACTTAAAAACCCATAACTTACACCACTCCCTTCTAGCCTAAGCATACTTCTTAATTGTACTGCCGTACCCAAATCTCCAGCGAAGGTTGTAAACAAGTGATTACCCATAATTGTTAAAGTTCCGTCTTTAGACACTGTTGAATTGACAATACCTGTAACTTCAGGTGCACTAGCAACTACCCCTTCAATAGCATTTCCTTCAGAATTAGTTAAGGCATACAATTGATCACCATCTTCATTACGGATTATCAATTCAAGCGTATTGCCATTCATCTGCATAGGGTTTGAAATTGCTGGCATTTGCACACGAACTCCATGTAGGTAACCTGAAAGTAAATAATAAATAACTTCTAGCTCATATTCTGTTCCATTAATTTTTATGAAAAAGGAATACCCATCACTAGTATAATTTTTAAAATATATCTGTAAGTTTAGTAACGACCCTGGAAGCAATGCAGCTGTTTGCACATGATAATCGCCGTCACCATAATAATCTTCCACTTCAACAAAATTGGTAGTGCCTTTAACCAATATAAAAGAATTAGAGACAACCTCATTGTTGGGTGCAATACTTACCTTCAATCTGTAAGAGTTGTTATTATAATTTGCAGGTAGGGTCGCTGTTATGGTCATATCATCCATATTAACAGATTTAACTTCCAAGTCAAATTCGTCTTGATCACTAATTAATTGCACTGATATGTCTTCCAAATTTTCATGCAAAGCGGTTACTTCAAACGTAATATCACCACCTAGTGGCACATCTCTAAAACTAAAAGCATGAAAACCTTGTATATCAATCGCTTGTAGTTCTCGTTCAACTACCCTAATTAGATATTCTTTTTGCGTACCATCTTCAGCGGTAATCACATGACTTTGTGGGGTACTATAATCTAATGTAGCTCCAGATGCTGGACGTACACTTGCAGTAGCAGGAATTGAAATAGCAGAAGTTAATGCAGTCACATCTGTACCATAAGGCACGGTTACCGTAATGGTTTCAATACCTGTAGCACTATCTTGACTTCTTGAAAAACTCTGTGACCCAGCACTATTTGTAAAACGAATGGTATATAGGGCAGTCTCATTATCTGGACTTGTTAAAACAACCGTATATCTTTTTACCGAATTGTCTTCTGCGGTCACTGTATACACAACAGGTGAAGTAAAATCTGTTGCAACACCTGATGCAGGACTTATGGTAGCCTTATCAGATATTTCTATGATTGGTGTAATACGGGAAAGATCTGTTGCCGTAGTAAAGGCATGAAAAATACTGTCATTTTGCGTGGTTGCCGTAACAATCATATTGTTGTCAGTTATTTTAAAGGCTGTAATTAACTTGCTAGAACTTAGGCTAGTCTCTGAAGCTGGTATTTGGGAATCATCGGTACTATCTGAAGAACAAGAAAAAAATACTAAACTACATAGTAACAGACTTAAAACATATTTCATAGGACGGAATTTTAAGGTATGATAACGCCCTTAAAACCCTAAAAATTGCCTTGTAAGCTTGGTTTATGTATAAAATTATCACGCCCTAAACCACTAACTAACGAAAACATTGCTCTTTGTTTTTTACATTTAGCCATAATGATGTTATACTAAAATGAACAAAAAAATAATCTCATGAAAGAAGTGGAAATAATTCATAAAGCATTCGATAGTTAGATAGAAATATCGTCATCTTTTTGAATTGGGAAACTAAGGAGAAAAAAGATAAAATGGGCATAGATGGAGTATTAGACTTCATGATTCATAATCATAAATTCAATGCAGAAATTAAGAAAGAAGTAAAGAATCATCAACTCTATAATCTGATTGAAAATAAAAATAAATTCAAAAATTTTCTCTTAGTAGCGGAGAAATTATACCCAAAAACTAAGAAAGAACTGAGCGAGAATAATATCAACTATATAGCAGTAAACGGTAATGCTTATATAAATAAGGATGGTGTGTATTTATTTATTGACATCAACAAACCGCTTAAGACTCAAAAAAGAGAAATAGCGAATATTGCAAATGTTGGGCTTGGTAATATCCCTCAAATAATTAATGGATTATTGGATACTAATTATCTAATAAGGCTAAACACAAAAGAATATATAATCAACGACTATGCAGCCCTCTTGGATAAATGGATAACAGCGTACGCTCAAACACTAAGACCTACACTATTCAAACAAAGGTTTAAATTTCAAAATAGCAATCTAAACTGGAAGGATATTCCTCTAAACACACACAAAACTTTATGGGGAGGAGAACCAGCAGGAGACATTTTAACCCATCATCTACATCCAGAAAAATATATCCTAAATACTACAGAAACAACTAGAGATTTAATGATTAATCAGGTTTTTTTAAAAAATCAGCAAACCCTAAATAATATTAGAGCCAGAAGAAGTGATACCTCACAAAGTTGGATTAGTGCCATCTTCTTTATAATGAACCTGATAACAATGTCAAAAATAGCAGATAAATATGCTATTTTTTGTGCCTTTTTTGAAAAATGGATTAAAAACTCATTTATCAATCTATTTGAAACAGCTAGTTTGCCTTTTTTAACTTTACTGTTCTTTAATAGCTAATATAAAATAGCTACAGCTACTAAAATTAGACTGTGAGACGTTTGTAAAAATCAGCAAGCCCTAAGTAAATGACAATGGCCAAAAATAGATTTTCCGTAATGTTGAAAAAACGGAAAAATCTATTTTTATTCAATACCTCCTTTTACGAAAAAAGGCAGCTTAATATTTAAGGTTCTCATCTTTATCCCATAACCCCCAATAGGCACCAACGTCACCTTCAGCCCCTACTTTCCATGACTCATCAAATGATGAAAAATAGAACATTTCAATAGAATCTTTAGCTGCCCACAATTGTGCATTGATGAAGTATTTCATTGCATTTTCCTCTGACGAAACCGCTCCTTTTAAACTACTTCCCTTACTTGGCCAACCTGTTTCGGTAATAATCACTTTTTTACCTTTTCCTGCATCAGTTGCTTGGCCAAACATTTGTTGCATGTGATTCAGAGAATGTTCAAGGCTACAGCCTTCCCAATAAGGGTAACAATTTGATAATATAACATCACAAGCCTCTGTAATACGCGGTCGATGTGAAAATTCGTAGTATGCATCTACGTACCCAACAGTGATGTTTGGCAGTGCTTCTTTTACCTGATAAATATAGTCGAGCAATTGGTCTTCGGTCAAATCATTTCGATACATAACCTCATTGCCTACAGCAGCAATGTCAACGCAGCCTTCTTTTGCTAATGCAATCAAACTTTCTATTTCAGCTTTGTTCACCTCCAAATCATCACCTAACCAAGCGCCGACCAAGGTTTTTAAGCCATTTTGATGCGCAATACGAGGTATGTGCTCATTACCTTCTATACAAGAAAATGAGCGTACCCATTTTGTATAGGGTTTTATGATTTCAATTCTACGTGTCACCTGTTCTTCTGTAATGAGATCTCCTGGTTTTTGCCCATCTTCGTACATACTAAAACATATACCATGCATCCCATTAGCTAATGTAGCTCTCCATAATTTTTTTAGTTCTTCAGTAGTATATTTACTAAAATCAACACCTTTATAATCAGTTAATTCGGCTGATTGTATCAAATAATCGTGCTCTCCTCTATATGACATTATCTTTTACTTTTAATGTTTTGTCTTAACTTGGTTTTATTTAAAAATTTAAATTATATACTTAAAGGTTTTTCCACATAAAACATCGTTTGAAAATACCTTAAAAAACTCCTCTACAATTTTTTCTTGAATAAATTTTGATGCGCTCTACTTCTTTTGCTCCTGCTGGTATTTCTTCTAGTTTTAATCCAGGGTAATCGTCAGCATCTCGCCATTTTTGTATGGTAGAACTAAAGAACGATGAGGCGGCATCATCTGCTTCGTAAACAATCAAATCATAGGCCTCTCCCAAATCTCCTCCGAAACGGGTAATAACCTGCCATTCTCCGTCTCTTTTGTATGATGTATTGGTATGATCGGATTGTGGATAATACCTATCGTCAGTAGGCCTAACCATTACCCAAATATCTTTTTTAAAGGACTCAGGATACACACCCATCGTTAAAATACGGCAATCCACAGAATCTTGATTTATTGGAGAAATAATCTTAACCGTATTCACTGGGCCACTTATCTTTAACTTTTTTCCTTTTGAAACTTGTTCCATTCGGGTATTCACATTGACTAAATCTGATGAATAACTACCATACATCATCATCAAAAAACCAATGATTCCCATAGGCACGCCCAATTTGGAACTTAGCAACCCTTTACCCGAATTTCCTTTTTTCATCCCGAGAATAGCAAGTAACACAAGTAAAATTCCTATTCCTATAATTATAATTTTTGTTGACATCTCATTCTATTTTTTAATTAGGTACTTAAACTAATAATTGGAAAATATTATATAACTCCTCTTCTTTCCTCTAGTTGTTTTTTAATTTCTATAGCTCTTTCTTCAGATAGGTCGTATTTCCACATTACCCAAATGGCCAAGCCTGCCGTTACTACCGGAATAACTATATCTGCAATTCTTAACTGTGTTAGCGTCTCAACGGTTTGTGTAGCCGCATTACCATCAAACCCAATTGCTTTTAAAACGGCTCCGCCTAAAACTAGTGCCAAGCCTTGTCCAAGCTTTACAACCCACCAATACAAGGCGCCAAAAGTACCTTCTTTTCTTGGCGCACCATTCGTAAGTTCGTCCAAATCACACACATCGGCAGTCATACTCATCATTAGGGTGAATAAACTTCCTAAACCGAATGACATTAGCGGTATTGGAACAAAAGACAACCAAATATTCTCAGGAGTAAAAGCCCACCACTTCATGGCATACCCAACAATAGAAATTGCTGTTGAAATAATGAAAGCGTTCTTTTTTCCCCATTTTTCTGCCATTTTAGACACAATTGGAATGACTAAAAATGCCGAAACCAAAGCGCCAATAGAACTAAACCAGGCAGGCCAAGTAGACGTAGCTTCATAACTTCCGTTAAAAATGTAAAAAACGAAAATAAAGAAACTAAAAGATGCTACTATTTGGTACCCATTAAATATTAAAAAAGTAGCCCCACATAATTTCATAAAAGGCTTATTCTTTACGGCTTCTTTGATACTGACAATTAGGTCCTTTAAATTAGTAAATATTGAGCTAAACGATAATTTTTTTCTATTCTCCATCTTACCAGCATCTTTTCCTCTACAAAAAATAGCTGGTAAAAGACCAAGAAATAAACAAGCTACGCCAACATATAACGCCATAGTTCTAACGCCTTCTGCCTGATTACTAAAAATATCAGGATCTGCAATAATTACCCAAAACCAAGGTACTATAACCCAAGCTAATAAACCTACTGTTTGAGAAAAAGCCATTAAGCGTGTACGCTCGTTATAATCAGAAGTCATTTCATAACCCAAACCAACCAAAGGTGTTGCGAACATGGTATTACCAATAAGAAAAACCATTGACATAATTAGGAAGAACCAAAAATTATAATCTGAAGAGTTATTTTCATCAAGCTGCCAAAGAAGTACAAAGGTAATTGCACTTAAAACACCACCTACAAGAATATAAGGTCTTCGTCTTCCCCATTTTGAACTGGTATTATCAGAGATAAACCCCATAATTGGATCGGTAATAGCATCAAAAAACCGAGGTAACCCACCCAAAAGACCCGCTAAAAAAGGATCCATCCCAAAAGCTGTTAACAAGAAGAACATAAAGAAGCCTAAAGCTCCTGGGTATAAATTCAATACCAAATGTCCTGCACCAAAGGCGGCTTTTTGCCCTAAGGGGACTTTGTCTTTTGGAAGTGTTTTTACTTGACTCATAATTTTCTGATTTAGTTATTGGTTTTCTACACTATTTGCTCTATTATGCTTATTGATTACTATTGTTTGAATCGCCTGAGCGCTTATTTTTATTTTAATACTTTTTTCTTCTAAAGAAAGACTGAAGTCTTTGTCTGCTTCGTGCTGATTAAATACCACTACCGCTATAGATCCATCTGGGTTTTCACATGCTGTGGTGAATATCGAGTCATCCTTTTTCTCCATTCCAATTCTTACCGCCCCTGGGCGTATGTACTTACTAAAATGTACCATGGTATAATAGATCGGTGTCATGTAAACCTCATCTTTTTCAAGATTGACAATTACCGGTGCAATACACCAGTTTTTAAACCAGTTTGGTCCTCCTTTTATATCTAAAACCATATTCCAATCTACCCAACCGTCTACCCAATTGTTTAAACAACCAATAATATCCCTGGCATAACGATTTACGGGTGCATACTTTGGGTGCAAATGCTTATCCTCTTCTTGAGCCCAATCAAATCCCCAATCGGTGGCCTCTTTTTTCCAATACCACGCATCATCTTGCCATACGGGCACCTGAGCATCTATACACGCTTCTGATTGGATTAAAAGCTTATTTGGCGCCTTATGATGTGCATATTGCAATTCTTCAGGAAATATAGCGAAGGTACTTGCATACCAGTGAATGGCCGTACCATCAAAATATTTTGATGTTTCTACATTTTTGTATTGAGCATCTACCCATTCTTTTAAATGTTCTCTGTTTTGATCATACCCTAAAATCTTCAGGTCACCTTTACCTTCTGCCTCCAGTTTGGGGCCTAAATGATTTTGAACAAAATCGGTCATTTCTTCAGGAGTGTAATGCATACTTTCCCAGTTATTCCCATTTCCCAGTGGTTCGTTTTCGACCGTAAACCCCCAAATATCAATTCCTTCATGGGTGTAAGCATCTACGTATTTCGAAAAAAACAAGGCCCAGGTATCATAATACTCAGGAAGTAATTTACCGCCTACCCAGCTTTTGTTATCCTTCATCCAAGGTGCAGCCGTCCATGGCGAAGCAAAGATTTTAAATCCTTCTTCAGAAGCGTTCATTGCGTCCTTAATCATAGGAATCAAATCGGCTTTATCTTCTTCAATTGAGAAATGTTCTAAGTCTTTATCTCCTTCAACCGGACTGTAAGAATAATTACGCAAAGAAAAATCGCACGAATTCATATGGGTTCTGGTCAAAGAATAATTTGCTCCATCTTTACCAAAATAGGCGTCAATAATTTTTTTTCGATTTCCTTTACCAAGTTTATTCAACAGATAAGCCGACGCTTTTGTAAACGCACCTCCGAAACCCGTTATGGTCTGGAATTTTTCTTCAGGCATTAATTTTATGCCAACTGGGTTATCCCCAGTCGAAAATTCAGTAACAGGTGTTAACTTATTCCCGCTTGCCGAAGTTTCATAAACTTCAACCTTTAACGGTTCTTGTTTTTCTTGGCAATTATACATTAGAGCGCTAATAGGGACATTTGGTGAACTTGATTGTTTTTATGTTATATTTTCAGCAGGTGCTATCGGTTTTCCATTACTTCATTTATGGTAGGTGGCACCAATACCGTTTTCATCAATTCGGCTTTATTTCCATCAAAGGTTTTAGTAATCGGATTTCCATTTCTTGTCAAGGCATCAAAAATGCCCTCATCTACCAAATCCCAAAGCGCATATTTTGCTTTTCCATCAATCGTAAACAAACCAAAATGGTTTTCTGACCCTTCTGCATTTCCAGCGTCTTTCCATCGTTCGTTAAAGGCTTCGAAATAAAAACAGGATATGCCCGATTTATTGGTCCAATCTCTCATGAGTTGATAATACAACCCTTCTTTATACTCATCAGTAGCTTTTGAACCTGTAGGGCCATAAAAGCCATTTGAAACCGTTGCCCAACCTGTTTCACCGATATGAATTGGTTTGTCTACACCTATACTTTTCATATAACCCGAAACACTATCGTATTGGGCTTTTGCAAACTCCAAAGCACGAAGCATTGCGGCATCTATCTTTTCTTTTTCTGAAAGCCTTACCTCTTCATTTGGAACACCCCAAAATATAGGGTTGTAATGTGTGTTGTGATACGGATAGGTATGCATAGAAACATAGTCTACCGCGTTCACCAATTTTTCAAGATCTTCGGTGTGGTACTCAGAACCACCGCCACCCCATGATGAAAAATCATCAGAACTCGTGATCCATAAATCTTTGGGAAGTTTGCCCTCGCTCTTCAAAGCTTGCAAATGATTTACCCATTTTAAAATTACACCAGGCTGTACATAATAGCTCTCGGCCCATTTAACCATAGCTTCGTTTCCGACCGCCATAACTTTGACAATATCTGGGTATTTACTGGCTAATTCGGCCGCAGTTGCTACTTCAACAGCATTGCGCTCACTTTCTTCGTAATGGTTTGGGGTTTGATCAGTAAAAGCATTTTTGCAATCGATCCACACACCGAGCATTACATACATCTCAAAATTTGAATCTTCTTTTTTTAATTCGCTAATCGCTTTTAAAAGGTTAGCCGCTTGCGGGAAATGAACTTTATAGGTACGTACAATCTTGATACCCATGGCAGCAAGTATTTTCATGTCTTCTTTGAGCTCATCAAGCGTTGGCTCAATGTCATGGTCTACATATCTATACCCACCATAAGAAATTGCCATATAATCTGGGTTGCCTAAAATATCCTTGGCACTTATTGCTGTTGTTTCTTTCACGGTATTTACGTTGTTTTTTGTGTTGGTATTGTTTTTACATGAAAATACAATCAAAATCAATACAATATAACTTGTTGTTCTAAAATAGCTTTTCATGATTCCTAATTTCATTTGTTCAAATTATTTTATGATAGTAACCAACATACTATGCACCTCCCCGCTTCTTTCAAAGATGCTTTGAGAAATAGTTTGGTTCAAGCTTAGGCTGTTAAACTCAAGAACCGACGTATCGTTCATATACACTTTAAGGCCTTCTTTATCGCCTAATTTATACATGATGGGTATTTGACAATAGGTAAAACCGAGCATGTTTTTTTCTAATTGGAGTTGTTTTGATGCTCCGTTTACATCAATATATCGAAACTCCACAGGTTTTTTTAGAAATTCGTCTTTACGTAATAAGTAGGGTTTAAACATCAACCTACCCTGTTCGACAAAAACACCCAATTCGCCGAACCTGCTTAAAATATCTTCTTTTACCTGACCAGTCATCCCTGGTTGCTGAGCACCCTTACCCATAGGAGTGTGGGAATACGGATCAGTAGGAAAGGCGCCGTATAAGGCTGGAGATTTATGTACGCCAATGCCCTCATTTATCTCATAATAATGCTCCAATAACCTACCAATGGTCTCATCGCTTTCTTTTGCTTCTATAGCCCGCAAACAGGTTTCTTGAACAGCAAGCAACAACTTAGAAACCATATGCCAATAAATGGAGCCCAAACCTTCATACCCAAAAAATGTTCCTGATCTTCCCGTAAAGGACTTGTGATCAAAGATTTCTTCGAAAATAGTGTGCAACAACTCACTATCTTTTTCAATCAACTCTCCATATTCATCTTGTGGTAAAGCTGCCAATGCTTTCTTAAGACTTTCAACATTATTGAAGGAGCCATTGAAATGATAGTTGCCGCGAATATCGCGTTCTACAATTTGCGAATTACCATCTTTGGTAAGTCGCTTTACTAGCTCCGATTTTTCAATTTGCTCTGATGGTATATTATTCTTATCATTGAATCCTGCCAATTCTTTATTAGGATAAAGGAGATAGCTATATTGATCAGCCCTAAATAAAGCGCTGCTTTTCAAGGCATCTAATAGTGCCAAAGAATCTACTGATGAAACATAACCAGAACTCAATGCCGCTACCTGCCCCTCTAGCATTTCAGACAAGTACGAAATTGAAACCTCGGTTTCACTTTCTAGAGTCATCAAATTATAGGCATGATATAGATTATCTGCACGCTTGTTGGCGGCAATACTATGGTCTACATATTTTAGGGTAACACTGATAAATTCTTGTACGCTACTTTTTGCGAGCCCTTTTACCGCTCCGTTAAAACCATTTTTGTAAATGGTATTTCTAAAGATACTACCGGCATTTCCCAAACCATCCATTACGCTTTTCCTATCGCTGTTTGAGATATTGACGGATAGCATAGATATATTGTCGAGCAGTGTTGTTTTTACCTCGTTAAAAAATACTAACAAGGCTTCAGAAATCTCATAATCTTTCTCTGGAATCTCCTCGATAATGCTTTCAAAGAATCTTAGAAACCTTCTCAGGTAGTTCAATGTCACCATTGAAACACCGTTTCCAACCAATGCGTTATTGGCATCATTCCATTCTGGGCGCTGCGTATTCATCCAAATACCTGCTTCAGGAATAAAATTAGACACCTTAGCCAATATGGTCGCCAGCAGTTTTTCAAGCATGTTTACCTTATAAACACCCCCATTCTCATTTTTCAATAAGGCAGCATCTGCTCCTAAAACAGCACGCTCTTGATGAATTTTTGCGTCTAATTCTTCATCAAATACGATGGTATCTTTAGGATTTTCCAAAATAGATTGGTAGTCCTTAATTCTATAGGGCACATTGGCATATACAAAGATTTTTTCAGTAAAATAGTTGGCTAAATTACCAGGATAATGGTTCTCACTGAATTCAAGAAATTTCAGCAAATATATAATTTGATGATCTCCCCAATACCCAATATAAGACCACGGATCATCGGGTTCAATAATCTCCCAATCAAACCCATTCTTGGTTACTCGATACGGATTATATCCATCAAAAGTAGTTGCATTCAAAAACTTAAAAATCATGCTATCAATAAACGCTGGGTAAGCATGTGCCAACGCTTCCCAGTTTTGAAAGATGTCGCGCCAGTTTCCTTCATAGTCCAATATCTTCTTCCCATCCTCTGTTGTAGTATTTATAGAAAATCGGTTCCAAGGTCGGCTAGGATCACCATGTCGCCTACTGAACTTCAAAGGCAAATACTCCAAACACAGTCTGCTAAAGTCTTTATCATCACTTTGGGCAGCGATATTTTCAAGTTCTTGAAGTGTAAACTTGTCGGCAAAGCCTTCTATGACATGTACATTTTCATCAAAAACATTTTGATTGGCCTTAACTACATATTCCTTAAAATCATCCTTTTCAATGTGATAGTTGTTATCAAAAATTCCACCCCGCATTATATTGAACATTACATTTGAATAATGTCGTGTATTACTTTTGTGATCCTCAGTAATCTGCTTTCCATCTGAGGCATAGGCCAATTTTAGTAAATTCTGAGTACCCAATTCCACATCGTCAAAAACAGCCGCCCAAATTTGGTCGTTTGACTTGATCTCATCAGAAAGATTCACAACTTTAGCCGAACTCTTATTTACATCAGCTATGGTGGCCCATTGTTTTTCTTTATTTGGACCAATATTTAGGTCAGAAACCGTAAAAAAAGCGCCTCTCTCAGCCTTAATATCAAGTTCTTCTTCAACCGGATTTCCATTTCGGAAATTATCAAGCTGTAAAGATGACAATAAGATTTTTGAATTTTCAAGCCCCATAGACCAAACAACATTTGCTTTCAGTGCTTCACTAGGTTCGGCTTTATCAACTATAATGGCACTCAAGGCAAAAACCCCAAGTCCTGATTCTTTTATCAATGCACTTCTTTTATAAGCATCAACAAGATTACTGCTTGCCTGCTGCGTACTGGCAGCAACACCGTAAGGCATAATGTTCTGTATGCCATCCAAAACGGTTATCTTAATCGTATTGCTAGAAAGATTGACCAGCCTACTTTTTCTAACAAAACCAAAGCGATTACTTGAATTCCATTGATATTGATAGGTCAGATCTAGATCGTGATTGATTTCTTCAAAAATAATTTTATTTCCAAATTCGTTCTTGTATAGATTTCTGGTACACCTGAAAACCCCTGTATATCTATTAGAGAAAGGCTCCCAGATAAGCTTTTGTCCAGATGGTTTTTCTATCTGAAAAATGGATTTACTTCCAGTTGTATCATAAGATTCTGTAATCTTATCGTCTGTATAATATGGAAACAAAGCATTATCACAGTCCTTTCGACCAGCGCTTAAGCCACCATTACTCGAAATGAACATCCAGTGATTTGAATCACTGACGATGCTGATAAAAAAAGGGCGGAGTGCATCACTTTTCTCTATCTTATAATACCCTTCATTTTCAATTTTGATATAATCCATAAAATATCTTTATGCCGATTTCTTTTAGAAATAGTTACTAATTAAAAAGTCCGTTAAAATCTCGTGGCAAGAATTTAAAAAGGGTCGACTAAGAATACGAATCTATCGCCAACCCTTTTTCACGGAAATTGCTGTTACTCTAGAGTTATATCATCAATATAATAGGTTCCATCAGTAGTTATTGCACTATCATTCATATCATTATCCACTTTTATCACCAAATGGTTATATGCGGTTGGTCCTCCTATTAAGTCCGTAAAAGTAAATTCGACTTCTGTCCATTGATTAGCGTTCTCAATCGTTACAAAAACCGGTGCCGGATTTCCGGTAACAGGATCTGTCTGTGGATTTACTGCCAACTCAAATCGAAATACTACATTTGCTTTGCTTGAATACACTTTCAACTTAAAAGTATTGGTTGTAGTTAAATCAAAATTACTAGCAAAAGTATTCTGTACTCCTGCAAAGAACTCTGACCCCGCTGGCTTATCAACCTTCAACACAAAATCTGACGTATTGATTCCGGTTTTAGAGGGATTAGCCGCTAACTCAGAGGTTAAGCCATTTCCAAAATTATTGGAAGCAAGGAAGGTCTCACAACCTTCAAAATTTACAGGAAGTGCTGTTGCGGCTATTTCCATATCTGTACAGCCACCTCCAGCTCCACCGCCGTTTGTATCACTACCATTTCCACCTGCAACAAGCGAAACCTTATCTATTACTACAGTACCTACTTCGGCACCCATATCAAAGAGTATACGACTATTTGCTCCTCCAAAATCATTTGCCGCTAACTGTAATGTAAATGTTTGCGTATCGGTTGTAAGGTTTACAGAAGGTGCCGTATTTGTGAACGGAGCTTCATTGAGTCCGATACCTGCAAGCATAGTACGCGCTACACTTGAAGATGCTTCAAAAGATAAAATGTAATTGGTGCCCTGTGTAATTTCTACCACCTGGCTTAAGTTCACAGAGAACGGATCTCCAGCTGCAGTAACATCAACTGAATTGAAACTATTTCCATTTTCGGTAACAATATTCCTACCGTTACCAATCCATGGGTCGTCACCGCTTTCAAAATCACCATTCGTTAACAAGCCGTCATCAAAATCACCTTGACCGTTTGTATCACTACCATCTCCACCTGCAACAAGTGAAACGTTATCAATTACTACAGTACCTACTTCAGCACCCATATCAAAAAGTACACGACTATTTGCTCCTCCAAAGTCATTTGCCGCTAACTGTAATGTAAATGTTTGCGTATCGGTTGTAAGGTTTACAGAAGGTGCCGTATTTGTGAACGGAGCTTCGTTGAGTCCGATACCTGCAAGCATAGTACGCGCTACACTTGAAGATGCTTTAAAAGATAAAATGTAATTGGTGCCCTGTGTAATTTCTACCACCTGGCTTAAGTTCACATCGAACGGATTTCCAGCTGCAGTAACATCAACTGAATTGAAACTATTTCCATTTTCGGTAACAATATTCCTACCGCCACCAATCCATGGGTCGTCACCGCTTTCAAAATCACCATTCGTTAACAAGCCATCATCAAAATCGCCTTGACCGGTTGTATCACTACCATCTCCACCTGCAACAAGCGAAACGTTATCAATTACTACAGTACCTACTTCGGCACCCATATCAAAGAGTACACGACTATTTGCCCCTCCAAAGTCAGCTGCTGAAAGTTGCAAGGTAAATGTTTGTGTCTCGGTAGTTAAATTTACCGTTGGTGCTGTATTGGTAAAAGGATCTTCATTTAAACCAATACCTGCTAAAATAGTACGCTCACGGTCAGAAGAAGCGTTAAAGGTTAAAATATAGTTGGTACCCTGTGTAATTTCAACAACCTGACTAATATTTACATCAAACGGGTTTCCGGCAGTCTCTACGTTGACCAAGTTAAAGCTGTTATCACCTTCGGTAGTCACATTAAGGCCACCTCCTATCCAAGGCTCATTACCACTTTCAAAATCGCCATTGGTCAACAACCCTGAATCAAAATCAGGACTAGGTGTAGGTATCTCCACCATAATATCATCTGAGAATGTAGCAGTAGCCCCAGAAACATTAGAAGCCTCAAGTATTACCGTATGCGTACCATTTTCAAAAGTTTTTACGGGGTTGATTTCAGTAGAAGTAGTACCATCACCAAAATCCCATTTGTAGCTATTTGCCTTCTCTGATATATTAATAAAGGTAACTGTACCAGTGTCTTCATTTTGAGTATGGGTAAAGCCGGCTACTACCTCCGGTAAATCTGTGCTGTTATCATCGTCATCGCACCCAAAAAAGGAAAGGGCCAACAGCATTGTAAAAACGTATTTTAAATTTTTAAATATTTTTTTCATTATAATTAGTTTTGGTTTTCATTCATATATTTATATACCCTTACATAGTCGACCAACATGGTTTGTGGAAAAACGGTTTCTTCGTTTGGAGCGCCTACAAAAGTGCCGCCTACGGCAAGATTCATGAGTAGGTAAAAAGGTTTGTCAAACACCCAATCACCAGTAACATCTTCAGGCGTTATTTGATTGTAGAGTACATCGTCAACATAAAAGTTGACATATTCGGGGCCCCACTCAATTCCAAAAATGTGGAAACCGGTATCTAAACGGTCATTGGGCAAGGTGTATTCCTTGGATATGGCACTACCTCCACTATAACCAGGGCCATGTACACTGCCTATCAAAACACTTGGGGCTTGCCCTCTAACTTCCATGATGTCAATTTCACCTGCTGCTGGCCACGGATTTTCATCAATATCAGCACCCAACATCCAAAAGGCTGGCCATATTCCTTGTCCATAAGGAAGTCGCATACGCGCTTCAAAACGGCCATACTTTTGTTCAAATTTATTCTTAGTCAAAAGTCGTGCTGAAGTATATGAAGAACCTTCGAAGTCCTCCCGTTGCGCTGAGATTAGCAATACACCATTTTGAACTTGTACGTTCTCGGTTCGGTCGGTATAATATTGCAATTCATTATTGCCCCAGCCATTAGAGCCAGTACCGATATCAAAGCCCCACACATCGCTATTCGGGGCGCCATCTGTATCAAACTCCTCTTGTAAGGTTAGTTCAGAAAAATTGAACACCGTTTGTGTTTCATCTGTATTGCAACTCATTATGAGCAGCAACATCAGCGGTAACATACTTATTTTGTTTATTATTTTTTTCATCTTGTTTTTTCTTAAGCTAGATTAACGGAAGTATACATTGTCTAATAAGAAATCAATATCACCCACAAAAACTATCTGAGCCAAATTGTTCTTTTGATTTGTCAAACTACCAGTTAATGGTACTTCAACAGTAATCCATTGACCTGCGGGAAGCTGAGCTGGGGTGAGGTTTAACCTTGTCTCAGCATCATCCTCTGTAGGCTGTCCGGTAAAAATATCCGTATCGAGTTGCCCATTGGTTCCTCTGTCTCTTACTTGAATTTGGAAATTGCCAGTGGCTGTATCATTCGTATAGATATCCAAAAACAAGGACCCTTTTTCAGTAGCATCAATCGTAGGATTTTGGAACTGGATACCCACAAAATTAAGGTTAGAATAGAACTTGAAATCATCTCCGTTCACCGTAATTTCACTAATTTCTGTATTTCCAAAATCTGCCCTAAAGGTATCGACAGGCACATCAGTATACTGATTGCTAAACAAGGAAATGACTTCCGACTCTGGAAATTGAGGAGTTGGAGCGGAGACAATGTCACCCGTTGAAGTAACTGCCAAAGAACCATTAGCTTTTACACCAGCGATACTGGCTGTAATCATAGCTGTACCACTTCCAACAACCGATATTTCTCCAAGCTCATTAACTTGTGCAACATCAGTATTTGAAGATGTAAACGTAAAATAGGATGGTGCCGCCGAAACAGTTTGATTGACACCTGATGCCAAATTAAAGGTTTGAGTAAGATCATTAATCAAAATGTTCGCCCCATTAAAAGTTTGTTGAACTAAATCCCTACCGTTAAAAATAGCAGGAGTTGGTTGTGCAATAGTGCCTAATTTTTCAAATTTAACTTCGTCAAACCATAATACATAACCTCCTTCATCGCCCTCAAAAGATGCACCCTCGCCCAAAAAGAACAAGCCAGTTTCATTGGTTAGTTTAGAAGGGTCTGGAATAGGTACCACGTATTTTTCCCATCTAGTACTAACTCCTATATTGTTGCCCGTGACCAAGAATTTATTATTTGTAGGTCCAGAAATACCAAAACCTACGGCGTCTATGGTCGCTGCTTGCGATGCTTTTGCATAAAATGTAAGTGCATCAAAACCAGAAAGGTCTCTGTTCGCTGTGGTATTGAAGGTAGCGCCTAGGAAACCATTTCCAAAGGAAGGGACATCAAATCGTATTGCAGAAGTACCTGAAAACACATCGTCGGTTACTACACTGAACGCTTCTGGGTCTGCCCCTGCATCCACAAAAGGAAAGTAATCAAGACCCGAAGAGAACCCATCAATAAAAACATCGCCATTAGCAGGAAACGTTGCAAACTCCACTTCATCCGAAACATCTCTTTCACAACTTGCAAACACAGCAAAAATGAATGCCGACAAAAGCGAAAACCTTATATCTATATATTTCTTTTTTTTCATTGTTCTATTATTTATTTGCCTATGTTGATATGAATGTATGTTCTGATTTCCCACTCATTTCCACCACCAAATCCGACAGGACTGATAGTAGGCTCGGTTGGAAATTCTCCTGATGCCGCATTTGGAAGATATCTCGGTGAAAATTCATCAAGTGATCTCCAAGTTCCTCGAATTCCGATTTGAGTACTTGGCAGAATGAACCAATCTGGTTTTCCAATGGTCGTTGAAAGATCCAACATCAATTGAACAGGATATGTTAAGTTAAAATCGCGGTGGTAATCAAAAGGCCCCCAGTCATTAATCTTAAAAGCATGCTGCAGTTTTATATTCTTGTACAACAATCGTACATCACCACCAATACGTTCAATTAACCTATCATCACTACCGTTGGCTTGAGCATTTCCAAAATATAAATTCGAGATTATTCCAAACTCTGAATTCACCTTAGAAACGATGCGAGCATGTGTCTCCCATAAATCTTGAGCAGGAACGGAATTAGGAAAGGCAAACAAGGTACGCGTACCTAAAAATCCGATTGCAGCATCTTGTGTGGTAGGATGGTGTCTAAATACAAAACCAACACTAGCGGCCAGTTTTGCATCCTCTGCCCTATCATTGTCCCATTCATACATCCAAGTACCTGGGGTGGGGTCAAATGTTAGCAATAACTCTCCCGCTACTGTTTCTCTATTAGACCTAACCACAAATGGGTCATCGAGAATATTCCGCAATCTTCCTGGCCCTGAAACATCGTTTGGCATGGGGCCAACAAGTGGTTTCTGCCATAAAAAGTTTGGTGCGACCTGCACCTTTCCTACGTTGAACGTAAAGCCTGTCAAGAAATTAGTTTGATTGCCGCTACCACTATCTTTCAACTTCCAGCCAGTAAACGTTTTTGTGTAGTCAGCTCCGCCATTGGCCACCAGACCCATTGCCGCACCCTGTGCATACCAATTAAAAGTACCTTTAGAGTATGTTATTTTAGCTTTACCACCCCAGTTATCCTTTGAATTCACTTTGTCGGTGAAAACGGTATAATTCCCAGGCTCACCTTCAGTAAACTGAAATTCTCTACCGTTTAATGGCTCACCGCCCCATAATCCTCCAACAGAAACGCCGAAATTTCCAAATTCTCTTTCTATATTAAGCGTTGCTCTTCTAGTTCTTGGGTTGGGTACTGCTAAAGATGAAACAATGGTTCCAAAATCATCAATATCCTCATGAAAAATACCGGTAACTTCGTAGTGTCCGATTTTGGTACGATATTTTAAAAGTACCGCCGGATTCGCACCCCACCATAATTGCGGGCCAAATGCAGCCTTTAATCCTTTTAAAACTCCTTTTCCGTCTACTTCAATACCCGATATTTCACCGTTATAGATATCTAAATTAGGACCGTAGTTTGCTTCTGGGTACAGACCGAAAAAATCTCCTTCATAACCCCAATGGTAATGACCAGTTCTATAAAAGCCTCTTACATCAAAACTCTTTGCATTCCATTCGAAAGAAGCATTATATACCTGAACTCTATTGAAGTCATTTAACGTAACAGGACCTTCATCTGAATTTACTTCAACGGGTCGTCCTCTATTTTCATAAAAGATTTCATCAATAGGGTTTTGGGCTACGTTACCTAGAACATTAAAATTCACTTCTGCTCTCATATTTGATGCAGGTTCACCTTGAACGCCTACAAAATAAGACTGCATATGATCAAAACCCAATTCATTAGGGTAGGTAGTTTCTTCAGGGTCGGCAGTTTCAGGGGTCGTTAAAAGATTGCCCCCAGTATTAAAAGTGGTAAATTTTGCCTGCAAATTGCTTAAACGAATCTTGCTGCTTGACTCTCCCACCAAAGCGGCCTTATCACCCCTTGCTTTTAATACAGCATCCATTAATTCAATGTTGTCAAAATAGTTTGTAACAAAATCCATGTCAACCCCTTCAGCATATGGATTTAGTTTATGCGCCTCTTTCAATGCATAATATGCAGCTCTAGGGTAAAGTTCATAAAGTCCCCTAGGATTGGTTGCGCCCTTGGCGCAGATACCAAACCATTCCTCGTTCATATTATTAGCACCTTCCTTGGCAAGATCCCTTGGGTAACCGCCATTAGACCAAGAAGCGTTGTTATCGTGTACATCGGCATTTTTTCTATCGTCAAAACCGAACTTCCACCACCCGTCACTAAACTGAAAGGTAAATCCACCAATAGAATTATTAGCTTTACCTAGACCAGCGGAATTTTCGTAAATCTCTTTCCAGTTACCTACCAAATAATAGGCTTGTGAATATTGGTCTTCTTTACTTTCTGCAGCATTGAAAGCATCCGCTCCAAACTCAGTAAACATTACCGGCTTATTGATTTTTTCTTTTACCACCTCAAACATATCACCGAATGATACACCTCTATACGTGTTTGTACCGTAAATATCAATATCTGGACATTCTTCCGCCACAATATCAATAAAGAGGACATCTCCGTTACAGATAGCGACCGGATGCGAACCATCTATTGACTTCATCATCTTTGCCGCCTTGTTCATTAATTGATACATAGGTCTTCCGCGTACTTCGCCAATTGCATTTATCTTCTCTTCACCATCAGGAAAATCTTCGGTTTCCGCTCCGGCCCAAAAAAGTCCGTAGTTGTTTTCATTTCCTAATAAATATAATAGCAGACCAGGAGTATCTTTGTACCCTTTAACAAGGTCTTCCATTTCTTTTAATAGGAATTGTTGTGTTCGTTCTTCACCGTATTTGGTAACTGGTACCCACGCCCCATCAAGGGTGAGACCATAACGACCAAACGAGTGATTTAACATGGTGTAGATACCGTAGTTTTCGTAAATGTATTTTATCCATCTAGCGGGCACACCCGTATATTGACGAATAACATTAACGCCCATGTTTTTTAGCAGTGACATTTCTGTATCTAAACCAGCTCTGATAACATCGTCTGGTTTTTTCCAGAATTTAGCATCCACCGTGTTGGCACCAATAGGAATGTAATCCCAATTCATTCCATTGATCATGAAGTCTTCGCCATTGACGACTAACTTCATTCCTTCCTCATTATTGACAACCGAAACTTTATCTGCTTGCGCAAAAGTCATTGTGGTCATTAAGGATAGGAGTAATCTGAAAAAGTTTTTCTTCATAACAGTTATTATTTAATTTGATTGATCTAAACCGTAGCACACAGTACGCAGTAGTAGGCTGGACTTTTTTGGGAGGTGTAAACCTACTTTATATAAATTATCAAATCAACAATATTCATGTATACAAAAAACATACAAGCTAAATAAACAATCTGTTTTGTTGCCATTTTAGCAATTCAACCCCCATTTAATAGGGGAATCGTCAGAATACTCAAGCGGATAAAAAAAATCAAAAACAGTTGCCTAATCTTAAAAAAAGAGGAACTGTATAGATAATGTTGATATAATTATGAAGTATGTTGAGAATAAAAGATGCCCTTTTTACACAACATTGAAACCTATTAGCCTGATTTTGACTAATTAGAAGAGATAAATTTCGTCAGCCTAGTTATTTTGAAATTTACTTGAAGTTTTCTTAAGATAAAAAAACTATAAGCTATGAGTCCCGAAATTTAATTGATTAAACTCGCTTTATGTAATAGAAAATCTACTACATATTAAAATCACTTCAAAATAAAACGCTATCCAGTTATTTTTATTTTAGCCATCGCGGTGAAAACACTTTATTTCTTTTCGCTTTTATGTCTCACCATAAAATTCTATTACATAAAGCGCGTTAAAAGAGTATTCAAAGGCCCTATACCTGTAACGTTGGATTTACATCTATTTTTGAGTTCATTATTGATAATCTCTATAATAGAACATTTTCTAAGTAAAATATTATCTCCCATGCGAATTAAAACGTTTTTCATGTTGTTTTTAATCTGAATAATCAGGTGAACCCCCTCGATAAAACGTAGTTGAGCAAGTTTATTGCCTTGCTAGCCTTTGTTAGCATAGTGCTTTCCGAGTACTCCATCCAGAAAAGGTCTATTCTTTAATAAACACTAGCGTTAATATTGGCTTATACTATTGAAAACCATTATTTTACACCTATCGTTTATTATCCTATGTGACTTAAAACTATAGCACTATCTTATGGAAACTTTCCCCGTCGAGGCAATGCCTTTGAATGCCTTATTTTATTTGATATGCTTGATTTTACATACTTCAACGGGAATACTGTCGACCGAAGAAATGTTAGTGCATTTTCATAAACAACGGGTATTAAGAAATAGCGCAAGTGGCATAAGGCGAGATGCTACCTCTAATTGCGTAAACCTATCGCAGGATACCGTATTGGGGAACTCTTTTTTAGCTATTTTTTGACATAGAAAAGATAAAAGTGCTAAATCTGGTCATTTTAAACATTACAGGTGTCATAACCCCACCTTTATACACTCATGGGTGTTTAGAAAGATTTTTCTACAAGGGGTTAACAGCTTGACATATTCCTACAAAACTCATCAACAACACAAAAGATCTTCGTAATTTGTAGTATAGACAATCATATACAGACCTTTTAGGTCAATAGATTGAACTCAGGTTAGCAATCATTATAGGCTAGAAATTATGTAATGCACTAGAGCCCTATGATGTAGTTAACAAGGTTTTCTTCGTGATTTAAGTTCAACTTTTTTCGAAGGCGATATCTTTTAATATCAACACTTCTTGCTGATATGTTTAATAACTGAGCCATTTCTTTTGATGATAAATTCAAACGCAAATAGGCACATAATTTAAGGTCGCTTGGCGATAATAAAGGGTGTATTGATTTTATCTTTTTTAAGAATTCACTATCGGCATTATTAAAAGCTTCCTTGAACATTTCCCAGTCATCATTTTGATTTAAATTCTTATTAATAACCTTGATTACCTGTTTGACCCCATCTTTATTATCCAACCCTTCTAATTCATCCATTATTTTGGAAAGCAATTCGTTTTTTTTAATAATACTCATTGTAGATGCTGCCAATTCTTTGCTTTTACTTTTGAAACCTACTTCGAGCTGGGCGTTTTTGATTTTAATAATTTCCTTTTCGCTTTGAACTTTAGCCAATTCAAGGTCTTGTTTGTTCTTTTCTATTAGTATTTGACGTTGCTTTTTGTAATGCCGTTTATATAAGGTATGCAACAGCAATAAAAATAGGAGTATTCCCAATATATAAAGGGCTACCATTACATTGGAAATATACCATGGTTTTGCTACTGTAAAAGAATATGAAGCGGTATTGTTAGATAGCGTATTCCCTATTTTTGCCTTTACATCAAAGGTATAATCTCCAAAGGGGAGGTTTTCATAAAACGCTTCGGGCTTTTGCGACCAATCGCTCCAATCATCGTACATCCCTTTTAACCGATACCTATATTCCGCACTCAAATACTTATCGTAAACCGGAGTATAAAATGAAAATTTGAAATTATTATCATCGCTTTTAAAATTACCTTTCAACCTTTTGTCTAATAGAGTTTGCTTCAAACTACTGTTGCTATTAGCAACACTTCCAATAGCAACCTGAAAATTTGCGGGCTTAATTTCATTGATATTAAATACGATATACCCTGAGGTTTTTCCCACCAAATAGGTGCCGTCATCATCTAACATAATGATGTTTTCATATCCCAAAATCCCATCCCGCATCTTCTTCGTAAGCGGTACATTTTTTATTCTAACACTGTTGCTGACTCCCACAGGCGCCACAAAACTTATGTTCAATTTGTTAAAAATCCATAATTTATCGCCTTGCTCATCTACCACCAATTTGCCCGAGTCATATTCTTCCTCAGTATACGCCCTACTTAAAAGACTGTCTTTGACAAACCGTTGACTGTCTCTATTGTATTGAAAAATACCTTTTCTATAGGCATACAACAGTTTATCATTGTACTTTACAATGCCAGAATTTGCACCTTTTATCAAGGTGTCTTTAACCACCTTTTTTATCTCAAAAAAAGCATCATCTACCTCTAACTTGAAAACTCCATTATATTCATGGTTTACGAAGATTTGATTGCCTAATGTTTCAAAATATCTAGAAGAATTATCAAAACCTTTGATCTTATTTCTTAATTGCCAAGAATCACCAGATTTCTCCAAAACATACAACCCATCATAATTGCCCTGAAGTAGCATATCTGGTCTATTTGACAACTTCGCTATGTTCCATGTTCCCCTAATATCAGTTATTTTAGTTGCTCGGTCACCCGTAATTTCAAAAGTCCCTGAATTATGTCCACATAACAACTTTCCATCAATTTCTTTTAAACACCAAACCTGCCCTTGCGTGCCGTTTATAAACTTAAATCCATTATCTCCTCTCAATTGCCTGTAGAATAGCCCCTGATTTGTGCCTAAGTAAAGGTTATCTTCGTGAATGGCGGAAGCATAAACACTCCCTAAAAAACCCCTAGTATCGTTGAATACCTTGTAGGGTGCTTCTAGATTTACATAACTGATTCCGTAATCTAGCCCCAACCATATAGTACTGCCATTATCTTCAAAAAGGGACAAAACCGTATTGTTTGCCAATCCTCTGTCTTGGTTAATTTGATAAACCAGTTCACCGCTAGCGTTCAAGTATATGAGACCATCAGATATGGAGCCCAAAACAAAACCACCATCGTTTAGTTGAAGTCCATCATACAAACTTAGGTTTGATAAAAATGTATTCGGAAAATTGTCGGCTTCGATGAGTGAACCATCTTTCAGATGATAAAAACCATTATTCTTGGTTAGAAATAACACTTCATTTTCACTTCCAAACATATTGATAACCTCATCATCTTTTACAATATCATCGTCAAAAATCAAAAAGTCCTTTCCCGATTCAATTTTAAAAACTCCCTCACCCAACCGCTGAAAGTAAATGTTATGATCTACCTTAAACATTTTGGTAATGGTGGTTTTAGAATCAATAGTATTCAATGAACCGTCGTTTACATTCAAAATATAAATCCTCCTTAAAGATTGAAACACGATATAATCATCGATATCTATAATATTCCAAAATTCTTCATCTTCGAGGAGTTCAATTGGCAGTTGACTTGATAAGGAAGTATAATCCAACGTGTTCAGGTCATTTTTTTGCCAATAACCAAATTCCATAAAACAACCTGTGTAAATACGGTCTTCAACAACTTGCACCGAACGCATAATGGTTTCATTGGGCGAGGGGTACAACATCCAGCTTGCCCCATTGAACTCCAATAGTCCTTCGCTATTAGCCACATAAACTATTTTATTAGAGGATTGGGAGATAGCCCAGTTTTGGTTTTCACCTTGATAATCGTTCGGATAAAAATTTTGAATAGGCGGAAGTTCTTGGGATCTGACTCCAAAGTTGATTAAGAAAAATAAAAAAACAACGTATTTCATATTGATTACTCACAGTGAAAAATAAAGTAGAATTTTTTTTCCGCGAAAAACTAACTTTATATATTGCTCAATATAAAAAAAACAGCACTAAATCCCCAGTATCACCGGTGATAAAAAAAGAAAATTATAAAAACAAAAAAAGCCGACTCCTAAAAGTCGGCTTTTAACGTTGTACAGGCGGAGAGACTCGAACTCTCACACCTTGCGGCACTAGATCCTAAGTCTAGCGTGTCTACCAATTCCACCACGCCTGCATTTTTTCTGTTAGCAATTATGCTAACGGGCTGCAAATATAAATTAAAAAATCTATTCTCTAAATAGTAGGGCTTTAAAAAGTTCTTTTTAGTAATTTTATTTTCTCGATAATTTAAATTTTAGCTTAAAATTGCTTTACAAACATTCGAAATAGCTTGTTTTACAGACTTTTACAGCATCATCTTACTTCTAGTCAAAAACTAAAAAAATGATTTATTTTGGTGTATATTGTCATCCTGTAGCATGTTTTAAAGTAAATTTTAAGTAAAAACACCCAATTACAATGAATAATACAAAAGAATATATTGCCAAAAACAAGGAGCGTTTTTTAAATGAGCTCATTGATTTGCTTAAAATACCCTCGGTAAGTGCCGACCCAGCATTTTCACAAGACGTTATAAATGGTTCGGAAGCAGTAAAATCATCCCTTTTGGCTGCGGGCTGTGATCTTGCTGAAATTCATGAAACAGATGGCTATCCTATTATTTATGGCGAAAAAATCATAGACCCCACCCTACCTACTGTTTTGGTATACGGTCATTACGACGTGCAACCTGCAGATCCTATTGAATTATGGGATTCGCCACCCTATGAACCCGTAATAAAGAAAACAGCCATTCACCCTGAAGGTGCCATATTTGCCCGAGGATCATGTGATGATAAAGGGCAGATGTATATGCATATAAAAGCCCTTGAATTGATGGTGCAAACCGATCAGCTGCCTTGTAATGTAAAATTCATGATTGAAGGTGAAGAAGAAGTTGGCAGTAACAACCTTGCTATTTATGTTGCCAATAACAAAGCTAAATTGGCTAATGATGTTATTCTAATTTCTGATACCGGAATGATTGCCAACGACATACCGTCAATTACAACGGGTTTGCGTGGTTTGAGTTATGTTGAAGTTGAAGTTACAGGCCCCAATAGAGACCTGCATTCTGGCTTGTATGGTGGTGCGGTGGCCAACCCTATCAATATATTAACTAAAATGATTGCTAGCCTACATGATGAACATAATCATATCACGATACCCCATTTTTATGATAAGGTAGAAGAGCTTTCTGATGCAGAACGAGCAGAAATGGCAAAGGCTCCCTTTTCTCTAAAAGCCTATCAAGATGCGATTGCTATTGAATCTGTTTATGGTGAAGCGGGGTATACAACCAATGAGCGTAATGCTATTCGGCCCACCTTAGATGTAAACGGTATTTGGGGTGGCTATATTGGTGATGGTGCCAAAACGGTTATTCCGAGTAAGGCATACGCCAAAATATCAATGCGTTTGGTGCCCAATCAAGATTGGCAAGAAATTACCGAACTATTTACTACCCATTTTACCAATATTGCACCCAAAGGTGTTACCGTAAAAGTCACACCCCACCATGGCGGACAAGGCTATGTAACCCCTATAGATACCGTCGCATACCAAGCGGCTTCTAAAGCTTATGAAACTACTTTTGGCAAAAAACCGATTCCGCAGCGCAGTGGCGGTAGTATACCCATTGTATCTTTATTTGAAGAAGAACTGGGCAGTAAAACCATTCTTATGGGCTTTGGTTTAAACAGCGATGCCATTCACTCACCCAATGAGCATTTTGGGGTTTGGAACTATCTAAAAGGCATTGAGACCATACCTTATTTTTACAAGTATTTTACTGAGATGAATACAAAATAAACGCTAAGCCAGTAAAAACATATTATAAAAACACCTCCCTTGAAAAAAGGGAGGTGTTTTTAGATTTGTCCATAGCTTTTTTTAAGCTGCTATAAATTTTTTATAAACCTATTAATCCTAGTAACTGAAATCTGAAATTGGATATTTCATAATACTATGGTTGAAATAGCTTAGATTTTTTTGACATATTTTGTGATAATCACAATCTGGGTTGGGCCTACTTTACCTTCAATAAATTCGGCATTTTCCCGATCTAGCGAAATTCTACGCACTGCCGTTCCTTGTTTTGCTACAAGGCTTGAACCTTTTACTTTTAAATCTTTTACAAGTACAACGCTGTCGCCATTTTGTAAAACTACTCCGTTTACATCGCGGTGAATTATTTTTTCACTCTCTTCTTCACCTTCACCTGTTTCCTTTGCCCATTTTAGGGTATCATCTTCTAAATACATCATATCTAAAAGATCTTGTGACCAACCTTCACTTTTTAAACGTGAAAGCATACGCCAAGCGACTACCTTTACGGCATCATGCTCACTCCACATACTATCATTTAGGCAACGCCAATGATTGGCATCTGTAGTATCAGGGTTTTCAATTTGACCTACACAGGTGCCACAGCCTAAAAGGCTTCTATCTAATCCTACAACTGTTTTGGGCGGCACTTCGTATACCTGTAAATCTTCTGTTGATGCGCATAATTCACATTGCGATCCGCTTCTTTCTTTTAATTCTTCTAATAAGGCCATTTGCTACGTTTGAACTGCAAACTTATGATTTTTTTAAATGACTAGCCACATTACACCTTGTGCTAATCTTAAATTGTGTGTTACACCGTAACACTATCTTAATCCACTTGATATAAGGCTGCAATAAACAGCAAACACAACTTAGGTATGCCGTATAGGCGCAACATATCATTTTTTTTGGAGCCGATCTATCAAAAGTTAAACCCCTTGTTCTTATACCTTGGGCTTTTCTAAGCGAGCGTAAATCAATTATTTTTATACTCTACACTTGTAGAATTAAAATATTTGTTCTATGTTTGTAGAACAAACTCTAATAACGAAGCACATGCAACTATCAAAAACCGAAGAAGAGCTTATGAATATAATCTGGAAACAGAAAAAAGCTTTCATGAAAGACTTATTAGACGCTTACCCAGAACCTAAACCTGCAACCACAACTATTGCCACCCTTTTAAAGCGCATGACAGACAAGCAATTTATCGCCTATAAAAGTATTGGGCGTGCCAGAGAATATTATCCGTTGGTAAAAAAGAAAGATTACTTTTCAAAACATGTAAACGGACTCATTAAAAACTTTTTTAATGACAGTGCTGGGCAGTTTGCCTCATTCTTTACCCAAGAAACCAACCTGAGTAAAGAAGAGCTAGAAGACCTAAAAAAGGTAATAGACGAACAACTCAAGAAGAAATAGTCATGGAGGTGTACATACTAAAATCAGCAGCCTGTATGGCCATTTTTCTACTTTTCTATAAACTCTTATTAGAAAAAGAGTCCATGCATTTGTTTAAGCGTTTTTACTTGCTAGGAAGTATTATGGCTTCCTTTGCAATTCCGTTTGTTGTTTTTACAACCTATGTTGCACCCATTCCTGTAGAGCACACCCCTATTACTACCCCAATAATTACCACGCCTATAGTAGAAAACTATACGCAATCACCACAACCAACGGCGTCTATAAATTACCTTTTATGGGCAAAAATGATATATATACTAGGTGTCATGCTATTTGGGTTTCGGTTCTTTAGCAATCTCTATCAGTTATTGCGTCGTATTCAAAAAAATACCAAATACAAACTAGGCTATATCACCCATGTACTGTTGCATGAAAAATTTGCCCCGCATACGTTTTTCAACTATATCTTCTTAAACAAAACAACGTTTGAATCGCAAGGCTACCCAAAAGAAGTACTACTACACGAAGAAACCCATGCCAAACAGCACCATAGTTTTGATGTTTTATGTATAGAGTTTCTTCAAGTTATCTTTTGGTTTAATCCTATCTTATTTTTCTTTAAAAAAGCCATAAAACTAAATCACGAATTTTTAGCCGATGCTGGCGTGTTACAGCAAAATATTGACAAATCTACCTACCAAAATACACTGCTAGACTATGTAGCGGCAACCAATCAGTATACGCAGCAGCCACAACTGGCCAATGCCATCAATTATTCATCAATCAAAAAACGATTTACAATCATGAAAACAAAAACATCAAAAAAAGCAGTTTTGCTAAGAACTGCCCTTTTAGTGCCTTTATTAACGTTGTTGCTCTATGGTTTTAGCCAAAGAGCAACCAAAACAAAAGTCATGAATGAAAATGACATTGTAGTACTAAAAGATATCCGTATTGATATTGAGAAAAACGGAAGTCTATTTCTAAATGGAGAGCCAGTAGTATTAGCCAACCTTAACGAAAAAGTAAGGGCACTTACTGCAAACCTTTCGGCAGGGGAAACAACAACCTACCAAACCGCTCATATCATTTATGATGAAGAACAATTAGCACTTATTGATAAAATACAATCCTCATTGCAACAAGCAAGGATTAACACTATCAAACATGTTAGTAAAAACAATTCAATACTAAAAAAGCAGCAGACCACTCCTCAAGACGGTGTCACTCAAAAACAAATGGAAGAATACAAGGCATATATTACAGAGACTAAAAAAACCAATATGCATGATTACAAAACCTATAAAAGAATAAAAGCGATCTATGAGTTAATGAGTGATAAGCAAAGAGCAAGTGTCATAAAATACGCCCCATTTCCAGAGGTAAAACTAACTGAAACGAAAACAAAAAGCCCCACAATACAAGAATTCAATTCTTGGAAAGACAAAACAAAATATGCTATTTGGATTGACGGAAATTCTGTAGAAAACAAAACTTTAGACGTATACACTCCATTAGAGATCGTATATTACAACAAAAGTTTTGTCTACAAAAATGCACGCTCAGCTAAGTTCCCACAACCTTATCAAACTCACCTATACACAAAAGAAGGTTTTAAAAATACATTTCTACAACACGATGTGAACAAGTATCAACATATTTCAAAAAGGTACTCTGAGGAAATTCAGAAATTTTTAAAAGGAGATAGACTAGATAATTCTGAATTGCGCATTTTAAAACACAGGATGGACAATCTGTATCAAACATTCTCTACGGAAATGAAAGAGAAATATAACATATTACGTCCGCCTCCCGTTCCACAAACAAAAAACAAGAAAAAAAAACCTACCCAAAAACAACTAGAAGAATACAACAAACTGGCCAAGCATTACAACACCATGAATCGCAATCATATGCGGATTCTAAAAAGTGATGTAGAACGCTTAACAAAGCTCTACGCACTGATGACCGATAAGCAAAAAGCTGCCGCCGAATCTTTTCCTGATTTTCCAAAGCCACCACCTCCGCCACCTCCTGCACCAAAGCGTGTAAAAAAAGGAGAGAAAAGCACTATTCCACCACCTCCACCACCTCCTGCACCAAAGCGTGTAAAAAAGGGAGAGCAGAGTACTATTCCGCCTCCTCCGCCTCCCCCAGCACCAAAACGTGTTAAAAAAGGAGAGAAAAGCACTATTCCACCTCCTCCGCCTCCTCCAGCAACAAAACGTGTAAAAAAGGGAGAAAAGAGTACTATTCCGCCTCCTCCGCCTCCTCCCAAACCAACCAGCCCTTTAGACCATCTTATTGCAATGGCAAAAAAAGATGCCAAATTCTATTTTGAGGGAAAAGAAATAAGCGCAGATAAAGCGATTGAACTATTAAAAAAGAATGAAAACATCCATATAAATAGTAGCAAGGCTCACGGTAAGCAACCCATAGTGAAATTAGCTGTGAAACCTATTACAACTACAACCACAACTATTCGTATTAATAATGATGCAAATACAAATCAAGAGGTTGTTAAATAGGCAGAAAAGACCGATAAAATTTTCATTAATAGGTCGGCTCTAAAAATTATTTCTCTTACTAAAGAAGAAGTAAAAGAGCTAGTTCTAACAGCAGAAAAAGGACGTATTACAGGCTTTAAAATGAAAATTCCCGGTCAATCGGCCTATAATGTAGGCGGCAACAAGCTTTATGAATCAATACAACAATATATCGCTACTATTAACGCGCCTACAACAATTGAATTTTTGATATTAAAAGCCCAAACAGCTATAGCAATAACAGCCCTATTGTCATTAATTTAAAAATATAGTGTACTGACAGATATTCATTTTTTTTTGTAACAAATCCCCCTAAACTGCGTTCTAATAGCATATATGAATATCATCAATCAAATCAGCACACTATTATGTTACAGCAATTTTTTATTCTCTGCTCGGGGGCAGACACCGCTATTTTAAACACATGTACTAAAGGCGAACAAAACAAATATGCAGGCATTGGCGCCACCGTATTTTTTACGGCAGTAATGGCATTTATTGCCAGTAGCTATGCTCTTTACACCGTATTTGACAATCTTTTTACTTCCATTTTTTTCGGCTTAATTTGGGGGCTCTTAATTTTTAATTTGGACAGATTTATTGTTTCTACCATAAAAAAAAGGAACAGTTTGAGCAGTGAGTTTATACAAGCTACACCTCGGATTATTTTAGCCGTTATCATTGCTATTGTCATTTCAAAACCCTTAGAAATGAAGATTTTTGAAAAAGAAATCAATCAGGTACTCTTGGAAGAAAAAAATGAAATGACCCTTGTTAACAAAGAGCAAATCGCTCTTCAATACACCCCTAAAATAGAAAAATTACAGCAAGATATCGCTGCCTTAAAAACCGAAATCGCCACTAAAGAAAAGGAAACAGATGCACTATACAACATCTATATTACCGAAGCAGAGGGCACTGCTGGTTCCATGCGCTTGGGCAAAGGCCCCGTATATACCGAAAAGCGTGAAAAGCATGATGCCGCCTTGGCTGAATTAAAACAACTAAAAGTAGTTAACGCCTCAAAAATAGCTGCCATTGAAACGGAAATCGCTACTCTAAATGCCGCTTATGCTGAAGCTGTACAAAATTCGCAGCCGATAATTGATGGTTTTGATGGATTAATGGCACGTATAACGGCACTAGACAAATTACCTTGGATGCCTTCATTTTTTATTTTCCTACTCTTCTTAGCCATTGAAACCTCACCTATTATTGCCAAACTGTTGGCAGACAAAGGAGCGTATGATATAAAATTGGAAGAAGAGGAAAATATATTAAAAACATGGGTCACTCAAAAAATTCAACAACGCCAGTTAATACAAAGTACCGATGCTGTTTTGAATGAAAAAATATACAATAAAATTGAAGAAGAGGAAGCTGTTTACGCTTATAAAAAACAAAAAGCTGAAGCCCTTTTAAAATTACAAGCCGATGCGTTTCATAACCTACAGGTAAAGCAATTGTAAATGCTTAGGTTTGGGGCATACTAATTTTTTACTTCATTACAGATATCGCAGGTTTTAAGAAATAAAATTACCTTTTCAAGTATTTTTCGGTACTCTACATGCCGGCTGTAGTCACCTACTTGCAAACATTTCTCGTAATATTCAGCAAAATCATAAGATGACTTCAAACCAAGCATGCTCAGCTTATACTTTGATTGACCAACAATTTCTGCTGCTGCTCGTGGCTCTTCTTTTTCAATGTGTCGTAGATACATACCTACTTCCCATCGAAATTCCTCTTTAAAATATATCATGAAGCGATTAAAAAAATCTTGATCTTCATTAGCTATTTCATTCATGTAGGACAGATTTGGGATTTCTACCATTTGATGAAAATTTAAATTAATAAATAATATCAAATGTAGGAATAATACTACATTTTTATAAATGTTTGTTGTGAAATACCTCCTTTTTGTTGACTAGCTATGTAAAGCACTGTCATTTTAAAATTCGAGAATTTTAAACATGTCAACTTCCATTTTATCCTGCTAAAAATGGCTTTATGCAACAATAGCCCGCAAGGTATTTCTTAACTTGGCATAGGGTAAGAAAACTAGGTATTCAACACGCCCGTAGCATATGATTAAATGCTTTTAAGATATACATCTACTTTTTTAAGAATTCGTTTAAAATCAGTATCTAACGAGGTATCACCTACATGTAATCTTTCTTCGTGTACATCAGAAAATTTATACGCGTGATTCATTCCTAACGCACTAATTCTATACTTCAATTTGTGTACATATTCGGCAGCATGACGCGGCTCATTTCTTTTAATATGGAACAAATAAAGTCCGAGTTCCAACGGAAATTCTTCTTTAATTATCTGTAAAAACTTATCTCTAAAATCAAAATCATCACCCACAAGGTCAACAACATATGATAAATTAGGAACCTCTTCCATGAAGCCTTTTGGGGTGTAAGTAAACCGTGCATCAAATTCCATAACTGTAAAAGACATTAAATCAGATAATAAAACCTATCTAATTCTTCATAATGATTCTAAAATCTAAATTATAAAAACACAAACTGTTGTTATAATTTTTGTTGTGAAACCATTATTTTAATATGCTATTGCTACAATTACATCTATTAGCAATAGTGTCTGGTTAGAGGCACCCAAAACGTAAATTTGTTTGTTTTTTTTGACCCTTGGTGTGTAGCACTTTTATGTTCTACAAATTTTTAAAACAGCAGTTTTTATGCTGAAACCCATAACTGCCGTACAATAGTTAGATCAAATTCAGCAATTGGCTTACTTCTATTTACAGCCATACGAAAAGTACACAACAGCACAACTACCTAGTACAGCTTTTTCTAATTACCCCAAATGCGCTGCCAAAGGCTACGTAGTAGCTCCTTTGCATCTCCTCTTGATTTTTTTGTCTCTATAACCTCAAACGAAGTAGGCGTTTTTTTTAATTCATACGAAAAAGCAAATTGGGTTTCGTTGGGATTTAAACTTAATAATCCGAAACGCAAATCATTAAACAGTACTTTTTCTCCATCTTTGGTAATGGTATACCAGCCTTCAGCAATGTTCTTTAAGCGTACCACCTTATCTTCTGTTACCCAATCACCTAACAATTGATGATTTTTTTGATATGAATGAAACCTAATAGGCTGTGAGTCAAAAAACGAATAATAGCCAATAACATACGTATCACCCGCATCAACATTGGCTGTCCACAGGAGAGTGGTAAATGGGGCTGGTCTAATATCCATTTCTGTATAGTTGATATTTTGCGTATCCAATTGATTGGCAAATGCCTGATAAGCAAATCCTTTTAACACTAGGCTTATCAACAAATAAGCACTACTTAGTACTAACCCTATAGTATTGTATTTTCTTCTTTTTGCTGAAGTTCGCTTTTGGCGCATTGCCAAAATAAGGCATATCAAAAACGGTATGGTATACAAGGGATCGATTACAAAAATATTCTGAAAAGCTAATCGGTACTTAAACGGCCAAAAAAGCTGTGTACCCCAAGTAGTAAACGCATCAAGAACAGGGTGCGTAAACAAGCCCCAAAACATGAGCCACGACCAGTCTTTAAAACTTGCTGGTGACTTGCTATTTATTTTCCAAGCCAACCATCCAAAAATGGGCGCAAAAAGTACTGAAAAAAGAATGGAATGACTAAAACCTCGATGCCATTCTGTAGCCGTAACGGTGTCTACAAAAAAACTTGCTAGCACATCAAGATCAGGAATTGTTCCTGCAATAGCACCATACAACATAGCTTTATTGCCTATCTTCTTACCCAAAACTGCCTCACCAGCTGCGGCACCTAATACAATTTGTGTTAATGAATCCATTTAATTAGTTGCTCTATTAATCTACAATCTGCATTTTCTTCAATAAAAAAGAAGCATTCATATTTTGGCAAATACCGGTTTTAAACTTGTAATCAAAATGTAATTCATTATCAATTATTTCGGCATCAAAATAGTGATTCTTTATTTGTGGTAATTCTTGGGCTACTTCACAAAGACTCAAATCATGGGTAGCAATAATTCCTGTAGATTTTGATCGCACTAATTTTTCTACAAATTTTCTTGATCCTTTAGCTTTATCGGTGCTATTCGTGCCTTTTAAAATTTCATCTAATACTATAAAATATTGATCCATTTGAATTTCATCAACAATGAATTTTAAGCGTTTCAATTCTGAAAAGAAATACGACTCATCATCTGTTAATGAATCAGTAGTTCGCATACTTGTTATGAGTTTAATAGGATTATAAACAACTTCTTTAGCACAAACCGGAAGCCCTACATTTGCCATTACAATTTGTAATGAAACGGTTCGTAAAAAGGTACTTTTACCAGCCATATTTGCTCCCGTAATTATAAAAAACTGTTCTCTATCAATTTCAAAATCATTTAAAACACTCTTTTCGGGGTCTAATAATGGATGTCCTGCTCCAAGAGTTTTTGTGACAATTTCATTTGATGATAAAACAGGATAGGTATATACAGGGTGGTTAAAGGCAAAGGTGCCCAAGCTACTATAGGCATCAAAAAAAGCAATCACCTCAAACCATTCTTTTGCGGCATTACCATGGGCAGCAATCCATTTTTCTATTTGATAGCTACTTGCCAGAGCACGAAGAAAAAAACCATTGCCAAAAATGAGGTAAAATACATTATTGTTTTGATCAAGGTTACCTAAAAGCTTTGAAAACTCATTCAGAATTTCTGATGTCTTTTTTCCTTCTCTTACAATTTTATGCCGTTTTTGTTTTAATAAAACCGACTGAAAATCGGTTGCTTCAATAATTTGTAATAACTTATAGTATTGCTGAAAAGTAGACTGAGCTTTAGAACAATGCGCTCCCAATTTAGCCACTTTTTTAGTAAAAAATCCAGCTATCATTAACCCTAATAAGAGTTGAATGACTAGTATCCATCCAGAGAGATAGCCTAGAAAAAAAAGAACAAAAAATAGAACCGCTATTACTGAAAACCCCATGGTAACATATTTCATGACAGCTGGCACAAAAGAAACATAATCTTTTAACCATTTTTCAATGCTTTCAATAGTCGTATCTGTTTTTGTTAAAGAAGCAACAGCCGAAAACTCTTGTCGCCAACCGGGCATTTCTGAAAGCTCTTGAATAGCTTGTTGTTTTTGCCCTATATTTTTAATGTCGTTATCGACATATAATTTTGACAAGACTTCACTACCTTGTTTTAAGGTCGTACGATTGCTGTATTGGTAAAAAGACCCTTTCCCAAAAAGATCAATATCTTGACTGTAATAATGCAACGGATTTTTAAACTCACCCCCATCAGGAAGGTCTTTAAAATCACGTCTCAACACTTTTACCTCGGTCTCATTTATTTTTTTTAATGCTACAATTTTATCGCGTTGGTATTGCAAATTTGTATGTCGAGAAACCAAAAACAAGAATAAGGCAATTCCACCCAGGGTAATAGCCAGTACCAACTTAGCGTTTCCAAAAAACACATAAACTGCACATGCTATCGCTATAAAAAGAACTAAGCGAATGGTACTTGAAATTGCTAATTGCCTTTTAACATTTTCTAATTCTGTAGTAAATTTTTGAATTTGGCTCTCGTAATAGGATAGTAAATCTTGCATTAAGATTTTTTGATTTTATATTATGGTGTAAAGATATGCATACTCCTGCCATTTCAAAAGTGCGTAATTTTAAAATGGTAATAATACCATTCACGTACTATGCCAATGCATCAAAATCGGCCCGCAGTTTTTTGGTGAATTTTGAAACCACCAAATTGTACGAATGGTCAATTAATTCACACACTAACTTTGGTGGAAGCTGCCCTATAAAAAGTGTATTCCAGTGTACTTTGTTCATATGATACCCCGGAATGATAACTCCATCATAGGTTTCCCGTAGCGTTATAGCCCGTTCGGGGTCACATTTCAAATTTACCTGTGAAGGGACACGCTCAAGTCCCGTCAAGGCATACATTTTACCCATCACCTTAAAAACTAGCGTCTGTTCATCAAAAGGAAACATTTCTGTAGTGCCTTTTTTGGCCATACAATACTGCCTAAATTCTTCAATATTCATGATTTTCTCATCATTACACATCCGTTTTGAAACGAATATGCTGTTGTACTTGGCTTTTTTAATTTACTCGACTACACTTGCTCCTTAAATTCCTATGGAATCATAAACAATTACTTTTGTCCATAATCTGCTAGACTCTTCAATAAACACTTGATGTGGCACCTCATCTTGATAGCTTTTTTGAGCTTCAGCAGACTCAAAAGTTACAATCAATGAATATGTAAAAGACCCATCAACAACTTCTCTACTTGCCGAAGGAGGCGTGCCAATGAACTTTGTTTGAGCATAGGCAGAATTGTTTAAAAACTTTTTTAAGGACGCTTCAAAAGCACTTCTTTCTTCTTGATTGCTAGGGTTTTTAAGCCAAAAATAAACTACGTGGGCAAAATTGGAATCAAATTCTTTCATAGGACTTTTTATTAGACCAAAAATGGTCATTAGTTGAAATAAAAATTTATTGCTAGCTACATTAGTTAAAAAATGTTCCTTAATTCAAATTAAAAATAAGGAGCTACAAGGGTTTTTACAAATTACCGCTTACTCATCTAACAACTTTTCTTTCTCTTTCTCAGGAATTTCTAAGGCCGAGTAATCCAACTTCCAACCAATGGTAGCCACAATAGACTCAATAAGCAGTACCGCTTGAAGTGCTTCTTTTCTGGCCGTTTCCATCAAACCACTTTCTGGAATTTTTTCTTTTATATGATTCTTTGCTTCATTATTTAAAGTGGTAAGGTCTTCTGGTGAAAAAGAATTGAACATCCCATTTTGAATATCATAAAACTCCAATTCGGGTTCTATGGATAAAATTTCGGGTTGCGGAAAATTCGTTAATATAATTCGCTTGTTTTCAACATCAGACGTGATTTCAACCCTTTTTAAATCATAACCTATTTGTGCCTTTGCATTAATGACGACTAGTGCCTTCTTTTTACTACTTACCAAACTTAAAAAGCGTTCTTTGGTATTTTCATATTTATAAATTTCTGCAAACTCTCCTTCAACAGAAACCAATTTACTAACACTTCTTATTTTTTCTAAGAGTACGCTTGATTGATGCAGGGTTACTTCTTTATTTTGCTTCTTTTTAAAAAAGCTATAAATCCAATATGTGGCAATTGCCCCCAAAATTAATCCTAAAAATGTATCAAAAATATTATCCATTTGCTCTACCTATTTCACCCAAATGCGTGTATTTAAACCCTTTATCATATTTGAGGCCATACCCCATAATTCTGTCAAAGGCAGCGTGAGCAAACAAAATTACTCCTGCCAACTGGCATAAAGATATATCAAAATAAATGCCAATAAAATAAATTGTAATCGCAACCCCCTTGTGGTGCATAAAATTGTAGGTTATTGCTCCTGTTTTATTGCCAAAAAAATAACCCAACATACCCACATCTGGGGAAAGCAATAATACCAAAAACCACCACCATTCATAATTAAGAAGATAAAAAAGATACATACCTAAACCAAACATAAAGAGCTCTTCAATTTTCAGTAGTATTTTCATCAAGCTTCAATTTTATATAGCACAGGTCTGCTAGGGCTAGCATCATTTTCAAAAGGAGCCACCTGAAGATTTAAAAAATAATCACCATCTTTAATAGCGTTTCTCACATAAATAAACTCTGTTATGGTTGCCTTTTTGCGTAGTTCACCATCAAAATTCCAAAAGACTTTGTGACAACGTAATGCTCCATCATCCTTTTCTTTATCTACAGAAGGCAAATCAATTAGCAAATGATTCACTTTCTGGCTTACAATATATTGCATTGCATCCTCCAGTAAGTAAGGCGGATTGATATTGGAATATTGCCGTGATAATTTTGATCGCGTATTGGGTAAGGTTCTAATAACCAAAGCTTCGGGCTTTTTATCATTTAAAGCATACTCCAGTTGTTTTTTTGAAATCACCAAATCATCACCATACTTTTCTGGCGCAATAGTGACTACCAGCGCCTTAAAAAAGAATTGTTTTAAATGTTGATTGATTGAATACGCTTCTTTGGTAATATGACCAACACATTCGGTATGTGTACCATGGGCATGGGGGCTAAACCAAATGTCATTAAAATTGGTTGATGCCCCAGCTGCCACCGCTCCAATAAAATCACCATCACTATGGGGCTCAATTTTAGGATGCGAAACATACCAGGCGTTTACATTTGATTTCTTCCCAGTTATCGGTATTGAAATATCTAAAGGTTTAGAGAGGTCTATTTCTTCTTGTCCTATTTTTGCTTTCATTTTTCTTACTATTATCATTCTATTGGGTATTAGCCAACTTATGCGTTTTTAAAAGTATTGGCTACATGAGCAAATAACCTCAACATAGCATACGCCTACCACCAAAATGTAGCGAATATTTCTACCTTATAAGCTCATAAAGAGATTCAAAGACATACATCAGGTTAAGCTAATTCAATTAAAAAGAGGGTGCTGCAAAAAATCAATCTAAGTTAACCATAAATAAATCGGCCGCAATACCATCTGCTAAAAAACGTCCTTTTTTAGTGGTTAAAAGCACATCATCATTTAGTTGTAGTAATTCTTTTTCTATGTATTTTGTTGCTTGCTTGCTTAAATAGCTACCATATTTTTGACCAAACTCTGCTATTACTCTGGTCATAGAAACTCCCCATATGGTACGCAAACCCGTCATTACATACTCATTATAAGCATCAGTTTTTGACAAAACTTCTATCTCAATAGGAAGTATATTATTGGTAATTGCTTTAATATATTTGGTATTATTCGCAGTATTCCACCCTCGTTGTACACCATCAAATGAATGCGCAGACGGACCAATACCTAAGTACTTTTTTTGTTGCCAATAAGCGGTATTATTTTTAGAAAAATAATCTGGCTTTCCGAAATTAGAAATCTCGTAATTCACAAAACCTGCAGCTTCCAAACTGTCTACCAGCAGGTAAAAATGTGTTTGGGCTAAAGCATCATCAACAGGTGCTATAATACCTTTTTTAATAAAACTAGCCAATGCTGTTTTTGGCTCAACCGTTAAAGCATAGCTAGAAATATGAGGCACCCCAAAAGAAAGTGCTTTGTCAATATTTTGTTGCCACCTTTGAGGGGTCATATTTGGAATTCCGTAAATCAAATCTATCGAAACATTATCAAAAAAAGCCATTGCTTCTTGTATAGAAACTGCAGCTTCCTCGGCATTGTGCGCCCGATTCATCAACTGTAAATCTTCTTCATCAAAAGACTGTACACCAATACTAAGCCTATTAATACCCGCTTGTTTATAGCCTTCAAAAATTATGTGGTGATTATTGTTGGTAGCATACAAATCATCAGGGTTTGCTTCTAATGTAATTTCTGGCTGTTGCGAAACCCTATAGTTGTCATAAACCGTATTTAGTATCGTTTTTATTTCTTCGCTACTTAACACACTAGGCGTACCCCCACCAAAATAAATGGTCTCAACCACCTCATCTTGAAACGCTTGTTTTCGTAATTGAAGTTCTTTTTGCAAGGCTTCAATCATCGCCGTCTTCTTTTTCATATTCGTTGAAAAATGAAAATCGCAATAATGACATGCTTGCTTACAAAAAGGTATATGAATGTATATGCCGCTCATCTTAATTATTTCAACGTATTACTATTATTAAACCGGCTATAGCTTCTTACCACTTTAAAACTCATTATTTTTTTTAACACCAAAGGAGTATACATTAAAAAATGTATTGGTGTTGTATCATTATCATGAATTAATTTTCTTGGGATTATTTTTCACAAAGGCCGCCCAACCAGAATAATTTTTTCCGACCTCAATTCTACCTTCATTGTAAAAATGGCAAACTGCCGCCGCAAGACCATCTGTACTATCTAAATTTTTGGGTAGTGTTTTTAGTCCCAGCAAACTCTGCAACATTTTTGCTACCTGCTCTTTACTTGCATTACCATTCCCTGTAATTGCCATTTTTATCTTCTTGGGTAAATATTCAGTAATAGGAATTTCCCTAGAAAGGCCTGCTGCCATGGCTACACCTTGTGCTCGACCCAATTTTAGCATAGATTGTACATTCTTACCAAAAAAAGGGGCTTCAATCGCTATTTCATCTGGGTGATAGGTGTCAATAAGCTCAATAGTACGCTCAAAAATAAGTTTCAATTTTGTATACGGGTCATTGTACTTACTTAATAAAAGTTCATTCATTTGAAGAAACTCCATTTTTTTTCCCACTATTTTTATAAGACCGAAACCCATAATTGTTGTACCCGGATCTATCCCTAATATAATTTTCTCGTTTGCCAATTGTATATTGTTCGTTGTGTGATGCGTGTGTGAAAAATAGTTGTGTATACTCCAACTAAAATCAACAATCTCGCCCCAAGGGTACGAGGTATGCTGACAGAAAAATAGTTTTTATTTCGAGGCAAACCATGCGTAATTAAACCTTTGGTTATCATCCTACGATTAAAGTTCAAATTTTAAAATAGCAAGAGCATATACACAAATGCAAAGATAAACGATACTGGTGTTTACTTTACCCGATATTACTCTTTACTGTTGATAAAGATTGGTATTCTAAATTTTGCACGTACGGGAATACCCCTTTTTAGGGCGGGTTCAACATGAGGTAAACGCTTGAGGCTCTCTCCTATCTTATTACTGAATTGTTCCATTTGTTCGCCCAAAATCTCTTTGTTTTGAATATCGATAATGGCGACATCACCAGTACTATCGACCATGAAATCAAGAAAAATAACATCATCAATATCGCTTTCACTTTCCCATTTAAACACCTGAAGGTCATGAGATAAATGCGCTAATATTCTTTGTTCAAAACAACTTTTTTGCGCTACTTTTATCGCTGTTTCGTCACAATTATCAAATAGGGGATAGTTATCAACATCATTCCAGTCGATTTGCTGTAATTCTTCGTCTACAAGCCTTTGTGTCTTTTTGTCTTTCGATTCAAAAATACTACATGAAACGAACCCCAATAAAACCGTTGCCATTAAAAACTTCCACATTTACTCTAGTTCTATGGCGAAAATTACAATTTTTTGTGGACATTAGTCTTTTGAAAAGTGTATCTCTTCTTTAAGTTCTGATATACGCCTGTTTACAACTGTGAAAATATACCGATGTTCTGCCCCATATTTTTTGTTATAACGTTCATAATACATCAATTTTTTAGCGGCATCATCTGTAGTTTCATCTATTAGGGCACATATTTGATAATACAATATTGGATCCGTAGGGTCTTCATTAGCAGCTAGTTTGTAGTATTTTAAGGCCGTTGCCAAATCATCCTCAGAACGATAAAGATGTGCCAAGCTGCTATATTCCTTTTCAAAAGTAACTTTTTGCACTTCAATACTTTTTTTAATATAGTATTTAGCACTATCAATCTGCCTATCTTTTGCAAACACCTGTCCTAAATTAAAATAAGCCTCGTGGTTATCTTCATCCATTTCAATAAGCTGGTGGTAGGTACTTTTTGCTTTTTCAAATTCCCAAGTCTTAAAATAGCAATGTGCCAATTTGGTGTAAACAAATTTTTTCTTCTCGCCTAATGCTACTAAGCGCTCAAATAAGGGTAGCGCTTTGTCAAAAGCAGCATTATTAAACAAAGCCAATGCCTTTAAATTTATGAGGGACACATCATCGGCATAAAACTGGAGTCCCAAATCTAAATAACGTAAGGCTTCATTAGTTTCTCTTTGAATAACATAATATTTCCCCAATTGAAATAGACTTTTTAAATGCGTACTATCAACCGTAACGGCCTTTTTATAGGAAACAATACTGCTATCAACTTGCTTGAGCCCTCTAAAAGCCTCACCCAAAAAATATAAATACGCCGGATTATTAGCATCATTATTTGCCAAAGTCTCAAACAGCTTACGCCCATCATCATACCGCTTTGTTTTCACATAGAGCTTTCCCAGTTCAAAACGAGCAATTTGATAATCCGCAGCTTTGTCTACCAGATTTTCATACTGCAAAATTGCCTTTTGATGGTTCCCAATAGCATTATACGCTCTGGCTATTTGCAAACTCGATTTTAGCGACCCCACTTTAGCATAATAATTTATGGCTTTGGTATAATTGGCCATAGAATATAAGCTATCAGCAATAACCGAAGCCGAAGCTTGCGCTTCGGCTTTAAAAATGCTAAAAAACAACAGAATAACACTATATTTTTTCAATCTTTCTTCTTTTTGGTTTGCACTTCTATGACCCCATTTTCAGCCTTTTTACCCTACTTTTTGGCGGCTGTTTGACCTTATTAGAACATTACTATATTCCTGACAAGTGAAAAATATATCTTCTTACTGTAATTTAAATGTGATAGGTATTGAATACGGAACACCAACTGGCTTCCCTTTATGCTTTCCTGGGGTCATATTGGGCAGACGCTCAATAATTCGAACTGCTTCATCTTCCAATAATTTGTGAGGACCACGTTTGTGAATATTTGTCACTTTGCCAGCCTCGTCAATCGTTAACATCACATTAACCCTCCCTTGAATGCCCTTTTTATGTGCTTCCTTAGGATATCTAAAATTCTTACTAATATGTTTTTGAAACATTTTATTAAAACAGTCACGCTTATTAGAAGCATTTTCACATCCGGGGAAAACAGGTACTTGATCTACTACAGAAAAAGGAACATGAACAGCGTCATCATAGTTTTCTGACTTTATTTCTTTAAAATCGCCTTGCAACTTAAACGTAATAGGAATTGAAAAAGGAACATTTACGTTCTTTCCTTTATGTACGCCAGGCTCTACTTTTGGCAGCAAAGAAATGATTCTAACCGCTTCATCTTCTAGTGATTTATGCGGGCCACGTTTTATTATATTCACAATATTACCCTCAGCATCTATGGTAAACATCACAGATACTCTTCCTTGTATGTCTTTATCTTGGGCTTCTTCCGGGTATCTAAAATTCTTACTAATATGTTTTTGCAACATTTTATTAAAACAGTTACGCTTATTAGAAGCATTTTCACATCCTGGGAAAACAGGTGCTTGATCTACAACAGCAAAAGGAACCAATACACTATCCCCTGGAACCTCCGCCCTGCTACCTATACCCTGTCTCATTTGATCCAATTGCTCATTTAAGTTTACAATTATAGGATTATTTTCATTACTACTTCGCAACAGCTGCTTTCTTTCTTTTAGGAGCTTTTGATATTGACCTTCTGCTTGGGTTTTGTCAATACTTTCCAAAGGCTTTTTAAAACCCCTCATTTCTTCTTTTAGTGCTCTTATTTGCGCATCTAAATTCACAATCACGGGGTTTTTCTCATTTGAACTTTGCAGTAGCTTTCTACGCTCTTCCACCAATTGGTTATAGCGTAGTGTTTTAGTATTCAAAATAGCATTGTGAGACTTCTCTAAGAATGCTGTTATTTGCTCACCTTCCTTTGCATTTAGCTTTGAATCTATTGCCATCTTAGCTGCAATTCGCTCGCCCTTAGGACCAGTCAAATAAGAACCGTCTTCTGATTTCTTAAAAGTCATTTTAGAATCATCTCCTTTAACTATTAATGTCCAATGGATATCTAGCTTGCTTAATGCAGACATGGTCTCAAAAATTTTCTTTTCCTCTTCCTCAGTAAGCGCATCTACATTTGACACACGCACCACTACACCTTTTGTATCTAGCTTGTACTGTGGATCCAATTGTTTTTTTCTATATATCTTAAAAGCATAGTTTTCATCTGTTAAAACCAAAGCAGTATAGGCACTCTCTTTTTGAAAAATTACATCCAACTTATGATTAACACCTCTTATTTCTTCACCTGTTAAATCATTTGTATTCTGTACGTTTAAAACGTAATATTCTTGTGGGTACTCATCATTTTTTTTAATTAAACCAACTGCCAAGCTTCCATTTTTTTTATCACCTTGTAAAGAAATTCTCAAATTCTTATCAAGAATTTGAAATGCCTTTACCCCTTCAACATAAGCATTATAACCAACTGTAGATGGCAATGGACTATGAGGCTGTGGTTTTGCAGGCTTTACATCATCACCAAATTCAACCTTAATCTCATTACCTAGCTTGCGGTACAACAAGGCTTCTTTAAAATAATCTCTTTTGGTTAACACCTGGCCATACTCTTGCTTGTTTCTTAACTTAGCAAATTGAAAAAACACCTTATCTATTGTACCCTTTTCAATAATCTCTTGTTCAATTTCAGTTTCAATTTCTGCAATTAATTTCAAATCCTCTGGAGATTGCTGGTATGACTCTTCTGTAGTGTTTATCGTATCTTTATCAAAAGAGGTATAGGCCAACATGCCCAGCACCATAGGTACGAGTAATAGGTATTTTAATTGCCAAATCTTCTTTGATTTCGTTTTTTGTAACATAACTATTCGTTTTTTGATTAATGATGATTTAAAAAATTGATTCACAAATGAAATATGCTCCGTTTGAAACACTTGTGAAAGCAACTGTTCATACTGTTCTTTTTTATGTGTTTTAGCTACCTGCGCATCGGCAATAAATTCATGCAATTCTGACACTCTTTTTTGATACACATACACTAGCGGATTAAACCAGCCTACAATACGCATCAATTCAAAAAACAACAAGTCATACGAGTGCCTTTGACGGATATGTACCAACTCATGCGCTACAATACTTTGGTGTTCTTTTTCAATGACCTTATCACCCAAAAAAATAGATTTAAAAAAGGAAAAAGCGATGTTACTATTTGCAATAATAATCTGCTGAAAATCTTTAAAAAATTGTACTTCACCCTCACGCTTTAAGGTATAAATTTGATACAGCTTATAAGCAAAAAGGAAGGCTGCCAAAAACATTCCACCAAAGAGCAACGCATATTCCCAAGAAATACTAAAACTAGTTTCAGATGTTGCTGTTGCACTAAAAGCAGCGTCATTCAAGTTCCATAAAAACTCAGGATACTCCTGAAAAGCAGGTGATACAGTGGTTTTCATCGCCTCTATTTTTACCCAAGGCAAAATCATAGATACCACATAAGTACCCATGAGGTAGGCACGGTTCCATTGAAAAAAGGTTTCCCGTTTTAAAAAGAGATCGTATATAACCAAAAAAACCAACTGAAATGCAATGCACTCTATGATATACTGTAACATTAGTCTTCTTTTTTAATATCCTTTAATATTGACTCTAATTCTGAAAGGCTCATATCATTTTTCTTCATAAAGAAAGAAACCATACTCTTAAATGAACCCTGAAAATATCCATCAACCAATTTATTGATTGATTGGTTGCTATAATCTGCCTTTTTAAGCACAGGAAAGTATAAATAGCCCTTACCCTCTTGCTCATGATCTACAAAACCCTTACTTTCTAATATGCGCACAATAGTGGATACCGTGTTATAGGCTGGCTTTGGTTCTGGCAGTTCTTTAATCACTGCGGCTACATTACATTTCTCCAATTTCCAGAGAATTTGCATCACCTCTTCTTCTGCCTTTGTCAACTGTCTCATACAACTATAATTTAAACGTCTCTAAATGAATTACTTTTACATTAAACTAAACTTTTAGTTCAACATGAATACAAATATAACTATTTTTTTAGTTTAAACTAATTTTTTAGTTTAAAAATCTGTTTAAACCATAATTTGCTTTAAGTAAACTACATATAAGCTGAACCTATCTTGACTTTTTTACCTGTAAATTCTAGCTTTTATGCCCTAATTCTAGCTTCTAAACAAAGCGTTATGACAAGTTCACTATGTAAATTTCTATCTCTAAAAATGAAAAAGAGCAAGCTACATTAAACCAAATTGCAGTTTTACAGTCATAGCTATAAACAAATTTTAAAAAGATGAAAAAAGTAATAATCGCAGTAACATTATTGATTAGTGTTGCAGCAATCGCACAAAAGGGAGCAGGTAGAAACCTCAAAGGGATGAAAGATTTAAGCCCTGATCAAATAGCTACTTTACAAACAAAGAAGGCCACCTTGGCACTAGACTTAACAGAGGAGCAGCAAACGCAAATGAAAGAACTGTTCACCAAAAATGCCACCATGCGCAAAGCAAAAATGGAAAAAAGAAAAGGGCAAAAAGAGCGTGGCGACATGAAAAAACTAACTGCTGAAGAGCGCTACAACCTTGCCATAGCTCGCTTAGACCATCAAATTGAGCAAAAAGCTGCCATAAAAAACATCTTATCAGCTGAACAATATGAAAAATGGGAGCGTATGCAATACCAAAAAGGCAAGCATCGAAAAAAGAACATGCTGCAACGAAAAAAGAACAGTCAGAAAGCTAAAAAATAGCAATTCGTATTTAATTGATGATTAATAAACAAAAGAGCTACACGTTATCGTGTGGCTCTTTTTTGCTTTACACATTAGCTTCTTTTTGTACCTACACTCATTATATGCATAAAAATGAACATTATTATGTTATCCATATAAAAAAATAAAATATGTTTGTACCTAATTGACACTCCAACACAATGCCAAGCATATACAAATACGTACTTCTTTTAGCCTTAATTTTAGTCGGTTGTAAAAACGAGCAAAAAGTAAACCCTCAAGAAAAGAAACCAACTACCGCGGTAGAAAATCAAGAAATTACCTCATCAAAAACCAAGACTTCAAATACCCTAAAAGCGGATGCAGATAATGGCGGGCTGTTTTTACCAGAAGGCTTTGGCGCTTTGGTAGTTGTTGATAGCGTAGGCCCTTCAAGACATTTAGCCGTCAACAACAATGGCGATATCTATGTAAAATTGCGCACAGATAAGGGCACCTTGGGAAATATAGCCCTTAGAGACACAAATAATGATGGCAAAGCAGATCGTAAAGAATTATTTGGCGACTACCCAAACGACGGTACATTCGCTACCGAAATGCGCATACACAAAGGCTATTTATATTTTAGTTCAGAACTTAGGGTGTATCGTCAAAAATTACACCCTACAAAACTTATTCCTGAAGGAAAACCAGCACTACTTGTTATTGATGAATTTCCCATACGGTGGCACAATGCCAAATCACTGGCGTTTGATAATGAAGGCGGCATGTACGTAACCTTTAGTGCCCCAACCAATGCCTGTGAAGATGCTAAGGCAACTGGTAATGACCCAAATACCATTGTAAAAGGAGAAAACCCCTGTTCACAACTCGATATCTTAGGTGGTATTTGGCGATTTAATGACAGTACCCTAAATCAAACGCAAGCAAATGGAAAACGTTTTGCTACCGGCTTACGGAGTATTGTAGGCCTTTCATGGAATGAAGAAGACAATAGTCTTTATGCTGTGAACCACGGACGAGACTACCTGCATAACCATGCACCTCAATATTTCAGCGAATGGCAAGATGCTGTTTTACCAGCAGAAGAATTTATAAAAATAAAGGAAGGTGATGATTTTGGATGGCCATACACCTACTATGACCATTTTAAAAACAAACGCATGCTTGCCCCAGAGTATGGTGGCGACGGAAAGAAAGAAAGCAAAGGATATACCAATCCGTTAATGGGATTACCAGCACATTGGGCACCTAATGATTTAGTATTCTACAAAGGCAATATGTTTCCTGAGCGATATAAAAAAGGTGCTTTTATAGCCTTTCATGGGTCTACAAACCGTACACCTTATCCTCAAGCAGGATATATTGTTGCCTTTATTCCTTTTGAAAATGGAAAGCCTACTCAAAAATGGGAAGTATTTGCCGACGGTTTTGCTGGCGTAGACCGCATTAAAAAAATGCAAAATGCGAAATACCGACCTATGGGTTTAGCTGAAGGTCCTGACGGTTCTCTATACATTTCGGAATCAAAAACTGGTAAAATATGGCGGGTATTATTCAATGGAGACAAGACTGCTTTTGGAGAAGCGCAGCTTGCTAAAATGGAAAAAAGAAAAACACGTAGTTATATTAAAACACCTACTGAAGGAGTTGACAAAATCACTTCAGAATAGATTAGTTTAAACTGGATTAGCTTGCAATAGTACTTACATTCTCTTTTTTATCAGCCATTGTATTATGACTTTCTAGTACTTTACTTATAGCAATATCAAAACGTAATCGTGTTAGAGGCTTAACAATAAAATCTACAGCACCATGCTCATATGAAGAACACTCGAAAGCAATTTTTGAAGAATTCATAACCAGTTTCAACGACTCTTTACGTGTAAGCAATTTAGTCAGTGAAAGACCATCTAAAAGGGGCATTTCTATATCAAGGATAACCAAGTCAACTGCGCTACTATTTAAAGCTTGTAGTCCTAGGTAAGGATCAGTATAGCTTCCCGTAAGATTCAAATACTTATTTTCACGAATCAATTTTTCAGCTGCTAACAACTGTAAAGGGCAATCATCTATTACTATAACGTTGAATTTCATACACCTACTATCTTAATTGGTTACAAGGTATTATGCAAACTCACACTACAAACAAGTAGTTACAAATATCCGCTGTCCTACCAATTTAATCGATGAAATACCAAATAGCGATAGTAAGTACCCTTTACAGGGAAGCTAAAAGACTGTTTCTACAGCTTTTATGGTTTCGTCTAGATCAGCATAACTCAAGGCATCATTTAAGAAATAGCTTTCAAAAGCACTTGGCGGCAAATAAATTCCTTTTTTTAACATACCGTGAAAGTATTTTTTAAAGGTCTCATTATTTCCTTTTGCTGCAGTTTCAAAATCAACCACGGGTTGCTCTGTAAAATGTACTGAAATCATACTGCCAAAGCGGTTAATTTGATGCGTTACCCCTTTTGCTGTCAAAACGCTGGCAATACCTTCATGTAAATAGGCTGTTTTATCGGCCAAACTTTGAAAGACTTCTGGTTTATCATTCAGCTCGGTAAGCATTGCCAAACCTGCGCTCATTGCCAATGGGTTTCCACTAAGAGTACCCGCTTGATAAACGGGTCCTTCTGGTGCCAAGTGACTCATTATTTCAGCTTTTGCAGCAAAGGCACCAACGGGTAAACCTCCGCCAATAACTTTTCCAAACATCACAATATCTGCGTCAATACCCAAAGCTTCTTGCGCACCTCCTTTACCTAATCGAAAACCAGTCATAACCTCATCAAAAAGCAATAAAATACCTTCTTGGGTACATATCGACCGAAGACCTTGCATAAATTCATCAGTAGGAATAATACACCCCATATTACCCGCTACAGGTTCGATAATAATAGCTGCTATTTCGCCTGCGTTTGCCTTTACTAAGGCACGTACACCATCCAAATCATTATAGTTTGCTAACAAAGTATCTTTTGCCGTACCTTGGGTTACACCAGGACTATTGGGGCTGCCAAAAGTTACTGCACCACTACCTGCTTGAATTAAGAACGAATCAGAGTGACCGTGATAACAACCCGCAAATTTTATAATCTTATCTTTACCTGTATAACCTCTAGCCAAACGCACAGCACTCATACAAGCCTCTGTACCACTATTAACAAATCTAATTTTATCAATATTTGGCACCATAGAAACCGCTAGTTTTGCTAACTCGGTCTCTATTGCTGTTGGCATACCAAAGGAGGTGCCTTTCTGAGCCTTTTCAATAACAGCATTAATTACAGGAGCATGTGCATGCCCCAAAATAAGTGGCCCCCATGAAGCTATATAATCAATCAAGCGATTGCCGTCTTCATCATACAAATAAGCTCCTTTTGCTTCTTTTACAAAAATAGGATCTCCGCCAACCGCTTTAAAAGCTCTAACTGGCGAATTCACCCCACCTGGAATATATTTTTTAGCTTCTTCAAAAAGCGCACTACTTCTTTGATATAACATAAGTTAATTGAATTTTTTTATCTGTACTGTTAGTTTTTGCCCAACGGCTATGGTATTATCATACATATAATTCCAACGCTTTAAGTCATCTACTGAAACTGCATATTTTTTTGAAATTGAATATAACGTATCTCCTTTTTTAACGATATACACTTCTTTTTTAACTTTTTCTTCTACATTATCACGCCGTTGATTGGCACTTTTAGTATACCCTTTATCAAACCTATGAAGTTGATATTTTTCAATGAGGCTGATCAACTTTTGCGGGTAGCGTTTATCAGTTGCGTAGCCAGCTTTTCGAAGGCCTGTCGCCCATTTTTTATAATCTGTAGCTCGGTAGTTAAATAAAAATGCATAGCGTGATCTGTTCTTTAAAAATTCGCTATGATCGCGATACGAGTACATGGGGTGGTTGTATTTTCTAAAACATTCTCCTTTGGCATCATCATCATGCAATTCGTAATCGCCACTCCACCCTTTATGACATTTTATACCAAAATGATTATTTGTTTTGAGGGCCAACTCGCCCCTTCCAAAACCACTTTCTAAAAGGCCTTGTGCCAAGGTAATACTGGCAGGTATACCATAAGTTTTCATCTCAAGCTGTGCTATTTCTGAAAACGTATCAATATACTCTTCAACAGAATTAAAACTATAGCGAACAAATCTACCCTTGTCCTCAGGCATGGCATAACGTCCGTCACCATCAACAGTACTTTTAGGGTTTGTGGTTCTTTGGGTGGTATTCGGCTTTTTTCTATGCCCGTAGGTAACTTTTTTTTTAACCTTACAGCCAACAAAAAAAACACCACATAGGGCAATCAACAGCAATTTCTTCATAATATAATTTGGGGTATATTTTTCTTTTTCAACGTTTTATTCATTCCTTCAACACCTTGTAAACCGCCCGTATGAATTGCTAATATTTTAGTTTTTGGGCTAAAAAAATTCTTTTCTACTAAATCAAAAATCCCATAAATCATCTTACCGGTGTATATAGGATCTAACGGAATTTTAGTCTGCATTATAAATTGATTAATAAACAGTACAAGCGCTTCAGGTACTTTTGCATACCCTCCAAAATGATAATCGCTTTGCAACTGCCAATTTTTTCTCGATGCAAAACTACGAATATCTTCTTTTAAAAAATCACCCTTTAAAGAGGCAAAACCCAAAGCGGTTTGATTTTCATGCAAAGCATTACTAATTCCTGCAAGGGTACCCCCAGTACCAACAGCACTACAAACAATATCAAAACTAGCATCGTCAGCAGTAATAATTTCTTCACACCCCTTTACCGCAAGGGCATTAGACCCACCTTCGGGCAACAGGTAAAAAGCGCCAAACTCTACTGCTAACTTTTTAACCAAGTCCTTTGAATTTTTATTGCGGTAAGCCTCTCTTGAAACAAATTTTAATTCCATGCCATGTGCAACGGCTAATCTTAGGGTAGGATTATCATGCCATTTTTCTGATATTTCTTCTCCTCTAATAACTCCAATTGTTTTAAAGCCATGTACCATTCCTGCGTATGCAGTAGCTGCAATATGGTTTGAAAATGCGCCACCAAAAGTCAACAATTTTGTGTAGCCTTCCGCTTGTGCGGCTTTAATATTATATTTTAATTTTCGGAATTTATTACCAGAAATCAAGGGGTGAATCAAGTCTTCGCGCTTTATGCAAAGGGAAACTTGCTTTTCTTTTAAAATAGGAAGTTCTACAGATTGATTTACAATTTTCACTTCTAACACTTAATACCTCAAAGGTACTTCATAAAACTGAAAGGGCTTCGTTCGTTTGTATAATTAAGATTGTGCTCATTCATATAGGCTTCGCGTTCAAAGCTAATATTTTGGTAGCCTGTATAAAAATTGAGATAAAAAAGACTACGCAACAACCACTCCGTTATGTAAAGAAAATAAAACGGGAGTATCAATAGCTCTAACTGTTGTTTCAAATGAATGCGCTCATGATTAATAAGTACATCATCAGCGCGTAATGAATCATTTTTTAAAATGATAAACGGCCAAAACGAGAGACCTACGTAATTTTTATAAAAAAAATGTTTAAAGACTAAAATCATAATCAGTTATTAAACGGTGCTACAAATTTAATTGTTAAACCGTTACCGCTGCAATTAACTCAAATATGTTGCCAACAATTACATTTTTTCGACAAAACACAGCTAAAGGCTTATAATAATCATATTTTAAAGGAGTTATAGTCACGTTATTAACAATAATTAATAGTTTTACACAAGAAAGCAAATGTTGTATGAAAGAAATCATTCCTATTGAAGAAGGTGATTTTTACTGGTCAAAAGAAGGTTATCGTGTTTTTACAAAGCAATTTCATCTTAAAAGAGGATATTGTTGTGAGAGTGGATGTAAGCACTGCCCGTATGGGTACGACCCCAAAACCAACACCCGATAAAGCGTGTATGGTGAGAAACAACTAAATTTACTATTTGGGTGTTTCTAACCAGTCATTAAACAGTCCTTTTCGGCATGATTTTTGAAGCCTTTTTCAACACAATCAATATTGATGAATTCCAAAATAAAAATGTTATGAAAAAAACAAAATTACTCATCATACCGGTGCTTGTACTGCTCTTTTTAAGTTCTTGTACTTCTGTTCGAGTTTTGTCTGATTACGACAAAACAGCTGATTTTAATTCGTATAAGTCATATGCTTTTTACAAAACAGGCATTGATAAAGCCCAAATTTCTGATTTAGATAAAAAGCGTATTCTTCGTGCGATAGAAGCAGAAATGAGCGCCCGTGGCTTTGTAAAATCTGAAAAGCCAGATCTATTAATAAGTATATTTACAAAAGAACACGAACAGGTTGATGTATATAACAACTACTGGGGCGGTGGTTTTGGTTGGGGTTGGAGCCCTTTTTATTGGGGAGGATTTGGCCCAGGTATTGGCTGGAGCGGTAATGCTATAAGTACAAGAACGCAAGGTTCACTTTATATCGACCTTATTGATGCCAAAAACAAAGAATTGGTATGGCAAGGTAAAGGTGTTGGATCACTTGGTAACATCAACAATATTGAAAAGAAAGAAATGCGTATCAAAGAATTTGTTTCAGAAATATTAACACAATATCCACCCAATGCAATGGCCTCAAAATAGCCATTGAAAATCAATTTTCAAAAAACGAACACCTAATCAATATAATTACACTCCTTCTAGTTTAGCATTTCAAACTAGAAGGAGTACCTATTTAAAAAGCCGTCTCTTTACAGTAGGTTTTCTTTTTTGTACCTGCTTCAATGTGTTAAAACTACTATTGAACCCTCTTTGTGAAATACAAAAGCCATTATAGCTTAAAATCACATCAAAATAAAACAGACTCCCGCGTTTTATAAGTAACCATAACAGTCCTGATATCGGAATGCTAAAATTAAGAAAACACTTTATTTTATCGAGTTTTTAAGCCTCATCACGAAGTATTAATACATAATGCGGGTTGAAATTTTATTTCTGTAACTTTACAACGTTGCCTGAGACTAAAACCTCAAGTAACCTAAAAAATAATACCATGTCATACGAAAGTAATTCTATTTTAGACAAGCTTCCGCAGCATCTAAAACAATTTATAAAACCGCAAGACTATGATGAATATACCGCTATTGACCAAGCAGTATGGCGCTATGTAATGCGTAAAAATGTAGATTATCTTAGTAAGGTAGCTCACAAATCGTATTTAGAGGGACTACAAAAAACAGGTATTTCTATTGATAATATACCCAATATGTATGGCATGAACCGTATTTTAAAAGAAATTGGTTGGGCTGCCGTTGCTGTTGACGGTTTTATTCCACCGGCTGCTTTTATGGAATTTCAAGCCTACAATGTATTGGTTATTGCATCAGACATCAGACAATTAGAACATATTGAATACACCCCAGCTCCAGACATTATTCATGAAGGCGCTGGACACGCCCCAATTATTGCCAATCCCGAATATGCCGAATACCTCAGACGTTTTGGTGAAATAGGCTGCAAAGCTATATCTAGTGGTAAAGACTATGAACTGTATGAGGCTGTAAGGCACTTATCTATCATAAAAGAAGCTGCTGGCACCCCAGAAGCCGAAATTAAAGCTGCAGAAAAACATATTGAAGATTTACAAAACAACATGGGCGAGCCCAGTGAAATGGCACTGATAAGAAACCTGCATTGGTGGACCGTTGAATACGGATTAATAGGCACCATTGAACAGCCTAAAATTTATGGCGCGGGCCTATTATCCTCCATTGGAGAAAGCGCTTGGTGCATGACTGACCAAGTAAAAAAAGTGCCGTATTCTATTGAAGCAGCAAACACCTCTTTTGATATTACCAAACCACAACCTCAGTTATTTGTAACGCCAAATTTTGCATTTCTTAGTGAAGTGCTAGAAGAGTTTGCCAATACCATGGCATTGCGAACAGGTGGCTTAAGCGGTATTCAAAAACTAATTCACTCTAAAGAATTGGGCACCATAGAATTGAGCACAGGATTGCAAGTATCTGGAAATTTTGAGTCGGTTATTGCGCATAAGGGTAAACCTGTATTTTTTCAAACCCAAGGCCCCACAGCACTATCATTTAGAGAAAAAGAATTGGTAGGTCATAGCATCAAACACCATCATGATGGTTTTGGTTCACCCATGGGTAACCTAAAAGGCATCAACTTGGCTATTGAAGACATGAGCCCCAAAGACTTGAAAGCATACAACATCTTTGAGGAACAAACCATTACTCTAGAGTTTGAAGGCGATATAAAAATCACAGGCGAAATCATTACTGGTACTCGCAATTTAAAAGGAGAAATTATTCTTATCACCTTTCGCAACTGTGAGGTAATGCACAAAGAAACCGTGCTTTTCTCTTCAAAAGAACGTTTGTACAATATGGCAGTTGGCGAGCATATTGTTTCCGCTTTTAACGGTCCTGCAGATTTGAATAGTTTTGATTTAATGAATCATGAAATTTCTTCATCAACCATAAAAACGACGAAAACAAACGAGCAAAAGAAACTTGAAAACTATTACCGTCAGGTACGTGAATTTAGAGAAGGTATAAACACCACTATTTCACGGCATAAAGTTTTTAAAGAAGTTACTAATGAATTTCCTACTGATTGGTTGTTATCAGTTGAATTGTATGAATTGGCAAAAAATAATGGTGATAGTGATTTTGCAACAGAAATTGCAAATCATTTAGAAATCGTAAAACAAAACAACCCTAAATTAGGACATCTTATTGACGATGGCCTTCAGCTCATCGACCAGGCGCTCGTGAGTTAAACGATGTATTTGCAATGGTCATGAGCTTTATTTCTAAGGAATAAAGCAAATTAGACCACCCGCTTCTTGATAATTCGTATTTGCCCATTGTGGTTAGATTCATGCTCTATTACATGAAACCATTTGCAATAGTTATTGGTAGGTTGATTGGCAAAAAAACGTGATGTTTGATATAGCCATTTATCGTCACGATTTTTTAATTCGTTCAAAGAAAAAGCTCTTACCTCACTCAGTTTGTCAAGATAAAAAGAAGGAGATTTTCCTTTAAAAACCCTTCTTCCCTTGTCTCCCAGACTAGTAGCAGCATCCCACATATCATCAGAAACACCAAAATCAAACGCTTTTTTGGCAATACCACTAAATGTGTTCATTTGATAATAACGTTCGGTTGCTGCCAAATGCATTAACATAGCACCAATAGTATTGGCATCTTCATCTAAAAGAAAATCAATTTCTTTTTGGCTTATATCCTTCACACCATTGATAACAGTTCCACGCATCCAATCCATCATAGAAACTAAAATACTTACTTCAGCCGTATACCCCTTTCGTTTACCAAACTGATGAATATTCCCGTCCTTAATACTAGGCTTGGCTGCTGCCAAACCAATAGTAGGCAACAATATACCTGCCCCTAAAATACTGGTTGACTTTAAAAAATTTCTTCTGTTTTTTGATTTTTGTACTGGTCTCATCTTTCCTAATTTTGCTTTTAAGATAGCAAGAATCCAAACATCTAAACCACTACTTCACAACAATTTAACGGTTCACACATCAAAAACCAACTGCTTTTCAAAAACCAATTACAATCAATCAATTGTTTGAAATTCACCCAATTGATGAATAGGCTTGTCTTTATAAACCAAGGTCCAACCCATAGAATTTGTCAGTACAAAAAATTTAGACAACTCACTTAACAGTCTATTTTTAGCATTCGATTTTAAGGTAGAAGCCTCAATCTTTCGCAGTAAGGAAGTGTTTACATTTTTCTTTATTTTGTTGTAATCAGCTGCCTCAAAAGGATTCAAATAATCTGCTGTAACATCGTAATATTCAAAATCAGGGTTTACTTTCACCTCTGGTTCTGGAATATTTTTAATGAACAATGTTTTGTTTGTTTCATCTACCTCAAAATCTATCATACTTAAATCATACGCAATGGTAACCGCTGCATTAACCACTACCAAGGCTTTTTTATCAGCCGTTATCAAGGGGCCAAATAACTGCTGCGAATCTTTATAATTATATACCTCAGCAAAATGACCTTCGGTTACAATCAATTTTGAAACCTTAGAAATTTGCTCCTGAATGAGCATTGAATTTTCCGTAAGAATAGCATCTTCCTTTTTGTTTTCGTAACACGACCTAAAAACAAAAACTACCCCTAAGGCTATTATGGCGCCAAGTAAAATTTTTCTCATGAATGAAATTGCATAAATGGATATTCTTTTTGGAGATTGGTGATTTTTATTTCTAAGTTTTTTAGAAATTTTTGATGTTGCTCCGCATTTGGGTTAAAAGGTCGATGTTCTAATCCTTTTTGTACGGCATCAACTTTTTTCATCGTTAAAGCTGTATTTTCATCAACCCATGAAGCCACAAATCTCTCCCAAATATAAGCTACTGCCAATTCATTTGGATGCACCATATCAGAAGTGTAAAAACGATAGTCCCGAAGTTCGTCCATCATAATTTCATAAGCAGGAAAATAACTGCAATTAGCAGCACACTTCTGCGACATCAAAAATTGGTGAATGGCCGTAATTAAATGCGCCTTACTTCTTTGGTTTGCTACAAAACCATCTTTAAGGTGACGCACCGGTGAAACGGTAAAAATTACCTGAGCGGTTTTATTGATTCTGCGAATACTTTCAATAGTATTTTCTAAGCTCTTTACAATTTGCGGCACAGTTAACAGCTCTTTTACAAACTCCTTTTGTGGTACTTTATGACAGTTAGCAACCACATTTTGAGTAGCCGTATTACGATACGTCCAAGCAGTACCCAAGGTGATACAAATATGGCTCGCTTTGACAATATAGGCTGACAACACTACTATTGCCTCATTTAACGCAGTAAGTATTTTTTCTTTGGATGTTTGACTAAGGCTAGAATGCGCATCAAAACAATGCCATGATTCATTGAAAAAGAACACCTCATTAGCCGTATATTCTTCTTTTCTAATTGCTTTTTTCAGTACCTTCTCAATTGCCAAAGGATGAAACAATATTCCAAATGGATTTTGTTGCGATTGAAATTTAAAATACGCCAACTTGGCTCCAATATTTTCTGAAAAACAAGACCCCAAAAGCAACACTTCACTATGGTAGTTAATTTGCTCTTTAGCCGTATCTAATTGAATTTTTGTTTGAAGTTCCACGGCTTAAAATTACGAATAATCAGTTTAGCAAAGCAATTCAAGGTATTTAGTCTCTGGTCAGAAATACCAAAAAAGTAAATTTGCTTCTTTTTTGGCCATTCCTCAGCAGACACTCGTTATATCAAAATGAACGCTTCTTGACTTTTTATTTTCCCTATAAATGATGCATTTTGCTCCCTCATTTAAAACTCCGGTAAAAAAAATAACTATTAAACTGTAACATTTTATACTTTACAATACTAACTTGTAGTATGAAACCAAGAAGCACATAATTAAACCTTATGATACAACTAAATCAACTCACCAAATCGTTTACCACCAAAACAGGTAAAGGATTGAAAAAAGAAATTCAGACTGTAAATGCCGTAAACCAAGTCTCTTTTGAATGTAAACCAGGGCGAATTTTTTCTTTACTAGGCGCTAACGGCGCGGGCAAAACAACCACACTAAGAATGATTGCAGGCATTATAAACCCTACTTCAGGTTCAGCAATTGTAGACGGCGTTGATATTTCGCAAGGAAACGATGAAGTAAAAAAGCGCATTGGTTTTCTAACGGGCTCTACAGGACTTTATGAACGTCTTAACCCTGACGAGACACTCGATTTTTTTGGCAAACTATACCAGCTACCAGCTGCTGAACTAAAAGAACGTAAAGAATACTTATTTGAAAAACTAGGTATTAATGAGTTTCGTAAAAAACGAATGGGTCAAATGAGCACAGGAATGAAACAAAAAGTCTCTATTGCTCGCACCTTAATTCACAACCCCGAAGTACTCATTTTTGACGAACCCACTTCAGGGCTGGATGTTATCACGGCAGAAAGCATTATCGACCTCATTCGCGAATCGAAAGCAAATAATAAAACGGTAATCTTCTCCTCACATATTATGAGTGAGGTAGATTTATTATGTGACGATCTCGCTATCATTAACAAAGGCAGTATTATTTACAATGACACCTTTGATAATTTTAAGAACGACATGAAAGCCCCCAACCTAACTCAAGAATTTATTAACCGCGTTAAAGAAGCCTAATATGACCACCTTATTTATAATAATAAAAAAAGAGCTTACAGAGCTTCTTAGAGATAAAAAAACCATTATCAACTCCATTGTATTGCCTACCTTATTGATGCCCATACTTATGTTTGGCGCTATGAAGGTGATGGATATGGTACAAAAAAGCAATGAGGCAAAATCTATTCATATTGGATTGGTTAATGCCCCAGAAAATTTTATGAAACTGGTAAAAAGCGATAGCTTAAATACCGTCACCAATTACAACCAACCAGTTGATTTTAAAAAATTGATTGACGAAGAAACCATACAAACTGCCATTGTTTTTCCCAAAGGTTTTGAAACTCAAATGGACAGCCTAGAAAGTAGCACCCTACAAATTTATCGTAATGGCACCAAAGACAATGTAAATGGGCGTGTTTCTAAAATAATGAAAACCTATGCAGCTACCTTAAAAGAGCAACGCATGGCGCAGTTGCATATAGCTCCCGAAAAACTAATTCCTTTTCATGAAAACTATGTAGAAATAGGCGAACAAAAAGAGCTTATAGGAAAACGTATGGGTGGATTTATTCCCTATATTTTTATTCTCACCATGTGGGGCGGCTGTTTACTCGCAGGTATTGATTTGGTTACTGGTGAAAAAGAACGCAAGACTATTGAAACCACCTTATCGTTGCCGGTATCTAAATTTAAAATCCTCTTTGGAAAAGCTGTAGTTGCCTCTTTATTAGGGTTTATACCTGCTCTTTTAAATTTAGTTGGTCTCATTGTAGGACTAAAGCTAATTGACAACATTCCAGACACCTTTAAACTAGCCATTAATGAAATGTTGAATGTGCAATCAGTAACCATGATTTTACTGCTTCTTATTCCGTTCTCACTGTTTTTATCAGGTTTAATTATTGCCCTAGTAGCCGGTGCCAGCACGTTTAAAGAAGCGCAAAGTAAAGCCAGCCCCATCATCATGCTACTGCTTATACCGCTCGTTTTGGCACTAATGCCAGGTATTGAATTTTCATGGGCAACCGTTTTTATTCCGGTCTTAAATATCGGCTTGGGGGTAAAAGAAATTATGGCAGGTACGATAAATATCCCGCAATATATAGCCATGCTCGTGTCGCTTATTATATTCGCCGTAGCAGCTATCTATTTTAGTTATAAGAAATTCTCTGATGAGAATGCCATTTTAAAATAATACAACATACTATTTACCCAAATTATGCATCAAACACACTTTTTGAGATGGCTTTAAAGCGTCCAAAAATTGTAGGTCTTTTGATACATAATTTGGGATTAGTTTTTGGCAGCAATTTATATTGTTAAAAGCAATAAAACATGGCTTATTTTAGTGTTCTAGATATGAATTATACATATTTGGCATGTATTAAATTACTGTAATGTATATCAAAAACCGACTAAAAACACGTAATAAAAATGAAAACGACTATATTAATTATTGTTTTGATAGCATCATTAGTAGTTCGATTTTTACATCTTGAAAACAAAAAAAAGGAGGATGCTGTAAAAAAGAGGATGAAAGACAAGGCAGAAATAGCCCGAAGAATTAAGAGGCTAAAAGAATCTTCAGATAGTAAACATAAAGTATCGGGTCTTTTAATTACTATGTTGAAACAATTTGACTCACACGACAATGTTCAACCTACCTTAACAGAAGAAGAGGTAAAGCCTTTGTGGTTTTCATGGTTCTTTTATTTTAACGTTGGAAATGGTAAAAAAATAAGAATTATCGTATAATGTGACGCAGTAGCCACCCATCGTATCTAAATCTACTGGGGTCTGCCTGATGTTGAATTTTAGACTTGTACCTTCTTGCCGAAAGCTTTCTGCCAGATTGAGTACTAGGATTCTGTTCAGGATCGTTCCATCATTGGACGTTATACTTTTATCAAGTTCAATTTCATAAACTTGACCTTCATCGGTCTGACACGATATTGGCTTAAGAACGATACCCTCAATATTATCTAAATAAAGTATTCCATCATCATCGGAGCATGAAAAACTCAGCAACAATAAGAGTACCGCCAATAATATCAATACTTTCCTTTTCATGTGGTTAAATTAAATTATTTTTTACAATTATGCAGATAATCGACTTTTATTGAGGATACAAATTTTACTGAATCGTTGCGTCAATTACAAAGCAATATGCCCTTGGTGAGAGTTTTCCTCGAAGCCCTTTACAATCAAATATACAGAAGGGAAATGGTTTCAAAAGATAAGTGGGCCAAATGACCAATTCTTATGTTTGGCCGATATTATATTTAACCCTATTCTGGGCTTTAAGCAAAAAAGTATGGCCCTGTATGACAGCTACCCTTCCACTAGGCCGTATAGCATAAATTAATCCATCCGTAGAATCTAATACCTCAAATCCGCAAGTAAGTAATTAGTTCTTAATGCATAAAGGCATTAATTTGCGGTGATTTTTCTTAACAGCAATAAAAAATGGCTTATTTTAGTGTTCCAGATATGAGTTATACATAGTGTTTGGCATGTATTAAATTACTGTAATGTATATCAAAAACCGACTAAAAACACGTAATAAAATTGAAAACGACTATATTAATTATTGTTTTGATAGCATCATTAGTAGTTCGATTTTTGCATCTTGAAAACAAAAAAAAGGAGGATGCTGTAAAAAAGAGGATGAAAGACAAGGCTGAAATAGCCCGAAGAATTAAGAGGCTAAAAGAATCTTCAGATAGCAAACATAAAGTATCGAGTCTTTTAATTACTATGTTGAACCAATTTGACTCACACGATAATGTTCAACCTACCTTAACAGAAGAAGAGTTACATAAAATTGAGGAACAATTACAGCTAAAGTTACCCCAATCTTATAAGTTGTTTTTAAAATATTTTGGCGATGGTGGTAGTTGGATATATGCCAATTCAATTGATAGTATTCGTCAATTGCCTTGGCTATGTGAGTATCGTACTGAATTAGATGAAACAATAGAGCTGTACAATGAAAAAACGATTAAGACTAACACTCTATTATGCTTAATGACCGAAGATTCAAACGGAGGAGCTTGGTGCTGGTTAACTTCTGAAGCTACTGAAAATGGGGAATGGCCTTTAGCTTATTATAGCTTAGATGATAAAAAACTACATTACAAAGTTGAAAATTTTACTGAATGGCTAACAATTTTAGTGCACTCACAAGGGGAAGTCATAATGGAATTAGATGTTGACGATAATTTGGGCTTGGGATAATCGCTAAACTCACTGAACGAAATATGCGCTCCTTGCTTTAAAGTATGCGTTTTTATGGCCCATTTTGTTTTTAGCAGCGCTAAACCTAGTTTATGATTTAGAAAATCTATTACCACTTAAAAACAAAGTTTTTTCAATTTAAGCACAGCAATGCCACCCCAGAATGATGCACTTCTCCTTTTTTAGGAAGTCTAAAAACTAGAACATTCTTTATTTAATTGAGCTTTTAAGTCAGTGTATCTTACAATCCAATTTCCTCATCTGTTTCCATGATTTCAATAAGATGTCTTTTCTGAGCTTCTTTCAGTTTTCTTTTATACCGCGTTACATCTTCAAACTTTACGCTACGATGTTTTGTAATTTTGGAAAAATCTATTTCCCCTTTCGCTAACAACTTAACAAAATGAGGTCTATAACAACCTAAAATTTCAGCTTATCATAGGTCACCCTTCATCAGGGACAACTAAAATTTACACCTACACAACAAATATTTTCATTCTCTTTGACAATCTTCTAGCTTAGGACTACCGCAAATCAGCTGCTACTAACATGTATAAACAAATCTGACAAACAAAAGTATGGACATATTCAATTCAAATAGAAGACTAGAGGAATTAGTAATGTATGGAATAGACTGGGGGGTATTTCTACGCCACAACATGGAAGACCCTATTGCTCCCTTTATCTTTTTAAAAAATGGCAATGAACAATATATTCGTATGTTAATGACTGATGGCGACCCATTGGAATATGCCAAAAAAGTACTTGAAAAAGAAGAAAAACCATTTCAACAATTTATTATTGGCTTTGAAGGTTACCTCAGAGATGACAAAAATGAAAGAGTTGATTCAATTATCGTTCATGGTTTTGACATTACGCAAGAAAAGGGTGTTTCATTAGGCCAGATGTTTTCTCCAAAAGAAAAAGGAGCATTTAAAAAGATTGATAAGGTTGTATTCTTAGGCAGCCCTGATTTAATTTTACCGCATCAACCAAGTGCTAATCCAGACTATTCGGTTGAAGAAATTGGATTTAATGCCATTGCACTGTCAGACAAAGAAAACGATTTAACAAAATACGTGGCAATTTTTTCCCACGATAATCCAACTATAATAGCAAACACGGTTAAAAGATTTCTAAGAAGTAAGTTTTCAGGGGAAGATTCTGCTAAATTAAGTGGCGATTTTGATATTAAAATTCCAGATAATTGTGTGAAAAATGACGAACTACTAAGCTTTCTAGTAAAAAATGCAATAACTGAAACATTAGCAGAAGAAAGCACCAAAAGATGGAGTAAGAACAATAATCGTCAAATAACTATTGAGGCAACGTATAATGAAAAAATCATTTTTGAAACAGACACAGCTGTTAACCACATTGATCAAAACGATGTCATAGCATCAGATTTATCTTCATATTCGACTGCCGAATTGGACGCTCAGTTTAATTCGATACTGCAAATACCAAATGCTAGAACTAATATAGAAGCACTTACTAAAATGTCTGAATTAATCGGAGAATATAAAAAAAGGAAAATACCAACTCCTGACAAAAGAAATACGACTAGATCGCAGGCGAAACCTCAAAAAAAATGGTGGGAATTTTGGAAATAAAACTAACCGCGATGTAAGCGCTACTATACAACCTTTTTCGTTGAAGTAAAGCCACATCATCCTCGCAAAACAAACTTTAAATCTATCTTTTGAGGTTTTAAAGTTAGTAACGGATTTAACTCAATAGCTTCACCAGTTGGTTGTAATTGGTACTTTTTTAAAATAGAAGCCACAGTCATTACCATTTCATACATGGCAAAACTATTTCCAATACACATGCGAGGGCCAGCACCAAAAGGAAAGTAACATTTAGAAAAGTCCTTTTTATTGGTAGAATCAAAACGTTCTGGTATAAAGGCATTAGGATCCTTCCAAAAATCGGTATGGCGGTGTAATTCAAAAAAGCTAATCAGCCATACCGTATCCTTTTCGTAAGTATGATTGTTTACAACATCTACATCGGCACTTATTCTATCTAAAATATACAAGGGAGGATATAAACGCATAGCCTCTTCAATACACTGTTTTGTATACTTCAACCCCGTAAGCTGTGTTAGTATATCAGCCTTCGAAAAATCAATATCTTTAATTTCAGCAAATACTTTCTCTTGAATTTCAGGATGCCTAGCAATAAGGGCTAAGGTAAAACTCAATGCGTTGGCAGTAGTCTCATGTCCTGCTGTAAAAAGCACCAACACTTCATCAATTAGTTGCGCTCTTGGCATAGACGTACCATCTTCATAGCGTGCCTTTAAAAGCATATCTAACAAATCGTCTTTTTCTGCTTTTGAGTCTATCCGTTGCTGTACAATATCATGTAAAATTGCCTTCGCATCAACACTCATTTCTAAATGCCGTTTAAGGTCACCCTTTAACTGAAACCACCATTTCAAATAGGGTAGTCGCAATTCTTTCACCAACATTTCTTGAATACGCATGGTGATATCTTTTAACGTACGCATCCTATTGCGAATATCAGCAGTACTGAATAAGGATTGTGCAACCACCTGAAATGCCAAATCACCCATTACAGGAAAAATATCTTGCGTTTCATTGGGTTCTATTTCTTCTAATTCTCGTTCAATAGCCTTGTGCATAATATGCAAAAGACCTTCCAACTTTTTCTTGTGAAAAGCAGGCTGTATCATTCTGCGATGTACCCGCCAATATTCTCCATTTGAAGTTAATAATCCCTTGCCAACATATTTGGCCAAATCCTCGGTTTGCAAGGGTGATTTTCCATAATTCTTATGATTTTTTTGAAGGATGTATTGAATTGCTTCCGCATTTCGGGTAAAAACCCAGGTATTGCTTTTTCCTAAATCTATTCTAAAAGTATCTCCATATTTTTTAAAGCAGGCTTTGTGAAATGGCAGCGGATTTTTAAGAATAGATTTTCGATTCTTTAAAACTTCATAGCGCGAAATAACTGGAACATCTTTCATACCCATAAATTTAACCCATATTGATCGATAACCTTTACCGCAACACCTACTTTCTAACTAGTCTATAATCAGAGACTAAAAAGAAGAACGCTTAGCGAAAGCACCAAGAAACAAGCTATTTTTTATGCTTGATTCTTTTAGAACATAGGACTTAATACTTCTTTCATTACAAACCCAGCTTTTATACTAAAACGCACAGTTTTCAACATGCTAATTGGAAGAAATCACTCGTCATTTTTACGATACGTAATCGCTTCTAACTGGTTGGTCAGACAGCATTGTGCATTAAAAAACGTACTAGGGCATAATTGCGGTTAAAACAAACCGGGCTGTATACCACCTTTAATTTTTCCGAGATGTTTATAGGCCAATTCTGTTACCTCTCTACCTCGTGGCGTACGCATTATAAAACCTTGCTGAATTAAAAATGGCTCATAAACCTCTTCAATGGTTTCTGCGCTCTCAGATACGGCGGTTGCCAGTGTAGTGATGCCTACAGGACCTCCTTTAAACTTATCTATGATGGTGGTAAGTATTTTATTATCCATTTCATCCAAGCCGTGCGCATCTACGTTTAATGCTTTAAGGCTAAATTTTGAAATCTCCATATCAATACTACCATTGCCTTTAATTTGGGCAAAATCACGAACACGGCGTAAAAGGGCATTACATATTCGTGGTGTACCCCTACTTCGACCTGCAATTTCTATAGCAGCATCTAAGTTTATGGGCACTTTAAGTATTTCGGCACTACGAACAACAATGGTTGACAACAGTTCTGTAGAGTAATACTGCAACCTACTTTGAATACCAAATCGAGCGCGCATGGGCGCTGTCAGCAAGCCTGAACGCGTTGTAGCTCCAATAAGTGTAAACGGATTTAAATTAATCTGAACCGAACGGGCATTAGGTCCCGTTTCAATCATAATATCAATTTTATAATCTTCCATTGCAGAGTATAAATATTCCTCAACAATGGGGCTTAATCGATGTATTTCATCAATAAAAAGCACATCACGTTCATCTAGGTTGGTGAGTAACCCAGCCAAATCACCTGGTTTATCAAGCACAGGCCCTGAGGTAATTTTAATATTCACACCTAGTTCATTGGCTAAAATATTAGCCAAAGTAGTTTTACCCAATCCCGGTGGGCCATGAAATAAGGTATGGTCTAATGCCTCTCCTCGTTGATTTGCAGCTTCAACAAAAACTTTAAGATTTTCTAATACTTGTTCTTGTCCTGTAAAATCATCAAAGCTAACGGGTCTCAGCGCTCTTTCAACGTCGAGTTCTTCATTAGAAATGCCATCAGCAGAAGGGTCTAAATATTCATTCATAGATACACAAAGATAGCAGAAAAAGAAAGAACAATAGGTAGTAAAATGGGAAATAAGTACGCTAAGAAATCAAATTTCTCAGTTGCACAAAATAGAGGAAATTAATCTCAATGGTGCGAAAAAATTTGTAATTTCAAACCATGATAAAACATATATACCCCTCAGGAATTCTGCAATACATCCCTCTTTTTTATGTGATATGGTCTGATGATTTGGTATCGGCCTCTGAAATTAATGTAGTTGAAAAAGCCTTAGAACAAGACACCTCAATAACGACTGCAGAAAAAAGCACCCTACTATCATGGTTGGCGGTAGAAAACCCGCCAGCAAATGAGACGCTAAAAACATGGCAACAACTTGTTTCTAATGCCGATGTAAAACTTATAGAAAGTGAAACCTACCCCTTAGCTACATTTTGTCAAAAGGTGGTTTGCCATTATTACGAAGCCTGTCCTTTTAATAATAATCTTAAGCATATTGAAATTAATTTAGGTATTCAGCCCAATCATTACAATCATCTTTTTGATATTGAAGTGGTTCACAAAATCACTTCAAACTATTATAATGCTACCGAAATTGATACTATTTTAAAAGGGAAACGTGCTCAAATAGTGGATGATTTTAGAAGCGTATTAGCCCACCCTATATTCAAATGGGGCATTCATAGGGACAAAGAGGCGTTTAGGAAAATTGTTTTAAAACAAGTACAACACCTTGCTCAAAAAGGCTATGGAGCTATGGCGTACCCCGAAGCGTATGGAGGAACGGGAGACATGGAAGGCTATGCAGCTATTTTTGAAAATTTAATGTATGTAGATGGCAGTTTGTCCATAAAATTTGGGGTTCAATTTGGTCTCTTTGGTGGTAGTATTCAAAAACTAGGCACAGAAAAACACCATGATAACTATTTAAAAAAAACAGGCGAAGCAGGTCTTTTAGGATGCTTTGCCATGACAGAAACTGGTCACGGTTCTAATGTACGGGGTATTAAAACCACAGCTACCTATAATAAAAAAACCGATTGCATAATTATACATACCCCAGGAAAAAATGATAATAAAGAATATATTGGCAATGCACTACATTCAACTATGGCGTCGGTATTTGCCCAACTGATTGTAAACGGCAAAAACGAAGGCGTTCATGCTATTTTAGTCCCAGTACGCAATGAAAAGCATGAATTATTAGCTGGCGTTACCATTGAAGACAACGGCTACAAACTAGGTCTTAATGGGGTTGACAATGGCAAAATATGGTTTAATCAAGTTGCTGTACCACGAGAAAATCTATTAAACAAATACGGCGAAATCAAAGATGATGGTAGTTATTACTCGGCTATAAAAAATCCGAATAAACGGTTTTTTACGATGCTAGGCACTTTAGTAGGTGGGCGTATTTGCGTTGCTAGAGCTGGCTTGGGTGGTGCAAAAATGGCATTGACAATAGCTATTAAACATGCTCTTAAAAGAAGACAGTTTAATGACAGCATTAAAATTCAAGAAGACCTTCTGATGGATTATCCAACGCATCAATTGCGACTTACACCACAAGTAGCTAGTGCCTATGTTTACCACATCACCTTAGATAAAATGATGCATAATTATTGTGATGAAAAACAACCAGACAAACGCCTGGTAGAAACACAGGTAGCAGGGTTAAAATCAATTATCACATGGTATGCTAGTGACACCATACAAGAATGCCGAGAAGCGTGCGGAGGTAAGGGGTACTTAATTGAAAATCGCATTGCTGACCTAAAAGCCGATGCCGATATTTTCACCACTTTTGAAGGTGACAATACTGTGCTATTATTATTGGCAGCTAAAGGGGTTTTATCAGATTTTAAGGCAGAATTTAATAGTGCTGGTTTTTCAACTGTTTTAAAACTGCTTGGCACGCAGCTAAGTGATAAACTAACGACCATAAACCCACTTTATGCGAACAAGGTAGATACAGCCCATTTGTACAATATAAAGTTTCATAAACATGCTTTTGATTACAGAACACGACGCCTGACCTATACCTTAGCAATGCGCATTCGTGGCTATATCAAAAAAGGAATGCCCTCATACCAAGCCTTTATGAAAGTGCAAACACACTTAATAGCCTTAGGAAAAGCCTATGCCGTTGAGTTGGCTTACCAAACTTTTTCTGATTTTGTAGCCACAATGCCTGATGGCAAGAATAAAGTCTTATTTGAAAAATTGGGCACACTCTATTCATTACATGAAATTCGTAAAGATACACAATGGTATCTTGAGCAAGGGTATATTGGCAGCTCAAAATCAAAAGCAATACGACAACGCGTAGAACGTTTATGCACTGAACTCAGACCACATATTGGCGTGTTAGTAGATGGCTTTGGTATTCCAGACCATTGTATGAGTGCTCCTATAGCAGAGTAGCTGCATCTTGAGTGTACAGCGTCACTTCTCTTTATGGAGTTCAGAAGTATCTAAAAATGATATTATATCAATTTTAGCATCCCCACTCAAAAAGGTTTTTGAATGCCCACTAGAGGTCAATTCAAAATCTACACTTGCAAATACCTTTGCGCTTGGTGAACCTTCAGCAATGAGCTCTACACCTTCTGCCTGTAACTTTCTAGCCTTTAGATTGGCATTATCAAACAATTTTGCACTCATGGCACGGGTAACCCCATCCATGGTTACCGCAGAATTTGCAGTCATCGTAAGGTTTATTCTATCAGTCACTGCATAGATACGGGTATCAATTCTATCTTTTAGCGCTATGTTTAACGTATCACTCTGGATATTAAAATCACCAGCGCTATTCCCTTCCATCAATAAATCCATCTGTGATACATCGGCATGTATCTCTACTTTCGCCGAATTATAAGTCCTTACATCTAGCTTATCTGTAGTAATAACATCTGTCATCTTTACTTTTCCATCACGTACAATCAAAGTATTGAGACTTTTACAATTAATCGTGATCTTTAGTTTCTTTTTGGCGGTAATTTTATAAAACGAAGTTACAACCAACGTACTATCCTTGACTTTAAATTTTAAAACATCGACCAAATTATCGTCAATAATTAATGAGTATCCTTCTTCACTACTTTGATTCAAAAATATATCTAAATCATCATTTAGTTCAATAGCATTAAAGGGAGGTAAACTCTCAACAACCGTTATTACATTTCTATTACCTTTTATTTTTGGTTTACGTTGCGCCAAAGCTTGGAAACAAAAAAGCAATGAAACTAGTATCGTTATATTTTTCATCCTAGTGTTTATTTTAGTTTATACATGGTTCCTAAATATAATACTTATAGTCAATATATCAGTTAAACTTAGTACAACAAAACGGAAATACATTTTCTGCAAAGTTAAACCAGCTTTACACCAGTGCTGTCTTACCTTCAAAATAGCCATAAGCCAACACTAGCATTTAACTATACATACTATACTAACACACACCTACCGTTTCTATATAAAAGCTTTAAAACTCTTCTTTTTTTACTTCAATTCGCTTTAGGCAACAGAAAATCTATACCATTTTAAATCCCCGTATAAAACTGGTTACCCTGTTCTTTCATGCAACATAGCAATCATGATAGCTACCAGATACCCACATTAAGAAAACGCTTTATATTCTAGTACTTTTACATCTTGTCAACACGTTCTATCATATAAAGAAGGGTAAACAAAACAAACAAGTTTTCTTAAGACACCTATTTTACAAAATGGTAGTACTATGTACTGTTCTAATAGCAAAAAAAATGCCCAACTATAAAAGTTAGGCATTTTTTTGAGTTAGTTTGTATTATTTAATGATGCTCCTCTTCCTCATCATCCTGCAAAGGCACAGTTTGAGGAACATAATCTTGTCCCGGAATAATATATTCACCCTTATCATCAACCTTACTATAATCGTAAGCCCAACGGTGTACTTCAGGAATAGGACCATCCCAGTTTCCGTGAATATGTTTCACTTCAGCAGTCCATTCAAGTGTATTTGATTTCCAAGGGTTTTTAGGTCCTTTCTTACCAGTGAATATACTAGAGATAAAGTTATAAGCAAATACCAATTGTGCACCAGCTGCTATAATAGCAAATACCGTCATCAATACTTGAATATCTGTTAATTCGTCAAACATAGGGAAGGCAGTATTTTCATAGTACCTTCTTGGTACACCTGCCATACCAACAAAGTGCATTGGAAAGAATACCCCATAAGCACAAACGGCTGTTACCCAAAAGTGAACATAACCTAAGTTCTTATTCATCATCTTACCTTCAAACATCTTAGGGAACCAATGGTATACCCCAGCAAAAAGGCCGTAAAGGGCAGAAATACCCATAACCAAGTGAAAGTGCGCTACTACAAAGTAGGTATCATGCACATTAATATCCAAGGTACTATCACCTAAAATTATACCTGTTAAACCACCGGTTATAAAGGTTGATACCAAGCCAATAGAAAACAGCATAGCCGGATTCAATTGCAGGTTACCTTTCCACAAGGTTGTAATATAATTAAACGCTTTTACTGCTGATGGAATAGCAATCAATAAGGTTGTGAATGTAAACACAGATCCTAAGAATGGATTCATTCCTGAAATAAACATATGATGCCCCCAAACTATGGTAGATAAAAATGCAATTGCCATAATGGAAGCAATCATCGCACGGTATCCAAAAATTGGCTTACGTGCATTGGTAGACATCACTTCAGAAGTGATACCCAATGCTGGAAGTAATACAATATATACCTCAGGATGCCCTAAGAACCAAAATAAGTGCTCAAACAATACTGGCGAACCTCCTTGGTAGTGTAGTACCTCACCCTGAATAAAAATATCTGACAAAAAGAACGATGTTCCAAAGCTTCTATCCATTATCAACAGTAAAGCTGCTGAAAGTAGTACTGGAAACGAAATCACCCCGATAATTGCCGTTACAAAAAATGCCCATATTGTCAATGGCAATCTTGTCATTGACATTCCTTTTGTTCTTAAATTAATAACTGTTACGATATAATTTAATGAACCTAATAAGGAAGAAGCTATAAATATAGCCATAGATACCAACCACAAAGTCATACCCATTCCAGAACCTGACTGTGCCATTGGTAAAGCACTTAAAGGCGGATAGATCGTCCAACCAGCTGCAGCAGGCCCTGCTTCAACGAATAAAGACAATACCATGATTACACTAGAAAGGAAAAACATCCAGTACGACAACATATTTAAGAAACCAGAAGCCATATCGCGCGCTCCAATTTGCAATGGAATTAACAGGTTACTAAATGTACCTGATAGTCCGGCTGTCAATACAAAGAAAACCATAATAGTACCGTGAATAGTCACCAATGCCAAATAAACATCAGCATCCATAACACCTCCTGGTGCCCATTTTCCAAGTACCGCTTCAAAAATTGGGAAAGCCTCTCCAGGCCAAGCCAATTGCATTCTAAACAAAAGCGACATTGCTATACCAATAAAGCCCATTATCAAACCAGTAATAAGATACTGCTTTGAAATCATTTTATGATCGGTGCTAAATATATATTTGGTTACAAAGGTCTCTTTGTGGTGATGATGTCCGTGATCATCGTGAGCGTGATCATCTACGTGTGCATGAGCTGTTGCTGACATAATCGAAATTCTTTTATTTTATTAATCTTCTTGTTATAGCCTAATTATTGTTACTGTACAGAAGCCATTGTTTGGCTAAAGGTTTGTTGACTCTTTATCCAAGCGTCATATTCCTCTTGAGTCTCTACAATAATTTTCATCTGCATGTTATAGTGTGATTTACCACATATTTTGTTACACAACAAAATATAATCGAATTCCCACGGATCCACATTATCAGCACCATTTGCAGCCTTTTCAGCTCTTATTTTGTTCGTACGAGCCACTTTATCCTTTACATCAGGATTATTTCTCATATCAGCAGTGGTTGTAATCGGTGTAAATGAAAATTCAGTAATCATACCAGGAACACAATTCATTTGTGCTCTAAAATGTGGCATATATGCTGAATGCAATACGTCTTGTGAACGCATTTTAAAGTTTACCTTTCTACCTACTGGCAGGTGCAGTTCTTTTACAATAATATCATCAGCAGCATACACATCAGACTCATCTAAGCCCATTACGTTAGCCTTATCAATATCAATCATTCTAACATTGGCATCGCCTAAAACGTTGTCAACGCCACCGTATCTAGCCGTCCAATTAAACTGTTGTGCATATAACTCCACAACTAAAGGATCATCTTCATCGTTCACATCCATAATGTTTGTCCAGCTGTACAGTCCCCACAAGATCAGTCCTGCCAAAACAATCACAGGTATAATGGTCCAAATGAATTCTAAACGATCATTATCTGCATAAAATAATGCTTTATTCCCTTTTTTACCACGGTACTTATAGCCGAAGTAGTGTAATAAGAATTGAGTGATAAACTGAACTACAAAAATGATGCTGAAAGAAACTAACATCAAATAATCATACCCCTCACCATGAGCAGAGGCAGCTTCAGGTAAAAGAAATTTACCGTATTTCCAAAAACTAAAAATAGTAATTAGGTATGTGAACACCATAAAGGCGAACAACAAATAACCATTTGTTTTATTATCACTATCGTTTGCAATTTGCGCATGTTCTGCTTTTAATTGCGATAATTCAAATATCTTGGTCATTTGCCAAATGGCAATAAACACCAATCCCAGAACAATAAATATTAGTAATGTTGTCATCGTATGTTTAACTGTTATACGTTAAATCTTAATTAATAATGAAAATGTTTGCTTTCCTCAATAAATGGATTGCGTTTTGGCTGTAATGGCGCTTTGCTTAAAGCTCTAAAAATCCAGAACACAAACAAACCAGCAAAAAACAATACAGCACTTATCTCAGGAATACCAATAAACCATTGATCACCAACAGTAGAAGGCATGATAGCATTAAATATATCCATATAATGCCCTGCAAGAATTACAACCCCTGCCATAACAACAAACCAATTGAGTCGCTTGTAATCACTATTCATCAATAGCAATACAGGGAACAAAAAGTTCATAGCTACCATACCGAAAAACGGTAGGTTATAATCTTCTATTCTAGTAATATAATAGGTTACTTCCTCAGGAATATTCGCATACCAAATTAACATAAACTGTGAGAACCATAAATACGTCCAGAAAATACTAATACCGAACATAAACTTGGCTAAATCATGTATATGACTATCGTTTACATCTTGTAGATGTCCTTTTGATTTCAAATAAATCGTCACCATAGCAATTACCGTGATACCTGATACGAACATACTCGCAAAAATATACCAACCAAACAAGGTACTAAACCAATGCGGGTCAACACTCATAATCCAATCCCAAGACATGATAGATTCTGAAATCAAATAGAATACTAAAAACGCCGCTGATATTCTAAAGTTTAATTTAAAATTAGCATTATCACTTGACTCATCTTGAGCTAATGATAATTTACGTGAATATTCACGATAGCCTATCCAACCAGCTAAGAAAATAGCCGCTCTAATTAAGAAAAAAATTGGATTTAAATATCCCTTTTTTCCTTGCAACAAATGATCATGTGCTACAACATCTGCATCCATCCAAACAAACAAATGATTCATATGCGCTACAGATAGTGCTAGTATTACAAAAACAATGATTCCTCCTGGAACGATATATGACGTAATTCCTTCCATTACTCTAAACAGTAATGGTGACCACCCTGCTTGTGCCGCTCTTTGTATTGCATAAAAAGCCAAGACACCCAAAGAAATCATAAAGAAAAAGAATGCTGCTACATATAATGCTGCCCAAGGTTTATTTTGCAACTGGTGTAATAAATGTGTATCATGCGATGTATCATGAGCTTCTTTATGATCACCGCCATGGTTATTTGCTGTAGCATGATCATCATGCGCCACTGCATGTGTAGCGGCATCACCATGTGCATCACCGTGCCCATCTCCATGACTTGCAACAATTTCCTTTGCTTCAGCAATATTGCTTGGTGCAGCCAAAAAGCCCAGGCCTATACCCAACGCACCAACTACCATTAATATGATAGCTCCCATTTTTAATTTGTTCGAAACCGTGTACATATATTCTAGTATCTATGTATTATTTAGTTAAGTCTTGTTTCAATTTCATGACATACTCAGAAACTTGCCACATTTCCTCTGTATTCATTTGCGATGCATAAGAGCCCATAGAATTCAACCCATATTGAATAGTATGAAAGGCAGTACCTACTGTTACATTACGACCAACATCGGCATAACTTGGTACACCTAAAATCTTCTCTCTTTTTACCAATGTACCTTGTCCTTTTCCTTTAGGTCCGTGGCAAATAGCACAATAAATATTGTACAACTCAGCCCCCTTAGCCAAATTAGCTTCTTTCTGTAATGAATCTAACGGACTCACTTGTAATCTTGCCAATTCTTTACCCTCTAGCGTATTTTCATATTCATACGGCATCCAACCTCTTGGAACAGTATTAGCAGGTGGCACCATCGCTTCTTGCATGTTTGGCAAAATGTCAACTTTTTGATAGGTTTCATAACCTACTGCCTCGTACATATTTGGCATGTATTGATAGTTTGGCTTAGACTTGTCTTGGCAAGCTACAAAAACCATGACTAAGGCAACTACAACTCCTATTTTCTTAAAACTGTTCATATTTAATGAAGGTTTTTTTCTGATATATTAATCTCAACAGCTCCCGTACCAGAAAGCAAATTACGCAACTCCGCCTCATTGTCATGTACTTCAATTTCCATAACAAAATGATCATCTGTCGTCCTTGGATCAGGATTTTCTGCTTCTTTAAATGGCCATAATCTACTTCTCATATAAAAAGTAATAACCATCAAGTGAGCTGCAAAAAAGACCGTTAATTCAAACATTACTGGAACAAAGGCTGGCATATTCTCGATATAGCTAAAACTTGGTTTACCACCAATATCTTGAGGCCAATCTTCAATCATAATAAAATTCATCATTACAACCGCTACCGTTAAACCAATACAACCATATATAAACGATGTAATCGCAATACGTGTTGGCTCTAAGCCCATAGCTTTGTCAAGACCGTGAACAGGAAAAGGACAATACACCTCTTCAATATGATGCTTGGCGGCCTTCACCTTCTTAACGGCGTGCATTAACACATCGTCATCATTATAAAACGCCTGTATAACTTTAGATGCCATATCTATTTATTCTTGTTTAATTTTTGTGCTTGACCTGCCCAATCATCACGTTGCGCTCTTCCAGGAAAAGCCTGCGTAATAGAATCTAACAAATCATATTCTTTTTCGGTCATTTTACTTACCTGAGCAAAAGTATATATACCAATTTGGTTGAGCGTTTCTTCCATTTTTGGTCCTATACCCTTCACTTTTTTCAAGTCATCAGCAGTATCAGTATCTGGGTTAAACGAACCTATTGCATCTAACAAACTAGAGACCTCTTTTGCATCTGCATCAACAGTAACATCTTCTATAATATCTTCAACAGCCTCTGCTTTTAAAGTAGCTTCTTCAACTACTTTAGGTGCAGCATCGCTAATTTCATATAGTGGTTTACCCGCTTCTCTCAATTTCTTATACTTACTACCCGATGATTTCAAAATAGACTTCACCTCTGCCTGTGCTATCACAGGGAAAGTACGTGCATAAAGAAGGAATAATACAAAGAAGAAACCAATTGTTCCTATAAAAATTCCGATATCAACAAAGGTTGGTGAGAACATCGTCCATGAAGAAGGTAAGTAATCCCTATGTAGCGAAGTAACAATAATTACAAATCGCTCAAACCACATACCGATATTCACAACAATAGAGATAAAGAAAGAGAACATAATACTAGTTCGCAATTTCTTAAACCACATAAATTGCGGTGAAAATACATTACATGTCATCATTGACCAATACGCCCACCAGTAAGGTCCGGTCGCTCTGTTCAAAAATGCATATTGTTCATATTCTACACCTGAATACCAAGCCATAAACAACTCAGTAATATATGCACAACCTACGATAGATCCCGTAAGCATGATTACAATATTCATTAATTCTATATGCTGTACCGTAATATAATCTTCAAGACTACATACTTTACGCATAATAATAAGCAAGGTATTTACCATTGCAAAACCAGAGAAAATCGCCCCTGCAACAAAGTAAGGAGGGAAAATTGTAGTATGCCATCCTGGAATAACTGAAGTAGCAAAGTCAAAAGATACAATGGTGTGTACAGAAAGTACAAGTGGTGTTGCTAAACCAGCCAATACCAATGACACTTCTTCAAAACGTTGCCAATCTTTAGCACGCCCTGTCCAACCAAAACTTAACAAGCTATATATTTTCTTCTGAAAAGGAAGTATTGCACGATCACGCAACATTGCAAAATCAGGAAGTAAACCAGTCCACCAGAATACCAAAGAAACTGAGAGGTATGTTGATATTGCAAATACATCCCAAAGTAATGGCGAGTTAAAGTTTACCCACAACGAACCAAATTGGTTTGGTATAGGTAATACCCAATACGCTAACCATGGTCTACCCATGTGAATAATTGGAAACAAACCAGCTTGAATAACCGAGAAGATGGTCATTGCTTCCGCTGAACGGTTAATTGCCATTCTCCACTTCTGACGGAATAACAACAATACTGCTGAGATTAAGGTTCCGGCATGACCGATACCTACCCACCAAACAAAGTTGGTAATATCCCAAGCCCAGTTTACAGATTTATTAAGACCCCAAGTACCGATTCCTGTAGAAACAGTATATATAATACACCCTACCCCCCAAAGAAAGGCTGCCAAGGCAATGGAAAAAACAATCCACCAATGTTTATTGGCCCGACCCTCAACCGGAGCAGCGATATCCACTGTTACATCGTGGTAGCTTTTATCTCCCGTTACTAAGGGTTTTCGTATAGGTGCTTCGTAATGCGACGCCATAGATTTCTATTATAGTTACTTTCTTATTCTATTGATTATGCTTCGTTGGTATTTCTAACTTTTACTTGATAGAACACATTTGGTTTTGTACCCACATGCTCTAACAAATGATACATACGATCATTTTCTTTTAATTCAGCAATTTCACTGTCCTTGTCATTAATATCTCCAAAAACAATCGCTCCACTATTACAAGCAGAAGAACATGCTGTTTGAAACTCTTCATCCGCTACTGGTCGCCCTTCACGCTTGGCATCCAAGATTGATTTTTGCGTCATTTGGATACACATTGAACATTTTTCAATAACACCACGAGAACGCACATTCACATCAGGATTAACAACCATTTTTCCTAGGTCATTATTCATGTGGAAGTCAAACTCATCATTATTATTATACAAGAACCAGTTGAAACGACGAACTTTATACGGACAGTTATTTGCACAATATCTTGTACCCACACAACGGTTATACGCCATATGATTTTGACCTTGACGACTATGTGATGTTGCCGCTACAGGACAAACAGTTTCACAAGGCGCATGATTACAATGCTGACACATTACTGGCTGAAAAGCAACTTGTGGGTTTGCCGCAGGATCTTCTAACTCTCCAAAACCTCCTAGCGAACCTTTTTCTCCACTAAGCCCATCAAACTCATCTTTTTTGATATTATCAGCTTCAAAACTTTCCTCAGAAGAGTAATACCTATCAATACGCAACCAATGCATATCTCTAGATTTACGCACTTCAGCTTTACCTACTACAGGAACGTTATTTTCAGCATGACATGCGATAACACAAGCTCCACAACCCGTACAAGCGTTCAAATCAATAGACATATTGAAATGATGCCCTATTGAACGATCAAAACTATCCCAAAGATCAACCGAATTAGCAGGCACCTCTTGATGATTCAAAGATACTTGAGGAACATGATTCCATTCTGCATGGTCTTTAGTATTGAAAATCTCCAAGGTTGTTTCCTTGATGATATCTCCTCTACCCATCATTGTTTTATGCAATTGAACACATGCAAACTCATGCATACCTCCTGCCTTTTCAATGGATACAGATTGTATATTATTAAAACCTTGATACAACGCAAATGCATTAACACCTGTTTGCATCTCAGCTTTCATTCCTTCTTTTTTTCCATAGCCAAAAGAAATACCAGCAGTACCTTTTGCTTGACCAGGCTGAATGATTACAGGAACTTTTTCTAAGGTAACCCCACCAACAGTCACTTTGGCATAACTACCATCCAAACCACCATTAGCAACATTTTCATTAATCAACCCTAAACGAGCTGCATCATCCTTAGAAACCGTAACATAATTATCCCAAGAAACACGTGTAATAGGATCAGGAAACTCCTGCAACCAAGGGTTACCCGCTTGCTTACCATCTCCCATACCTACTTTTGAATACAACGTCAACTCCATACCATCACCGCTAGTCGCAGCAGACAAGCTACGCACAGCCGCAGCAACAGAGACTCCAGCAGCAACAACCGTCTCTTCTTCCATCATCTGATCAGCAGACTCCTTGTCATCATCAGTTGACATCATCGCAGGAGCATCACTCATACTCTCCATCATTTCATTGCTACCAGCAACAAAAACACCGTCGTGAACAGCCTTGTTGAAATCCTCACCATTTAAAATGGTAGCATTCCATGTTTCTTTTATATAATCATAATAGCTTTTATCACTACCTAACCACTTCAACATTGAAGTTTGCAATTGTCTTGTATCAAACAATTCCTTAATGGTAGGCTGCGTTAAACTATAATGTCCTTTCTTAATTTCAACATCACCCCATGATTCTAGGTAATGATTTGCCGCACCAGCGTAATTAGACACTGCTGTTGTTTCATTCCAATTTTGAGAGAATGTTACCGTAAGATCAACTTTTTCTACACCTGATTTAAACTCAGCAGCATTAGGCAAAGAATACATTGGATTTACACCATCAATAATAAGTGCACCAACATTACCAGCATTCATATCGCTAATTAGCGCTTGAACTGCTTTTACATTACCTTGTCTTATATATTTTGGTGCTTTAGGATCAAATGCCTCACTTTTAAGCAACTTATTAACAGCTAATACAACAGTTTGCACATTGATATCATCGATACCAGAAACTACCACTGCCTTACTTCTATTTTTTCTTATCTGCGTAATTAAACCGTCTAAAACCTTTGTAACACTTGCATCAAGCTCACCGGAAGCCGAAGTACCACTCAATTGCGCATACAAATATGCCAACGCCACTTTTTGAAACTGTGCAGAAATAGGCACTCGCTTATCAGCATTCGCACCAGTTAAAGACATATTTGCCTCAAACTGCACATGTCTTGACATTTTACCATGTTTAGGAACACGGCCTTTTGCATAGCCACTATCATAACCTCCTCCTTGCCAATCTCCTAAGAAATCTGCACCGAAAGAAACAATAACATCTGCCTTTTCAAAATCATAATCAGCTAAAGCACGCTCTCCATATCGTGCTTCAAATGCAGCCAATGCAGCCTCTTCTGAAATAGCATCATAGGTTACATGTTTCACATTTGGATACGCCGCCTTAAGCTCACCTATTAATCTTGTAGTAGACGGACTAGCATATGTTTGCGTCAATAAAGCAACTTGCTTTCCTGACTTTAACTTTGACTTCACAGCATCATCAATAGCATCCCAATCAACAGGCTCACCATTAGCCGTAGGCCCTTGTAATCGTGTACTATCATACAAAGAAAGTACCGATGCCTGAACACGTGCATTTGCACCTCCAGAAACCTTAGCTTCCTTATTATTTTCAACCTTAATAGGACGACCTTCACGAGTTTTTATCAAAATACTAGCAAAATCAAAACCATCAGCTATTGTAGTAGCATAATAATTTGCAACTCCAGGAACAATATTCTCAGGAGCAATTACATAAGGAATTGATTTAACAACAGGTCCTTCACAAGCTGCCAACGAAGCAGCAGCTGTACTGAAACCTACATATTTCAAAAAGTCTCTCCTATTTGTGTTCGTAGATGCTAAAGTTTCTTTATCACCCAAAAACTCATCAACAGGAATGTCTTCAACAAATTCATTCTGTTGCAGTGCCTCAACAATGGAATCGTTGGGATTTAACTCCGCTTCGCTTTTCCAATATTTTTTGTTTGATGCCATACGTATATCTGTAATTAGCTACTTTTTGTTTGTATTAATAATGACACTTTCCACATTCCAAACCACCCATCTGCGCAGCAGTAAGGGTCTCAACTCCATATTTCTTAGAAAGCTCTTTGTGAATTTTTGCGTAATATTCATTACCCTCAACCTGAACATTGGTCTCTCTATGACAGTTTACACACCAACCCATAGTCAATGGTGAATACTGCGACATAATTTCCATCTCCTCTACAGGACCATGACAAGTTTGACATTCAATTTTTCCAACTTCAACATGCTGTGAGTGATTGAAATATGCAAAATCAGGTAAATTATGCACACGAATCCACTCTACAGGCTTACTCTCTCCTGTATATTTCTGATTCTCTTCATCCCAACCAACAGCTGCATACAACTTTCCTATCTCTTCATTATAATCAATACCATACTTTTTACCTTCAGCCAAAGTAGCATCAGCAACTTGATAGATTGATTTATGACAATTCATACATACATTCAAAGAAGGTATACCTGAAGTTTTTGACTTTCGAGCAGATGAGTGACAGTACTTACACTCTATCTTATTATCTCCTGCGTGTATTCTGTGTGAATAATGAATAGGCTGCACAGGCTCATACCCTTGATCAACCCCCACTTGCATCATCCAGCCGTACGCAAAATACGCACCACCCAACAACAACAAAATCACACTAACCAATATCAAAAATTGATTCTTAGCAAACGCTTTCCATAAAGGCACTCCTGAAATTTCTTCACTCTCTACATCAACACCATTAGCCTCCATAACCCTTTTCAAGGTCTTTCTAACAGACATTAACATAAACACCAATAAAGCAAACACCAACACCAAGGCTCCTAAAATCACCTCGCTAGAAACACCTCCTTTATCAGCAGCACCACCATCAGCAGCAGCCACCTCTGTAGCAGCAGGTGCCGGCGCCGGAGCAGCAGCAGTATATGCTAAGATATCATTGATATCTTGATCAGATAGCGTTGGAAAGGCAGTCATTGCCGCTTGATTATACTCAGCGTAAATTTTGTTGGCATACGCATCGCCAGATTTAATTTTACCTGGACTATTCTTTATCCAAGAATAAATCCAATCACAATCCAAACCTTCATCCTCAGAAAGCCTTGTTGCTACGTTTGCCAAAGCAGGCCCCGTCATCTTACGATTCAAAGCGTGACAAGCAGCACAATTCTGATTAAATAATGCTTTCCCTTTAGCAGCATCTCCTGGACCACAAGGACCTTCTTCTTGCGCAATAAGTGAAAAAGAAGAGAGCAGTAAAACCACTAGACTAATGCCTAAAATTTTAGAAATTTGATTGCGGTAAGTAACCTTTTTCATATATAGAATATTTCAATCTAATTCTTGGCACGATAATTTATACATATTATAACAGGACAAAACTATCGCTTCCTAAATTGGAGGCAAAAATACGACATAGACTTTATTTGGAAAATGTTAACGTATCTATAATTTACAATTTATAATAATTCTAAATAATATTCGCGTAGGTTTGGTTCACACATAAAAATTTACTTTTGCACTAAGCCTTTAAAAAACAATTACCTATACTAATGAAAAGACTAATATATACAGCTGCTTTTACGCTAACTGCTTGTTTTGCAAACGCACAACAAGGAACGGTAAACATTAAGCAAAATGACAAAATAGACGAGCTTGTTGACACTTATGCAGAAAGACATAAGGAAATGGTCAAAAACGAATCAAATTACTATCGCATACAGGTAGGATTTGGCACAAACGACCAAGCAAAAAAAATTAAAGAAAGCGTAGAAAAGGATTTTCCGTTGATGTATTCAAAAATTGATTTTGACTCACCAACATACAGAGTTCGCCTTGGAAAGTTCAAAACCAAACTTGATGCCGAGCGTAAGTTTATTGAAGTACGAAAGAAATTTCCAAATGCAATGATTTTAAAACCAAAAAAATCGACCAAATAGGTCGATTTTTTTTTACTTCTTTATTACAATAGCAAGCAGTGTAATTACACTGCGCCGACTATTTATTTAGACTTCAACTTTTTCTTTACAGCTACTTCTTGAAAGGCTTCAACAATATCTAATTCTCTAATATCATTGTAGTTTTTAATTTGCAGACCACAATCATAGCCTTTTGACACCTCTTTAGCATCATCCTTAAAGCGCTTTAACGAAGCTAACTCTCCAGTATAAATCACCACACCATCTCTAATTAATCGTATGTTTGAATTTCTAAAGATTTTACCATTAGTCACCATACAACCTGCAATAGTACCCACTTTTGATATTTTGAATGTTTCGCGAATCTCAGCAGTACCCGTAATTTCTTCTTTCATCTCTGGAGAAAGCATTCCCTCCATCGCATCTTTCAAGTCGTTGATAGCATCATAAATAATTGAATACATTCTGATATCAATTTCTTCTTTATCTGCTACTTGTCTTGCATTACCCATTGGTCGAACATTGAACCCAATAATAATCGCATCAGATGCAGAAGCCAACAACACATCAGACTCCGTAATAGGTCCAACTGCTTTATGAATAATGTTAACTTGAATCTCATCAGTAGACAATTTTTGGAACGAATCAGTCAAGGCTTCCACAGAACCATCAACATCACCTTTTAAGATAATATTCAATTCTTTAAAGTCACCCAAAGCAATACGTCTTCCAATTTCATCAAGTGTAATATGACGTTGCGTTCTTACCGACTGCTCACGTTGCAACTGCGATCTTCTTGTCGCGATCTGCTTCGCTTCTCTTTCATCTTCAAGTACATTAAACTTATCACCAGCTTGTGGAGCTCCATCCAATCCTAAGATAGAAATAGGCGTTGACGGACCAACTTCTTTAACAATTTTGCCTCGCTCATCTTGCATAGCTTTTACCTTACCACTGCAAGTACCCGCAAGCACATAATCACCAATTTTCAAAGTACCAGCCTGTACTAAAATAGTCGAAACGTACCCTTTTCCTTTATCTAAAAACGCTTCAACTACAGTACCAGAAGCCAATTTATTTGGATTTGCTTTTAACTCTAAAAGCTCTGCTTCAAGCAATACTTTCTCAAGCAATTCCTTAACTCCCTCACCTGTTTTTGCTGAAATATCATGTGATTGAATTTTTCCACCCCAATCTTCAACAAGCAAATTCATTTGTGATAAGCCCTCTTTAATCTTATCAGGGTTTGCAGTAGGTCTATCTATTTTATTGATTGCAAAAACAATAGGAACACCAGCTGCCTGAGCATGACTAATAGCCTCTTTTGTTTGTGGCATGATACTATCATCTGCCGCAATTACAATAATCGCAATATCAGTAACCTGAGCTCCACGTGCACGCATGGCGGTAAACGCCTCGTGACCAGGAGTATCTAAAAATGATATTTTTTGACCATCAGGAAGTGTAACTGCATAAGCACCAATGTGCTGTGTAATACCACCACTCTCACCAGCGATTACATTTTCTTCTCTAATATAATCAAGCAACGATGTTTTACCATGATCAACATGCCCCATAACAGTGACAATAGGTGCTCTTGGCTTTAAATCTTCTGGTGCATCTTCCTCATCTTGAATACTTTCTTCAATATCTGCTGTTACAAATTCAACTTCATAACCAAACTCATCTGCAACAATTGATAATGTCTCAGCATCTAAACGCTGATTCATTGTCACCATAATACCTAAAGACATACAAGCCGAGATAACTTCGGTTGTAGAAACATCCATCATGGTAGCCATTTCACTTGCGGTAACAAACTCAGTTACTTTTAGTGTTTTGCTCGCAATTTCTTGCAACTCCATATCAACTTCTGTTTGTTGACGGTGTTGATCTCTTTTATCACGACGATATTTTGCTCCTTTTCCTTTTTTCGATTTCCCTTGAAGCTTTTCAAGTGTTTCACGCACTTGCTTTTGAACATCTGCTTCTGTAGGCTCTACTTTTGGCGCTCCAAAACGTTGACCGCCTTTTCTTGCTCCACCACCAGCTCTTGAACCAGGTCCTCTTTGTCCTGCACCACCTCTTTGGGCATTACCGCCTCTTTGTGCTGTTCCTCTTTGGGTATTCCCTCCAGGCTTATTGCTAACAATACGCCTTCTTTTTCTTTTTTCAGCGCCACCAGAAGGTTTTGAATCTTCTTTTTTCTTTTTCGGTTTATTAAATTGTGAGAGATCTATTTTATCTCCCATAATTTTTGGCCCTGTAAGCTTTTTATATTTTGTTTCTATTTTTTCCTCTACAGGAGGCGCTCCTTCTACTGGGGTAGCAGGTTTAGTAGATGCAACATTTGTTTTTTCGGTTTCCGTTTTCACTGCCTCCGTTTTCACCTCTTTAGGTTTAACAGCCTCCGTTTTAACCGGCTTAGCAACAGGGACATCAGCAGCAGGAACATCTTTAGGTGTCTGCTCTTTTTCAACAACCTTTGCAACTTCTTCAACAACTTCCTTCTCCTTAGCGACAACCTTAACCGCTTCTTTTTCTGGCGCTTTTTCTACAGGTTTCTCTACAGTTTTAGGCTCCTCTACAACTTTACTTACTTCCTTTTTCTTTGGATTAAGATCTATCTTACCCACAGTTTTAGGCCCAGTAAGCTGTGCTTTGGCTTTTATCACCTCAGAAGCAGCAGCTCTTTTCTCACGCGCCAACCTTCGCTCCTCTTGTTCTTGCTCCAGCTGAAGACGTATCGCCTCTTTTTCCTTTCTCTTTTCTTCTCCAACTTCCTGAGAAGCAACTTTTTTACTCATATCAGTCTGGAACTCATCCAACAAAACCTGATACACCTCTTGAGAAATCTTGGTAGTGGGACGCGCTTCTATCTCATGACCTTTAGACTGTAGACAATCTACCGCCCGGTCTAATGAAATATTAAGTTCTCTCAGAACTTTATTAAGCCTTATTGTTGCATTTTCTGCCATAAATACTGATTCCTATTCTTTAAAATCACTCTTTTGAACACCGCTAATATATAGCTATTCTTCTAATTCTGCTTTTAGTATGCGAACAACTTCTGTAATTGTCTCCTCTTCAAGATCTGTTCTCTTTACAAGGTCTGACACTTCTTGCTCTAATACACTTCTAGCTGTATCCATACCAATTTTCTTGAATTCTTCAATAATCCAAGAATCGATTTCATCTGAAAATTCTGTTAACTCAACATCTTCTTCAACACCTTCACGGAACACATCAATCTCATAACCAGTCAACTGACCTGCCAATCGAATATTATGCCCGCCTCTACCAATGGCTTTTGAAACCTCTTCTGGTTTCAAATATACTTGAGCCGTCATCTTTTCATCATTTAGCTTTACTGATGAAACTCTTGCCGGACTCAAAGCTCTTGTAACCAATAATTGTGGGTTGCTAGTCCAATTAATAACATCGATATTTTCATTACCCAATTCACGAACAATACCATGAATACGAGATCCTTTCATACCCACACACGCACCCACAGGATCAATACGATCATCATATGAATCTACAGCTACCTTTGCCTTCTCTCCTGGAATTCGCACTGCTTTTTTAATGGTTATTAAACCATCAAAAACCTCAGGAATTTCTTGAAAAAACAACTGCTCCAAAAACTTAGGAGAACTACGCGACATGATAATTGTAGGCTTACTACCCTTCAACTCTACACTTTCAATAACACCACGAACATTATCCCCTTTTCTAAAGAAATCTGAAGGTATTTGTCTATCCTTAGGAAGGATAATCTCATTGCCTTCATCATCCAATAAAATAATCGCTTTATGGCGGATATGATGAACTTCAGCGGTGTAAATTTCGCCTTCTAAATTCTTAAACTGCTTATAAATCGTTGTATTATCGTGCTCGTGTATTTTTGAAATTAAGTTTTGACGCAATGCTAAAATTGCTCTTCTACCTAAATCCATCAATTTTACTTCTTCAGATACATCTTCACCAACCTCAAAATCAGGCTCTATTTTTCGCGCTTCAGAAAGTGATATCTCTTCATTTGGCTCTTCAACCTCTCCATCTTCAACAACTACTCGATTTCGCCAAATCTCCAAATCCCCTTTATCAGGGTTAATGATAATATCAAAATTATCATCAGATCCAAATTTCTTTTTTAAAGCATTTCGGAATACATCTTCCAAAATCGCCATCAATGTCACCCTATCAATGAACTTGTCATCTTTGAATTCTGAAAAAGATTCAATTAGCGCAATATTTTCCATTAGTCTATTACTATTAAAATTTTAATATAACTTTTGCTTCCTGTATGTCAGCAAAATTGATTTCTTTTTTCTTTTGAACAGTAACTTTGCCTTTTCCTATCGGTTTTGGCTCTCTTGCCTTCCACTCTAAAACAATACCATCAGTTGTTGTAGCTGTAAGATTACCCTCAATAACATCTCCATTAGTTTTTACTGCTAGCTTTCTGCCAATATTTTTTTTGTATTGCCTAGGCAAAATCATGGGAGAAGCTGCACCAGCTGAAGCTACTTCTAAAGAAAAATCTTCTTCCTCACGGTCTAAATTATGTTCAATAGCACGACTTATTTTCATACAGTCTTGAACTGTAACACCATCATCGCCGTCTAAAACCACTCTTATTTTGTTGTCTGTTGTAATTGAAAAATCAATTAAAAACAGCTTTCCATCTTCTTCTAAAGCATCGCTTAAAAGTGCCTGGACTTTATCCTTAAACATAATATCAAGAAATAAAAAAGAGGACTAAATGTCCCCTCATGAATAAAAATTCTATCCTTTCAGTGGTGCAAATATACATATATTTTTGTTTATCACAACACTATATTTACGAACGAGGGTTGACGTCACCTACCTTGCTAGCAAAATGATGCTTTCAATTGGCATATTCAACGCTAAAAAAATATCTCTTGAGCTCTATTATTTTGTTTACAAAACCCAGCTTAATTTTAGAAGACATGTCTAAATTAGAAATAAAAAAACTACCATCAAAATCGAATATTTACTTTACATTCATCACAATTCCGTTTTAGCATCTTCAACAACAATATAAACTATTAAACCACAGTAAAATACACACGCAACACCACGCCATTATCGACTACTATTAAAAACACAATGCAGTAGTAAATTTTTAAGCAAGAATAGATTTTCGCGAAATATAGCAGACTAAAAACCAACAAACAGTGTCCAAGGCTACAGTCATGCTCTCAAAAAAACAGTTTTCATTTCGAGGCAAGCCCTGAACTATTACACCATGTGCTAGCTTATCAATTACCAAAAAAACGCAACAAGGTGATTAAAACATTCTCAACTTCGTTTTAAAAAAGTAGTATTATAACCATAAAACCCCTTAAATTAGACGCAAAATAAACGCAGTAATTATTTTGCTGTTTCAAAACCTAAATCAATACTACAATGGAAATTCTATCTTCAAACAATCTGATTATAGGAGCATCAATAATCGTTATCTTATCTTTCTGGTTTAACGGAATTTCAAAGAAAACCAGCATCCCCTCAGTACTTATGCTCATTATTTTGGGCATTATTTTACAATACGCCTATCGTTTTTTTACTGGACATGAAGTTGATTTTGCAAGTGCACTGGCAACTCCTTTAGCCGTTTTAGGCACTGTTGGTTTAATTATGATTGTACTAGAAGCGGCATTAGAACTTGAACTAAAGCGCGAAAAACTGGTCCCTATTTTAAAATCAATGGCCATTGCTCTCATTGGTTTGGTAGCCTCAGCATGGGTTGCCGCTCTTATTTTATTCCAGTTCATTCCTGAAATGACGATGCAAGCTGCGTTAATCTATGCCACGCCCTTATCTATTCTTTCTAGCGCCATCATTATTCCAAGCGTAGCAGGTCTTCAAGACCATAAAAAGGAGTTTCATATTTACGAAAGTACCTTTTCTGATATTATGGGTATTATGATGTTCTACTTTCTTGTGGGACAATTAAACCCCGAAGAAGGTGGTGGTGTAGTAGGTTTTGCAGGGAATTTTGTACTCACGCTCGTAATTGCTATTGTAGCCAGTTATGCCATCTTGCTCATTTTTCAGCAAATTAAAAGCCAAGCAAAATTGTTTTTACTGATAGCCGTATTACTGTTATTATATGCCGTAGGTAAAGCTTTTCATCTTTCAGCACTAATAATAATATTGATATTTGGTTTGGTAATTGCCAATGTAAAACTATTTTTCCCTGGTAAAATGCGCGTGTTTTTAGAAAAAAAGAAAATGGCGCAGATATATCATGAATTACATATTATCACCCTTGAAACCGCATTTGTTGTCCGTACCTTTTTCTTTGTCATCTTTGGCCTCACCATTGTCATAGGATCGTTATTTAATCTTAACGTGGCGATTATCAGTCTTTTAATCATCGCTTCTATCTATGCCATACGTTTTGTAATTCTACGCATATTTATAGGAAAAGACATCTTACCACAATTATTTATTGCCCCAAGAGGATTGATTACAGTACTTCTTTTTTACGCCATCCCCGCTGAAGCTCAAGTTGCCAACTTTGAATCAGGGATATTATTATTTGTAATTATTGGCACTAGTTTGATAATGACCTTTGCCATGATTAGAGACAAACAAAAAACAAACACCATACTTGACGAAATTGACGAAGAGCTATTAGAAAGAAATGAGGCTGAAGACGATTTAAACGCTCAAAAAGAACAAGAAGAACAAGAAGAGCAAGAAGAAAGCTCAGAAATACAAGAAAATGATGAAACGGATAGTGGCATTGCTATGAATAACACTTCACTTGACGACGAATTACCTAAAGAATGACACGATGCACATGATTTGAATTCTCGCCAAACGCATTTAATACAAGGGCTGCAAAGGAAAATACAACTATGCGAAGCATAAAATTAAAGTTGCAATTCTAAATCTTTGCTTGTATTAAAAAACCTTTCCTATATTTGCAACGTTGTGTTGTGACCCAAAACCTAAAACTAGGTTAGGGCCAATGAAAGGCTTTCCAAATTGGGAGGCTTTTTTTATGGGAATTTGTTTCACGCTAACACCTGTGCGCAAGAAAATGAATTAAGGAAGCTGCCAATTTTGAGGTATGATTATCTATATCATAAACAGGGTTCATCTCTGCAATATCTAAACTGATTAACTTTTTTGAAGCTATAATAACTTCCAAAGCCTTTACTACAATATCTGGCGAAAAACCCATAGGAGAAGGAGCACTTACCCCTGGCGCATATGCCGATGAAAAGCCATCTAAATCAATGGTAGTATACACATAGTCTACGTTAGCAAGAAAACTTAAGAGCTGCTCAACCATATTTTTAGTATGTTCCATTGCAAATTGCCTGTTTTCAACATAAACAACACCTAGGCTACGAGCGGTTTCAAAAAGTACCTTATCATTAGCGTCTTTACGAATACCCAAACAGCAATACTTAAAATCTCTAGACTGCTGTTTACAATCTTGCGCAATTTGAAAAAAAGGAGTCCCTGAATTATTTCCATTTTCATTGGAACGCAAATCAAAATGCGCATCAAAATTGATAATTCCAATAGTTTTATTTTCTGGCAGGAAGTTTTTGATTCCATTGTAGTGACCGTAGGCAATATCATGTCCACCTCCCAAGAGTATAGGGAAAGCGTTTTTTGCAAGCAATTGAGTCACTTTCTTTGCAAGTACAGTTTGCGAATGCTCCATATCACCATCTAAGCACTGCACATTACCCATATCATAAAAATGCGTGTCCACGCTTAGATGATTAGGCATTTTACCCAGTTGCTTTCTAATAGCGTCTGCCCCATTAACCGCCCCTACTCTACCTTGATTTCTCAGTACACCTTCATCATTAGCGTACCCCAATACCGCAATGGCCTTATCAAAATCTGTCACCTCATCTACACAGCTTACTTTTTCATGCATGTACAATTGCTGGCCTGAGGCTCTACCTGTCCAAATTTCTGGTTTTGCTTTTTCTATTGCCATAATGTTAACTTATTTCTGAATAAAAAGTAATACCCTCCTGTCGTTTTTAAATAGCGATAGGGTAGCCATCAAAACAAATCGTCTAACAATTCATCTTCAACCATACTAGGCAGCGTTACTTGAAGTTCAGGTGTTCTTTCCATTTCACGTTTGATAGCAAATAGCGCTTCTTTATTTCTTGCCCAACTACGTCGAGAAATACCATTATTAACATCGTAAAAAAGCATGTTTTTGAGACGCCTATCAGCCGCTGCTGAACCATCGAGCACCATACCAAACCCACCATTAATAACCTCTCCCCATCCAACGCCACCGCCGTTATGAATAGAAACCCAAGTAGCACCTCTAAAGCTGTCGCCTATGACATTATGAATAGCCATATCAGCAGTGAACTTACTCCCATCATAAATATTACTCGTTTCTCTAAAAGGAGAATCAGTACCACTCACATCATGATGGTCTCTTCCCAACACCACCGGAGCCGATATATCACCACTACGCACAGCTTTATTAAAGGCTGCTGCAATTTTACTACGCCCTTCGGCATCGGCATATAAAATTCGTGCCTGTGACCCCACCACTAGCTTATTTTTTTCAGCTTCTTTAATCCACGTGATATTATCTTGCATTTGCTGCTGAATTTCTTGCGGAGCTGTACTTTTTATTTCCTCCATTACCGCACAAGCGATAGCGTCAGTTTTTTGCAAATCTTGAGGTTTACCAGAAGTACACACCCACCTAAAAGGACCAAAACCATAATCAAAACACATAGGCCCTAAAATATCTTGAACATAAGAGGGGTATTTAAAATCTATATTATTTGCAGCCATAACAGCCGCCCCTGCGCGTGACGCTTCTAATAAAAAAGCATTACCATAATCAAAGAAATAAGTACCCTTTGCTGTATGTTTATTGATAGCAGCAGCATGTCGCTTTAATGATTCTTGCACCTTTTTCTTAAACGCCTCTGGGTTTTCACTCATCATTGCATTAGCTTCTTCAAACCCCAATCCAACAGGGTAATACCCACCTGCCCACGGGTTGTGCAAAGAGGTTTGATCAGACCCTAAATGAATAAAAATATCCTCCGCGTCAAAGCGTTCCCAAACATCCACTACATTACCTATAAATGCCAAAGAAACCACCTCTTTACCAGTAATGGCTAATTTGGCACGGTTTACCAATCCATCCAAATCATCCCACAATTCATCTACCCAACCTTGGTCATGTCTCTTTTTTGCTGCCACAGCATTTACCTCAGCACAAATGGTAATACAACCAGCAATATTCCCCGCTTTGGGTTGCGCACCGCTCATACCCCCTAAGCCTGCAGTAAGAAATATTTTTCCTGCTGGATTTTCACCAGCTATCAAAACCTTTCTAAAAGCATTCATCACCGTGATAGCCGTACCATGTACAATACCTTGCGGACCTATATACATATATGAACCAGCTGTCATTTGCCCGTATTGAGTAACACCTAGGGCATTGTATTTCTCCCAATCATCTGGTTTTGAATAATTAGAAATCATCATACCATTAGTAACGACCACTCTAGGCGCCTCTTTTGACGAAGGAAACAAGCCCATAGGATGCCCAGAATACATATGCAAGGTTTGTTCTTCAGTCATTTGTGCCAAGTATTGCATCGTTAACACGTACTGCGCCCAATTTTGAAATACTGCACCATTACCGCCATAGGTAATCAATTCTTCAGGATGCTGTGCCACTGCTGGATCCAAATTATTTTGAATCATTAGCATAATAGCCGCAGCTTGAGGCGTTTTTGCAGGATATGCTCCAATAGGTCTTGCATACATATCATAATCAGGCTTAAACCTATACATATATATGCGACCAAAAGCTTTTAGTTCATCAGCAAATTCTTTAGCCAATTCACTATGCCAATCTTTAGGAAAATAGCGCAATGCATTACGAAGGGCAAGTTTTTTTTCATCCGCAGACAAAATATCCTTTCGTTTGGGCGCATGACTCGCTGATTGATTATAGTCTTTTTTCGAAGGAAGGTGATTGGGGATACCTTGAAGTATTTGCGCTTTAAAATCCATGGTGTTTCTTTTTTATTATAAACTCGCCTTGACTTTTTATTTGGAACCGAAAATAATGGCTTTTGTGTCGTAATAAATTCTTTTTATTTGTTGCGTGGTGCTAGCTACGGAACTCAAAAAATGGCAAAATTAGGTTATCACATGTATAATTTGCAGGCAATAGAAAAAGTCAAGATTAGTTCTACAAACCTGCTCTATATTTAGTGATGTTTATCAAAAACCAAGCGACCATTTTTCCATACCATACAAGGCTTAAGGTTTCCTTGGTAGTATAGAATATCTTGATAATTATTGGTATGAAAGCCAATAAAGTCAGCCGACAAGCCAACATCAATTCGGCCTCGATCTTCAAGCTTTAATGCCGCTGCAGCCCTAAAAGTAATACCTGCCAATACCTCGGCATTTGACAATTTCTCAAAGGTGCCTAAAATAGCCGCCTGAGTTAACAAATCACCCATAGGAGCTGATCCCGGGTTATGGTCACTGGCGATTGCCAATGCACCACCCGCATCTAATAGCTTTCTTGCAGGTGTAAAACCACACCCTAGCCCCAAAGAAGCGCCTGGTAAAGCCGTTGCTACAACATCACTTTTAGCAAGTAACGCTATTTCCTGTTCCGTACTCGCTTCAAGATGATCAGCACTAATGGCATTAAAATTTACTGCTACCTGACTTCCCGAAGTTGAAAACTGATCTGCATGAACCGTAATATCAAAGCCCATATCTTTTGCTTTTTGAAAATAAGGAGTGATTTGTGCTGCCGAAAAAGCACTCTCTTCTACAAAGGCATCAATACGATGACTTAGTTGTTCTTCTTTTAAAATAGGAAATAATACTGTTGCTATTTCGGTTAAATATGCTGCATGAGTACCCGTGTAGTCTTTCGGTAACATATGCGCGGCTAAGCAGGTAGAAATTAAATCTGCTGCAACTTTTTCATTTGCCCCTTTAATAGCGTTAAGCATTTTTAATTCTTCGGCTACCGACAAACCGTAGCCACTTTTAACTTCTATCGTTGTAACACCATTTTTCAAATGTCTATTTGCCAATTTCACGGTGTGCTTTTCCAATGCTTCTTGCGATGCTTTTCGGGTTTGGGTAACTGTATCCCAAATACCACCCCCAGCTTTTGCAATTTCTAAATAACTTTTACCTGCATTACGCATGGCATAGTCATTAGCTCTAGAGCCTCCAAAGCAAATATGCGTATGCGAATCAACAAAACCAGGAAGACAGACATGATCTCCCTTGAGCTCATGGATAACGACATTGTCAGCGCTTGCCTTTAAATCAATAAACTTACCTATGGCTTCTATTTTTCCATTACTAACTATAATGCCCGCTTCAGTAATCACCTGTAAATCATCATCACTGACAGCGCCCTTAAGCGGCAACCGAGTCATTGTTAGTAATTGCCTAAAAGGACCTATAAGTGTTGTTGTATTCATCATAAAAATCTTAATAGTTTTCAAATATTGCGGAGTGTGTTGTTTCCAAAGATATATGTTCTCTTTGACTAACCCTCCGTATGATTTCAATAATACTTTTATTTTTAATCATCGCTATGCCGGTTTCTATATCATCAGCAAAAACGCGATCTTTTTCTGCAAAAGCGACTTCTTTTCGTAGCTCTTTATAAATCTCATCTAAAAAAACACCAGATTTCATGGGTTTACGAAATTCAAAAGCTTGGGCCGCAGTCAACAATTCTATGGCTAAAATTTTTTCAACATTACCAATCACCTGCAATGCTTTTCTACCTCCTATTGACCCCATACTTACGTGATCTTCTTGGCCCAAAGAAGTAGGAATACTATCGGCACTTGAGGGAAAACAAAGCCCCTTATTTTCACTAGCCAAAGCAGCTGTGGTATATTGCAAAATCATATAACCGGAATTTATCCCCGTATCTTCCATCAATAATTTTGGCACACCCGGGCTATTACCTTCCAATGCCAAATAAATACGACGATCAGAAATATTGCCCAGTTCAGAAGCTGCCAAACACGCATAATCTAAAGCCATAGCCAAGGGTTGACCATGAAAATTTCCACCACTAATGGTTAATTCCTCATCAATAATTACCGGATTGTCGGTTACTGCATTCAACTCTACTTCGAGCAGTTCTTTTAAATGCAGCCATGCGTTGCGCGATGCGCCATGTACTTGAGGAATACAACGCAATGAATACGGATCTTGCACACGATCACAATCAATATGATCTTCCATAATTTCTGACCCGCTCAACAGCATTTTCACCCGTTGCGCAACATGTACATTGCCTTTAAATGGCCGTAACGCATGAAGCTCATTATAAAACGGCTTTATTGAGCCTTGTAAACCTTCAATCATCATGGCACCAATAATATCAGCTTGTGATAAACAGGCGTGCAGTTCTGCCACTACTTTAACTGCATGAGCAGCGATGAATTGCGTTCCATTTATAAGCGCTAAACCTTCTTTAGGCCCCAAATCAAGGGCTTTCATTCCTGTTTTTTCAAAAAGTGCTTGCGTCGTAATTACTTCATTTTTGTACGCTACTTTCCCAAGGCCTATTAACGGCAAAAAAAGATGCGAAAGCGGTGCCAAATCACCCGAAGCTCCTACTGAACCTTGTGAAGGCACTATAGGAATTGCATCATTTTCTATATGCCAAATAATACGGTCAAGGGTAGTTTCTGCAATTCCAGAAAAGCCCTTCGCCAAAGAATGCACCTTAAGAATCAACATTAATTTTGCTATCTCTGTAGCTATAGGTTTACCAACCCCTACGCTGTGACTTTGCAAAATATTAGTTTGTAATAAGGTGGTTTCTGATTTTGATATTTTGGTCGTACACAACGGGCCAAAACCAGTGTTTATGCCGTAGACAGCTTGTCCTTTTTCAACTATTTTTTGAACAATTTGCCAACTTGAACGTACTTTTTCTCTACTAGCTGTAGATACATTTACTTTTGTTTTTCCTTTTGCGATATGCAAAGCAATACCTGCGGTAAGCCAATCTTCTCCAAAATTAAAGGTCTCTGGTGCTGAAATCATCATTATCTATTTTGATGCCTCAAAATTAATGTTTAGGTTTAATAATTACCAATATCAATTTAATCAATATTTAATAACTATGGGTTATCAACTTGAATTGCGTCATTTTCATTACTTTTTGGCTGTTGCCGATGAACTCCACTATAGAAAAGCAGCTGAAAAACTATTTATATCGCAGCCTGGGCTTAGTCGCCAAATCAAACAAATGGAAACCATTTTAGAAACACAATTATTTCTTCGAACAAAGAAAAAGGTGACTTTAACTCCCGCAGGGGCATACTTAAAAGGGGAATTAGAATTTATATTGAACCATTTAGAGCTATCAAAGAAACAACTCAAACGTATCAATGAAGGTGACTCTGGTGAAATTCGGATAGGTTTTTTGGGGTCAGCCATGCAAAATGTAGTACCCGAACTGCTACTAAAATTAAAAGAAAAACACAATGGAATAAAAACAAGTTTAGAAGAATTAAATAACCTAGCACAGGTTGATGCCATACAAAAAGACAAACTTGATATTGGTTTTGTTCGTTTGGCTAGGGTTCCTCACGACCTAGAAATTCGTCCTGTTTTTGAAGATACATTTTCAATAGTACTACCCAAAGATCATGTATTGCACAAAGAAAACTTCAAGAGTGTAAATCAATTAGCAACAGAAGACTTTATACTTTTTTCACAAGACTACAGTCCGTATTATTATGCTACCGTAATGAGTATTTGCGAAGAAGCAGGTTTTACGCCCCGAGTATCGCACAAATCAGTTCATGCACAAACTATTTTTAAGTTAGTAGAAAACCATTTAGGCATTGCTATTATACCTACAGCATTACAATATGGTTTTCAAATGGATGTGAAATTTATACCGCTAAAAAACATAAAACAGAAAGCCACTTTGGCAGTAATATGGAAAAAAGACAATCGTAATCCTGCCTTAAATCATTGTATACAATTAGTATTGGATAACCACAGAAGAGACGGAGAGCGGTGAGAGAAACAAGAGCAGAGAGCAGAGAGAAGAGAACAGAGAACAGAGATTCAAGAAACATGACTAGTGAATGTTGAATGTCCCTGAATATAGTTGACCATTTTTAGTTATTAATTTCATTGTTAAAAACAGTACTATTTGGATTGTTTCTCATAGGTATTGTTTTCATCGGGAAACAAGAGCCAAGAAACAGGACTAAAGAAACTTGACTCTTGTTTCTTTTTTCTTGTCCTGAATGCCCTTGATTATAGTTGACCGTTTTCAGGTATTAATTTCATTGTCTCTGTTCTTTATTCTTGCAGCGTAGCGGTCTTTGCTCTTGACTCCAGCAGCGCAGTGGTCTCTGTTAATGACTCTTACAACAAAGCAGCCTATATACTTTCATTATCTGAGAAAAGTGTAAATTTATCATCACAAAAAAGAGACTATGATTTTTGATTTAATAAAGAAAAGACGTTCTGTTTTTCCAGCGCAATACAATGACAAACCCATCAGCAAAGCCACGATTGAAAAAATCTTAGAAGCGGCAAACTGGGCACCTACCCACAAAAAAACAGCACCTTGGCGTTTTAAAGTTTTACAAGGAGAATCAAAGGAAAAATTGGGTTTATTCCTCTCCTTGAAATATATGGAAACGGAGCCCAAACCTAAAGAAATGAAAATCAAAAAACTTATTCAAAACCCAAAGAATGCGGCAGCTATTATCGCTATCTGTATGCAGCGCGACCCCAAAGAAAGCATTCCTGAATGGGAGGAAATTGCCGCAACAGCTATGGCAGTACAAAACATGTGGCTTTGTTGCTCTGAAATGGGTATTGGCAGCTATTGGAGTTCACCAGGCTTAATTACACAGATGCACGACTTTTTTGCCTTAAATGATGGTGAAAAATGCTTAGGTTTCTTCTATATGGGTTACTATGACGAAACACTACCCGAAGTGTCAAGAACGCCTATTGCTGAAAAAGTAGTTTGGATGAATTAGACCGACAGCTGCTCTAAACGTTCTTGCAGCCGATTAAGAAACTTATTTTTATCATCCATATGAATGAGTAGAACATCACATGTCTCCTTAAAACCATACATCTTTTCTATTTGTTGCGGTCTTTTAAAGTGAATAGCAATATTGTGCGTTGTACTGTCTTTTGATAAACCCAAATTACCAACTGTTAATTCAGCTGATTCCATATCTTTAACATATGACTCCACCGTCTTGATATCTACTAAATGGATGGTGATATCAGCAATTAAACCATTCTTTAAAAATAACTTTTCCTCCGTCAATACAGCGGGCCTTCTAAGCAAGGCCTTAATATGCGCAATAATCATAAATGCAGTATAAATACTTGTCAAGGTTAAAATCCATGCTGCAACTGAACTCCATTTCATCAAAAAAATATGGAAGGCATAGGTTTCTATAAAAACGATTAGCAGTAGGGCGGCAGCTAAGGTAATACTCGCGTTTTCTTTATAATTCGTAAACTCATTAACGCTTCTTTTTTGTCTTTTCCATGAAAAAAAAGCATAGTACATCATCGTAATTTCCGAGGCAAAAAAAGATGCAAACCTTGATTCACCCAACAGTTCGTGAGCACTTTTTTTAATAATAACTAGAACATCTGAAGTGTTCACAGCGTTTGACTTAAAAGCCTTTACCCCCAAATAAATCTTTCTTATTATAAATGAGAGTACTGTAAGTTCAACAATAGGCAGTGCATAATTTTTAATATAATTGAGGTGTTCTTGACCGCTTTCAGGAAGTAGATAAGAAGCGATTATTGTACCTCCTATAAAAAATGGCACCGCTTTTATTTTAGAAACATTACTTTTTTTTGACAACAACAAAAACAATACAGGTGCTAAAAAAGTCAAATCATAAGTAATTGCTGTAGCAAGCTCAGGATACTTTTGCAACAAGGGGCTAACAGCTAAAACCACTGATAAAAGCACCACCAACAAAGGCAAAACATAGGTTATTAATGAACTTTTTCTATTATTTAACGCTACCATAACTATTTTTCTTAGTTAATAAATGAGAATAACCCCTCGCTATAATCCCATGTTGTTTTTACAAAAAAGCCCAGGAAAACCATAGCTACTACAAACTTCATAAAAGCACCCGTTATAAAACCTAAGAAAGAACCAAAAGCTGCTTTGAGTGCTGTTTTGTTATCTGCTTTGTTTGAAAGTTCGCCTAAAAAAGCACCAACAAAAGGTCCTATGATGATTCCGAAAGGAATGGGAGCCAAAATACCTATAATAAGTCCCAAAGTTGTGCCCATCATTCCCGCTTTAGTTCCGCCAAATTTTTTAGTCCCTAGTGCAGGAATGATATAATCTAATGCAAAAACCAGCAAGGCTATAGCGCCCATAATACCAAGAAACCACCAATCATCTGGCACAGCCTTGGTAAGAAATAAAAGCAGTAAACCAACCCAACTTAAAGGCGGACCAGGTAAAATAGGAACAAGACTTCCCATAATACCAGCTAGGATAAAAAGAAACCCTAAAATTAATAAAGCGATATCCATGGACGATTTTTTCTATTTGACGCAGAAAGGGGAGTTTTGTTACAGTCGTCAACTGTATTATTTCATATAATGTACACTATCAAAATAAGGGCTTAAACCAGCACCCCATTAAAAACCAAACCTACAATTTGCCGTTCTAACTCAATAGGGTTTAATTCAGCCTCGCTCTTATCTGCATAAGCCGTATACAACCAGCGAATGGAAGACAGAATAACAGCGGTAGCAATATGCACATCCATATCTTTAAAAACTTTCGTTTGAACCCCTTCTTGCAATAATTGAATCATTTTACGTTCATACAAATCACGTAATCTTATGTACTCGGTATACTTTGGTTCCTTTAAATTACGCCACTCGTTGACCATCAATGCCACCTCAAAAGGCTTTTTTGCCGCCACTTTAATATGTGCCGATATCACTTGCTTTAGCTTTTCATCTGCCGGATAGCTACTTGCCAAAATATCGTTCATGGCAGCATGAAACTCTTCAGAGGTACGAAATAGAAAAAACTCCAAAATATCTTGTTTCGACTTGATATAATTATAACTATTAGAAACATCAAAACCCATCCTATCAGCAATATCACGCATGGTTGTTGCCTTAAAACCCTTTTCATGAATAAGCTCTAAAGATGCCTGTAAAAAATCTTCTTTTTTGGTAGTAACTTTCATTATTTTTTTGGTTCTGATTTGTATCTAACCGTGGCAACTAAGACTGCACATAATGTCTTGTAGAAAATACCCAAAAAGTAAAATCACCCATTTCCAACCCGACACTAGATAACATTTAAATACAAATTACAGTTTGCAAATTACTATAAAAATCGGATTTTAATAAAATATCATTGATTTTATATCAACAATTGTTTATATTTACACCAACAAACATTCAATTATGCCTTTTTATCACAAACTCGGAACTATTCCGCATAAGCGGCATACCATTTTTAGAAAACCCAATGGTGATTTGTATCACGAACAGCTTTTTGGCACCATTGGTTTTGACGGCATGTCTTCTAACCTTTATCATGAACACCCCCCTACTCAGGTAAAAAAAATTGGCAATCAGTATAGCGTTGCGCCAAAAATTGCAAAAGCAAACAGCATTCAATCGTATAAATTACGTGGGTTTGAAGTTGCACCAGAAGATGATTATTTAGACAGTCGTAAAATTGTATTAACCAACAGCGATTGTAATATTATTTTGGCAGCACCAAAAAAATCGCAAGAAGGCTATTTCTACAAAAATACCGATGCAGATGAAGTGATTTTTATTCACAAAGGCAGTGGTGTATTACGTACGCACATGGGCAACTTAAAGTTTGCCTACGGTGATTATCTAGTGATTCCGCGAGGAATGATTTACAAAATAGAATTTGACACTGAAGACAATCGCCTATTTATTGTAGAGTCATATCACCCTATTTACACACCAAAACGCTATCGCAATTGGTTTGGTCAACTACTAGAACATTCACCATTTTGTGAGCGTGATATTAGACGTCCTTCAGATTTGGAAACACATGATGAAAAAGGCGAATTTCTCATAAAAATTAAAAAGCAGAAAGATATTTTTGACGTCACCTATGCCACACATCCGTTTGATGTAGTAGGCTATGACGGTTACAACTACCCCTATGCATTTTCTATTCACGATTTTGAACCCATTACAGGGAGAATTCACCAACCCCCACCCGTACATCAAACTTTTGAAACTAGTGCTTTTGTAATCTGTAGTTTTGTACCGCGATTATATGACTACCACCCCCAAGGTATTCCTGCGCCTTACAATCACAGCAATATTGATAGCGACGAAGTTTTGTATTACGTAGATGGTGATTTCATGAGCCGTAACGATATCAAACCCGGTCACATATCATTACATCCTGCTGGAATTCCACATGGCCCCCACCCTGGCGCTGTAGAGCGAAGTATTGGCAAAGAAAAAACAGAAGAATTAGCGGTAATGGTAGATACCTTTAAGCCCCTAATGATGACCGAAGAGGCAATGCAAATAGCCGACGAATCTTATTATCAATCTTGGTTAACAGAAAACCACAAGTAACAATTACTATGACAAATTCGAATTGCTGGATACCCATTGCAGAAAACTCCGATTTTTCTATTCATAACATTCCCTTCGGAATTTTTTCTGATTCAGATACAACCAAACGTATTGGCATCGCTATTGGCGACCAAATTCTCGACCTTGCAAAGGTTGCTGAAACAGGTATTTTTGATGATTTAAACATCGATAAAACCGTTTTTACCAATGAATTTTTGAATCCGTTTATTGATTTGGGGAAAGCCAAAACCAATGCGGTCCGACAAAAAATTCAGAAAGAACTAACTGATGCTAATTCTATTTTAAAGGAAGGCACTCACTTTTTGCTGGCTCAAAAAGAGGCAACCATGCACCTGCCTATTTTTATTCGTGATTACACCGATTTTTATTCGAGTATAGAACATGCTACCAATGTAGGCGTCATGTTTAGAGGCCCCGAAAATGCACTTATGCCCAACTGGAAACATCTTCCTGTGGGTTATCATGGTAGAGCTTCATCTATTACCATAAGCGGTCATGATGTCCGCAGGCCTATGGGGCAAACCATGCCTCCGGATGCAGAAAAACCAGTTTACGGCCCTTCAAAACGTGTAGATTTCGAACTAGAAACAGGATTTGTAGTGGGTAAAAATACACAACTAGGTGAAACAGTAAACATTTCAGATGCTGAGGATTATATCTTTGGAAAAGTATTACTCAATGATTGGTCTGCCCGTGATGTTCAAAAATGGGAATACATTCCCCTAGGCCCTTTCTTAGCCAAAAGTTTTGCTTCACACATTTCACCTTGGGTAGTTACTATGGAAGCTTTAGCGCCTTTTCGTATTGAAGGACCAAAACAAGAGCCTGAAGTACTCCCTTATTTAGTGTTTGAAGGCGCTAAAAATTATGACATCAATCTAGAAGTAGCTATTGAACCAGAAAATGCTAGCGAAACTGTAATTAGCCGTTCAAACTTTAAATATATGTATTGGAATATGGCACAACAGCTAGCCCACCATACAATGAACGGTTGTAATGTACATGTGGGAGATTTAATGGGTTCAGGTACCATAAGCGGTAAATCTGAAGACTCCTATGGTTCAATGTTGGAGCTTACCTGGGGTGGAAAAAAATCAGTAGTTCTCAATGATGGTTCTGAACGAAAATTTATTAACGATAACGATACAGTAATTATGCGAGGTCACGCTGTAAAAGACAGTATACGTGTAGGTTTTGGTGAAGTACGTGCTAAAATTTTACCTGCAAAAGGATAAGACTATGCCTGTAAAAACCTTAGATCCTAGTGAACTTGCAACGGCTGATGTACACAAAATTTTACTGTCAGCAGTAGCACCAAGACCCATTGCTTTTGCGAGTACCGTAGATACTGACGGGCGTGTAAATTTGAGTCCCTTTAGTTTTTTTAATGTCTTTAGCGCTAACCCGCCAATTCTTATTTTTTCACCGGCACGCCGCGGCAGAGACAACACTACCAAACACACCTACGAAAACGTAAAACAGCATAAAGAGGTGGTCATTAACATTGTTAATCATGCTATAGTAGAGCAAATGTCGCTAACGAGCACCGAATATGACCGCGGAGTTAACGAGTTTGAAAAAGCAGGTTTAACCGCAGTAGCGTCAGACGTTGTACAACCACCTAGAGTTGGTGAAGCACCTGTTTCTTTTGAATGTACTGTAGAAGATATTATCGCTTTAGGTATGGAGGGAGGTGCAGGAAATTTGATTATTTCAAAAGTAGTGCGTATTCATATAAACACACAATACTTAAACACCAAAGGAGATTTAGACACCACAAAACTCGATTTGGTTGCACGTATGGGAGAAAGCTGGTACTGCCGTGCAAGTGGTGAGGCTCTATTTGAAATACCCAAACCCATTTTCAACAAAGGTATTGGCGTAGACCAACTGCCAAAGCATGTATTAAAAAGTAATGTATTAACCGGAAATCATTTGGGGCGTTTAGGAAATATAGAACGCTTACCTGATGCAACTTCTATAGAGAAAGAATTACATTCTAAAGAAATAATAACTATTTTGCAACTAGAAGACGAACAAAAACAACGGCATACATTGCATCAATACGCTGTAGGTTTTATTGATAAAAATGATATAGAGCGTGCCTTAAGTATTCTTTGTTGCCTAAAATAAAGGTATGAACAAGAACTTGATACAGCAGTTACGCATTAACCTTAGGTCTCAATAATTTAAAACTATGATACGAAAAGAAGTAGCCAATGTAAAAGATGCACTAGCAGGTGTTACCAATAATATGACCCTAATGCTTGGCGGATTTGGCTTATCTGGTATTCCTGAAAATGCCATTGCAGAATTGGTACAATTAAATGTCACTAACCTTACCTGTATTTCAAACAATGCTGGGGTTGATGATTTTGGTTTGGGCTTGCTTTTGCAAAAGAAACAAATTAAAAAAATGGTATCGTCTTATGTTGGCGAAAACGAAGAGTTTGAACGACAAATGTTAAGTGGCGAACTAGCGGTAGAATTGATTCCGCAGGGCACTCTAGCAGAACGCTGCCGAGCGGCACAGGCTGGTTTTCCTGCTATTTACACGCCCGCAGGTTACGGTACCGAGGTAGCCGAAGGCAAAGAAACAAGGGAGTTTAACGGAAAAATGTATGTCTTAGAATATGCTTTTAAAGCCGATTTTGCCTTTGTAAAAGCTTGGAAAGGTGATACCGCAGGAAACTTAATTTTTAAAGGAACAGCCCGCAATTTCAACCCATGTATGTGTGGTGCGGCAAAAATAACCGTAGCAGAGGTAGAAGAACTCGTTCCGGCAGGTACTTTAAATCCAAATGAAATTCATATTCCTGGAATTTTTGTACAACGTATTTTTCAAGGAGCGAAATATGAAAAAAGAATTGAACAACGAACCGTAAGACAAAAATCATAGTATGGCTTTAGATAAAATAGGAATTGCAAAGCGTATTGCTAAAGAAGTTAAAGATGGCTACTATGTAAATTTAGGTATTGGCATACCTACTTTAGTTGCCAATTATGTACCCGAAAGTATCAACGTAGAATTTCAAAGTGAAAATGGCGTTCTTGGCATGGGTCCTTTTCCTTTTGAAGGAGAGGAAGATGCTGATATTATCAATGCTGGCAAACAAACGATTACGACCTTACCGGGAGCGTCTTTCTTTGATTCTGCCATGAGTTTTGCTATGATTCGTGGTCAGCATGTACAACTCACTATACTAGGCGCTATGGAAGTGGCTGAAAATGGAGATATTGCCAACTGGAAAATTCCAGGCAAAATGGTGAAAGGCATGGGTGGTGCCATGGACTTAGTAGCGAGTGCTGAAAACATTATTGTTGCCATGATGCACACCAACCGTGCAGGAGCATCAAAATTACTAAAACGCTGTTCCCTACCACTAACTGGTGTAGGTTGCGTTAAGAAAATAGTCACCAATCTGGCGGTTTTAGAAGTAACACCTGACGGTTTTCAACTATTAGAGAGAGCTCCAGGAGTTAGTGTTGAAGAAATTCAGGCAGCTACCGAGGGTAATTTGATTGTCACAGGCACTATTCCTGAAATGGAACTGTAACAAATTACAGCTCGCAATCTTGAAACCGTTAGCACATAGTCTATCGACAACTTCATGAATTCAAACTAGCATTTTTGTGAGATTTTATTTATTTTAGGTTTTTGATTATATCTTATACCTAAAATGTGCATAATGTACGTATTTGTAAACTCTAGGTTCAGTGTATTATAATTAATTGAAAGTAAACAAACTACGTAATCACTAATTATGCCCATTTCTAATTACTTCATCATAGGCTTTATTCTTATTGGAGCTTTTATAATGTTGGTTAGTGCGCGTTATGTACAAAACATATTTAACCTACTCCCAAACAACGATTTAAAGCAAAGTTGGAAAAAACTACGCATATTAATCCTTGTATTTTTTATTGGTTATCTACTGGCTGCCTTAGTCGTTGTTTTAGGTGAAACAGGCTTACTTGCCCTACTTTCGGGAGTGATATTTTTGATGGGGTCGCTATTTGTTCTTATTGTTGTTAAAGCTGGATTAGATAGCTTTAAAAAATTGAATGAACTGCATCAAAATTTAGATGATACCGAATTAAAAAACAAAGAATTACAAAAATTCGCCTATGTTACTTCACATGATTTAAAAACACCCCTAAGAGGAATTTCAAGTTTAACTTCGTTTATTAAAGAAGACTTAGAAGCTGGTGAAATCGCCTATGTACATAATCACTTGTCAGAAATTCAGCATTGCATGAATCGCTTAGAAAACATGATTAATGGTATTTTGCTATATTCAAAAATTGGCAGAATACAACCCGAAAAAATCAATCTAAACACTCTCATACAGGAAGAATTTGACAAGTACAAAAATCAAAGCAATATCGAATGCGTGATCAAAGGAAAACTACCCACAATTGATGGCGACCGCATACAGTTGTCGCAAGTAATGTCAAACCTCATTAACAACGCCGTAAAATACAATGACAAAGATGTATGTGAAATAAGCGTATACAGTAGTACAAAATCAAATTTTCATGAAATCATTTTTGAAGATAATGGTACTGGTATTGATGCAAAATATCATCAAAAAATATTTGAAGTATTTCAAACCCTATCAGAACAAGACAATGACAAAAACGTAGGTATTGGCCTATCAATAGTAAAAAAGATAATTGAAAAACACCATGGTACCATTCGTGTTAAATCTAATGGGATATTAGGTACACAGTTTATTATTTCATATCCTATACATTTCGTGAGATAGTTTTTAACTTCCCAAAAAACACTATTACAAATATTGATTCTTAAAGTAAAATGAAACGTAGTAGGATGGAGAACATCCCCGCCTGCGGCACCCCCTTCAAAGGGGGAATTCCCACGGTTGCTGTTTCCCCTAACCCCTGAAGGGGGGGGGGGGGAACTGTTGCTGTTGTGTTTAGTATTTTAGTTAATGTATGGCAACCAAGTTGCGAACTTCCTGAGTGGGTCGCAGACGGGGGATGTTGGTATGAACAAGCACATAAAATAAACAAACAATATATTCAAATAACGGGGTGGACATCTCCCTAACCCCCGAAGGGAGAATTGATTCTGCTGCTGTTCCCCCTTTGGGGGTTAGGGGGAATCCATTTCATCTCACTTCGTTTATGCTCGCTTTACATTTTTATAGGCTGAAAAACTAAGGTAATCTTATTAAAATCTGCTGCACTATTGATAACGGTACGATACTCTTGATATAAGGCGGTATCAATTAAATTTATTCTGTAATGCTCGTCTGCAGTAATTTTTACAACATCGCCATCAATCTCATAAAAGGACTTAAAGGAAAGTAATTCCTTGCCGTCTTTTGAATATGAATTATCAATATTGAGGTCATTGAGATTTGCTATTTCATAACCCTCAGGAATTGTAATATTTATAGTGCGAAAATAGCTTCTTTCAAACTCACTTTCCACAGGCAATACCCGTTCTTTCTCTTGGTATAATTGTGTTTGTTGCCCAATTAAATCACCTACCTTAAAAAGATATTTATTACCTGCTTTTTCTACAAAGGCTTCTGAATTAAATTCTAACACAAACTGCAAAGGCTTAATACCAAATAACTCTGGGTCTTCATTAACAATTTTCTTACTTGTAATTTCTACCTCTTCATTGATATTCTTTGCCATTCCCTCTAAAAGCTCGTCTTTATCTTTAGCACTAATTAAATTCATAAAAGGGTGCATATACATGGCATAATATCCATTAAATGACCTGTCAAAAGTAATGACACTATTAACTAGATTATCCTTTTCAAAAGACACGTCTACAACCATAGTATCGAAGGTTTTGTCGGCACTTACGGGCTTGATATATTTTATTTTACCTAAGCCAGATTTAAAACCACCAACGTTTACTTCTTTAATAAAAAGTCCATAATTATCCGTCAAATATGGGGGCGGAAAACCAAATCGAGACCCTCTGTCTGAAGGAGACAAATACGATTTACTTTTAGGGAAATACAGCAGACAATCTGTTAAAAAATTACTTGCTTCAAAATCTTTATCAAATTTCAAATCGCGTCTGTCACTAGTAAAAACTATTTCGTGTTTAATTTGTAGTTTTCGCAATAACGCAACGTAAAGCTTGATAAGTCCTGTTTCATTAGCCACCCTTTCTGAAAGCACATTATCTAAATCTTTGAGTTCTTCTCCACTTCCTTTTGATAAGAAAACATTGTTTTTTATAAAAAACTCCAACTTACGAAGCTTGCTAGCTTCATCTTGCACCTCATCTACCTTTGCCTCAGCCAAAAATTTAGCAATTGCTTTTGTTGTTTTTTTAGCATATTCATCATAGTAATATGCGTATAAATTTTGAGCAACGCTACTGTATGATGAAATATCGTTAACATTTCTGAGAAGGTTTCTATCTAACTTATACACCACATGCTTTCTGTATGCATTATAGGCCGAAAGCTCCTCAGGCTCAAGACTTACTATTTCATCTAAATGCAATTGCCAATGTAGCTTTTTAGTGCTTAGCGTGTCATGCTCAACAGCTGGCAATTCATTATAACTTTTAAACTTAAAAACTAAATTGTTGGGCGCGTACAAATCAAAATCGACATTCTTTTTATAAAAATCATCTTGTAAACTGAGCTTTTTACCCTTATAATCGGGGTAGCGTTGCACCACATAATAATACTCTATAAAACTCCCTTTTTCAATACCTTCAAACGCAAAATATTTATATTTTCTTTTGGTTTCTTCATTTTCAGCTGTCAAAATTTTTGACTCATCAAGTTCTATAATATTACCTTCTTTTGTAATCACCCTTCCTTTATTAACCAAAAGATGAGACGTTGATGAAAAGGGCAAATACACCTTGTTATAAGTCTCAATCTTATCATCAGAATTTAACCACAGCACTTTATGCTCAAGATAATACTCAATCAAACTATTTTTATCTAAAAAATAAAACTCGGTTACCGTTTTATCTTTTAGCGCTATCATACTTTCAGCACCTTTATCTTCTGGCACCACATAAGCTGGGTTATCACTCCAGGTATAGTCTTTAAAAAATGGTGGCTCTTGGGCTATTGCTAGTTGAATAAAAAGTACTAAAAAGCCGAATACTAAACTATTTCTCATCTTATCGTTTTACTTTTTCTTTTTTAAAATAATTATTTCCTTATACCCTTTTTCAACACTTTTTATTAAGGAATTCACTTCTTTTTGCTGCGCAACATCTGCTATTAAAAAATCTAAAACTATGTCATGCTCATAAGTTATTTGACGCTCCTTCACCTCGTACGTAATACTAGATGATAAATAATCATTAGCGACAGCTAAATTTTCAGGTACGTAGCTCACCTCAAAACCATCAGGAATGTTTAACGTTGTTGTATAGCTGTAGTGTGATTTATAATCGTATTCTATTTCATTCTTACGATCTTTCTTTGTTTTGAAATTTGATATTTTTTTATTCAAATTAAGGTTGACATAAATTTCATCACCCAATTGTTTCACCACATCGTCAACACTAAAATCATATGCCACAATTAAATTCTTATCGTAATCGTACTTATTATGTTCGACAATATTTTCAATTAAAAATTTATTGCTTCCTTTACGGAGGTAGTAATTATAAAATTCTTTGATTTTTTCATCTGTCAATTCATTTTCTAAACCGTACAAATAATCTCTTTTTTTATACCCCGATATTGCTGCCTCTGATTTTCCTACTATACGCTTATCGTCAATATCAATAGTGGTTTTCTCTACCAAGGCATTTTTTGTAGCCGGCACAACAGGCACTTTTTTGATAACATAATTCGTAGCATCAATAGAGATTAAGGCTTCTTTACCTTGAATAAATGATGAAGGATATTCTAGTGGAGTAAACCTACCTGTAGCGTCTAAAAAATACGTTTGGTCTCCATCCATATAAGACAAAATCATATGATTATCAACAATAGGCGTGGGCACTTCGTTATAACTATACGGAATGCTGCGTGTACCAATCCAAGTAAGATTGCCTTTTATACCCGCTATTTCTAGCATTTTATACAGTATGCTTGAATTATCTTTACAATCGCCATATTTCTTTTTAAACACACTGTTTGCTTCTCTAGGAATAAAGCCCCCAAGCGCATATTCAAAAGCGATATATTTTATGTTTTTTTGTGTCCAGTAGTAAATGGCTCTAATCTTTTCTAAATCGCTTTTTTTATCAGCCGTAATTTCATTTACAACTGCAATAAGTTGTGCATCTCCTTCATCTTTATTTACATCTTTCACTAGCGAATAATACCAATTATACAAATCAGCTGGGTCTTTTAACAGGCTTACCGTTTTATCATCAACCTTGTATGAGGTAATCATTGGCACAATATGCGGAATAATTCTTTTAAAACTGGGTGCGTCCTTTTCATACTCGTATGCCTCAACATCTTCTAATTGCCAAGTATAAAAAACCTTGCCCTTCTTTTCCTCTTTACTAAAGGTAATATCAACATTCTCGGTATTAAATTTTTGAAATGCCAGTGTAATATCCTTATCGGCAACAATGGTAATTTTGTTGTTTTTAATAGGATAAAAATCACCAAAATAAAAGGGACTTAAAAAACGTGGGTTTTTAACTTTGGTTGCATACTTCAATTTTGATTTCGCTCCTTTTTTAAGGTTTGGATAAATAAAATTTAATGACTTAGTATCATCATAAAAGGAGCTATTGAGGTCATCCTTTTCTTTGAAATTACCCACTTTTGCTTCCTTATACTTGTTTTTTTCGTACACAAAAGATGATGCTTCAATACTTTCAAGTTCGAAAAACGAAGAAAAATTTAATGATTTTTTAGACCCATGGGTTGCATTTTCATCTAAATACAAATCTTCCTGAATTTCTTCTTGGGTAATATCAATTTTACCATTGTTTAATTTGATATAAACCTTAGTTTCTTGATTTAGCCTAACGGAATGTGCATTGGGGTATTTTGTTCTAAAAAAGTCATACTCTGGTGCATATTGACCATAACCTAGCATACTGCATAGCAATGCAAAAACATAAATAATTCTCATTTTAGAACGTTTCAGAAGTACTAACTTCATTATTAAAATATATTTCGGACTTGGTTAATTTTCCATCGCTATCATAGCTTTTTGAAGGGCCTTCCTTTTTATTATTTAAATAGGTAGTTTCCTTTTTTAACTTTCCATTTTTGTAAAATTCCTTTGCTGTACCATGAAGATGGTCGAAATAATATTCTTCTTGCTTTTTTATGGTACCATCGGCATAATACTCTGTATTTAGTCCATGGTACTCGCCTAATTTATAGGTTAAGTCACTTTCTAATTGCCCATTGTAATAATAGGCTTTATACCCATTTACAAACACTCCGTTTTTATATTCAAATTCGCGAGAAACCTTTCCATTGTCATAAAATGCTTTAACCTTAGCAGTTTCATTTACAATAGGAATCATTGGTAATTCTTCACCATCAGTATTTAAATATGAATAGCCAATAATTTGCCCACCGTTATAAAATCTTGTGAGTTGCAACTTTCCTGTTGGGCTATAAAAATCTCTTCTACCATGAAATTCATCATCCTTATATTCAGCAGTAGACTCTAAGGTACCATCATCATAGTATTTTTTCCATACACCATTTTCTAAGCCATTATCATAGTGGGTTTCACTTTTTACTTGGCCATTTTCATAATAACTAACATAATCACCATGTTTTTTTCCATTTAAATAGGTTATTTTACTGCTTACAGTTCCATTTGGATAGTACCAAACAAATTCTCCATCAACAATACCGTTTAAATACGCCCCTGTTGTAATTTTATTTCCGTAAAAATCAAAATATTCATACTTCCCATGTTTAACGCCATTTACATATTGGGTACGTGATTCTATCTTTTTATTCTGATGATGAGTTTCTAAAGTATATGCACCCGTTTTACCAATATATGTGATGGTCTCAATAGGAGTTTCATTTTTAGAAAAATACGTATCCGCTTCTATTTCATCATAGTTAAACTTGGCTATTCTGTACAATTCTCCATTACCATTAAAGTATTTCTGATTACCGTGAAGCTTGCCTCTATGGTAAAAATTTATGGTTTGTAAAGTTCCATCTACTGCATACTGACGCCATTCTCCATGTGCTTCATTATTTTTATACCAGCCTTGCTCTCTTAATTTTTTACTTATATGATAACCTGCATAATAACCCGTTAGCGAATCATTTTTATAGTTTGATACAGATTTTTTTTCGCCGTTCATATAATAGGTTACATATTCACCTTCGGCTTTATTATCATCATAATTGCCTTTTTCTCTGAGCACACCATTTGACGTATAAAATTTCCACACTCCTTTTTTTCCTCCCGAAATATCATAAAGCCCTTCAGAAGTAATATTTCCATTTGAAGCATGACCCTCATAATAAAACTCACCTCCCTTTTTCTTAGCTTCTTTGCGTATTGCTCCATCTTTTGAATAAAATTTATAGGCAATAATTTCTCCTTTACGGTACACATACTCATAGTACAACTTCCCATCAGTATCATAGTAGGTGTATTTACCATCTAGCTTACCCTTAGCATATGTAAATTCACTTTGGATAGTACCATCATCATAAAACGTTTTCCATGGACCATTAAAATACCCATCAAGACTCTGCCCCACTTCCATTGCATTACCATTAGCATAAAACTTTTTGTAACTACCTTGTAGTTCGCCGTCTACGTAGTTTATTTCGGCATATTTTTGCTTATTCGCATGGTACTTGGTTTCTAGCCCTTGCCTAACTCCCTTTTCAAAACTAATTTCAGAAAAAACATCTCCATTTGCATAGTACTCGGTAGCTTTCTGGTCTATAGCGTCATTTTTATACGGAATATGATACTCTAACAATTGTTCACCTACATCAAAATACGAAGTATACAGCCCTTCTAATACCCCTTCTTTAAATTGTTTTTTTTCAAGCAAAGCTCCCTTATCATTGTAGCGTTTATATTCCCCATCAAATGCATCATTTTTAGCATTACCAACAACGGCAATAGCTCCATTTTCATGATAAACTTTGCTTTCTCCTTCTAGTTTTCCTTTTTTGTAATTGCCTGTTTCTCTTACTCGCCCAAATTGATTGTACCAAGTCCATTCTCCATCTCTATTTCCTTCTTCATCAAAATTTCCTTTTCCTGTTAATCGACCATTCTCATTGTAAAACTCCCAATAACCAACCGTTTTATCTCCGTCCATTTTACCCATAGCCTGTAGGTAATCATTATAATAAGAAGACACCTCTTGCTCTTTACCCTGCCATTGCATTTTATTTGACCGAATAATATCAGTCCATTTTGGGTTAAATAACTCAATAAAGGCAATGATATTTTTTGTCTTTTTTCCGATTACTTTTTTAAATTTTTCATTTTCAATGCTATAGGTACTGGTGTACACAAAATCATCAAAATATCCATTTTCAGCAATCCACTTATAAAAGGGCACAAACTTGGTATCCCAAAAACCGCCATTACCTTCAAAATCTTCTAGTTGACTAAATAACACATGGTTTTGCCGTACAAATGCAATGTCTATTTCATTATCAATTTTGTATTTCTTATTCATTGCAATCTTATTGGTAAGTATCAGGTCAATGTCTTCAAAAGCCTCGTCATCAGCTGATATTTGAAAATTTGGGTCTCTTTTTGACTCGTTTTTAGCATTGACAATATGATTCACCGATTTAAGCACATTAAACGTCCCTGCTGCTTCGGGGTCGAGTAGTAAATACATATCAAAACACATAAGCGCTTGACTAATTCGTTCTTGTTTGTAACAAATATTACCCAGTTGTAAATATGCTTTTCTGTAAAACGGATTTAGTATAATAGCCTCTTTATAGCCTTTTACAGCCGCTTCTAGCTTCCCCATTTTCTCCAAAAAAACAGCCCTATTATAGGTCAGTAGGTGGTTTTTGGGAAAAAGTTTTAAACCTTCATCAAGTAGGGTAACAGCCTCTTCATGCTTTTCCAAATTTGCTAAGGCTACTCCTTTATTTTGGTAAAATAGTGCCTTTAAATCTCCAGAGTCACTGGCAAGACCTTCATCTAGAATTTCAATGGCTTTATCAAATTGCTTTAGTGCCATTTGATAATAGGCTTTTGTTACTAAGGCAGAGGTATAGGTAGAATCGTTTTTGCTAATTTGATTAAGCAAATCGAATGCCTTTTCATACTCTTCATTCTGCGCGGCCTCTGCAACCGACAGCACAATTTCATCAACATCTATAAAAGGGATTTTTTCTTGAGAAAAACTACTTAAAAAAACAAAAAACAGTGGAAAAACTATTAATTTCTTCATTAATTAAGGGACAAAAGGTTGGTATATGGTTGAATAAATTGGTAAAATTGAGTTGGAACTAACCCAAACAAAAAAAATAACGCTAGAATACCTGCTTTTAGTATAATAACACGAATTTCAATGGAATGATTGTTTTTGTAACGATTAAATTATACTGTAGTACAATCCGTAATATAGCATCATGAGGGTAAAGTAATTTCTATTGTAGCGGGAAAGTAGGTAGTTCAGGCAACAGCGTGTTTAGGTTTGGGTGGTACCGAAAATGTGAAGGGGTCGTTATTGTTGTGCGCATTTTCTTACGTTCTTCAGTCTGATATATTTTCATAAATTAATTTATTTTCTGCTTTCATAATTGATATTCGGTTATACGTTGGTGCGTATCCTATTTGATTAGGTTTATAATATTCGTAAATATATTGTGTTTCAGTTTCGTAATTAGCTGTAAACTTGAGGCTATCGTTACCCTTTACATATCTTGGCTTATCAATTCTAATGTCAGTTGTTTCATCTTCGAGATGTTGATAGTTTTCGGCTTTTGTTATTTTATTCTTTATTCTTAATTTATCAGTTTCGGAAATTGTCAACTCAAAACGGTGGTAAAAATCTTTAATTCCGACGAATTCGTTAGAATTCAGTTTGAAATTTTCTTTTAGTTCAATATTATGTTCTGCTAATAATTCTTCTGCGTCCGATTTGAAAAAAAGTTCGTCTTCAAAAGCAATAGAAAGTATAAAAAATAAAACGGTAATTGATAAAATTACTGCAATCCACTTTCCTAATTTCCTTTTTCCAAAACGTTTAGGTATCCAATATCCGAGATAAATCAAACCGATAGTGAGTCCGATAATCAGCAGTATAATTAAAAACCAAAATATCAAAAAGGAATCCATTTTAATTTAATCATTTCGTTTTTTCGTATGCCTCACAATCGAATATAAGCTCTCAAACACATATATTCCTTTTTTACGATTACTAATCTACGCCATTTTTACTGCTTTTAAAAGTATTTGTGCTACATAGCTATAAATTTCCGTTGTTTAAAACGCTCAAAAGTGTATACTGTGCGAACGTCTGCAACTTTGTGCCAGTAACAGTAAGCTTAGTTCTTAACTTCCTAAAAAACACTATTACAAATATTGATTCTTAAAGTAAAATGAAACGTAGTAGGATGGAGAACATCCCCCTGACCCCCTTCAAAGGGAGAATTGTTTCTGCTGTTCCCCCTAACCCCCGAAGGGGGAATTATTACTGTTGTGTTTAGTATTTCGGTTAATGTATAGCAACCAAGTTGCTAACTTCCTGAGTGGGTCGCAGACGGGGTATGTTGGTATGAACAAACACATAAAATGAACAAACAATATATTCAAATAACGGGGCGGACATCCCCTAACCCTAAAGGGGAAATTATTACTGTTGTGTTTTAGTTAATATGTGATGACAAAGTTTGCAAACTTCTTAAATTGGTGTTATTTAGCTAGAAAAGACGGCTACTACACTAGCGTAATTTGTAATAAAACACCACAAACGCATAACAATCTCCGTAGTATTGGCAAAGCAGGCGGTTTAGTCGACGACACCCTCATTTTGGGTGGTACCAACCAAATGAAGGGATCGTTATTATCAGTAGTTATTTTGTTGTAAATTAGTTAACTGTAAAGTAGAACCTTCCATCAGAATCTGAGTTCCTTATTTTTGTAATAAAGTTAACATTTATACCTGCTCCATTGGTTGGGTTAAATGTAAGTCTTGATCTACCTAAGCCATTTCCAGAATTAGCAAGAAAATAGTTACCAGCATTTTCAAGAGGAATTCCTACGTGAAGCTGATACTTTCCATCGCTATATGGCGCAACGCCTAAAAGGCTTGTGTCTTCAGAAGACCCAACATTTAACCTACCCATTTCTTCTATTACATTATCTGGATCTAATGCCAATTCCGAAAAGTTTTCTTCATTAATTTGGAATACTGAAAAACCGAAAAATGTTTCAGTAGCCTTCGTAAGGTTAAAAATATCTATTTCTCTATCTGAGATTATTTCATTTTGTTCCGCAATTTTTCCATTTTGTTTGCTTTCAATGTTAATATTTAACCAAAGAGTATCTCCCACTTCATATGAAGATTGGTTATTATCAATAAAGACAACTTCTTCATTTTCTATTTCATAATATTTGAAATCATTCGAATGAGAACAACTATTAATAAAAATAACAATAAAAAAAAGACAGCAAGTAATTTTTGAAATGTTCATAAGATCGTTTTTAGAAAATTAAAAGTAAGATTTATGCTACTTTCAAAAAACACAATTAACTTACCGTTAATATAGTTTTAGGAGTTGATTAGGAAATATACACAACGGTTGTGTAAGCTTCTCTTTGAAGCAGCCGGCTCAGTCGACAGCGCCGCCATGCTGGGTATTGCCCGTCACACGAAGAACATCCCCCTAACCCCCTTCAAAGGAGGAATTATTACTGTTGTGTTTTAGTTAATATGTGATGACGAAGTTTGCAAACTTCTTAAATGGGTGTTTATTTAGCTAGAAAAGACGACTACTACACTAGCGTAATTTGTAATAGAAAGCCACTAACGCATAGCAATCTCTATAGTAGCGGGAAAGCAGTCGATTCAGTCTACATTGCCTTCATATTGGGTCGTAGCGACCACACGAAGGTGTAGTTATTGTAGTGCGTATTTATTCCACAAATTCTATTTCCTCTATATCTTCAGGTCCTTCTGGTGGTGGCGGTGGCGGTTCGAAATAAGGGACATAATCCGTGAGCCATATCCTTATGTCCGAATTTATAAAATTCCGTTCGTAAGCTCTGCTTAGTTCCAAAAAAATTGGTTGGAGCTTATTTATGCTATCATCTGAAACAGAAATTGAAAGTATATGTTTGGCAGGACTTTCACTCCAATTTTCGTTTTTTCCATTATTGGACATATCTTTTTCCAGAATAAACCCTAATGTGGAAAGTTCAAACTTTTTGCACATCCATGGATTGGTGAATCTTTTCTCAATACTATCATCATGCACAATCAGAACATTTTTTTGCTTGATAAGAATATCACCTATTCTATCCCAACATGGAGTTGAAAATTTGTGGATGTATTCAGTATCATTAATTCTTATTTTGACAACAGGGACGCTATCATTGCATACAATCTCGTCAACACGTTTTAAAAAACTTAGATAATTGTCGTATTCTGTAAATTGTAAGGTAACCGTATTATCCTCATTATTTGGCTCAAGTTTTTCAACCAAATTATTGCTTTTGTCCTGTTGCTTTTCGTTTTTGCAGCCAGTAATGACAATAAGTAATATGGTAATTAAGTATTTATACATTGGTCTTTCCATATCCGCCACAACAATTGTACATACACACTCAAACGCATATATTCCTTTTTTACGATTACTAATCTAAGTCATTTTTACTGCTTTTAAAAGTATTTATTTCCACATTAAACTAATTATCAGGCGTTTTAGCACTTGCACACCTCCAAAGCACTTCTATTCATCATAAACAAACGCCTACTTCCCAAAAAGCCACAAGCAGTACGCTGTGAATATCGATAAATTCGCACCATCAACAGTAAGCCATAACAACCAAAGCCACAACAGCTGCTGTTGTGGCTTTGGTCAATGTGATTGACTATGAAGTTATCAACTTCACCAAACGGTATTTTTAAAAAGCTTTTTTATACCGTGTCAATGCTTCCAAATAATAGTAATCTGCATAATTTAAAGGAACATCAATTTCTGCACCATGGGGAATACTACCAACGCTATGCTTTAAAATAAAATGTTTGTTTTCGCCAATTGTAGCAGTGTATTCTGCTGATTTCAATGACGCTAAAATTGTATCTATGGCTGGCTGATAACTTTTGTTGGCATACCCATTTAACTCAATCAAAGCAGAAACGGTAATTGCTGCTGCTGAAACATCACGAGGGGCATTAGGTATGCTGTCTGCATTATAATCCCAGTAGGGAATACCATCAGCAGGGGTACCTTTATAATTCACAATAAAATCGGCGATTTTTTGCGCCTGTTCTAAATACTTTTCATCTTTTGTATACCGATAACAAACGGTGTAACCATAAAGTCCCCATGCCTGCCCACGAGCCCACGCACTATCATCAGCAAAACCTTGTGCCGTTTGTTTACTGCGTACCTCACCGGTATTTGGGTCGTAATCTACCACGTGGTAAGAGCTGTTATCTGGCCTAAAATGGTTTTTTAAAGTAGTATTGGCATGCGTTATGGCTGCTTCTCTGTACTTTTTATCACCCGTTAGTTCGGTCAGTTCAAATAGCATTTCAAGATTCATCATATTGTCTATAATCACAGGAAACATCCAATTCCTTTGCGACTGCCATCCCTTATCGACATCCCAACTTTTAATTGAGCCAACCTTAGGATTAAAGCGCGTGAGTAAAGAATCACCTGCATTGATAAGCACTTCTTTAAAACGTTCATTTTTTGTCAATCGGTAACCATTACCATAAGAGCAATTAAAAACGAAGCCCAAATCGTGATAGCGGGTATAGTTCTTATGGTCTTCAAAGAGCGCCTGAAATTTTTCGGCTGCAAGGCGCCATTTCTCGTCTTTGGTATTTTCATAAAGGTACCACAGGCTACCTGGATAAAAGCCCTCAGTCCAATCAAAACCCTCTTTTGCCCAATGCATATTCCCTTGCTCATCAATAGTTCGCGGAATACGATTTGCCTTTTCAGCTTCTACCAACTGTAGTTCCATTTGCTTCACCGCGTGTTCTAATGGCAATAATGCCGTGTCGGTTTTTACGGGTGTTGACTTCGTAGGTTTTGTTTCTTTACACGCATAAGACAAGGCACATAAGGCCGTTATCAGTACAACTTTTGTAATCTTCATACTATTGTTTATTACGCTGTATTATGTATCAACATTCTATTACGCCTCTAAATCACCGCATTTTAAGGTGCTTTTAAGTCCCTTCGCAAAGCGCTAATACACAACCCAGCTTATTCAACTTCTATTTTTAATTCACTATTTATTTGCCACACACATGGATTATCAACCCACATACCGGTATTAATTATGCTATTCTTTTTTTACATATTTTGATGAATCACGCGCTATTAAGGCTGTTTTTAACACCAGTGTTTCTGGTTGCACCACTTGCTCTTCACTTTTTATTTGTTGCAGCAAAAGCGCAGTAGCTCGCTTACCAATCTCATGACCTGACTGGTCTATCGTAGTCAATGAAGGCTCTATAACCGCAGCAATAGGCTCATTACTAAAACCTACAATGGCCAAATCGTCAGGAATTTTCACCCCTGCTTTTTTCAAATATTTCATGGCGCCTATGGCTGAAACATCATTGGCAGCAAAAACGCCATCGATACGCCTATTTAAAGTCAGTAGCTTCTTGGCACTCTCCATACCGTCTTCTTCCATTAAGCGAGACTGCAACACCAATTCGGGTTGATACGAAATATGATGTTTCTCAAGCGCCGCACGATAACCACGAGCCCTATTCTCATAAATTTTCAAAGATTGTGGTCCAGAAAAATGTGCAATTTGCGTACAACCATTTAATATAAGATGCTCGGTAGCATCAAAACCACTTTGAAAATCATCAATCAATACATTACTATTGCCATCAATTTCACAATGACGGTCAAAAAAAAGAAAAGGAATACCATTCTTCTTAAGGAGTTGTAAATGAGCGTAATTTGTAGTTTCCATAGATACAGAAACCAATACGCCCGCTACTCTATTTGCCATCATAGAAGCTACCAAATTGCGCTCTCTTTCAAGACTTTCTAAAGATTGACATATAATCACATTATACCCCAATTGAAAGGCCGTTTCTTCAATACCCGCTATTGCCGATGAAAAAAAATGACGCGAAATTCGGGGAACAATTACCCCAATAGTATTTGTGGTATTTTTTCTGAGGTTTGACGCCAAAACATTACGTTGATACCCCAACTCATCAGCCTTTGCCAAAATTTTGTCCTTTGTGCGCTGTGCTACCCTGGGGCTATCATTTAACGCCCTTGAAACCGTTGAAGCATCAATATTCAAGGCCGTTGCCAAATCATGTATGGTTACGTTGTTTTGCATAAAATTGTACGTATTTCATCACTATTACGACGAAATTTGGGATAAATATACTAAAAATACAATCGATTGTATTTTATTTTATTATTTTTGTTTCAAAGCTTAATTGAGTAGTGACTTTTTGTACTAAAACTTAGCGACAGGTATCTTCCTATTAGTACAACAAAGTTTTCTGCTGCATAATTGAGAATAAACATACATCACAAAACAACCCTATAACAGATGAAAACAACATACGAAACACGATACGCATCTAGCCCTGAAACAGTAAAAAAATACACCACTAAAGAGCTTAGAGATGAGTTTTTAATTGACAATTTAATGCAGGCAGGCAAAATTAATCTTACCTATACGCATTATGACCGCTACATTGCTGGCTCTGCGGTACCCACAGCTCCATTAACGCTAGAAGCTATTGACCCGCTAAAAGCCGATTATTTTCTAGAACGACGTGAACTAGGCATTATTAATGTTGGAGAAAGTGGCACGGTTAAAGTAGACGGTACCATCTACACCCTAGCCCATAAAGACGCCCTTTATATTGGCATGGGAAATAAAGAAATTGTTTTTAAAAGTGATGACCCTAAAAAACCTGCTAAATTCTATTTAAATTCTGCACCAGCACATACCAGCTATCCCACCAAAAAAGTAAGCCTTGCTGAAGCCAAAAAACTTGAGCTAGGTTCTTTAGAAACTGCCAACCACCGCACAGTAAACCAAATGATTATCGGTGGCGTGGTCACCTCTTGTCAATTACAAATGGGCATGACAGAACTTAAAACAGGTAGCGTATGGAACACCATGCCTGCACACGTTCATGACCGTAGAATGGAGGTCTATTTTTATTTAGATGTGCCCGAAAACCAAGCCGTATGTCATTTTATGGGACAGCCTGATGAAACACGACATATATGGATGCACAATCATCAAGCTGTAATCTCTCCGCCTTGGTCTATACATTGTGGGTCTGGCACAGCTAACTATACCTTTATTTGGGGTATGGCAGGTGAAAACCTCGATTATACTGATATGGATGTAGCTAAAATAACCGATTTAAGATAATCACTATGGGATTGACATTATTTGATTTAACGGGACAGGTTGCCCTAGTAACAGGAAGCACTCACGGACTAGGTATGGCCATGGCCGAAGGCTTAGGCAAGGTAGGCGCAACACTCATTGTAAACGGAAATTCATCGCAAGAAAAAATAGACCAAGCCGTACAGCACTATACCGACATGGGCATTACAGCTAAAGGATACAAATTTGATGTAACCGACGAAGATGCAGTACGAGAAGCCATTGCAAAAATAACATCAGAGGTTGGGACTATTGATATCCTTGTGAATAATGCGGGTATTATTAAACGTACCCCACTTGAAGAAATGGAAGTAGCCGCTTTTAAAGAAGTTATTGATGTTGATTTGGTTAGTCCGTTTATCGTTTCAAAGCATGTGGTAAAAGGCATGATCGCTCGCAAAAAAGGAAAAATCATTAACATTTGCTCTATGATGAGCGCTTTAGGCAGAAATACGGTTGGTGCTTATGCTGCTGCCAAAGGCGGACTCAAAATGTTAACTCAAAATATGGCTACCGAATGGGCGAAACACAATATTCAGGTAAATGGTATTGGCCCTGGGTACTTTGCCACCTCACAAACGGCTCCCATACGAGTTGATGGCCATCCGTTTAATGATTTTATTGTAAATAGAACGCCAGCAGCTAAATGGGGCGACCCCAGTGACCTGAAAGGAGCTGCTATATTTTTAGCTTCTAGAGCTAGTGATTTTGTCAATGGCCATATACTATACGTTGATGGCGGTATTCTCGCTACCATAGGCAAACCATCAAACGAAAACTAAAAAAACAAGCTATGAAAAAGAAACCTTTATATTTTCTTATTTCGCTTTGCGTGATTTTACTGCTTAATGCTTGTGTTTCTGAAGAGCACACGAAAACCATCCGCATTAAAAACACCTTAGACATTGAACGCGAATTTGAAACGGTGGAATTGACTGCTGATTTCTTAAAAGTAGACAATTTGGCTACTATCGGAATTAGAGATACCGAATCAAAACAACTGATGACTACACAAGCTGTTGATACCGATGGTGACAATAGCATCGATATGGTACTATTTCAACCGAAAATAGCAGCACAATCAGAAAAGGAGTATGAAATAGTGACCCTTTCTGCTGATGAACAAGCAGAAACGAAAACCACTTGCTATTCTCGTTTTGTGCCTGAGCGCACAGATGATTACGCTTGGGAAAATAACAAAGTAGCCTTTAGAATGTACGGCCCTAAAGCAGAGCAACTAGCTGAAGATGGTGTTGCTGGCGGCACACTATCGAGTGGTGTTGATGCATGGTTAAAACGGGTAGAATACCCTATCATCAACAAATGGTACAGTAAAGAAAAGAATACAGAAGGCACCTATCATGAAGATACAGGCGAAGGACTTGACAATTTTCATGTAGGTACCAGCCGCGGCGTAGGTGGTATTGCTATTAAAAAAGACAGTACATACTATTTTTCAAAAAACTATACCAAGTGGCGCACGATAACTACAGGGCCTATTCGCACAAGTTTTTATTTAGAAATTGGAGATTGGAATGCCGATGGTGACCTTATTAAAGAATCGAAAATAATAAGCCTAGACTATGGTAGTAACCTTTCAAAATTTGAATTGACTATTGACGGTACTTTTGAAATTGCTGCCGGACTCACCCTTCATGAAAAAGATGGCGAAGTTACTGCCGATGAAAACAAAGCATGGGTAAGCTATTGGCAACCGCATGATGATTCTGAACTAGGAACTGCAATCGTAACCACGCCCGATTATTTTATAGATTACGAAACCTATGATGTTCCCCAAAAAGACCTCAGCAACGCCTATGCCCATTTAAAAGTAAAAAACAATAAAGTGGTGTATTATGCTGGTTTTGGGTGGAAAAAAAGTGGTCAATTCACTACAAAAGAAGCTTGGGAACAATATTTAAATGATTTTTCACGTCGCTTGCAGACTCCTTTAACCGTAAGCTTAGTTAAATCGTAGCTGGTCAGGAATACAAAAAGTAAATTGGCTTCATTTGGCGGCTTTTTATTTCTTATCGCCCGATAAGAAAATAGCCGTCAAAAATAATTCAAATTGTAAAAATTCGGCTATTTAGAACCAGACGCTAAACAAAAAAAATGATAATGCCGTAAACTAGCAGAAGTGACCTTTCTAGTTTACGGCATCATTTATACGTATCTATTTACTATTGTACGCTCTTAATAAAGTTAGGGAAATCTTCTACTTTTTCACAGCAAATTTGCTCCATAACCTGTTGCAATTCGGTTTTCAAAAGTGAAATAGTATGGTCGCCACCTTTATTACCCAAAGCAGCAACACCATACATAAAAGAACGTCCCATGAATGTAAATTGAGCACCACTGGCTAAGGTTCGCGCAACATCTGGCCCAGAACGCAAACCACTGTCCATCATCACAGTCAATTTATCACCATATTTCTTTGCTATTCTTGTTAACGGTTTAATGGTAGATTCACCAGCGTCAAGTTGCCTACCGCCATGATTAGAAACAATAATTCCGTCAAGACCAAGCTTAATTGCCTTTTCAGCATCTGCCTCATTAGCAACCCCTTTCAACACCAGTTTCCCTTTCCACATATCACGAATGGGTTTGATTTTTTCCTCATTCAATCGACCAGAAAAAGTTTCATCCATAAATTTACCTAGCTGCTTCAAGTCCAAATTCTTTGGCATATAGGGTTTCAAGGTTTCAAAATTTGGCTGCCCATGCACCAAGGTTTTCATTGCCCATTCTGGTCTCCCTAAAATCTGAATAATATTTTTTATCGACATTTTGGGCGGCATAGCCAATCCATTACGAACATCTCTAGGTCTAAAACCAAAAGTAGGTACATCACATAAAATCACTAACACCGGACACTCAGCAGCTGCAGCCCTATGAATAATATCATCACGCAATTTATTATCGGCAGGATGATACAGTTGAAACCATGCATTACCTTCGGTAATCTCTGAAATGCGCTCAATACTACTTGTAGACACGGTGCTTAAAACAAAGGGCACATTATGTTCAAAAGCTGACTTTGCCAAAATTTCAGGAGCGTTAGGCCACATCAAACCCTGCAAACCAACTGGTGCAATACCAAAAGGAGCATCATAGGTGTGACCAAACAATTCGGTCTTCATACTCGAACCTCCGTGTGCTCTTAAATAGTGCGGTTGTAATTCTACATCACGAATTTCTGCCGTATTTTTTATCAAGTTTACATCCTCATTACAACCTCCATCCAAATACTCAAACGCAAATTTTGGTATTTTCGATTGCGCCTTTGTTCTCAAATCGGTAACGGAAGGATATTTTGAATTGATGCGTATTTCTTTTTTATTTCCCATTTTCAACTATTTACCCTGCGGTATGCATTAAAAAAACCTATTCCTACTTTAAGTTGTTTTAAAACTAACCGCTTCGTTGTGTATTATCTACTGATACGCTTTTACGGCTTGCTTAGAACTACCTAAACCTTCAATACCAAGCTCAACAACATCACCAGGTTTAAGGTATTTAGGAGGATTAAAGCCAAGTCCTACACCAAAAGGTGTACCTGTAGAGATGATATCACCTGGTAACAATGTCATATATTGACTTATATAGCTAACGACTTCTTGTACATTAAAAATAAAGTCAGAAGTGGAACTATGCTGTACCGTTTCACCATTTAATTTCAACCATAACTCCAAGTTATTGGGGTCACTCACCTCGTCTTTAGTTGCGATAAAAGGGCCTATAGGCGCAAACGTATCACATCCTTTTCCCTTACACCACTGACCTTCTTTCTCTATTTGAAAAGCACGTTCGCTATAGTCATTATGCAACACATAGCCAGCGACATGGTTTAAGGCTTCTTCTTCAGAAACATACGATGCTTTTTTTCCTATAACAATCGCTAGTTCTACCTCCCAGTCTGTTTTTTCACTTCCTTTTGGTATGATAACATCATCATTAGGCCCCACAATTGCCGATGTCGCTTTAAAAAACAAAACAGGTTCTTTGGGTATTGCCATACCACTTTCAGCAGCATGTTGCGCATAATTCAAACCTACACAAACAATTTTTGAAGGTCGCGTTAATGGTGGTCCCAGTCTTGTTTCAGCACTAACAACAGGACATTCACCTTCATGTTTAGCCAACCAAGCGGCTAAACGCTCTATACCATCACCGCCAAAAAAAGCTTCTGTATAATCTTCTCCAAAAGCAGACACATCTATACGTTCGCCATTGGCTTTTTCAATTCCAGGTTTTTCAGCACCTACATTTCCAAATCGTATTAATTTCATTTTTTATCTTTTTAATTTAATCAATCTTCTTAGCTAGTTGAAAATCTATTTTGGTTACAACGGCCATTTTAATTTAAAACCAGCCTTTCATTGGTGTGTTTTTTTACGACTGCTCTTCTTGCCAAACTTTTCCCGTCTCAAAATTATAATCCGTTAAAGACTGGTCTTTCATGGTAATACTATAGCCGGGTAATTGTGGTGGCATATAAGCCCCATTCTTAATGACTACAGGATCGTGAAAATGCTCGTGTAAATGGTCAACATATTCAATAATTCTATTCTCAAGAGAACCGCTAATAGCAATATAATCAATCATTGACAAATGCTGTACATACTCACATAGCCCTACACCCCCTGCATGTGGACACACAGGAATTTCAAATTTAGCGGCCATCAATAAAATGGCTAAAATTTCATTAACTCCACCAACACGGCAACTATCTATTTGGCAAATACCTATAGCATTAGCCTGCATTAACTGTTTAAAAACCACACGGTTTTGACAATGCTCGCCAGTAGCAACCTTTATCGGTTTTACTGCTTCCGCTATTTTTGCATGCCCCAAAATATCATCAGGACTTGTAGGTTCTTCTATCCACCATGGGTCAAATTTCTTCAATGACTCCATATTTGTTATGGCTTCATCAACATCCCATTTTTGGTTGGCATCCATCATTAACCTTATATCGGTTCCTATTTCCTCTCGAATGATTGCTGCACGCCGCATATCATCTTCCAAATCGGCACCTACTTTAATTTTCATATGGTCAAAACCTGCCGCTTTTGCCTCTCTGCACAGTCTTCTCATTTTCTCATCAGAATACCCCAACCAACCTGCTGATGTTGTGTAGGCAGGATAGCCCTTTTCTAAAAGAACATCAATTCTATCTTGCTTGGTGGCCGCCTTACTTTGTAGCATTGCCAAAGCTTCATCGGGTGTTATAGCATCTGTAATATAGGTGAAATCTACACAAGAAACGAGCTCTTCTGGCGACATATCAGCCAAGAGTTTCCACAAGGGCTTACCCATTGCTTTGGCATACAAATCCCATACGGCATTCACCATTGCTCCTGTTGCCAAATGAATCACGCCTTTCTCTGGCCCCAACCAGCGTAATTGACTATCGCCCGTAATCATTTTCCAAAAAGCCCCCATATTACTGGTGAAACTTTCAAGGCTTTTATTTAAAACTAATGGCGCTAATGATTGAATAGCAGCAACACATAATTCATTACCCCTACCAATGGTAAACGTAAGACCATGCCCTTCTAATTGATTGGGCGAATTGGTTTTTAAAATAACATAGGCGGCAGAGTAATCAGGATCAGGATTCATCGCATCAGAACCATCTAAAGAACGACTGGTAGGAAAACGAATATCCTTTACCTGAATATCGGTTATAATAATATTTTGTAAAGACATACTTTTTTTTTGTAAAACTAAATTTTGAAACCTTACTAAGCTACCAAAAATAATACAAGATCATATACTATTTTTGCCCAATAATGAAAATATCCCTTCTTCAAGTATGAATTTGAATATATTCTGATGGCGACAGTTTCATTATCATCCGAAATTGTCGGTTAAAATTAGATAGGTTATTAAACCCAGATTCATAAGCAATAGCACTAATATTACCAGAATCTTCAAGTAATAGCTTACACGAATAACCGACTCTTACCTCATTCAAATACGTAGTAAAAGTTTTTCTATGAATGCGCTTAAAATACCTACTAAAAGCAGAAGGATTCATACCAATAAACTCGGCAACATCTTTAGAATTTATTGCGCTTTTAAAATTCTTATACACAAATTCGTATATCTTATCTAAACGCTTATTGTTTGTTTTAAAAAAGGTATTTAAAAAACCCGCTGTTGACAATACCTTCATCGTCTTATGATGGGCTAAACGATTTAGAATTTCAATAAAAAGCATCATTCTTTCAAAAGGTTTAAGCTCGGGCAAACGACTCATATCATGAATAGTTTCTTTACTAACTCCTACAAACTTTACACCCCTATCAGCTTTATTTAAAAGCTCGTATATTTTTTTATTCTCAGGTGCTTTCAAAAATAACTCTCCCAAAAAATTCTTTTTAAAATGTACGCCCACTGCTTCGGCTACATCTTTGCTATCGTCATAAAAATAACGCTCGTCATTTAACCACATATGTGGTAAATTTTCACCTATAAGAATCACATCACCAACATTAAAACGTTCAATATTATCACCAATAAAATGTGTACCAGAACTTTTTAAGACAGCAACAAGCTCTAACTCAGGGTGGTAATGCCATATTTTTAAAAAATGAGGATAGCGATTGTGAGATACATTGAAAGAATGATGGTTTTGAATGGTTCTATCTAGTAAATGAAGTTTCATTGGCCTGCTGTTTACAAATCAAAGCTATGGAATAATCTACACAAAAAATATAAAGAATAATACAATTTCGCTCGTATTTATTTTTACATAAAATGACCAAAAGCAACCATTTATTAACCTATCGTAAAGAATTAGCCACCCCTGAAAAATGAATTAGCATTACGTTAATCAATCTATTTTATTGATGTTTTCAAGGGATTCAAACTAGAAAAACTGCTTAAAAAGCAGTAATTTATTGTTGCAAACAACAAACAAATATTCAATTAAAAAAAACGGGGGATGGCTAAATACTATAAAATGATGTTTAAAAAGATATTTTACGCCATATTAATTTTTTCCGTTTTGTCATGCAACACAAATGAAAAACCGAAGAAACCAACTAAACATAAGATCACCTCAACTGATAAGCCTTTAGTGAAATGGCAGCAAGGGTATTTAGATATTCATCATATAAATACAGGTAGTGGCAATACCACCTACTTTATATTCCCCGATGGTACCACCATGCTTTTTGATGCTGGTAGCCTTGACAAGAAAAAATTTGAAGAAAAATATGCACCTCTAAAGAGCACCGCTCCCGTGCCAGATAGCAGCAAATCGGCAGCCGAATGGATCGCTGCCTATATCAAAAAGGTAGCTCCTGAGAATAAAAAGTCCTCTATTGATTACGCATTAATTTCTCATTTTCATGAAGACCATTATGGTAGCTTTACAGCACTAGGCAAAACTATTCCTTTTGGTAAAATCATAGATCGCAACTCCCCAACCCTAGATTTTCCACTTGATCTTCGCGATTATTTGAAAGAAGATGAAATTTTTAAAGATTACCTATCTTTTCTTTCAACCAATAACACTTCAGCAGAAGCCCTTATTGTTGGTAGTGATTCTCAAATCAGCTTACTAAATGCCAAAGATACTTATCCCAATTTTAGGGTTCGAAATATAAAATCAAATGCCACTATTTGGACGGGTGTAAAAAACGAAACTTTCACCTATTTCACCGCCAAAGAAATGACCAACTTTTACAAAGGGGGATACAATGAAAACCCACTTAGTCTGGCCTTAAAAATATCGTATGGCGATTTTGATTATTTTACTGGCGGAGACAATACGGGTTTACAAGGGTATGGACTACCAAAATGGTTTGATGTAGAAACCCCAATAGCAAAAGCCGTAGGAAAAGTTGAAGTCACCACCCTCAACCACCATGGCAACAGAGACGCGACCAACAGTTTCTTTGTGGAGACATTGAATCCTGAGGTGGTAATTCAACAATTATGGTGTTCTGATCACCCCGGGCAAGAAGTATACCAACGCCTTATTTACCAAAACGATGATACCGAAGAAAGAGACCTCTTCACTACCAATATGCACCCCGAGACTCTGGTTACTTACGGCCCTTGGTTTAGAGACAACTACAAAAGCTTACAAGGCCATATCGTTATTCGCGTACAACCTGACGGTACTTATAAGGTTATAATTTTAGATGAAAAAACACTGACGCCAAAACAAGAATTTGGCCCTTATTTAAGTAAAAATGAATAACGGTTGCTGGTATAATCTACATATTAAAATTCAAGGATAACTGAGATTACTTCGCATCTAATCGGAAACTCTCAAATAGTAAATTTCCTTGTTTTTGTAACTTTTCTATTTATTTATTAGCGTCTAATACTAATACACCTCTTCAAAATAAGACACTGCACGATGTTTTCATTTTAATCATAGCCATGTATGTCAAAACCATGAAAGCTTCTTATTACATAAGGCTTTTAAGCCTTGTCATTAAGTCTTAATACACAACCTAGACAATACTAATTTAAAATTCTAATTATGATTTTTACAATTTTAGTATTAAATTGGTTTCAAATCAGTCCTATTTCAATTTAAATCAAATTTTCACACTCGATGATTTAGTATCATAAAAATGAATAAAATCAGAAATAATGAATCGCAATTATGGAGTAAACTAAGGCGAGGTCATATCGATGCTTTAAATGAACTCTACAATATTCATGCAGATTTGTTATATGATTACGGTATTAAATTGACAACCGATTCCGAGTCTGTGATGGATTGCATACATGACCTATTTCTAGATCTTTACAAATACCGAAAAAAATTGGCAAAAGAAGTACATGTAAGTTCTTATCTTTTAAAATCACTCAAAAGAAAAATTGTAGAACGTTATAAAGACAAAATCATACTCCTCTCTCCAGAAGATGATTATTCAGCACGTATTTTTAAAAACGAAGAATGTTCCATTGAGGAGGAAATTATTCGTAACGAAGAGAAATTTGCTTTAAATTTAAATATGAGTAATAGCTTAAAAAGCCTAACTCGAAAACAACAAGAAGTTATAACTCTACGGTTTACAGAAAATAGATCTTATGAAGAAATAGCCCTAGATATGGGGGTTTCAATACAAACTGCAAGAACAACTCTTTACCGGGCAATTAAAGAATTGAGACGAAAAATATCCTACTAAACTTCGCTCCATTTTTAAGACAAAAAATAATTCTTCTTTTTTTTGTCTATATAACCGTTATTTTACCCTCATATATAGTGCAAGCATAATTTCGGCTTTCAATCGAACTGTATAATAATCGCCTCGGCATTAAACTAATCCATTTTGGATACCAAGCGTAAATCTGAACTAAATAATAGAATCATTGCTTCTGTCCATAAATATAAACTTAAAAAGCAAATTCAGAATATTTACGTTGCAAGCTCACTTCTATTTTTTATTGGCATTGGAACAATGCTATATATAAAAAATCAAGTTACCACTTCTTTTTCTACCATACAAGAACACGCCAACGCTTTACACATTGATTTTAGCACAACGGATAATATAAAACTAATATTAAATAATGAACAAGAAGTACCTATTAATAAGAATAACGCTGAAATATCATATTCAAAATCAGGAGAAACTATCAGTATCAAAGATGATAAAAGCATAAAACAGGTTTCAGAACATAAAACCCAATTATCTTATAATACCATTATCGTTCCTTATGGTAAACAGTCAAAAATTAGTCTTTCTGATGGTAGTGAAATTTGGCTAAATTCAGGCACAAAACTCACCTATCCCGTTGTTTTTAACACAAAAAAAAGAGAGGTTTACTTGGAAGGTGAGGCCATTTTTGAAGTTACTCATAACAAACTGAAGCCCTTTCACGTTGTCACCTCAGACTACGAAGTAAAAGTGTTGGGTACTATTTTTAACGTTAGCAGTTACCCTGACGATGACAATACAACTACAGCACTAGAAAGTGGAAGTGTCGAAATACAAATCCCCTCCCCTATTAATACAAATAACAATCTAACCAAAATTACCCCTGGCACACTAGCGACATTAGTTAAAGACAAAAACCAACTTACAACCAAAAAAGTAAACATCTCAAAATACATGTCATGGCGTGATGGAGTTTTCACATTTGAAAACGATAATTTAAGTCAAATTCTTAAAAAAGTGTCGCGCCATTATAAAGTGGTTATAAGCATCGAAAATAAAAACTTAGAAATACGAACCTTTTCAGGAACACTAGATATGAGTGACAAGCTTGAACAAGTACTTGATATTTTAAAGAAAACAGCTGACTTTGATTATCAAATAAACTACCAGCAAGTTAACATCCATTTAACCAAATAATGCCTATGAAAAAAACTACTTAGCACAAAAAAACCGAAAGATGCGCCAACATCTTTCGGCGATATCAATACTACCTCGAACAGTAATATTAACGAAAATTCAAAATTATGAATAAAAAGGATACCTCCTACCCTTTAGACTTTTTTAAACGAATAACTAAACTAATGTTGTTAAGCATGAGAATACTCACATTACTTCTGTGTATTGGTTTAACAAGTCTATACGCTAACACTACAATCGCTCAAACAAAGATTGACATTACCATAGAAAACGCTAGTTATAAAGAGCTTTTTAATCAAATTGAGACCAAAAGCAAGTTTCTTGTTTTTTATCAAGATGATGTTTTAAAAACAACAAAAAAAGTGAACCTTAATTTACATAAAACTAGTGTAAATAAGATTCTTGATAAAGCCTTTCAAAACACAGATTTAACTTATTCAATTACAAACAGACAAATTGTAGTTAAAAGAAACAAAAAAGTTACTGTTAATCATACACCCGTGCGACAACAATCTCAAGTTAGTGGAACAATACTAGATAGCAATGGTAGTCCATTACCTGGAGCTACCATCATAGAAAAAGGTACTACCAATGGCACTACTACTGATTTTGATGGGAATTTCAACATAAAAATAGCAGATAAAAATGCTATTTTGGTAGTATCGTATATTGGTTTCGCAACTAAAGAAATTAAAGTTAATGAGCAATCAAATATTCAAATTGTATTACAGGAAAATGCAGCAGGTTTAGATGAAGTAGTTGTTGTTGGATATGGTAGCCAGAAAAAAAGTGATTTAACTGGAGCGGTCACCTCTCTAAATCCAGATGATATGAACCCTGGAGCGAATGCTTCGGTTGATCAATTGATGCTAGGTAGAGCTGCAGGTGTACAAATTAATCAGTCAAGTTCTGAACCAGGTGGCGGACTCGCGATACGCATCAGAGGCTCTAATTCATTGAATGCCAGTAACGAACCACTTTATGTCATAGACGGATTCCCTATTGACAACAGTCCTAATTTGGGTTCAGGAGGTATTGCCGGTGTTAGTAATAACCAAAGTCCTAGAAACCCTTTAAACGCTCTGAACCCAGGAGACATACAATCCATTGAGATTTTGAAGGATGCCTCTGCCACCGCCATTTATGGCTCAAGAGGGGCTAACGGTGTTATCTTGATTACCACTAAGAAAGGTAAGCAAGGGCGCATGAATATTACTTATGACGTGTATGGCGGCATTCAAGGAGTTGCTAAGGAAATGGACGTATTATCTACTGATCAATATATTTCTGTCATCAACGACCTGTCCAGAGCACAGGGCAACGATATAGTTTTTACAAATGAAGATATTTCAAGGATCGGTAAAGGAACGTATTGGCAAGATGAAATTTTTCGTTCAGCTCCTCTAAGCAACCACAATTTATCGGTAAGTGGTGCAAATGAAAAAACTTCATACTACGCCTCAATGAACTATTTTGACCAGCTAGGTGTCGTCGATAATTCAGGAATAAAGCGCTACACAGGTCGTATTAATTTAAATACCAAAATAGGAGAACGTACTCAAATAGGTATTAATTTCAACACTAGTTTAATAAAAGACAACAATAATGTAGATGGCATACAGACAAATGAAGATGCAGGACCTATTTATGCCTCTTTATTGTATGATCCCACGGAACCTATCAGAAATGATGATGGATCATTTGCGCAGTCATCTAACCTCACTGTCAACAATCCAGTTACGCTGACAAATGGGATTACTAGTTTAAATGAAACAAATCGAACTTTTGGCAGTGCCTTTATAAACTATAATTTTACAAATGATTTATCAGGTAAATTTAATTTTGGTACAGACAGACAAACCTCGCGCAGGGACATTTACAACAATACGAATACCATTCGGGGAGCGGGAGCAGGAGGTATCGCATCAATAAATACGCTTGAACGCTCCAATTATCTTTTTGAATACACAATGACATATAATAAAGAGTTCAACGAAAATAATGTGCTTACAGTCCTAGGAGGTACTACCTATCAAAAGTTTAGCTCAAAGTTTTTTGGCGGAAATATAAGTGGTTTTCCAACAGATAATCTTACAACGAATAATCTTGGCCTGGGTAATACGAATACAGACAATCTCAATAGTTCAAAACAAGAAAACACTTTGCTTTCTTATTTAGGTCGTATCAATTACAATCTTTACAACAAAATATTGTTGACTGCCTCCATACGAGCTGATGGTTCTTCTCGTTTTGGATCCAATAATAAGTGGGGGTATTTTCCATCCCTTGCTGTCGGATATAAAATGGAAGAAGAAGAATTCATTCCTGATGTCTTTAACCAGTTCAAATTAAGAATGAGTTGGGGTCAAACTGGAAATCAAGAAATTGAAAACCTTGCATCACAGCTCACATTTCGTACGGGAAGAGATGTTGTATTCGATAATAGTGTCCAAATAGGTGTCGAACCCAGTAGGATTGCTAATCCTAATTTAAAATGGGAAACAACCGAACAATTCAACGTAGGGCTTGATTTAGGAATTTCAGGTGGGCGTTATAGTGCAACCGTTGATTATTTCACAAAACGTTCAACAGATTTACTATTTAATCTTCCGTTACCCAGAGCCTCGGGTTATTCCTCTATCCTCAGTAATGTCGGTGAGGTAAAAAACAGTGGTTTTGAATTTTTATTTAATTTAACCAATATTGTAACTGACAATTTCAAGTGGGACACTTCATTAAATTTTTCAACGATTAAAAACAAAGTAGTCGATTTAGGAAGGATTGAAAGCATCGTTACAGGAAATGTACAAGCAGTAGGTAATACTGCTATCATTCAAAGGGGAGCGCCTCTATCATCTTACTATGGTTATGTTGTTACGGGACTTTTTCAAGAAGGAGATGATATTGGCAATTCTGCTCAACCCACAGCCGAACCAGGTTTTCCAATTTTTGAAGACCGAAACGGAGATGGAGTGATAAACCCTGACGACCAAACCATCATTGGTAATCCCTATCCTGATTTCACTTATGGTATTCAAAATTCGATTTCCTATAAAAACCTACAACTTGATTTCTTCTTTCAGGGTCAAGCAGGGGTAGATTTGATTAATATCAACCTTATTGAATCAATATATCCAGCGAATTTTAGGAGAAATAGACTTTCTGAGCCAATTTTGAATAGATGGACTCCTCAGAATCCAAATACAAAATGGCCGTCTGGCACCAACCCAAATGCCTACGGTCCTAGCAAAGTAAATACGCTTACCATACAAGATGCATCTTATTTTAGACTTAAAAATGTACAACTAAGCTATAATTTTTCAGTAGACAAAGTGGATTTCCTAAGTTCTTTGCGGCTTTATGTAACAGGTCAAAACTTGTTTACGATAACTGACTATATAGGCTTCGACCCTGAAGCTAATGCATTTGGAAGAAGTAATGTAAGGATAGATTATAGCAGCTATCCTTTAGCGCGAACTTATCTCATGGGAATTTCAGCAAGCTTTTAAGTTTTAACTAAAAAAATTAACAATGAAAATATATAATCATAAAATAACAGCTCTACTCTTTTTCCTTGGTATTATAGGATGCTCCGATCAACTAAACGAAGAAGTATTTTCCGAATTATCACCAAACTCACTTTTTACCACTGAACAAGGCATATCATCTTTATTAAATTCTGCCTACACCTATTCCCACAGGTCAGGAGCAGTAGAGACATGGGCACCTTATCATATGGGTACTATGACTACAGGAGAAACTTGGGGTGCAGGAGGTTCAATCGAAGAACTATGGGTTCAGTATATCAATTATACTTGGACTAGTAACCACTCACATTTCGCATCCATGTGGAACACCTATTATAATGCAATTCGTGACGCCAACCTTGTTCTAGATAATTTAGAAAACGATGCATTTTCAGAGGAGTTCAAGCAAAGAACAGAAGCCGAAGTTCATTTTTTAAGAGGATGGTGCTATTCTGAATTGTACAAGCTTTTTGGAAGAGTACCCTTATATAAAACACCCAGCGACGACCTCTTATTGCTTCGAGCTAGCGAAGAAGAAGTTCGTAGTTTCATAGAACAAGAACTCACAACAGCTGTTACCGCTTTACCAATTGAATCAGTAGCCTTTGGCAGAGCTTCTAAAGGAGTTGCGTTAGCCGTACTATCCAAATATTATCTAAATACCAAACAATGGCAACAAGCCGCAAATACAGCTCTTGAAGTAATAAACCTTGGTCAATACAGCTTATTACCAAATTACAGCGATGTCTTTGCCACAGACAATGAAGGGAACGCCGAAATGATTTGGACATTGCCAAAAATTGCTACTTCCAATAGTGCCAGCAATTTGCTTAACGCTTTGATTTTTCCACCAGCCTTCCCAAGACCATTTTCTAATAATGCGGTCTTTGCCGCTCGCACCTATCTTTTTGATGACTTTGTAAATTCTTTTGAACCAGCTGACACCCGTACAAGTCAAATGATCACACAATACCACTTAGAAGACGGAACATTGATTCAAGGGCTTGGTAATGATCAAACACACCCTTTTAAGCTACCTTGGGATCCCAATGCTGTTGGGCCAAATGCAGGTAACGATATTCCAGTAATTAGATATGCGGATATACTTTTGATCAGGGCAGAAGCCTTGAATGAGATAAACGGACCATCACAAGAAGTAATCAATCTAATCAACCAAGTACGCAATCGTGCAAATGCGACTCCTCTAACTCTAGAATCTTTTACAAAAACTTCACTTCGAGATGCCATATTACAAGAGCGAGAATGGGAACTTTATTTCGAAGGAAATTCCCGCGAAGACCAAATAAGACATGACGTTATGATTTCAAGGGCTCAAGCACGTGGCAAAAATGCGCAGGATTTTCATATATTGTTTCCTATTCCACAAGGAGAATTGGATGCTAACCCTGATTTGGAACAAAATCCTGGATACTAGGTTAATTTTTCATAAAAACTATCAAATGACACCAAAAACAAACAAGAATCTATTAGCTTTTATTTATATTATCCATATACTTTGCTTCACAATTATGTGGGGACAAAAATCAACAAAACAACCCAATTTCATCATCATATTTGCTGATGACCTGGGTTATGGTGATTTAAGTACATATGGGCATCCTACAATAAAAACGCCTAATTTAGATCAAATGGCTGCAGAAGGCCAAAAATGGACTAATTTTTACGTGGGTGCTAGCGTTTGCACACCCAGTAGAGCTGCCTTACTTACTGGGCGGTTACCTGTTCGCAGTGGAATGGCAAGTAACAAGTCGCGGGTGCTTTTTCCTAACTCGGTAAATGGTCTTCCTGCCAATGAAATTACCTTGGCTGAGCAGCTAAAAAAAGTGGGCTACAGCACCGCCTGTATTGGAAAATGGCACTTAGGGCATAAAGAGCAATATTTACCAACCAATAATGGTTTTGACTACTACTTTGGCATTCCGTATTCCAATGACATGGATAATATTGCAGCTGTACCCTATAAAGATTTCTGGAAAGATCCTGCAAATATTAAAATAGCCAATTTTAATGTTCCCTTACTTCGAAACACCAAAATCATTGAGCGTCCAGCAAATCAAAACACTATCACCAAACGGTATGCTGAAGAAACTATTTCTTTCATCAAAAAAAATAAGAAGCAGCCCTTCTTTATCTATTTGGCACATAATTTACCCCACATTCCTCTATTTGCTTCAAAAGAATTTTTAGGCACCAGTAAAAGAGGCTTATATGGTGATGTTGTACAAGAAATAGATCATGGCATTGGTGAAATCATTAAAACGCTAAAGCAAGAAGGTTTGGCCGATAACACGGTTGTTGTCTTTACGTCTGATAACGGCCCTTGGCTATCCTTTGGAATTAATGGTGGTAGCGCTGGCCTTCTTCGTGCTGGCAAAGGAATGACTTGGGAAGGTGGTATGCGGGAGCCGTGTATTTTTTGGTCGCCAAGTAAAATAAAACCCGCAGTAGTTACCGATTTGGGCACCACTATGGATCTTTTCACAACCTTTAGCGCCATGGCTGGCGCTGCCATTCCAAATGACAGAATTATTGATGGCGTTAATTTAAGTACTACCCTGCTTCAAAACAAACCTAGCCCTCGTGAAACCGTATTTTATTATAGAGGTACCGATTTATTTGCGGTTCGCGTAGGGGATTACAAAGCACATTATATTACCCAAGGTGCTTACGGCATGTTTGGCGAAAGAGAAGAACACAATCCGCCATTACTCTATAATTTAAGTGTAGATCCTTCAGAACAATATAATGTAGCTAAAGACCATGCAGCTATTATCAACCAAATTAATATGACGGTAAAAGCGCATGAAGCCAAAATGGTTAAAGGAAAAGATCAATTGGCCGATAGAGAATAAAAAAACACCGCAACCAAAAAAACACGTATAAAAAAATGAAAAATCGACATTTCTTTGTAGTACTCTTAGGACTAAGCTTTTTGCTTGGTTGCACTACGCTTTTAGTAGCCCAAGAAAAGAAACCCAATATTCTTTTAATTTTGACCGATGACCAAGGCTACCATGATGTTTCTTATTACGGCACAAAAGATATTCGCACGCCCAATATTGATAAAATAACAGCATCGGGTATGCGTTTTGATAATTTTTATGCTAACTGCCCTGTGTGCTCCCCTACCCGTGCCGCCTTACTTTCAGGGCGATACCAAGATTATGTTGGTGTACCCGGTGTTATACGCACCTATCCTGATAATAATTGGGGATACCTAAACCCACAGGCAACCTTATTACCTGAAGAGCTTAAAATGGCAGGATATTCAACCGCATTGATAGGCAAATGGCATTTGGGACTACAATCTCCCAACACCCCTGTAGAAAGAGGTTTTGATTATTTCCATGGCTGGCTTGGTGATATGATGGATGATTATTGGACGCACCGCCGCCATGATATTAATTATATGCGATTTAACGGCGAAATAATTGACCCCAAAGGACACGCCACCGACCTGTTTACCCAATGGTCTGTTGACTATATCAAAAGTGAAGCTGATGACAATCGCCCTTTCTTTTTATACCTCGCCTATAATGCACCGCATTTTCCCGTGCAACCCCCAAAAGAATGGCTAGATAAAGTAAAGCGCAGAGAGAAAGGCATTAATGAAAAAAGGGCCAAATTAGTCGCTTTTATAGAACATATGGATGATGGTATTGGCCAAGTAATTAATGCACTTAAAACAAGTGGCCAGTATGAAAACACCATCATTATTTTTACCAGTGATAACGGTGGCCACTTACCAAGCAAAGCTAATAATGGTCCTTTACGTGATGGCAAACAAAGCATGTATGAAGGCGGACTTAAAGTACCTACCAGTATTAGTTGGCCTGGAAAAATAAAGGCAGGTAGTATTTCGGGTGGTATGCAGCTCACTATGGATCTCTATCCTACCTTACTTGATATAGTAGGTATGAAGCCTAAAAACGCCATTGAAGGGAAAAGTTTTTACACAACACTTTTAAACAACAATGTATCAAAAACAAATGATCGGCCATTCTATTTTACCCGCAGAGAAGGTGGCACACGTTATGGAGGCCAATCTATTTATGCACTACGTAAAGGTGATTGGAAATTGCTACAAAACAGTCCGTATGAAGGGTATGAACTTTATAATTTAGCCAAAGATCCTTTGGAAAAAAACAACCTAATAAACGAGGAGCCTGAGAAATATAAGGAGCTAAACAAGTTATTAATGCAACACATTCAACAAGGTGGGCAAGTACCCTGGCAAAGACCTACAAAGAAATAGCTGTTTTCTGTACAGTGTTAAAACTAAGCTTTGTTTTTTTAAAATGAAGTTGCGTTTGTTGAGCAATAGGAATTAAAAGGCAACTTTTGATTCTTATTTTCATTTACAAACCGCACCCATTACTGCACATGAAAATCAAAAAGACCTGAATCAGCGGTATTACCTTCGCCATCTTTGGTAACTACGCGCCAATAATAAACGGTATCATTTGAAACGGTCACTTTTGTACTCGTAGTATTTGCTCCCAAAGAAGCTACCATTGTCTGCGGAGGGTTCTCAGTACCAAAATAAACATCATAACCTGTAATATCATTATCTGCATCAGCACCATTCCAGCGCAGGCTCACTTCATTATTGATATCCTTAAAAACCGAACTACCTACTAGTGGCGCAATAATTTGTGCCGGAAAAGGAGCATGGGTAGTTTGAACTCCTGAATTATAAAAACGCCAAGTTGCACTAGCAACTACCTGTGTTACTTCACCATTTTTTGAGTTAACTAACCACGAATAAGGCGCTCCTTTTAGCAAGGATACTCTTGCAGAAGTAGTGGTCGTATTTGTCCTTTCAATGTCTTCTGTTTCTAAATTAGTAACCACAAGCTCATACATATCAGTATTATTCGCTGCTTGCCATACAAATTCAACACTAGAAGATGTAGCATTCACTTCTTCTCCCGTATTACATACCGAGTTTTGATTAGGAAAAACCAACTGTACACTCTCTGGTGGTTTTGGCGACTCCTTCTTCTTACATCCTATTGCAAGCACTCCTATACAGAACATTAGTAGTATCCTCATTCTTTAATCACTTTAGCTGTTCCTTTACTATTTTCTGTTTCAAATTTAATAAAATACAATCCTACTGGTAATGCAGAAAGATCAAGTTCCATTTCGCTCCTATTCACTTCGTAAACGGCATTTTTTAGCATTCTTCCGTCAGCTGAAAAAATCGTCACATGCACCGATTCAACTATAGACCCGAATGAAATTTTAACTGCATCAGTAAACGGATTTGGTGAAACTACAGGAGTTGTAAGGTAGAAAAATTGTTCTTCATACGTTCCTTGGCAGCTTAAACCTGTTCGCACCTTTAGTGTATTACTTCCTTCTTTTAAACTAAGGCTTAAATTAGCCTTATCGGTTTGTGTTACAACACCATTGAGTTCTACAGTATAAAATGAAGCTCCTTCCAACTCAATATCAACAACGCTTCCATCTAAAGACGCACGGGCGGCAACACTTAAAAGATCTGGTTCTGATATCACTACATCAAAACATTGTGTTCTATAATTTGACGAACCTTCAGTTGCATTGAAACACATGGTATAGGTACCTGCCATTAAATCTGTTATGCTATACGAAGATCCAGTAAAAGTATGTGTACTATTAACCCCATTACCTGTAACCGTAACACTGTAATTCAAAGCCTCTTGGGCAGTTACACTAATTGCACCATCATTGGCATCACGACAAGACTCGCTTTGTGCTTGAACAGTAAAATTGGAAGCAGGAAATAACAAAACAGCACAACCAGACGAATCTACCGCTGTTCCTGCAGGCGTACCTAGACACAAATCTGGCCCATCATCAAAAACACCATCATTATCAGCATCGGGTCTAAACTCTCCCTCGCTACAAATATCCAAAGAAAACGCTTTAATAACACCTCCGTCACTAGTAGCATTATCTGACACGGTAAGTTTCCAAACACCTGTTGCTGATTCTCCTCTAAATGAACTTAATAATCCAATTGGTTTAACCATTCCACTTATAGCCGGATCACCATTACAAATAAAAGGCGAAGCATCATCGTCAAAAGTGGCATTTACATTCTCCAATTCACCACAGGTATTTCGAAATAAAACAACTTCCGTACCCTCTGGCGATGTTAACGTAGCCGTGACATCTGCAAGAAAACCATGATCTAATTCTATATTTACATTAACATCTTCAACAGGTAAATCATCAAAAACACTAATTTCAGCCATTACGGTAGGTGTACCAGTACTAGATATAGTTACAGGAACATCTGTACTTGCCATAGTATTACAAGTCAAAACCACTGTTGTAAAAGTAAAAGGAGCACTAAAATTTCCTTCACCACAATCGTTTTTTGGTTTTACACGCCAAAAATACTGGGTTTCGGGTACTAAATTTAATGGGGCATACCTATTAAGTATGGTATTTCCTGTTTCAATTATGTTGGTGAAATTTATATCAGTTGCTATTTGAATCTCATAAGCGGAATCATCAACATCTTCTTGCCAACGAAGTATCAAATGCTCTGAGGCATCAAGAAAACCATCTACAGGAGTGGTTAAAACAATGTCTTCAAAATTATCATCATATACATTAACAAAAACAGTAACTTCTTTTGATACTGTTGCTGTATTTGCTCGTACTTTTATAGGATACCTACCAATTGCTAAACTTTCAGTGTTGGCTAATGTGATTGTAATATCGGTATCATTACTTGTTGCTGTTCCTTGTGAAAATGTAACACCAAGTCCGGCAGGCTCGTCTTGTACGCTAAAAGTTGCCTCCTCATTAAATCCGTCGAATGTGTTATAAACAAAAGGTACCGTTAACATGTCCCCTTTACAGACTTCATATTCCAATTGCTCAAAAACAAGGGCATTCTGAGACCCATTAATAGTAAAATCTGCCGTATTCACAGCAAAAAATATATTTCCGTTGGCCCTAACCATTATCCGCGCTTGCGTAGTTTCAATTCCAGGAATGAGTACATCATGACTTCCATCATTCAACACATTTTCTGCTAACATTACAGGAAAAGTTCCTCCTCCATCTGTAGATAATAAAATATCAACTGTTTGGGTATTAACTGCAGATATATCGGTATTGGCAACATTCCACGTAATAGTCTCAGAACTACCTGAAACAAGCACAACATTACTACTTTGTGAAGTTACCTCAAAAGGCCCCGCAGTATGTTCAACGAAAATAGATACCAAGTCTGACACTACTTGCCCTCCACCAGCAGCATTATCACGAACAGTAAGCGCAAAATTCATTTCTCGTTCTATATCAGAAACGGTTTCCCATGCAGAATTTCTGGTTGGTGCTGTTTGCGTCAATTGACCATCGATTACACGAGATAGGCTTGGAAAATAACGTTCAGGATTTGTTGATGGTTTTTGCGATCTAAAATTTGCTCCAATAGGATTATTAGGACCAAAAACAGATTTCGGCACTATACCATCATCAATTTGCTCCCATGCAAAAGTTAAAATATCAGCTGCATCTACATCGGTAGCTTGACCCTTCAAAACAAATGCTGTTGATTTTGGAATAACGAAATTTCCTGTAGGCGTAATTACAGGAGGGGAGTTTGCCAAACTTGTTGTTTGTGCACACCCTACAGTTTTTATATACCTTAATATCTGATCAATACTTACATAATGAAAATAATCATCACCATTTGAAGCTACATCATTTTCACCAGTAATACCTGCATACCCCATAATTGTAGTTCCACTTGCCGGTTCTACTTGCACCTGAGTTCCTTCGGCTTCATGTGACCAAGTATGGTTAGCACCAAACTGATGCCCCATTTCATGAGCCACAAAATCTAAATCAAAAATATCACCTTCGGGGGCTGGGTACGAAGCATACGCACTACCTTTTCTTCCATCAATACAAACAATACCGATATACCCGGCATTACCGTCACCTTGACTTGCTTGATTAAACAAAATGCCTACATCGTAATTTGCACCTCCTATAGTACTATCTAGGGTAGCTTGTACTTTTGAACTTAAGCTACCACTATAAGGATCTGTACTTGCATCGGTATAAATTACCAAATCAGTATTGGCAACCAATTCAAGCGTAATGGCAAGGTCGGTCTCAAAAACCTCATTGATACGTGTTACGGTTGCATTAATTGCCGCAAGTGCATCGGCAACCGAACCGCCATGATAGGTTGTATATTCACCTGATGCTGACACTGCCAACCTAAATTTGCGAAATGTTTGATCATCAACCTTACGTGTTGAAGAACTCAATTTTTCTTCTACAATTGATTTTGTAGAACACAAAAAACCCGCATTCTTTTTCGCATTCGGGTCTCTCGTATACAATACATAAGAGTCATCAGATTTTTTTTGCATAAAAGTAGAACCTCCTCGAGTAGCATTTACCATCATACTCTGTATACCTTTATGAGAAAGGCTAAATCGAATTTTACTTTTTCTGTCCTTCACTGCATAGCCCGTATATGACTTAATACCAGGGTATTTTTTTGAAAGTTCAGGGGATAATACAGGAGATTCAAAAACATTAAATGCTATTAATTTTCCTTTTTCATCAGGAAAATATAAAACTTTAGTGTTCTTTTTTGCCATAGAAATTTCTTGCAATTCTTTCTTAAAAAGGGGCTCATTGAGCGCGAAATTCATGCCTTTTTTAACATCAAAAGACGCACTAAATTTTGCCTCTAATTGTTTAGAAGTTTCCTTTTGTTGCCAGTAGTCTTTTTGAGCAAAACTGTAAAAGGATAGAAATAATATGGTAGTTGTAAAAACAAGACGTAATTTTGTTACCATTAAGATAGGTTAAATTGTAAGAATCAAATATAAGTATTTTTATCTTTTTTTGTAGGTGATAACAGTCCATAATATTTTTAAATTCGATGAAACACACGATACGGCCATAACTATTGGCACTTTTGACGGTGTTCACATAGGTCATCAAAAAATACTTGAGCGACTTATAAGAGATGCGAAAGACTTAAATTTAAAGGCAACAGTACTTACTTTTTTCCCACATCCTAGAATGGTATTGCAAAAAGATGCCGATATTAAATTACTCAACACCATTGATGAAAAAATCAAAATTTTAAGCGACCTAGGCTTAGATTATTTGATTATTCATCCGTTTACACAAGAATTTAGTCGTCTTTCTGCAACTGAATTCGTAAGAGACATATTGGTAAATACCTTAAAAACAAAAAAAGTTATTATTGGCTACGACCATAGATTTGGCAGAAATAGAAATGCCAATATCAATGACCTGATAGCTTTTGGAAATACATTAGATTTTGAAGTTGCTGAAATTTCAGCTCAAGAAATTGATGAAGTATCAGTAAGCTCTACAAAAATAAGAAATGCTTTAGCGGCTGGCGATATAGAAACAGCCAATAGTTATTTAGGATACTCCTACATGCTAACAGGCATTATAAAAAAAGGAAAAGGAATAGGAAGACAGTTAGACTTTCCTACGGCAAATATCCATATTGAAGAAACCTACAAGTTAATTCCAAAAATGGGTGCTTATGTAGTGCAGAGCCAAATAAACAACACCCTTGTTTACGGCATGATGAATATTGGGTACAACCCTACCTTAGCTGGTACAGAAAAATCTATTGAAGTTCATTTTTTTGATTTCAATGATGATTTGTATGGTCAAAAGTTACAAATCAATATTTTAAGCCGTCTACGTGACGAGCATAAATTTGAATCTGTGAGCGCACTAAAAGCGCAATTATCAAAAGACAAAGAGACTGCTCTCGCCATAATAGCCAAGTTATGAATGCTATAAATCGTTTTCTTTTTACTAAAATCGATAACAGCGCATTACTTATTTTTCGTATTTTTTTTGGAACACTAGTAGCCTTAGAATGCTACGGTGCTATCTTAACAGGATGGGTTAAAAGAACTTTAATAGAACCCAAATTCACCTTCAACTTCATAGGTTTTGATTGGCTACAACCCTTTGATGGCTACGGAATGTACGCTTATTTTATCGCTATGGGAACCTTAGGGGTTTGTATTGCTATTGGATACAAGTACCGTTTCAGTATCATTGCATTCACGTTATTATGGACAGGCGTATACCTGATGCAAAAAACAGCCTACAATAACCATTATTATTTACTGATACTCATTTCAACGATGCTATGTTTTTTTCCAGCGCATCGCGGTTATTCCATTGATGCGAAGCAAAACCCTGCTTTACAACGCAACTACATGTTTTCATATGTGAAATGGATGATTGTTTTTCAGCTTTTTATTGTTTACACTTACGCATCTATTGCCAAACTATATGGAGACTGGCTAAATTTTGGCATTATAAAAATTCTAATGCTTGACAAGGCTGGGTATTATGTGATTGGCGAATTACTACAACAAACATGGGTACATAAAATACTAGGTATTTCAGGAATAGTTTTTGATTTGTTGATTGTACCTGCTTTAATTTACAAACCCACCCGAAAAATCGCATTTTCACTATCAATTTTCTTTCATCTGTTCAATTCCATAGTATTTCAAATTGGCATTTTCCCCTATTTATCGCTTGCCTTTAGCGTCTTCTTTTTTGAACCAGAAACGATTAGAAATATTTTTTTCAAAAGAAAAACACTGTATACCGAAAACCAAATAGCGCCACCCTCATTCAAAAACATAGTATATATCCTTGGAAGTGTCTATTTTCTGCTGCAGTTACTCTTACCTATTCGTCATCATTTTATTAAAGATGATGTTTTATGGACAGAAGAGGGCCATCGTATGAGTTGGCGTATGATGCTAAGAAGCCGTTACGGCACACTTACTTTTGAAATTAAAAACAACGAAACACAAGAACGAACAAGAATAAACCCAAAGGATTATCTTACCGAAAAACAAGCCCGACGCATTGGTGCTTACCCCGATTTTATATGGCAGTTTGCCCAACACCTAAAGCGAGAATATGCTAAAAAAGGACAAGACATATCAGTATACGCCTTAAAATCAAAAGTGAGCATAAACGGCAAACCATACCAACCTTTTATTGACCCTAAAGTAGATTTAGCCAATGAACCATGGTTGCATTTTCAGCATCATGAATGGATTTTACCTTTAAAAAAAGATTGATAACAATTGTTACTACAGCCATCCACCTAAAGTTGAATATTAGGCAGTATTTTTCAACACGGCAAGCAACAACCTCTACACAATAGCATGAGACATGCTTTTAAAAACTGTTTTTCATTGCAAGGCAAACCAGAAAATTAAACTCTTCGCTAACGCCCAGCGATTAAAATTTCACCGTCCTTTGGCACAATTGCAAAGGCATTCCCCAAGGATCGCGAAGCATCACCAAATGACTACCATCTTCTTTTTTAACCTCTTCAAAAAAAGATGCCCCCACTTTTTCCAACCTTTCTCTATCTAATTGTGCATTTTCAGAAACAAAAGCCACATGAAACGTAAGTGGGTGTTGGTTTACAAAATTTGTGCTGTGCTCATCGGGTCTGTAGTAAAGCTCCATAACCACCCTACCGGTAGTATCTGCCAAAAAAGTCATAAAAGGGGCTTCTTTTTGTGCACTCACTACCGTAAGATGTAAATTAGAAACATACCAGTCAACTACTGCGTTTACTTCCTTAATATTTAGGGCAAAATGTTCAAAAACCATAAGATCTTTTTAATTCATTAAAAGGAACTGTAAATGTATTTATTTTTTATCAAAGGATTAGCTTAAATTTGCAACTCAAACAAAAGAACAATGCTACAGTTACAGGCTATTCGAGATAGAAAAGAAGAAATAAGTAATGCGCTAAAAAAGCGCAATATTGATGCTGACACCTTATTAGATACTATTCTTCAATTGGATGAGAAACGAAGAACAACCCAAACCCAATTAGATGCTACCTTAGCAGAATCGAACAAGCTATCAAAAGAAATAGGCATGCTTTTTAAAAGTGGAAAAGCACAAGAAGCCAATGTTCTCAAAGCAAAAACTGTTGCTTTAAAGGAAGCATCAAAAGCGATGGGTGATTTGCTAAATACCACAGCCGAAGAACTGCAAACCTTACTTTATCAGCTACCAAATGTACCGCATGAATCGGTGCCCGCAGGAAGCACAGACGAGGATAATGAAGAAATATTTAGTGAAGGAGAAATACCTACCTTAACCAATAATGCCTTACCACATTGGGAGTTGGCAAAAAAATATGATATTATCGATTTTGAATTGGGTGTTAAAATTGCTGGTGCTGGTTTTCCTGTTTACAAAGGAAAAGGTGCCCGATTACAACGTGCGTTAATCACTTACTTTTTAGATAAAAATGCGGCAGCTGGGTACACAGAAATGCAAGTACCTCATTTGGTCAATGAAGCATCAGGGTTAGGAACAGGGCAATTACCTGATAAAGAAGGGCAAATGTACCATGTTGGAGAAGATGATTTATATTTAATTCCCACTGCTGAAGTACCTGTAACCAATTTGTTTCGTGATGAAATCATAAACGAAAAAGATTTCCCTATCTGCTACACTTCATATACACCCTGTTTTAGGAGAGAAGCAGGTAGTTATGGCGCGCATGTACGTGGATTAAATCGCTTACATCAGTTTGACAAGGTTGAAATTGTGCGTATTGAACATCCAAATGCCTCGTACCAAGCACTTGATGGTATGGTTGAGCATGTTAAATCTATTCTTAGAGAATTAAAATTACCGTATCGTATTTTAAGACTTTGCGGTGGCGATTTGGGTTTTACAGCTGCATTAACCTATGATTTTGAAGTTTTTTCTACCGCACAAAATCGTTGGTTAGAAATTAGCTCTGTATCAAATTTTGAAACCTATCAAGCAAATCGTTTAAAATTACGTTATAAAGACGAACATGGTAAAAGCCAATTGGCACACACATTAAACGGAAGTTCTTTGGCGTTACCACGGGTATTGGCTGGTATTTTAGAAAATTATCAAACTGAAGACGGAATTCAAATTCCAGAAGTTCTGGTTCCCTACTGTGGTTTTGACAGTATCAACTAAGTTAATTGATGGCAAATAGCATTAATTAGCGACCTCTTAACAGGTTCTTTTTTGAGACTGGAGTATATTTGTTACATTTCTTACATGAAATCACAGAGAAGTGAAGTAAGAGAATGCATGCTGGGTATCAAGGAAACAAGTTACGAAACAGCATACCACAGGGCAACAAAATTAATCCCGCCATATGGGACTAGATAGCAATCAGTTGGCTTAATCTTAATATATGAGAATCTTTATCCTTTTTGGGGTCTTTTTTATTTCAATTGCAGCTTTTGCTCAAGATGATTTCTTGGCAAAGCGTTATTTTGAAGATGGTGATTTTGAAAAATCGGTAGTTTTTTATGAAAAACTGGTCAAAAAAAATCCTCGAAGAACAGATTATTCCGAAGGACTCATTGCCTGCTACCAGCAACTCGAGCGATATACAGAAGCAGAAACATTTCTTCTCAACCAAATAAACTCAACAAGAACAAGTCCTGTTTTTTATATAGAGCTGGGGTATAATTACACCCTTCAAAATCAAAGTGAAAAAGCAAAACAATATTACGAAAAAGCAATTGCTGCCATTGACAAAAACCCCAACCACGGCTACAGCCTTGCATTACGATTTCAAAAATATGCCTTATTAGACTACAGCATAAAAGCTTATTCTAAAGCAATGGAATTGAATCCAAAATTGAATTTCAACTATCAATTGGCTCGTATTTATGGAGAACAAGGAGCTATTGACCGTATGTTTGAAGCCTACCTAAGTCTTCTTATTGACAAGCGTACCTCGTTATCAAAAGTAGTGCGTAGTATTGATGACTTCATCACTGATGAACCTGATAATGCAAACAACATAAAACTAAAAACCGCCTTACTTAAGAATGCTCAAAACAACCCTAATGTTATTTGGAATGAGCTATTAAGTTGGCTTTTTGTTCAACAAAAACAATACAGCAGTGCTTTTAGGCAAGAAAAGGCAATTTACAAACGAATGGACGGTGCTACAACGCAACGCCTTGAAAACTTGGGAGACATTGCTTTTGAAAACAGCGCCAATGAAACCGCCGAAGACATTTACACCTATATTATTGAAAACACCAATGACGAGGTCACCAAACTAAATGCCCACCTTAAAATTTTAGACATTAAATTACTTGATACTGACCCAAAAAAACTTACTGGGATAGAAAAACAATATCGAGCGCTGATTGACCAATATGGCTACAAGAGTCAAACCCTACAACTACAAATTGCGTTTGCTAATTTTCTAACTTTTAAAAAAAATACACCAGAGCCCGCAATTGAAATTTTAAAAAATAGCTTAAACCTCCCTTTAAACGTTCGCGGTACTGCCTATGTAAAAATGGCACTGGGTGATATCTTAGTTTTTAATAAAAAGTTTAATGAAGCACTCATTTATTTTTCTCAAATACAAAAAAAGTTAAAAAATGATATTTTAGGACAAAACGCGCGTTATAAAGTTGCCCAAACCAGTTTTTATAAAGGCGATTTTGACTGGGCACTAACACAATTAAAAGTACTTCGCAGCTCTACATCGCAGCTTATTGCCAATGATGCTATGCAATTGAGTTTGTTAATATCAGACAATTCACTTGAAGACTCAACCCAAACGGCTCTTAAAAAATATGCGCGGGCAGATTTATTAGCCTACCAAAACAAAACTAAAGAAGCGCTTACTGCTCTAGAAGATATTTTACAAAATCACAAAGGTGAAAAAATTGAAGATGAAGCACTTTTAAAGCAAGGCGAACTTTTAGAAAGCGTACAAGACTATGAAGCCGCAAAATTTGACTATCAAAAAATAATCGAATTCTTCCCCGATGGCATTTTGGCTGACGACGCCCATTTTGCCCTTGCCGAGCTATATCGCACTGTTTTAAACGAGCCCGAAAAGGCAAAAGCGCATTACGAAAAAATTATTTACAATTACCAAGACAGTTATTATTTTCCGCAAGCGCGAAAATATTTTAGAAAACTTAGAGGTGATTCTATCAACTAAACAACATACATTACCATGTACATCTACAACGTAACCACAAATATTGACGAAGCTGCACATGATGAGTGGCTCACTTGGATGAATGAAACCCATATCCCCGATGTTTTAGCCACTGGTAAATTTTTAAATGCCAAAATGTGTAAAGTTTTGGTCGATGAAGAAATGGGTGGTGTCACCTACTCGGTACAATTTACTACTATAGACAAAAAAACCCTAGAGAAGTATTACAAAGAAGACGCTCCTCGATTACGAGAAGATGCTTCAAAATTATTTGCAGGTAAATTCGTGTCTTTTAGAACCGAATTAGAAATCATTAGCGACCACTAAGTAATGAATAAAAAGAAAAAAAAGTCTTTTCATACTTGGAAGGGTGATAAGAAAAAAGGCAACGATAGTCCTGTAAAAGCAAAAAAGCACTTGGGGCAACACTTTTTAAAAGACGAGGAAATTGCAAAAAAAATTGCCAATACCCTATCTTTTAAAGGTTACAAAAATGTTGTTGAAATAGGCCCGGGTACTGGTGTGCTTACCAAATACCTACTATTACATGACATTGATTTGGTTGCTATGGACTTAGACACTGAGTCCATTATTTTTTTAAATAATAATTTCCCCCTAGAACATCCTGAAGCAATGCGGGGTGAAAGCAGCTTAAAAGTTATTGAAGCCGATTTTTTAAAATATAATCTTCAACAAGAATTTGGCGAAATGCAATTCGCAATAACCGGTAATTTTCCGTACAACATTTCTACGCAAATCGTTTTTAAGATGCTAGAAATGAAAGCCTATATCCCCGAATTTTCAGGTATGTTTCAAAAAGAAGTAGCTGAGCGTATTTGTGAGAAAGAAGGCAATAAAACCTATGGTATTCTTTCAGTTTTGGTACAAGCCTTTTATGATGCAGCATATCTGTTTACAGTATCACCAAACGTATTTAATCCCCCTCCAAAAGTACAATCAGGTGTTTTACGGCTTACGAGAAAAGAAAATTATGAGTTAGACTGTGATGAGAAACTATTTTTTAGAGTAGTAAAAGCTGCCTTTAACCACCGAAGAAAAACGTTACGAAACAGTTTAAAAACCTTTGAGCTTTCTGATATTGTCAAAGAAGATGCTATATTTGACCAGCGTCCTGAACAATTGACCGTGGACGATTTTATAGCACTGACGAAGAAGATAGCAAATGACACCCTTTAAACTCACCGAGGAGCTTATAGCTGAAATAGAACAGCTCATTGAAAGCAAAAATAACACCGCATTACAGTCGCTTTTGCATGAGGTACATTATGCTGACGTTGCAGAAATCATTGATGAGCTCAATGAAGATGAGGCTACCTATCTTATAAAATTACTAGATAGTGACAAGACTTCTGACGTACTTACCGAATTAGATGAAGATGTACGAGAGGCAATACTAAACAACCTTTCGGCCAAAGAAATTGCTGAAGAACTTGACGAATTAGATACTGATGACGCTGCTGATATCGTTGCCGAGCTGCCCAAAGAAATTGTACAAGAGGTAATTTCTGAAATTGAAGACAAAGAACACGCCAAAGATATTGTTGACTTACTGCGCTATAATGAGAATTCAGCTGGTGGTCTTATGGCTAAAGAATTGGTAAAAGTTAATGCCAATTGGAATGTACTTACCTGTGTGAAAGAAATGCGAGCACAGGCAGAAAATGTTACGCGTGTACATTCTATCTATGTAGTTGATGATGATGACAAACTTATTGGCCGCTTATCACTCAAAGATTTGTTGACCACCTCTACAACATCACCTATTAGAAATATCTATATTCCTAAGGTAGATTCGGTACACGTGAATGAAAACCCCGAAGAGGTTGCCAAAATCATGTCAAAATATGATTTAGAAGCCATTCCTGTTGTTGATGAAATAGGTCGTTTGGTTGGGCGTATTACTATTGATGATATTGTTGATGTTATAAAAGAAGAAGCTGAGAAAGATTACCAATTGGCGGCAGGTATATCACAAGATGTAGAAGCAGATGATAGCATTTGGGAGTTAACTCGTGCACGCCTGCCTTGGTTAATTTTAGGGCTTTTTGGCGGTGCTGGAGCAGCGGTCATAATGAGCAGATTTGAAGACTTATTTAGCCAGCATGCTGTACTATTTTTATTTACGCCTTTAATAGCTGCGATGGCTGGTAACGTTGGGGTGCAATCGAGCGCTATTATTGTACAAGGTTTAGCAAATAATGACTTGAAAGGTAGTATAAGTAACAGGCTCATTAAAGAAATTCTGTTAGCCTTACTCAATGGTGTTATCTTGGCAGCAATTTTACTACTATTCACTTGGGCATGGAAAGGAGATTTCACCACATCACTCGCTATTTCCGTTTCTTTAATTAGTGTAATTGTAGTAGCCGGATTCATAGGCACATTTACACCCTTGTTTTTAGACAAAAGAGGCATTGACCCTGCTATTGCCACAGGTCCTTTTATCACCACTAGTAATGACATTTTTGGTATTCTTATTTACTTTTATATAGCCAAACTCATTTTAGGCATTTAAGAATACGCTTTTATACATTATAATAAAAACCTACAGGATATACTTAGCGCACATGAAACCTATAAATCTCAAACAGAAACACACACTTTTCTCCAAACAATGGCATCCGCACCAAATTGCCATTGTTGATGATATGCAGGTACTTTTAGCAAAACTTAAAGGCGAATTTGTGTGGCACACTCATGACAATGAAGACGAACTTTTTCAGGTACTAAAAGGCACTTTGTACATGCAATTTAGAGACCGTACCGAAGTAGTTAACCCTGGCGAAATTATCGTTGTACCAAAAGGAGTAGAGCACTGCCCTGCTACAAAAAATGACGAAGAGGTACATGTGTTGCTTTTTGAGAAACTAAATACAGCCCATACCGGAAAAGTGCAGCATGAACTGACTCAAACCGAGTATGTAAAAATATAAAAGCCAACATTAAGCTTGAAATCAATTATATTGTACCTCAGTTAATTTATAATAGCTGCCTAAAACCTAAAAATAAAGCCATGAAAGTTTTACACCTCGACATAAATCACCCATTAATCATAGAGCAGCTTACAGCTTTAGGCTTTGAAAACCATGAAGACTACACCTCACCTAAAGAAGTTATTGCTCAAAAAATAGCTACCTATGATGGCATTATCATACGCAGTCGTTTTTCATTAGATAAGGAATTTCTTGAAAAAGCAACCAATTTAAAGTTTATTGGCAGGTTGGGTGCCGGTTTAGAAAATATTGACACGAAATATGCCTACTCAAAAGATATTTTCTTAGCAGCTGCACCCGAAGGTAATCGTAATGCAGTAGGTGAGCATGCCTTGGGTATGTTACTTTCGCTCTTCAATAAATTACATACTGCAGACAAGCAAGTTCGTTCAGGAAAATGGGATAGAGAAGGTAATCGAGGGGTTGAATTAGAAGGTAAAATTGTAGGTATTATTGGTTACGGCAACATGGGAAAGGCATTTGCTAAAAAACTAAAAGGTTTTGATGTTGCTGATGTAATTTGCTATGACATTACTGGTGGCGTAGAAGACGAGAACGCCCGACAAGTAGGCATCATGGAGCTACAACAACGTACAGAGGTTTTAAGTTTACACGTACCACAAACCGAGGCAACTATTGGTATGATAAACTCCGAATTTATAAACGCCTTTCATCATCCTTTTTGGCTTCTTAATACTGCCAGAGGTAAATGTGTAGTTACTGAAGATTTAGTTGAAGCCTTAAAAGCGAAAAAAATTCTTGGTGCAGGACTCGATGTAATGGAATACGAAAAAGCTTCTTTTGAAGACATGTTTACCGAGCAACAACTACCCGAAGCTTTCCAATATTTAATAGCGGCTGAAAATGTACTTCTTAGTCCGCATGTTGCGGGGTGGACGGTTGAGAGTAAAATCAAACTCGCACAAACGGTAGTAGATAAAATAAAAGCTAAATTTTGCTAAACCTATTTAACACTTAAAACACTCTTCACGAAGCTTTAAAGTGTGAAAAAAACTAATTATAGCTTAGTTAGTACTGATGGTTATAATCGACAAGTACAGTGCAAAAGCATGAGCTGACCTTTCAAAAAAAAATATTTCGTATTAGAGGATGTCGCTCAGAAAAAAATCCTTGGCTATTATGTTATATAATTTTCAGTGATTTATAAGGCAAAAAAAATAGATTTCGCAATGTAGAAATGGGTTTGATTATCTTTATATTTTTATAAAACAACACCATGAAATATCAAGCAACTTCACCCGAAACCTATATAGAGCAGTTACCCGCAGAAAGAAAGGCGGTTATTTCAAAATTACGCACGCTTATTTTAGGTAATCTTCCAGAGGGTTTTGAAGAACAAATAAGTTATGGCATGTTGGGTTTTGTTGTACCTCATACTATCTACCCTAATGGATACCATTGTAATCCTCAGCTCCCACTGCCTTTTATAAATTTGGCTTCTCAAAAAAATTTTATCGCCCTGTATCATAGCGGTATTTACGCAAGTGAAACACTATACAACTGGTTTGTTGACGAATACCCAAAACATGTAAAAACCAAGCTAGACATGGGAAAAAGCTGTATCCGTTTTAAAAAAATGGATGCCATTCCGTATGAGCTTATTGCTGAATTATGTACTAAAATGACGGTTGAAGAATGGATTACCCTTTATGAAAAAAGTTATAAAAAAAAGTAGCGATTGTACTTCGCTACCTAACAAAAGTATTGCAACAGTTATTGTTATAAAAAATTAGGGGATGCTTAATACGCATCCCCTAACAATAATAATATACATTGCCTAAGACAATTAGTTATTCATCCTCATCCTCATCTTCAAACTTGTTTTTAGCCATTCTACTTCTGTCTTTCTTAACATTTTCAAGGCTAAACTCAAATTTATCACCATCATGATCAAAAGCTAACATTTCTTTACTGCTTATTTTATCCAAATTCTGTAAAGATTCAAATTTATTATTTTGTATTTGCAGTATTTGTAAGTTTGATAATTGTGCGAACTCTTCCGGTATAGCTCCTCCAAATTGATTATTTGCCAACACCAATTCTTTTAGCTTCGACAAGCCACCAATCTCAGAAGGAATATCTCCTTCCAGCGCATTGTCATAAAGACCAAGACTTTCAAGACGACCAAGGCTTCCTAAAGAATTTGGAATCTTTCCTTTGAAATTATTACTTGACAAATTCAAAACCCGCAACTGCTTTAACTCACCCATACTATCAGGAAGGTTTCCATCTAAAAAGTTATTAAATGCGGTGAATTCAACCAAGTCTTTTAAGTTTCCAATATTACTAGGAAGGCTACCTTTAATTCTGTTCATTTCAAGTTTCAAAACCTTCAATTTTGTAAGGTTAGCTATACCTTGTGGTAGCACCCCTGTGAGGTTATTAAAAACCAAATTTAAATGTGTTAAATGCTTTAATTCAGCAATTTCGTTGGGTATAATTCCACTTAAATTGTTCTTAAAAAGATTGAGTTCTACTACATGACCATTTGCTATTTTAACTCCAGACCAAGTAGACGGGCTGGCGCTCAAGTCCCAAGAACGCTCCCAATTATCTCCATTGGTTGTATTATATAAAGCTACTAGAGCATCTTTCTCAGCTTTTGAAATTTGAGCGTTTACTGCACCTATACTTACAAAGAACATACATAAGGCTGTAAGCATAATAGGCCATTTACTGTTTTGTTTTTTTAAATTCATAGTGTTTGTATTTTATTGTTTATAGTTTTAGTCCTGAAAAATAATATCTGCCAATCGCGTATCTTTACGCTTCTTTTTGTCTTGAAAATTCATCCTAGTTTTTTGGCTATTTTCATCTAGCTCATCAACATCAATCAAGGCTATATTGGTTTGAACTGGAATACTATTTTGCAAGTGCCCTTGATCAAAGTTATTTTCTTGCAACTGTAAAACCTTTAATTTTGGTAATGAAAAAACGGTAGCGGGAAATTTACCGCTAAACCTATTTTCAGCAAGAACCAATGTTTGCAAATTTGACAGCTTATTAATTGAAGAAGGAACATCGCCCTGTATGTTATTATCGGCAAGTTCTAAACGCTCCAAATCTTCAAGCAGACCAATTTCTTCAGGTATACGACCACCTATATTATTATCAGAAAAAGAAATAACCTTGAGTTTCTTAGCATCAGCGATACTCTTGGGAATTGTACCAGATATTTTGTTTGAAAAGAGATCAAAAATAACCAACCTTTTAAGGGCTCCTACTCCCTCAGGAATAGTACCTGACAATTTATTTTTACCAAGGCGAAGTACCAAGAGCTCTGATAATAATGAAATATTCTGTGGAATTTCGCCAGTAATGTGATTAAAGGCAAAGTTCAATACTTTTACTTTTTTTAAATCCCCTATCGATTCCGGAATTGTTCCGCGCAAATTATTGTTCATTAAACTTAACCCAACAACATGCTTATTTTTTATTTCAACTCCTTGCCATGTAGTAACGTCAGCATCCAAGTTCCATGAATGATTCCATCCTAATCCATTAGTGCTATTATACAAATCAACAAGAGCTTGCTTTTCACTCTTAGGAATAGCAGCAAAAGCAAAATGATATGAAATCATCAATAATGTAAAGCAAAGTAACTTTTTCATTAGCTGGAGCATATTTTACGTAATAGAGAATTACCTTACAAAGTAACGTCTTTATTGCGATATACTACCAAAAAATTCGACAAACAGCACCCATCTAGCTGATTTTGTTGTGAAATACCTCTAAACTGTTGTGTAAATACTACACTCAAATAATTTACACCTACAAATTGACATTTTCTAATTCTGTAGTAAGCATTTCCCATTTTTTCATCAACTCTTCTAAGTCGGCTTTCTTTTGTTGATAGGTATCAAAAAAATTAGGTTTTGCAATAGTAGCATCATAATTGACCAATAAATCATGATCAATTACTTTTATTTCTTTTTCTAGTGAGGCAATGCTACTCTCAACAGTACTCAATTTATTTTTTAAGGATTTAATTTTTTTTTGATCTTTAAAACTTGGTTGGTCTTGTTTTATTTTTACTTTTTTTACGGCACTATTTTGTTTCTTTTCAATAGCCCTAAAATCTTCAACCTTTCTTTGCTCTAAATAAAAGTCAATATCTCCTAAATATTCTTTTATCTTACGATCTTTAAACTCGTATACCTTATTGGTTAACCCTTGAAGAAAATCACGATCGTGAGACACTAAAATAAGCGTGCCTTCAAAGTTTTGTAGCGCCTGTTTTAGTACATTTTTAGATTTGATATCTAGGTGATTTGTAGGCTCATCCATTACCAACACGTTAAACGGTTGTAACAGCATCTTTGCCAAAGCTAATCTATTTCGTTCACCTCCTGAAAGTACCTTTACGTATTTTTCAACCTCATCACCTCTAAAAAGAAAAGACCCTAAAATATCACGTACTTTGCTTCTATTCTTTTCATTTGCAGCATCAATCATAGTATCTAAAATAGTCTTATTACCATCTAAATACTCGGCTTGATTTTGGGCAAAATATCCAATTTGTACATTGTGCCCCAACTTCATATGCCCTTCACAAGCCAAATCGCCTACGATAATTTTTGCCAAAGTTGATTTTCCTTGCCCATTTTGACCTACGAAGGCCGTTTTACTATCACGCTCTATCAACAAATTGATGTTTTGCAATACATGATGATCACCATAACTTTTTGAAAGTTCTTCAATCTCCACAACTACTTTACCCGGAGTAATTGAAATAGGAAAGCGTAAATTCATGACACTGTTATCATCTTCGTCAACCTCAATACGCTCAATTTTATCAAGCTTTTTAATAAGCGATTGTGCCATTGATGCTTTGGTAGATTTTGCTCTAAATTTTTCAATCAATCGCTCTGCCTGTTGAATTTCTTTTTCCTGATTTTTTTGCGCATTCAACTGTTGTTGTTTCATCTCATTACGCAACACCAAGTACTTGGAATAAGGCTTGTTATAATCATAAATACGACCCAATGAAATTTCAATGGTTCTATTGGTCACATTATCTAAAAACATTTTATCATGCGACACAATAACTACTGCCCCAGTATACCCTTTTAAAAAATTTTCTAACCAAATTATAGATTCTATATCTAAGTGGTTGGTAGGCTCATCTAATAGCAGTACATCATTGCTTTGAAGTAATAATTTAGCTAATTCAATACGCATACGCCAGCCACCAGAAAAGGTATCTGTTTTCTTATCAAAATCTTCACGTCTAAAACCAAGACCTTGTAATATTTTTTCAGTTTCTCCTTGGTAATTATAACCTCCTAAAATCTCATAATGATGCGTAACATCATTTAAATCAATAATGAGCTGATTATACCCTTCGCTTTCATAATCGGTTCGCTCAACCAATTGATGATTAATTTCATCTAAGCGAAGCTCTAAACTCTTAATTTCTTCAAAGGCCTGATAGGCTTCTTCTAAAACGGTACGCCCTTGCTCAAAATCTATATCTTGGCGCAAAAAGCCAATTTTCACATCCTTCTCCATGGCGATAGTACCAGAATCATACGCCATATCTTTGGTAAGCAGTTTCAACAAAGTTGATTTTCCTGCTCCGTTTTTTCCAATAAGCCCTACGCGATCGCCCCCATTTAATCGAAACGATATTTCTTCAAAAAGATACTCGCCTCCAAAAGAAACGGAAAGGTTGTGAATGTTTAGCATAATATGATTTAAAAATTTACAATTAAAAGGTAAAAAAAAGTCTCGAAAATCAGCTTTAGAATTTCAATTTATGACTTTTATTACCCATAAAATTAAGGGCATTGTTTACTTTTACACAAAGATTTTGCAAATGTTAAAAAAAGGAAACAAACTATACAGTATTTTAACAGGAAGTTGCCCAAAATGTCATGAAGAAAGCATGTATATTGCAAAAAACCCCTACAAATATGGCCATCTTTTTAAAATGCACGAACGTTGTTCCCATTGCAATACAAAATATAAGATTGAACCTTCTTTCTTTTATGGCGCAATGTATGTTAGTTATGGCGTAGGCATTGCATTTGCTGTTGCTGCTTTTGTCATTGCTAAAGTATTTTTAGGCGCCGGACTCATCACCTCCTTTATCGCTATTGTTGCTACCATGATTGGTTTTATGCCCGTTATCATTCGCCTATCACGAAATATTTGGATAAATTTCTTTTTTAAATACGACCCAAACGCGGCTGAAGTCAACTCTTAAAATACTTTTTTTCAAAACGAGCAATATCAATTGCTGAATCAGGCTTTTGATTATTTTCTATTAAACGAAACAATTGCTCAGCAGCATAAGGAGCAATCATAACACCACGCGAGCCAAAGCCATTTAAAATATAAAGCTTATCATGCACAGGATGCTGACCCAGCAAAGGTCTTCTATCAGTAACCGTAGGACGTACGCCTGCCAATTGATCAATAACTTGGTACTTGCATTTTATAATGGCATCTAATTTTTGCTGTAATTCTTCTCTTGAAGCCTCCGTAGGAAGGTTGGTCGTATCTTTCCACTTATAGGTTGCCCCTACCCGATACACATCGTTTTCCCATGGAATTATAAATACAGATGATTTTATGGCGTTCGTTTCTTTTAAATCTGGTGCCTTTATAACCAAATATTCGCCCTTGGTACTGGTTAAGGGTAAGTAGCTAAAAAAAGGATTGCTCTTAGCCCCAAAACCTTCTGCAAAAATAATTCGTTTGGCTTTTAATGTTTTATACCTTACACAATCAGCAGTGATTTGTAGTGCATCAAAATCAAAAGTTTCTTGCCAAAATATATTTTTGGAAAGCAGCAATTTTTGATACGCAGCTATTAGTAGCGCAGTATCAACTTTACCCGTACCCAATACTTCGCCATACCCCAAAGGAGCATCAACGCAAGGGTTTACATTCTTGATAAGGGTTGGCGATAAAAACCCTCCAACTCCTTTTTTATCAATTGCCTCAAACCACAAGTTTTGCTCCTCTACAGAAGCAAATCGTCTTAAAACCGGAAACTGATAAATCAATTTAACGTTTAACCTATGTTCTAAAGACGTGTAAAAAGGTAGTAATTGTTCAAATTGCTCTTTGGCCTTCCAAGCTAAGGTAAAACGTTTTAAAATAACCGGGTTATAAAGCCCTCCAGCTACAATAGAAGACGTTTGTGATGTATCACTTATAACGGCATAGGTTTTACCGCTTTTTTCTAATTGCTCGCAAAAAGAAACTCCTGCAAGCCCTAAGCCTACTACTAAATAATCTAACATAAGACAAAGTTACAAAGGGTACTGCAATAAATAACACCAATTAAGAACTCACTTTTAGTTGTATCACTCTTTCGTATGAAGCAAATGAGGAAAACAAACCTCAACAACCTCAATCCAAGCGTATAGAAGAATACATCAAAAAAAAATCTCCAACGTTTCCGTTGAAGATTTTCACTATTAGATTAGGTATGAAAAAGTCTTAATAACTCCACATATCTTGTTCTCTATCTCTAATAACTTCTTTAATTCTTTTAGACTCTAAGAGTTGAAACAAGGCATTATCTGCAATGTAGGCGTTAATCTTTCGATCACCTTGAACATTGTCTTCTCTGTAAATAACACCATTAAATCTTCTTGAATTCAACAACATATCAAATGAAATTGGTTGTGCTGAATTACGTTGATTAAACACTTTAGCGTTATGAAGAATTTGACGTGCATCAGGATACCAAACCCAAAAAAGCTCAACTTTAGCATCTTGAAGATCCATTGACTCATCATCAATAAAGTTAACATCAGGAGCAACTGGAGCAATACCCAATAAACGGTATTTCAATTCTCCTTGACGCTTATCAAAATACCAGATACCTTTAATACGATATTCTTCAATATCAGCAGCTGAGAGCTCACGCTCATTGATATATTCATCAGAAATTTGTTCTCCCGCATTAAGTTGCTCAAAACCGTAATCAGTTGTATCTCTTTTCTTTAAAGTAGCTTCTAGATCGCTAAAAACACGTTTTTCAGTAAAATATGAATCTACATAAACTTCCTTTAAGTTACCGTTTTTAATGTTTTTAATTAGCACATCATATAGCGACCTTCTATCTGGACCTATATCAATAGTATCTGTAGGATAGTACAAAGGGAAATTTACACGTTCATCTAAATCGATAGTTTCCCATAGCGTCTTAGACCAAAGAATATCTCTATCATCAACATAACCATAATCTAAGGGTTTGTCATTCTCTATCGCTTTCTGAGCATCGGTTTTTATGCCAATCTCTTGGGGCTTTTTAGCGTTTAAGATGTTTGCCTGTGCCATGATAGAAACTGGCATTATGGTCAAAGCACCGATAAATAAAACGTTCTTCCAATTCATATTTGAATTCATTTAAAATTACCGAGCGACGATGTCGCTCGGTTTCATTTATTATTTAGTTTGTAATCTCCACAACTACCGGAGATACTTTTTTCAATTTATAACTCTTGTTATTACTAATGAAAGCATTAATATCAAAGATTTGAACAGCGTCGCCACGTTTTGCTCTTTTTAAAGCAGACTTTGCTCTGGCATCTAATTTACCACCTTTTACAACAACTGTTGGCTGCCCTGGCACTTTAAATTTAAAGCCACTAACTCGTAGGTTTAAGTCAAAATCAAAATCTTCTAAAACGGCACCAACTGTAGATTTTTCTAAGTTCGCTCTTGGCATTTTTGTACTACCTGTTTCACCTCTAATAGAACCAGAAGGTCTTGGAATATCTTTAATTCTAAATTCAGAATTAGAAGAAACTCGTTGCCCATCAGGTAAGGTACCAGAAGCAGTAATCTTAACTGTTCTACCTTTACCGGGGTTCATAACATATTTGCTACCTGAGCTTTTTGTAAGTCCAGGCGCTGAAGCCGAAACCTTATTGTTTGGAATACCAGGAATAGAGATAGACATTGGGTTGGCAACCCCACGATATACCACATTCATTTTATCCGCTGCTATTAAAGCTGCATTTGGCTTAGAAATAGTTGCAAAACCATTATTTACTTTTACAGGAATTTCATTACCATCTTGCATGAAGAAAATTTCGCCTGCAACAGTGTGATCACCAGGAGCACCAGCACCTATTAGTAATTTCACACCACCAGCTTCTAGTTTATAGTCTTTACCTTCTGATAATTTTCTACCATCAAGCGTTAACTCTGCTCTAATTGGTGTAGAAGAATTATCTGTTTTACTAATGATAATTTTACCATCATACTTTTCTCCACTGTAAAAAGCAGATTTAGAAGCATTAAGCGAGGTAGCGAAATTTTTCAATGAAACTTGCTCAGTTAACTCACCAGCTAACATTGATTTTAAAGCATCTTCTTCAGTAGCCTTAATATCAGCTTGTAAAGCCGTTAATTTTGTTAATGAAGCAACTAATGGAAAACGCTCATAATGATAGTTTATCCAGTCTACTTTTTCACCACTTCTATTGGTTACTTTGCCATTCTCATCACCTGTTTGAAAGCGCGCTAAAACATTATCTTTAACATCTTTCATTTGTGGTGGAAGAATTTTAATAACACCATCGCGGTAGTTTTCAAGCCTCTTCAAGAAATCTTCTCCTTCAGGTGTCAAATTATCCCCTTGAAAGAACTTTCCATCTAAAAAGTCTGACTTATCCATTACCTGATAATCCGTTGGATCTTCAACATCTTTTAACATACCGTCTTTCAGAGATTGTAGGTAATCAAAATACTCCTGAGACATTTGTTTTATTTGACCTGCTTTAGCATATAAATCGCCATATTTTGCAGCATCTTCATTTGCCTTGGTACTTAAACCGTCTAAGAAAGCTAGGTTACTTTCTGTAGTTTTCGCGTTAGAAGCTTCCATTTTTACATTCATTAATCCGAATGCAGCTAGAACTTCTTTACTCATATTTAGGGCCAACATCGCGATGAAGATCAAATACATAAGATTGATCATCTTCTGACGTGGTGTAGCTTTTCCTCCTGCCATTTTTTTCTAATTAGTTTTAATTATTATTCGATTTGGGGTGTTATCACTAAAACTGATTAGTTTCTTGTCATTGCGGTTAACATTCCTCCGTAAACACCGTTCAATGAAGAAAGGTTGGTAGCTAAAGATTGCATTTGCTCTTTTAAAGCAGCTGCATTTTGCAATTGCTCTTCATTAACAGATGCCTGTTTGCTAGCACTTTCTAATTGTACTTTATACAAGCTGTTTAACGATTCCATCTGAGCGGCAGCTTGTACCATTTCATCAGAATACTTACGTGTAGATTCCATTGCATCTACCGTAGGAGCGATGCCTTTTGCTGCACCTTCAAAATTTCTAATACTAGAACCTAAACTTTCCATAAGCTGTGCATCAACACCAGCTTCTGCCAAAAGGTTGTCTAATTTTGCTGATAATGAAGCTTCTGCTTCTTTAACCTCAGCCATTTCGTTTTTCTTTGCTCCTGTTGAAGCTCCACCCGCTAATTCAGGGTATACCAATGACCAATCATATTCGTCATCGACAGGTTCAAATGCACTAATAGCAAAAATAAGTGCTTCGGTAATAAGACCTATTGCTAGAAGAAGACCCCCAGTAAGTGGACCAAATTCCCAGTGTAAAATTTTGAATAACGCACCAATAATTACTACTGACGCCCCAAGGCCATAGGCCATATTAAATAATTTTTTTGTTGATTTTGACTGTGCCATAATTAAATTTTAAAATTGAAATTAATATAAAGATTTGGTTAAGGTTTTTTCCGAACTATTCGAAAAATTTATTTTACTATTTTATGTTTTTATGTTTTGCTCAATGTATCATAATTCATTTCATTAAAAACTAACGATTTAAATTTCAACACTTGACTGTAGGTTTATATACAAAACATACATCTATTATATGCCGGTTTTAATTCTGTACTTCTTACTGGGTAGAATCTTCTTCTCCTAAATAATCTTGTACAGTTCTAAAGCCAATGTAACTACGTGCTGAATCAGCATATTCGTAATCTCTTGTACTTACCTGTAAAAAGTAAGCCACATCTTTCCACGAGCCACCACGTATAACTTTTCGTGCGTTATCAGGATCACCCGCATTTGGGTTCATCGTTGACACATACTCATAAGCACTTGGATCGTAGCTTGAATTCGTCCACTCAGAAACGTTACCTGCCATATTGTACAGGTTAAAGTCATTGGGTTCGTATGATTTTGCTTCTACAGTATACAAAGCTTGATCGGCAGCATAATCACCACGTTGCGGTTTAAAGTTTGCCATAAAGCAACCTGTATCACTTATCACATATGGCCCACCCCATGGATACGTACCACCTTCAATACCTCCTCGGGCTGCATACTCCCACTCTGCTTCAGTTGGCAACCTAAATTTGTTCACAAATTGCTTGTTTCTTGCCTTTTGATCGTCATTCTTAAATTTGGTTCTCCAATGACAGAATGCTTGCGCTTGCTTCCATGAGACACCTACTACTGGATAATCTCCATACGCATCATGCCAGAAATAATCGTTGTGCATTGGTTCATTGTATGAATACTCAAAATCACGAATCCATACCGTTGTATCAGGATAAATATTGAGTTCTTCATGGCGAATAAAATCTTTTCTTCTACCCGTTTTTGAACGAGCAGCAGCTTCAATATCCATCCAGCTATATTTGTACTTCAATTTGGTAACATCAATAGTGCGCTGACCATTATACGATTCCTCTTCAGGAATATACAACGAGTCCATTACCTCGGTATAGTACTCATCAGGATATTCTGAAGTATCCCAAATTAAATCTTCATCTTTATTTAAGGCTCTTCCTTCGAAGCCGGTTTCTCCCATACCAGCATAGTTATCTAACATATACTTGTCATATACCGATGCCTTTGTGGTGTCTGCATCTTTAAATGCAAACTCGCCAATTCCTCCATCATCAGGTCCTAAACCTAACTCATCGGCAAGCCTCGCCAATTCAAATCTAGTTATAGAATCTTTTACCCACTCTACGAATTGACGGTATTCGCTGTTCGTGATTTCCGTATCATCCATATAAAATGAACGTACGGTTACAGTCTTTGTAGGGGCGTTGAGTACTTTGGCCTGATCTTCTTCTGCCTTACCCATGATAAATGAACCTCTTGGAATGAGTTCCATTCCATAAGGTTTTTCGGGGTACCATTTTTTGCCTTGCACGCCGACAAGTTCTCCTTTTGATTTTGATCCACAACTTGTGAGAAAAAAAACAAATGCTATAGATAACAACAATAGCTTCTTCATACTTTGGGTTAGATTTTCGATTATGGTTATAAACTCTAAATCACATATTTATTCTACACTCTAAAACTACGATTTAATCAAATTATTGTATCAAACGTATTTATACTGTAAAAAAAAAACATTAATTAAAGCCTTTTTTGTGAGCCTTAAACCACCTTTCAGGAATGTTCTGATCGCAAGCTTCCAAATAGTCCTTTTCAGTGCAAGGTAATAACGATGCTAAACTCTGTTTAGTATTAGAATCGAACACCGATGGTACCTCAACCCACCATCTTTCGCTCAAATGACTCTTAAAATAGACCAACTGTCCAATTTCGGTCGGGACAATGTACTTCGTAAAAGCATCAGACTCCTCATACGGCGATTCTTTTATTCTAAAATTATAGCCTTCTATAAAATACCAAATAATTTGCGCTAACAATTGGTTTGACTGGTTAGCATTTTCCATTTCATACAAGCCAAATACGCTCACATTGTCACTCAAACCCGCATAGCGAGCTATGGCGCAAATTTCCCTTCCTGTAAAACCGTTTGGTGAAAAATTATCAGAATACCCCATTTCACTTGCTTTTATGGAGCGAACATCTAAACTTACCATATGTGCATTTCGCAAAATAGGTTCTGCTATCTTTATATCTGAAATTAAATCTCCTAAGCGATACGAGTCAAAAAACAAGCGCTCCATCAAATCAATTTCTTCCTGCGCATTGAAATAACTCTGGTATCCGATATTTGAAAAGTTAAATAAATTATTAGGCTTATCGGTGATGATTTTACTCATATATGAATTTGACGATATCAATTCCTCGTCCATTCCAAAGTCAAACCGACTATCAATAGCCACAAGATTTAACATATTTTTTATTCCATCAAAAGCCCGATATGCGGGATAGGTAATATCTTGAGTAGCCCCTATTATGATTGGAATGATATTCTTTTTTAGCAGATTTGCAACGGTATCCTTTACCAAAAAATAGGTGTCGTTCACGGTTTCACCTTCTTCAATATCACCAATATCGGCAATAGGAGAATTCCAATTACCTAGAAGCAATTTGTACAATTCAACACGTATTCCTGACACGTCAAGCTTTTCAAATTTCTTCTCAAAAGCATTACGTGATTCTTTCACCCCCAATACAGCAATTGAAACTCCATCCAAATCAGGAAAACCAGCACGTTGTGTATGTTTTCGTATGTTTTTTCCTAAGGCTTGGGGCGTTAGTAATTCGGTATGTGCCAAAACCCTGTCTTCAACAGGGCTTAAAAAATCGAATGCCATTTATAATATGGTTACTTAAAATATTGATTCAATAGTAAACAGGATAAAAATACATGTTAAACTGGAACTTTGTATTTCTATATTATATTTTTTTTAACTGTAATATAGGTACCTTTCATTTCTTATCAACTGCCTTACTCACAGTATATAAAAAACTATTTCTTTTTTGCCTTGGGCTTCGCTTTAGGTTTTGCTGCTGCCTTTTTACGGGTAGCTTTCTTAGGCGTTTTCTTCTCTATCAAGGTTTTAGCCTCCTCTAGCGATATTTTTGTAGCATCAACAGTTTTGGCTACCTCAACCTTTATTTTACCTTTAATGATATTGTGCCTACCCCATCTAGCCTTTTCAATACGAATACCTTCTTCTGGCCATTCTTGAATTAACTTATCTATTTCCTTTTGCTTTTTCACCTCAATAAGCTCCTCTATATCAGCCTGAGATAAATTATCAAAATCGTATTTTTTGTTTACGTTAATAAACATACCATCCCATTTGATAAAAGGACCAAAACGACCTGTTCCTTTCACCACATCTTTTCCTTCATAGTTGGCAATAGGAGCATCCGCTTTTTGCTTAGCAACTATTAACTCAATAGCCCGATCTAATTCAATTTCCATGGCGCTTTCACCTTTATCCATAGAGATAAATTTATCACCAAACTTTACATAAGGCCCAAAACGTCCCACATTAGCCAATACCTCTTCTCCTTCGTAAACCCCCAATTTTCTTGGCAGTTTAAATAGCTCCATCGCCTCTTCAAAGGTAATAGTACTCAAAGATTGATCAGGCAATAGGCTTGCAAAAGTGGGTTTTTCTTCATCATCTGCACTACCAATTTGCACCATAGGCCCAAACCTACCTAAACGCACCAAAACAGGCTTTCCTGTTTTTGGATCTTTACCTAAGATTCGTTCGCCACTTGCACGGTCTGCATTTGCTTCAACATCGAGTACATTTGGGTGAAAATCTTTATAAAATGCGTTCATTACCTTTTGCCAGTCCTTTTGACCCTCGGCAATTTCATCAAAATCTTCTTCTACTTTTGCAGTAAAATTATAATCAAGAATAGTTGCAAAATTGCTCACCAAAAAATCATTGACTATCATCCCTATATCAGTAGGCACCATTTTACCTTTATCAGAGCCTACGGTTTCAGTAAGATTCTTTTCTTTTAAAACATCGGCCTCCAAAACCAATTGCACATATTTACGCTCTGTACCTTCAACAGTGCCTTTTTCCACATAACCTCTGTTAAGAATGGTAGAAATTGTTGGCGCATATGTAGACGGTCTACCAATACCTAATTCTTCTAATTTTTTCACCAAAGACGCCTCTGTAAAACGATAAGGCGGTCTGGTAAAACGCTCTGTAGCCGTTATAAAAATATTATGCAAGGTATCGCGAACATTCATAGCAGGCAACATACCTTCTTGTTCTTCATTAGCATCTTCATCATCTGTACCTTCCATATACACCTTTAAAAAACCATCAAACTTGATAACTTCTCCATTAGCTGTAAATGCCTCGGCATGTGTATTGGCTTTTATCTTTACATTGGTGCGTTCTAATTGCGCATCACTCATTTGCGAGGCAATCGTACGCTTCCAAATTAACTCATACAATTTAGACTGATCACGTTCTAGTGACGGTGATTGCCGCATCATATCAGTTGGGCGAATAGCTTCGTGCGCTTCTTGAGCTCCTTTTGATTTTCCTTTAAAATTCCGAACATTACTGTACGCCTCACCATAGTTGGTAATAATAGCATCTTTAGCTGCATTTATTGCCTCGCTTGATAAGTTTACACTATCAGTTCTCATGTAGGTTATCAAACCTGCCTCATACAAACGCTGAGCTACTTGCATGGTTCTACCTACAGAAAAATATAATTTTCTCGAAGCTTCTTGCTGTAAGGTAGATGTTGTAAAGGGCGCTGATGGCGATTTTTTTGCTGGTTTTTTATCAAGGCTGCCTACAGTAAAATTCGCTCCTACATTTTGCTTTAAAAAAGCCTCTGCTTTTTCCTTTGACGAAAAAGTCTTGTTCAATTTAGCAGTAAAAACATTACCATCTACCGTTTTAAATTGTGCCGACACCCTATACGAAGCTTCTGGGGTAAAGGCATCAATATCTCTTTCTCGTTCAACAATCAATCGAACAGCTACCGATTGCACACGACCTGCAGAAAGCCCCGGCTTTATTTTTTTCCAAAGTACTGGCGATAGTTGGTACCCCACCAATCGATCTAAAACCCTTCTTGCCTGTTGAGCATTAACCAAATTATAGTTTATCTCTCTGGGGTTTTCTATTGCTTTTTGTATAGCCGATTTGGTAATAGAGTTAAAAACAATACGTTTTGTTTTATTTTTTTCAAGACCCAAAGTTTCAGACAAATGCCATGAAATAGCTTCTCCCTCACGGTCTTCATCACTTGCTAACCATATAACATCTGATTTTTTTGCAAGGTCTTTAAGTTTTTTTACTAATGCTTTCTTATCGGTATCAACAATATATTTGGGTTTGAAATCATTTTCAACATCAACACCCAGTTCTTTTGAGGGTAAATCGGCAATATGCCCAAAACTGGACTCTACCTTAAAATCTTTCCCTAAAAACTTCTCTATTGTTTTTGCCTTTGCAGGTGACTCTACTATTACTAAATTCTTAGCCATTCATTGATTTTTGGAGACACAAAAGTAGTTGAATTTTTTAATTTGTAGCAATACCTTATATGATTACACAAAAAAACACTCCAAAAAAATGAAGTGTCTTACATCTGTTTGTGAGTTATTTAATTCAAATCAAATGTACTCAACAAGCGTATTTCGTCATCAAGATACGCATACTGATACAGTACTTTATCTCCAATCATAAGCAACGAATGCGCCAAGGGAATAACGTCATAGGTATTAATATCTGTAAAATGATTTAATAATACGAGGTCTTCAACATTAGTCTTATCATACACCTTCAGTCCTGCAGAACCATCACAAATAAATAGCTTCTCTTCTTTAACTCCCAAACCAAATGGCTCAGCCATGGGATATGTTTTTGTTAAGCTAGGATTACTTAAGTCAGAAACATCAACAATATACAAGCCATTTTCTGTTCCTCCACAACCATTGCCGCTACGCAGGGTAACAAAGGCATAATCACCACTAACAACAACAGGATCGCAAGCCTTGCCGTGCCTAAACTCAGAAACAAAAGTTGGCTTTGCAGGATCAGAAATATCATAAATATACATGCCCTGAGTACCGCCTAAAAATAAAATATCACCTTGATTAAAAATAGTCTCAATATTACCATTAGGGTACACTTCATCTAAAACCTCCGGATCATCTAAATTAGAAATATCAAAAATATTAATACTCCAAGGCTCAACAGCGTATAAATAATTTTCTACAATTTTAAAGCGCGCAAACGAACCGCCTTGACCCGTAACAGAATTATCAGGTACCGATTCAGCACTATTTGCAAAAGCAATATCATCTGTTTCATAAATACCCCCGTATGTTTCATTAAACTCTGATTGCATCATGCGTACTTCTTGCACATCCCAACCAACAATAGCTTCTTCACTTGCATTAAAATTGCTGTAATCCCAAGCATCAATTTCTTGGTCTATCGCTGGCACATCAAACGCCACAGTACACCAAAACTCTTGATAAATAGCATTTGCTAATCGACTAACTAGGGTGATGTTATTAATATCTGAGATATCCATAACCACCAAGTCTCCGTAGCTATCAGCAAATAACCGATCATTTTTTATTGAAATATCATGATTACCTTCTAATTTAATAAAACCAATATTTCTGGGTGACGCTGGTTGACTGTTATCCAAAATATGAAATCCACGACCAACATCATTTACAAAAATATAATCTTTGTAAGCATATATTTTTCCTGATTCAACTATGGGTCTAGCGTCAAAAACTCCAAAAGCTTCTCTTTTAAAATTAACAAGATCGGTTTTTAAAGGCACCGCCACATGATAGGTTTGCATAATATCAGGCGCCACTTGCTCATCAAAATCGCAGGACAAACAAGCTATAAACATTGCTAAAAGTATTGCTGTTTTTCTCATAAGCCTTGTAAAATTAACTGTTATACAATGAACAACTTTTAACGCAATAACCCTACTTCTAGTGATTTACATTCAGCTTCAAAATAAACACTCAATTAAACCACGATTAAAGCAACATATACGTCATCTGTTATAGTACAGATGTGATTAAATCAAATACGTTGCGTCATTTTAGGATAAAATTATACCTGTCAATTTGTCATAAAACTGCATTTAGCCCTATCTTTGCTTCCCTTTTTACAGCATATATTGCCTTTACATGGAAAAAACAATTGACGAATCGATTCAGGGAACACCTTTATCCCAAACAACAAAAACAACAAACTCTCGAAAGCTATATCTTGAAAGTTATGGCTGTGCGATGAATTTCTCTGATAGCGAAATTGTTGCCTCTATTTTAGCAAATGAGGGTTTTAACACCACCCAAAATTTAGAGGATGCAGATTTGGTTTTGGTAAACACCTGCTCCATTCGAGAAAAAGCAGAATTAACGGTTCGCAAGCGTTTAGAGAAATTTAATGCCATAAAAAAGCATAGACCTCATTTAAAAGTTGGTGTTCTTGGCTGCATGGCCGAGCGCCTGAAAAGCAAACTACTAGAGGAAGAAAAAATTGTAGATATGGTTGTTGGCCCCGATGCCTACAAAGACCTACCTAACCTTATTCAAGAAGTTGATGCTGGTAGAGATGCGGTAAACGTAGTACTCTCAAAAGAAGAAACCTATGCAGATATAGCTCCTATCAGACTGCAAACCAATGGAGTGAGCGCTTTGGTTTCTATTACCAGAGGCTGTGACAACATGTGTACCTTTTGCGTAGTACCTTTTACTCGTGGTCGAGAGCGGAGTCGTAATCCGCAATCTATTTTAGAAGAAGTTGCCAATTTATGGGAGCAAGGATATAAAGAAATCACCCTCTTAGGGCAGAATGTAGACAGTTATCTTTGGTATGGCGGTGGATTGAAAAAAGACTTCATAAAAGCCACTGATATGCAAAAAGCAACAGCTGTAGATTTTTCAAGCCTTTTAGAAATGGTTGCCAAAGCACAGCCTGAAATGCGTATTCGTTTTTCAACCTCGAATCCGCAAGATATGACGCTAGACGTCATTAAAACCATGGCAAAATATGACAATATCTGTAACCATATACACCTGCCAGTACAGAGTGGAAGCAATCGTATTTTAAAAGAAATGAATCGCTTACACACCATAGAAGAGTATTTTGAATTGATTGATAATATTCGCAAAATACTTCCTAATTGTGCCATTTCACAAGATATGATTTCGGGTTTCCCTACAGAAACAGAAGAAGATCACCAAGCCACATTGGCCGCTTTAGCATACGTGAAGTATGATTTTGGTTATATGTATTTGTATTCTGAACGCCCCGGCACCATGGCAGCAAGGAAGTTAAAAGACGATGTTCCTATGGCAGTAAAACAGCGGCGTCTTGCAGAAATCATTGCCTTACAACGAGAACACTGCAAGTACAGAACATCGGCACATGTAGGAAATACCGAAGAAGTACTCATTGAAGGAACATCAAAAAAATCTGATGCGCATTGGATGGGAAGAAATTCACAAAATACCGTTGTAGTTTTTCCTAAAGAGCAGTATAATGTCGGTGATTTTGTAATGGTAAAAATAAACGAATGTACCTCAGCAACCCTTATTGGCACCGCTGTAGGGTATCGTAAGAAATAAAAAGATATGGAAAGTATTCAATCAACAAAACAGCGTTTTGAAATTATTGGCAACGATCCAAAATTGAATCGTGCTATTGAAAAAGCCATACAGGTAGCCCCCACAGACATCTCGGTTTTAGTAACTGGTGAAAGTGGCGTTGGAAAAGAGTCTATTCCCAAAATCATTCATTCTCTTTCACACAGAAAGCACGCCAAATATATTGCCGTCAACTGTGGCGCCATACCCGAAGGCACTATTGACAGTGAGCTTTTTGGGCATGAAAAAGGCGCCTTTACAGGAGCGACCGCTACCAGAAGCGGTTATTTTGAAGTTGCCGATGGTGGCACCATTTTCTTGGATGAAGTAGGTGAATTACCCCTAACCACACAAGTAAGGTTATTGCGCGTTTTAGAAAATGGTGAATTTCTAAAAGTAGGTTCCTCTCAGGTGCAAAAAACCGACGTACGTATTGTTGCCGCCACCAACGTTAATATGTTTGAAGCCATAAAAAAGGAAAAATTTCGTGAAGATCTCTATTATCGTTTAAGCACGGTCGAAATACAAATTCCACCCTTACGAGAGCGAAAAGATGACATTCACTTACTATTCCGCAAATTCGCTTCAGATTTTGGTCAGAAATACAAAATGCCCACTATTCGCCTTGAAGATGATGCGGTTCACCTTTTATTAAAATACCGCTGGCCAGGAAACATTAGACAACTCAGAAACATTGCTGAGCAAATATCTGTACTTGAAGAAAAAAGAAATATTTCTGCTTTCACCTTAAATGGTTATTTACCTAATGCCCATACCTCCAATTTACCTGCTGTAGTAGAAGGTGATAAAAAAGAAGGTGATTTCAGTAATGAAAGAGAGATACTATACAAGGTTCTTTTTGACATGAAGGGAGATTTAAACGATTTAAAAAAACTTACCTTAGAGCTACTTAAAAATAATGACACTGAAAAAGTACAAGAAGAAAATGAAAATTTGATTCGAAAAATATACGGCTCTAACGGTGAGCAAATTGAAGAGGAAGAAACAAGCTCAACAGAAGTACTACAACTACCAGAAACTCATATTGAGCCTATAGTTCGTCCTCCTATTCAGGAAGACAAATATCATTTTGCCGAAGAAATTGAAGAAGAAGAAACTTTATCTTTACAAGACAAAGAAATAGAACTCATAAAAAAATCATTAGAAAGAAACCATGGCAAAAGAAAAGCCGCAGCATCAGAACTAGGTATTTCTGAGCGCACTTTATACCGAAAAATTAAACAATACGATTTGTAAAGACCCTAAGAAACAGTTAGCATTGTTTTTTTTTACTAAACTATTGTTAAGCGTAGCCAAATACTTGTTCTTTTCGCATTATTGACTTTACTTTAAACCCGTTTTATGCATTACAACTCCGTTATCAAACTTAAACGCCAAATAAAATAAAGCGTTTTATTTTGATGTGATTTTAAGTCGTAATAGATTTACTAGCGCATAAACGGGGTAAAACCTAAAATACTATTCTCGTGAATTCGATAAAAAATAAAATTTACATTCTCTTAGTATGTGTTTCACTCAGTTCATGTGGTATTTATAATTTCACAGGAGGTAATGTGGGTGATGCCAAAACCTTTCAAGTAAATTATTTTCAAAACTATGCCTCACAAAGTCCGGGTTCTACCTTTGAACCTGGCATGGATAGAGACTTTACGCTTGCCCTGCAAGATAGAATTCAAAACCAAACCAGCTTAGACTTGGTAAACAACGGTAAGTATGATTTACTTTACGAGGGCGAAATTGTTGAATACCGCGTAACGCCTATGAGCGCAACAGCGCAGCAAACAGCTGCTCAAAACAGACTATCTGTAGCCGTACAAGTACGTTTTACCAACAATACCAAAGAAGATGCAGATTTTGAACAACGTTTTTCTTTTTTCTATGATTTTCCTGCTGCCTCGCAGTTATCGGCAGTAAAATCTGAAGCCCATGAAATTATTTTTGAGCGTATTACCCAAGACATTTTTAACGCCTCACTTGCAGATTGGTAAGCTTCAAAAACACAAAAAAGTTAAGCCTATTCTCTAGCGGTGTCTTTGTTATACTGCTATTTTTTCTCTTCCAAGCATGCGGCACTAAAGGAACATACAATTTTACAGGCGCCACTCCTAACACAGCAAAAACTGTAAAAATAAATCGGTTTAAAAACTACGCCGAAAAAAAGTCAAATAGCACATTTGAACCTAAAGCGGCTTCTCTTTTTACCCAAAGCCTTCAAGATGAAATTTTAAGCCTCCCAAGCTTAAACTTAGCAAATGACACTAATTACGACCTATATTATGAAGGTGAAATTATTGAATACAGCATTAATCCCGTAAGCCCAACTGCAACGCAAACAGCAGCTCAAAACAGACTAACCATAGCCGTTCAAGTACGTTTTACCAACAACACCAAAGCAGATGCAGATTTTGAGCAACGTTTCTCCTTTTTCTATGATTTTCCGGCCACCACTCAGCTATCAGCTGTAAAATCAGAAGCTCATGAGGTAATTTTTGAACGTATTACCCAAGATATTTTTAACGCCTCACTTGCTACTTGGTAGCACAGGAAAAGAAAAAAAGAAAAAAATAATTATTACTTTGCAGCTAATACGCATTACTTTGCACCAAACACCAAGTACGTAGCACTTTTTTATACCATGAACGTAACAGACTTTACATATCTTCTGCAAAACCCCAACGAAACAACCACCTTGGAGCAAACCACGCAACTAGAAGATATACTTACTGAATTTCCATATTTTCAGGCTGCAAGAGCTGTGCATTTAAAAGGCCTAAAAAACCTAAATAGCTTTAAATACAATAATGCGCTAAAAATTACAGCAGCGTATACCACTGATAGAGATATTTTATTTGATTTCATCACTTCAGAAGATTTTTTACAAAATAAAATAGCGAATTCCATCTCAGGAAAAACAACAACTTTAGAGGAAACAGTAATTAACAATCTTGAAGAAATAGTACCTCCACAAAAAGAAGAAATCACTATTGTACAAGAATCAGCAGACAAACCCTTACCTCAAAATAGTATTGATGCAGCACATATTTTAGACCCCAATTTATTTAAAGCATCTAATTTAAAAGAAAACTCAGCTGCAAAACAAGGGTCGCAAAAAACAGAGAAAACAACTAGCGAAAGTGAAAAGCAACTCGAAATAGGAAAGCCACTACCGTTTACAAAACAAGAAAAGCACTCCTTTACAGAATGGCTTCAGCATGCCACCAAAAAAACCATTCAACGCGACACTGACAACAAAACCGTTGATAACCCAAAGGCCGATTTTAAGCTAGAAAAGCAAGTGCTAAAACAGAAAAAATTTGACCTTATCGACAAATTTATTGCTGAAAGCCCCAAAATAATTCCTAAAGAAAACCCAGCAACAAAAATAGAAACTAAACAAGCATCAAAGTTTGACGCTAAAGAGTTGATGACCGAGACTTTGGCAAAGGTATACCTAGAACAAAAAAAGTATAAAAAAGCCATACAAGCCTATCGGATTTTAAGTTTGAAATATCCAGAAAAAAGTGGTTTCTTTGCAGACCGAATAAAATCGGTAGAAAAAATACAACAAGAAAACACCTAGTAACGATGAATACATTTTCAATATTTTTAATTCTTATCATCATTGTATGCTTACTATTAATGTTGGTGGTAATGGTTCAAAACCCAAAAGGCGGAGGATTATCTTCTTCATTTGGCGGTGGCGGCAATCAAGTGATTGGAGGCGTTAAAAAAACAGGAGACTTTTTAGACAAAAGCACATGGACATTAGCAGCAGTGTTGGTGGTACTAATTTTGGCTTCAAACATTGCACTTAAAGGAAGTTTTGGCAATGGAGATTCAAAGCTGTTAAACGGCGATGAAATAGAAAACACTTTACCGGGTGACCCTGTTGAAGCTGATTTACCAGCACCTGCCACAGACAGCACTACTCCTCCAGATACCGAGTAGAACTACATAAAAAAAATAGCATAAAATGCCAGCTTAATGACAAGCTGGCATTTTTGTTTTACAAAATGTCAGTTTCTACCTAATGGCACAATTTCTGCCCATTAGAAGGAAGTTATATTTAAATCAATTTTAAAAACTGAAATACTATGAGTAAAGTTAGCATTAAACCATTGGCAGATAGAGTTCTTATCGAGCCTATGGCAGCTGAAACAAAAACTGCATCTGGCATATACATTCCAGACACCGCAAAAGAAAAACCTCAAAAAGGTAAAGTAGTAGCCGTAGGTCCTGGCACCAAAGATGAAAAAGTAACTGTAAATGTAGGTGACACCGTTCTTTACGGAAAATATGCTGGTACAGAGCTAAAATTAGAAGGTACTGATTACTTAATGATGCGCGAAAGTGACATCTTAGCAATTATCTAATACCTTTTTTCTGCTACGGCAGATATTTACACACAAAAACGCTTATTAAAACAGACGCTCACCGAAGAGGGAGCGAAAAATAAAATTTCAATCAATTATGGCAAAAGATATAAAATTTGATATTGATGCACGTGATGGCTTACGAAGAGGTGTTGATGCCTTAGCCAATGCGGTAAAAGTAACCTTAGGCCCAAAAGGTAGAAACGTAATCATTAGCAAATCATTTGGAGCACCACAGGTGACCAAAGATGGTGTTACTGTTGCAAAAGAAATTGAATTAGCTGACCCATTAGAAAACATGGGAGCTCAAATGGTAAAAGAGGTTGCCTCTAAAACCAATGATTTAGCTGGTGATGGTACAACTACCGCTACAGTTTTAGCACAATCAATCGTAAAAGAAGGATTGAAAAATGTTGCTGCTGGTGCAAATCCAATGGATTTAAAAAGAGGTATTGACAAAGCCGTTGAAGCTATCGTAGAAAATTTAGCAAAACAAAGTAAAAAAGTAGGTGACTCTTCTGAAAAAATAAAGCAAGTAGCTGCCATTTCAGCAAACAATGATGAAACTATTGGCGATTTAATTGCACAAGCTTTCGGAAAAGTTGGTAAAGAAGGTGTAATTACTGTTGAAGAAGCAAAAGGTACTGATACCTATGTTGACGTTGTAGAAGGTATGCAATTTGACAGAGGTTATTTATCACCTTACTTCGTAACCGATTCTGAGAAGATGACTTCTGATTTAGAAAGTCCTTACATCTTGTTGTTTGACAAGAAAATATCTTCAATGAAAGATTTACTACCTGTTTTAGAGCCTGTTGCTCAATCAGGAAAGCCATTATTAATTATCGCTGAAGATGTTGACGGTGAAGCTTTAGCTACTTTAGTTGTAAACAAATTGAGAGGTTCTTTAAAAATTGCTGCTGTAAAAGCACCAGGATTTGGAGACCGAAGAAAAGCTATGCTAGAAGATATCGCTATCTTAACTGGCGGTACTGTTATTTCTGAAGAAAGAGGTTACTCACTTGAGAACACTACCTTAGAAATGTTAGGTACATGTGAAAAAATCACAATTGATAAAGACAATACAACTATCGTAAATGGTGGTGGTGTTGCTAAAGACATTAAAAGCAGAGTAGGTCAAATTAAATCTCAAATTGAAACGACTACTTCTGATTACGACAAAGAAAAACTACAAGAACGTTTAGCTAAATTAGCTGGTGGTGTTGCGGTACTTTATGTTGGTGCTGCTTCTGAAGTTGAAATGAAGGAGAAAAAAGACCGTGTTGATGATGCTTTACATGCAACAAGAGCTGCTGTTGAAGAAGGCATTGTAGCAGGTGGAGGCGTTGCCTTAGTACGAGCCAAAACTGTTCTTTCTGATGTAAAAGTTGAAAATGCAGACGAAGAAACTGGATTACAAATTGTAGCCAGAGCTATTGAATCTCCATTACGTACTATCGTAGAAAATGCTGGTGGTGAAGGTTCTGTTGTAGTTGCTAAAATCATGGAAGGTAAAGCTGATTATGGTTATGATGCTAAATCTGAGCAATATGTAGAAATGCTTAAAGCTGGTATTATCGATCCTAAGAAAGTAACACGTGTAGCCTTAGAAAATGCAGCCTCAGTTGCTGGTATGATCTTAACTACAGAATGTGCTTTAACTGACATTAAAGAAGATACTCCTGCAGCTCCACCAATGGGCGGTGGCGGAATGCCTGGAATGATGTAGTAGCGCATTAGCGATACAAACTAAAAAGCCATTTGTGAATTTTCGCAAATGGCTTTTTTTATACTGTAGTATATTGATATTACAATGCACAATGCAAATCTCCCCTATCTGCATGGTTTTTGACTATAAAAAAGTGAAACTACCATATACAATACACAGGAGAAGCATCGTGATTTTTATCCAAAGAATAGAACACTTCCTTTTGAAGGATGAAAATTTTAAGCAGGTTAATGCTGTATTATTGGCATCAACATATGCCCTAAACGAAAAACACCAGTAATTCGCATAAAAAAGTGCGCTTTGGACAACTACCCAAAGCGCACTTTTACATGCAATTATTTATACGAAAACTATTTCATTACAACCGATGCATTTTTATAAGCCTCTACCATAGCCTCTACTGCCATTTTGGTAGCACCTACAAACTCTTTTACTTCTTCTTTTTTACTTCCGTTTTCAACAAAAACAGCCGTAACAAGTGCTTTAAAAGAACCATCAGCGGTATTACTCATTTCAACACGAAATTCTTTCTCTACTTCACGCACTTCTTTCATACCGTCTTCCGTAATAGCAATAGTAGTACCATCTTCTTTTATAATACTCACGCTATCACTTGGTGAAATACTCACCAAACTTGGCGCAATTACCAAAGCAACCACAGACATCAATTTCAACAAGATGTTTAATGATGGCCCAGAAGTGTCTTTAAATGGATCACCTACCGTATCACCCACAACAGCAGCCTTGTGCGCATCAGAACCTTTACGACCATCTGATTCTATCATTTTCTTAGCATTATCCCAAGCACCACCAGCGTTTGATTGAAAAATGGCCATAAGAACACCACAGGTAGTAACCCCTGCCAAAAGTCCACCTAACATTTCAGCCCCTCCAAGGAAACCAACAGCTACAGGAACTACGATAGCCAAAAGACCTGGCAATACCATTTCTTTAATAGAAGCTTTGGTAGAAATATCTACACACTTATCATATTCAGCATACCCATCGGCAGCATCAAAAATAGCGCGTTGTTCTTTAGTCGCTTTAGACATATCAGAATCAACAGCTCTCATTACCTCTAATGCCGCTTTTAATTGCGGAATATCTCTAAACTGACGTCTTACCTCTTCAATCATTGCCATTGCAGCACGTCCTACCGCATTCATTGACAAGGCAGAGAATACAAAAGGAAGCATCCCTCCTACTAAAAGACCTGCCATAATTTTAGGCTGAGACACATCAATAGAATCTACTTTGGCTACCTTCATAAAAGCAGAAAACAACGCCAACGCCGTTAAAGCCGCTGAAGCAATAGCAAAACCTTTACCAATAGCAGCAGTTGTATTACCAACAGCATCCAATTTATCAGTACGTTCACGAACTTCACTTGGCAATTCTGCCATTTCAGCAATACCACCAGCGTTATCAGAAATAGGCCCGTAAGCATCAACAGCCAACTGAATACCTGTATTTGCCAACATACCTACGGCAGCAATTGCAATACCATAAAGACCAGCAAAATGATGCGATACTAAAATGGCAGCAGCAATTAATAAGATAGGAATCATGGTAGACATCATACCCACACCCAAACCAGCAATAATATTAGTTGCAGCACCAGTTTCTGATTGCTTTACAATAGAATTTACCGGTTTTGTACCTGTACCTGTATAATATTCTGTAATCTTACCAACACCTAAACCAGCTACAAGACCCGCTAACGTTGCCCAGAAAATACCCATAGCACCACTTGGCAAACCTGCTACAGTTTCAGGAATTAAAGCATTAATAATAAAGTAAGAAGCCACTACCATAAGACCAGCAGAACCAAACTCACCAATATTCAATGCTGTTTGTGGGTTTCCACCATCTTTTACTTTTACAAAGAAAGTACCTATAATAGACATTATAATACCTACCGCAGCCAATACCAACGGAAGATACACTGCTCCTAAACCAGCAAAATCAGGTGTAATAATAAAAGCCCCCAACACCATAGTACCAATAATAGAACCTACATAAGACTCAAACAAATCGGCACCCATACCAGCAACATCACCTACATTATCACCAACATTATCGGCAATAGTAGCCGGGTTTAAAGGGTGGTCTTCTGGAATACCAGCTTCAACCTTACCTACTAAATCTGCACCAACATCGGCAGCTTTGGTATAAATACCACCACCAACTCTAGCAAAAAGCGCAATTGAAGACGCTCCTAACGAAAAGCCAGACAACACATTAAGCACCAAACCTAAGTTATCGGCACCAGGCCATATGGCTTGGTAGATAATAAAAAGACCACTAAGCCCCAAAACACCCAAACCAACAACACCCAAGCCCATTACTGCACCACCTGCAAAGGCAACTTCTAGTGCCTTACCTAAAGATGTTCTTGCTGCTTGCGTTGTTCTAACGTTTGCTTTTGTAGCTACTTTCATTCCAATAAAGCCCGCCAAAGCAGAACATATGGCACCTACGATGAAAGACACCGCTACCATACCATTTGACCCTACTTCATTACTCCCTTTAAAGAAAAGAAGAATAGCAACGGCTATTACAAAAATTGAAAGAATTTTGTACTCGGCCTTTAAAAAAGACATCGCACCATCAGAAATGTTTTTGGCTATTCTTGCCATTTTGGCATCGCCCACCTCCTGTTTTGAAACCCACATGTTTTTCACAAACACAAAAAGTAGTGCTAAGACTCCAAATACAGGTAAAAATTGAATTACTAATTCCATTTTGTTCAGTTGTTTTTAGTTATTTTTTTAACGAAAGCTAATGTACTAAAATCAAACAGAATAAAAAAAGCTGTTTTTGCGAACAAAAACAGCTTTTTAAAATATTAATTTCTCTTAAAAATCCTTTAAATAGTAAAAGTGCGCTTCTTTTTATGATCACTATCGTCATAACGCTTAACACATTCGTGATATATTTTTCGCGCTTCCTCTGCATTACCCCAGCCTCCTACGTCTACTTTTTTCTTTTCTAAGTCTTTATAAACCTGAAAGAAATGCTCAATCTCTTTTTGCCTGTGCGGGTTTAAATCGCTAATATCATTATAGTTATTCCAAATAGGATCACTAACTGGTACACAAATAATTTTTTCATCAGGCCCCTTTTCATCAGCCATATGAAAAACACCTATTGGTTTTACTTCCATTACTACCATTGGATAGGTGGGTTCAGCTCCCATCACCAAAACATCTAAAGGATCTTTATCTAGAGCTAAAGTTTCAGGAATAAAACCATAATCACCTGGGTACATCATTGAAGAAAACAACATACGATCAAACCGAATCTTATGCAATGTAAAATCATATTCGTATTTATTCCTACTTCCCTTAGGAATTTCAATTAACACGTCGAAAGTTATATTTTTCTGTTTACTCATTATATTTTTTTTGAACTGCAAAGGTACTTGAAATATATAATTTGAAGAATTGTTAACTGTAAAAAACTACATTTTAAACATATAGCTATAAAAGCTACAAACAGTCCTATTTTTCATAAATGATACTGACGTATATCTCATTTTTTACAAGAAGAACATATTTTCCTGTGGCTTAAGTTCCTACGCCATATACTTAGACAGCTCATTAGGTTTTGATATACCATCAAATACACGAACCATAAACCTAAAAATTAAACCCAAAAGTACCCGTAATACTAAAGGGTCTGGCATTAGGTCTATCGAGATAATTGCCTCTAAAATTGAAATCGATACGTAGTATTTTAAATATATTTCCAATACCGAATGAATATTCGTAGTATATCTTATCTGAAGGGGCTTGCAATGGCGTATTTACAGTTGCAGGAGCACTCAATGCAATATTCTCATCTGAAAGCTGTCCCCACACACCACGCAAGGCTATTAATTCTCTCAAATTCCATTTACGAATCACAGGAATACGCGAAAAAAGTCGTCCATTAAAATTATGCTGCAAGTGCAACGACGCATAGGTATCGGTTACAAATTCATAAAAATCTAGATTTGGAAATGTCCCATAATTAGAGAAAAAAGTTTGATTACCAGGTACTACGCTAAGTAATCCTAGCGGTATCTCACCAAAGGTTTTTCCAATCTCTAAGGTACTAAACAGCCTTCCAAAACCTCCTATTTGCCATGGCTGCCCATATGAAAATTGAATTCTACGGTAATCAAAATCACTATTCAGCGGTCCTTTTAAGCCTTGTGTATACTTCAATAACAACGTACTATAATTATCATTGATATCTCTACGCTCTACACCATATCCAATAGTTCTTTTACCTGGCGTGTAAATCAATAAGGCATTCACATCAAACTGACGTATTTCTGATGCTATTCCGGTAGGTGAATCAGCATCTACATAATCTAAACTAAAATCATTAGGCAAAGCAGAACTCAAGGTACGAAAAGTGCTACCGACCCCAATTCTAAAATTAGTCACAGGCTCTATTTCAACATTTAATGCGCTCAAATTAATTTTCGTAAGCCTATTATTAGCCCCTACGGTTACTAAAGATGATGATGCAATACTACGCCCCAAAACATCATTTGTAGCGGTAAGGCTCACACCCAACTGTTCAATATCCCTCCGATTTCCACCTGAAACAATCAGCCTATTTCTTTTATCCAATAAGAACTTTCCTGAGATACCAGTTTTCACCACCTGATCGGCAAAACCGTATGCAAGATACCCCTCTAAACGCCATGGGTCATTTTCACCAAAATAAGTTCTTGCCCCCATACGTATACGGGCTCCTTCTGCTTCATTATATCCAAAAAAATCATAAACAGACCCAATATCAATATTCCATTTATCAATTTCAACATAACCAGAACCTAAAATACTTACCAAGTTATAGTATGATTTAAATTTAGGAACGGTCTTTAAGGTGTCTAATAATTTGTAGACCCCAGACTCATCTTTATTAAGGCCTTCAAGTCTGTTGGCCACCCAAAACTCGTCATCCTTAACAACTGCCTTAGGATCAAACGGATTCTTATCTGCCTTGTAAAAGTTTTTAGGCTTGACTTCGTTAAACTTATAGTGATCAAATACCGTTGTTCGCTTTCCATACAACCCTCGTGATTTCTCTTTTTTGTTGAAACTAAAATCACTGAGCATATAATCACGCTTTAACAAAAAAACCGAATCATTAACAACTTCAAAATCTTGTTCAATATAAATTTCCTTAACCCAATTTATATTTGCGCTTTTGGTAACTTCTAAATTGATATTTTTAATGGCATAGGTAGAGTCATTTACCCAAAAATCACCCTTAAAGGTTAATTCATTTTTACGCCTAGGATAATACACAATGTTATAGCACCACTTATTATCAATAAAAGCACTATCACGTAAAGCATAATTATAGGTATCTATTCCTGTCCTTGAAAGCGGACTCGTAAAACTCTTGTCAAAGAATTTTAAATAATTATCATAAATATCATACTCTTGGTACAAATCTGCTATAAAGGCAATAATAGCCTGGTTATTATCGAAACCAGAATTTTTATTCCCTAAAATTTTCTCTTTTTCTTCGTTTAATAAATTATCTCCATAAACATTTGAAAAAGTCTCATTTAAAAATATAGGCAAATAGGTTTTTCCTGTAATACGAGACGTATCTAAATCTTGAAAAACAAACTCAAGTCCCTTAAAAATTTTACTTTTTATAAGCGTACTGTCAATAGTATTTAAATCAAACTCTACCTTTTCATATTTATCAAAAGCATATTGATCAAATTTACGTAAGCCATTCACACGTTTTTTAGCCCAAATCTTTCGTAAAATATCAACTGCAGGGTTATTTTTTTTTGATTGTTTTCCTGAAATAAGCACTACCTCATCAAGTTGCTCAGTGCTCTCAGTCATAACAATTTTCATCTTATAGGTTACTTTTGAAGTCAAGACTATTTCTTTACTCTCGTAACCAATAAAAGAAACCACCAAAGTATCATGCGTAGTGTCTGATTCTAAATAAAAAACGCCATTATCGTTAGAAATTGTACCTTCAATAGAGTTTTTAAAAAGCACATTAGCAAAAGCCACAGGATCGCCTTGTTCATCAACAACAACACCACCAACTTTGGTTTGCCCAACAACAACAGACGTTAAAAGAAAAAGAAAACAAAAAAGAAAGTTTTTCATATAATAAGTTCAATTATTTCAGTGATTTTATCAAAAAACGTACCAACAAAAAAAATGCTTCGTCGTAGTAACTACAACGAAGCAAATGCGAATTTACTATAATTGATCGCTTATTTATACAGTACCTTTTTTACTGCCGCAACCACATCTTCATGATTTGGTAACCACTCTGCTAATAAAACAGGTGAATACGGAGCAGGCGTATCTGCAGTATTTATTTTTTGAATTGGCGCATCTAAATAATCAAAAGCATGTGCCTGTACGTGAAAGGTAATTTCTGTAGCCACATTACCAAAAGGCCAAGCTTCTTCTAAAATCACCAATCTATTTGTCTTTTTTACAGAGGTTAAAATTGCTTCATAATCCATAGGTTTTACGGTACGCAAATCAATTATCTCACAGCTAATACCTTCTTTTGCCAATTGATCGGCAGCTTTATCAGCCTCCTTTATTATTTTTCCAAAAGAAACAATAGTAACATCAGTACCTGCTCTACGAACATCTGCCACCCCTAGAGGCACAATATAATCGCCTTCAGGAACTTCACCCTTATCGCCATACATTTGTTCAGACTCCATAAAAATCACAGGGTCATTATCGCGAATTGCTGATTTCAACAACCCTTTTGCATCAGCAGGGTTTGAAGGCACAACAACTTTTAAACCCGGACAATTCGCATACCAACTTTCAAAAGCTTGAGAGTGTGTAGCTGCTAATTGACCTGCTGAACCTGTAGGTCCCCTAAAAACAATAGGACATGGAAACTGACCACCAGACATTTGGCGGATTTTTGCTGCATTATTGATAATTTGATCAATACCTACTAGTGCAAAATTAAAAGTCATAAATTCAATAATAGGTCGGTTACCTGTCATTGTTGACCCCACACCAATACCAGCAAAACCTAACTCAGAAATTGGCGTATCAATAACCCTTTTAGGGCCAAACTCATCAAGCATACCTTTTGAAGCTTTGTAGGCACCGTTATATTCGGCAACCTCCTCACCCATCAAGTAGATTGACTCATCCTTTCTCATTTCTTCTGACATCGCCTCACATATGGCTTCCCTGAATTGTAATGTTTTCATATATATAGTTTGTTACGCTAAAAATGCAAGCAAAAATATGAAAATATATCCCAAAAAACCCTTGCCATAAATCAAAAAAATTGTGAATTTCCCTCACTTTCATCAGAATAACACAAATCATTTCTAATAAACACAAAATTTAAAAAGCCATTTATACCGCTATCACTTTAAAAACGGAGTTTTCGTTCCTTCTTTTTTCCGTTATCAGTGAAGTCTTAAAAATTTAGTAAATCGAGAAACTTAAACAGGTATTCTTCAGCTTTCGCAAAACAAACCACACTATACACCCCTTACCGTTTCACATGGATGGTGTATGGTCAAAAACACTCAAGCAGCATATGTAGCCGTTTCAAAGCGGGCGCCCAGCACCTCTGTAAAAACAATCCCATACCACAAAAAACGCCTTTAAATGCATAATAAAACTTGATTACGGTACTAAAAAAATAAAATTAACCCCGCTATCACCATATATTCCCAGCAAATTTGATCTGTTAGGTTTGCAAAGAATAGAAAAGACACTTCTTAAAATTTGCAAAAATTTACTATGCATGCATAGTAAATTAGGAAATTAATATGTATCTTAGCCCTGTCATTTTAAAGACTTTTATCTATGAAAATATTAGTTTGCATAAGCAACGTACCCGACACTACATCGAAAATAAACTTCACCGATGGTGACACCAAGTTTGACACCAATGGGGTTCAATTTGTAATAAACCCAAATGATGAATTTGGCTTAACCCGCGCAATGTGGTTTAAAGAGAAACAAGGAGCAACTGTACACGTAGCCACCGTTGGCGACGCCACAACAGAACCTACCATACGAAAAGCCCTTGCAATTGGCGCCGATGAAGCCATTAGAGTTAACGCAACCCCTACAGATGGCTTTTTTGTTGCACAGCAATTGGCTGAAGTGGTTAAAAATGGAAGCTACGACCTCGTTATAGCAGGAAGAGAGTCTATCGACTACAATGGCGGCATGGTACCTGGCATTTTAGCAGCATTAGTAGACATGAATTTTGTAAACACCTGCATCAATCTTGAGGTTGAAGGCACTACTGCCACTGCTTTACGTGAAATTGATGGCGGTAAAGAAAAAATAACAACAAGTTTACCTCTAATTATTGGTGGACAAAAAGGACTTGTTGAAGAAAGCGACCTACGAATACCCAATATGAGAGGTATTATGATGGCTCGAAAAAAGACACTCACCGTAGTTGAGCCTACTACCGCCCCTGCTGCAACACAAGAAGTGAAATTTGAAAAACCCGCAGCAAAAGGCGCCGTAAAACTGGTTGATAATGTAGATGATTTGGTTAATCTACTTCACAACGAAGCTAAAGTCATCTAAATTTAGAAACTATTCCTTAGCAGCTGTTTCGCAGAAGCATTTAGGAGATTTAAAAACAAAAAACAATGTCAATATTAGTATATACCGAATCAGAAAACGGAAAATTCAAAAAAAACGCCTTTGAAGTAGCCTCTTACGCCTATGCGGTGGCACAACAACTAGGCACCACAGTAACTGCAATTTCATTTAATGCCACTGAAAACGAAAGTTTAGCCAACTACGGTGTTTCAAAAGTATTAAATGTAAACAACGAAAGTTTAACAACATTCAATGCAAAGGCATACGCCAACAGCATTTGCCAAGCAGTGGCACAGGAAAATGCTACGGTAGTTATTGTTAGTTCAAGTACCGACACTAAATTTCTTACACCTTTAGTTGCAGGGAAATTACAAGCTGGTTATGTGCCCAATGTTGTAGCTGAACCCCAAAGCGCAAGTCCTTTTACCGTAAAACGTACTGCCTTTAGTAATAAAGGGTTTGCCATAACCCAAATTGATACCGATATTAAAATAGTTGGTGTTTCAAACAATGCCTTTGGTGTGCACGAAAATACCGCTACGGCAACTGTTGAAGATTTCAGTCCCTCGTTAAGTGATGACGATTTTTCTACAAAATCAGTAGAAATAGATAAGGTTGTTGGCAAAGCAACGATAGCAGATGCCGATATTGTTGTTTCTGGAGGAAGAGGATTAAAAGGACCAGAAAACTGGGGAATGATTGAAGAATTAGCCGATGTTTTAGGCGCAGCTACAGCCTGTTCTAAACCTGTTTCTGACTTAGGATGGCGTCCTCACGGGGAACACGTAGGCCAAACAGGTAAACCTGTAGCTAGTAACTTGTATATAGCCATCGGAATTTCGGGAGCTATACAACATTTAGCTGGTGTAAGTTCTTCAAAGGTAAAAGTGGTCATCAACACCGACCCTGAAGCCCCTTTCTTTAAAGCCGCTGATTACGGAATTGTTGGTGATGCATTTGAAGTTGTTCCGCAGCTTATTGAAAAATTAAAGAAATTTAAAGCACAAAACGCATAATTTTTGTTAATTTGCCCCATATAAATGGCTGTTCAACCCATTGGTTTCGTCCTTTCGTTTGAACAGCCTTTCTTAGCTTAAAAATAGTTATGAGTTTAGTACGCTTAAAAATAAAGGGCATATCCTACAGCCAAACACAGAATGGAGCCTATGCTCTCATTCTCAATGAAGTTGAAGGAGACCGAAAACTACCAATAGTTATTGGTGCTTTTGAGGCGCAATCTATTGCTATTGCATTAGAAAAAGAAATAAAACCGCCTCGTCCTTTGACTCATGATTTATTTAAAAACTTTTCAGATCGCTTTGATATTATCATCAAACAAGTCATTATTCACAAATTAGTGGATGGTGTTTTTTATTCAAGCATAATTTGCGAACGAGATAAAATTGAAGAAATTATTGATGCTCGTACTAGCGATGCTATAGCCTTGGCATTGCGTTTTAATGCACCTATTTTCACCTACAAAACTATTCTTGATAAAGCTGGTATTTTCTTGAAATTTTCTTCAAAAGAGAAAGATGACAAAGATGATAGTAGCATTATGGTTGATGAAATTCTACAAGAAGGTGAAACAGTAGAAATACAACAAGGTGGCAATGACGGGTATACAAAACTTACTATTGAAGAACTAAACCAAGAACTCAACAGAGCTGTTGCTGAAGAAAACTATGAAAAAGCCGCTAAGCTAAGAGACGAAATATCTAAAAGAAACTAAAGACACTTAAAAGCAAGTATACTATGAAAATTAAACTCAGTATTTTTCTACTTGCTTTGTTTATAATTTCTCCCGCTATTGCGCAAGAGCTAACGCCGCCCGTAGTAAACGCTGCTATTGACACAACTACCATCAACGATGTTGCCCAGTTGGTACCCAATCAAAACTTTTCATTAAACAGCCTATGGCGTGGCATTTTAGGCATGTTAGTTTTATTAGGCATTGCAGTGGTTTTTAGTTCAAACAGAAAAGCCATTAATTGGAAAACAGCCGCCATAGGCCTAGGCATACAGTTGTTACTCGCTATAGGCATACTAAAAGTGCCATTTATACGTGATATTTTTTCCCTTCTAGGTAAAATTTTCAATGAGATATTAAATTATACCGTTGCCGGAAGCCAATTCCTTCTCGGTAATTTACTCAATTTAGACAATCCTAATATTGGTTATATTTTTGCATTTCAAATACTACCAACCATAATCTTTTTCTCTGCCCTTACTTCAGTACTTTTTTACCTAGGTATCATACAAAAAGTAGTCAAAGGATTAGCCTGGTTGCTTACAAAATCACTAGGCATTTCGGGAGCAGAAAGTCTTTCGGTAGCAGGTAATATTTTTCTTGGTCAAACCGAAGCCCCTTTAATGATTAAAGCCTATTTACAAACCATGAATAGGTCTGAAATTCTCTTGGTGATGATTGGCGGCATGGCCACTGTAGCAGGAGGCGTTTTGGCTGCCTATGTTGGTTTTTTAGGTGGTAATGACGAGCAGCTGCGCCTAGAATTTGCACGGCACCTCATAGCCGCATCGGTAATGGCAGCACCTGGCGCTATAGTAATATCAAAAATACTATGCCCGCAAACCGAAGCCATTAATACAAACGTACATGTTTCAAGTGAAAAAATAGGCACTAACATTTTAGATGCTATCTCAAACGGTACCACTGAAGGCTTGAAACTAGCTGTAAACGTTGGCGCAATGCTGTTGGTTTTTGTTGCTTTCATAGCCATGCTTAATGGCATATTTGGTTGGATTGGCGACATCACATCAATCAACACATGGGTTGCCAATAACTCTACCTATGATCAATTATCATTAGAAGCCATACTAGGAACCGTTTTTGCTCCCCTCATGTGGCTTGTAGGCGTTGCCCAAGAAGACATTACCCTAATGGGGCAATTACTGGGCATCAAATTAGCTTCAAGTGAATTTGTTGGCTACACCCAACTAGCCGATTTAAAAGACATGAGCAATAGCCCTCATTTCACCTACAGCAAGTCGGTTATAATGGCCACCTATATGCTTTGTGGGTTTGCCAACTTTGCCTCTATTGGCATTCAAATAGGCGGTATAGGTTCACTAGCACCAGGACAACGAAAATTACTTTCAGAATTCGGCCTTAAAGCAGTACTTGGAGGCTCTTTAGCATCACTGCTTTCAGCAACCATAGCAGGTATGATTTTAGGATAAGAAACAACGGTAAAAAAACACCTCAGTAGTTAATAAAAGCTAATAACTCTACCCATTAGAATTTTGACCTTTTCAAGGGAAGGTTTTACCTTTGTTGACTATGAAACAATACCACGACCTTCTTAAGCATGTACTCGAAAACGGTAATCAAAAAGGTGACCGTACTGGCACTGGCACCCTAAGTGTTTTTGGCTATCAGATGCGTTTTGATTTAAGCGAAGGCTTCCCTATGGTGACCACCAAGAAACTGCATCTAAAATCTATTGTACATGAATTGTTATGGTTTCTTAAAGGCGACACCAATGTAAAATACTTACAAGACAATGGCGTACGTATTTGGAATGAGTGGGCTAATGAAGATGGAGATTTAGGGCCTGTATACGGGCACCAATGGCGTAATTGGAATGACGATGAAATTGACCAAATAAAAGACGTTATTCACGCTTTAAAAAACAATCCAAACAGCAGGCGCATTATGGTTTCTGCTTGGAACCCCAGCGTACTACCTGACACCTCCAAATCATTTGCAGAAAACATTGCTAATGGCAAAGTAGCCTTACCTCCCTGCCATGCCTTTTTTCAGTTTTATGTAGCCGATGGTAAACTTTCATGTCAGCTATACCAACGTAGTGCTGATATTTTCTTAGGCGTACCCTTCAATATCGCTTCTTACGCCCTATTCACCATGATGATAGCCCAGGTTTGTGGTTATGAAGCTGGTGAATTTATTCACACCTTTGGTGATGCTCATATCTACAACAACCACATGGAGCAAGTAACATTGCAACTTAGTCGCGAATGCAGACCACTACCAAAAATGATAATCAACCCCAAAGTAAAAGATATTTTCGATTTTACATTTGAAGATTTTACACTAACGGACTATAATCCGCATCCACACATCAAAGGTATTGTAGCAGTTTAAGGCGTATTTCATTACAAGCGATAGCTAGTTAGAACCACCTATTAAACCCGAGTGCAATAGCACCTAGCCCGTACAACTAGTCTCGTGATTTATCAGTTTTGATAAGTGAACTCATCGTGACTTTTTCTTTTACAACAAACCGTGCGCAAAATTAAACACTTCAAAAAGGCACGTTGAGGAAGAATTTAGTATTTTCATATGCATGTTTTACCATAGCGCCCATTTAGCCATAAAATAAAGAGCCAAAATAAATACGCTCCACTATTTGCGGTATATTTTAGCGCCAGTCAGCGATATGACAGCCATACGTTAAAATATTCATTTGGGAGCCATAGCACTATAAAGCACATAAAATGCAAAAAACAACCTATTGAGATAACGGGGAGCACATCCCCCTAGTTATCCCCCTAACCCCCTAAGGGGGAATTGTGAGTGCTGATAAGCAACATTGATACAAATGAATTAGAACTAAAACATATGAAAAAAGATAAAAAATACGCGATGCATTCCCCCTAACCCCCAAAGGGGAATAACAACCGTGGGAACTCCCCTTTCAAAGGGAAAAAATTCCCCCTTTGAAGGGGGTGCCGCAGGCGGGGGATGTCCACATGAGTAAGCACATAAGGAGTACGCAAGCAAGGGATGTCCGCATGAGTAAGCACATAACATGAAAAACCAAATAATACCATACAATCCAAAACTAAAAGAGTACGCTA
>CANMFQ010000004.1 GCA_947497145.1 uncultured Flavobacteriaceae bacterium
GACAAGCCTGATGATTATAACTTCGCAACGCAAAACGCAGGTAACAATGATGCTATTGACTCTGATGTTAATGCTAATGGTACTACTGATTGTTTTGAGGTTGAAGATGAAGACATCCCAACTATTGATGCAGGCGTTACACCTAGACCATGTGACATCAATCCTAATGCAGGAGATGATGCAGTTATTTGCAGAGGTGAATCAACTACGCTTACAGCAACAGGAGGAGGTACGTACGTATGGTCCCCAGGAAATCAAACTGGTGCAACTATTACTGTAAGTCCAGTAGCAACTACTACCTATACAGTAACCGTTACTAAAGATGGTTGTACTGATACCGATAGTGTTACTGTTACTGTTCAAGACAAAGTTACCATTGGTGACTATGTTTGGGAAGACACTAACGAAAACGGTATTCAAGATGATGGTGAGAACTCTGGCGTTAATGGCGTAACTGTTACACTAAATACTTGTATTGGAGATAGTAATGTTGGAGGTACGCAAGTTGCAACTATTGTAACTATGAATAACCCTACAACAGGTCAGCCAGGCTATTACAGTTTTGAAGTATGTCCTAACACAGGACCATATTACATTTCAGTAAACAAACCAGACGGATTTGACTTTACTACTCAAAATGCAGGTAACGATGATAATGAAGACTCTGACACTAATGCCAATGGCGTTACTGATTGTTTTGAAGTTGGAGATGAAGACAATCCAACTATTGACTCAGGTCTTAAGCCTATCGAATGTACAGTAACTGCTGAGGCTGGTCCTAACCAGAGTATATGTGAAGCTGGAAATTCAGTTACACTTACAGCTTCCGGAGGTGATACTTACCTATGGTCTAACGGTGAAACTACAGCGCAAATTACAGTGAGTCCTACAGTAACAACTACCTATACGGTAACTGCAAGAAAAGCAGCAGGCTGTGAAGATTCTGATCAAGTAACTGTAACGGTTGGAGAAACCAATGCAGAAGCTAGTGCTGATGTAACTATATGTAAAGGAACCTACACTGTGTTAAACGCACAAGGAGGTGGTACTTACTTATGGATGCCAGGTGGACAAACAACTTCTACAATTAGAGTAAATCCGGAAGAGACCACTACTTACACGGTAACAGTGACAAATGATGGTTGTGAAGCTACTGATGAAGTAGTTGTTACAGTTACAGATATTGAAGCTGATGCTGGTGATGATGTTACTATTTGTAGAGGAAGCTCTACACAATTAACCGCAACAGGTGGTGGAGAATATCTATGGTCAGGAGGAGAGACTATGGCAACTATCACCGTAAACCCAACAGAAACTACCACATTTAGTGTAAGAGTTACTAATGGTGATTGCGTAGATTACGATCAGGTTACAGTAACTGTAGTTGAGGCTACTGCTGATGCAGGAGACAATGTTACTATCTGTAAAGGTGAAACAACTATGCTCACCGCTTCAGGAGGAGGAACATACTTATGGTCTACTGGTGAAACCACAGCTACCATTAATGTAAGCCCAATGGCTACTACCACCTATACGGTAACAGTAACGAATGGCCAGTGTGAAGCTAGCGATCAAGTAACAGTAACTGTTAATGAGGTTGAAGCTAATGCTGGTGATGATGTGGCTATCTGTAATGGAGAAACTGCTACACTTACAGCTACTGGTGGAGGAACTTACCTATGGTCTACTGGCGAAACTACTGCTAATATCATGGTAAATCCAACAGAAACTACAACCTATACTGTCACTGTAACTAGTGATGAAGGTTGTGAAGATACTGATCAAGTAACTGTAACTGTTAATAATGGTACAGCTGACGCTGGAGACGATGTAACTATCTGTGCAGGAGATACAGCTACCTTAACCGCTTCAGGTGGAGGAATGTATAGTTGGTCACCTGGTGGGTCAACAAATGCTTCTATTGAAGTAAGCCCAACAGAAACTACTACCTATACTGTTACTGTAACCAACGGAACATGTGTTGCAACGGATGAAGTAACCGTAACTGTAAATACTGTGGAAGCTAATGCAGGAGACAATATGGCTATCTGTAATGGTGAAACCGCTACACTTACAGCTACTGGTGGAGGAACTTACCTATGGTCAACTGGCGAAACTACTGCTAGTATCATGGTAAATCCATCAGAAACTACAACGTATACTGTTACTGTAACTAGTGATGAAGGTTGTGAAGACACTGATCAAGTAACTGTAACTGTTAATGATAGTGAAGCCAATGCTGGTGATGATGTAACTATCTGTGCAGGAGACTCAACTACCTTAACCGCTACAGGTGGAGGAACGTATAGCTGGTCACCTGGTGGGTCAACAAATGCTACTATTGAAGTAAGCCCAACAGAAACTACTACCTATACTGTTACAGTAACCAACGGAACATGTGTTGCTACGGATGAAGTAACCGTAACTGTAAACACAGTTGAAGCTAATGCAGGAGACAATATGGCTATCTGTGCTGGTGAAACTGCTACACTTACAGCTACTGGTGGAGGAACTTACCTATGGTCAACTGGCGAAACTACTGCTAGTATCATGGTAAATCCATCAGAAACTACAACGTATACTGTTACTGTAACTAGTGATGAAGGTTGTGAAGACACTGATCAAGTGACTGTAACTGTTAATGACGGTACAGCCGATGCTGGAGATGATGTAACTATCTGTGCAGGAGACTCGACTACCTTGACCGCTACAGGTGGAGGAACGTATAGTTGGTCACCTGGCGGGTCAACAAATGCTGCTATTGAAGTAAGCCCAACAGAAACTACAACATATACTGTTACAGTAACCAACGGAACATGTGTTGCTACGGATGAAGTAACCGTAACTGTAAATACTGTGGAAGCTAATGCAGGAGACAATATGTCTATCTGTGCTGGCGAAACTGCTACACTTACAGCTTCTGGTGGAGGAACTTACTTATGGTCAACTGGCGAAACTACTGCTAGTATCATGGTTAGTCCTACAGACACTACAACCTATACTGTTACTGTAACTAGTGACGAAGGTTGTGAAGACACTGACCAAGTGACTGTAAACGTTGGTGATAAAGTCAATATTGGTGATTTTGTTTGGAAAGATGAAAACAGCAATGGCTTACAAGATGATGGCGCAACAGGAATTAATGGCGTAACAGTTACCTTATATCAATGTGATGGTACACAAGTTGCAACAACAACTACTGCTGATAACGCTGCTGGTGAATCTGGTGCTTATAACTTCCAAGTATGTCCAAACTCTGGTGATTACTATGTTGTTTTTGGTAACATTCCAGATGATTTAGACTTTACATCAACTGACTCAGGTTCTGATGATGCTTTAGATTCTGATGCCAATGAAAATGGTCGTACAGACTGCTTCGAAGTTGGAGAAGCTCCTGTTCTAACTATTGATGCTGGTTTAGTAGAAATCTGTAATTTAGAAGTAACAGTTGGTGAAACAGCTACTATTTGCCCAGGCGAGAGTCTTGAAATCACGGCTAATATTACTGATGATCCTGAAGCATGTCCAGGTGGATGTGAGTATCCTGTAAAAACACAAGATAGATGCTCTGGTCCTTCTGGTGACTTTGAAATCTTCTTAGTATCAAGAGGAAACTCAGGTGGTGATTTTGACAATTTCAAATTTAAAGCTTCAACGCAAAAATTTGAGAAACTTGATGATGGTACTGCTAGTTACACAGCAACTGCCTCAAATGGTGTAGATGTTATTGAAATCAACGCTATGTTCACTGGGTACACCACTACGGCTCCTGTCGGTAGTCCAAAAGCTAATGAGTGTCAAGACTATGACGCTTCTGAATGGGAGTATTGGACAACTTGGTCAGGAACTATTACATCTCAGAACCATGGCGTATTCAATCTATCTGTACGAGGCGCTGCCTTCCAGTTAGGTATTGGAGCTGATATCATGAGAACTGGATTTGGAGCTTCTGGATGGTTTAATGTAGACGGAGGTGATGGATACTATCTAAACGGTGACGTTAACATCACCCTTGAAGAGTGTATCGAACAAAGTATATCTTATGTTTGGAGTACTGAAGATGGTAATATCGTTAGTAGTGCAGATCAAAAAACAATTCGTATTGATCAGGCTGGTACGTATACCGTTACAGCAACCAATTGTATTGACTGTACTGATACGGCTACTATTGTTGTTACTCAAGGTACATGTACTGATGAAGCTAGCAGGCTAAGACCAAGCATTGATAATGTTTATCCTGTTCCTGTTGCTCCTAATGGTAGATTGACTGTTGAATTTGATTTCAATACTGGCTTTGATAGTGTTTCTTTAAAAGGAAATAGCAAATCTGTCAATTACATCAGTAAAACAGAAGATATCAATATAACATTATTTGATATTACTGGTAGAATGGTTAACGTACCTAGAACCTTTGAAATGGTCAATGGTAAAGCAACCATCCATCTAGATCTTAATTACATGTCAACTGGCAAGTATATTTTAAGAGCTGAAGGATCAAATTGGTCTGACAGCAAGAATATTATTGTCAAATAAATGTAATTATTCTTTTAAATAAAGAAAGGCTGCAATCGTAATGGTTGCAGCCTTTTTTTTATAATTTACTCAAATCAACACCTTAGATTTAATATCCAAATCTGAGCGCTTTTACAACAAAATGACCAGCAGATAATCATGATAGAAGAAAAATCATTATTCTATCACCACAGAAAGCTTAAAGACACCTACCCTCAACAGATTTAAAACTTACCTAAGAAACATTTTAATCAAAACTTCTTGTGGTAACATATAGCTTCTTTCAATTACGTTGATCAACTAACTCTTTCTTAAACAAAAAACAAACCCGAAACTACTTTAGACTAAAAAGTATTAGAACAATAACACTTCAACTACAGGTGAAAAATTTTAATCAATCATATGTATTTAGCTACTATAACTCTAATAAACACATGCGAGCATTTATACAAATACATGTTCTATTACATATTAGAGGTTCACCGTATTTTTAAGTTCTATGATCACTGTAAAATTGATGAAATTATGAAGTCTATTATTTTTTAACTAAGATATAAACCAAACTTTTTAACTACAAGACGTAATCATAAGGTCTGTTAATATTACAAAAAATATCCAGCTAATATACCAGCTAACATTCACAGACTAGACTGTATTTTACAAGAGTCATATACAAGCAGTATGAAATAATCTTCGCTTTTTTAAATACAATTATCACCAATAGTTTATTAGTGACTAATCACGGTTCACAACATCATCTAAGTCAAAAAATCATATTAAAAACCAAAAACTGCTCAACTAAGCAACTGTCTTGAAATGTTTTTAATATTCATCATGAAGCAATTGTAAGTTTTGTTCCCACTTCATAATCTGTAAGGGTATAAAAAAAATAGCTGGGGCAAGCCCCAGCTATTTTTTTATATTTAATACAGTAATTGTTCAATTAAAATTAAAATCGATATCTAGCTGCTATTCCTAAATCGAAGTTTAAGCCATTATTGTAATCACCAAAAATAAACTCAGGTCTGACATCAAGAGAAATTAACAGCGGAAAATCAAAATTGTATTCAATCCCTACGGCACCTGATCCGCCAATATAAGTTCCTGATTGACTTTCAATGGTAATATTTTCTACACGTTTTTCTTTAGTCTTATAAGAATAAAGGCTCCCCCCTGCTCCAGCATACCAATTGAAATTACCTTCTAAAGCCCACACCCATTCATACAATCCTATAATACGAAAAGAGCTGGCACTACTTCCACTATTAAATCCTAGCCCTGCTTCAAGACGGTTGTTGTCACCCAAGCCATGTTGATAATTAACCTCGGTACCAAATCCGTCATTAGCACCAAAACGCAATCCTATTGCATGGTCAGAAATATCTTGAGAACATACTGAAAAAGTTCCTAAAAAAAGTAGTAATTGCAAGCATAAAAATTGTTTCATCATTTGTTTTTTTTATTGATTACTGGTAATAACGATTGAATAATAAATATTGTATCTAGTTTTACGAAAAAAATGAACTATTAGATTTTTTAACTAAAAAAAAACATATATCACTTAGAAAATATCCTTTAAGCGGTCTCATTTACCGGTTCTTTATACGTTACTAATGCTTACGCCTATCCCATTTTCAAAAAAGTACCCACCATTTCAACATCAGCAACAAACATTACCTGCTCAATGCAATTTTTTTTCCAATTGCTTACCTTGAAATTTACAGGTAACTCTGAACAAAAAAACATTTTAGCTAGTTTTGAAACTTTTTAAATTGTTGGTACATCCACTGCTTTTCTTCAATAGAGAATTCTTTAGCCTCAAACCAATCATGTGCTTTAATCTTTTCATTTTCTATCTGCGCCCTTCGAATGGCTTTCAAAGAAACCAAGTGCCAATGTTCTCCTTTTTGCCTAGACACCGAATACCCTACATCTTCCATTATGTACGATATTTTTGGTTGGTTATACAAGCGAACACCATTTTTTAAAATCGCTAGCGTTTTTGTTAGCTTAATTACTTCAGAAAATGAATAGCGCGCAAAATCAGAAAAACCATTTTGTTTAACATTATATAATTTATCGCCTACTTTCAGTTCTCGCATAATTCTTTAAAGTCTACAAAAATAAAACCTGTTTTATCTTTAAAAAAACAAGAATTATGAGAATTATCAACAAAACGAATTAAGTCAGATTTTTCATTGCTAACAAAGTCATCACCCAAACGATGACCGAAGAAAAGAATATACCAATTGTATTCGCCATAAAAGCTTTTGACCTATCAATTTTAAATAAGTAACTTGCAATACTACCTGCATAAACGCCAGTACCAGGAAAGGGTAACATGACAAAAATAATCAACCCCCAAAAGCCATATTTTTTAATTTTCTCCCCTGACCCTACTTTAGCTTTCCGAGCAACATAAAGAGCTCCCTTTTTATAAAAATTCCATTTAAGAAGGTAAATATTTATTTTATCTAGAAAAAAAATCATTAACGGAAAAACGAGCACATTGGCAAAAAAACAAACTAAAAAAACCACGTATATATTAACACCATGAAACATACCGTAAGGTATGCCAACTTTAGCTTCACCAAATGGAGAAATACTCCATAACATCGCAATTAAAATATCTTGAATCATAATAATTAATAAACCTACAAAGCTACGGTTCATATTACGAATCAGGTGTTAAAAAAAGAACAAAAATCCTTACGTACAGGTTTTATTCTAACAAAAGCTTAACATAGTCACCATTTTCATGAAACAAGAAAAAATAACACCTATTTTTATACAAAGTGAACATATCATCACTACAATAAAACAACCACAAAATACGCAATAAGCAGTCAATAAAACATCAAATTATGTTTGTGAATTTTGATGATATCAAGGTTGCACTGAACTCAACTAAACCATGTATTCAATAGTGATTTTGAACTTTTTCACTAAACATAAAATTTATGAAGGATTCAAAATAATTACTGATTACCCAAATACAAATAGTATAATTTTCAAAAAGTAAATTAAGACTTTGCTTTAGGCAAATGCCTTTGTTGTATTTTTATACTCCAAACAAATTATATATGTTACATTTTTTTCAGAAAAAAAAATACCTCATAGATCTCCTTGAAGGATTTATAGATATTCATAACCATATTTTACCTGGAATAGATGACGGAGCTCAGACGGTAGAAGAATCCATAAATTTAATCCGTGGTTTTTCGGAATTTGGAGTAAAAAAATTTATTGCCACACCCCACATAATGCATAATTACTATGACAACACTCCTAGCACTATAAATGCATCTCTACAAACCCTACAAAATGCGCTGAACAACAATAGCCTTGCGAACATTACTATTAGTGCGTCGGCAGAACATATGATTGATGACAATTTTGAAAATCTACTACTAACTCAAAAAACGATGCCAATGCGAGAAGATCATTTACTCATTGAAATGAGTTACTTGCAACCTCCCATCAACTTTGAAGAATCTATAATAGCAATTGCATCTAATCGTTTTTTTCCAATTTTAGCGCATCCAGAACGCTATAATTTTCTTCATAAAAAAATAAAAAAGTATAGTAAATTTAAAGAACAAGGTATTCTATTTCAACTTAATATGCTGTCTTTAAGTGAATTTTATAATTCCTCAGTTCAAAAAACCGCTTTCAAACTCTTAGAAGAAGGTTTTATCGATTTTATTGCGTCTGATGTTCATAATCTAAATCAGTTAAATTCACTAAAATCATTAACTATAAGCAAGAAAACCACAGCCTTACTATCACCCATAATTGAAACGACTATTGCCAAATTTCATAAGTAACCAACCGTTTGGTACACTTTAAATTTTAACTATCGACTAGCCCTGACTTTTTCTTTATCTGGAAATTAAGCATTTTGTATCCTAATTTTGTCATTTTTGAGTTACTTAGTTTAGGCTATGTAACTAACAACTGATTAAATAGTATAACTTTGGCTCACTGGAACACCAATCTATTTTGACCATATCAATTTAGGAAGTTTATTCTTTCTTTTCTTGGACAAAAAATTTGTGAAACAAGAGCTACAGCATATTTTTTTACCTTAACCAAAAAAGATAGGAGAACTACAGTTTTAAAGTAGTAGAAGCAAAACCTATAAAATATAAATGAGCTAGAATTAAATGAAATGTGAAAAATTATTTTTGCAATTTATTCTTACGCTATTTTAGTTTTGTTCTTTTTAGTAGAAAAAGCTAATGCTTTTTTAACTCTAGAATTAGAAAACTTGTACAAACGAGCTACTTCAGTTTTTGTTTCTAGTTTCAATTCTTCTTTCACTGTTGAAGTAACAATAGTCATTTCAATAATTTCAACTTTTACTTGTTCAGTAGTATTTTGAGCTTGAGCAGCTAATCCGATAAAAAGAACAAAAATTAAAGTTGTGATAGTTTTCATGACTTGACGTTTTACATATATAAAACGTGACAGCCCATATATAGCAGGGTTTCACTTCGCTAAACGACACCAAAAATTCGTTAAAAACACCAAGTTAGGATAAAGTGTAAAATAGCACCGATAAACGACCAGGGCCATAAAATCACTTAATCGAAAAAATACGCAGTTAGACCTTAAACTAACCTTACCCATGAAACCCCTTTTATCTCTTAAACCCACTTTGTGCGTTACAAAAATCTAATCCGCTATTAAATTGCCCTTTCCTACCCTACCATATGAATACTAACCAGAATAGTTCATAAAAAAAAGAGCTTTGTTCAAAAAACAAAGCTCTTCTCTTCAGTTTATTCGTTTTGCACACCAACGGTGCAACCTTTCATTTAATACTTGCCTTTCTCTGCTTGCGCAACATTATAAGCTACTCAAAAGATGTAGGCATTAATTACGTATCAATAATTTCAGAAGATAAGAATCACCTTCACTAAGCACTACCCTGACCAAATAGAACCCATCTTCTAAGGTTACAATTGGAATTTCATAATGATCTCCTACAAGAACATCTCCTGCCAAATAGCCATTAATATAACGTCCTGAAATATCATGCAACGTTATATTTAAAACTTCAACATTACTCGGTTTATTAATACTATTTATAACAGCTACACCTCCTCTAGTAGGGCTAGGTGGGTTAGTTTCAAAAACAAAACTCACTTTTTCTTCACTATTATTAGCGACTACTATTGTAATCATAGCTGTATCTGTTAACCCTCCAGCATCGGTTACTGTAAGTTGAACATTATAGCTACCAGCGGTAGTAAAAGTATGGCTAGGATTCATTTCAGTAGATGTTGTTCCATCTTTAAAATCCCATAAATAAGAAACTACACCAATATCATCAGTTGAATTAGACCCCGTAAAAGCAACCTCTAAAGGCACCATTCCTTCTTCAGGAGTTGCTGTGACTACAGCATTAGGTGCTTCATTAGTCACTTCACCTACAACTATTGCAACTGTAGCAATATCAGTAAGGCCTCCGTCATCAGTTACTGTGAGCTGTACATTATACGTACCACTTGTTGTAAAGGTATGAACCGGATTCATTTCAGTAGATGTTGTTCCATCTTTAAAATCCCACAGATATGAAACTACTCCTACATCATCCGTTGAATTAGCTCCATTAAAGCTAACCTCCAAAGGTGCAATACCATTCATTGGAGTAGCTTCTGCGATAGCATTAGGAGCTTGATTACCCATTTGATCGCTAACCACTATCGTTACAATAGCTGAGCCCGTAAGACCAGCACCATCTGTTACAGTAAGTTGTACATTATATGTACCACTAGATGTAAAGGTATGACTTGGGTTCATTTCTGTAGCTGTTGACCCATCTTTAAAATCCCATAAGTACGAAACAATTCCATTATCGTCGGTCGAATTAGCTCCTGTAAACGCAACCTCTAAAGGTGCTGTTCCATTTGTTGGTGTTGCCATGACAATAGCGATAGGGGCTTCATTATCAACTGTATCACTCACAACTATAGTGACTACAGCTGTATCTGTAAGTCCACCTCCATCAGTAACGGCAAGCTCTACATTATAAGTTCCGCTAGCAGTGAAAGTATGATTAGGATCAGCTTCTGTTGATGTTGTACCATCTTTAAAGTCCCAAGCATAAAAAATTACACCCACATCATCAGTAGAATTACTACCTGTAAAAGCAACATTTAACGGTGCAGCACCACTTAATGGTGTAGCTTCCGCTATAGCATCAGGAGCTTCATTTGAATTATCAGCACTAACGGTTACAGTAACCTCATCTGTTCCCATTTGAGTTTCATCATCAACTGCTGTAAGTTTAAAAACATAAACCCCTTCAACTAAATTACTCGCCGTAAGATTTTCAGTAGTTTCTCCTGATAAAGTTGCAGTATTCGGACCATTAACTTGACTCCATGCATAGTTTATCATTCCCCCATCAGGATCATTAGCAGACCCATTAAGTGCAATACTATTAACAGGCAATGTTATCATCTGATCTTCACCAGCATTAACTATTGGAACACGTGTTTCAAACACACCAATACCTGATATTTTTGGATTTTCAACAACTCCTGTTAAAGTAATTGTTAAACTACCATCGGTCACTGAAATTCCTTTATATGATTCAATTACAGCAGTAGCAGGACCACCAGCCGTAACAAAAATATCATAGTTATCCACTTCAACTTGTCCGTTCTCAATATCAATATCAAACACCCTTGAACCTGCACCTCCATCTTCACCGAAGCCTGGTAAACCAAAATAAAGTTCTGCAAAGTGTAAATCAACATTATAATTACCAGCAGCATCTACAGGTATTTGATAAATCAAGCTACCAGAATTAAATCTTTCAGTCTGATACAACTCATCATTTTCTGTATTCGCGATTGCTATATCTTTCTCAAAAGCATTCCCTTGATTATAATATTGATCCATTATCCACTCTTCATCGCCAAATGTTAAGCTAGGTCCTCCCGAATTAATGAATATAGTACTTGGTGGTATATCAGCAACAATTACAGTAACTTCATCAAATCCCGTAGTACCCTCTCCATCTGTGGCTGTTAATTTAAAAACATAACTACCTTCTATTAAATTGCTCACAACAGGATCTTCTACCATATTCGAACTGAAAGTAGCCATATTTGGTCCACTTACTTGTGACCATCCATAAGATGTAATTGAACCTCCGTCAGGATCTAAAGCCGAACCATCTAAAGTAATCGGTCCACTTTGCACCGCTACGGTAACATCTTCACCAGCATACACAACTGGAGCTAGATTTTGCCCAGGAACAATTAACTCAATTCCTGATATTTTTGGATTCTCAACAACACCTGTTAAAGTAATTGTTAAATTACCATCATTAACAGTTATACCTTCAATATTCTCCACTACAGCGGTAGCACTACCACCAGCTTTTACAAAAATATCGTAATTATTAATCTGTGTTTGCCCGTTTTCTATATTAATATTAAACACCCTAGAACCTTCACCTCCATCGGCACCGAGTCCTGGCAAACCAAAATAAAGTTCTGCGAAATGCAAATTAACATTGTAAACACCATCTACAACAGGTATTTCATATGTTAAAATTCCAGCAGTACTAAAACGTTCTGTTTGATACAACTCATCATTAGCTGTGTTTGCAATAGGTATTTCTCTTTCAAAAATCCCTCCTCCATTAAAATGGTCATCCATTGCCCAATTAGTACCTTCAAATGAATAGGCATCTCCTCCAGCATTTATTCTAACATCCCCTCCCGGTTCACTTGCGACAATTGTAACTGTTGTCGTGGTTGTGTTCCCTTCATTATCACCTACAGTAAGCTCAACTTCATAGGTGCCAGCAACAGTAAATGTATGCATTGGATCTGGATCAGTAACGGTAGGTGTTCCATCCTTAAAATCCCACAAATAACTTGTAATTTGATTATCATCTGTTGAATCACTACCAGTAAAAGTAACTTCTAAAGGAATAAAACCAACTGTTGGCATAGCAGTAACTTCAGGAATAGGATCTCCAACTTCACCAATAGCCCAAGTAAATTGAGTATTAATAGTTGTTGGTGGTGTATCATTATCAGTTGCTGTAATTGTTACATTATAAGGACTACCATCCGCAGCACCGGCGCCACTAGCTCTGGTAGATTCTGCCGCAGCAGTTAATTGAGCATCTGAATAATTAGGGCCATCAACCTTATACAAGGCTACTTTATCTATTGCGTGACCTGCAGAACGTTCTGAAATTTCCATAGTATATGTACCTGCATTGGCAAACCAAACATAAATGTCATGCGGATCATTATCACTAGTTTTTGCCTGCCAATCATACACCTGAGAAGAACCACCAGAGCGATATATTTTAAAGTAACCATTACTACCATTACCTTCTGGTGTAGTATTCGCTGTTATTCTATTACTCCCCTTAGGAAAAACAACATTTGTTGGATTAGCAGACTGTACATTGGCAATCAAACTAGCTTCATCTGCAGGAGTTCCTTTGTATCCAAAGAACCATACATCATTATTATTTGGAAAACGCAACCAATTATCATTTTCCTCGGTAGCATCTGGACCGTTGAACAAACTTCTCCAATTTACACGATATACACCCGGAGTTGTTATACTAATTTGATAAGGTATTGTACCTCCATTTTGGTTACTAAAATTATTAGAACCTGCCACAATTCCAGTTGCTCCACCATAGGTTACTTCCGTCCAGGAAGGCGTTAAATTTCCTGATTCCGCTTCTATTACAACCAAACCATTTTGCTCTTGAAAAGGACCCACATTCGAATTACCTGTAGATACCGTTCCTGTTATTAAACCAGTAGTTGGGTTAATAGTTAAAGTTGGCGGTAAACCTGTTGCGCTGTAATTACTAGCACCATTAGCCTCTATCTGTAAAGAAACGGTATCACCCTCATTATTATTTTGATTACCAGGGTTGGTTAAACTCAAATTATTGTCAAAATTAGTTAGATTAACAACTTTAGTTGCGCCATTTCCATACGTAATAGTTAACGTAGCACTTCTATTATCGCCAGTACCCGTTAAATTAACAGCTATATTATGTGTTGCATTAGCGCTCAATAATTGATTCGTTAGTTCGCCTGTCAGAATAGAAAAATCACTTGCATTTGGTCCTGACAATTCCATTGAAGTGACAAAAACGCCAACATTACCACCTTGAGTTGTGATATCAAAATTTTCGGTTGCCCCATCTGCTATCAAAACATTTAATGGCACTCCCAAATCACTAGCTACACTAGGGTCACCAGTAGGTTGATCTAAACCTAAGTATTCCATGTTTTTTTGATTACCCCCACCTAGTGTTGGCGAACCACCAAGAATAAAAACGCCTTGATTTGAAACAATCGCTTGTGTACCGTGACGTTGATGATTAAGGTCATCTACTCTTGACCAGGTTTGCGTTGCAGGGTCATATTCTTCAGTTACCTTCAAAGCTCCAGTAGTATTCACCCCATAAACATCTTGATTTTCTACTTCACCTCCAATAACTAATAATTTACCATTAAAAACTGCGGTTGATGCTCCACCTCTTGGAGTTGGTATATTTTGACCAGCTGGCAACGTAGTCCAAGTTCCTGATGTAAAATTATACACATCAACTTCAGGAACGGTAGGAGCAAAAACGCCTCCAGGACCACCAGACAATCTTCCTCCTGCTACATATAAATTATTACCAATAACTACCGTACTAAAGTGATCTCTCGCATGAGGAGCATCAACTAAAGCCGTCCATACTCCGGTTGCAGGATCATACTCATCAAACCAAGGAACATAACCTCCATCATGTCCGTCTGTATTTCCACCAACAATATAAAATTTGTCATTATACACTACCATACCAGTAGCTCCACGTTTTCTTGCAGCTGGAATTGCAGGCCCTTTAATCCATTCATTGGTAGCAGGGTTAAACATCCATATAAAATCTGTAGAAGTTTCGTTTGGAAAAGAATTTGTTTTAAAAGCAGCCACAACCCATATAAGACCCTGATATTCAGTTGCCTGAAAGTGATTGAATGGAAATGGTGCAGAATTAGTTAAATTCGTCCACGTATTGCTAGTATAATCATAAACATCAACTGTTTTTGCATTTTCACGTCCCCCCATTAAGTAGAACTTATTACCTGCTTGCACAAGAGAACATTCATGACGAGCTGTATAGTTTTCATTCTCATCTTTATCAACCCATACATTTGACCCTATAACCCATTCAAAAGTAATTGAGGTTGAATCATCATTCGAGCTATCACTATCATTTACTGTAATCGTTACAGTATAAGGGCTGCCTGATGCTGCACCTGAACTAATAGTCCCTCCTATTTGCCCATTAGTAGGCTCAATAATAACCCCAGGAGGTAAACCTGCTGCAGCATATTGCAAATTACCATCACCACCTACAGCATTCACTGCTAAACTTCCATTAAGTTGTTGACCCGGATTATTAAACTGCTGCGCAATTGGATGCACATAAATTGGTGTTTGATTATCTGGAGCATCTAAAATTTCAATAGCATTAATTAATGGATTTTCGATATCTCCGTGTAATAATTTAATATCAATTGTTCCATCAGTTACTTTTAAGGTATGCGTAATCACTGTTCCTGTCTGATGTCCATAGGTAGCAGACAAGTCAATATCATCTAACAAAGGTAAAACAGCTCCTTCTATTTCCGCATCAAAAATACGACTGCCTGGTTGAGCCGTTCCCGAGAAGCTATTAGCCATATACAAACGTACTTCGTAATTTCCACTTTGATTAACAGGGAAAGAATACGTTACATTTGGCGCACCAGCAACATCATCATATCGCTCAGAGGCGTATATTCCTAACGGGGTAGTACTTTGATCAACAGAGCTATCAACAGGAATGTTGCCAGATAGGAAAACCTTATTTGATCCAGCCACAGATAAATAGTCTGAATTTTCTGCAACTGTATCAGCCTCCCAATTGATACCATCATCAATGGCCGCAATTTCAGATCCACCACAATTGACACGATACAGCACTACAGCTTGGTCTGTTACTGTCACCTCAAAAGATTGATCAGCAGTCAACATATCATCATCTGTAGCTCTTACCGTTATTGTAGAAGTACCTGTTGCGGGGAATGACAAGGTAAGATTATCCCCAGTAATAGAAGCTCCAATGGCTGAATTACTATTAGATACTAGTGTATAAGTTAAATTATCTGCGCTATTGTTATCATCAAAAAAATCATTTAAATTGATGACTTCATTAGAAGCATTTACAATTCTAGTCAAATCAGGAAGTTCTTCTGAAACAATCGGCTTAATTGGTAGTACATTTAAAAAATCCCATGTTCCTTCTAACTCAACTCCTGGAGTATTTGAAGTACCAATAAAACCTACAGCTAAATCTTTGTTTGTTTGTTGTATAGCATTCAAAATACTGCCTTGTGCTGCTATAGTACCAATTGTATTTCGCGCTCCATTATCAATAGCGTACTCCAAAGTAACCATACCATTTGCAGGGTCAACTACAAAGTAGAAATTAATCGAATTATTTGGTCGATCTGCTTCTGCTATTGCAACATTAATTGGTGACTGTGGTACATCATTAATTTCTTGCAAGGCTGTAATACCTTGAGTAGTTAATACTACTTTTATATAATTGCTTTGCGTTCCATCACCAATAAAATGACCCAACTCACCACCAACTGCAGCTGTATTTCCATACAAGCGTAAAGCACCTGTAAGGTTTACTAAATTTCCAGTCACTTCAAATATACCTGTACTCATATTGGTTTGCACCCCATATTGGTATCCTTTTTCTTGACTATTTGATGCACCTAAAGCAGTACCCGAAGTCATGTGTGAAGTCATTAAACCTGGTGCTCCTCCTAGAACATCATCAGGGTTTGGTCCTTGTCCTCTTTTATCAATCCAATCTAGCCAATTAGCAGCAGTATTGCCGTTATTCATAAGCCCCGTCATTCCGAGCCCAAAAACACCTCCAAGACCCTGCTGATCATTAAAAAGGTCATTACGTATAGGCAATTCAAAAGCATCACTTCCCGTAGTAGAAACATCTCCTAATTGAAAAGGGTCATTAGCATCTAAAATACCATCAGCGTCATCATCTGTATCATTTAAATCAGAAACCAAAGTTCCACCAACTACCTTATCATAATCGCTAGGTTGAGAACCTCCATTACAAGCATCTGTATCATTATCTTCTTCATCTTGATTAGTATATCCATCACTATCATAGTCTGCAGCAGCATTATAAGCTGGGTCATTAGGTTCAAGACATACAACTGCATCAGCTGGTTCAAAAACCACAATTTGTCCATTTAAGGTACCTGTCCAAATTGTTCCTGGAAAAATATCATTATCACTATTACAGGTAATACCTAAAGCATTACCACCAATACCTTGTAAAAAATTCAGTGTTAATTTCTCTAACGTACCATCTGTTTTCAATTCAACTCTTCTTATTATTCCACCGCTATGTCCCGCTAAAAGATTTCCTTGCATAGCTCCACCAAAATTAGACGCTGTATACTCATCTATAGCATTAGTGTTTGTTCCCCAAATAGTAATCGGATTATCATTATTACCATCAGGGTTTGGCCCAGCAGGGTCTCTCCAATCTCCTTCTACAGGATTTGCCGTTGCTACCGGAGGCCAGTTAGCAGGCAGTGCTAAACTTGCATCTGCAGTAGAACCGGGAGTGGATGCATCTGGATCATAAGTAAGAGTTCTAAAAACCGCTCCAGCAGTACCTTGAGCTGCCGGTGCCGTAAACAAACCAGCACCTGTAGGATTTGCTCTTGTAGGGTTTGGATGCCCTCCATAAAAACTACCAGGCGTATAGGTTTGAAGGTTAGTTGTCACCAACTCTAAGTGATCTTTATTATTTATCTGTTCACCACCAGAAGGAGAACTACTACCTGGCTCATTATCATCATAAGCATTGGTTACCGCAGCAGTTCCTTCATTTACAGGAAAACCTCCCCAACCATTGTTAGGGCCATTATCTGTCACATACAATGCTCCACTTTCAGTAACCACCAAATCAAAGGCATTACGATAACCTGGAGAAAATATTTGAACAGGACCACCTGGTACTACAACAGCCTGATTAAGACCGTCATTTCCGCCAAAAGGATCATTCACATCAATACCATTGTATCCTGCAGCATTTGGATCTGTAATTCCATTTACATTGGCTCTTGTTGGATCATCTAAGGTGGGTAAATCATAAATATAATTTCGGCCGTTATCAGAAAGTATTGGCATCGCATTAACAGCATCTAAGTTAATAGATAGTACAGCAGCTGACAAAGCATATTCACAGGTATAAACAAAATTCTCTGAAGGACCTCCACCATTAGTGTGACCACCTTGTGCCACCAATAAATAATTAGTACCGTTGATAGTTACCAATTCTAAGCCGTTTGTAGCATGATTTTCTTCGGAACGAGGTAGTCCTCGAACCAAATCAACAACATCCCATGAGGAGCCATTCCAACTAAATCGTGTAATCACCCCTGAATTGGTATCTAAACCAACATCTCCATTACCACCACCACTACCAGCGCCAATTCTAAAGTCACTTGAACTTACATAAATTATCGGATTTGCTGCCGTCCCTCCAACAGTCAAACCTGTAGTTTCTCTAAATGTTGAATTATGTATAGTACCATCATCATTATGATCAGGCATTGTTAAAATACCGTCTAAAGTTTCAACTGCAGTAACTCCATAATCATTAGCACTATTTCGCTGAATAGTAAAAATTTTGATTGCTCCCGTATATTCAGCAACATACAATTTGCCATCAGGGCCATACATTAAAGAAGTAACACCGCCGTCAACCGAGCCGTTACCATTAAAATTCAAAGTACTTTGAGTGAAATTTATTTGAGCTTGCAAAGCACTAATACCAAAAAAAACAAAAAACACAATAATTAAAAAAAATGTGCGTTTATTTTTAACAACGGAATTAGAAAAGCCTTGATTCAAATTAGGGACAGGTAAGCTATATTTTTTCTTCATTTTAAAGTGGTATTACAAACAATACTTTTAGGTTCAATCAGGTTTTGGTTGACTCAGGACTACAAAAGTAACTGAATAACAATTAACCAAGAAAACAACCCTAAGTCTTTTCGTCTAAAACTGTTGGTTTATCGGTAAAAAGCGAAAAAAACCAGATAATAAAAATAGTTTATTAATGCTCCTATTCATTATAACCGACAAAAAAGCCTTTCAAACAAAAAGTCCTGACAAAACAGAACTGCAAAACTATCAATTAAACTCAAAGTCATAATATCAATCACGCATTATTTCTCAAATTATTCAAAAGTTTTAATGTGATTTTCTTGATAACGTCAAAAAAAGTAAGGACAAACCACAAGCAATTCATCAAAAAAAACAACGTTTTTCTTTGAATCAAAACTATTAATTCTCACATTTCACCATTTACATTAATCTTACTCATCATGTAAAAAACACCGTCAAAAAAAAGGCCATGTCTCACGTATCACCACCCACAAAGTGGGTTATACATTTCTGACTAACACCTTCATCCTTATACACAAAAATCAACGATCAAATACCTACAAAACCGCTCAGTTTAAACAACATAAAAAATAAAAACACAACAACTTTTATTAGTTTTAAGCCTCTATATTAATCACACCTTATACTACATCTTCTATCATTTTTTACGGTGACATACATATAGCTTTTAAACAATTTATTTAGGGATTATTCTGTATTTAAAAATCTACACATCTTAAATTATATCCAAAAATCAATCAAACTAAAACGCTACACTTGTTTTTTAAATTTAGATATAACAGCTTCATGTTCAAATTAAGAAAGTACTTTCCTCCATAATATTTCAAGCCTTATTACGAAGTTCCAATACGTAAAGAAGGTAAAATAATCTTCTTATTAACCAATTGGTATACGTTAGCACAAAATTGACAAAAAAGGACTTGTTTAGAATATCAATAAGTCCTTGATTATTAAGTTACAATCAACATATCATCAACATAAAAAAACACGTAAAAATCAGCGTATTAAAAATTCAGATCAATAGCATTTCATCTTTAAAAATTTGATCAATAAAAAAGCGGAAAACTCACATAAGAGTTTTCCGCCAAAAAATTAATTCTATTTAACCAGCTTAAAAACAGCTGATTAATAGACATGATTTTATTTTTTCATAATCCTTCTAATTGTTGTTTTCTTTGATTCTAAAATTTTAATCACGTAACTACCTTTAGGATACCTAGCTAAAGAAACAACAATATCTTCATTAGGTTTCACAGTAGTTTGCGATAATAAGGTACCATTTAAACGATAAACACTTATTAATGCAATACCTGCCTGAACCCCCTCAATCCGAACCTGATCGTAAGTTGGGTTTGGATATGCAACAATCATTTTACTACCTCTGTTAGATTGATTTGTGATCGTGATTATAGCATCGCTTCTAAACTTGCCATCTTCTGAAATAGCTTCTACCTCTACTATTCCTGCTCTTAAAGCAGTAACCACACCATTTTGATCAACTGTAGCTAATGTTTCATCTTTTGAGCGCCAAGCAACATTCTTATTGCTTGCATTTGATGGACTGATAGCATAAGTAAGTTCACTAGTTTCACCAGCCTCTAACGTAAGACTTTGGGGTGTAACATAAATACTGGTTACAGGAACCGTGTTTGCTTTAACTATAGTAATTGTAGCATCACTTCTAAATTGTCCATCTTCTGAAATAGCTTCCACTTCAACTACTCCAGTTTTTAAAGCAGTAACCACACCATTTTGATCAACTGTAGCTAATGTTTCATCTTTTGAGCGCCAAGTAGCATTCTTATTGCTTGCATTTGATGGACTGATGGCATAAGTAAGATGACTAGTTTCACCAGCCTCTAACGTAAGCCTTTGAGGTGTAACATAAATACTGGTTACAGGAACCGTGCTTGCTTTAACTATAGTAATTGTAGCATCACTTCTAAATTGTCCATCTTCTGAAATAGCTTCCACTTCAACTACTCCAGCTTTTAAAGCAGTAACCACACCATTTTGATCAACAGTAGCTAATATTTCATCTTTTGAGCGCCAAGTAGCATTCTTATTGCTTGCATTTGATGGACTGATGGCATAAGTAAGATGACTAGTTTCACCAGTCTCTAACGTAAGCCTTTGAGGTGTTACGTAAATTCTTGTTACGGGAACCGTAATAACAGGAGGTGCCGTAACTGTTATAGTCGCATTAGCAACTATACCGCCATCAGAACTGGTTACCGATATCATCACTTCACCTGCCTTTAACGCCGATACAACGCCATTATTTACAATAGCTATACTGGTATCACTTGAAGACCAATTAACAGCCTTGTTACTCGCGTTTGCCGGGGTTATCACATAACTAAGTGCTACACTCTCCCCTACTTCCATTGAAGCTGATTCTGGTGTAATTGCCACTCCAGTCACACTTATTACTCTTGAAGATATCGTTAACACAGCATCACTGCGAAACGAACCATCTTCACTTATAGCTTCTATGCGTACCGTTCCTGCTTTTAAAGCTGTAACCACACCGTTCTGATCAACTGTAGCTAATGTTTCATCTTTTGAACGCCAAGTAGCGTTCTTATTCGTAGCGTTAGTGGGACTAATACTATAACTCAAGGTTGCTGTTTCTCCTTCTTCAAGACTTAGCTGCTGCGGCGTAACATAAATTCTTGTTACAGGAACCGTAGTAACAGAAGGTGCCGTAACTGTTATAGTCCCATTAGCAACAAGACCGCCATCAGCACTGGTTACCGATATCATCACTTCACCTGCCCTTAAAGCTGTAACCTTTCCATTTTGATCAACCGTAGCTATTGTTTCGTCATTTGAACGCCAAGTAGCATTCTTATTCGTAGCATTAGCTGGACTAACACTGTAACTTAAAGTTGTTGTTGCTCCTTCTTCAAGACTTAGCTGTTGTGGCGTAACATTAATTCCTGCAACAGAAATGGTTTCAGTTACACCTCCAGAACAAAGCGTTTCCGTTAAAGATAAATCGGTCGCATTACTCACATTTTTACTTAAAACGATACGATCAATTAGGTGATGTTTAGAGCGACCTGAAATCTCCATCAAATAGGTACCTGGAGCATCAAACTTTACATAAATAGCATGGGGATTGTTATCATTAGTACTTGTTGTCCATGTCCAATTCGTAGTCCCGCTAGAATAAACCTTTAACCAGCCATCCGAACTAGAACCAGCGGGGTTAGGGGTCTTTCCCGTACCTTTTGGATAAACAATACTAGAACCCTTTTGTCCATAAAAATCTGAAGCATCTGAAAAACGTAACCACGAATCATTGCTCTCTGTAGAATTGTTTCCCTCTCCTACTTTACTCCGCCATTGAAAACGATAAGTACCAGGGGTATTAATCTTTATTGGTGTAGCAATAATACCGTTTCCAGGTACAGAAAAACTGTCGGCTCCTTGCCAATCTAAATATCCATCGCCAGTAAAACCATTGACTGCTGTTTCATATTCCCAGCCTGATGGTAAATTTAAATTTTCTGCCTCTATTACTACCAAACCATCTTTTTCTTCTGCATAGGCATTACAATCCGTTGCATCTGGAGTATCTGGAGTATCTGATGAACATTCAAAATTTAAGGAAGTCCAACGACCTCGTGAAAATGCCGTACCACTACCTTCCAAAATTTTTCCATTAGTGTTAGAATTAAACTCTACACGTATAACAGCGCCTGTATTCACTCTTACATTAGTAAATGTTTTCCCTGCAGGAGCATAGTCTACAGTTGTAGTTGGATTGATATAACTACCAACAAGATTTCCATCTACTTTTAAACGATAAGAACTCTCCCCGTCTATTTCCGTCATTGTGTTTAAACGGATATCATAATCTCCCGAATCACCACTAAAAATAGTTTCTGCTGCTGCATATTTATCTTTATATAGTGCTGCATTTATAGCCAACGCATTACGCGTACCATCTATATAAGCCGGAGAAAAACCAGACACACTAATATTTGAAAAATCCGTAGTTGCATTCAAACTAAGATTACAATCCTCTTCTGTAGTTCCTCCTTTTCGTATCAAAGCAACCCAATCAGACGAGGTATTATATGGAGGGTTACCGATACTAACCGTACTACCACCGTTTATCTGTGTTAAAGAGCCATTTAACAAATTACCGCCCCTACTCGGGTTAAACCATTTTACCGTATAGCTACCACTAGCACTAGAGAGGTTTAAATTTGTACTGCCTCCATTTGGCAAATAAATAGCATAGGTATCATTTGATTTAGCAAAACAATAGTCAAGTGTACTTGAGGTAAGCTCATCATGGGTTTCCATTTCCCAAAATGGTAAATGATCCGTAAAAAAATCTAAGGCTATTTTTGCATCCGTCCATTTTGAATCGCGACTGCGAAAATCTTGCGCTGTTAAATCTGTTTCACCTGTTTGATAACCAAAATAATATTCTACACCTGCACCACCAGCCATTAACGTACCCCAAAGCACTTTATCTCTAGTGTCTTTTCTATTATCCGCTTGAATACCTTTACTTCCTGAATAATCCGCATCAGCTGTTACGCCTGTTCTATGATCTCCTTGCTCATCATTGGCAACCACCCATTTCTTACCTGCATTTTTAGAAGCTAAAACCCATTTCCGTACATCTGCATGAATATTTCCTATTTGAATCTGCAAAGAGGCTCCTGTCAGTTCACTTGCTGAACCTAAAAGAGGAGCAAATAACTTATCTTGATGATGCGTTTCTGGATAGGAGTGAATAACAATATGATGATTATAAGGATCTATAGATTTAACAAAACTAGCATAAGACTTCACTCTTGTGTTTTGAGGATCATTTAATTCCTGATATATATCATTTTCTTCACCCAAGTTCCAATTTAAAGCCAGATGATGGCCAAATCTTGCCACTAATTCTCTATAATATAGCTTTCTTTGAATGCCTAATTCTCCCCCATCTAATAATTGATCGTTTTCTGTTTCTTGCGTTTTAAAATGCAAATACATACCCTTAGTATCGGCATGGCTAAAAAGAATCTCCCATTGTGCTAATTTAGAGACATCATAACGAGTTCTATTCTGTGCATCAGTTCCAGAAGCACCATCCAATTCACTATGATTAGTAGCTGCCCAAGGCCATACATCTTTTCCATCTCCTATAACATTCATAGTTAAAAATGAGAATGCATTCATCCCTTTTTGTGAGAGGTAATTAATTGCACCTATAAGTTCCTTTCCCTTACTTCCTTTCCATGAAGGATCGCCATTTTGCCAATCACCAGCGTGAGATAGCCATCTTTTTTTCGGAACTGTGTTATCAAAATCATCATAAGCTAAGAGGTTTTCTGGAGAATCTGAACCCGCCTTCAAAAAATAAGTGTCATCTTCTTCGAACTTTAAATACCGCTCACCTACATAACTCAAACGACCCTTCGCTCTGTTATCGGGTTTCGCTTTAGTGCTAGCAGCTATATTAAAACTACCGGTTTTACCATTAAAGGAAGTCGCCGTTCCAGCGTTGGCATCTTGACTTATTGCTACATTAGCACCTGTTCTAAAAGAAGCAGTATAAGACCAACGTCCTATTTCATTTGGCGTAAAACGTACGCGCCATTTGTTGCCTGAGTTGGAGCTCGTTTCGGCTGCATTACCATCAGCGGCATAAAAACCTGGCACTAAAAATGTTTCACCACTAGGGCTTGAAAAAGTAACATTAAGCCGATAATTTAAAAATGGGTTTGTAGCGCTACTCTCTGATGTTGTAGGTCCATCAAAGGTAATAGCTACGGTATGCCATTTTTGTAATTCTCCTGAGATAACGGCTTGAGAAAAAATAAAACTGGAGTACAGCAAGAGTAGTGTACTTAAAGTAGGTTTAAGTAAATTCATTTCGATTTGGGGTTTACTGTGTTTGATAAATCAAACAGATTAATATATTTGTAGGTTTTTTCCTACTACGATGTAGGAATGCATATATAACCAAATAATTTCATGTTTATTGTGAAGAATAATCCCAATAATCAAAAAATTAACAATTAATTATCTTTATCGTTTTTTTGTAACTGATTGACAACCCCTATTTACTTACTGATTTCGAAACTGTAATTATCCAATATTTAAAATACTGTATTTCACATTACTAATTGCTTTTTTCATATCGAAAAAGGTTAACCCTTATTTTTCCTTCCTAATAAACCTGTTCAACAAGCTAGTCAATTCCTAATAAAATAACTAAACAAAAGAGCAACTCACAAGCATCGTTAATTCATGCAATTGATGAGACCCCAAAATAATCACACGTTTACGTTTTATAGAAAAAGATTTAAAAAAAAGCTATCATCTAAATTTATATATCGTAATATTGCAATAAACAAATACAAAATTATAATGGGATTAACCAAAACAGAAATATTCACCGAAAAACAGAATAAAATTGCTCTTTTTGCAAAAGTTTTCGGACATCCTGCTAGAGTATCAATTTTACAACATTTATTTAAAATTGATACTTGTGTTTGCGGAGATTTAGTAAATGAAATTGGATTAGCACAACCTACTATTTCCCAACACCTTAAAGAACTGAAGCAGTTAGGACTCATAAAAGGCAACGTAGAGGGAACAAGTGTTTGCTATTGCATTCATAAAGAAAATTGGGCAGCAATGAAAATAGTAATGACTGAGTTTTTAAATCAAGATTTAACTCAAAAACAAGATTGTTGCTAAAAAATTTGAACATATTAATCGTAAAATAACAATAAATAATTATGAAGTTATCACAAATAAAATCAGCATTAAGTACACTTAAAACTATTGCCTTTCAATTACCGAATGGCGAATTAGTACCGAATCATTTTCATGTAACAGAGGTAGGAAAAATAACAAAGCATTTTATTGATTGTGGAGGAACCATAAGAAACGAAGAAGTTGTAAACTTTCAACTTTGGAATGCAAACGACTACGACCACCGATTACATCCTGAAAAATTATTAAACATCATTAAACTTTCTGAAAAAGTGTTGGGAATAGAAGATTTGGAAATAGAAGTAGAATATCAAGCCGAAACTATTGGAAAATACGGTCTTAATTTTGACGGAACTAATTTTCTTTTAACTACTAAACAAACTGACTGCCTAGCAAAAGATAAGTGTGAGGTACCTTCAGAAAAAAAGAAAATAAAACTATCTGATTTAAATCAAGAACCTTGTTGTACACCTAATGGAAACTGTTGCTAAAAAATAGAACTTTAAGAAAATGAAAACTACACCATCACCCCTATTTTCAGAAATAGGTAATACAATAAAGAACCTACATCCTGAAACTATTTCGAACGAACGCAAAAAAGTTTTACAACCATTAATTGATTTTATTCAATTAAAAGTTGATGGTAATCAAGAAATTAGAATCAACTTTATCTGTACGCACAATTCACGAAGAAGTCATTTATCACAAGTTTGGGCACAAACCATGGCGTATTACTTCGCCATCAAAAACGTGTTTTGCTATTCAGGAGGTACGGAGGCAACAGCACTATTTCCAGTAGTTGCAGAAACTTTGCGAAATTCAGGTTTTCAAATAAATACCATTAAAAAAAATGAGAATCCGGTTTATAGTATTAAATATACCGACAATGAACATCCTATTATTGGGTTTTCAAAAAAGCTAGACAACGATTTTAATCCAAAATCTGAATTTGCAGCCATTATGACTTGCTCACAAGCAGATGGTGGCTGCCCTTTTATTGCAGGTGCAGAACAACGTATTCCAATCACTTTCGAAGACCCAAAAGCATTTGACAACACACCGCAACAAACCGAAAAATATAAAGAAAGAAGTTTGCAAATTGCAACTGAAATGTTTCATGTATTCTCACTAGTAAATTCATAACAAATGGCAGTAAAAAAATTAAGCTTTCTAGATAGAAATCTAACGCTTTGGATATTTGTAGCCATGGCTTTTGGTGTTGGATTAGGGTACTTCATACCAACATTTCCAAACCTAATCAACTCATTCAATAGTGGTACGACAAACATTCCCATTGCCATTGGGTTAATTTTAATGATGTATCCTCCTTTGGCTAAAGTAAACTATGCGCTGCTACCAAAAGTATTTAAAAACACAAAAATACTTTCTATTTCACTTCTTTTAAATTGGGTAATTGGCCCTGTTTTAATGTTTGTTTTAGCCATAACATTTTTGAGCGACTATCCTGAATATATGGTTGGTCTAATTCTAATTGGTCTCGCACGTTGTATTGCCATGGTTTTGGTTTGGAACGACCTTGCCGAAGGCAGTAGCGAATATGGTGCAGGACTGGTAGCACTAAATAGCATATTTCAGGTGTTTGCTTACAGTTTTTATGCTTGGATTTTTATAACAGTGCTTCCCCCCTATTTTGGTTTTAAAGGCGCCATTGTTGATATCTCCATAGGAACCATTGCTGAGAGTGTAGCTATATATTTAGGTATTCCATTTATACTGGGAATTTTCAGCAGGCTAATTCTAGTAAAATTAAAAGGTGCAGATTGGTACACCAATACATTTATTCCTACAATATCACCCATGACTTTAATTGCGTTGCTATTCACCATTGTGGTTATGTTTTCTTTAAAAGGTGAATTGATTGTAGAAATACCTATGGATGTTTTGATTATTGCGGTTCCGCTTTTAGTGTATTTCACATTAATGTTTATCATTGGTTTTTTTGTTACCAAAGCAACAGGTGCAGCCTATGATAAAACAACTTCTGTAGCATTTACAGCCGCAGGAAATAATTTTGAGTTAGCCATTGCTGTCGCAATTGCTGTTTTTGGACTGAATTCTGGTCAGGCATTTGCAGGCGTAATTGGTCCTTTAGTTGAAGTACCAGCACTCATTTTACTAGTCAGGGTATCGTTTTGGTTGCGGAAAAAATATTTTCAAAACACCTAATTGTATTGTTCTACAAAAGCTGATAAGTAAGTTTACACAACGGCACTTAACTGGCAATTAAAACCATGCATTACTGTATAAAAATTTGCGTTTTAAACATTACTGTGGTAGTAAGAGCACTACGGTGTAAAAATCAAGAACAACGCCTTTTTTTAGTGGCGTTTCTTGGTACTTATTTCTTAGTGCTCCTTGCTTTAGTTGTTTTCTAGTTTTGAAACGACACCTTACATCAAAAAATGCCCATGAATTCAGGTTAAACCCTATGTAGTTTATAAGGGTAAATTCCACCTGCATTCCACTGGCATACATAGAGGTTTTTATCACCATCTATACACACATCATGGCAATGTTTAAAAACTGCTTTATCTTGTAGCATCAATTGTAATTTTCCATTTTCATACACAGGTTTAGTACCGCCAGGGTTGGAAACCACGTGATTATTTTTGTCCAGAATAGTCACAAAACCTTTGTTGTAATGCATATTAAAATTATCCTTTTCCATGCCAAAACAAACCCCAGAATACACATTTTCATCATCTAATACAGGCCGACTAACAAAGGCGCCAGGCAAATAATAATCTTCAATAAATTCACCTTCTAAAGAAAACCGCTTAAACGAATTTTTAATGCGAGCTGTACATAGCAAAGTAGGCTTATTCGCATCCCGATAATCAATAGCCACCCCATGTGCTTGCTTAAATTTATCTTGCTGTAAAAAGCTAGAACCGCCAAATTTTCGAATAAATTTTCCTTCAAAATCGTATTGCAATATGAATTGTGACCCATAACCATCGGCTACATATATATCACCATTGGGACCAATAGCAGTTTCTGTAGGGCTAAAGGCATCACAGTCTTTGTAAGCACCATCTTTTGACGGATGATTCAATTCCATTACAATTTTACCATTTAAGGTTGTCTTTAACACCCTACCCAAATTGGGATCTGTGATGAACAGAAACTCTTCTCCCCCTTCATCATGAATGGTAAGTCCGTGTGCGGCTGGTAAACCTAAACTCCAATGCTGCAATAACTTACCTGCCGTATCATAAATGAGCATATTGTTTTTAGGATGGTCAGTAAGCATCAAAAGTCTTCCTTTGGCATCCATCACCATTTCATGCGCATTATTTATGGGAAATTTCTTAGGATCTAAATCTCCCCATTCCTTTTCAACTCGATAGGTAAAATCTCCATGCCCCAAAATGGTTTCTTCCAATTTTGGTTTTGATGGTTTTATATAAAAAGGTACTGTAGATACCAACCATGCACCCCCGCTGGCTTTTGCTGTTTTTGCAACAAATTCTCTTCTGTTTATCATAGATTGATTATGCTAGTATATCTTTTACTACATGCCCATGTACATCTGTTAGTCGGTATCTTCTGCCTTGATGCTTAAATGTTAATTTCTCGTGATTTATACCTAAAAGATGCATTAAAGTAGCTTGAAAATCATGAACATGCACTTCATTTTGCACTACATTATAACTAAACTCATCTGTTTCACCATACACCATGCCTGCTTTTACTCCAGCACCAGCCATCCACATGGTAAAACAACCTGGGTGGTGATCTCTTCCATAATTAGTGGCTGTTAATCGTCCTTGCGAAAAACTAGTTCGTCCAAATTCCCCGCCCCATACGACTAGGGTATCTTCTAACAAGCCTCTTTGTTTCAAATCTTGAATTAGTCCTGCAGTGGCTTGGTCAGTATCCATCGCCTGCCGCTTTATCCCACTAGGTAAGCTTCCATGCTGGTCCCATCCCATATGATATAACTGAATGAATTTGACATCCTTTTCTGCCAAACGTCTCGCTTGCAAACAATTATAAGCATAAGTACCCGGTATTCTAGCATCTTCGCCATATAACTTATAAATATGATCTGGCTCTTGTGATACATCAACCGCTTCAGGTACTGAACTTTGCATCTTGTACGCCATTTCATATTGATTAATTTTAGATTGAATTTCTGGATCTTTCCAAATATCAAATTGTTCGTTATTCAATTCTGCAATATAATCTAAGGCCCTTCGTCGATCATGATCATGCACACCATGCGGATTGTTCAAATACAAAACTGGGTCTTTACCAGATCGAAATTGAACCCCTTGATGATGCGATGGTAAAAAACCATTTGCCCATGCCGCCGAACTCAAAGGCTGCGCTCCACCTCCTTTAGATAACATGACCACAAAATTGGGTAAATCTTTATTATCACTACCCAAGCCATAGCTCAGCCACGAACCAATGGCAGGGCGCCCACTTTGCTGCGAACCCGTTTGTAAGAACATTACTGCTGGCTCATGATTAATGGCATCAGTACGCATTGATTTGATAATACAAAGGTCATCAACCACTTTTGCCGTATGCGGAAAAATTTCACTTACATACGCCCCTGACTGCCCATAACGTTTAAAATCATAAATAGATTTCACCAACGGAAATGTAGACTGATCGGTAACCATGCCCGAATTACGCTGAGTACCTTGCACGGAAGGCGGAATCTCTTGCCCATGCCATTTTGCCAATTGGGGTTTATAATCAAAGGTTTCCAGCTGTGATGGCCCGCCGCTCTGGAAAAGATAAATCACCCTCTTTGCTTTTGCAGGAAAATGCGTGCCATTCATAACACCTCCATTTGAAGCAGCTGTTTTGGGCAGTATTAATTTATTGGCAAACCCTGCTGTAGGATCTAGCATACTTGATAATGCAATAGCCCCAAAGCCCAAAGATACCTTTTTTAAAAACCCTCTACGCGTCTCTGTAAATTTTAAATGTCTGGTTAAATCATCCATAATTTTTATCGTATTGTAAAACCGTCTGCTGTATTCATCACGCCATTCATCACCGTTGCCAAGGCAGCAACTGCTGTTACGTCTAACTCCTTTTTTGGCAAAGAGCTTCCCACAGAAACATAAGCTATAGCCTCCGCTTTCTTTTCCTCAAATCGTAGTATTTCGTCCTTATAAAAGCGTTTTAGAATATTAAATTCCGATGCTTTTGCTGGTCTTCCCGTTGCTAATTTGTAGCCCATTTTTAACTGCTCATCAACCGTTTTATAATCAACGATTAAATTTTCTGCCAAAACTCGTGAAGCCTCTACAAATTGAGGGTCATTTAAAAGCACTAAGGCTTGTAAAGGGGTGCTTGTTTCTCTTCGCTTCACCGTACAAACACCTCTTTCTCCTACATCAAAAATCAACATGGATGGTGGCGGTGATGTCCGTTTCCAAATGGTATATAAACTTCTTCTATAAAGCCCCTCCCCGGGTTCTTGCAGATACGGGTAGCGCCATTTTTTATTGCTAATTTCATCCCAAAGACCTTTAGGCTGATACGGGTATACACTGGGTCCTCCTACTTTAAAAGACAATAATCCACTTATGGCAAGAGCATTATCACGCACCATCTCAGCCGTCATCCTATAACTAGGTCCTTTGGCTAATAATTTATTTTCTGCGTCAATATCCAAGAGGTCTTTTCTAGTTTCTGATCGCTGCTGATATGTCGCAGACATAAGCATACGTTTATGCATTTTTTTAATATCCCAGTCTTCCTCCATAAAGGTAATTGCCAACCAATCTAACAGTTCAGGGTGCGAAGGTAAACTCCCTTGGTTACCAAAATCATCAGAAGAAGTCACCAAACCTTTACCAAAATGCATTTGCCATAAACGATTAACATAAACCCTTGCTGTTAGCGGATTATTTTCATCAAACAACCATTGGGCTAATCCCAAACGATTTTTGGGTAAACTATCTGCAAAAGGAAGCACTGCTTCTATACCATTAGGAAAAACCTGTTCGGTAGGTGCGTCATACATCCCTCGATTCAATAAATAGGTTGGTCTTGGCTTTGGCAAATCACCCATAACCATAATTTCAGGTATTGTATCAACAACCGCTAACCGTTCTGTTTTCAAATCACGAAGCATTTCTTTTATGGCTTCTTTCTTTTGTTTTAAAGGCGTGAAAAATTCCGCTATTAATGCCTTGTTGTTCGCTTTATTCGAATTACCAAGTACCAATGCTGCTTGTTCTTCATTGGCACCATAAAGCACCTCTAAGGCTGTTAATTCTTTGCTATGTATACGCAGTTCATCTATACCTCCATTGATAAACGTTTTCATAGCATCTCGCATACCCAACTGAAATCCTGAAAAACCATAGGTATGAATATTGGGCTCAAAAGTTATGGATTTGTACAGGTTATCAATCTCTATATCAACAGCTATTTCCTTTCCATTGAGATACATATGAATGCCCTTTGCCTTTCCTAAACCATCATAAGTAACCGCAATATTTGTCCATTCTTTAACTGCTATGGGCTGTTTTGCCTTCACTTGCAACGCATTTGTTGGCCATGATTGAGCAATGATAAATTTGGGTTTATTATTTTCTAAAAAAAGGGAATAACCATTGAGTCCTAATCGTAAATCTTCACAATGATAAAAAAGACCTGCTTCTTCATACACCTCATTAGGAAAAACAGCTAGCGAAATACTAAACGGATCTACCATATCAAACCAACCCAATTTTTCAGGTAATACTATGGAAGTATAATCATTAATAAAAACACCCGTATTCTTTGCTCCCTTTTTTATTGCAGGTTCCTTTATTCTAGCCGGTTTTTTAGCTCCAACTAGATTAAATGATTCGTAACGATTACTTTCTGTTCGCTTTAAATTATCAAACGTATAGTTAGCTACCCATTGTTCTTGATAATTCTTTTTAACCGCTTGCAATAACTCACCTCCATCCTTACTTGGTTGTGTTGCTACAGGCTTTTTTGCAACTTCTATCAATTCATTTTCAGTCTTCTCTATCTTGCTATCAATATAAGCGAGTACTTTATCTTGTTCTTCATTGGTTAGTAATAATGAGGGACCTGGCACCTGTCCTGGTCCATACACGGCAGTACCTATCTCGTTAGTGCTATTAAAAAATGCGGCCATTTCATAATGTTCCTTTTGACTTATGGGATCATATTTATGATCGTGACAGCGAGCACATTCAACACTCAAACCTAAAAAAGCTTTACCAACGGTAAGGGTTCTATCGGCCACATATTCCTGCCGGTATTCTTCAAAAATGATTCCTGCTTCAGAATTCTTTTTATGTAGCCTATTAAAAGCGGTAGCTAGCGTAGTTTCTTTATTAGCATTTGGCAACAAATCACCAGCAAGTTGCTTGGTAACGAAGTCTTTATAACTCATATTTTGATTAAATGCACGAATCACCCAATCGCGATATGCACTAAAATCGCGATGCTTATCATCCAAATAGCCATCACTATCAGCATACCGAGCTACATCCATCCATGCCGCCGTCATTCGCTCAGCATATGCTGTAGTACCCAGCAGGCGATCTATCAACTTTTCGTAGGCAAGGGCTGACGTATCTTGTACAAAATGATCAATATCGGCTAAACTCGGCGGTAAGCCAGTTAAATCAAAATACAAGCGTCTAATTAAAATTTCTTTAGAAGCCTGCTCAGAAGGTGTCAAATGCTTAGCTTCTAGCTTTTCTGCAATAAAATAATCTATTTCATTCTTTACCCATTTCTTATCGTTAATTTCTGGAAGCTGCTCTTTTTGGGGTTTTATAAAAGACCAATGCTCTTTATAAACGGCACCCTGAGCTATCCATTTGGCAAGGGTTGCCTTTTCGGTATTGGTAAGTGTTAAATTAAAATCTGGTGGAGGCATTACCTTTTCAGGATCATCAGAGAGAATCCTATGAACAACTTCACTTGCATTAGGCTTACCAGAAACGAGTGCCCGTTTTCCTGATCCTTCTAAAACCTTGAAGGCCGCTTCCTCAATATCTAATCGGAGTCCTGCTTTTTGGTTTGCCTTATCTGGACCATGACAGGCAAAACACTTATCAGAAAGTATCGGTTTTACATGATAGTTAAAATCGATTTTTTCAGGAAGATTGTCATAAGCGACTTCAATTTCTTCAGGTACATTCCAACCACAACCTACAAAAAAAAAGCATCCAAAAAAGCTCAATAAAAAAAACAACCCTTTTGTCATAAAAATAATTTTTCTTTAAAGATAATCATTAAATCTCCTGAAATTAAGCATTAAAACAGTTTCATTAACAGTTAATGATTATCTTTAAAGACGAAATTTATAGCGTAAAACAATTATAAAACATGGTAATCATGCATAATGGGTTCTTAAAGAACTTAGATAGATAATACAGCTATTAATAATGCTGATTGAACTTATCTTGACTTTTTCTTTTACCTACAAGTTATGCATTTTGTAGCCTAATTCTCAGTTTCAAACAAAAAGTAAAGACGAGTTCATTAAAAAACAACGGTTTGTCCTCATGAAAAATCAAGAATTTCACGAAACCATTGAAAAAATTATTGACAGCAAATCTTTTGGTCGCTCAGACACCTATGCTAACCTTTTGCGCTACCTCGCAAAATGTTCTCTTAACAAAGCTATACCCAAAGAAACAACGATTGCTGCTGAAATTTTTGGCAAACCAGAGTTTGATCCTTCGCAAAGTACCCTTATACGTGTTTATGTGTACAACTTGCGTAAAAAGATAGCTAACTATTATCAGAAAGAAGGTATTAATGACAGCCATCTCATACGCATACCAAAAGGTGGTTATGCCATTGAATTGATAGAACGAAGAAAAGAACATACAACTTCATCAATTTTAATGAAGGACAAAAAATGGATTAGCATTTTTTGCTTATCTGCGGTATGCCTATTTTTCGCCTTCCTCTATTTCAGCAAGAACACCAACAGCACACCGCCTGTAAACCCTAATGGTTTATGGAAAGACATCATACATTCTGAATTACCAACGGTTTTGGTTTTGGGAGATTTATTCATTTATCAAGAACAAGATACTACCCATGAGCTAAACAGAACAATTCGTGACCCTTCGATAAATTCATTAGAGGCATTTGAAGCATTTAAAAATAACTACCATGATAGCACAACGACATTAATGCCTCACAGCTACTCATATTTAATTTTAGGAAGTGCGCAATGGATAAAACAACTTACTGAAATTTTCACTGCCTTAGATACAGATTATAGTATTCAAACCATATCACGTTTCAACCCAAAACAGCTACAAGACTATACTATTATTGCTGTTGGCATGCACAAAACATTAGGCCTCTTTCAGCACTATTTAAAAACATCACATTTTACTTACGATGATAAAAACGGAGCTTTTATATACACCAATGGCAGCAAAAATACTATAGTATACAAACCACATGGAAATGCAGACAGCTATCATACTGACTATGCCTATATGGCCAAGTTTAAAGGACCAAATAATAATGCCATATATGTATTTTCTGGTCTTTGGGATACTGGCGCTACCCAAAGTCTTAAAAATTTTACAGACCCTAAACTTTTAAAGCAACTTGAAACAAGTTTAAAAAATGAGTTTGGCGAACTACCCGAGAACTACGAGGTATTTTTTGAAGTAAATGGTATTGACCGCATGGAACTTAGCAGCAAAATTCTACATCTTCATACCATTACCAATTAAACAGCAATATGCCTTCTCAATATATACTAAAAACATACAATCAATTACATGTTTTTGGTACAACTGCCATACCTATTTTCTAGCCAAAGCTTCCTATTTTGAACACATGCATCGTTACTTTTTAGAAAACTCCAACAATTCTGGTAAGGTATACTCAGCACCGCTTTTAGGCTTTAAAGTTCGTAACTCTGCAACTTTTTCTTTCTTAACTCCCTTCGGATTATCAGAGAACGCATTACTAACATACGCTATAATATCGGCAATATCCTTATCAGAAATATCGCTATTTCTAATAAGACCAGGCATAGCCAAATTTAAGTTATAATCTTTTCCATTTACAGAAATAGGCCCTTGTAAACCATGAAGCACAATTAGCGCCAAACGTTCAGAATCAGCAACATGTTCAGATTTCATAAGTGGTGGCGCTAAGCCTTCAATACCTTGTCCTTCAGCACCATGACATGAAGCACATATTTGATAAAACATCTTAGCTCCTGCCGTTCTATTGTCTTCGTTTAATGATTTACGTAAAAATATTGGGTTAACTTTTTCACTCTTTTTGTTTTCAAGTATGTTTGAAAGTGCCGTTTTAAAATCGTCATCTTCAAATGATGTCAAGCTATTTACCCCTGCTAAAACTGTTTCTTCAACTCCTGCCAAGCCACTTAATACTGCTTCTTTAAAAATAACTCCCTTTGCATGCCTTTTTAGAAGTGTTACCATAGGCTTTAAAAATACATCTTCATTAACAGCTACCCACTTCCCTATGCTACTCCCCAAATACAAATCTATTGTAGGGCTGTTCTTAGCTATTAAATTTTCAAAAAGCATCTTGGCCTTTTTCGTATTTTCTTCTGTAGCAAACACTTCTGCTAAAATTACTGCGTGAGCTGCTACTTGAGGTTTACCTGTAGAAGCTACTTGCGTTAAAAAGTCAAAATCAAGACTATTCAAGCCTTCCAAAGTATGCAATGCATGTATTTGCGTGTATTCGTTTTCTGATTGTAATGCTAGCTCTCGTAGTTCAGCAATGGCCTCTTTCATTTCTTTAAACACCAAATAGTGCTGGGCACGATCCCGCACCCATCCATTTTTATGCTTTAACAATTGTACTAATTCGGTAGCATTTAAAACATCAAAATCAGCTATAGGTTTTGCTGCGTAATCGACATGTGTTACTTTTAAGATTCTTCCATAATCGAGAATGGTATCTAACCGGGTAACCTCATTTTTCTTCTTTAAATACGGACTCAAATACGCATGATGTCCAATCATACCACGGTGCATATCTACAATATACATGCTTCCATCTGGGCCATTATTCAAATTTACGGGTCTAAAACCTTCATCTGTAGCTGCTAAAAACTCCTTATTCTGCCAAGCTTGCTCTGCTATGGTACTATCGCCCGTAAAGGTCAAAATATTACGTTTAATTAAATTTCCCTCTGGAATACACACAAACACATTTTGATCATACGCATCAGGGAAAGCACCTCCTCTATACACCAAGGGTTTAGCTGCAGCAGTGGCATGTACCAAAATACTATCTGCATTTAAAACTCCTGGCGAATATCCTCTATTCACCGTTGTTGGATGCAAAGGGTACACACGCTGATCTTTGGTCAACATTTGCGCTACACCCGCCCTAGGAATATAATTTTTATTACGGATTAAGCGATTGGGCAATACATGATCACCAAGTAATTGCCTTGAATTATCGTTATAATAAAGCCTACCAAAATTATCATGACTAATACCCCATTGCCCTCGAAACGTAGTCGCTTCTTTAATCCACTTTCCATTTTTTCGTTGATATCTAAAATTTGATTTAGCATTGTATATCCAATTATCAACATTCAATAGCAAACCATTGGGTTGGTGCTCGGGATTACCATCAACGGCATAAATAGAATCTACCAAAACCCTATTCACGGGTTTATCATCTTTAATATCTACAAAGTAAAGGTTTGGTGGTTGAGCATATAGCAGACCGCCGTAAACATGTGCCAGCGCTCTTGGCATCACTAAACTATCTAAAAATATTTTGGCGTGATCCATAACACCATCATTATCAAGATCTTCAAGAATTCGAATACTACCTATAGGTTCATCTTCTTCTGAACCTTGCATATCACTCATATAACCAGGCATTTGGACCACCCAAATTCTTCCTTTCGCATCAAAATCAATAGCTACAGGAGCCTTTAAAAGCGGTTCAGAAGCAAGTACTTCTAACTTAAACCCATCTTCAATTTTATAAGGTTCTAATGGAATATTTTTTTCATCATACGAGCGTGTTGTTTCACAGGAAAATAGTAAAACAAGTGCAAAAAAATAAAGAAGGTTCTTCATATACTAGCAAGCTTTTTTTTTATAAAGATAGTTATATGGTAGATAAGTATTAATCTATTAATCCGAAAACTCTAGGAAGCCATAATGAAATTTCAGAAAAATAGGTAATCAAAAAAAGTACCGCAGTCATTGCCGCCAATAGTGGCAACAAGGGTTTAATAACCTTAGTAACGGGTACTTTAGCCACACCACTACCCACAAAAAGTAGCGTTCCTACAGGTGGCGTACACACCCCAATACACAGGTTTAAAACGATTACCATACCAAACTGAACCGGATGCATGCCCAACGCCATAGCCACCGGCAAGAAAATCGGCGTAAAAATGAGTACCGCAGGAGTCATATCCATAAAAGTACCTACAATTAATAATATAACGTTAATGAGTAAAAACACAAGTATCGGATTGCTTACCGAGTCTACCAAAGCATTGGTTAGCATTTGCGGAATTCCTTCAAATGAGAACAACCATGACATTGCCATAGATGTTGCAATCAAAAACATGACTATAGCGGTGGTTTTAGCACTCCGCAACAAGACGGGTCTAAAATCACTAAACTTTAATTCTCTGTTTAAAAAACCCAATAGTGCTGCATAAACAACCGCAATGGCAGCAGCCTCGGTGGCAGTAAAAATCCCTGCTACAATACCTCCTACAACAATTATCAAGAGGGTAAGACTCAAAATAGCATTTTTAAAGTCGGTAAAAAGTTGTTTAAAGCTTACACGCTCTGCCCTAGGAAGTCCCTTTCTTTTTGCATAGATATACACCATAATCATAATAGCTAAACCTACCAACATACCGGGAATATAACCTGCAATAAATAGGGCTGCTACAGAGGCTGTACCCCCACTTGCTAAGGCAAAAATAATTAAGACATTACTGGGCGGAATTAACAAGCCAGTTGTTGACGAACTAATATTTACAGCAGCACTAAACTCACGCGGATAGCCTTCACTCTCCATCTTATCTGTGAGCGTACTTCCAATAGCAGAGGCAGCAGCAATTGCCGACCCTGAAATTGCGCCAAATAGCATGGCTGAAATAATATTCACATAAGCCAACCCACCTGGTAAACTACCAATAAGTGATTTAGCAAAATCAATTAAACGTTTGGCAATTCCTCCGCGATTCATTAGCTCACCTGCCAGAATAAAAAAGGGAATAGCGAGTAATGCAAAATTATCAATACCCGTAGTCATACGCTGTGCAACAGTGGTAACTGATGGAAAAAAAACAATATTAAGAATGAGGGTCAAGGTGGTTGAAATTCCTATAGAATATGCCACAGGAACACCATACGCTAGCAGACCAATAAAACTAACGAAAAGAACGATTATACTAATGATTTCAATACTCATTTATTCGAAGTTTAATTTTTTGAAATTATAAAAAGAGAAGAATATGATAATACAACCACAAAGCGGTACAATTGCATATACATACCCCAATGGAATGTGTAATGCTGATGACATTTGCCCAAGGCTAAGGGTGATATAAACCAAGTTTCCTCCACCAATTACCATGATCACTAGGGCGAAAAGCGCCATCGCAATCTGTATTACCTTTTGTCTGCTTTGCTTTTTTTCTGGTGGCAATTTCGAGAGCAGAAAATCCATAGAGAGATGCCCTTCTTTTTGCCCATTGATATAAGCAGCGCCTAAAACCGTTAACCAAATCAATGAAAACCGTGCAAATTCTTCAGTAAAAGAGCTTGATTGCCCAATAACATACCGTGATACTACCTGCCATACTACATCGATTACCAACAAACCAAAAATGAATACTAAAAGTGTTTCGATGCCTTTATTAAGCGATTGATATATTTTTTCCATTAGTAGGATTTTATCTTTTCAATAAGTTTTTTCATTTCAGGATCTTTCATCATTTCCTTCATTACGGCTTCTGATTTAGCTACAAATTGTGTTTTATCAGGATAGATAAATTTTACATTAGCCTTTTTCAATACTTCCATATTTTTCTTTACCGTTTCTCGCCAGTATTGCTTTTGTTTTTGCACACTTTCATCAGCAGCTTCTTGTAGCCATTTCTTTTCTGTATCAGTCAGCAAATCCCAGAATTTAGTTCCTACCACAACCACATCGGGTACCATGGTATGCTGATCAAAAGTGTAGTTTTTACACACTTCATAGTGGTTTGAAGTCACAAAAGACGGTATATTATTCTCTGCTCCATCAACTACATTCTGTTGTAAAGCCGTGTACAATTCTCCGTATGCCATGGGTGTTGCTGAACCGCCTAAGGTGTTCACCATATTTACAGACATCTGGTCATTCATTACCCTAATTTTTAATCCATCTAAATCTTTGGGGTCGTTTACTGGCTTTTCTTTGGTGTAAAAACTTCTACTACCTGCATCATAAAAGCACAACCCACGCAAGAGGTATTCGCTTCCGCTCGCCAACAGTTGCTTACCCACCTCACCCTCAAGGGCTTTAAAAAGATGATCGCTATCTCTAAAAAGATACGGAATGCTGGTAACCTGATATTCAGGAGCAAAATTAGACATAGAAGCGGCACTCACTTTGGTCATGGCAACACTTCCAATTTGAAGTAGTTCAAGCACTTCTCTTTCTGTTCCCAATTGCCCATCAGGGAAAATTTTTATCTTAAGCGAGCCACCAGATTTCTCTTCCAAAAACTTCTGCATATCCAAAATACCCATATGCACGGGGTGCGTGGTAGGTAAAGAATGTGCAAAATACAACACTTTTGTATCTTGAAAACTAGAGCAAGAACACAAAATAACTACCATAAAAATGGATAGTTTCTTTGCTACTTTCTTCAAACTGAGATGTACACGTATATGCATTCGATTAAATTAATTTTAAAATTTCTAAAAAGCAATTCTTAACTCATATTTTCTCTAATACCTCTTTCTAATCCGGCCAATTGGGCAAGCCCCATTACTCTACCAATTAGAGAATAACCTGAATAAAAATCTGCTTGTCTTTTTTTATCATCCAATAAAACATGACCATGATCTGGCCGCATAGGAATGGCTACGACCCCTTCTCCCTTTTTCTGTCTTTGTTGCTGCTCGTTAATAATAGCCTTCATAACCTTTTCTATAGGCACAGAACCCCCAAGGTGATCTGCTTCATAAAAACTACCATCAGCAGAGCGCGCTACATTTCTAAGGTGAATAAAATGAATTTTATCACCAAAATCTTCAACAATCTTCACCAAATCATTGGCAGCCGAAGCTCCCAAAGAACCCGAACAAAAGGTTAGACCATTGCTCGAAGAAGGACAGCAATTTAATAAGAATTTAATTTCTTCATAATTAGAAACAATGCGCGGCACACCAAAAATAGAAAATGGAGGATCATCAGGGTGACAAGCCATGCGTACTCCTATTTTTTCCGCCTCAGGAATAACAGCATTTAAAAAGTAAGACAAATTAGCTTGCAATTGATCTTTACTAATTTCTAAAACTGTAGCATGATTTCTTTTAAAATCTTCTAAGGCGATTAATTTTCGTGAGCCTGGCATACCCGCCAAAATAGCTTCTTCCAATTTTTTTCGCTGCTCCCCACATAGCCCTTCAAAATAGGCGTTTGCCTTGTCAAAAACTGCTGGTTCATAACTATCTTTAGCGTCTTCTCTTTTCAAAATAAAAAGATCAAACGCAGCCGCTGCAATAGGATCATATCGTAAAGCAGAGGCGCCATTAGGCAACTGATAATCAAGATCTGTACGCGTCCAATCAATCAGTTGCATAAAATTATAGCAAACATCATAAATGCCATTTTCGGCCAAGTTCTTCAAGGTTTGAATATAATTTTCAATATAGGTATCACGCTCAGGCAAACCATATTTTATTGCCGTGTGTACGTTAACGCTTTCAACCACAGACCATTCCAAACCATGGGATGTTATTTCATTTTTAAGCGACGCTATAGTCTCTTTAGACCAAACCTCACCCAAAGGTACTTCTTGGCAAGCAGCCACAATACCTGTAACGCCTATTTGCTTAATATCGCTAAGGCTAACGCCAAATGATGGACCAAACCAGCGAAATGTTTTCTTTAAATATTCCATAACTTATACTCCTGAAAATGAACTAAAACCACCATCAACATCAAAAATACTACCTGTAACAAAACTAGACGCATCACTTAACAAGTAATGCACCATACCATTTAGTTCAGATGCATCGCCAAAACGTGCCATGGGGGTGTTCTTAATTATACTATTTCCTCTTTCGGTATACGAACCGTCCTCGTTGGTTAATAATCTTCTATTTTGGTTTCCTATAAAAAAGCCTGGCGCAATAGCATTAACACGAATATTATTGCTAAATTTTGATGCCATTTCATTGGCCATCCACTTTGTAAAAATATCAACACCTGCCTTTGCCATAGAATACCCTAAAACTCTTGAAATACTCTGTTTTGAGGCCATAGAAGATATGTTTACGATAGCTCCAAATTTTTGTTCAGCCATTAATTCACTCAAAATAATAGTCGGAATTACAGTACCAAACAAATTAATATCAACCACTTTTCTGGTATCCCCTACTTCAATATCATGAATAGATTGATCTGGTTTTAAGGTAGCACCAGGAATATTACCTCCCGCTAGATTTACCAATCCGTCTAAACGACCAAAATTGGATTTAATTTCGTTCTTTAATCCCACTAAAGCGTCTTCGCTCATCACGTCAACAACAAAAAAGTGCGTGCTGTTCTCTTTAATGGCATTTAATTCACTTTGTTTCGCCTCTAATTTATCTAATGATCTTCCTAACAACAGTACAGTTGCGCCATTTTCTACCAAATATTGGGCTATAGAACCTCCAAGAGTACCTGTTCCGCCTGAAAGTGCAAAAATTTTATCTTGTATTGAAAACTGATCCATGTTCATATTCCTATTCTTGTTTTTTTGCCATTTTTAAAGCTTCAATCGTCGTGTAATATTTTGTAATCATATTGGGCACTTCCCAGCTAGGCAATTTTCCAGCTTCCAAATAACGTAAATAATTTTCAGTTACCTGTGCAAAATGTGCCTCATGTCCCACTTTATATACTGAAGGAATATCAATTCTCCATTTGCCTTCTTCAACCTTATTCGCTTCAACACCTTTAAAGGTCTTATTTATTTCATTTGCTAGTGCATGATTCAAATGCTTTTCAAAATCGGGAGCATCAGACTCTACATACAAAACGGGTTTGAAATTCTCTTCAACACCTTGCTTTATTATGAGGTTACATTTGGTACCACGCATAATACTGTAATGCGTATCTCCTGTACCTTCAGGAGCTTGATAATTCCATATTACCGATACTTTGGCGTGTTTCCCTTTTATTTTATACACCATTTCCCCGTTACAATATACTTGCAATTTATCATCTTTTACGGCATCCTTTAAATACGACGGATATTCATCAAGCTTGGTAACCTTTTTAAATTCATCTTTTGTTAATACCGTAGGCCATCGTTTAGCTTTTAACATTTGAATATCAGTAGAATCAATTATTTGCTCTGAAAAAGCTTCCCATTGCACTAAATCAACCAAATGCGTAGTTACATCAACAATACCTTCACCTTCTTCATTCACATCAAAAAACCAAGGTGGTCGCACCAAAGGATTACCCGAAACATATTTAAAAAAATGATGTACACTTTCTTTACTAATTGCGGGTTCGCTAGGCGTACCATCAACCAATTCACCAAAAACTGAAGGAATCATTGAAAACTTTTTCTGCATCATGGTGGTAGACTCAAAACGCTCGGTCATGATATCATAAATAAAAACACCCTTTTTCTTTGCAATTGCAAAGGCTTCTTTAAGCTTTTTAAACCCTTCTTCATTAATAACCAAGGGTTTATCAGCATATACATTTAACCCTGCTATCACCGCAGTGAGAATGTAATCGATTTTTTTTGAGTTTTTTCCTGCCACTACCATTACATTGCCAGGTTTTTGAGCAATCATTTCCTCAATATAGTTATCTGTCAAAATGGTATTTACTTTCCACGCCGTAGGCGCTTCTTCTCTGGAATTATAAGCTTCGATTTTACTTAAAAAATCTTGTACTTCTGGGCCTTTAGGCGCAAAAACATAAATGGTAGAATCAACCTGGGGATACATCGTTTTTTGCACCAAGGCTGCGTGAAAATGCCCAGGATCGAGCGTCATCAATTTCACTTTAGTATCTTTAGGTTCAACGGTTACTTTTTTGGTTTCTTTTTTCTCTGTACAAGAAACTACAAAAAGCAATACAAGAACAAAAGGTAATTTATATTTCATGAGCATTGGAATTGGTAATGATTTAAACAAACTGAATGGTACATTCGTATTATAGATAATAGTATAAATCGAATCGCCTTTTGAAGCTATCGAACTTATTAAAAATATCTGCGATTTCAAAAAAAAATAAAACCCCTCACCCGTTTGAGTGAAATGGTTTTAATTTATGTATAAAACTCAGGTAAACTTTTCTTGTAAAACGAAACGTTTACCTGAGTTTATGGTATCAAACATCTGTTTTACGCATCTTTAAAGTCTAACATAACATTATGATGCAGCATACAGATGATACCATTTTATTTATTAAGTACATAATCCGTACCGTAAGGCTTGCGTTGCTCTCTACGCAACATTGAATTTGCCTCATCATCATTGATAAACATTTCAGTATCAGGATTCCAATTCAATTTTCTATCCACCTGCATAGCTATATCACTAATTAAACAAATAGCACAAGCTTTATGTCCTTTTTCAATAGGTGAAATTGGCTTCTTTCTTGTTTTAATACAATCTAACCAGTTACCATGCTGATCATCAATTTTTTCTAAATGAATTTCATCTGGCCCAATAACAGAGGTTAAGATACTAGGATCAGAAGCATTCAATGCCTTGCTACTCTTTGCCTTATCAACAGGGTCTGTAGCTGAAGCAGTATATGATCCTCTAGACACAAAAATCCATCCATCTTCACCAATATATTTAATACCATTTGTATAGCCACCACTAGTATATACAGTTATTCCGTTATCATATTCATGCTTTACAAAAAAGTCACCATGAACGTTCCATAAGCCTGATTTCGGAAATTCTGCCAAAGCTTCTACTGAAACAGGACCAGACAACTCAGTATTCATTCCCCAAGCAGCAGAATCATAGTGGTGTTGTCCCCATCCTGTAATCATACCTGCACCATAATTTCGTTGTCGCAACCAGCCTGGTCTGCTATAGCCATCTTGCGGATGCACACCTATTTCAGTGTAAGGCACCTCAGGAGTTGAGCCCAACCACATATCAAAATTTAAATTACTAGGAACTGGCATTGTTGGCGCTTCTGGTCCAGCAGGATCTCCTGGAAGACCAATTTTTACGGTATGAAGCTTTCCTATACGACCATTTCGCACCAACTCGGCAGCAATTCTAAATTGCGGCATGGCACGCTGTTGTGTTCCTACTTGCAAAACAACATTTTTCTCTTGTACAGCAGCTCGCAATTGCTGTCCTTCTCTAACGGTAAGCGATGTTGGTTTTTGTAAGTAAATATCTTTTCCTGCTAATGCAGCTTCTAGTGCTGGTTGTGAATGCCAATGATCAGGTGTACTGATAACAACCGCATCAATATCTTTATTCAACAACATTTCTCTATAGTCACCATATACTTTGGTATCCATATATTTTTTCTTACCCATTTTCTCTTGGTAAAAACTATCGACCCAAATTTTAGCATTTGCAGCTCGTTTTGAATCTACATCACATACAGCAATATATCTTGCTTGATCAAAACGTATAGTATCATGCACATCATGATCACGAGCAATACGCCCACAGCCTATTTGACCAATATTAATTTTGTTACTTGGTGCGTCTTTACCTAACACACTTGCGGGTACTATTGTAGGAAAAGCCACAGCCGCAGCTGTACTAAGCGATGTTTTTTTTATAAAATTTCTTCTTTGCATGTGTTCTATACTATTTTAATTAATACTTGGTTTTGTTTCTAACGGATGTGCAAATACCTGCCAATAGGCCTCTGCTTCTTCGGCGGTAAGATTACCATCAAAGACTACCATTCTATATTTTAATTCGTAATTTTTATTGGGTTCAATCTGCCATTCTTTATGTCGGATAGGACAGAATTCAAAAAACATATCACCGCGACCATTATTACCATCTATTGGCCATACCCGCATAGGCTCTGGATGCATTCTATTTTTAGGATAACTCATAAAAAGAATACCACTAGTGCCCTTACCATCGGTTGACGCTCCTTTCACAATTGCCCAACGCGCATTAGTACCATCGGCTTCTAAACGATTTTTTCCTTCTGATGTTAGCACTTCACAATTATCTTTATGCCAACGCTCGGTAAAACGCATTCCTAGTCCGCCACCATAACGATAAGCTTCAAACAGGATACCCGTTTTTAATGGTGTAGTAAAGGTCGTTGTATAGTCTAACATATAACGATCTTCGCGGTTTAAGCTCCGTAATTTCACTATTAAATCTTCATTAAGCGCTACCTGAGGTGTCTTTTGGGTTTTAAAATCTATGTGTTCTTGGCTAGCTGTAAAGGTTGCAAAACTATTCCCTGAATGGGTATTCTTAAACGCTTTAAAAAGTACGGTACCCATGCCGTCGCCAAGGTTCCAAAAATCAACCCGAGTGGTATCTATGCGGGTATGTGTCCAAGGTCCCCACAATCCATAATGATGCCAATGATCAGGTGGGTTTATACGGCTTAATGTATCACCTTTTGGCGTAATTATAGGATGTATATAGCCTGATTTTTTAAAAATAGAATCCACACCTTTAGGCGGGTAATTCATCTCATAGCGGTACTGTACAACAGGCTTATTTTGCAAACGCAGTTGTAAGTTTCCATTCTCTTTTTTTACTTCTAATGCTGGAGTATTCTTTTTACTTTCGGCTAATTTTACTAGGGTATAATCCCCTGAATTTTCAGCCTTATGCACAAATGTTAACTTTTTAGTTTTTACATCATAATCTGAAGTAACAGGCTTATCCTGATAACGCAATTCAAAATCACTCCCTTCTAACTGAGATACATCAATAGTAGCGGGTTGATTTACTAAAAAACCATCGCCCACCTGAATTCTATACGCTTGACTTTCTTTTTGTACGCAAGATACGAGGGAAATCAAAATACTAAAAACAAAGACATTTCTCATACAATCAGGTTTTGGGCAATGGAATTTACTAAAAAAAAACTAACTCAACTCAATATCTCACTATAACTCCTTTGGTACTTTATACAAATTTGTATTGCCTTTTTCAAAAAGGGGCATGAGGCTATCAACCACGGACATCCTTTCTTGGGCAATATTAATTGTTTCATATGGATCTGTCTGATGATCATACAACTCAACCACAGGCATTTCTTCTCTATAATATTTGGTAAGACGGTATCGATTTGTTCGCATCGATATGCCTTTTCTAAAATAGCTATAGGCTACATCATTATTTCGCATTAATTGCTCGCCTTTAAGGGTTGGCAGAAAACTCTCTCCATCAATACCTTCAGGCGTTTCAATATTACATAATGCTAATATTGTGGGATAAATATCAACAGTCTCTACTATGTTATCAATTGCTCCCTTACTTTTTAAACCAGGCACCTTTACAATTAAGGTACTGCGTAATGCGGTTTCAAAAAGGGTATGTTTACCCCAAACTAACTGATTTCCCAAATGCCACCCATGATCTCCCCATAAAACAATAATGGTATCATCTTCAAGTCCCAAATTGGTAATCTCTTTTATTACTTTTCCTATTTGCGCATCTACATAGCTCACCGCAGCATAATATGCATGGGTTAATTTTTTAGAATAAGCATCAGACAGCTTATTATTCAATGAAGCCACTTCATCTGTCAACTGATAACCATTAAGCTCTCCACTATTGTGAAGACTGGCACGATTTACATACTCAGGAATAGCACCATTTGACGCCAAGGGTATGTCATTTTCGTTGTATAAATCCCAATATTTCTTTGGTGCATTAAAAGGTAGGTGCGGTTTAAAAAAACCAACACCCAAAAAGAAAGGTTTCTTTTTAGCCTTCAGCTCCTTTAATTTAGCTACCGCAAGTTCAGCTGTTAAGCCATCAGGATAACCCGTATCTTCGACTTTACCAGCCTCATAGGGTTTCACCTGTCTTTTCATGCTCTGCCGGTTTTCACCGTTTGCATAGGCAAAAAAGGCATTCCAGCCTGTTTGCCATTTACCACTATTAAAATGGAACTCATTCCAACTATGGGGGAGTTCCATTTTTTTAGTGGGCTTTTCTTCATAGCCATACACCAAGCCATCAGCAGCATGGCTAATTTTTCCTATTCCTACTGTATAATATCCATTTCTTTTTAATTGATGAACAAACGATTCTGGTATTGGGTTCTCAGGACTGTCAGCTACCTCTTTGGCGAAAACCTCATTCGATAAATGACCCGGTTTTCTTGGTCGCATACCCGTCATTAAGCTATAACGTGAAGCCCCACACGTAGGCACTTGCACATAGTGATGGGTAAAATATGCCCCTTGATTGGCCAACTTGTCCATATTTGGGGTTTGCACCACATCATTACCATAAATACCCAATTCAGGCCGCAGATCATCAACAGCGATAAAGACCACATTAGGGCCTTTATGCGCTGTTTTATCTGCACCTTTTTTCACTTCAGGCTTACAGCCAAAAAGTAGTGTGATTGTAATAAGGTAAATTAAGAACTTAGTGATTGTCAAACCTCTTCGTTTTATTCATTCCATTTTAACAGATTAGAAGCTATTTTATACAGTAGCATCTTCTATAAAAATTACTATTCCTCTTCTGGCACGGTTGTTAACGGCGGAATATTATTCTCAGCCCCAGGATACCCTTCGTTCTGATTTATCGTTCCTTGCGTGTTTGCATTAATAGCAGCTGCAGGTACAGGCCATAAAACATGGTAAGGACTCATTGTATACTCATCACCATGAATTGTTTTTATGCCTAAATTGTAAAAATCAGTAACCTCTGCAATACGGTCAAACCAAAAATTCTTTGTGGAAAAATTATCCATAGAATAACTTTCCCCATTATAGGCCGTTTTTCCTGTTTTAGCAAAAATATAGGCGATACGCGTAAGTTCAGTTTTTCTAGGTTCTTCGTAATAAAGCTCTCTAGCTCTTTCATCTAAAATATAGCCAATATTCACATCTGCTGCAGTAATCTCATCGGCATCCGCTCTTCTTCGTACAACATTAATATCTTCAGCAGCAGCTGCTAAATTACCCTTCCAAAAATACGCCTCAGCTCGTAACAAATAGGTTTCTGCTAAACGAAAAACATACCAATCAGAGTGTCCACCAGCTGGTTTTACATTATTAGGATCAGGAATAGCAAATTTATAATGTGGAAAACCATACCAGTTTCTAATGGTATCAGAACATAGCGCAGTACCATCAGGAAGGTACAATTCAAGATTTTTTCCATAATACGTATTTCCTGCTTCTTTAAGACTTGGTGCATTGTACACTAAATCTTCCATATCTAGCCAGTTCCCTTTTTTATGACGTTGATCATTATTAGAATCTTCCCATATCTGCTTAGTACTGTATGCCGTTCCTCTATTTCTACCGATACCTCTACCAACTATAAACACCTGATCAATCTCAATACCTGGATTATCAGACATTCCGTTTTGACCATCAGGGGTGTTGATAAAACGCCACCATAAAGGCACTGCCTGCCTTTGTACCGAGGTACCTGTACCAAAAGCACCGTTGCCTTCAAATTCTAAACGATCAATAACACTAAGAATAGCTTCATTATTACCCGGCGCACTTTTGTTCTCTGGTCTGTGCAAATCCCAAGTAACATCAAATTCTTGAATAGTTCCATCTACTAAAGAAGTAGTATCCATACCTGCAAAAGCACCAAAACGCTCCGTCACCAAACTATAACTACCCCCATCAATCAATTGAGAAGAAGAAGCTATAGCAGCATCAAAATCTGCAAGAGCTAGGTTTACTTTAGTTAATAGATGCAAAACTGCCCCTTTACTAACATCACCTTTGTTGGCGTTTTCAGAAACCCATTCTGCAGCAAAGTTTAATTCTTCTCGTATTTTATTTAAAATAGTTTCTCTCGTGGTAGAAACAAAGTCCAATCGTGGTGTTTTCACTTCTTCCCTAACAAAAGGCACATCACCAAATTGCTGAGTTAACCTATAATACGCATAAGCACGGTGAAAATAAGCCCTACCTAAAATATCATTTCTTTGAGCATCACTTTCAAACTCTGCATCATCTAAACGCCCTATTACCGTATTAGCAAATTTGATAGTTTCATAAAAAGAACCCCAATACCAACCTATTCTGTTACTGTTAGCACTGTTCAAATTAGCATCAGGTAAAATCAATAAATTTAAATCTTGTGCTGGACCAGATTTATCTGTAGTACCCTCAACAGCAACCTCTGAAAAAATATTTTCAGTAATAATAGGCGAGCCATCACCGTAAAATTCTGATCTTAAATTCACCATAGCTCGTGACAGCATCGCATTTAACCCTTCAGGGGTATTTAAAGCATTCTCTGGCGTATTAAAAGAAAGCGGTTCTGCTTCTAAAAAATCTTTTGAACAAGACGCGACTAGTGCAAAAGACAGTATCACGGCTAAAATTATATATCTCTGTGAGATCATTTTAATTAATTTTTTCATTTTTTATATACTTAAATTAATTCCTAAAGTAAAATATCTTGGTGCCTCTCTCAATCCACTACGTCCATCAATTGCTTCACTTTGTGGGTCATAAAAATCCCACTCTGGCGACCACACAAAAACGTTTCTAACATTACCATAAACTCTACAACTTTCAAAACCTAAACTATCCAATACATTGGATGGCAATCGATAAGAAATCGTTATGTTATTAAGACGCACAAAAGAGCTATTTCTATAAACATTAAAACTTGCTCCGCCATCACTTGAAAATAAACGAGCATAGTCATTTCTAGGGTTTTCAGGTGTCCAATAAGGGGTTTTTATAGAATTGGTTCTATCTATAAAACCGTTTCTGTTTTTAGCTATATTGAATAATCGCTTTTGCCCTATTTGAGAATACATATCAAAAGAAAAGTCTAAATTCTTCAAGAAAGTAAAACTATTGGTCATTCCCCAAACAAAATTAGGCTTTGTATTCCCTTGAAAAACATTGTCTTCATTGGTATAAACACCATCATTATTAACATCCCTCAACTTAAAATCACCAGGAAAAACACCATAACGCTCTGCCTCTGCCGCCTCATCTTCTTGCCAAATACCCAATATTTCTTTATCCCATATAACATCTAGTGATTTTCCTATAAACCTTCGGTTTATTTCATCATCAAGTTCATTACCATTTTCATCCAAATCACCATATAAACTATTTACCTTATTTCTGTTAATAGCAAAATTAAAATTGGTGTTCCACTTAAAGTTTTCCTTGTCAATATTTCTAGTGTTCAAACTAAACTCCATCCCCTCATTCTGAATTTCACCCAAATTGGTAAGAACCGAAGAAAAACCAATAATATTAGGTAGAAGTCTTGTTATAAACAAATCGGAAGTAACCCCTCTATAAAGCTCTAACGAACCTGAAACAGCACCATCTTTTAAACTAAAATCAAGACCAAGATTGGTTGCTTTAGTACTCTCCCATTTTAAGTCACTATTCTCTTGAACAAAATTGTTCAAAGTTGGCACCGTAAATACATCTCCATTGTCATTTACATTGAGATACTTCCCAGCGCCCAATCTAGAAAGGTATGCGTACCGATTTAAGGTACTACCGTCTGAGAAAAAGATGTTTCTATTCCCGTTCTGACCGTAAGAAACTCTTAATTTCAAAAAGTCGACAACTGACGATTTAAAAAAGTCCTCCTCAGAAATAGTCCACCCTCCAGCAATAGAAGGAAAATAACCTCGTTTATTATTATTTCCAAAAGCTGAATAACCATCACGTCGCATAGTCCATGTGATCAAATATTTTGAATCAAAATTATAGTTCACTCTAGTCATTAACGCATCACCTGTACTTTGTTGATCTGAGCTAGTTACTTGTTGAACAGTACCTAAACCTAAAGAATGATGTCCTAAATCATCATTTGGCTCAAATGTATTGGCAGTAGCATTAGTGAAATAATCTTTATATTTTTCACTATTAAATAACAACATAATATCAAAACCATGTTTATTAATCGTTTTATTCCAACGAAGAATGTTATCTAATTGCCACTCTTGCACCTTTCTAAACCCTCTTTGCGCTCTACCAACAGTATTAGCAGGACTTCTAGAAGAAAGATGGTTATAAAATTCTCTAAATTCGAAACGGTTACTGAATGCTAATTCGTAGCTAAAACCAAGCGGCAATTTTAATTTAGCGAACATTCTCGTGTTTAACGTATTTTTATTATCCAAACGATCATTGAACGTACGTCCTAAAAAGGCGTTTACTGCTCCAGCGCCGCTATCATCTTGCGGACTTAAACGTATGTTGCCCTCATCATCAAACTCAGAACCCCATGGTGAAGATCGCCAAATTTGACTTCTATCTGCGCTAATAAAACCTTCATCCCTGAGTGCATACTGCGCATTTATACCTACAGTAAGATAATCGGTAATCTTACCTTCTAAATTTAATCTTGAACGTAAGGTTTCGAATTTATCACCCACTACCAAGCCTTCATTGGAGGTTCTACCAATAGACCAGTAGTAATTCATCCCTCCCTTACGACCAGAAAGACTGAGATTTACATCATTTCTAAAACCATTTTGAATAATTCTATCATACCAATCTATACTATTTCCAGCCAAATAGTTTTCTATTTCAACATCTTGAAAACCGATCCTATTAAGCCATGCTCTGGTAGGGTCACCATCCGAACCATCATATGCCAACCACTGCTCCAAGGTCACCCCTGCTGGCAAATTATTAGGATTATCGTAACGTCCAGGATTATTTCTAGCATTTTCTGGGTTAATACTTTTAAAAACATCTGTTCGCCAATCTACATATTCATCTGCCGTATAAGGTCTTTCCGTAGTAGCCACTGTAGCCACACCAACACTAGTACTGAGATTTATAGTAGGCTTTTCAGACGTCCCTCTTTTTGAAGTAATTAAAATAACGCCATTTGAGCCCCTAGCACCATAAACAGCAGCGGAACTAGCATCCTTCATTACATCAACCTTTTGAATATCATTTGGGTTGATATCTGCCAAATCGCCATTAAAAATCATGCCATCAACCACTACCAAAGGTCGAGACCCACCAGAAACACCATTAGAACCCCTAACTTCAATATTACTAACTCCTTTTGCAGAGGAAGCAAAACCAATAGAGAGCCCTGGTACAGCAGCTCGCAAAATATCTGTTACTGAATTTGGAGATTGCGTAGGAATATCATCAGTATTAATTTGAGAGATTGCGCCAGTCAAATCCTTTTTCTTAACACTACCATAACCTACCAAGACCACCTCATCTAGAGCTGAGGCAGTAGGCTCTAGTGCAACATTAAGCTTTGATTGCCCTTTCACCTCCAGTTCCTGTTCCCCATAGCCAATATAGGTAACAACTAAAACAGCATTTTCATCGGATACGGTTATCGTATAATTACCATCAAAATCGGTAGACACCCCATTGGTGGTCCCCTTTTCAACTATTGAAGCACCAGGGAGTGGCGCTTGAAATTCATCTAAGACGGTACCGGATACCGTAAACCCTGTTTGGGAATACCCCAAAAAAGAAAACAACAGCAACAACAACGCCACTGCGTTCTTTTTACTGTACATTTTCGTTTGATTCATTGCTTTTTTCATAAACATGTTTTTAATAAAGTGAGTTATTTTGGTTAAAATGGTTACTGTTAAATAATGGTTAACAAATCTATACAAACACAATTAGTTATGCAACCGATTGCGTAAAAAAATTATCAAAAAATATATTAATCCACTTGCACAACCCCTAAATACTTCACAAAATCGCAAACTCAAGAGTTTTTAAAGATAAAAATCCCATTTTTTATGCAATATTTAAAATTGTTGCGTAGATTTGTTGTGCAATATTCTACGTAATACATGGATAAAAAAGTAACCATTTATGATTTAGCAGCACTACTGAAGGTATCCCCTGCCACAGTAAGTAGAGGTTTAAATAACCATCCATCTATAAGTGATAGTACAAAAAAAAGAATACACACCATAGCAAAAGAGCAGGGATATCGAACCAATAAATTTGCTGCAAACCTGAGCAAACAAAAATCGAATACAATCGGTGTTATTGTACCTAGGCTTGATTCTTATTTTATGTCAACCGTATTAGCAGGAATAGAGCAGGTTGCCAATAAAGTGGGTTACAACCTTATTATTAGTCAATCATTAGAATCTGAAGAAAAGGAAAAAATTAATGCCCGCACCTTACTTAATAGTGGCGTTGATGCCTTATTAGTATCTTTAGCTAATGAAACCAAAGATTACGAGCATTTAAAAAATTATACCAGTCGTAAAATCCCCTTATTATTCTTTGATCGGGTCTTTAACTTACCCAATTGCCCGACTATTTTAATTGATAACAGGGCTGCTGGCTATGAAGCCACAACACATCTAATTTCACAAGGATGCAGTAACCTATTACATATTAGTGGTCGATTAAATAGGAGTGTTTACAAAGAGCGTTTTGAAGGATATAAAGAAGCCCTGCAAGCTCACAACATACCTTTTGATGATACCAATTTACTTGAGACCGATTTAGATTCAACGAAAATTAAAACCACTATTGAATACATAAAAAATAGTAACGTAAAAATTGACGGTCTGTTTATCTCAAGTGACAACTATGCGGCTAATTGCATCAAAGAGCTACAAAAACAAGGATATCAAATCCCTAGAGACATCAAAATTATAGGCTTTAATAATGACCCCGTTTCAGAAATTATCAGCCCTAATTTAAGCACTATAGAGTATCCTGGCCATAAAATGGGTGTACTCGCAGGCGAAAGTATCATTGCCCACTTAAACGGCACCATAAATTTACAATCGACAAATTCAATTTTATTACGTCACCAATTATTAGAAAGAGAATCCACTCAAAAAACTATTTAACCCAACACATTTATGAAAACAATAATTAATTTTTTTATTACCGCTTTTATTGCACTAAACTGCATAAATCTTTCTGCTCAAAATTTTGAACCTTTAAAAATCACCAAAGAATGGAAAGCAAAAATAGAGCGGTTAGCACCTGCAACCACTACCGTAAAAACTGCTAAAAAAAGAAAAATAATGGTTTTTTCTAAAGCAACTGGCTTTGATCACTGGACTATTCCACACAATATAGAAATGTTGAAAATATTAGCCAAAAAGACCAATGCTTTTGAAATTCATGTGGGTTATGATATTGAGCAATTTGACTCAAAAAATTTAAAAAAATACGATGCCGTAATTTTTAATAACTGCAATCCTAGTGGTCCAGATCGTGATTTATTTGCCGATTTATTAAGAGCCAATACTTCTTTCAGTAATCAAGAGATAAAAGAGAAAGCAGCAGCCTATGAAGCAAATCTTATGAAGTACGTTTACAAAGGTGGCGGACTTATGGTCATGCACGGCGCCATTACAGTACAAAACAATTCAGCTGCATTTAGCAAAATGATTGGAGGCAGCTTTGATTATCATCCAAAACAACAAGAAATGCATGTAAAAGAAGTAGATGCCAACCATCCGCTAGTAAAAGCTTTTAAAGGCAAAGGGTTAACCCATACTGACGAGCCTTATTTCTTTAAAAATGCTTATGCATCACTAAATTTTAGACCACTATTATATATTGAAGTTGATAAAATTGAAGATGTACGTCATGAGGCAAAATCAAACATTAATTATGTTTCTTGGATAAAAAGACATGGTAAAGGAAGGGTATTTTACTCATCTCCTTCACATAATGCCCATAGCATGGACCACCCTGAGTTATTACAGTTTTTCTTAGACGGGATGCAGTACGTTGTAGGTGATTTAAAATGTGATGATTCGCCTATTGGAAAAAACTAAACCTATGTAATTATACAACTAGGCTTTTAGTCACTCTAAAATTAGGCGTTACACTAATTTTAGATACATCACACAACGCTAGTTAACAAGACATTTTTGGGTAAATATGGTTCTAAAAATTTCGAACTATATTTACCCATATTTTTTTACATAATGGAACTACTTAAACAAGCTTGGCCGTGGTATGTTTCGGGACCGCTAATAGCACTAATTATGGCGCTATTGGTTTTCTTTGGAAAAACTTTTGGCATGTCATCAAACCTACGAACTCTTTGCTCCATTGGTGGAGCAGGCAAATATGCCGACTTTTTTAAATTTGATTGGAAGGCACAACGCTGGAATCTCACCGTAGTTTTAGGAGCTATTATTGGCGGTTTTGTCGCAACACAGTGGCTATCTAATGGCGCGCCAATTGCTTTAAACCCAGATACCATTGCAGATTTGCAAACACTGGGATTTAAAAACGCAGGAGCTACCTTATTGCCTGATGAAATTTATAGCTGGAATGCTATATTGAGCTTTAAAGGTATAGCTATATTAATCATCGCTGGTTTTTTGATTGGTTTTGGCACACGCTACGCCGGTGGTTGCACCTCTGGCCATGCCATTACAGGACTAAGCAACCTACAACTCCCCTCCCTAATTGCCGTTATAGGCTTCTTTATTGGAGGGCTTTTAATGACCCACTTTATATTTCCCTTAATTTTTTAAACTATGAAATTTTTAAAATTCTTACTTGTAGGTATGCTCTTTGGAATTGTTTTGGTAAAATCAGAAGCTGTTTCTTGGTATCGTATTTATGAAATGTTTCGGTTTCAATCATTCCACATGTATGGTATTATTGGATCAGCAGTTTTTATGGGCGTATTATTTCTATGGATTTTCAAAAAAGTAGACCTAAAAACTACCGAAGGTAAAACGATAGCATTACCTCCAAAAACAAAGTCTTTTACCCGTTATATGGCTGGGGGCATAATTTTTGGACTAGGTTGGGCATTGGCAGGCGCATGCCCTGGCCCCATGTACATTCTTTTAGGCACAGGAGCCTTTAGCATTTTAATCGTTATTGCTGCCGCTCTTTTGGGAACTTTTGTTTACGGCTTGCTGCGGGATAGATTACCGCATTAAAGTACTCTTGCCATTGTAAAACCTGAATTTTAATCTTCACTATTCTTTATAGTGAACGTGTCTAGTACAATATAGGTAGTCATATACATGAAAGGTTTGCTCATATACATTGATTGTTATTCTCTTTTTTTTGCTGCCAATTTAGCACTAACCTCTTTAGCTTTACTTTCTGTAATATCATATTTCCGCATAACATACATAGCCCCCAGTGTTCCTAAAATAGGAAATAAGGTATAAAATAGGCGCATACCTGTAATAGCGCCTTCAGGTTGTGATGCGGCATCAGGTGTATAACCTACCCAAGCCATAAACAACCCACTAAGGAGACCCGCTATAGCAAAACCAAATTTTACCATCCACCAATATATAGCACCAAAAACTCCCTCACGTCTTAACCCTGTATTTAACTCATCTAAGTCTATAACATCAGCAGTCATTGACATCATCAGCGTAAACAAACCTCCTATTCCAAATGAAAAGAAAGGTAATGCTATTAAAAACATGTAAGGCTTGCCTGGAACAAATAAAAACCAAAATAAGATATAACCAATTACCGAGATTCCTTGTGAGAGCATAAACGCTTTTTTCTTACCCACAATTCTCGCCATCCTGTCTATTATAGGTATCACCAAGAAGGTGGTCACCAATGCTCCAATACTACCGTGCAAAGTAGGCCAAACACCAGCGGCGCCTGCATCTCCATTAAACAAATAAGACACTATTATAAAAAAAGAAAATGATGAAATCGCCATAAATGAGTTGTATATTAAAAAGGTAGCGATACACAATACCCTAAACTGAGGAATACGAAAAGCTTCAACAAAACTTGCTATAATCTTCTTAAAACTATTTGCTATATTGTCTTTATTTATTGGCGTAAAATCGGTTCTATTGAGCGTAGATTTGCTTTTGATAAAGATAGCTGGTATGATTGCCATAATAGTGCAAAACAACGCAACATAAATAGACAATTCCCTACTTGCCGCAGGAGCATTTTCAAACATCTCTGGGTCATAAATAATTACCCAAAACCATGGCACAATTACCCAAGCCCATTGTCCTATCATTTGTGCTATGGCCATAATACGTGTTCTTTCATGAAAATCATCACTCATTTCATACCCCATGGCAACATACGGCACACTAAAAATTGTAAGACCTAAGTAAAAAATGAATGACCAAACTAAAAAATAGATAAAATTGTACGTTAAACCACTATCTGGATACAATTGCCACATAGCTATATAAGCTATTCCCATAAGAATTCCGCCTCCAAAAACAAAATGCCTACGTCTACCCCATTTGGACTTTGTATTATCTGATATAAAACCCATAATAGGGTCGGTAAAGGCGTCAAAAATACGTGGTGCAAAAAATATAATACCCCACATTAATGGAGAAAATCCCAATCCTTTTACCAAAACCATCATGAAAATCTGCAAGGCTGCTGGAAACATTTGATTGGCAAGCATACCAAGTCCAAAAGCAATTTTTTGACTCATGGGAACTTTGACTGTGGTCACTGTTGCAGTATTTTTCATTTTAGTTGTTTTAGTTATTAGGTGGTTAAAATTGTATCAATTTATCTATTCAAAAAAATTATTGTTTCGTATTTTCTACTATTGGTGCTTTCGTTGCCATAGGTGGCGCTAAAACCGTTTTTAGCAGCGCTTCTTTATCTCCATCGTATGTTTTTGTAATGACTTGTCCGTTTCTTTTTAATCCGTCAAAGACACCATTATCAACCATATCCCACAATGCATATTTTGCTCTACCATCAATTTCAAACAAACCAAAATGGTTTTCAGAACCAATAACATTATCAACGTCTTTCCACTGCTCATCAAAAGCTTCAAAGAAAAAACAGGCTATGCCTTCAGCCTTAGTCCATTCACGCAATTGCTTATAATACAAAGCTTGCTTGTACTCATCTGCCGCGTGAGACCCTTCATTACCATAAAACCCATCAGCGATAGTTGCCCAGCCCGTTTCTCCAATATGAATTGGTTTATCAACACCAAGGCTTTTTACGTACTTTGACACATTAGCATACTCTTCAGCAGCATACTGAGCCGCTCTTACCATAGCTGCATCAACTTGTTCAACTTCAGACAACCCTAATTCACCCTCTTCCACTTGCCAATAATGCGCATTGTAATGTGTTTCATGAAAAGGGTAGGTATGCATAGACACATAGTCAACTGCATGAATCAATTTTTCTAAGTCATCGGTTTGATAAATTTTATCTCCCCCACCCCAAGCTGCAAAATTATCAGTAGTTGTTACCCATAAATCTGTTGCTAGTTCACCTTCTTTTTTAAGGTTTTGAAGGTGATTTACCCAATTCAAAATAATTTTAGGTCGTACAAAATAGCCCTGAGCCCAATGCACCATAGCCTCGTTACCTACAGCAATAATCTTTACTATATCGGGGTATTTTTTTGCCAAATTCACCGCTCTATCAATTTCACCTGCATTATTTTCACTTTCAGCTTCGTGATTAGGGTTATCAGTCCAAGCATTTTCACAATCAATCCAGGCGCCCAACATAACATACATTTCAAAGTTGGCATCCTCCTTTTTTAATTGCCGAATTGCTTTCAAAACATTTGGCGCCATCGGCAACTGCACGTTATACGTTCTGATAATTTTTACCCCCATAGCCGACATCAACTTCAAATCTTCTTTCAACTCTTCAATCGTAGGCTGAATGTCTCTTGATTTTTGACGATATCCTCCATAAGAAATTGCCAAATAATTTGGATTACTTAATATATCTTCCGCTGATTTTGATGGTACTTCTACAGGTGATTCAGCACAAGCCGAAACCATTATTAGAAGCACCATATACTTAATTATACGAATACTGTTTTTCATTACTTCACCTTAGTTTATTTACATATTTACACCAACCACAAGACGGTTTATTTCATTCGTTCTTTTAAATAGCTTCGTACTTAGCTCAACCCCTAAATCATAGCCATCTAACTTAATTGTTTGTTCATCGTTTAGCACTACATCTATACCAACATCAGCAGATAAACGGTACACAATAGGCACCTGACAATAAGTGAAAGCCAAGGTGCCTTTTTCTAACTCAATGGTCTCCATTTGTTTGGCAATACTGCTATATTTAAATGTCATAGGTTTCTTTAAAAACTCATCTTTTCGTAATAAACAAGGATTAAAACCAAGACTTCCATGCGTTACAAAAACCCCCAATTCTCCAAATCGGCACAGAATATCTTCTTTTACTTGACCTGTCATTCCTGGTTGTTGGGCACCTTTGCCGCCTGGCGTATGAGAATACGGATCTGTAGGAAATGCACCATACAGTTTTGGAGATTTATGCACTCCTATACCTTCATTTATTTCGTAATAATGATCGAGTAGCCTCCCTATTACAACATCACTTTCGTTTGCTTTGATCGCATTCAAACATATTTCTTGCACACTTAGCAAAAGTTTAGACACCATATGCCAATAGATAGACCCTAAACCTTCATAACCGTAAAAGGTTCCTGATCTGCCAGTAAACGATTTGTGGTTAAAGACATGCTCAAAAATTTGCAACAATAGCGGTGTATCTTTAGCCAAATACGACCCATATTTTTCTTTTGGTAATTTTTGCAAAGCAGCTTTTAAACTTTCTGCATTATTAAAAGAACCATTAAAGTGATAATTGCCTAAAATATCTTTTTCAATAATACTTACATCACCCTCTTTTACTAATTGTTGCGCCAGTTCTAAAGCCTCAATCTGAGTTGAAGAAATGGTGTTTTTTTCGACAAATCTGGGCAATTCTTTATTCGGATATAAAATATAACTGTATTGATCTTCTCTAAAAAGCGCACTACTTTTTAAAGCATCTAAAACAGTCAAAGCCTCTTCGTTTGAAATAAAACCAGCGCTTAAAACCGCCACCTGGCCTTCAAGCATCTCTGGCAGATACGAAATAGACACTTCTGTTTCATTTTCAACCGTCATGAGATTATAAGCGTGATACAAATTATCACTTCGCTTATTTGCAACTATAGAATGCTCTAAGTACTTTTTGGCTATTCTTAAAAATTCCATCAAATTTGCCTTGCTAATTGAGGCAACATCACTACTGAATCCACTTTTATAAATCGTAGTTCTGTAGACACTCCCTGCATTTCCCAAGCCGTCTAAGACCGTTTTTCTATCTACATCAGAAACTTTATCAGTAAGTATGCGAACATTAGCAATCAAGGTATGTACTATGGCATCAAAAAACTGTTCCAATTCCTTTGAAACTTCATAACTATCTTGATCTACCTTCTCTACAACACCTTCAAAAAAGTTGATAAATCTTCTCAAATAATAGAGGGTGACCATTGATACGCCATTACCCACCAAGGCATTATTAGCATCATTCCATTCTGGTCGTTGTGTATTCATCCAAATACCCCCTTCTGGAATAAAGTTTGACATTTTAGCCAAGACCGTAGCCAACAGTTTTTCTATTAAATTTACTTTGTAAATGCTTTGGTCACCAGCACGCAACAGTGCACCATCAGCACCCAATTCTTTTCTTTTCTCAACAATTTCCCTTTCAGCTTCAAGATCTAACACAATAGTGTCTTTAGGGTTTGCAAGCAGCTCCTTATAACTTTTTATCTTATAAGGTACATTGGCATAAACAAAAATGGCTTGATTAAAGTAATTCGATAATACACCTGGTGTATGCTTTTCTATGAACTCTAAAAATTTAAGCAAGTAAATAATTTGATGGTCACCCCAATAACCAATGTACGACCAAGGGTCATTTGGCTCAATAGTTTCCCAATCAAAACCATCTTTTGTAACCCTGTAAGGATTGTAACCATCAAAAGTTGTGGCATTTAAGAACTTATGCATCATACTCTCAATAAACATTGGATAGGAATGCGCTAATGCTTCCCAGTTTTGAAAAATATCACGCCAATTACCTTGGTAATCTAATATTTTAGAGCCATCTTCATTTTTTGTGTTTATTGAAAACTTGTTCCATGGTCTACTAGGGTCACCATGTCTTCTACTAAATTTCAAGGGTAAATATTCAAACGAAAGTCGCTTAAAATCATTGACTAAGTTACTATTCTCAATAGTAGCAATAAGACCATGAAGGTATTCGACCGTAAACAGCTCAGGTAATTGAGCAAGCACCTCTTCATTAGCATCGTACACTTTACTATTAGCCTTTTGAATATAGCTCGTAAAATCAACTTTCTCTATTTGATAATTATCATCAAAAATACCCCCACGCATACTATTGAAGAGTACGTTGGCAAAATGCCTGGTATTGCGCAATTTATCGGCGGTCATTTGCAAACCATCGGCCGCACTATTTAGTTCAACCAACTGCCTAGTACCCAATTCAATGTCATCAACAATAGCAGTCATTAAATCAGGTTGATTCTTAATTTTATAAGAAATTGCATGTACTGCGCTTATCGATTGATTTACATCAGCTACAATCATCCATTCTTTTGTAGTATTGGCATTCAGCAGTACATCTGTAACAACAAAATATGCGCCTTTTTCTGCTCTAACATCTTCTTCTTGAACAGGTTTTTTTCCTCTCCTAAAATCATCTAATTGTAAAGAAGAAACCAAATAGGTAGGGTTCGCTAAACCGAGTGACCAAGCTACAGCGGCTTTTAAGGCCTCGCTAGGTTCTGCTCTATCAACAATAATGGCACTTAAAGCATAAATACCTAGCCCTACAGAGGCTTCAAGTTCATTCTTTTTGTAGGCGTCTACTAAATTACTACTGGTAGCCTGTAAAGTAGTATCCACGCCAAAAGGCATGATATTCTGAATACCATCTAAAATGGAAATATTCACCTCATTTGAAGCGTTATTTATTAGTGTTGATTTTTTTACAAAACCATAGGTATCACTTGAGCTCCATTGATAGCGAAACGTTAATTGTAAATCTTCGTTGATTTCTTCGAAAATTACTTTGTTGCCATAACTATTCTTGTATAGGTTTCTAGTACAATTATAAATACCCAAATAACGATCAGCAAAAGGCTCCCATAAGTGCGTTTTACCTGCTTTATGTACGCGTAAAATTGTTTTACTACCCGTTATATCGGCAGCCTCGGTAATTTTATCATCGGTGTAATATGGAAATAAAGCTAAACTAGCATCCTTTCTTCCTGCTGTAACGCCACCATTACTTGCTATAAACATCCAATGGTTAGAATCACTAACGATACTCATAAAAAAAGGGCGCATCGAATCGTTGTTCGAAATTTTATAATATTTCTCGTTTTCGAAATCAATTAATTTCCCTGTTACCTCGGCCTCCTTAAATTTTGCTTTTATGTCTCCTATGTACATTTAATTTCTACTGTTATGTTATTTAATTTGTAGTATGCAATACCATATGCGCATTCCACAAAAGAATCTACTGTTTTTGTTTTCTTTTTTTAAAGAATTGTACCGTGTTTTACAGAACACTGTTTGCTTTTGCTCTATTTACAATCTATTGAAATGGACTTTGCAGTATACATTTTAAGACAATTTCAATCTTATTACATCATCTTTGATGCTAAAAAAAAGACCAATAGACATACATCTATTGGCCTTTAAGAATGTACTCTTTTTACTAACTATTTTTGCTAACTCTCTTAACTTATTGATACACTCTTATATAATCTACTTCCATAGAATCTTCTGTAAATGCAGGGTCTATATCTCCACCTAAGGTACCGCCCATTGCTACATTAAATATGAAAAAGAAATCATTATTAAAAGGTGTAGCACTGGTATTTGTAAAGGAAGTGTGCACCTCATTATCATCAACCATAAATTTTATAGTCTGTGCTTTCCATTCAACCGTGTAAGTATGAAATTCTGATGTTGCTGTTGGCACCTGTATAGAACCTGTTGGCCCATTACCTCCAGAATTTCCCGTGTAATGTAAGGTACTAAGAATGGTATTTGCATTATTCCCCACGTGCTCCATAATATCCATTTCCCCACATGCGGGCCAGCCGACGGTATCAAAATTTGCCCCAAGCATCCAAAGAGCAGGCCAAGTACCTCCTGCCGAAGGAACTTTGGCTCTTATTTCAACACGACCATACTTAAATTCGTAGAGATTCTCTGTTTTAATCCTAGCCGACGTATACCCACCAGCACCATCACTCTTCACCGTAATTTTAAGCATGCCATCTTCAACGATAACATTTTCGGAATCACTGGTATAGGTTTGAGCTTCATTGTTTCCCCATCCATTTACTCCTGTACCTAAATCATAACCCCATTTGGAAGCGTTGGGAGCACCATCAACATCAAACTCATCTGACCATACCAAATTTTCAAAATCTGGTTCTGGTTCTGGACTAGGATTTGCTTGGGTAGTCGAAAACTTGTGATACCAAGCTAAATCTGGATTGATAGCATCATAGGTACGTACATACAGTGCATTTGCAGATATTGATAGAATTTCATACGATGATGAACCTACATAATACCCCATAAATGCATTATTACTAAAATTCATTTGTGTACCTCTAGTTCTTTCAGCCGGAAGTGTACCATCTGATGGCCCTAGTGAAACGACACTTGTACCCGAGGTATCAAAATCATAACAAAAATCACCCTCTTGCGTACCGCCAACTACACCTTTATGAGCAGTGTTAAAATAGGTTTGCCCTTTATTATCCAATACAAAGGTCATTTGTCCCTCTGCATCAACAGAGAACGTAAATTCATCATCACACAAACAATCAGAATCTTCAGTATTACACTTTTCAAAAGGCGCTGTTGCAAACCATTTTGGCGACCACCAATCACCGTCAATACCTTCGCGCGCTGGACCTACTCCAAGATGAGCTGGCTCAGATGCCGCTAAATACCATGTTTTAGATGAACCACCAGTTAAAAATTCTATAGCTTGAGGGTCTGTAAAATCACTTTGAACAGCCACCTCAATGGTAGTAGAAGAACTAATTCCGCCAACCCCATACGCTATTACTATAACGCTATAGGTATTAAGACCATTTTTAGTAAACCGTTTACTTAAATAGCCATTTGAAGATATCTCAGGATCACCATTACCTTCTGTAAACACAAATTTATAGTTTAAGGCATTTGATGCTGACGCATTAAATTCAACAATACCAGACCCATCGCTGGTTGACGTAGTTTGTACCATTAAACCCGTGGGAGGCAAAATGGTCTCCAGTTTGGGCTCTTCTTCTTGGCAGGCTAATGCAAGCACACCAACCAAGAACCCAAAAGCCACTATTTTTATTAATTGTTTCATATTTTCTTAATTTAAATATTAATGGGCTTTTCTATTAGTTGTGAAAATATACGTTATCTATATACACCGTTCCTCCATTGTTTGGCTGCACGTCAAATTTCAATTGATACAGGTCAGTAACCGAAAGTCCTTGACTAGTGTAATCATTCAATGGAATATCGATACTGTTCCATTGATTAGCCTCCAAAGAAATAGCTACACTTTTCTCACCCGAATCTCTGCTTATTAAAAAGAACTGTAATGAGGTATAATCATTAGACCAAACATCAATATGAACAGTAGAATATGAAGTTGCATCTATATCCTCCCCAAAATCTATCCCTTCATAATTCATATTCGCATACTTAATAACACTATTACCAGCAAAATCTACTTGCTCAAACGTAGTGCTTTGTCCCCAGTCAGGATAGTAATTAATCATTGCGGGGTCTGTATAAGAATCACTATATATTGAACGAACATCTGCCTGTACGTCCATCGGAACAGCAGGAGCTTCTGTAGGGTCTGCTGCAGTACTAGCCTTAAAATAAATATTATCAATATAAATGGTTCCTCCATTGTCTGGCTGCACGTCAAATTTTAATTGAAACAAATCGTTTACAGACATACCTTGACTAGTGTAATCGGTTAGTGGAATGTCTATACTATTCCATTGATTGCTTACCAAAGAAATAGCTACACTTTTCTCACCCGAATCTCTGCTTATTAAAAAGAACGGTAATGAGGTATAATCATTAGACCAAACATCAATATGAACAGTGGAATATATAGTTGCATCTATATCTTCCCCAAAATCCACTCCTTGATAATTCATATTTGCATACTTAATAACACTATTACCATCAAAATCAACTTGCTCAAAAGTGGTGCTTTGTCCCCAATCTGGATAATAATTTATCATTGAAGGATCTGTGTAAGAATCACTATAAATTGAACGAACATTTGCTTGTTGATCCATTGGAACGGCAGGAGCCTCTGTTGGGTCTGCTGGTGCATTAGCTCCTACCAATTGAATATCATCGAAAAGATACACTGTATCATCACCCGGTGTTCCGAAGTCGAAAAACACAACCACTTTTTGATATTCATTTGCTACATCAATAGCGGTGAAATCAAATACTAATTCTTCCCAATCGTTAGCAACCGTATTTACCACATCAATTTCGCTAGAAATGTTAGCATCGGTAAGGTTTTCTAATTTTAATTTAACAGTGATACCACTTTTAGGTGAGTTCACCTTCATTTTGAACATTTTATTTGTACTGAAATCGATAGGGTTTTCTAGCGTTAATAAAGCTCCTGCCCAAACTTCAGCTCCTGCAGGCTTTGTAAGTTGCCCAACTTTAGCACTCGTGTTACTACCAGCAGCATTCGGATTATCCACAACAACCGCTGCAGCACTACCAAAACTCTCAAATGCATAGTTCACAGTTGCCGACTCGAACGTTATTGGCAAGGTAATAGGATCAGAAGCACCTGCGATAGTAACCATTGCAGTGCTTTCACTCGTAGCAGCACCAGCACCTCTTGCCACTACTCTAATTGTATAATCACCTGTCATTTCGTACACATGTACAGCAGACTCACCAGCCATTATAACCGTAGCTTCTTCATTTTCAACATCTCCAAAATACACATCAAATACTGTAGCATTTGTCGCTGATGGCGTTACCGTAACCTCAAAAGGATTACTTTCACTAATCATAGGCATATATGCCAAATCTGATGGAGCATCGAATGAAATTGTTACCACTCTGCTCAATTCACTAGTAAGACCCGAAAGACCTACAGCTACAATACGGAAGGTGAATGTCCCCTCTCCATAGGTATGAGTTGCAGTTTCTCCAGGTGCTATGGTAGTTGGTGTTTCACCCTCAGTATCACCGAAATAAATTTGAAATGCAGTAGCTCCATCTGCTGTTGGTGTTGCACTTACCATACCCGATTGATCTTGAGCTATATCGAAAGTAGCACTTACGTTTGTTGGTGCTGATACGTCTTGCAAGGCATAAGAAGTTTCCTCTTCATTACAAGAGTAAAAAAAGCTTAGCACTAAACACAGTGCACATAATTGTTTGATAGTTTTCATTTTTTTACAATTTAATAGTATTAATAACCAGGATTTTGTGCCCATCGATTGCCTGCTAATTCAATTTCAATAGATGGTATAGGGAAAATTTCATTTTTATTTGCCGAAAAGCCTTCAATTTCTTGTGCTGCTCTTCCTGTTCGTACTAGATCGAAAAAGCGATGTCCTTCCCCTACAAGCTCCACTCTTCGTTCATTATAAATAGCTTGCGTAAGGTTGCTACCCGTAGCAGATACCGCAGCCAAAGTAGCACGTGATCGCACTCGATTTAAGTACATTTGCGCTTTCATATCATCTGCTGATGCTTTTCTGTTATTTGCTTCTGCAGCCATTAACAAAACATCTGCAAAGCGAATAGCTCTATAGTTATTAGGATTGGTAAGGTTTGCATCACCAGTATTTCTATCACCTTGGCGTGCTATATATTTTCTATTAAAATAGCCCGTATGCTCATAACCTGTACCATAAGTTACTCCAGCGTTCTGCGTTGCCCAAGCTTCAATATCTAGAATAGCTACATCTTTTCTAATATCACCATCTTCAAAGGCGTCTACCACCTCTTGGGTTGGCACATTGAAACTAAAACCAGAATCGAACATTGGCCCTGTGTAATTTCGAATACCATTAAACCCTACGGCTACATTTCCTTCACTACATTGAAGACAACCGAAGCCAGCACCTTCTTCGTCGGTATATTGTACTTCAAAAACCGACTCAACATTATTTTCACCTTCGGTCTCAAAGATGGTATTGTAATCTTCCACAAGTTGGTAGGTATTACTGGTAATAACTTCATCTAAGACGGTTGCAGCTTCAGCAAACTTATCTTGATATAAGTACACTTTACCCAACAAAGCCTGTGCTGCTCCTTTTGTAGCTCTACCAGTATCTGTTTGGGTAACTGGCAAAACAGATACCGCAAATTGTAAATCTTGCTCTATTTGCGCATATACTTCTGCCTTAGGTGTTCTTTCTATCACATCTTGATCACCAAAAAGCAATCTTTTATCTACCGCCAATGGTACATCACCAAACCACTTTACCAATTCAAAATAATAATAGGCTCTCAAAAATGTAGCTTCAGCCAACACCACCTCTTTACCTGAAAAATCAGTCTTATCTTTAAACTCTAAAACGTAGTTCGCTCGGTTAACCCCAGCAAACATCCAACTCCAAATATCACGCAGTTGTGCATTAATAGGTGTATGAATCATATCATCCACTTCCTGAATACCGGGTACATCTGTAGCACTTTCGCCACCAGCAAGGGTATTATCTGAAGCTATTTCGCCCAACATTACATTTAAGTATGTTGATTGTAATAAATCGTAAGCTGCAACAAGTGCACTTTGGTAATCTTCTTCTGAGTTAAAAAAGTTTTCAGTATCCTCGTCAAAAGAAGGTACATCAACAAAATCATCAGTACAAGAAATAATCAAGAATATGGAAACTAGTAGAATACCACTATATTTCATTGCTATATGTCTCATTTTTTTCATTTTAAAATTTAAGATTAAGTCCAAGTAAATATGTTCTAGGAACTGGATAGAACCCCTGGTCGATTCCTGAACCTATAGGGTCACCCGAAGAAGCACTTGGATCATAGCCCCTATATTTAGTAAAAGTGTATAAATTATTAACCGTAACATAAAAACGTATCTTATCTACTCCAAGCTTATCTATTACGTTACTCGGCATTGTATAGCCTAATTGAATGTTTTGAATTCGCACAAAAGACCCATCTTCAACATAGTAATCAGAAAACAAGGTATTAGAAGTAGCACCATTTGTTACTCTAGGGTATTCATTAGTTGACCCTTCACCTGTCCATCTATTTAAAGTGTATACAGATTTATTTACCAGTTGTTGGTTACGTTCATAGTTTCTAACAATATCATTTCCTAAAGAAGCAAAAGCATAGGCACCAAAATCGAATGCTTTATAATTAAAGGAAAGATTAAGACCCATCGTAGCATCAGGAATAGGGTTTCCAATATCAATACGGTCATCTGAATTGATTACACCGTCTCCGTTTTGATCTACAAATCGAATATCTCCAGGAGCTGCATTTGCCTGTGTTGCATGCGCATCAATTTCGCTCTGATTTTGGAAGATTCCATTTGTTTCTAAACCATAAAAATATCCTATTGGCTTACCTGCCTCCATTCGCGATGGCGGCTCTTGCCCAACACCAAATCCGCCTCCTTGTATAAAGCCAACTCCATTATTAACAGAAAGCACTTCGTTTTCAATAAGGGTAACATTATAGTTAATTCCGTATGAGAAATCCTCAGAAGGAGCATCACTAAATCCTACAGCAAATTCAAGTCCTTTATTCTCAACAGAACCAGCGTTTACAACGGGCGCTTGAGCCCCAGGAGCTGATGCACCTAACACCCCAGATACGGGAGGTTGCACCAACAAATCTTCTGTTTTTTTATTGAAATAATCAACTGTTACATCAACCTTGTTGTTAAATAACTTTAAATCAAAGCCTACATCCAAGGTTTTTTGCTCTTCCCATCGAATTTCAGGATTTGGCAATACACCTACCGCTTTTCCAAAGATCAAATTTCCATTAAAGACATAGGCCCCTTCTCCACTTAAAACACCACGAAAAGCGTTTGAAGCAATTCTATCGTTACCTACAATACCATAACTAGCTCGTAGCTTTAAAAAATTGATCGTATTGCTATTTTGTAAAAATCCTTCATCAGAAACAATCCAACCTAATGATCCTGAGGGGAAATATCCAAATTTATTCTCTGGTCCAAATCTTGTTGATCCATCACGTCGTATTAAACCAGACAATAGGTACTTACCCTTGTAATTATATTGAACTCTTGCAAAATATGATAATAGTCGCTCGTCAAATTTTCCTGAACTACCACTTTCCTTTAATTGATTTGTCACATCTTGAGCATTCTCTATACTTGCCTCTGCAATATTTGTAGGTGTTTCAAAGAAGCCTACTGAGGCACCAGAAAATTGACCTTTGGTCACAAAAACTGACATTCCTAAGGTTCCTGTTATATTGTGATCTTCATTAAGTGTCTTTTTGTAGTTTAAAAAAGAATCAACCGTGTAATCTTTAAAAATATCTTTATTAACACTTAGTCTATTTCTTCCTGTATTATTAAATACTTTTCCTGAACCATAAAAAACCGTTGGTGTGAAAAATTTACCATCAACTTCTGCATAATTAAATTGAAAACTTGTTTCAAAAGTAAAATCACTTAAAAAATTATAGTTAAGTGCCAGCTTTCCACTAATTTTATTTACATCGGTTTTATTGTACGTATCTTCAATTTGAGCTATTGGATTAATAACCTCGTTACCCAAGCCTTCAGCCAAGGTAAACGTATCATTTTCCTTTACGGCAAAAGTAGGCGCATTATTCAATGCATTAAACAACACCGATCCTAGTGCGTTTTCTGCTAAAGTTTTTCTGTTAGTACCTGTATAAATTAAATTGGTAGTCAACTTCAAATTTTTTATCAATTCGGTATTGAAGTTAATTCTTGTATTGTAGCGTCTAAAATTTGCTTTTGGCCCACCAACAATACCATTTTGAGTAAGTAAAGAAGCACCAAAAGAATAGGTAGATTTATTTGTACCTCCACTTACTGTAAGATTGTGATTAACCACTGCTGCTTTTTGAAAAACCTCGTCTTGCCAATCGGTACCGACACCAAGATCTCCAACATTTGGATAAGGATTTGGACTACCAGTCGCCGCAAATGCCTCGTTTACAATTACCGCATATTCCGTAGCATTTAAAACAGGTATTTTTCTTGATGTTTCTTGAAAACCGCCATAGGCATCATAACTAAACTTTAATTCAGAATTTTTACGTCCTGTTTTTGTTGTGATTAAGATAACTCCGTTTGCCGCTCTTACTCCATAAATACCAGCAGTTGCATCTTTCAAAATGTTCATGCTCTCGATATCATTAGGGTTAACTACACTAAGGTCTTCAATAACGTTACCATCAACCAAAATTAATGGTCGGTTGTCTCCGTTGGTAGAAATACCACGAATACGAATGTTTGAGGCACTACCTGGTGAACCAGATGCAGCAGTAACTTGAACTCCAGCTACCTGCCCTTGCAACGCTTGTTCAATTCTTGTAGGATTTAAATCCTCAATAGTTTCAGAACCTACCACTGCTACAGCGCCAGTAAGTTCTTTCTTTTTCTGAGTGCCATAGCCGACTACGACAACCTCTTCAAGTGCACTAACATCCTCTACCATAAGAATGTTGAGCGGGTTCTTGTTAGTGATTTTTACTTCTTGCGAAACAAAACCTAAATAAGAAAAAGTGATAACATCACCGATTGACACTTTATTAATAGTAAAGTTGCCATCAAAATCGGTAGTCGTACCATTTGTGGAATTTTTAACGATAACATTTACACCCGGTAGTGGTTCATTAAATGTTACATCTTTTACATTACCAGTTACGGTGATCTCTTGCGCTCTAGAACTTATCGTTAAAAAGAGCGTAACTGTTAGGAATAGGATATACTTCATTTGTTGTGAATTTTGAGATCACAAAGTATTTCATAAACTCAAAAGAAATAAACAAAACACCACAACAAAAAATATACATTACGTAAGAAACTCTTTAAAAAGTTGCCAAATTAACAAAATTACACCTCAAAAAGCCCGTAAATACGAGTATTTAATCATTTAAAAAAAATTAACAAATTATTAGCAAAAACAATGAAATACAGCCTTTGTATGGGTAATGTTGTGGTGGTGTAGTGTTAAAAATAGGCGCCTAAATACTCATGATGTAATCCGTAAGGCTCTCTTCACGGGGTAAATCCAATTTTTTTCGCAAACGATACCGTTTCACCTCAACACTTCGTACCGAAATATTTAACAAAGGAGCAATCTCCTTGGAAGATAAATTAAGCCTCAAATAAGCGCATAATCGCAAATCATTAGCTGTCAACTCTTGGTGTCGCTTTTTTATCTTTTTTAAGAAGTTTTTATCGGCATTATTAAAGGCATCTTCAAAAACATTCCAATCATCTTGATTATTAATATTACGATCAATGGTTCTTAAAACCGTTTTAATTTCGGCATTATTTACTGACGTTTCTTTTAATTGTGCTTTAAGTGTATTTAAAAGTTCGTTCTTTTTAATGATACTCATGGTAGACATAGCGAGTTCTCTATTTTTGCTAGCTACTTCTTCTTTTAATTTTTCATTTTTAATTTGAACGATTTGCCTTTCCGCTTTTTGCTTTTTTCTCTTCAGTTTCCTTTTACTTCTTTTTAACAACTCTGCTTGTTGTCTTTTATAGTGTTGTTTGTATAGTCTATTTATACCAAAACCCAGTGCAACAACCATTAAAAAATACACCACAAAAGCAAAAGCCGACAAAAACCAAGGTCGGCTTATTGTAAAACTATAGGAGGCTACATTTGCTGACAGGTTATTGCCAACCTTAGCCCTTACGTTAAAGGTATAATCGCCGTGTGGTAAGTTCTCAAAAGAAACATTTGAAGTACTAGACCAACTGCTCCAATCATCATACATGCCCTTTAGTTGATATTGGTAATTAACCTCTGTATACTTATCAAACTCAGGAATGTGATAGGAGAAAAATAATGTATTTTGTGCATGATCAAGATTTGCTGTACTATCTATAGCCAGCTGTTCATTAGCGGCATTACCAACCTTTTGAGAAATGGCATTAATGTATATCGTATATTCCCTTGTTTTCAATTTCTTTAAATCAATAGTGAAGTATCCGTTTGATATTCCAATTAGATATTTTTCCTCACCTACAGTAGTTATGCTTTCAAATCCGGAAACTCCGAAATTTTTTCTCACAAATGACGGGATTGCAATTTTATATATTTCTAAATCAGCATGTAACTTTCCTGGTGTTGCATAGTTTATTGAATTTGAAGTAAAGCACCAGAGTTTTTTTGAAGTATTGTCAGCTATAAACACCCCTACAGGCTTATCATCAGTTGCATAAAATGCTTTGGTAAGTGTCGTATCTAAGTGGAAAGTATTATCAACATCACTATAGTCAAATATCCCATTGTTACAGGTGTATATCAACTTATCTAAATAACGCACTAAACTAGCTCCTGTACCTTTTGGAGCTTCATTTTCATTTTCTAATACTGTTGAAAAATCCCTATCAAGAGTGAGCTTGTAGATACCTTTAAATTCTCTATTCACCACTAATTGATGACTACTTACAAATTCGAAAAAGCGACTTGAAATATCAAAACCTTCAATTATATTACGTAAACCCCAACGATTATTTTTCTTTTCAAGAACACTCAAACCTTTAAAATTACCTTGTAACAAAAGATTTTTTTGATTGGGAATTGGTTTAATATCCCACGTACCCGGAAAATCTGAAATTAAAGTGGCATTAACTCCATTTATGGTATAAGTACCATTATTATGACCACAAAACAAAACACCGTCAACGACCTTAAGAAACCAAACTTGACCTTTGGTATTTTCCACAATTTTAAATGCACCATCAACGCCAGAACTTTTATAGAACAAACCTTGGTTGGTGCCTATATACAAAACGTCTTCATATACCGCAGCGGCATAAACAACACCCAGTTTCCCATTTTTGTCAATATACTCATGAAAAGGGGAATTCATATTTACAACACTTACCCCATTATCTAGTGCCAACCAAAGATTATGTTGGTCATCTTCAAAAATAGAAAGCACTGTATTATTGTTTAAACCCTTTTCTTGGTTCATTTTTTGTAGCAAACTGCCATCAGTAGCGATATGGTATATGCCATTTGAAATAGTACCTAAAACAATACTGTTATCAGCGAGTTGCAAGCTGCTATAAATGCTAACTGTTTCCAATTTATCTATTGGTGCAGCAAGCCATTTTTCTAGTTTATTTTCTTCTAAAAAATAAAAAGCCCCGTTTTCAGTGACTAATAACATCTTATTTTCGAGCGAAAAAATACCCGAAACGACCTGTTGCTTTATAATTTGATCGTCAGAAACTAAAACTGCTTCTCCGTTTTCAATTTTAAACAACCCTTTATCATTAATTTGAAAATAAATACTGCCTTTAAAATTGAATATTTGTGCTTTGGTTGATTTTGCTTCAATAACCTTTACAGATGCATCCAAGGTATTGTAGCTATAAATGCGCTCTTTACTTTGAAACAGCACCCATTCGCCGAGACTTACTATGCTCCAAAATTCTTCATCTTCAATAAGAGGCGTTGTCATTTTTTGACTTATAGAAGTATACACCCTATTGCCGTAACCATCCTTTTTCCAAAGTCCAAATTCCATATAACAACCCGTAAAAACAATATCATCTATCGCTTCTACTGATCGAATGGCCGAACCATTGGGTGAGGAATACAATTTCCAGTGAGCGCCATTAAATTCAAGCAACCCACCGTTGTTTGCAACATAAATATTTTTTTGCTTTGATTGAGAAATGCCCCAATTTTGATTTTCGGCACTATAATTATTGGGGGTGAAATTTTGAATAGGCGGAAGTTCTTGCGCATCTACTAAAGTTGTAGCTGCAAGAAAAAAGAAAGTTATAAACAAAGACCATAAAGGTTTCATATGCATGACGGTCGTTTATAACTTCATAAATAAATATTACACAATTTCGGCGCTTAAACCAGCTTGAAGCAACCTACTACAACGTGGCTCCAAATCAGTATATTCACCTGTTTTCACAGTACATTTTCCATTATGATGTACAATTATAGCACATTGCTCTGCCTGTTCTGGCATGTGATCACAAACATCAATTAAGGTATCGATAACATGATCGAATGTATTTACATCATCATTAAAAAGAACAATCTCATTAAGATTTATAGCCTGTTCTTCTAAAAGTAATTCTTCTAAATTTTTTTCTTTAGTACCCATGCTATTTAAAATTTTACATCCATTTTTATTGGTATAATAACTTTATAACGTTTTCTAAAGTACATATTTTGCAGCAACCCAATTATTTTTTTCAATATTTTTTTCAAATTTTAACGCTACCTCTTGGCAACTAGCTGATATAATAGGAAGATCTTCTACATAAAACCCACTTAAATAAAGTGCTCCATTGGCATTTAAGCTCTTTGCGTAAGAAGGAATATCAGCAAGCAAAATATTACGATTAATATTGGCGATAATAACATCATATTTTTGTTGCCCTAGTAAACTAGCATCACCTTGATATACATTGATATGCTCACAGTTATTTCGTGCTACGTTTTCTTTAGCATTCACATAACACCAATTGTCAATATCTATAGCATCAATATGATTTGCTCCTTTCATGGCTGTTAAAATAGCCAACACCCCAGTGCCACAACCCATATCTAACACTGATTTATTTTTAAAATCACCTTCTAAAATATGTTGTAGCATCATATGTGTAGTTTCATGATGCCCTGTACCAAAGCTCATTTTAGGCTCAATAACGATATCAAAATCTACGGTGGGTTTCTCGTGAAAAGGTGCTCTTACTACACAGGCACTCCCCACCTGAATGGGGTTAAAGTTTTCTTCCCAAGTAGCATTCCAGTTTTCTTGCTCGATTTCCTTTATTTGAAAGCTAATTTTAAAATCTTCATTTTCTAAAATTTCCACTGCTTCCAAAATAGTAGCTACCCATTCTTCTTTTTGGATATAGGCTAAAACCCCCTCCTCATTCTCAACAAAACTTTCAAAACCTGCCTCTCCCAGTTCAGCTATTAAAATATCTGACGCTGGTTGTAAGGGAGCTACTTTAAAATCATATTCTATATAAACGGTGTTTTGCGTCATATCCTATTTTACCAAAAAGTAGCATTCTTTTGGAATGCTACTTTATTTATTTTAAAAAATTCTATAAACGAAACTTACTTTAGGTTACCCTTAAAGTAACCTTATATTGCTTTTATAATAGCTACAAAATCATCGGCTACTAATGCAGCACCACCAATGAGACCACCGTCTACATCAGGTTTTGAAAAAATTTCGGCTGCATTCGCTGGTTTTACACTACCACCATACAAAATAGACACATTCTTAGCAATACTATTATCATAAGCCTCTGCAATAGTTTTACGAATAAATGCATGCATTTCTTGCGCCTGCTCTGGCGAGGCAGTTTCACCCGTACCAATAGCCCAAACAGGCTCATAAGCCAACACTATTTTTCGCCATTGTTGAGCATCTAAAGAAAATAATGCATTCTTTAATTGGCTTTCAACAACATCAAAATGGTTACCAGATTTTCTATCTTCAAGCTCTTCACCAAAACAGAACATTACCCGCATATTTTTTGCCAACGCTGCTGTTACTTTTTTAGCTAGTATTTCATCTGTTTCACCAAAATAAGCTCTTCGTTCTGAATGCCCTATAATAACGGTATCAATACCAATGCTCAATAGCATATCTGCAGAAATTTCGCCAGTATAAGCGCCACTCTCAGCAAAGTGCATATTTTGTGCTATAACTTCAATTGCAGAAGACTCTAAATGACGAACTGCCGCGTTTAAATTAACAAAGGCTGGTGCTACCATTACCTCTGCTGTTGTATCGGGTAGTTTTGCAGAAAGCTCCACTAATAAAGCTTCTGTTTCTGCTATATTTTTGTTCATTTTCCAGTTTCCTGCTACTATTTTGCTTCTCATATCTATAACCGTTTATTTTTTGGCGTTTTATTTATTAATTTTTTCTCTGTGAACTCTTCATAAAGTACAAATATACCACATCAGACTTTTAAAACGCTAAGGCATCTAAATCGTTATAATGTACTTTTTCTATTATGGTACCTTTTTCTAGCACTAAAACCCCTGGATTAGAACGAACTATCGTTTTCAGGGTTGTTTCGTCGGTATAATAAAATTCAAAATTCAATTTATTATCTGCAATCAATTTAGCGGTTTGACTATCATTAGAAGCCGACATACCTACTACTTTATACCCTTTTTTTATTGCCTTATCTGTCACCCTTTTTATCGCTTCATAAGCAGCCTCATTGGTTTTTCTTAAATCATAGGCAATTACCATTACCAGCTTTGGTTCTTGTAATAAAGCGGCTGCAAAATCTTCTCCATCTTGCTCAATAGTAAAATCGTGCACTGGTGGTTCATAGCCTTTTTGAATTTCTGTAGTTTCTACATCAATAAAATCACCATCAACTTTTGGATAATCGCCGTTGGTAACTACTATTTTTTCTTTACCATCTACATTAAATTTCCAAGCATATTCAAAAATACTCTCTGGAGCGTCAGGAGGCGTATTCATACCATCTTCTATATTTTTTCCTATTTCATAGGGTCTAAAATCAATTACTGGCAAATGATTTAACACATGGTACACATAAAAACCACAAAACACCAAGGCAAAGAACATAACTAGCCGGTCTGTTCGCGGTGTAAAAAATGGTATGATATACTTTCTGCCTATAAATAAGATGAGAATGAGTACTAGGAGAATAATATCTTTAGTAAACGATTCCCAAGGTGTTAATTTAATAGCATCACCAAAACAACCACAATCAGTTACTTTATTAAAATAGGCTGAATAGAAGGTTAAAAATGTAAAACCTATAATCATCAACAAAAGACTCCAAACCGTAAATTTCACCCGAAAGCCTATTAATAACATCACCCCCAACAACACTTCGAGAACCACAACAATAATAGATATTGTAAGTGCATGGGGTTCAAAAAAAGGCATATCTAAAACACCCGAACTAAAATACTCTTCTAACTTGAATGAAAAACCTACTGGGTCATTTAACTTTATGAACCCACTAATAATAAAAAGTATGCCAACAAAAATTCTTGAAAACCCAACAATATACTTCACAGAACTAAATTTAATTTAATTATTCTTTTTTTATTGATACTGTATCTAGCACTCATCTTGACGAGTTTTTAAACAAAAAAGCTGGTTTTACAAAGCTGGAAATAATTTTGCCTCATCAAGCTAAAAAATGCAAGCTCATACCCTCTCTTTACAGTACACTATGAAAACGCTTTACTAGTCTTTGTATTTTCATTAAGGTGAATCATGGCAAATACCGCATAATTAACCATATCTTGATAATTTGCATCAATACCCTCGCTAACTAAGGTTTTACCCTTATTATCTTCAATTTGTTTTACTCGTAATAATTTCTGCAGAATTAAATCTGTTAACGAACTCACACGCATATCACGCCAAGCTTCACCGTAATCGTGATTTTTATTTTCCATCAACATTTTGGTTTCCCTAGTGTGTTTATCAAAAAGGGCAATTGCCTTTTCAGTAGACAGGTCAGGTTGGTCAACTACACCCAATTCTAATTGAATTAAAGCCATAATGGAATAATTGATAATACCGATAAACTCGGAACGCTCGCCCTCATCAACTTTACGTACTGCATTCTCTTGTAAACCTCGAATGCGTTGTGCTTTAATAAAAATTTGGTCTGTTAGTGATGGTAGTCTTAAAATGCGCCAAGCGCTGCCATAATCTGTCATCTTTTTTTCAAACAAATCGCGACATGTTTTTATCACCTGATCGTATTGTTCAGAAGTATGCTGCATGAATATTAATGTAATTTGCGTAAATTTCGTTTAAAATTTTGTGAATGTCAAAGTTCAGTGTAATTACTTACCCATAGAAGGACAATAATAGTATCTTCGGGAAATTTTAAAGCTATGACCATCAACTGTAAAGGCAATTTAATTGATTTGAGTACACCAAAGATAATGGGTATTCTAAATATAACACCAGACTCTTTTTTTGACGGAGGGAAGTACAAAAACGAAAAAGATATACTCACTCAGGTAGAAAAAATGCTTCGCGATGGTGCTACTTTTATTGATGTTGGCGCGTATAGCTCAAGACCAGGTGCGACCGCCATAACTGAAGACGAAGAATTGCAACGTATTTTACCTATTGTTAATTTACTAATAAAAAAGTTTGATGAAATACTGATATCTATTGACACCTTTAGAAGCCGAATAGCCGCTGATTGTATAACGGCAGGTGCTGCATTAATTAATGATATTTCAGCAGGCATGCTAGATGCGCACATGCTGACAACTATCGCCAAGTATAAAGTACCCTACATAATGATGCATATGAAAGGGAATCCGCAAACGATGCAAAATCACACAAATTATACTAATTTGATTACTGAAATACGCTATTATTTTTCTGAACGTATAGCGGCTGCTCAAAGTTTAGGGATTCATGACCTTATTATTGACCCCGGTTTTGGCTTTTCAAAAACGCTAGACCAAAATTATGAATTACTAAAAAAAATGGAACTTTTAAGCACCCTAAAGCTGCCCATACTAGCTGGACTAAGTAGAAAATCAATGATATACAAAACACTAGACACTACCGCATCAAATGCCTTAAATGGCACAACTGCCCTAAATATGTTTGCGTTGAGTAAAGGAGCGCATATTTTACGAGTACATGACGTTAAAGAGGCGACAGAATGTGTGAAACTTGCTAACAACTTAATGTAGTGCCCTAATTTTTTGTTCGTCTATTTTTTATAATTTTACAAAAACACAACCAACTTGGACTTTTTTAATTTTATCGATTTTAAAATTACCGACCTCATCGATATTATTTTGGTCGCTACACTGCTTTACTACATTTACAAACTGGTACGTGGATCGGTTGCTATAAATATTTTTATAGGTATAGTCATTGTTTGGGGGTTTTGGAAACTTACTGCGTTACTTGGCATGAACATGATTAGTAGTATTGTTGGCCCATTTCTTCAGGTAGGATTAATTGCCTTGATTGTAGTTTTTCAGCAGGAAATTAGAAAATTCTTGCTCATGATTGGATCTACCAACTTTGCTAACAAACGTAATTTTATCAAGTTTTTTAAACTTTCTAAACAAGAAAACAGCGCCATTGGAATTGATATTGATGCTATTTTAAAGGCATGTAAAAACATGTCAACCACCTTAACAGGGGCATTATTTGTTATTGAAAGAACGCATTCTTTAGATTTTATAAAATCAACGGGTGATGAAATGCAAATAAAAATCACGCAACCTATAATAGAAAGTATTTTTTACAAGAATAGCCCTTTGCATGATGGAGCTGTTGTTATTGTAAACAACTATATTGTTGCTACACGAGTCATTTTACCAGTAAGTAACGAACGAAATATTCCTCTACATTACGGCTTAAGACATAGAGCTGCCGTTGGCATTACAGAAAAAACAGATGCGCTAGCTCTTGTTGTAAGTGAAGAAACAGGCGCTATTTCATACATTAAAAATGGGGAGTTTGTACTATTTAAAGATTATGATGATTTGGCAACAAAACTAAAAGAAGATTTAATTTAAGCCACTTCTTCACTTAAAAATTGCGCTTCATATAAATTGCGATAGTAACCGCCTTTTTTGAGTAATTCTTTGTGCGTACCCGACTCAACGATCTTTCCAGCATCCATTACAATAATCTTATCTGCTTTCTTAATCGTTGCTAAACGATGGGCTATAATGATTGAAGTTCTACCTTCTGTAATTTTTTCCGTAGCCCGCTGTATCAATTGTTCAGAATACGCATCTACCGAAGAAGTGGCTTCATCCAATACCAAAATACGTGGGTTACTTACATAAGCTCTTAAAAAAGCTATTAACTGCCGTTGACCACTTGAAAGCATCGTTCCTCGCTCTTTTACATTATAGTTGTACCCACCAGGCAAACTGCTTATAAACTCATCAACGCCAATTTGCTTTGCCGCTTCCTCTATCAAATCTATGGTTATAGACGCATCTTTTAAAGAAATATTATTAGCAATAGTATCGGCAAAAAGAAAAACATCTTGCAGTACCACTGCTATCTGCTTTCTCAATGAAGCCAATTTATACGACTTAATATCTACACCATCTATAGCGATAGTGCCTGAATTTATTTCATAAAATCGGTTTAATAAATTTATGATGGTAGATTTACCTGCACCTGTAGCTCCAACAATGGCAATTGTTTCTCCTGCCTTAGCTTCAAAAGAAATACCATGTAATACCTCTTCATCTTCTAAATAGCCAAACCGCACATTTGAAAATGTAATATCACCTTTTATATTAGCATTTTCTATGGTTCCTGTATCTTTAATGTTACTTTCTGTATCTAATATCGCAAAAACACGATTGGCAGCCACCATACCCATTTGAAGGGTATTAAATTTATCAGCAATTTGACGTAATGGTCTAAATAACATATCAATAAGAAGAATAAAGGCAAAGATTGTTCCGAAGCCTTCTTCTCCCAATCCTGTAACATTTTGCAAGCCACCGTACCAAACTACAAGTCCGACAGCGATTGAGGAAACAATTTCTGCCACTGGAAAAAAGATAGAATTATACCAAACTGTTTTCAACCATGCATTCTGATGCTTTTCATTAATAACACGAAATTTTTCACTTTCAATTTTTTCGCGTGTAAAGAGTTGTACTATTTTCATACCTGTTATACGCTCTTGCACAAACGAATTTAATGCCGATACTTGTGTACGTACTTCGGTAAATGCAACTTTCATTGCTTTTTGAAACAACCTTGTAGCATACAAAATCACAGGAAGAATAGTGAATACAATTAATGCTAATCGCCAGTTAATAAAGAGCATAACACCTGCTGCTACCGACATTTTTAACAAATCAGCAACAATAACAAAAAAACCTTGGCTAAAAATCTCACCTATACGCTGCATATCAGCAACCGCTCGTGTGACTAAAACACCAAGAGATGATGTATTAAAATATTTCATTTTAAATCCGAGCATATGCTCGAATAAATGAACCCTAATATCCTTTATTACCGACTCGCCCAGCCAGTTTGCATAATAATTAAATAGCAATTGACTAACTACTTGCCCTATGAGTACGCCGAGCATAGCAAGTATAAGCCAAAATAATCTTTCAGCATCACCTTGCTTGATAGCTCCATCAATAACCTCACGAAGTAAAATTGGCGTTAATACGGCAAAAACAGACAAAAATATGGCAGCTAGCGCAACCCCATAAAAAGTAATTCGATAGGGACGGGTATGCGCCATTAGCCGTTTAAAAAGACCTATATCAAATGCTTTTCCTGAGTCTTTATCCATTTTTACTAATTGAATTTGGGTAGCAAATTTCAGTCAAATATAATCCTTTTGCAGGTACAGAAGTACCAGCTTTGCTTCGGTCTTTACTATTTATGATTGCTTTAACATCATGTAAAGAAGTCTTTGCCATACCTACTTCTAAAAGGGTACCAACAATAGCCCTTACCATATTTCTTAAGAACCGATTGGCAGTAATTTTAAAAATTAGCAAATCATCTTTTTTTGTCCAAACAGCTGTATTAATATCGCAAAGATAGGTATGTACATCGGTTTTGCTTTTTGAAAAACACTCAAAATCACTGTAATTCAATAAAAGCTGGGCAGCTTCATTCATTTTAAACACATCCAAAGGATATCTTACGTAATAAGCAGCATCGGTATAAAACGGATTTTTTTCTTGTGTTATCCAATACTCATAAGTACGTGCTACCGCATCAAACCGCGCATGTGCTTCTGTGGTTACTTCAAAAATTTCTTGTACTGCAATATCATCAGGTAACAACGCATTTAACCGATACACCAAATCAGTTTTATCTTCAATTATTGAAAATTCAAAATGAGCATACATCATTCTAGCATGTACCCCTGCATCAGTTCTACCGGCTCCCATAAGTGAAACATACGAACGCAAGAGCCTTGCCAACGCCTCTTCAAGAACTTGTTGAACAGTAATTGCATTGGGCTGATTTTGCCAGCCGTGATACCTTTTTCCGTTATATGAAAATCGAATGAAATATCTCAATAGTATTGTATAGCTTTGTGGGCAGCAAAGATATTAAAACCATATGTATGCATAACACGGCAAATATGGAGGAATTGAAAAAAACCTTGCGTCATCAAATGAATACTGCTACTGTGTCGCAACAAAAACGTTTAATGAACTCATCTTTACTTTTTCTTTTACCCGTAAATGGTGCATTTTTTGCCCTAATTTTGTCATTATTGAGTTCGGCTGCTATGGCTACTTAAGAAAAAATGACTTCATTACGGGATAAAAGCCGTAATTCTCGGTTCGGTACAAATGGTCAAAAACGAACTCAATTAGTGTCCTTAATCAAAAATCAACAATGACTAAAATTTTATTACTCTCAGATACCCATTCACATATTGATGAAAAGATTTTAAAGTATGCCCGTCAAGCGGACGAGATATGGCACGCTGGCGATATTGGCAGTCTTGCGGTAACCGATGCTTTGGCAAAAATAAAGCCCCTACGAGGCGTGCACGGCAACATTGATGACCATATTATTCAAAAAGAGTTTCCGTTAAATAATCGATTTATGTGTGAAGGTGTTGATGTATGGATTACGCATATTGGTGGCTACCCCCCAAAATACAACGTACGAACTAGAAAAGAAATCAAAGCAAACCCGCCAAAGCTTTTTGTATGTGGTCATTCTCATATCTTAAAAGTTATGTGGGATAAACCTTTAGGTGTATTACACATGAACCCAGGTGCCTGCGGAAAACATGGTTTTCACCAAATACGCACCATGCTAAGGTTTGAAATTGACGGAAAGGATATAAAAAATTTAGAAATTATTGAATTGGAAAAGAGATAACTGTACAACCAAACTATCATACCAAAAATGACCAAATACATTTACCTTCAACTATGGCAAAATATACTCCTACCCTTTTAAAATAAGACGTTTAAAGCGATAGAAGTATACATTAAATCACTAAATGCCAAAGCGGTATTTTATACGCTTATCATTGTAATTGATGTAAGGCATGATTTAAGTAACGTACAAGTTTGTTACCGAAAAAGTGCGCTTCTTCCCATTTTCCAATTTTTGCACTAGTGTAGGTCGCTTTTGATAATTCTCGTCCTTTTTCCAAGCCAAACGCACCTAATCTACGAGTTAAAAATTGTGATTTCTCTATCAGCTTATACATGTCTCTGCTGTCGAGGGCTTCTTCAACCTCCCTTATCTCTTTAGGAATTCTTTGCTCTAGCCTATTTACGAGCAATTGTGTAAATTCATCATCTCCGTCAGATTTTATATCTTCAACTAGTTCATCAATATCTTCAAATAAAAGGCTTCCAAAACCGTTATCTGAAGACGATTCATCATCTGAATCATGCCTATTTTTAGTATATTTTACTAAAGTTGTCACCAACTCTTCTTCAGTATAAGGCTTATCAATAAAATCATTCATTAAACGCTTTAATTGGTCATGATCTGACCTGTTTGAAATACCAGCAGAGCATCCTATTATAGGCACATCTAATTTTAGGCGTTGTCGTATAACTTTTGCAGCCGTTAAACCATCCATTATAGGCATTTGCAAATCCATAATAATTACGTCATAGGACTTCCTTTCTAAAAAGTTTATAGCTACTTGTCCGTTTTGAGCAATGTCAATCAAACCGCCCCATCTTCCAATAATCTTTTTTGCTAACATCTGGTTGATGGTATTATCTTCAACCAATAAGATTTTTACATTTTGCAATACCTTATCGTTATAGCTATTGATGTTTAGCATTTTATCAGGATTTCTAACCTCCTGAGCTATTTTAAATGCAATACATACCTCAAATTCAGATCCCATATCAGGTCGGCTCCTAACTGAAATTTCGCCCTTATGGATTTTAACTAGTGATTTTACAATACTCAAGCCTAAACCTGTGCCGCCATACTGTCGTCTTATAGAACTTTCAACCTGTGAAAAATGATCAAAAATAGCTTTGTGATACTCTTTAGGAATGCCTATCCCCGTGTCCTTGACCTTAAACGATACTTTTACAACATCACGTTTAACCTTAAGCAACTTACTTGAAACAGAAATATAGCCTTCATCAGTAAATTTAATTGCATTACTGATTAAGTTTGTTAAAATCTGAAACAATCTTGTTTTATCTCCATAAACAAAATCAGGTATGTTATGATCATGATTATGAATAAGACTTACGCCCTTTTTATGTGCCATTGGTTGTTGAAACTCCGTAACACTCTCTATTAGATATCGTAAAGAGATTGGTCTTTCTTCTAACTGAACAAGACCGTTCTCCATTTTTGAAACCTCTAAAACATCATCAATAATAGCTTTTAAATTTAAAGAAGCCGTTTTAATAGTATCTAAATATTTAGTTTGCTCTGGTGATAAAGGTGTACCTCCCAAAAGATTATTGAATCCTAAAATAGCATTGAGCGGTGTGCGTATTTCATCACTCATATTGGCTAAAAACTGATCTTTAACCAAAGCCAAATTTTTCACTTCTATTTTTTCACGTCTTAAGGCTATTAAATTCATCACAGTTGTAGCTATGGTTGCCATAGCCGATTGTTTCTTTTCAGAAAAGTGACCTGGCTCAAAATCTAAAGCACACAATGCGCCAATAACAGCCCCTTTTTCATCAATTAACGGGAAACCGCCATAGTACCTAAACCCTGGAGCATCATTAACAGAAGGAAAATATGAAAAACGTTCGTCTAATTTTAAATCATGAACCTCAAAAAAAGAGGTTTGCATCACCACATATTGACAAAAAGAGACTTCTCTAGGTGTTTCTGAAATATCAACACCATGACTAGATTTAAACCATTGCCTATGCTCATCAAGTAAAGTTATGAAACAAACAGGTACTTCTAAAACGTCGGATGCCATTTGAGTCAAATCATCAAACATTGATTCCCTTTCCGTGTCCAATATCTGATAGTACTTAAGTCTTTGCAAACGAAAATTCTCGTCCTTAGGTATAGGCAGAGTTAATCTCATAAGTAGGTGTTTTACTTATTAACGAGAAATAACCTACATTATTACCCGCCGTTAAATTACATAAAAACGCTATTTACCCTATAAATAACAGCCATTCAACCTAACTAATTAACCTACAACAAATTATAAATACATTTAATAAAAACCATGTTTTTTTTTAAAAATTCACTTTAACTATTAATTGATCAAAAATTAATTTTATTTATTTTTTTGATGCCTTATATCCTTCTTTATCTACGGCAGCGGTAGATAAAAATACACCACGATTTTTAATACGAATAGTGCTCAACTATCTAAGATTCTACATTATTTATACGTTATAGCCACTATCTCGTAAGTTAGCCATTGAAAGCCTATTCATGATTTTTTACAGTAACGGGTAACCTCAAAATAGCAGTGTACCAAAAAAACAACATTAAAAATAAAAATGAGTTCCTTTACTACTCTCACAATACAATGGTCTTTATGGCACCACTATATTGACACACATTTTTTATTATAAGCATAGTTTATAAAATGACGCTTAGCGAGTATACAGAATAAAATTACTGTACTTACAACAGAACTGAAATAAAAAAGCCTTCACTGTGGAAGGCCTTTCAATTACAAATTCGATACATACTCCCGCCATATAAAACAACGGCAACAAGTGTTATTTTCTACTTCTATGTCTTTCTCTAGCTAGTAATGTATTTTTCAACAGCATAGCAATGGTCATCGGTCCTACTCCACCTGGAACAGGAGTAATAAATGAAGCTTTTTTACTAACATTTTCAAAATCTACATCACCTGTAATATAATATCCTCTTTCTTTAGTATCATCGGGTACTCTTGTAATACCTACATCAATAACAACGGCATCATCCTTCACCATTTCGGCTTTCAAGAAATTTGGTACACCCAAGGCAGAAATTACAATATCTGCTTGCGATATTATTTGAGTGATATTCTTAGTATGACTGTGTGTTAGCGTAACTGTAGAATTCCCTGGCCAGCCTTTTCTTCCCATTAAAATACTCATGGGACGCCCTACAATATGACTCCTACCAATTACCACGGTATGTTTACCTTTAGTATCTACCTTATAGCGCTCTAAAAGCTCTAATATTCCGAAAGGTGTAGCTGGAATAAAAGTACTCATATCTAAAGCCATTTTACCAAAATTCATGGGATGAAAACCATCAACATCTTTATCAGGATCAACTGCTAGTAGTACTTTTTGCGTATCAATTTGCTCAGGCAATGGTAGCTGCACTATGAAACCATCAATCTCATCATTCTGATTTAATTCTTCAATTTTTCTTAAAAGCTCTTGCTCTGAGGTGGTACTTGGCATCTGAATCAAAGTAGACTCAAAGCCTATTCTCTTACATGAACGAACCTTACTACCAACATAAGTTAAACTTGCACCATCATTACCCACAAGAACAGCCGCAAGATGTGGTACTTTTTCTCCACGCTCTTTCATTTTAGCAACCTCCGCTGCAATTTCTTCCTTTATTTCATTTGATACTCTTTTCCCGTCAAGAATTTCCATGTATGTATTTATTAGACTGGATTTTTGTGTTGGCTACAATTTTTACCAATAGACCAGAATTATTAATTGTCTCGTTCGCTTATTGAGTCGCTTGAGTATAGTCAAGCCTACCCCATTGTAATTTCCTGCTCTATTTCATACCCCGCATACCGCTCATCATCTGCATCATTCGCTTTCCTCCGCCGCCTTGCATCATTTTCATCATCTTACTCATTTGATCAAACTGCTTTAGCAATTGATTGACCTCTTGAACATCGCGACCGCTACCTTTTGCAATACGCTTTTTACGGCTAGCATTTAATTTTGATGGCGTAGCGCGTTCATCTGGAGTCATTGAGTGAATAATAGCTTCTATATGTTTAAAAGCATCATCGTCAATGTCTAACCCTTTCAATGCCTTTCCTGCGCCAGGAATCATACCCATCAAATCTTTGATGTTACCCATCTTTTTGATTTGTTGTATTTGGGTTAAAAAGTCATCAAAGCCAAACTTATTCTTGGCTATTTTTTTCTGAATTTTTCTGGCTTCCTCTTCATCAAATTGATCTTGAGCACGTTCGACAAGAGAAATAACATCACCCATTCCCAAAATACGATCTGCCATACGATCAGGGTGAAAAACATCAATGGCTTCCATTTTCTCACCTGTTCCTATAAATTTTATAGGTTTATCAACAACTGATTTAATAGAAATAGCAGCACCACCTCGAGTATCACCATCTAACTTTGTTAGTATTACTCCGTCAAAATTTAATATATCGTTGAATGCTTTAGCAGTATTTACTGCATCTTGACCTGTCATTGAATCTACAACAAACAGCGTTTCTTGTGGCTGAATAGCTTTATGAATCTCCGAAATTTCAGCCATCATTTTCTCATCAACAGCCAAACGACCTGCGGTATCAATAATAACCACATTATGACCATTTGCCTTTGCATGAGCAATACCTGCTTTAGAAATAGCAACAGGATCGGTTTCTTCTCTATTGGAATATACCTCAACACCTATTTGTTCACCTACCACATGTAATTGATCTATTGCAGCAGGACGATATACATCACAAGCAACCAATAAAGGTTTTTTTGTTTTTTTGATTTTTAAGTAGTTTGCCAACTTACCAGAGAAGGTTGTCTTACCAGACCCTTGAAGTCCCGACATTAAAATTACTGAAGGGTTGCCAGAGAGGTTAATTCCTTCTGATGACCCTCCCATTAATTCGGTAAGCTCATCTTTGACAATTTTCACCATCAATTGCCCTGGTTGTAATGTAGTTAATACATTCTGCCCCAGTGCTTTTTCTTTAACCCTATTGGTAAATTCTTTGGCTATTCTAAAATTAACATCGGCATCTAAAAGTGCTCTACGTACTTCTTTAGTGGTCTCTGCGACATTAATTTCCGTAATCTGACCGTGCCCTTTTAGTACATGTAGGGCTTTATCTAACTTTTCACTTAAATTATCAAACATCGTATAGCTATCTTTTTTGAAGAAAGCAAATTTAAGAATTAGAAAGGGAAAGATAGTGGTGTTATCAGAAAAAAGTGATGTCTACTAGATTCAAAAAGCTAATATAGTATTTTTCAACCTGCATTTAGCAACTTTTTTTTACACTAAAGTGTGGTATCGAACTAGAAAAATGGATCTCTATAAAAGAGTAATTGAATAAGAAACAGTTATAAAACAAATTGTTTATGCTACTTGCTGTGCGGTCAAATTCATACTCCTGCCATTTCAAAAACCCGAGCATCTAATTAAAATTATTCACAATCTTTTTTTAAGATGATTTGCTCTTCGCCTCTTTTTAGTTTAAAGCGTACGGTACTACACGCTACAACCTCCCACTCACCATTGTAAATGCTTAGGTCATTGCTTAAATTATTAAAAACTATAGTGGTGCCTGAAATCGTCCAAAACCCGTGATCAATAACTACATTATTCGTAGCTATCACTCTTATTCTCATATCTGAAAAGTCGAACTTCAAATTGCTTAATACTGTATTCGCATTATTAGAAACCACCCACAAACAGGTTTGTAGCTGTTCCTTTATAAACGCTTCACTACATACTTGCAGTTTCTCATCACAAGCCTTTTTAAATATAATTTTATCCACATCATCTGCTGTATGAAACTTAATACGTTCTTCATCTATTTCATATACAAACCATTCTGCGTTAAAATCTGTTTCCGTTTCAAATGCCAAACGTAATTTTAACTGATAATCAACAACAGTCAGGCTCCATTCCCCTGCCAACAAATTACCTTCTTCATCACTAGCGACGGCACTACCGTCTCCACCAAAAGTTAACAAATACTCCAAGTACTGAGGCGTACCATTTTCATTATTCTTTTTAAACTCTTGAATAGCCCAAGGGCATCCAATTAAAACACTAGTAAGACGTTCTTCGGTAAAATCATCATCATTATAATTGGCATTATCATCTTCATTACACACACCAACACTATTCTCAATAGCCGTAGTTAATTCACCATTAGAATTTACTATTACCGCTGCTCCATCATGTTTCTTTAGTGTAACAGGAAATTCAAATCCAATAAAATCAGATTCTCCAAGACCGGCTAAAAATAGTTGCATATCTGCATCATCATCAACCTTAACCGTGCTTATAACTTCTTGCTTTGCGTTGTACGTGTATAGCGTTAAAGGGTAATCGATATCAATACACTCTATATCTTCGTCATTACCATCTTCAACACATTTGGCTGTCAAAGCCGTTAGCTCATTTTGATTATTAACAACAATTTCGCTGTGATTAGCCGTTGTTACCGTAATGGGAAAAACAAACTGTACGGTGTCGTCATCATCTTCATTTGCATCAAAAAGACGTTCTATTTGCATAAAATCTTGCCCTGAATTAACGGTGATTTGCATCCCATGAACCAAAACCACATAGGGAAAATTAACATCAAAACAGCTCGATTTATCAACAATATTGTCATGAGAACCATCTCGTAAGCTAATACGCCACAACAAATCAGCAGTTGAAGAAACAGCGGTAAATGTTCGCTGATTGTTTACTTCAACTTCAGCCCCATCATCAATTTGGCACGAAAAGACAGTTAAAACCATCACAACCAAGATAGTATACGCCACGTATTGCAAAAAGCTTTTCATTGGAGACTTAATCTTTAGTTAATAAAACAATCAAATTTAAAAACACCCTACTTCTATTTTAATTTTTTTCTAAATATCTTTGATAAAAACCTATTCTTTGAAAACGAAAAATAATGATACTGTTTGCGACGAACAAATTTTCAACAATTTTTTTAAAGCAAATGCTAAAACGATTTTTAATCATATTTATTATAAATTTGGCAATGAAGAAAAAGCCAATGATGCTGTACAAGAAGCTTTTTTAAAACTATGGCAAAACTGCACTAAAGTAAGCCCCGAAAAAGCAAAATCTTTTGTCTACACCGTTGCCAACAATTTATACCTAAATGTCATTAAAGCAGAAAAGGTTCGCTTAAAATATGCGGACAAAACTTTAAAGACAACACACGAATCTCCCGAGTTCTTAATGGAAGAGAGCGAATTTAAGCTAAAATTAGAAAATGCGCTTAATGCCTTAACAGAAAACCAACGCACTACATTTTTATTAAATAGGATTGATGGGAAAAAGTATAAAGAAATTGCCGAAATGGAAGGTGTAAGTGTAAAAGCCATTGAAAAAAGAATGCATTTAGCACTAAAATCTTTGCGGGAAAAGATTGACGGCATATAAGCATAACCAAAAAACATGTATCATACCCTGTTTCGGTAACAACAACCATAAATTAAGTCGCCATGTCTAATTCAAAAACTATAGTTCTTTTCATTCTTACCATATGCTTCTTGGGGGCAACAGCGTCACTAAATGCCCAGACCTATGCCAAAAATGGCATGGTAGTCTCTTCAGACAGAGGGTCTTCGGCGGTAGGGGTTTCGATGCTAAAAAAAGGAGGCAACGCCGTAGATGCAGCCGTTGCTACAGCTTTTTCTCTAGCTGTAACCCACCCATCGGCAGGTAATATAGGTGGTGGTGGATTCATGGTTTTTATGAATGCTGAAGGAAAAACAACAACGATAGATTTTCGTGAAAAGGCACCACTTGCTGCCACCAATACCATGTATTTAGATGCAGACGGACAACTTATTGAAGACAGCAACCATATGAGTGCCAAAGCCATTGGCGTACCAGGCACTGTAGCTGGCTTGTACTTAGCACATAGCAAATACGGAAAATTACCCTGGAAAACTGTAATACAACCAGCTATAGACCAAGCTCAAAATGGTTTTCCGTTTAATTGGTCTTTGTATCATGATGCCCAGTATTTTTCAAAAACTGAGGGCGTCAATACCTTTATGAAAACCTATTTCAACAATAAAAATGCGGCAATTATGCAACCCAATGAATTGTGGAAACAACTGGCTCTTGCCCAAACCTTAACACTAATTAGAGACCAAGGCCCAGACGGATTTTACAAAGGCAAAACCGCCCAAAAAATCGTTGATTTTATGCGTAAAAACGGGGGTATAATCACCAAAAAAGACTTAGCTAAATACGAGGCTATTGAGCGCGAACCCATCAAAGGCAGCTATAAGGGTTATGATATTTATACTATGCCGCCGCCTAGCTCTGGAGGTGTTGCTCTTGTTGAAATGATGAATTTAATGGAGCTTGCCGATTTTAAATCGTTAGAATTTAACTCTGCTGCACATTTGCATTTGGTTGCTGAGGCTATGCGTAGAGCTTTTGCCGATCGCGCAGAACATTTAGGCGACCCCGATTTCAACCCAAACATACCTGTAACTAAACTAACCGCTAAAGATTTTGCTAAAAAAAGATTTCAAGAAATAAATATGGCAAAAGCCTCCCCTAGTGATTCTGCCCTATACGGACGGTTATATGATAGTGATAACACCACCCACCTTTCTGTAATGGACAAAGAAGGCAATGCTGTATCACTTACCTATACGTTAGAGTATAGTTATGGCTCGCAAATGGGTGCGAAAGAACTAGGTTTTATTTTCAACAATGAAATGGGTGATTTTAATCCCCAACCTGGCAGTACAAAAAATAATGGTCAAATTGGTACTGCACCAAACTTGATTGCACCAGAAAAAAGAATGCTTTCTAGTATGACACCTACTATTGTAAGTAAAAACGGAAAACCATATTTGGTTATTGGAAGCCCGGGTGGACGAACCATCATCAATACCGTATTTCAAACCACCCTGAATGTACTAGAATTTAACATGCGCATAGATAAGGCTATTGAGGCTTTAAAAATACACCATCAATGGTTGCCTAATCAAATTGTTTATGAGAAAAACTTACTGTCGCCTGACACTCGAAAAATACTTGAAAGTATGGGGCACACCTTAAAAGAACGAAACAATATGGGAGCCTTAATGGGAATTACCTATGATGCTGAAAAAAAGATTTTTACAGGCGCCTCAGATTCATCTCAACCTGATAGTGGTGCGGTAGGCTATTAACTCATTTAGGATAGCAAACATAATTTCTGACCGTAGTAATAATAACCTCGTACTAGGTGTAGAAGAAATTAGCACGAAATTAATTAACTTTGATTTTCGGTAAAAAACCAAAACTTTTTTAAATAAGAACAACTAGTTCAAAAATAAGCATCAAAAAAACTAACTCAATGATTATAGAACCAAGAACACGTGGCTTTATTTGTGTCACCGCACATCCGAAAGGTTGTGCCCAAAATGTATTAAATCAAATAGCATATGTAAAATCAAAAGGGCCTGTAGAAAGCGCCAAAAATGTGCTCGTAATTGGTGCCTCAACAGGATTTGGTATGGCATCGCGTATCACCAGTGCCTTTGGTTCTAATGCAGCAACAATAGGGGTGTTTTTTGAAAAACCACCTATGCCTGGAAAAACAGCATCTTCTGGCTGGTACAATACAGCAGCTTTTGAAAAAGAAGCACATGCTGCCGGTCTTTACGCAAAAAGCATCAATGGGGATGCCTTTTCTACTGACATAAAAGAAAAAACAGCAGCCCTTATCAAACAAGATTTAGGTAAAATAGACTTGGTAGTATACAGTCTTGCTTCTCCCGTTAGAACGCACCCCGTTAGTGGCATTCGATACAAATCAACCTTAAAACCTATCGGCGATGCCTACACCAACAAAACAGTTGATTTTCATACAGGAGAAATAAAAGAGATTACTATACAACCTGCTGCTGGTGATGATATAGACAATACAGTAGCTGTTATGGGTGGTGAAGATTGGGAAATGTGGATTAATACCTTAAAAGAAAACGACCTACTTTCTTCCAATTTTAAAACCGTTGCTTATTCGTATATCGGGCCAAAACTTACCGAGCCTGTGTATAGAAAAGGAACCATAGGGAGAGCCAAAGACCATTTAGAAAAAACAGCTTTCACCATTTCAGATACGCTCAAAGACCTCAACGGTAAAGCATACGTATCTGTTAACAAAGCCTTAGTAACACAATCGAGCTCTGCTATTCCTGTAATCCCTTTATATATTTCACTTTTGTATAAGGTAATGAAGGAAAAAGGCGTGCACGAAGGCTGTATTGAGCAAATTTACCGACTATTTAGTGAGCGTTTATATCTAGATGATATACCTACTGACACAGAAAAAAGAATACGCATTGACGACTGGGAAATGCGCGATGACGTGCAAGAAAAAGTCGCCGCCTTATGGAAAGAGGCCACTACTGAAAATCTTTCTGAAATTGGCGATTTAGAAGGCTACAGAACAGATTTTTTCAATTTATTTGGTTTCAATTTTGAAGAAGTTGATTACAAAGCAGAAGCTGATGAAATGATTGAAATACCAGGCTTGGTTTAACCTAGTTTATTTTAAATTAGCTTGCGCCGTACTTTTTAAAGTGGGGCGCAAGTTGGTTTTAATTTTATTTGATGCTTATTTGAGGGAGAGCAACCTTATTGCTAAGTGTTTTTTCTGTTCATTGGTAACACATAAATTGTTTCCCAATACAACCAATTTGCAATCCTAGCTATATTTATAGCTATATATCGACTCGTAAGCATAACAACCACACCATAAACCAAAGCACAAAGAAAACTCCACTCCATGAACTACAACAATAAAAAGTTTAGACCTATTCAAAATTCCGAAAATGGAGAAACTACCGTAGAAACGGTATTTGAATACAAACAAAGCGGTACTATTTTAACTTCGGAATACATTGGTGGACAGATAGTAAAAGGACATTTGATTGGATTAGTAGACAACATGGGAAATATTGAAATGCGGTACCATCAAGTAAATCAAAAAGGAGAATTGATGACGGGCATTTGCTACTCAAAACCTGAATTGACTGAAAATGGAAAAATAAGACTGTATGAAAATTGGAAATGGACTTCAGGAGATTTGTCTAGTGGCACATCTATTTTAGAAGAAATATGACACGCATAAAAAAGTCTATGCCCAGATGAAGAGATATTCAAATTCTAAAAAAATATGGAAAACACGAGGTGATAATTTCCAACCACACCACTTTTACCATCCATTTTTAAACCCAAGTCATAATGCACCTATTCTATGAAAAACCAACTAAATTAGACCTATGCAAAAAAGAGTAAAATTTGATTTTGAAATATATTTCACCAATGGAGGACATATTAAAGGAGAAGATTTTTGCCTTGATATTAATGGCACTACTATTTCAAACAAAGAACTTGCAGCTTATATTGTTTCAGAGATGAGGCTTCTTATGGTTGGAGAAACAAAAATTTTAAACAAAGAAATTTTTGAAGAAGCCCACAAAAGAAAACCAATTGACAAAAAAACAAAAACCAACGTACTCATTGATTTAAGTCATACCATTGAAAATGGTCTTATTACCTACAAAGGGCTTCCTGCGCCCATAATTTGCGATTATTTAAGCCGAGAAGATTCAAAATCTCGTTATGAAAAAGGCACTGAATTTCAAATAGGAAAAATTGAAATGGTTACCAATACAGGCACATATATCGATTGCCCCTTTCATAGATTTGAACACGGGAAAGACCTTTCGCAAGTTACTCTAGAACGCTTTGTAGACCTCGATGCTATTGTTATTCGCATTCCATACACAACAACTATTAAAATAACAGCCCAACATTTAAAAAAGTACAACATAAGAAATCGTGCTGTCCTCATTCAAACCGGATGGGATACCCATTGGAACACGGAACAGTACTATGAAAACAACCCCTATCTCACTGAAAAGGCTGCTGAATATTTAAGAGATTGTGGTGTAACACTAGTAGGTATAGATTCTCATAATATTGATGATACAAGAGGAAAAAGCAGACCTGTTCACACTACTCTTTTGGGTGCTGAAATTTTAATTGTAGAGCACCTTTGTAATTTATACCTCCTACCCGACACTGGATTTACGTTTAGCGCTATACCTCCAAAATTTAAAGGTGTTGGAACTTTCCCTGTAAGAGCCTTTGCCAAATTATCTATTAAATAACTGGCTAACCAAACATTTTTATTGAAAATTCATGTTCCTGTTTTTTGATAGCAACCTCATACACGAGTCAAAAATAAGTATATTTGGGTGCATACAATTTATACTTGTAGCCAAATACATTATTATTATTTTAAAAAAATAATAATTCACCGTAGACATACGCTTCGAAACCCTCACGAATCATTCTTAATTTAGCTTTCCTTACTAGCTATGTTAATTGTAAAATAATATTGAATTCAACAAATAGCCTATAGAGCAATTTTGAAATCTTATACGCAACACAAATAAAATTATAATGAAAATAATCCCCATAATCTCTGCACTCGCTTTCGGCATCCTTTATGTAAACCCTGTATTGAGTCAAGAACCCATTTTTACGAATGCTTTTTCTAACGATTATGAAATTGTTTTACTGGGTGAGCAAACGCATGGTGATGGTGCTGTTTTTGAAAAAAAGCTTGCTATGATTAAAGAATTACATGAACAAAGAGGCTTCAATTTATTAATATTTGAAAGTGGAATGTATGACAACTTTAAAGCGAACGAGCTTTATTCAAATCACAAAGAAGCAATCAACATATTTAAACAAAGTGTGGGTGATCTTTATTCTAACACAAAAGTATTTCAGGACCTTCTCAATTATATAGAGACCCATCCAAAATTAAAAATTCTAGGCTTTGACTCACAAGAATCTAACCTATTTGGAGCATATTTCCTCGACGATTTTAAAACGCTGTGCGTCAACAACAACATTTCAATTTCCGATGAAACCTACATAGAATTGGAAAAAACTTTGATTGTTAGGGACCTGGAAAACTATATTGATAACAAAAAGGATTCAACAGCTTTGTATGTCAAAATTGAGGAAATACAACGTAAAATAGATGTAATACCTAAAAATGATGTGCCAACAAAGATAATTATTCAAACCTTTAAAAGTGTTTGCTCAGAGCTAGATTTTAGCTTAAAAGCATTACAAAAGGAAAAAATTCACGTCCAAAATCCTAGAGACAAACAAATGGCAGAAAATTTAATTTTCCTAAAAGAAACCTATCCTAATGAAAAAATAATTGGATGGGGAGCTAGCTATCATTTTGCTAATCGGCTTAACGAATTTGAATATACCATAGCAACAGAAAACTATTTAAAAAAGGTATATTCCCAAGCAGATAGTATTGCAAACCACAACCATACAAATATACAAGATGAAATTGAACTGGTAAAAGACTTGAGTTTCGCCATACCAATGGGTCAAATCCTTAAAGAAACGTACGGAGATAAATTGTTTAGTTTGGCATTCACCTCTTTTGAAGGCAAGTATTCTAATTTTATGTACGATAAAATATTTCCAGTATTACAACCACCTAAAAATAGTATTGAGTTTAAATTAAAAAAGCAAGGTGTAAAAGAAAAATTAGTGTTTCTAGAGCATATTGACAATAAATTTTATGTTTCAGCATTGGGCTATATTCCGCTGTACGCAAATTGGAACAGTGTTTTTGATGGCCTTTACTTTATTGAAAAAATGTACCCTCCAAAATATTCAGAATATGATTCTAATGAAGAAAAATTATCAATTTTCAATAGCCCAAATACAATAGTTGGAACTATCTTAGATATGGAAACCTCTGAACAGATTGCCTATGCAGACATTTATTATGCAAACAACAATTTAAGTACCGTATCTAATTTAAAGGGACAATTTTCCATATCAAATTTGAAGGGCCAAAATAGTTATTTAATTTTTTCGGCTATAGGCTATGAAAGCGACTCACTTCACGTTCAAAAACTACAAAAAACAAATGCCGTTCGTTTAAAAAAATCTAAAGCAGATATTGTATTAAACGAAGTGGTAGTAACAGCAAAGTTCAAAACTTTAACCCCTAATGAAATTATTGAAAAAGCAAGAAAAAACATAAAAACCAACTACGTACAAACACCTTACAATCAAAAATTTCATTTCAAAATACAAGAATACAGCCTAAAAGATTCCTTGAATTATAACCTAGAAGAAGCAATAATTCAAACCTACAATAAAAAAGGTGTTAGCGGTTCAAATAATCCTGAAAATAGATTTTTTGGAGAAATTCAAAATTTAAGAAACAATACCGACAAATTTGACAACAATAGGTTTCACAATGGTGTAGGCTCTTTATGGGTAGTTCTTAACAAAGACATCATTTTAAGCAAATCAAATGTGTTATACAGAACGACCGCATACGATTTAACAAATGAAGGAACAGTAACCTACAAAGATCGCAAAGTATACGAAATAAGTTTTGTTAATAACTCACCTGGAGCATACTCAACAGGTTACGGCTATCCTGCACCCAAAAGCTCAAAAGGAATTATATTTATTGATGCCGAAAACTATGCCGTTTTAAAATATGAACATTGTATTCAACGAATACCGTATGTCTCTAAAAAAAATAAGAATACGATACAATCCTGGCATAAAATTGTTCAATCTTACAAGCAAGTTAATGGAATGTATTTCATAAACCTTCTTGATATAACTACAACTACTAAAGTTTTTACACCTCAAAACAAACCCTTAGACACTTTCGTACATTTGCAAAAACTTGTGTCAAATGATATTGATACTAAAACTATAAGCATTTTAAAAAGACCGCTAATAGATTTAAAAACAGGCTTCACAAAGACTATTAACAACAAGTTATGGAATGACAAGCCTGTTGATTCAAGACCAAAAATCGTAGAACTTGAAATATGTGAGAGTGAATAGTTTAATCTAATCTGACTTTAAAGACACACCTAGATGGAAACAACATGGTTTAGGCAAAGAAACAAACTACAGCAATTCCCACATCCTGCTACGCTACTTCATGGAAAAAAATATTGTTTTAAAAGCTATTACAGTCCAATTACTCCCATAAAACAAAACCCACAACACTAATGTCATGGGTTATCTATTCATATCGCCGTTAAACCTACATTACGTTATGCCTCAAGCAACAGCTGAAAATTTATGTCCACACACAAGCAGCATGAAGACTGTAAAACTACATCTTCCTGTAATTAGTGTATGAACTGAAATACCCAAAACGTAAATTTGACTATTTCCTAGCAGACACTAGTTAACAACAGGTGTAATTACAATATTACGCAGTTCAACGGGGCCATGGTCACCTTGTATTAACAGCGGCCCTGGGGCAGTTTCATCATTATCAAGAGCACCACCCGTCATCCCAGGAATAATTTGGTCGTTGATAATTGTTTTTCCATTCGCTACAATGGTTACCCGTCTTCCTATTAAGGTTATATCATATTCTTGCCATTCGCCAGCAGGTCTAGCAACCATTTCATTAGGTGTTAAATGCCCGTAAATTCCACCAAAAAGAATACTAGAAGGCTCTAAACCAGCATTATCAGCCACTTGAACCTCATAACGACCACGTAAATAAATACCACTATTACTCCCTTTAGGGTAACGAAATTCTACATGTAATTTAAAGTCTTTAAAAGTAGCATCGGTACGTATGTTAGCACCAGATTTAGGGCTTTTTAAAATACCATTCTCTACCACCCATTGGTTTTCTCCCAATGCAGTCCATCCCTTTAAATCTTTACCATTAAAAAGCTTTTGAGCCTTTCCCCACTTCGGGTTTTCGTTATACCCTAATTTTGGCGCTCGTGTGGCTACCCAATTGTATACTTTTCCATCGGTGTAAACTAACACTCCTTTTAGACGTTCACCATCTTGCTCTCCCAAAATTTGCATATCAAACCCTTTTGGCTCCCATTGCGCCGGAATAGCAAAACTGAATTTATTTTCAATCACCTTTACTTCGGCAACAGGTCTTGCACTACCAAACTTATAACAAAACTTCCCTACTAACGTACTGTTACCAGAGTGTTTTATTTCTAGCCATGAGGGCTCTTCTTTTCCATCTTCATTTATTAATAGGTTCCACGCGCCTTCTAAGCTTTTGGTATCTTGCGCTTGGCAAAAAAATGTGGACAATAATAAAGTAGCCATGGCTACTAGTACTTTTGTGTTCATAGGTGTTATTTAAAATTTATTCGTAATTTCAAATATAACAAACTCAGTCAACCTAAAAAATAACTTTTCAAATCAATCTCCTTTTTATAACAATTCTCTTTTTTAAACAATATAAAATGAATAAATCCCTTGCCCTATTACAAACTTATCTTGGTAAAGATTCTTCTGATTCTATTTCTCCTTTAATGCGCTGGCTAAACCCCACCCTATTGCATGCCACTGCCGGAGAATTAGAATTTTCATATCTAATTCGTGAAGAAATGACCAACCCGATGCATATACTACACGGTGGTACAACCGCCGCAATTATTGATGATGCTATTGGTGCCGCTGTATTCTCTTTAGGAAAACCGCATCAATATACCACCGTAAATTTGGCCGTTGATTATTTTGCTTCGGCAAAAACGGGTGATACCATTATTGCCAAAACCACCATTATAAAAAATGGAAATCAAATTGTTAATGCCAATTGTGAGGTATGGAACGCCGATAAAACTCGAATGATTGCCAAAGGATATTCTAACCTGATTAAACTAAACCCCAATCGCTCGTAACGCACCGCTAGACAATGCTATTATCACATCTTTTTCAAAATAAAACCATAACTTACACCATAGCAATTTTATAACGCATGAAAACAATACTGCTATTTTTACTGTGTGCAGTCTTCGCTGCTAGAGGACAAGAAGTACAAACGAACGAAGTAAAAAATGTGATTCAGACCTTTTTTGAGGGCTTTCATAAAGGTGATACCGTGCTTTTAAAAACAACCATGAGTGATACGGTCATTTTTCAGACAGCTTTAAAAAACCAAGAACAAAAAGATATCTTACAGCAAACTGACATTTCTAATTTCATTAAGGTTATTGGCAGCAAACGCCCTGTTTCTGAAAAATGGGAAGAGCGTATTCTTTCCTACACGATAAAAGTTGATGGTAATATGGCTAATGCTTGGACAACCTATGAGTTTTGGCACAATGGTGTGTTCAGCCACTGCGGTGTAAATTCTTTTCAATTATTTAACGATAACAACCGTTGGAAAATCATATATCTGATAGATACTCGCAGAAAAGAAGACTGTAATACAGCCAAGTAGTAATATATAGACTCGGATGCTAATACATGTTTTATTGTAAGAGAAGAGAGACAAGAATCAAGAGCCAAGAAAAAAATCTCTGTTGTTTGTTCTAACAGCGCAGCGGTCTTGATTCTTGATTACTGAAGCGCAGCGGCCCTTATACTTTTCTATTGTATAAAGCAGATTAAAAACACCCGTACACTGGCATTATAACCGTTGCATTACATGAATCCAAAACTACAGGAATTATTTTTTGATGTAGAAGCAGAACAAATACACACTTTAGCACAACCATTCTTGTAGCAATCCGCTTAAAAATTCAAAAAAAAACACTACATTTCAATGATTAAAAACTGTGATACAATGTTTAAAAAATTACTATTCCTCCTCATCATCTGCACATTAGGTACTGCTACCGCCCAAGAATCTATTTTAGGATTCACAACAGAAAATGCTAAAAAACAACAAGAGCTAGAAGCTGCCTTTGAAGCCAAACTAACTGCTAGTAATCTTGATAAATGGATGCAACTAATGGCTGCCGAACCTCATTGGGTAGGCACTGCCTACGGAGAGAAAAATGCCAAATGGATACAAAAACAATTTAAATCATGGGGTTTTGACACCAAAATTGAAACCTATCATGTATTATTTCCATATCCAAAAGTACGTTTACTAGAACTAACAGCCCCCAACAAATATGCTGCAAAACTGACAGCAGTACCCGTGAAAGGGGATAAATACACAGCGCAAGGTGATGCTTTACTGCCTAGCTACAATGCCTTTTCTACAGATGGCGATGTAGAAGCCGAATTGGTATTTGTGAATTATGGCATACCAAAAGACTACGAAGAATTAAAAAAACTAGGTATTGACGTAAAAGGAAAAATAGTCATCGCTAAATACCAAGGGTCATGGCGTGGTATAAAGCCAAAATTAGCTGCTGAAAATGGTGCCATAGGTTGTATCATTTATTCAGACCCCCAAGATGACGGTTATGGTCGAGGTGATGTATACCCAAAAGGCGCTTTTAAAAACAAAACAGGTGTGCAACGTGGCTCAGTAATGGATATGCCCACCTACCCTGGCGATGTTTTAACTCCTGGTTACGGGGCTACCAAAGATGCCAAACGCCTTGACAGAAAAGATGCGCCCACTATTACAAAAATCCCTGTGCTCCCCATTTCCTATGAAGATGCGCAACCGCTATTGGCTGCATTAGAAGGTTCTGTTGCTCCTGCCTCATGGCGTGGAGGGTTACCAATTACCTATCATATTGGACCAGGGCCTGCTAAAGTGCATTTAAAACTAGAATTTGACTGGCAATTGAAACCTGCTCATAATGTAATAGCAACAATGAAAGGCACTGATTTCCCTGACCAATGGGTAATGCGAGGCAACCACCATGATGCGTGGGTACATGGTGCCAACGACCCTATTAGTGGTTTGGTAGCATTAATGGAAGAAGCTAGAGCTGTTGGTGCACTTGCCAAAAAAGGCAACAAACCAAAACGAACCCTAGTATATTGTGCATGGGATGCAGAAGAGCCGGGACTAATAGGCTCAACCGAATGGGTTGAAGACCATAAAAAAGAGCTACAACAAAAAGTGGTTGCCTATATCAATACTGATGGTAACGGACGTGGCTTTTTAGGTGCAGGTGGTTCGCACAGTTTGCAAGCCATGGTTAGTGAAGTTGCAGGTGCTGTTAAAGACCCGCAAAGAGGGGTTTCTGTAAAAGAACGAAAAAATGCATTGGCGATGATAAACGGTGGTAAGGCAGAGTTTAAACTGTATGCCTTAGGCTCTGGTTCTGATTACACACCTTTCATTCAGCATGCTGGTATTGCCGCATTAAATTTAGGCTTTGGCGGTGAAAATGCTGGTGGGGAATACCATACTATTTATGACACCTACCCACATTACAAGCGATTTAAAGACCCAGATTTTGCTTATGGCGTTGCCTTGGCTAATACTGCTGGAAGAATAACCCTTCGTTTGGCAAATGCCGATGTACTTCCGTTTGAATTTAAACAATGGTATGCAACGGTAACTGGCTATTTGGATGAAATTATGACATCCTGCGCTACAATGCGTACCGCTGTTGAAAAGCACAATATGATGGTAGAAAAAAATATGTTTGAACTAGCTGCCGACCCTAAAAAACCCTTTTTAAAACCTGAGAAAAAAGACGCCGTACCATATTTAGACTTTTCTTCGTTACAAAATGAATTAGCCGCTTTGCAAAAAACTATTGACCAGTTATCAAAAATTGACGCTGCAAAGCTTTCTGATGATAAAAGAAGTCAAATCAACAAAAAACTAATGGAAGCAGAACACCTATTAACATCAAAAGAAGGACTTCCTCGCCGCTCATGGTACAAACATCAAATATATGCGCCAGGCTTTTACACAGGCTATGGGGTAAAAACCTTACCAGGAGTTCGCGAAGCTATTGAGCAAAAAAATTGGAAAGAAGCACAAGAACAAATCAGTAAACTTTCTGGCACCTTAAAAGGGTACAACAAGCACCTTAAAGAAATAGTTAAAATACTATAACAAATAGGGAAAAGAACTAATCACTAAAAGACAAAAACACCATGGATTCAAACTATACAAGAATATATGTAGGAAATCATATCGAAGCACAAAGTATAATAAGCAAACTAAAAGATAATGGCATCATCCCCGTGGTGAAAGACGAAGCAGAATCTGCCCGCTTGGCAGGTTTTGCTTCGGCGCTTTTATCTGAAACGCAAATCTATGTGCACAATGATGAACTTGATAAAGCTACTACTGTTATTAAAAATGCGTAGGTAGCGATTTTTGAATTTTTCATCGCTACTACGTTTTAATACATCTATTACAAGAATTATTTACAGATTTTCAGCTCACATCAACAACGTCAACCCTTAGTTACAAAATATACTCCTAAAAAACACACTTCCCTAATTTCGAGCATTTCAAAATGACGGGAGTATATTTCATATTTTTCAATTTTTAACCGCATATTTTGCATTTTCCATACCTTTTTAGAATTGATTCATATTAATATTTTATCGTAAGGTGCAATTGTGTAATTTTATAACGTACCTAAACCCTTATAAATGAATCACAAATTCACAACTCATTACTTTTTAGCAATTATATTAAGTCTTACAGTTATAGGCTGTAGTAATACGTCAAATAAAGCTAAAGAAATTCCATTAACCGTATATGAAGATTCTGTTTTAGGACTATCAAAAGCCAAAGAAGCTCGTGAAGCTATTGTAGCTAAAATGGCTGACGGCTTAACGTTAAGTCTTTGGGCTTCAGATTCACTTGCACCAGACCCTATTGCAATGGATATTGACACCAAGGGTAGAATATATGTTACCCGTACCAATCGTCAAAAAAACTCAGAATTTGATATTCGCGGTTATCAACATTGGATGACGCCTTCAATCTCCTTACAAACCGTTGAAGACAGGCGCGCATTCTTACATGAGACCTTTGCGCCAGAACTAAGTAAAGAAAATGAATGGTTTCCTGATTTGAATGGTGATGGCAATCACGACTGGAAAGACCTTACAGTAGAAAAAGATGAAGTTTGGATGCTAGAAGACACCAACAAAGATGGTATTGCCGATGTTTCTACGCGTATTCTTGAAGATTTTAATGAAGAAATAACCGATGTAGCAGGTGCTTTATTGGTACGTGATGATGATGTTTTTGTAGGTGTAGGTCCCGATATGTGGCGCCTAACAGATACTAATGATGACCAAGTACTAGACGAAAAAACATCAATTGCACATGGTTTTGCTGTGCATATTGGTTTTGGTGCGCATGGTATGAGTGGAGCCATTGAGGGACCCGACGGAAAAATATACTGGGGCATTGGAGATATAGGTGCCAGTATTACTACAGTTGAAGGAAAAAAACACCATTTACCCAACCAAGGTATGATTGTACGCTGTAACCCTGATGGCACCAATTTTGAAGTTTTTGCAAGAGGATTACGCAACACACATGAGTTTGTTTTTGATGCTTATGGCAATATTATTTCTTCTGATAATGATGGCGACCACCGAGGAGAAAGTGAGCGTTTGGTACATATTGTTGAAGGTTCAGATGCTGGATGGCGTTCAAATTGGCAGTATGGTAAATATACCGACCCAAAAAACAATAGCTACAAAGTTTGGATGGATGAAAAATTGTATACGCCACGTTGGGAAGGCCAAGCAGCTTATATAATTCCACCGATAAAAAATTTCCATAATGGTCCCACAGGAATGGTTTATAATCCGGGTACAGCTTTAGGTAAAAAATGGCGTGACCGTTTCTTTTTGGTTGAGTTTGTGGGCGACCCCAGCAGATCACATATTTGGTCGTTTGATCTTAAACCCAAGGGAGCTTCCTTTGAGCTACATACAGATATAGACATGCTAAGCGGTGTGTTGCCAACAGGGATTGAATTTGGGCCTGATGGCGCCCTATATCTTGCCGATTGGATTAACGGATGGGGAACAAAAAACTACGGCAGAATATGGAAACTTGATGTTACCGACACAAAAAATGATCTTAAAAAAGAAAGAGCCGAAACAGCACGGCTAATGACATTAGATTACAACGAGCAATCAAATGATGAACTCGTAAAATTACTCTCCTACCCAGATATGCGCATTCGGCAAAAAGCACAGTTTGCTTTAGCTAAAAGTACCTTTTGGGGGTACCGAAAATTCAAAGATGTATTAGAAGAAAGTGAAAATCAATTTGCTAAAATTCATTCTATTTGGGGTATAGGGCAAATAGCAGATAGTGATAGTGACAAAGCAGAACCCCTTATGGCTTTATTAGCCGATAGAGACCCCGAAATTGTAGCACAAGCCTTGAAAGTTTTGGGAGATGTTAAATATGCCGATGGTGCAGAAAATTTCATTCCGCTGCTACAACACCGTAATGATAGGGTAAAGTTTTTTGCTGCTCAAGCATTAGGACGTGTAAAGTACAAACCCGCTATTGAACCTCTTTTTGATATGATTATTGACAATGCAGATCGGGATGTATATTTACGTCATGCCGCCGTTTTGGCACTTTCAAGAATTGGTGATCCGGAGCCAATGATTAAACTTGTTGACAACCAAAATCGCAGCTTACGTATTGCTGCGGTATTGGTTTTACGCAGACTACAGAACGAAAATGTGGCTCTTTTCTTAAAAGATAAAGATGAATATATTGTAACAGAAGCGGCTAGAGCCATAAATGACGATTGGTCTATTGAAGCTGCCCTACCCGATTTGGCTGCATTACTAAATGAAACACGTTTTACTAGTGAGCCATTACTGCGTAGAAGCATAAACGCTGCCTTACGAGTAGGTGGAAAAAGAGAAATGGATAACCTGATTACTTTTGCCAAAAACCCAGCCGTATCAAGTGAATTACGTGGTGAAGCATTAGCAGCCTTAGGCACTTGGGGTTCTCCATCAGTTTTAGATCGTGTAGACGGCAGGCTTAGAGGAGAGATAAAAAGAGACCCTAGCATGGTAAGACTTGAATTGGAGAAGGCCATACCTGCATTACTTGCTGACGTAGATACCGATCCTCAAATTTTGATTGGTATTTCAAAAACTATTGAAAATTTAGGTATCATCTCTCAAAACACCCGATTAATTACCCTTTTAGCAAATCACAAATCGGCCGATGTACGTGCTGCTGTTCTTACAGCCTTGGGTAACCTTAACGCAGAAGAAATAAATTTAGGCATGCGTTTGGGTATGAGCGATACCGATCAAAAAGTAAAACAAACGGCTATAGGTCTATTACCAAAATTATCACTCTCAAAAGAAGACCTTGCAGCTATTGTAGCGCCTATATTTGAAAATGGGTCTGTGGGCGAGCAGCAAAAAATACTGGGCGTTTTAGGTGAACTTCCGTTAGCAAAGACGCAAACTACGCTTCAAAAACTCATTGAACAAGCAAACAAAGGACAGCTTAACCAAAGTGTTATTCTTGATCTTATTGAAGCCACCGAAGCTACTGAGTCTAATGAATTAATTGCAGCGCTAGCTACACTTAAAAGTAATGGCAATAGTGTAGACGCCTACAAAGAAACCCTTTACGGAGGCAATTGGTGGGAAGGTAAAGCTATTTTCAACAACAACCCTACTGCCCAATGTGTTCGTTGCCATGCTGTTGGTGGTGCAGGTGGTGTTGTTGGGCCAAGTCTTGACAATATAGGCAACGTATTGAATAGAGAACAAATTTTGGAGGCGTTGATAGCACCTAGCGCCCGCTTAGCACCAGGTTATGGTACTGTAAGTGTTACCCTAAAAGATGGTCAAACCGTAACAGGTATTTTGGAAGCAGAATCTGAGCATGAAATCATTTTACGAACTTCAGATGCAGAGCCTATGGAAATAGCCATATCAAGAATACAAAAACGTGAAAACAGTATTTCGGCAATGCCAGCCATGGGAAAACTTATTAAGAAACGAGAACTTCGAGATTTAATAGAATATTTAGCAAACCTGAAAGAAAAGTAATCGTACTAGTAAATAACCGTACTCTACACTTACTTTTTTAGCTAAAAAATAATCAGAAATACGCATGCAAGATAGATGCATATTTCTGATTATTTTTTGTTTGAGTTTTTATAAATCATCATTTGTAAATGGATTGCCTGATATCACGGAGGTTTACTGAGTGAGAAAAAACCTATGACCGATATAAAACCTTAAAAAAACGGTCCACCAAATACACGGCTCAGTTCGTATTCACTTTGGGTAATTCGTGCTGCCTAAACGAAGGTTTTGCTATTGGAGCGCATTATGCCTCACCGTTTTTATGATGCTGTAAATCAGATATACAATAATCGCTATATTTACGATATGCCAAATATTTAATGCAATGTAAGTTGCTTTTTGAGAAGCTGTCATACTTCCTAAACTCCAATATTCTCCTTTACTTTCATCATAGAAATCATCATAGTTCATCAATAATAATCCTAAAATGATGTAAACTGTTAAATCAAGTATTATCAATCCAATTCCAATTACAATATTTTTAATTGTTAAGATTTTTTTACTCATTTTTATATTCATAAAATTTAGCAAAGCTGTAATTGCTTTTTACCAATATTCATCTTCTTTTAACCCGAATTCAATACATGTTTTTTTTTGAATATTTAGGTTCTATCCAAAGTAATTTGATGAGATTTATATTCTTAACTCTCCTTTAAATACTATTTGCGCTTCGCTTTTTATTGTTAGTATTTTGCTATTGATTAATTCAACTTCCATAAAGCCAGTTCTCTCAGAACATTGATATGAATTCATTTTCTTTTTATTCAAGCGTGTGCTCCAATATTTTGCAAGAAAAGTATGGGTACCTCCAGTTACTGGATCTTCATTTGTACCGCTCCAAGGCCAAAAGTATCTTGATTCAAAATCATAACCATCCCTATGAGACACTGTGGTAATTAACACTCCGTTTATTGCGTTATTCGAACGTTTTAGTCTTTCAAAATCAGGAGCTAACTTTTCCAATAATTCACCACTGTCAATTTCGACAAGTAATATTTTTGTTTCTTTATTGTACTCACTATTCACTATTTTTTCAATGCCCAATGCATTCAATAATTCATCAGGAGCATTTTGAGGAATGGTATCGTAAATTGGGAATTCCATCTCAATTTTCTCTCCGTACTTCCTAACCCTTAAATCTAGTTTCTGAATATTTTTAAAATGAATTGTATCAATTATAACATTGTTTTCAAATAGCACTTTAGCAGCAGCAAGGGTTGCATGTCCACAAAGGGGAATTTCCATTACTGGAGAAAAATATCTTATTGAATAGGTATCACCTATTTTACGGATAAATGCAGTCTCTGAAAGTCCCAACTCTTTCGAAATAGACAACATTTTCATGTCAGTTAGCTTTTGCTTTAACATACAAACCCCTGCCGGATTTCCATGAAAAGGCTTGTCTGTAAAAGAGTCAACGATATAAGTTTCTATTGCCGCCATTGTTTTACTAATACTAAATTAACTATTTAGTAAATATATTTCATTGGTAAAATAACTAATCTAAGAGATTTTTATTGGCACCACAACCTAGCTGCTGACTTACTATTAAAACCACCTGCCACTTAACGACCAAAAAAAAAGAACGCAAAGTAACTTCCAATAGTAAGACTAATCAATCTACATAAGTCAATCGCATTTCATAAATCACACCAACCTAAACCAAAACTTGATTCTAGCCATTAGTTTATTCACCTCAGCACACCAGGCTTTAAGAGTTCTTTTATAATAGTGAGTAAAAGGGCTATCTCTTTGAGGTGCGTTTTAAACTGCACCACCGCTATTCGTATCCAAAAAACCGTATGTATGTTTGTGGATGAAAGAAATATACGACCATCATTTTGAATTGCTTCAATCAATTTTTTGTTGAATGCATTAGCATCTTCATTTTTGGGAACATACCTAAAAATTGCCACAGAAAGTTCGGGTTCTGGCCCTACTTCAATTCCTGTTATTTTTTGTATCTCGTTATAAAAATATTTGGTTAGGTATAATTTTTCTTCCAAAGCTGCTCTAAACGGCTTTACACCAAATAATTTTAGCGGCAACCACATTCTCATTCCTCTAAAATGCTTTGTTTGTTCTACAGATACATCTGCTGGTGAAATTTCATCTTCTCTGCCAACTATATCTTGCATATAATCGGCTAAACAATGGTAGGTTTTTAATAAATGTGCTTTATTCTTTATTAGTACAGTACCCGTTCCATAGGGCAAAAAAAGGGTTTTATGCGGATCTAAGGTAATGGAATCTGCCTCTTTAATACCTTCAAATTTTGAATCTAATTTGCCTACTAATTTAAAGAAACCGCCATAAGCTGCATCTACGTGAAACCACAGCTTATATTTTTCAGCAATGGTTGCAATTGACTTTAAAGGATCGATGGCCCCTGTATTGGTAGTACCAAAAGAGGCATTGATATAAAACGGTATCAAACCATTTTTTATATCTTCAATAATTGCTTCTTCTAGATGAGTTGATGAAAGCTTTAGGTTCTCATCTAAAGTGATATACCTTAACTGCGCCTCTGATAAGCCTGAAATTTGGATAGCTTTTATAATAGAATGATGTGATTGTTGAGTAAGGTAAATGACACATCTTTCAAAATCACGTGCTTTGATGCCATGTACTTCTCGTGCAGTTACTAAGGCTATTAAATTAGCAACAGACCCACCCGAGGTTAAATTACCAAAAGCAGTATCTTGATAGCCCATAAGACGACACATCCATCTAATCAGCATATTTTCTACACGTACTGCCCCAGGAGCAGCGTAAAATACACCAGCATAACGATTGCTCACTGCTGCAATAAAATCACCAAGCGCAGAAGGGTAAAGTCCTCCACCAGGAATATAACCCATATGCCCACTAGAAGCCGGATTTATGCCAACACCATCAATATTTTTTGTTGTGCTTTCTAATAGTGGAGCTAGTTCAATACCTTGCTCTTCAATACCAAAATTATAGATTTCTTTACTATTCTCTGTGGCCTTGATATAGGCTTTTGAGGCATTTAAATTGTTTAAAAAAGCATTAGCATAATCTAAAACCTCAGCATTCCATTTTCCTCTTTGGTACTCATTAGGCTCAAGAAGCCGTGCTAATTTTTCTAATTCCCTTATTTTGTTAATCATAATTGAGTAAGCGTTAACTATTATTTTATTTATAAATAGCTTCTACTCTTTCTTTTAATTCTTGGTTAAACTTCAAATACATTTTCTCCATGTTTTTAGTCATCAATTTACCCATAAAATGTGTAGCACCCCCTTCTACCCCATCGGTTTGTGTAAAAAGAGTGTTACCGTTTTCTAATGTTTCTAATTTATAAACATGGTGGTCTTTCATCCCCAACATTAACGGGTCTGACCAACCAAAAGAGACCTGTTCTTCAAACTCAATTATTGTATGTTCAAATTCCATATTTTTCTTCCCTATAGGAGCTTTAAAATAAGACGTTGCTTTTCCGCCTTCTTTAAACTCTCCCTCAATCCCTTGGAAAGAGGAACTCCATTCTGGCATTTTTTCAAAATCTGTTAATACAGACCAAACTTGTTCCCTTGTAGCGTTTATTTCTATCTGGGTAAATACTTCCCTTTTGTCTATTTTTTTCATTTTTTATGATTTTTGGCTTTTTGATACAACCAATTAAAAAAATAAGCGATTGCTTTAGAATGACTAAGCTAACGCATTTTTGTCGCTTTTTAAAGTACTTATTGTGACGTACATCTGAATTCAACCCGTTTTAACATAACCATACTCTAAAAACACTTTAATTTGCCTTAGGTTTTTGAGATTTCTTTTTTGTAAACAAGGATAAAAAAAAGTGTTTTCGATAAAGCTTATTTTTAGTTTGTGATTGGTATCATATTCAACTTGTTACCATTTGTTTACTAAAAAAAGGACTTGTAAGTGCTAAAAAACACCGGCAAGCATTACAAGTTTAATCAATTGGAGACAGCAATATAACAAGCAAAATTTCGTTATTGCATTGGTGTCCCAATTGCCTTTAAAACATCTGGTAATCTTACTTTAAACAATGAAAATTTACAGCATTTTTATACTTGCTTTTCTTTTGTCACAAATTTGGAATGAAGCAAATGCTGCTAACGCTTTGAAACATAAAACGGAACAAGGCGAGCAAAATAATTCAAAATCATCTTTGACCATAACCTCCCCAAATGGAAGTACGATATGGAAGGTTCCGGGGAAGGTAAAATTAGCATGGACTAGTGAGAACATTCCTGAAGATAGAAATATCATGTTTTACCTAACTAAAGATGATACTGTGGTACAAGAACTTGGTATTTTTAAAAACAATAAACCCTTCTATGAAATAGCCATTACAAGAGGAATGCAAGAAGGCGATAATTACCGAGTAATTGGCATTGAATTATTTCCTGATGACAAATTTAATATTGCCAAATCTGCTACTGCCCTGTTTAAGGTAGAGAAAGTTTCTAAAGATGAAAAAGGGGTAAAAACAGCGCTAACAGAAACAATAGAAAAAGAAAAAGCCGTTAAAAAATCTAAAATTAGAGATAAGTTTGATGGAAGAAAAATAAACTATGTGAATGAGCTCACGGTTGACAGTAAAGAAATATGTATTAGCCTCTGGGATCACGGAAGAAAAGATGGTGATATTGTTTCTATCTATCTAAATGGGAAGGCAATTGTAAATATGTACCATTTAGAATATCGCAAAAAGATGTTCAATGTAACTTTAGATCCCTCAAAACCCAATGATCTATTCTTATACGCTCATAATTTAGGTCGATTTCCGCCCAATACCGTATCTATAGAAATCACAGGCAAAACTACCTCGGAAAATATAGTACTAAACTCTGATTTAAAGACTTGCGAGGCCGTTATTATAAACATAAAAGAATAAAACGCACCCTATACGCACTTTTCTTTGAACTTATTTGACAAACCTTAGGTATCTAAATAGTAACTTCTAACAAGGTGGCTCCTGAGCTTTTTAAACTAATATGGGTACTGCTAGCTGGCACTAAAATGGTTTCTCCTTTTTTAATAGTTGCCGACCCAAAATCGTTGCAAACTTCTACCGCACCACCAACACACATATAAATAGTAAAAGAATCTCTACCTGTTGTATTTAGTTGTAAATCAGCTGTAAGCTTAACGAAATTGGTTTTAAAATAAGGGCAGTCAACCATCGTATTTACAGTATCAGGTATTGTTGGATAATCAACCTTAAAATCATCCTTTTTATCATAATCAATAGCATCTAAAGCCATTTCAGTATGTAACTCTCGTAAATTTCCGTTTTTATCTCTTCGGTTAAAATCAAATACACGATAGGTAACATCAGAAGTTTGCTGAATTTCAGCTAACAAAACACCTGCTCCAATAGCATGAATTTTACCTGTATTTATAAAAAACGTATCCCCCTCTTTTACCGTCTCATAATTCAATAAATCTAACAATGTATCGTTTGCTACGCTAGCAGCATATTCTTCTTTAGACACATCTTTATTGAACCCTACAATTAAGTTTGCATCCTTATCAGCATCCATGATATACCACATTTCTGTTTTTCCAAAAGAATCATGCCGCTCTTTGGCCAATTCGTCATTGGGGTGCAATTGTATTGAAAGGTCTTGTTTTGCATCAATAAACTTAATGAGTATAGGGAAATCAGTACCAAAACGGTCAACCACACTTTTCCCAAGCACCGCTACAGGGTTATCTTCAATGAGTTGCTGCAACGAAGTACCTTTTAAAGCGCCATTTGCAACAATAGAAATATCACCCTTTACCGTTGAAATTTCCCAACTTTCTCCTGTAATATCATTGGTAATAGGTTTGCCTAAAACCTCTTTTAACTTGGTACCTCCCCAAAGACGTTCTTTTAAAATAGGATCAAATTTTAATGGATACATCGTTTATTTATTAAGGCGCTAATTTTAAGTGCAAAAGTAGGATAGCACCAAACTAACTTTGTTCTTTTATCTTACAAAGATATTTCTAATTATTTAAGAATTAAAATAGCACCACCAATATACTTGCTTTTTTAGCTGTAAGCAGTCTTCTTAAGTAACGCCAAACACAGTATACAACGATAATCCAATGCGAATACAACACGGCATACGCCTCTATTTTCTTTAAAAATAAGCCAACAACTCCTTCTTTTTCGCAGCTGACACCAAGAGTTCTTTCCCATTAGAAACTACTACACTACCTCCTTTTCCTTTTCGGTACTTTACTACCTCATTTACGTTTACTAAATAAGACTTATGTATCCGAGCAAAGGCAAATTTAGCCAAGGCTTCTTCAAAATATTTAAGCGTTTTACTTACCAGAATTTTTTTATTAACCAGATATATTTCGGTATAGTTATCATCAGCCTTGCAATACAAAATTTCGGCTACATTCAATATTTGAAAACCATCTTGTTGCGGAAGGGTAATTTTACCTTCTACCTTGTTTAAAATGGGTGTGAGTACCTTATCTTCAAGGGTGTCTTCTTTTTCTCTTATTTCGGTCACATAGTCGACCGCTTTAATGAGTTCATCAATATTGATAGGCTTCATTAAATAGTAAGCGGCATGATTGTTTAAAGCATCTATAGCATAATGGTTATATGCGGTTACAAATACAGTTTCAAAATTACGGTCTGGTAATTGGTCTAAAAGGTCAAAACCAGTTCCAAAAGGCATTTCTACATCCAAAAAAACCAAATCTAATGTGTGCGCATTTATCAGTTTTTTAGCAGCTTCAATAGAGGCTGCTTCTCCTACCAAATTTACATTTGGACAATATTTTCGCAGGTAATTGCTAAGTATTTCACGGCTATTCGCCTCATCTTCAACCAGTATTGCGTTTAGTATCATGCGTTCATCTTTTTTAAAGTAAATACCACTTTTGTACCTGTACCATCAGCTTCTAAATTAGCTATAGCTACAGCAACTTTATCTTTATACATATCGTTTAAAATAGCTACTCGCTTTTTAATATTGCCCATGCCTTTGGACTTCTGCTTTCGTTGATTTTTTGTCTTTAATGCTGCTGATTTTTTTCTCCCTATACCATTGTCAGTAATGGTAATTTGAAGCGTCTCTTTGTTTTTTTGCTTCACCTCAATACCCAAAAATCCTTTATCTTCTTTGTATCGCAGTCCGTGCCAAATAGCGTTTTCTATATATGGTTGCAACAACATAGGTGGAATTTGAAAAGCCGATACATCGAGATTTTCTTCCACTTCGAGTTGATAATCAAATTTATCAGGGAAACGAGAATGTTCTAATTTTACGTATAGCGATAGCAATTCTAACTCTTTTGATAAAGGAATAAAATCTTCTTCGGAGTTTTCAAGAACAGAGCGCATTAAGGTTGAAAACTCACTCAAATACCTATTTGCACTACGCTCATCACTTTTCGCGATATAATTATTTACAGAGTTTAAAGCATTAAAAATGAAATGCGGATTCATTTGCGAGCGCAGCGATTTTAAAGCCAATAGGTTATTGGCGAGTTTTTGTTGCTGATTACTGCGGTAAAAGAAAAAAGTAGATACTCCCATTAAGAGCATTCCAGCTATTAGGGAATAGATAATCCAAAGTTGCCGTTTATTACTCTCTTGTATTAGCTGCTGCTCAGTAACCGCCAAGGCATATTTACTCTGTGACAATTCACGTTCTTGCTCTAAGCCTGAAATGCGACTTTGTTTGGTTGATATTTCTCTATTAAACCGTGCAGCCCTAGAAATCTCTTGCTCCTTTCGTATATATAGCGTGTCTACCACCGAAACGTAGGCTTGGTAGGTCTCTAAAGCCTTTGTAAAATCACCCTTGTACTCATATACTTCTGACAGTTTACGCGTCGCATCCTTTTGTACAATTAAATCATTGTCAGTATCAGCTTCAACAATACTTTTCTCTAAATAAGGAATTGCTTGGTCATATTTATCTTGAGAAATATAGGCATTGGCAATTTTATAATTGATACGTTGCGAGGTTATTGAATCAGGAATAGTAATTCCCTTTTTAAATTCTACTTTGGCTTTGGGTATTTTTTTAAGTTCATTTAAACTCTGTTTTCGCATTTGTATTTCATCATCATACCGATTCTTTTTATTGTAAAAATCGGCTACTTTTTCCTTTTCTTGAATAGCTCTTTGAGGGGCTTCATTTGCTGCTAATTTTAAAGAATTCCTATAAAAACCTTCTGCTTCAATAGTCTTATTATCAATAGCATATACATCAGCAATTTTTGAGTTTAAATCAATTAGCTTAGGGGCCATTTGATTCTTTTTTGCCACTAGCAACCCTTCTTCATAATAATCTATCGCCTTATTAAACTCCTTCAATCCCGCGTAAGCATCTCCCAAGTTTTCATACAATTGAACCTGCTGATAGGGGATTAAATTTTTAACCTTTAACAAGGGTGAGAGCACCTTTTCTGCAGCCTCAAAATTTTTGTTTAGTATATAGGCTTTACCCAGTAAAAGTGTTGTTTTGCTAGTTTTATTGGCTTTTAAAGCATCTTTATAACTGGTCACTGCCAAATCATATTGCTGATGATATTGATACACCTCGCCTAAGGCTGTCATAGATAAAGCCAATTGCTTTTTATTTGCTCTTTTGCCCAATTGCGCTATCGATTGGGTAATAAAATCAATACTCTTTTCAATATCTTCCTTTTGGTAGGCATAGGCTGAATCAAGATAAAATTGATGTTTTGAAGCCTTATTATCATCCAATATTTTACTTCTAGAACGGTTTGAACTGCTTTTAGAGTAGCCTTCTACAAGAACATCTACATCTTCATCACTACTAATTCTATGTCTTTTTGTTTCAAACTCAGGGCTTCTAAATATCAATTCATCGCCAATAGAAACTCTTATACGATATTCGCCATGAATATCTGTTAGCACATACGCTCCTTTATCAGTAGAAACCTCTACGCCTGAAATAGGTTCATAATTCTCTTTTCCTTTTACCGAGCCTTTAATTTCAATAATTCGTTGGTTGCCCGCACCAGAACCATCAGGAAACTGCGCCTGTATATGCAACGGCACACCTGTAACAAGGAGCAAAATTATTATGTAAGTATACTTTATCATAGCTATAACAATACAACGTAAACTTAGCTGATTTATGTGGTATTAAAAAATGCTTAAAATCAAAATATAGGGATAAAACTACTCTAAATAGCACATTCACGCACTCAAAAAGCACATTTACACATCCTGTAGCTTACTTCACTCATTCGTCATTTTTTTTATAAAGCATCACCCATACATTTACCGTAATACTTGTTTTCCTCTGCGAATAAAACAGCCAATTAACAGTATTATCAACATAACAATTAACGTAACACGAAAAACATGAACACACGACAATTTTTAAGTATATCCCTTATGACATATGCTATGACTACAGCATTGGGATGCGAATTAAAAAAAACAGCAACAAAACCGCTTATTGTTAAGGCGGTAAATGCGGTAAAAAAAGAAGACAGTAATACTGTAAAAATTGCATTGCTATTAGATACCAGTAATAGTATGGATGGTTTAATTAATCAAGCTAAATCGCAATTATGGGACATTGTAAATAAGTTTTCTTATGCGAAATGTGGCAACGAAAACCGCCCCAAACTAGAAATTGCGTTATATCAATACGGCAATGATAGGCTTTCTTCGCAAGAAGGCTACATTCAACAAGTGTTGGGATTCAGCAACGATTTGGATGAAATTTCTGAAAAACTGTTCTCCCTAACAACTAAAGGTGGTGAAGAATTTTGCGGAAAAGTTATTGAAACATCATTACAGCAGCTAGATTGGGGCAACAATCCTGATCATTTAAAAATGATTTTTATTGCCGGCAACGAGCCTTTTACACAAGGTAAACTCAACTACAAAACCGCCGTAACCCATGCCAAAGAAAAAGAAGTGATCGTGAATACCATTTTCTGCGGAAATTATGAGCATGGGATACAAACAGCTTGGAAGAACGGAGCAACAATGACCGGAGGTGAATATATTGCTATAAACCATAACCAAGAAGTTACACATATCGAAACGCCCTACGACAAACTAATTATTGAATTAAATACTAAGCTCAATAATACTTATATCTCTTATGGGAGGCAAGGTGCGGCAAAAATGAAAATGCAACGAACTCAAGATACCAATGCTATGAATTTAAAAGAAGACGTCGCTATTAAACGTGCCGTTAGTAAAAGCTCTCGATTGTACCGTAATTCTTCTTGGGATTTAGTAGATGCCAATGATGATAATGAGTTTGATATTACAACAATTAGTAAAGAAGAACTCCCAGCCGAATTAAAAGACAAAACTCCTTCAGAGCTACAGTCATATATCAAAAATAAGAAAATAGCACGAACTAAAATACAAAAAGAGATTCAAGAGCTACATAAAAAAAGAGCAGCTTACATAAATGAAAATCAAAAAGAAAACACCAAAGGAGCCCTTGAAAGCGCCATGTTCTTAGCAATAAAAAAGCAAGCACAAAAGAAAAACTACCATTGGGAGTAAGTAGTAACTACGGTAGCGAAAAAAATATGAAGTAGATTAGTGTTTACTAAGTGGGTGGGTGTATCAAAGTAATTTTGGTAGACCCATTTTACTGTGCAGCCGGGCAATAACAATCATACCTTCTTTCTTGCTGACCAAAATCATACCCGATGGTAATTTGATGAAAACCACCACTACCAAAACGAATATCACCCGTTTGATACGAATAATTATAAGATACCAAAAAGTTACGGATATTAGCGCCTACAATTGGTGTTATGAGTTGCAATTTTTGTTCGCCAAAACTATTCTCTGTTTGAAAACTAGCTCCATCAAAACTTCTTCTGTAAGATAAACCACCCCAAACACGCCCAAAATCAACATCACGATATACTTTTAGATTAAAATCTATCGCCTTTTCTAAATTGGATACTGCCACAGCGTCGCTGGAACTTTTATATTTAAATTCTGACATTTGAAATAAAATTGAAGGCTCTATCTGCCATTCATTTTTGCCAAAAATATATCCTGTAGATATCAAATACTTTCTAGCGTCGTCAATCAACGGAAGGTTGTCAGCATCTCCCCTACCAAATCGGTACAATTCTCTTTCGGTACCCAAAGCATTCAAGACCGCAAAATGCGCATAAAACTCCATTTTACTGTATGATAAGCCTATGTCCACATTAAAAAAGCTACTGCTAATCTTAGAACCTACAATGGCTGGGTCGGGCTCAATAGAGCGAAACTCACTTTCATCTAAACTACTTTGCAAATAGGTAGGACTCAAACCAAAAGAAAGCTGGTTAAGATACCTATCATCGCCCCCCAATTTCAAGTGGTGTGCATAGGTTATCTTTGCGCCCGTTAACGAGTGATATCCGTTGGCATCATTAAACAAAATAGCCCCTACGCCACTATTGCTATCCCCTATTCTAAAATGAGCGTTTAAGGTCTGTAGATTGGGTGCTTCATCCACACTAAACCATTGCTGCCTAGCAGTTCCTCGTATTTTTCCACCTTGAGTAATTCCGGCCATAGAAGGGTATACCAAATAATAATTATCCGATAAATAATCAAAATAAACGGGTATTCCTTCCTGAGCATAAGATTGTGCTCCAAAGACTAAAAAAGAAAGCAAAACAAACAAACGAAACTTCATCATAAATGTTGGGGCTCTGGTTTACGGTGCTAAATATAAAGTATAACGCAAGAAATACAACTATATTACAAGAGTTTTAGTTAGAAATACTTCGTATTTTTGCACAAATTAAAGAAAATAATGAAAGAGTATTCAATCACCGTAGTAGAGACAAACAACCCTGCCATATTAAAATTTGAAACCAATCATTTCATTACAACGGGTACCAATTACGAGTTTAAAAATATTGACGAAGCAAAAAACTCGCCCTTAGCACAGCAATTATTCTATCTTCCTTTTATAAAAACCGTTTATATTTCAGGTAATTTTATTGGTCTAGAGCGCTTTGATATTGTTGATTGGAATGACGTAAAAGACGAGGTTGCGCAACAAATGGTGGAGTATTTAAACGCAGGAGAACCTGTAGTTATTGCCGAAGAGAAAACAAAAAAAGTGGCAGTTACTGTCTATGCTGAAGTAACTCCCAACCCATCAACAATGAAATTTGTAGCGAGCAGAAAAATTGTACCCGCTACTTTTGAATTCAAGAATATTGATGAAGCTAAAGATTCTGACCTGGCCAAAGCCCTTTTTCAATTTCCTTTTGTAAAGCAGGTTTTTTTAGATGAAAATTATGTTTCTATCACAAAATATGATGTCGCTGAATGGGATGAAATAACCATGGAGTTGCGTGAGTTAATTCGTGATTTTATAGCCGATGGTAAAGACGCGGTATCGTTAGAAATACAACCTCAAAACAAGCAGGAAGAAACAGCACAAACAACGCAAGCTGCTCCCGAATTAGACGATACATCTCTTCAAATTATCGATATTTTAGATGAATATGTTAAGCCTGCTGTAGCTAGTGATGGCGGTAATATTCAATTTAAATCATACGACGAGGAAAGCAAAACAGTTAATGTTATTTTGCAAGGCGCTTGTAGTGGTTGTCCTTCGTCTACGTTTACCTTAAAAAACGGTATTGAAACCATGCTTAAAAACATGATGGGAGACAAAATTAATGAAGTAGTAGCCTTAAACGGATAGGTATATAAAGTCAGTACAACCCTATATTTCGCTGCCTATAAAAAGTGAATTGAATTATGCACTTCATCTAAATTAGCTCTTATACTTTCATGCTTTGCAATTAATTTCCTACCTTGAAGGAAATTATAAAATCTAAACATTATGCCAGTTTTAAAAGTTATTGAAGTATTAGCCAATTCGGATAAAAGTTGGGAAGATGCTGCTAAAAATGCATTAGACCACGCCTCAAAATCGGTTAAAAATATTCGTTCTATCTATATCAACGAGCAAAGTGCTACGGTAAAAGATGGAAAAATGGACAACTTTCGTGTGAATGTGAAAATTACTTTTGAAGTAAAATAAGGAAATCCCTTACTATTCACATCAAATATAAAGTGTCTGCCTTAGGGTTGGCACTTTTTTTTGTGGGTAAGATTTAGCTTTGGTTATTAGTATGCAGGTGTTACATAGCCTATCAATACAGTGATAGATTTTTGAGAATAGATAACAGCCTCTATTCTTTTTTAAACTCACCTATTTGAGAAACCAAAATATTCTCATTATTAATTTCCTCAACTGATAGTGCTATCATTTGTCTATGATTGTTATCCACATCAAATATTAAAACTATGTCTGAATCCAATAAAATATTGAAATTTTTTGAACCATCTTCTTGTTCTTCTTTGACTTTCCAATTACCAAAAATAGTTTTATTACCAGTAGAATCAAGTATTTGAATTTCAGCTGTAAAATTATCTTTTAAAATAAATTTAGGAACTAAAATTTCTTTTGACTTTTTTTGAATTTCGTCAATTTTATTAGTTCTAATCCAATGCCCAACTAATTCGGTAGTATTAAAATTAACGACATCAGGCTTGTTATTGTTTTCCCTTTCAAATTTACATGATGTTAACATCATTAAAATGAAGAGAATTATCAATGAGTTTATTTCTTTCATCATGATTCATTTAACTATTGGACTTCATAGCTATAAAGAGAAATAAGCTCCCCTAAGATTAAACAACTGTTTTACAATAATTTAAATTAATAAATAATGATAAAACAACCAAATCAAAATTTGTTTTTAACACCTTCAAAACTATAGCTAATTTCATCCCTGAACAGCTAAAATAATTGTAGTATCCGATAAAAAACAAGATAGATTTCTTTAACAGAGTATTTCATCGATGATATTCGTCATACACCTATTTATGAAGTTTTTTTCGATTCATATAAACTTTGTTATTATATCTTTAATTTGTTATTACAGAAGTAGATACAAAAGCATTTTTTTATAAAAAAACTGATTTTTTAATTACACTACAAAATAATTGTAGTTATTGTTCTTAGCCCCAAATAACAAGCCTCATAAACACCGTGCGTGTACTATACCTGCTTTTGTAAGGTGAAAATGTAGTATTTTATAAGTTTCAAGCTACCAAACATTAAACTTATAACCATTGAAGGAAATATAATAGAGGATAAATTAGCTAAATAGTATACCAAAATGAACATTAAACAAAATCAAAAAACCGCTTACATATTTTAAAAGTGATATCCTAGTAGTTTGTTATGCCATTAACCTAGTTTTTGCAAAACTAGTATAGTCAATATGATACCAATTGACTATGCTGCGCAGAGCTCAAATAAACAACTACTAAAAACGCCATAAATAGCAACTAAAATACGTCTATCATACCACATTTACGAAACCTTTAAAACCAAATTAATAACTTAAATATCAACATGTATGAAAACAAAAACACACCTTCTACTAAGCTTTTTTTTATGGAGTTCATTTATGTCAATTCACGCAAAAGAAACCCCTTTACAATTAGCAGATACCTCCACGCAGAAAATAATTACTGGTTATCAATTTTTAGATGCAGATAGTGGTGAAACCATTGCTACGTTTAGGTCAACGAACAATATTGCAAACCGTCATCAAATTATTTACGAAAGTCAAATAAGCTCACGCAAGATTACTATTGTAGCATTAACAGAGCATGCCACTCCACCAACTGGAGAATTTCACATGCAAATTACAGGCACAATAAACCATCAAAAAACAGAAAAATACCCTCCGTATACACTTTTTGGTGATATAAATGGCACCTACAATGGGCAAGTATTTGATTTAGGTAATTACGAACTAAGAATCAATCATACCAACGCTGGACAAACCATGGAGCGTGCCTACTATAGTTTTTCTATTGTTAAAGATTTTTCTGGATCAAGTATTCACCATATTGATTTAGCAACCAATACCACAGACGTAGAGCCATTAGTCAATAACCAAGCATTCAATGCTATGTTGCAACATAATTTTGAGGTACGCTATAGCCACCCCAATAATATTCATAGTGTTCATTTAACCCTTACGGGGCCTCAAAACTATAACTATTCAAGAACCGAAAATGTTGCACCATATGCATTGTTTGGTGATTTGAATGGAAATTTCTTTGGAAATGAAATAGCTGTTGGCACCTATGAACTTACAGCTACCCCGTATACAGGTGCTAACCGAACTGGAATTAAGGGCCCAAGCGAAAAAGTAACTTTTCAGGTGAGCGCATCAATATCAGCTAACAAATTTCATGTGATTGATGTTGCCAATACCAGAATCACCAACCTACAACTGGAGGATGGTATGATTCTAAACAAAAATAATTTTAATGGTGGTATAAGTATCGAAGCATATTCGGAAAAGAGTGTTGGTTCTGTAAAATTAGAATTAACTGGACCTACAACCTCCATAATGACCGAAAATGTAGCACCCTACACCCTTTTTGGGAATAGCAAGTCTCCAGAGAAATACAACACAAAAAATTTACCCACTGGTAATTACAACTTAAAAGCAACCTCATATAGCGCATCAAATTTAAGTGGTTCTGTTATTGACACTTGGCAGGTTTCGTTTAGCATTACAGATGATTCAGAAGATTTAAATTTACCCAAAGCAGAAAGAGTCTTTTTAACTAGCGACGGTGATGCTGGTCCTGATGATGATGTACATCTACTATACCATAACAAAGCATTCAATACCGTTGGAGCAGTAGGTTATATTTTAGTCCAAGATTCCAATGCTGTTCAAAGTGTTGAAATGCTTTACGAAAATTACAAAACGAACAATACCATCCACTCGGTGCAAAGCACCGCAAAAAGTATAGGTTCCCATTATAATGAAGAGAATGAATCTGAACCCATAGATTATGCTGATACATTTTATAATTTATTAGGCATCAATACAAACCCTAATAGCCAATATCCTTTTAACCAGTTTGACGTTTACGGTGAATTAGGTTATAATCATGGCGGCAACCAAGTTATTCGCTTTAGCTTTACCCCATATTCTGGCCCAAATGCAACAGGTGTAAGAGGCGTAACCACTTCATTATTGATTACCCTTTGGCCTTGGGAACAATTTACAAATACGTATAAAACCCCTAAACTATACCCAAATCCAGCTACCGAGTTTATTACTATTTCTGGAAAAAGTGGTGACTACGATAAGATGGATATTGTTGATTTTTATGGCAGAACAATCAAAACACTGTCTAGCAAGCAAATAAACTCAAAAATAGATATCTCTGATTTAAAGAAAGGAATATATCTCCTTCGCTATAATACAACAGAAGGCATAAAAACAGATAAGTTTATTGTAAATTAAACATCATAAAGTCTTTAAAAAGCGTGTTTTTCAAACCTAACACCACTAGGTAATGGTTAATTAAAGCACGCTTTTTATTTGTTTAATTAGTTAATAGCAAAGACTAAAACGAAAACATTACCGTACCATGTACGCCTGCGCAATAATCCTCAAGTAATATAAGATAGTTTTCTTCAAAAAAATGTGTGCGCTATGGACTAATGGGCTATACTCTTTTTTGCTTCATGCTTAATTTATCACTTTTCAACAGCCAAAATACAAAGCAAGTTGTTTTTATTTTGCAACCAATTTCAATCCTAATGCAAGAAAAAATAACGAATCACAGCATGGTGTGTATTAAAAAGTGGGACATACTGGATTCGAACCAGTGACCTCTGCCCTGTCAAGGCAGCGCTCTAAACCAACTGAGCTAATATCCCCCGTAAGGGTACTAAGGTAAAACTTATTTCTAAAAACGAAAACTAAATACCTACACTTAAACCTTCGATTTCCACTAAATCACTCGCCACAAATACAACAAAATCCTTTTGTATTGTGCAATACAACAAAAGAAAGCAACTCATCTAAAGAAATCCTTAGAAAAATAACAAAAAACTTGTATTTTTAGAAATCCTTTTTTTTAATCACGTCATGACCAAAAAATACTATTTTAAATACGCCTTTTTAATGGCAATGTGTACGTTCACATTTTCATGCATGCCTACATTGCCAGAAGAAGTTGAAACTGCCTTTAATGAGCTACCCGAGCATGTAGACTTTAACTTTCACGTAAAACCCATATTATCAGATCGTTGTTATAACTGCCATGGCCCTGACGAAAATACACGTCAAGCTGGTCTTCGCTTAGATATTGAAGAAGAAGCCTTTAAAAAACTAAGCAGCGGTAATCGGGCATTCGTTGCTGGCAAGCCTCATAGTAGTGAAAGTGTCCACAGAATTCTTAGTGATGACCCAGAAGTAATGATGCCTCCACCTGATGCTAATTTAAGCCTAACAGCTCATGAAAAAGCGTTGATTATTAAATGGATAGATCAAGGAGCGCAATGGAAAGAACATTGGGCTTTTACTAAACCTGTAAAACAGGAAGTAAAAACCATTGTCAATGCGGAATGGAAAGCCAATAATGAAGTTGATTATTTTGTACAGCAACAATTAAAACAGCAGGGGCTTGCGCCTGCTCCTGAAGCTAATAAAGAACGGCTATTGCGTCGTTTAAGTATTGATTTAACTGGGCTACCCCCTACTATTGCTGAAATTGATGCTTTTTTAAACGATACCAGTGATGACGCCTATGAAAAGGTAGTAGACCATCTATTACAAAAAGATGCCACTGCTGAACGCCTTGCCCTTGATTGGCTCGATATTTCACGATACGCAGATTCACACGGCTTGCATGCAGATGGCTGGCGCTTGATGTGGCCCTGGCGTGACTGGGTAATCAATGCTTTTAAAAAAAATATGCCTTATGACCAGTTTGTTACATGGCAGTTGGCAGGTGACCTTTTTCCTAATGCTACCAAAGAACAAAAATTAGCGACTGCTTTTAACAGAAATCATCCCATGACTGCGGAAGGAGGAGCTATTGAAGAAGAGTTTAGACTGAATTATGTTTGGGATCGTGCTGAAACCGTAGCCACCTCATTAATGGGGCTTACCGTTGCCTGTGCACGATGCCACGACCATAAATTTGATCCTATTTCACAAAAAGATTATTACCAACTGACCGCTTTCTTCAATAATGTTAAGGAATTGGGAATGACAGGTGATGATGGCAATTACGGCCCCATGCTCACCCTGCCCGATGATGAAACAGAAGAAAAACTAAAAACGCTTGAAAAATCAATCCAAGAAAAAGAGCAACACCTACAACTAACCAAAAAAGAACTAGCCGATTTAGACACCTACATGCGGCAATTACCCGCTAATGTTGAAGAAGACGGACTTATTGACTACTACCCCCTTGATAAACTAACAAAAAAAGGAGATGCCTATTGGGTGGATAATAATAAAAGTGCAACCACATCTAAAGCCCCAAAAATTGTGGCAGGAAAGAAGGGTAATGCCATGGTTTTTACCGGAGAATATGATGAGATTTACCTGCGTAATGTTCCAAATTTTGAATGGACAGATGCCTTCTCGGGCGCACTATGGGCAAATACCACCAAGCGCGAAAAATTAAAAACGCAACAGCTCTTAGGCACATCGGGCGAGAAAAATAGTTTTTGGCGTGGATGGGATTTTTATCTAGATAGCCTAAATCACCTCAATGCGCGCTTAATACATTCCTTACCACATAACTACATACACGTTCGTTCTAAAGACTCCATTAAAACCAACCAATGGAAACACCTTGCCTTTTCCTACGATGGCTCAGGCAAAGCAAAAGGCTTATCATTGTTTATTGATGGTGTACAGACCAAAACTGATATTCAATATGACAAACTGTACAAATCCATACAAACCGTTAAATCTGCAGTTCATACCCTGTATACACAACCCGTAAAAGTTGCTAAAAGTTACCGAGGTTTTACGGGAGAATATGGCATTTTTAAAGGAGCGCTAGATGATATTCGCATGTATAAAAAGGCACTCAGTCCTGCTGAAGTGATGCTGCTAGCGCAAACCAAAAAGCAACCACCCAAAGCGGATCTTGCCAAAACCTACTGGATTAATAAATCGCCACAGGTGGTGGAAACCCAAAAAGAGCTCAAAGAACTACGTGGCGAATGGTTAAATTTAATGCAACCCGTTATGGAAGTGATGGTTATGGAAGAAATGCCTACAGACAGACAGGCATTTGCCTATAGCCGTGGCGACTATTCGCAACCCATGTATGAAGTAGAAGCCAACACGCCAGAGGTGCTTCCTGAGTTTCCTGATAGCTATCCAAAAAATCGCTTGGGACTTTCGCAATGGATTTTCTCTAAAGACAATCCGCTTACCGCACGGGTTACGGTAAATAGGTACTGGCAAATGCTTTTTGGTTCTGGTTTGGTGGCTACCCCGCAAGATTTTGGCGTCCAAGGCGAATTACCTACCCATCCTCAACTTATTGATTGGTTGGCCATTTCTTTTATGGAGAGTGATTGGGATGTAAAAGCCCTTTTAAAAACCATGGTCATGTCACACACCTACAGGCAATCGTCTGACGCTACTCCTGAAATGCGAGAAAAAGACCCCAAAAACAGATTTCTTGCCCGTAGTAACAGCTACCGATTACCTGCCGAAATGATACGTGATAATGCGCTTGCTGCAAGTGGTTTGCTAGTTGAAAAAATTGGCGGAGAAAGCGTAAAACCCTACCAACCCGGAAAACTATGGATGGAAAAAAATACTTTCTCACACAAACTGCTTTCCTATCAACAGTCTAAAGGAGATAACCTGTACCGAAGAAGCATGTATACCTTTATACGAAGAAACTCCCCACACCCAGCCATGACGGCATTTGATGCACCCAATAGAGAAGTATGTATTGTACAGCGCGAAAATACAAACACCCCTTTACAGGCACTGGTATTGCTCAATGATGCTGAATTTGTAGAAGCCTCAAAAATTCTTGCTCAGCGGATGCAAATAGAAGGTGGTGATGCTCTGGAAGATCAAATAACCTACGGCTTTAGACTAGCCATAAGTCGCAGTCCTAAAGCAGAAGAAAAAGAAATTTTAAAAGAGTTATTTGATGAGCAAGCCGAACGATTTAAACAAGAACCTAAAGAAGTTGCCGCATTGCTAGCTGTAGGAAACAAAGCAATAGATAAGGCATTAAATAATGCTAAAACTGCTGCCCTGACTGTAGTAGCCAATACCATATTAAACCATGACGAAACGTATATGAGACGCTGATAAGCGTATAATCACATCGCTTTTTGAACTTGATTTATGAACCTGAACTTGATTACAAATGTGTACACATCACGAAAATAAAAATTATACTCGGCGCGATTTTCTAACCAAAACCACCTTAGGCATGGGTGCGCTCTCCTTGGCGTCAATGATAGACCCTATGGGGCTATTTGCCAAAGAAACCCCGCTCATAACAAGTCCTCATATGAATAGCGGAGGTGCTTTAGGAAAACCACATTTTCCACCAAAAGTAAAACGTGTTATTTACCTATTTCAAAGTGGTGCTCCCTCGCAATTAGATTTATTTGATTACAAACCACTTTTAAATAAAATGAATGGGCAAGATCTTCCAAAAAGTGTACAAGGAGAACAACGGTTAACGGGCATGTCATCGGGGCAGGCAACATTACCCATGGCAGGCACTGTTTTTAATTTCAAACAACATGGCGATAGCGGTGCTTGGATGAGTGATTTAATGCCGCATACTTCCAAAATTGTTGACGAGCTCTGCTTTATTAAATCAATGTATACCGAAGCTATTAATCACGACCCCGCCGTGACCTTTTTTCAAACTGGCTCACAATTACCGGGGCGTCCTTCAATAGGGTCATGGGTAAGTTATGGTCTAGGTACTGACAATAAAAACCTACCAGAGTTTGTAGTTTTGGTCACCAAAGATAAATTTGGGCAACCTTTATATTCTCGATCTTGGGGTAATGGTTTCTTACCTTCACAGCATCAAGGCGTACAATTTCGATCGGGTAAAGACCCCGTTTTGTATTTAACAAATCCGCCGGGCATTGATCCAAAAAGTAGAAGAGAACAACTAGATCAATTACAACGATTAGAAAAAATTAATCATCAAGATATTGGAGATCCTGAAATTTTAGCTCGAATGGCACAATATGAAATGGCTTTTCGTATGCAAACTTCGGTACCTGAAATTATGGACACTTCTGATGAAAGTGATGCTACCTATGCAATGTATGGCGAAGACAGTAGAAAACCCGGCACGTTTGCTGCCAATTGCATTTTAGCAAGAAGGTTGGCAGAACGTGATGTAAAATTCATTCAATTATATCACCAAGGATGGGATCAGCACGGCAACCTACCCACTGCCATTAAAGTACAAGCAAAAGAAACTGACCAAGCTACTGCCGCCCTTATCACCGATTTAAAACAACGAGGACTATTAGAAGATACCCTTGTTATTTGGGGTGGAGAATTTGGAAGAACTAACTACTCGCAAGGGCAATTAACTCCTACCAATTTTGGGCGAGATCATCACCCAAAATGCTTTACCATTTTCATGGCAGGTGCAGGTATTAAAAAAGGCTTCACCCTTGGAGCTACAGATGATTTTGGGTATAATGTAGTGCAACGTCCCGTTCATGTGCATGATTTTCAAGCAACCTTAATGCATTTACTCGGTGTAGATCATGAACGATTAACATTTAAATCGCAAGGTAGAAGATACCGACTTACAGATGTACATGGAGAAGTTGTAAAAGAAATATTATCTTAAACCCATATAATGATCATAAAAATCTAGAAAAACACAACAACGATGTAGTCAGTTTAGCATACATTATGATAGCTTATAAAATTTAAAACCAATTATATAAAACCCCTTCTAAAGTCACCCTCTTATGAACACATTACTTGCTTTTGATTTCACCAATTTCGTCGGCAGATTCCACCCAATATTAGTCCATTTGCCTATAGGTTTTATACTCATGAGTATATTCATGGAGTGGTACCAACGAATACAAAAAACTACAAAATTAAGCTCGTTAATTAGCTACGGATGGCTTTTAGCAGGTATTGGTGGGGCATTTGCGGCTTTCTGCGGATGGTGGTTAGGAGAAACAGGATTGTATTTTGAAGATGATTTGTTTCTACACCGTTGGATGGGTATTGCGATAGTACTCATTTCTTTTGTAGGATGGTGGTTAAAGAAAAATGCGGAAAATCATGCCAACAGCCTGCATCAAATTGTAAACTTTCTCGTAATCGGATTAATCACCGTAGAAGGACATTTAGGCGGGAACCTTACCCATGGAGAGGCGTATCTTTTTGAATATGCTCCAGAGTCTATTCGTGATATGATGCTGGGAGAAAAAGAAGCCATGACTGATTTGTCAAAGGCAGATTCTGTAGTGGTTTATAATGATTTAGTGAAGCCTATTTTTGAGCAAAAATGCTTTGCTTGTCACAACAATGAAGTAACCCGTGGCGGACTCAATATGGCTGCGATTGACTCAATGCTCGTTGGGGGTGATGGTGGCCCTGCCTATACACCTTCCAATGTATCAGAAAGTGAATTGTTTAGACGAATTACACTGCCGCAAAAAAATATAAAATTTATGCCTCCTGTAGGTGATCCATTAACCTATGATGAAATTAAAATTGTTGAATGGTGGATTGAGCAAGTTGCTTCACCAGATAGTAAAATAGGCGATATAGAAGTAGCGGAAAGCATAAAACCAACGCTTTTGCGAAAATACGGTCTAGATACAAACCCCAAACCGTATTACGAAACAGTAAACATAGCCCCCTTAGACAGTGTTCAAATTACAGCCTTAGAACAAAATGGCTTTACGGTAAACGTTTTAGGAGGAGAAAATCCGCTGTTAGATGTGAAGTTTTCAGGAAAAGCATTGACAGAAGAACAGCTAAAAAGTTTAGCCCCAGCGGCAGCACATATCACTTGGTTATCATTAGCAAGAACCAATGTTAAAGATGAATGGCTATCAGCTATAGCTTCTTTTGAAAATTTAACCCGGTTGCAATTGGAAAAAACGGCCATCACAGACCAGGGCGTTGAAACCCTTTCTGGTTTAAAGCATCTTGAAGTTTTAAATTTATATGGCACCCAGGTAACAGATTCATGTCTCCCGACCCTACAAAAAATGGAAGGTCTCAAGCGTGTGTATCTATGGAAAACCAAGGTTTCTACAGCTAATGCGAAATCGCTAGATGAAAACGAGAAAAAACTAGCCGTTATTACAGGGCAAGGATAGTTGTACGATGCTATTTTAACAATAGACGGTACTCTTTACAGCCATCAAAACATTAAGTGTTTTATATTTTGTTGATAATTATTGTGATCCTGTAGTGTATGTATTTTGACGGTTGTAGCAATGAAATTGGGCTATACCTAATTTAGTGCTATAAATAACATAAGCAATTACAAACCAAAAATATTAAACTGATGAAAACGCTTACCAACCAACAATCAGAAGATAGATTATATTCTTTAGACACCCTTAGAGGTTTTGATATGTTTTGGATTATCGGCGGAGGGCATTTATTAATTGCTTTGGCAGAGGCCACCCATTGGAAGTGGGCAGAAGCACTGGCTGAACAAATGCATCATATTTCTTGGGAAGGATTTCATTTTGAAGACCTTATTTTTCCATTATTCATGTTTATCTCTGGCGTAGCCATTCCTTTTGCGCTAACCAGTAAATTGGAAAAAGGCGTTGAAAAATCAGTATTATATCGCAAAGTTTTCAAAAGGATGGTATTGTTAGTCTTATTTGGTCTAGCCTATAACGGCGCCTTCAAAGATGGCTTTTCAGATATTAGATATCTCAGTGTGCTGTCGCAAATAGGAATTGGTTACTTTTTTGCAGCTATCATAATCATGAATACCCAAACAGTTAAGGCACGAATATATTGGACAATTGGCATCATGGCTGGTATTGCGGGTTTACAGCTATTCACTCCAGTTCCAGGTTTTGGAGCGGGTGTATTCACACCTGAAGGGAGTATAAACGCTTGGATAGATCAACAATTCTTACCGGGTAAATTAATTTACACTACCTATGACCCCGAAGGAATTTTAGCCATTATTTCTGCAACCTCCATTACCCTACTAGGATCTTTTGCAGGCTTTATTCTAAGAAATAAAACACACAATCCTACTAAAAAAATACAGTTATTACTCTATATTGGTGTGCCTCTTATCATAATTGCTTTAGCTATATCACCCGTTTATCCAATTATAAAAAAAATATGGACGGTACCTTTTAATATGCTTACCGCTGGAATTAGCTTTTTGTTAATGGCGTTATTCTACTATGGTATCGATGTATGTAAATATAGAAAATGGACTTTTTTTTTCAGAGTAATTGGTCTCAACTCCATTACTATTTATATGGGTGGTAAAATCATTGACTTTTGGCATACTTCTGAATTTGCCTTAGGTTCTATAACCCAATTACTCGGTAATTATGGCGACATTATTCTTATTACAGGTGTAATTACCATAAAATGGCTCTTCTTATATTACCTATTTAAAAACAAAATATTTCTTAAGGTGTAATCTATGGACAATACCCAATTACATAGAAAAGTTATCTAAATACCACTTAAGTCTATTGTATGAATTATTAAACCCGCTTTACGTATCAAACGGGTTTAAGAATTTCAAATGCGCAAAGCAGCTTCAAATTGACATTGAAAATTATCTAATTCTGATACCTTTCGTTACTATAGCCCTGTTGGCGATAGCGTTTCAATTTTTCTTTTAGATGCTTTACAATTTCTGGATGCTCATTATATAAATTGTTGGTTTCTGACACATCATTATCAAGATTGTATAGTTGCCCATCGGCTATACTTTCAGCATCTGCATCTTTACTCCATCCGCCAGAACCCTGACCTTCTATCAGTTTCCAAGCGCCTTCACGAATTGAAAACATCCCTGAAATAGAATGATGTACCAAATCTTCTCGTACACTTTCTTTTGTGTTTTTTAAAAACACTGAACTAAAATCAACACTATCTTCAAAGTAGTGTTCTTTATCATCATTTTCTAAAAGTCCTTTAAAAGTTGCCATGAGGTCATTGATTCCTATCAGCTGCTCGCTAATTGCTCCTTTACCCATTTTTGCCGGCCAAGAAACAATAAAAGGCACTCTATGACCACCTTCCCAAATATCAGATTTTAAACCTTTTAAACCTCCACTAGGGTCATGATTATAAGCTTTTACAGACGCTACTGCGCCGCCCATATCAGTACCATCGCGCTGCGGCGAACCGTTATCAGATGTAAATACAATTAACGTATTTTCCAATTGTCCGGTCTGTTTTAAAGCATTTACAATTGCACCCACAGTTGCATCTACCTGATGCACATAATCTCCATACCTACCCGCCTTACTACTGCCTATAAACTCCTTGTGCGGAGCAATAGGCGTATGTGGTGCGGTAAGCGGGAAATATAAAAAGAAAGGAGCCTCTTTGTTTGCGCTTTTTTCAATATACGAAACAGCTTTTGATGTAATTGCTGGCATAACCTCTGTTAAATCCCAACCTGGTACCATTGGACCATCGCCACCAAACATCTCCTTTGGTTTTTGCATGGTGGGTATTGAAAGTAGTTTGTCATTTTCAAAAAAAGCATACGGAGCAAAATTAGGAACATCATCACCAAAATAGTAATCAAAACCTGCCCCTATAGGACCACCACCTAGCGGTTTTGAAAAATCTATCTTCTCGCCCAAACCTATACGTTCTTTACTACCATAATCTCCAATTTCAATAGTACTATTTACATATTGTCCTTCAGTATTTGGCCAATTCCAACCCAAATGCCATTTTCCAATACAAGCTGTTTCATACCCATATTGCTTAAGCATTTTAGGCATTGTAATTCTATTTTGATCAATTAAGGGGCGATCCCACATCCAAAGCACACTCTTCTTTAAAGCAGTTCGCCATGCATATTGCCCCGTTAATAAACCGTAACGGGTAGGTGAACATACGCTACTTGGCGAATGAGCATCTGTAAATCGTAGTCCATTTTTTGCTAAATTGTTAATATGAGGTGTTGGAATTTTAGATGCTGCATTGTACACCTCTGGATCGCCATACCCCATATCATCAGCTAAAATTATAATGATATTTGGCCTTTTAGTTTCCTTTACCCCTTTAGACTCTGAACACCCAAACAGTGCTATAATTAAGCACATACTAATACTGATATTTCTCATTTCTGGTCTCATTTAACTTACGCTTGTTTTTTAGCCCTTATCTCCTATTAAAGCTTTTAATTGTTTCCAATCTTTTGTACCATACCCCTCATCATCATTAGCTTGAGCCACACCAGGCGTACTCCTTCCATTTTCTATATAAGACAACATTAAGTTTTTTAATTTTTTTTCAATAGCTGGATGTTTACCAAATAAATTGATTTGCTCCCCAGGGTCTTCATGTAGGTTATACAACTGGTATTTAGGTAAGTTCTGAATTTCTTTGGAGTTGGGTAATGGTGCACTCCATCCCCCTGAACCGGGACAAAATATTAATTTCCAGCTATCTTGTCTTATAGCAAAACTTCCATTAATAGAATGATGTACTGTTGCTTTACGCTGATAGGTTGACGCATTTGAATTTTCAAATAATGGCACCATAGAGAAACTATCCTCCCCTGCATCATCCGTCAACTCAAGCCCGACTATATCAGCACATGTTGCCATTAAATCTGTAGTACATATTGTTTTTTGAGATGTTGTATTTGCTGCAATTTTCTGCGGCCACTTGGCAATAAAAGGAACCCGATGCCCGCCTTCATAAATATCTGCTTTATGCCCTCTAAATACGGCACTTGGATTATGTCCTTTTTCAGCTAAAACTGCATAATCAGCTTCTGGAGAACACCCATTATCACTCGTAAAAATAACTAAGGTATTTTCTTCAATCCCAGCCTCTTTAACAACCTTTAAAAGCCTACCCATATAATCATCTACCATCATTACAAAGTCACCATAGGGGTTTAAATTACTTTTCCCTTTCCATTCTTTAGTAGGTAATATGGGTGTATGTGGAGAAGGCAAAGCCAGATATAGAAAAAACGGTTTGTCTTTTTCACTTCGTTCTTTAATATACTTCATTGACCTCCTAAAAAAATTGGGAGTTACATCATCATGAACAAAATCTTTAGCTGTTGGTCCTTTTCGCCACCAACTATATTTATCGGTATTTACGGTGGTAGAATCTGGCACCTGGGTAGGCTTACCATTTTCTACATACACATAAGGAGCCATATCTAAGGAACCAGCATGTCCATAAGCATAATCAAAACCAAGGTCATTTGGAGAATTATCAAGGGGTTTTGAAAAATCAATTGTTCCATAACTCTCATTATTCCATGCATCACTTCCTAAGCTATCTTTCGTTTTCAAATGCCAATCCCATCCCAAATGCCATTTACCAATAAACCCCGTATAATAACCTGCCTTTTTCAGTAAAGACGCCACAGTAGTTCTACTAGTGGGTATTAGTGCCTTAGATTTGCCTCCTAAAACGCTACTTTTCAAAGGACTTCTCCAATTATACCTTCCTGTAATTATACCATATCTGGTAGGGGTGCATACTGATGAGGAAGTATGGGCATCTGTAAATCGCATACCCTCACTTGCCAAACCATCAATATGCGGTGTATTAATTTTCCCGTTGGTATTAAAGGCATGGATATCTCCATATCCTAAATCGTCTGCTAAAACGTAAATGATATTAGGAAGTTTTTTGGCTGTTTCTGTTTTTGCTTGCTTTTTCTCCTCGGCGCATCCCACAAGTAAAAAGCATACAAAAACAGAAATAATATTAAGTGTAGTTTTCATTTTTTTAATTTTTAAGGTTTATAAAAACCAATACTATACCTCAGCCATTTTAAAAATCATGAGTTTAAAATGACTGAAATATAAAAGCGTTAACAACGGTTAGCTCATTTATTAATCATAACCAGGGTTCTGATTTCCAATATTTGGATTATTTAAAAACTCAACATCAGGCACTGGGTATAGATAATAGCTTTTTCCAGTGATAGGATGCGCTGTAGTTTTACTTGATGGAAAAGACAAGTCTAAAAAGGATAGTTGTGGTGTAATTACTGATTCTAATACGCCCCATCTATTTAAATCAAAAAATCTTTTATATTCAAAAGCAAATTCAATTCTTCGTTCTTTTCTAACAGCTATTCTAAATGCCTCTTGATTTGGTAAATCTGAATTATCTAAGGCTACTAAACCAGCCTTTGTTCTGATTTGATTTAAATAATCAAAAGCAGGGCCGTTGGCTGTATACCCTATTTCATTCAATGCTTCTGCTGCAATCATAAGTACATCAGCATACCGCAATAAAGGTACATTCCATGGACTTTCTCCAATAACAACAGATTCATTATAATATTTGTTTACATAGTAAAGCGATCCGTCAGGTTTAGTGGGGTCAATAAAATTAGGAATTCCGTAAGTAGCTATGGTTACATCCTTTCTAAGGTCTCCTTCTTCATAAGCCTGTACAAAACCATTACCACTTGAAGGGCCTCCTCCTGTACCATTTAAACTATCATCAGTTGGTAAAACAGTAGCTCCTCCTTTAAATGCTGATGGTGCAAACCAACTATTTTGACCAGCAGAAACTCCAGAACCCGGACTAGCATATTGCACTTCAAAAAAAGAACTCATTCCATTTTCATCACTACCATTAAAATTATTTTGATAATCAACCAAACTCCCTTTTCCTATAAGGCCAGACGCCATTGAAGCTGCAGCTTCCCATTCTTCAAGTTCTAAATGAACATAAGATAATAACAATTGTGCCGTCTGTTTGGTAGGTCTACCTACTTCTTGGCCTTTTCCGCCATCATATGACTCGGGTAATAGAGACGCCGCTTCTGTTAAATCTGTTTTTATTTGATTGTATATCATAGGCAAATCAGTGCGAGGTAAAGAAGCATCTTCGGGTGCTTCAACAGCATTCACTATTAGTGGTACAGGGCCAAAAAAACGTACCAAATTAAAGTAATAAAAAGCTCTCATAAACTTTGCCTGCCCCTCAATTAAATTGGGCATATCGGGGTTTTCCCATTCAGGCACCTCTTCAATACCTGCTAAAACCACATTTGCACGGTTTATGCCTTTGTAGTGTGATGCCCATACGGTTCTTGAATGATTAAAACTTTGCTCAACAATATAAATATCAGTTTCTAGTTCATTACGCCAGGTCCATCCGTCATCACTAGCCAAATCTGTTAGTCTAGACATTGGATCGTTATATAAAGCTGGTAGTAAATTGTACACCCCATTTATTGCCGTAATGGCATTTTCTTGGTTTGTAAAAAGTGCGTCTAAACTTATTTGTCCTTGTGGTTCGGGCTCTAAAATGGACTCACACCCCATAAATGAGAGGAAGCATGTGAACACTACTAAGCTATATTTTATATTTTTCATAATTTCTTAGTTTAAATTGTACGACGAATTAAAATGAAAACTCCAAAGCCAACGAATAGAGTTTTGTAGAAGGGTATGGCGTATGGTCTTGCCCTACCGACAGTAAACTCCCAATACTTGAAGCCTCTGGATCTAGTCCCGTATACTTGGTAAAGGTTACCAAATTGGTTCCAGTTAAGGTCAATTTTGCTGCTTGTATACCAATTTTATCTATAACCTTATCTGGCAAATTATACCCTAAACTGATATTCTTGATTTTTAAAAAGCTTGCATCTTCTAAAAATCGTGTTGATGGTCTTGTAGAAAGGAAAGTAGTATTCCCACCTTGCGAAGGTCTAGGCACCGTATTGGAAGGGTTATCTGGAGTCCAAAAATCAGCAACCTCTGCAAAATTCTGTACAAAAGGAACACTCCTTGAAAATAAATTTCGTGCCGAATTATACAATTGATATCCTGTTGCAAAATTCATAAATACAGAAACTGAAAAATTCTTATAAACGACATTATTATTTAAACCTCCAAAAAAAGCGGGGTGCGGACTTGTTCCCGTAAAATCTCGATCACCTTGATCAAAAGTGCCATTTCCGTTTTTATCAACATACTTAGCATCACCTGGCACCGCATTGGACCACGCTGCCGCTTCTGCTTCTTCGCCAATTTGCCATATACCGTCAAATTCATACATATAAAATGCACCTACCTCATGACCCGTTTTGGTTAAATTAACCAGTTCATTACCTAATGGAATCTGCGCACCTGGTAGTTCTAAGGGTTCTCCTTTAGAATTTAAACCAATATCTAGTACTTCATTTTTATTGTATGAAATATTAAAATCAGTTGACCATTTTACTGCGCCTGTTAAATTCTTTGAGTTCACTGCAAATTCAAAACCAGCATTTTTTACCGATCCTACATTCACAATGGGTCGCTCATCAACACCCGTAGTTAATGGGATAGGTGGTGCTATAAGTAAATCTTCTGATCGCTTATCATAATAATCCATTTCAACACTTAACCTGCCGTTAAAAAAGGAAGCGTTTAAACCAACATCAAGCTGTTTTGAAGACTCCCATTTTAAATCTTTATTACCTATGTTTAAGGGAGCACTACCATTAACGGCAGTATCACCAAAAGTATATCCTGCTCCTCCTACCTTAGTTATAAAAGCAAAATCTCCTATATTTTGATTTCCGGTAAGACCATAACTCGCTCTTAATTTTAAGCTACTAAGTGTTTCATTATCTTTTAAAAAGTCTTCTTCTGATAGTTTCCATGCTACGGAGCCCGATGGAAAAATACCAAATCTATTTCCTGGACCAAACCGTGAAGATCCATCTCTACGCACTGTACCCGTTAAAAAATACTTATTATCATAATTATAATTTGATCTAAAAAATGTAGAAGACAAGCCCGAACTAACTTTAGCACCGCTAGAGGTAAATGTAGTTTGGTTAGAAAGTTGATTTAAGGCATTATTTATGGTACCACTACCCCTAGTTTGAAAAAAGCTTGTGGTAAACTGTTGGGCAGAAACCCCAACCAAAGCTTTTAGATTATGAGCTCCAAATGCTTTATTGTACTCCATGGTAAGTTCGGTCACCCAATTAATCCCTTCGCTAGAAGATTGATTAACATTTCCTTCTGGTCTAGAAAACCGACCTATTTCATAAACTGGGTTAAAAATATACGATCCAGTTGTTAAAATATCACCTCCAGAATTCAATGCTACAGCTAAGCCATCAGCTAATTCATAATTTAATTTCACACTACCTAAAAGGCGGCTAACCTTTCTTTCGCGGTTTGGAAGTAGAATATCAATTAATGGATTATTATTACCACCAAAATAAGGAGCTACCGTAGTGTTCACGGCATCTAAATCGCCATTTTCATCATAGGCAGGTGTATATGAATGATTAAAAACAAGGGTTCTATAACCTCTACCAAAAAAGCTATCATTTTCAATAAAATTCTCCGTTTGATAACTGCCTGCCAAACTACCAGACACACTAAACCTATCATTGATTTGTGAATCAATATTTGCCCGAAGATTCCAAGATTTAATATCAGTATTAACCATAACACCTTCTCTATCCAAAATGGAAGCAGACACGGCATACTTACTTTTTTCTGAACCGCCAGTTACACCAAAATTATATGATTTTCTTACGGCTGTTTGTGTACCTAAATCTTGCCAGTCATTATCTACTTGCCATGCTGGGTGGCTAGGATCATCATAAACAGCTGTATTTCTATTCGAATTTTTAAATGCTTCAAATAACAATAGGCGTTGTTGTTCTGTGGTTAAGAGATCATACTTTTTGGCTATTTTTTCAAAACCAGTTTCGGCTGAAAAAGTAAAACGGGCTTTTCCGTTATTACCTCTTTTAGTTGAAATGATAACTACCCCATTTGATGCCCTTGCCCCGTATATTGCTGAAGCCGAAGCATCTTTTAAAATATTAATTGATGCAATATCTTTGGGGTTAATGGTTGAAAAATCTGCGCTAAAAAGTGGAATTCCGTCCACCACAATTAAGGGTGCATTACTACCCGTTACAGAGCCTATTCCCCTGATAGAAATATCAAATTTCCCTGAAAGATCACCTCCACTTTGCCGCACATTCACCCCAGTTGCCCTACCTTGAATAGCATCTTGAAAAGAAGGTACAGGCCTACTTTGTATAGCCTTTTCTGAAACAGAAACCACTGAACCAGTAAGATCCGATTTCTTTTGTGTACCATACCCTACAACCACAACTTCTTCTAAACCAGCAGCGCTTTCCTTTAACGTTATAGCAAGGGTAGACGCTCCATCCCACTGTATTTCTTGTGATGCATAGCCTATATAAGAAACCTGTAAAATTGCATTAGATTCACTAACCTTAATTGTAAAATTACCATCAAAATCTGTTTGGGTACCATTTGTTGTTCCCTTTTCTACGATACTTGCACCAGATAACGGAACACCATCAACATCTACAACCGCTCCTTTAATAGCAAATTCTTGTATTGCCACCACTTCCTTAGAAATAGTAGGTTTAACAGTATCTACACTTAAAACAATAAGCTTTCTTTTTATTGCATATGATATTCTTGCATCTGCAAATATCTTGTCCAATACTTCTGATATGGGTTGTTTTTCAACCAACAAGGATACTTTACGATTAACATCAATTTTTTTATGGTTATAAAGAAATCGAAAATCAGATTGTGATTCAATTTCATCAAATACCTGTATTAAACTAGCATTATTCATATTAAGCGAAACTTTTGTATGCTGTGAATACGTGTTTGCGTTAATCTTAAATAATGAAATAATTAATAAAATAGTGGTCAATTTCATTTTTAAATTATCTGGGGGAAGCCATTTCCAAATGACCTGCTCCTTTAAGTCTGATTTTTTCATATTTTTACAATAGTTATGTGATTAGACATTTTTTTACATAGCACTTGTACCAACCAGAAAATGCGGCAACATTTTCTGGTTTTTTTACAAAGTGATTCAATTTTTTGGTTTTTTTATGGTTTTGGCATAGGCTATTTTATTTTTTAGGTTCGGTTATGATTATTTTATTGTCATCTATAGTATACTCAAAAGGAATATCTAGTTTAAAAGCTTCCATTATTTCGGTGATATTTTCATTGCGAAAGGTTACCGTATAAATTTGATTTTCCATAAGCTGGTATTGATTGTCAATTACGACATTAAAATGACGTTCTAATTTTTTTTGTATGCTATGAAAAGGCATGCCTTTAAACAATAAAACGCCATCTTTCCAGGCTATATATTGATGCACGTCAACCTCACTAATTTCAATATTGTGCTCATTGGCGTTCCAAGCTGCTTTTTGCCCAGGTTGTATTTTTGTAGACGCAGTCACTGATAGGTCTGTTCCCGCTTTGTATAAACCAACAGCACCTTCAACCAAAACCGTATTTGCAATAGTATCTTCTGGGTAATGCGAAACATTAAACTGCGTTCCCAGTACTTGTACATTTAGCTCCCCTACTTTAACAACAAAGGGATGCTTGGTATCTTTTACCACTTCAAAAAACGCTTCGCCACTTAAAGAGATAACCCTACTTTTATGAGGTATAAATTGTACGGGAAACTTAATACTACTTCCTGCGTTAAGCGTCACTTTACTGCCATCAGATAGGACCAAATTAAAGCGCTTTCCAAAGGGAACCTTGAGCTCATTATAAACCAGTTCTTTTTGAGCTGGTTGACCAATATATTCTAATCTATTTCCTTTTTTTGCCCCAACAATACGTCCATTGGCACTCTTTATTTTCTGACTTCCTTCTTCCAACAGCGTGTCAACCCGTCCATCTTCATAGGTTAAGGTTATACCGTTAGGGATAATAGTACCTTTTTTGTCTATCTCATCAATTTCACTGTTAGAAAATCTATTTAAAAGAAATGTGCCAATTATCACCAAAATAACCGCAGCTATTTGAAACCTCCTTCTTGAGTGAAAAGATTTTAGGTGTTTAATTTTTGATATGGCATCTCTTTGTTCTATCTCCTTAAAAAGCAGTTGAAAAGACCTTTCACTGTCCGTATTTTTTTCATCATACTGCTTTACATTTTTCCAATGCTTTGCCAACATTTCTTTAACCGCTACCGCAGTATCTGGCTTATTTATATAAGCCATAAGTTGCTCATATTCTGTTTTAGAAATGGTGTTATTTATTAATTTTTCAAAAAGTTCGTTCATAACCGCCTTGATAGCTCTAGTTTCATTAAAACATACACAAGGTATACACTTGCAGAATACGAAAGTCCCAAGTTTTTAACTTTTTTATTTTAAAAAAACGAATACAGCCACTATTTACTACAGAAGAAACAAGATAAAACTGTGAATTTTTTGCAAATGTGGTTTTGCCTGTTCCCTAATGATTTGAAGTGTTTTCCACAGGTGATTTTTTACCGTTTTGGGAGAGATACCCAAAAGGTCTGCTATTTCTTGATTACTCTTACCCTGCTGTTTAGATAAGATAAAGACATTCCTTTTTTGGGGAGGAATATCTTTAAGGATGGTGCTTACTATCTTTTCATAATTCTCTAAAAGCACCTTATCATCTTCTTGTTCTTTATTATGCACGATATTTTTCCATAATTCTCGTTTCAATGCTTCTTGACTGGCTACCCCCCTTAAATAGTTATACGTCATATTTCGTGCAATTTTAAAGATAAAAGCATCTAACGACTTGGCGGAATCTAGTGTTTCACGTTTCATCCATAATTTAATAAAGACTTCTTGTAAAATCTCTTCAGCTACGTAATCTGATTTTGCAATAGAAAAAATAAATGCATACAGTTTTTTCTCATACATAGTAAAAAGCCATTTAAACGCAGCTTTATCACCTCTTTTCAACGCAAGTAGCTGTTCCTTTTTACGACTTGTATGCAATTTCAAAATGAAAGTTTTTGGGTTTGGTCTCCCAAAAGTTAAGAATTTATTTTATAATCTGCGTTCAATTTGCATTTATTGAACAAAAGGAGGTTTTAATGAACTCATCTTGACTTTTTTTATTCTAAAAAATCTAAGTTTATGCTGAAAAATTTAAGAGGCTTTTCACCTGCTACTTTCTATTCTAAATTACATACATCTTAAAATAGAAATAAAATCAATTTTCACCACTACTGTAAATCAATCACAATTTTTAGTCTGCGTTAAAATCTCATCACAATAGTTAATGCATGATTTTCAAGCACTTAATCACAAAAGACATACCTCTGCTCTCCATTTTTTAACTGCCATTTCTTTTTCATCTAAAAGCGCAGATTCTCAATGTTAGGCGTATGCTTCGTTGAACACCCTCATTATTTTTTTAAGTGAAACTGTTAACCTTTTTAACCGAAGAAACATCAAAGAATAAACAACAAAAATAATTTTATGATGAGAACAAAAACGATACGTTATCCAAACCACGAAAAAAATAAACTAACCTATAATTTTTTAAAACTGAACACGCACTTCTCAAAAAATATGGTACTGAAAAGAATTATTAAAATATTTACCATTCTTTTTGTTTTGATCACCTTTATCATCACGCCCATAGGATGTAAAAAAGATGACGCTCCAACAGCACCTGAAGAAACCACAATAGACGCTACCGAAGAAGAAGAACAAGAAGAAGAACAAGAAGAAGAACAAGAAGAACAAGAAGAAGTAGTAACGCCTACCTTAAGTGGTGTAACTCCAACTAGGGGTCCAAAAACCAGTATTATAACCATAAACGGAACGGACTTTGGTACAGACAGTAGCCTAGTTAAAGTCTTTTTTAACGGTAAAGAAGCTGTGGTTCAATCAGTAACTGACACAAAAATTACAACTGAAGTACCACCAAGAGCATTTTCTGGTGTAGTAACCGTAGAAATAGGCGATACAACCCTAACAGGACCAGAATTTGATTATGTGATTACAGATGTGCAAGTAACTACAATTGCTGGAAGCACACGAGGTTTTGCCAACGGTAGTGGGGCTAACGCTCAATTTGATGGACCTTTCGATTTAGCCATAGATAGTATTGGAAATATCTACGTAACTGAAACAGCAAATCATAAAATACGAAAAATCACACCCCAAGGAGTTGTTAGCACCTTTGCAGGCAGCACAGCTGGTTTTGCCGACGGCAGTGGTGACGTGGCTCAGTTTAATTCCCCAGCAGGTGTAACTTTGGATGCTCAAGGTAATGTATATGTAGGAGATGCATTCAATCATAAAATACGAAAAATCACCCCAAGCGGTGTAGTAACAACCTTAGCTGGAGGTGCTGTAGGATTTTCTGACGGTTCTGGTATAAATGCGCAATTTAATACACCAGTAGAAGTTGGCGCTGACCATGACGGAAACATTTATGTCGCTGATTCTGAAAATCATAAGATACGAAAAATATCCCCTAGTGGCGTTGTTAGCACCCTAGCAGGAAGCATACGGGGTTTTGCTGATGGCACCAATTCAAATGCCCAATTTAATCAACCAGCAGGTTTAGCGATTGATGCTGTTGGGAATTTATATATCGGTGATTATAATAATCACAGCATACGAAAAATAACTCCAAACGGAACAGTAAGCACCTTAGCTGGTAGTATTGATGGCTTCGCCGATGGCACTATTGCAAATGCTCAATTTTCCAATCCTGTGGGAACTGCTGTTGATTCACAAGGCAATATATATGTGGCAGATAGGAATAATCATCGCATACGAAAAATATCACCAAAGGGGGAAGTAAGCACACTAGCGGGAAGTACTGTAGGCCTTGATGATGGCACGGGAGCGAACGCAACATTCAGCAATCCAATGGGCGTCATAGTCGACTCCGATTTTAATGTCTATGTTGCTGACCAGTTTAATCATAGAATACGAAAAATTACACAGGAATAATTTTTTTGAAAGCCTTTCAGTATATCTGAAAGGCTTTCTCCTTTTTATGTGCAATCGTTAAGAATTATAAGCATCGGTTATTTGGTTTGATGCAGTCAACCTTCAATTTGGTTTATGCAACATTATTATCATCCCATGCAAACCAATTTCAAAAAAATAAGAGGTGAAAAGCCTTTTACAACCATTCACCTCTTACTTTATAACTAGTTGGACAGTCTTTTACCGCTATTACTCCATTTTTAATACCGCAAACTTGCCTTTATTCCACCCATGCACCAACAGATATAGTTGTTGTGATCCGTTCTTATTTACAATATGAGGCCAAACCTGATGAATGTTTGTTAAAACAGGAATATTCAAATCTCCTGGTATCACCGTAGAAACCAATTTTTCGCCTGTATGCACATACAAGGGCGCCGACTTTTGATCGCCAATTGCCTCTAGTGCATTTAAAAAGTAATGCTCATCTTTATAAGACACATTACACACTAAACTGCCCGTGGGAATATCATTAAAGGTTTCAATAAATTTACCTTTTTTTGTAAATCTCACTACTTGCCCAGCTGCTCTATTGGCTACAAGTATCTTATTTTCATGTGCATAAATTCCATGCGCAGTCTGAAATTGACCGGGCTTATCACCCTTACCGCCCCATGCAAGTTTACCCCAACTCCAAACGCCATTCTTTTCTTTAATTGTCATTACAAAATCACCTTTAGAATAACCGTGGGCCACATACAAGGTACCTTTAAGGTAGGTAACATCGGTAACGCCAAAATTGCTGTCTTTAGAGGCGAAAAATTCATTAGCCTGTGCAAATTTAAATTCCGTACCAGTGGGCTTTAAAATTTCACTTACAATCTTTCCGTCTAAAGTCAATACTAACACGCGCTTACCTTCTTGTGCTACCGCAAGGTATTTTTTGCCTTTGTGAATAAAGAAAACAATACCGTGAATATTATCTTTTAATCGTGCATCGTTTCCAATGAGGGACCACTTGGTAAGATCGGCACTAATAGCGCATAATCCGTAACCTGGTATTCCGGTATATACAATTCCTGTTTCAGGATCTTCATTAAAACCGCCATGCATACCCGGTTCAAATTCATGTGCAGCCTCCGGAAATGCCGCAGTTAATTCTTGATCCCACGAAAAAACATAATCCCCTTGACCGGTTTTTAATTTTGCCTGGGTAGGTATTTCATCGGTAGTATTGATATCATCTTCATGATGATGGTGTGCAATAGCTGTATTTTCATGGCTATGGTGAGAAAAGTCATGTGAGTCTTGGTTATCTTGCGCCTTTAGCACATTAAAACATCCGAGATAAACCAGCATTGAACATAATGAAAGTGTCGTTTTTGTTAACATAGATTGTGAGTTATAATTTTTGAATAGGCATAAAATTCTTTATATGGAGTAAGCTAATAATTCTTTATTAAATTTTTAATTTTTTTTAGGTTAAAATATCTTTTATAACATTTCCGTGAACATCTGTTAATCTGAAATCTCTTCCTTGAAAACGATATGTTAAGCGTTCGTGATCTAATCCCAATTGATTTAAAATGGTTGCTTGTATGTCATGCACATGCACTTTTCCGTTAATTGCCGAGTATCCTATTTCATCGGTTTCTCCATAGGTAAACCCTGGTTTCACTCCACCACCAGCCATCCACATGGTGAAGGCTTCATTATGGTGATCACGTCCCAAGAAATTTTCTCCAGTTCTAGCTTCCATCATGGGAGTACGTCCAAATTCACCTCCCCAGATTACCAAGGTATCTTCTAGCATTCCTCTTTGCTTAAGGTCTAGAAGAAGTGCTGACATGGGTTGATCTATCTGCTTACATTTGTTCTTCAACCCGTCTCCTACCCCATTGCCAGGCCCTGTACCATGCATATCCCAGCCTTTATCATACAATTGTACAAAACGCACTCCATTTTCCACCAGTCGCCGTGCCAAAAGACAGTTGTTTGCAAATGAGTTTTTACCGGGGGTTACGCCATACATTTCCTTTATATAATCGGGTTCTTTTTCAATATTCATCACCTCGGGTACCGAAGTTTGCATTTTAAACGCTAATTCATACTGCGAAATACGGGTTAAAATTTCAGGGTCTTTCACTTCTTGATACTCCTGCTCATTAATTTTATTGATAATTTCTACGGATTTTTTCCGCATTTCACTATCAATTCCTTTAGGGTTTGTGAGGTTTTGAACGGGTGTACCCGTCGCTTGGCATTGCACCCCTTGGTGTACTGTGGGCAAAAAGCCACTACCCCAAAGTCGTTTCCCTCCTGTTGGTCCTCCTGATGATAATAGCACCACAAAACCGGGTAAATCTTTATTGGGTGAACCAAGGCCATAGGTTACCCAACCGCCTAAACTAGGGCGTCCCGTTCTGGCAGACCCCGTTTGCATTAAAAATTGCGCTGGGGCATGGTTGAACTCATCGGTTTGTACGGCTTTTAAAAAGGCAACCTCATCCACAACTTTAGTAAAATGTGGTAAATTATCAGACACCCAAGAGCGCGATTCTCCGTACTGCTTAAAATTAACCTGAGGTCCCAGCATTTGTGGCACTCCACGAATAAAAGCAAACCGCTTTCCTTCTAGCAACGAAGGCGGGCATGCTTGCCCATCCATTTTTTGAAGCTCGGGCTTATAATCAAAAAGTTCTAATTGCGAGGGCGCTCCTGCCATATGCAAATAAATAACATGTTTTGCACGTGGAGCAAAATGGGGAATTTTACTATAACTCCTTTTAGGCTGCATGGTATTGGCAAGAAGGTTTCCGCCTCCCAATACTGAACCTAGGGTTAGGGCACCCATACCTGAGATACACTTTTTTAAAAAATGCCTTCTGGTATTGTATTCTGCCTGCCTAAAATGTGCTTCGTTTAAAATATCCATAGCTTAGCCTTTAACAATAAATTCATCTAAATTTAATAATGCATTTGCAACAACAGTTAGCGCTGCCAAGTGCCTTTTTTCAGTTCCCTTTTTGGCAATAGCAATTTCAGGGAATTCTAGTTCTCTATTTCCAACATCATAGTGTTCATACGCATCATGGTAGAGTTCTTTTAATAAAAGGAGTTTCTCATCAGTAATAGTTTTTCCCATAGTCTTAAAATACCCATAAGACAATTGCTTATCAATAGTAGCCTCTTTTTGTGCCATTTGAGTAGCAAGGGCATTTGATGCCTCAAAAAAAGTAGCATCATTCAACAAATTCAATGCTTGGAGGGGTGTATTGGTACGTATACGCCTTGAGGTGCAAACCGATTTATCTGGGCTATCAAAAATCAACATTTCTTTGGGTGGCGTCACGCGTTTCCAAAGTGTATAAAGTGATCGCCTGTATTTGGCTGAATCTCCTTTAACAGCCCACTCTGGCACGCCTGTCCATCCACCATCTACAGCACTATTTACTACACTAGGCCCACCAACAATAGGGTTTAACAAATCACTTACGGTGAGTACTTGATCTCTAATTTGTTCGGCTGACAAACGGGTACGATGACTACGCGCCAACCATTGGTTTCTAGCATCTTTTTCCAATTTATCTGGGGTAACAACTGATGACTGCATATAGGTAGCCGAAGTTACCATTTCACGTAACAATGGTTTTATACGCCACTGGTGCTCATTCATAAAACGCAATGCCAGCCAGTCTAATAATTCAGGATGCGTAGGCTTGTCGCCTTGTGAACCAAACTCTTCCATAGAAGCAACCAAACCAAAACCAAATATTTGCTCCCAAAAACGATTGACGGCTACCCGAGCGGCAAGGGGATTTTCATCACTTAGCATCCATTGAGCAAAAGCCAAACGATCTTTAGGCTCTTTATTTTCAGGAATACCAAAAATATCAGGAATACTTTTTGATACCTCATCACCCAAATTCAACCAACTACCACGCTCAAACAAATGCGTCTTTCTTGCCTTATTTTTGGGTAATTCTTGTATTATAGGGGTAGATGTTGCGGGAATTTCGGCAAGTTTTTTTAACTTTTGTTTCAATGCCGCATCATAAGCATTCATACGGGGTTCTTTTTCATAAAACCGCATCTTATCGACAAAAAATAAGTTACCTGCGTAGGTTTCTCCTTTATAAAAGCGGAGGTACATATCATGTGTTCCTTTCACTTGACTTATGGCAGTTTTAAATTCACGGGTATTATTACGGGTATCTATACCGCGTTTCGCTACCGCAGTTTTTGTAATTTTTACTTCGCCAATTTTTTCACCCTCTAAGGAATCTAAATGTATGACTATATGACCCGCATAGGGTATAGTAGCCGAAGCAAAAAAGCCTATTTCCTGAACCGCATCTAAGTCAATAGCATCATACTTCACCCATGAACTGTCTTGTACTTGCCATAAATGCTTTAAACTTTCATCTAGCTCTATAAAAGGACTAGATTCATAGTAAGACTCTGCCTCATGTATACGGTACCCTAAGTGTTTTAAAATAGTCTGTATTTCTCCGTAGCGATACTTGGTTTGTGGTGGTATATCAGTAGGTTTCAATTCTGATTTTACACTAGCTAAAAGTGCTTCTACTTCCTTTTTATTTTCTTCAGAATAGGTATAAACCTTGGGCTCTTCAAAATAAGAATCATTGTCTTTAGCCGTATTAAAAAAGGCCATCGATTGATAAAATTCTTTATGCTTAAAAGGATCATAGGGATGACTATGACACTGTACGCATGCCATTGTTGTACCTTGCCACACCTCATAGGTGGTCGCTACTCTTTCTAACACAGCCGCCACCCTAAACTCTTCATTATCTGTACCTCCTTCATCATTTGCTAAGGTATTTCTATGGAAGGCCGTTGCTATCAACTGCTCTTCGGTTGGTTGCGGTAATAGATCACCAGCCAATTGTGTTATAGAAAACTCATCAAAAGGCATATCATTGTTAAAAGCATCTATCACCCAATCTCTAAACTTCCAAATTTCTCTATTTGAGTCTTTTTCATATCCTTTAGAATCGGCGTAGCGCGCCAAATCCATCCATACCGTTGCCCAGCGTTCTCCAAAATGTTTTGATGCTAGTAAAGCGTTTACTTCCTTTTCATAAGCATTTTCAGCAGTATCCTTCATAAAACGCGCTACCTGTTCTACGGTTGGTGGCAAACCAATAAGATCAAGATACAACCGCCTTAGTAGAACTTCCTTTGCTGCTTCAGGAGAAGGAGACAAGCCTTTTTGGGTCATCTTTGCATAAACAAATTGATCAATTTCATTTCTAGACCACAACAAGCTGTCTTTTTTAGGAGGCGTAATATTATTTTTTGGTGGAATATACGCCCAATGCTTTTCCCATTTGGCTCCCTGATCTATCCATTGTTTTAGAACATCAATTTCTTGCTGTGTTAATGGAGGTGCGTCTAGCGGCATTCTCAGTTCAACATCTTCATGTACCAACCGTTTATACAACTCGCTTTTAGAATGATTGCCCCTAACAATAGCCGGTTTACCTGACTGGGTTTCTGAAAATGCATCTTCTTCAAAAAGTAAACTGAATTCCCCGTTGGCTTTTACCCCGCCATGACATCGTAAACATTTATTATTTAAAATGGGTCTTACGTCTCGATTAAAACTAATAACCGTATCAGAAGTGTTGGTACAAGACCCAAAAAAAATAACCAACAATACTATTCCTAAATATTTATTCATGTACACTACAATTATTTACGCAGCGTTCTTTAACCCGCTTTTACTAATCAACAACTCTTACCCAATGGCACCACTACGGTGTCAAAAAAAACCTTCTCATTTCAAGGCAAGCATGGAAGAATTATCTCTTAACTATCTCTCCTTCTGATTAAAAAATCTATTTCGTCTTAAAATTACTTCAAAAAAAATTGCTACGCTTCGTTTCTTAATTTTATTCCACCTACAAACCTGATTACAAAGCCGATATATCATCTGAGTATAGCTATGCTTTTTCTACATCTTTCTTTAAAGGCTTTCCAAACAAATCTAAAAGTGGTTTTCCTAATCCATCTGGAGTGGTATAAAAAGGTCTTCCTTCAATGGTGTAATGCGTTTCAGGAGGTATACCCAAAGCGTGATAGATAGATTGGTGCACCTGATCAATCACAACTGGGTTTTCTATAGATGAGCAAGGTCGTTCATCAGCAGTTTTACCATATACCAAACCTTTTTCTACCCCACCACCCCACATAAGGATGGAACTACCATCTGTAAAATGACGGTGCATACCATAGAACTTTTCATCTTCAATAATATCTGGTTGCTCTACCTGATTTTTCACCTGCTCGCCCGGTCTCCCCTCCATAATAGCATCACGACTAAATTCACTAGCCAAAATAATCAACGTACGGTCAAGATGGCCACTCTCATCTAAATCTTTCACTAATTGCGCAATGGGTCTATCTATAAGCTCTTTCATTTTCACCAAGCGAGTATGTCCATTTTCATGGGTATCCCAACCTAAAAAGGGTTCATACTCTGTAGAAACGCTGATAAACCTCCCGCCGTTCATAGCTAGTCTTTTTGCTAACAGACATCCTAAACCAAACCTTCCTGTATTGTAGGTATCATATACTTCTTTGGGCTCTTCTGATAGGTCAAAAACCTTAGCCTCGGGAGAATTTAATAGGCGGTATGATTGCTCCATAGAGCGCATTAACGATTCTCGTTGATAATCACTACCATTCTCCATAACGCTGCTTTTATTGGCCAGTTCTTTATAGAGTTTATATCGAGCTTCAAATCGTTTGATAGACATGCCTTGCGGCGGACGCACACTTTCAAGACCTCCAGAAGGATCAGGTATTAAAAAAGGGCCGTATTCTGTACCTAAAAAGCCTGCCGAATGAAATGCTTTTAGCTCTTCAGCTTCACCTACGGTAAATCGCTGCCCCATGGCAATAAATGGTGGTATAACAGGATTCACTGGGCCTAACTCTTTAGCAATCCATGCGCCTATATGTGGTGCCTGTACCGATTGTGGCGGCTCATAACAGGTATGCCAATGGTATTGATGCCTGGTATGCAATATATGCCCCAAATCAGCCGATTTATAAGAGCGAATAATAGCGCCTTTATCCATAACACTGCCAATAGATTCCAATCCTTTAGAAAATTCTAACCCGTCTACAGCTGTAGGTATTTTAGGAAAAGTACTAAGTATACGCTTACTCTCTACCCCTTTTTCATAAGGCACATAAGCCTTTGGGTCAAAAGTTTCTGTATGCGCCATACCACCTGCCATCCAAAGTAAAATGACGGTATCAGCTGTTGATGCTATTTTGGATATTGAGGGAGAACAAGAACTCAAAAAACTAGCAAGGGGAATGGTAGTCGCCGATGCAGAAAGACTTGCCGCTGTCATTTTTTTTATAAAATCTCTACGTGCGTTTTGTGTTTTCATGGCGTCTGTTAATTTATAAATTGAAATTCAGGCAAAATCAAAGTAGACCAAAATATATCTTGTACAGCTTCTTTTTTAGGATTATCACCCAAAACGGATAGCATAATATTCTTTTCCTCAGCACTGGGTTTTCTACCCAATGATTTTTGATAAAGTTCCGTTATTATGGCTTCACTATCATTATTATATCGATTAAGCCACAACGCAGCACCTTCTTCTAAAACACTATTAAAAAATTGGCCATTGGTTAACTCCAATGCCTGTAATAATGTAGCTTGTTCATCTCTGGAAGTTGTTACATTCTCCCTACTTGGCCTCCCCAAAGCCTTCATAAATGGGTGTTGCTTTACAAGGCTTGCACGGGCAAAATCACTTTCTTGTTCTTCAAAAGTAAAATCGAGCAACTTACCCCAATTTGCAGTACCATAATTACGAACTTCTGCCCATTCACTATCATCAAATATTGTAGCAACCCATTCTTTTGACGGTTGGTCAGCTGTACTTTTCCAGCTGTTATCTGCATTCATTGTTATAATGTCTCCATTTTCATAGCTGATTTTCAAAGCGAATAATATTCCCGCAGGATTTGCAATGTTTCCTTCATTCACCCCTTCTATGGCAATAGTATTTTTTCCTGGAATTAAAAAATCACCCACATCTAGCTTATCAACCTTTCGCCAATCTTCACCTTCTGATACTTTCTTACCATTGATATACAGGGTATATGAATGATCAACCGAAATTAAAGCACGAGCGCTAAGCATGGGTTTATTTGGTAGCGTGAAAGTCTTTCTAAAATAGCGCTTACCGGGTTCTGGCAAGACATCTCTATCAAACTTCACCTCTCTATGCCAAATTCTAGCCTCGGGCAATTCTTCTCCCTTAGGATTATAAGCAACCGCAGCATAAACGGGAGTAATAACTTGGCTTACCGCATCTGAGAATTGCTCGGCACTCAAACGCCTAAGTAAGGGACCTTCAAAAACATAATTCGTTTTTATCGCTTCTTGACTCTTATATTTTGCCGTAGGAAGTTGATAGGCTTTTGAGGTCATAATACGCCTCATCAACTGTTTTAAGTCATAGCCTGCATCTATAAAATCTGCCGCTAGCCAGTCGAGCAAATCAGCGTTCCATGGGGTATTATCCATTTCATCAACAGGTTCTACCAAACCACGCCCCATCAAGCGTTTCCAAAAACGATTGGTAATGGTACGGTACAGTCGACCATTTTCAGGTTTAACCATTACCTCAGCTAATTTTAATAAGCGCTCTTGTATGGTTGCAGCTTCTACATCACCCAATTCTGGATATAAAAAATTGACTGTTGCCATTTTGCCTAGCGGTTTATCACAGCGATTAAGTTCCAGTACCGAATCTGCAAAAACCGAAGCAAAACCATAAGACTGCTCTAAGGTTAAGTTACTTACAAAACTATTGTGACAAGAGGCACATTTTACGTTCACTCCCAAGAGTGACTGCCCAATATTTTGTGCTGCCTGCATTTCGGTGCGCTGGCTTGCATTGACAACCCCACGCCATTTTATACCCTTGATAAACCCTTCAGAAACAGCCGTTGGATTGACCAATTCTTTTACCATTTGGTCATAGGGTTTATTTGTTTCTAAAGATTTATACAGCCAGTCAGTAATTTGCTTTCTTCCGCCTGTAATAAAACCCGTTCCGCTATAGTCATTACGCAAGAGGTCATTCCAAAAACTCAACCAATTTTGGGTGTAATTATGGGTATCACCCAAGAGCTCATTAATAAGAACGTTTCTTTTGTTAGCATCCGTATTGTTTACAAATGCAGTAATACTTTCTGGTGCTGGGAGCAGGCCAACAATATCCATATAAGCACGTCTAATAAAGGTTCTATCATCAACCACTTTAGGCCAAGCTAACCCTTGCTCCTTAAAATAAACATCAATTATTTTATCTACAGGATGATCTTGATTAGAAACTTTAGGTAAATTTGGCTTCACCAATGCCAAAGGGGCTTCAGGAAATACTTTAAGGGCTTGATCAGACCAATGGGCGCCATTCTGAATCCATAATTTAATCAAATCAATCTCATTCTTCTTGAGTACCTTTCCTTTTTTAGGCATTACCTCATCGTCATTTGGAGATAGTGTAATTCGCCGATACAGTTCACTTTCCAATGGTTTTCCTGCCACAATAATGGGACCCGATTTTCCTCCTTTAAACACGCCTTTTTTGTTCTCTAAAACCAATTCTCCTTTTTGCTTATTCTCACTATGACATTGATAGCAATTATGGGCAAAAATGGCCCTTACTTCAAGATTTAATCGGTCTTGCTGCGCTGCTGAAAGCGTATCTGATGCTTTTATCTCGGCAAGTAATGCCAAACCTTTACTATCATCATAAGATTCTTGATTACCGGGCAATACACTGGTTAAAAAATCTTCACCATGCGTAAGATTAGCCCCCAGATGCCCAGCAACAGTAAGGATCACCACCGTTACCACAAGAGACGCTTGATATATGCGGCGGTTCAATAATTTCCCACTTACGGTATTTCTAAGCAAGAGTGCTGTAATACCAGCACATACTGCGGTGGCAATACCTGTATTTCGGTGATTGATTACAAGATCGCCACTATACGCATCATAGGTGTAAAAAAGCCATCCTAAAAATGCTGCAATGATGGCAAAAATAGCTCCCAAGTACACCATAAAATGAATGCCCTCACGTAACCCCTGCCTTTTACCACCCATAGTAAGCAATTCAAAAAACAAGGCAACCACCAAAAGACCTATGGGAAAATGTACCAATAAGGGATGTAAGCGTCCTAAAAACTGAAATATCCAATTGAAAGTTTCCATTTATCTATAACTATTTTTCTATCATCATTAATCTTTCCTACTTCAAAATTGACAGGTCACACACAGTAAAAAGGTTTAAAAAAATCATCTTCTTTAGTAAAATACTAATTTATGGATTAATAGCCCTCATTTTGACTCAATTTCGGATTTACCACACGTTCTCTATTTGGTATAGGGAATAAAATTTCATGTGCATCAAATATATAATCACCGGTTGAAAACACTACAGCTCCCCTTGGGGTTGTTTGTTCAGCCTTTTCTGATTCGCCGTGGGCGTTTAAATGGGCGACAAGTTCTGTAGGGGTTAAGGTTCTTCTTAGGTCAAACCAACGATGGTTTTCAAATGCCAACTCAATTCTTCTTTCATGAAGAAGTACGTTTCTAAACTCTTCCTGAGAAAGTCCGGAAACAGGCAGTAGCCCTGCCCTTTCCCTAATCCGGTTTATATAACCATACGCCTCCGCATTTGGTCCTGATTGCTCATTAATAGCCTCTGCAAGCATCAATAATACATCAGCATACCTGTATATTGGCCAATTATTATCAGGACGGCCTTGAATGGCATGTTCATAATGGTACTTTTCAATAAAAGGAATTGCAACAAACTCTCCTGTGTTCATATCAGTATAGCCTTCACTAATAGAAATAGCTTTACGTACATCGCCATCTTCATAGTCTGCCATAATATCTAGGGTAGGGATATTCCATCCACCACCACTTATACCAGGAAAACCGGTAACTTCACCATTGGTAAACTTAGGATAAAAGTTATAAATAAAACCACTTTGTTCGCCAAGGTCATTACCTCCTTGAAACTGTACCTCAAAAATAGATTCCATATGGTTTTTGTTAGCAGGATCAAAAACATCAGCATAATTACCTAATAAATCATATAGACCCAAATCTACTACTTGATCAAGAAATGTTTTAGCCTTGGCGTAATCCTTTCTTGTCAACCAAAATTTACCTGCTAAGGTTAAAGCAGCACCTTTAGTCAATTTTCCTACTTCGGATGCAGGAACAGTTGATGGTAAAGAAGCTACAGCAATATCTAGGTCATTTTCAATCTGAACATACACTTCGGCCACTGGAGAACGTTGTAGCTGAAATGCCTCACTAGGATCTATTAGGGGCTCGGTTACTAAGATCACATCACCATAATACTGTGTTAATAGAAAATAGTAATAGGCTCTAAAAAATCGTAGTTCTCCTTCAAATCCAGATCTTGCATCAGAAGTCAATTCTGCCTCTTCCAATTTAGACAACGCTAAATTAATATTCCCCAAAGTATTGTATATATCTCTGTATAGGTCATACATTCTTCCGGTACCTGAGTTGTATTGCCAATATTCAAAAGACTCAATATTGGGTGCATTACCCCTATTCCCTTCATCAAAATGAACGGTAGTATTGTCGGTAATCATTTCACTATACAGCCACTGACTCCCTATAATATTCTGTAACTGTCCATAAATACCTATTATGGCTTGATTAATCTGTGTTTCATCCTTATAAAAAGTGCCTTCCCCTAGTTGATTGGGATTGTCTTTGTCAAGAAAATCATCGCTACAGGAGGACACGGTCAAAATCACTAAGAGGCTTATGAATAATTGAATTATATTTTTCATTATATCTTTTTTTTTGATTAAAACTTAAATGTTGCTCCCACAGAAAAAGTTCTCGGTAAGGGATAAGGAGTTTCATCTACTCCAGGTCTTATTCCGCTACGGTCATCAGGTTGGGGATTACCATATTCATAACCCGAAAACAAGAGAAGGTTATCTCCATTGGCATATATTCTCACAGTATCAAGAAATGCGTTTTCATTAAGAGGAAGGTTATACCCCAATGACAAGCTTCGTAGCCAGGTATGGCTTGCATCAGAAATATACCAACTGTTACCCTCGCGTTCCCATTTCCAAAAATTAGATGTAGGAGCTGCATCACCAGACATCGTAGTATATCTATATCGTTGTGCTGCCCTTGTCTCTACATTAAATACACCATCCATGTTCATGGTGGTATGCTCTATTTGCGTAAAAACATCATAGTTTTGCGCTCCGGTGAACACAACGTTGAAATCAAAAGCCTTGTAATCTAATCCCAAATTAAGCGCATAGACATATTCTGGATGCGGATTACCTATTTCAACAAAATCTTGAAAATCATAGGTAACCTCTCCATCACCGTTGGCATCCCAATAAATGAAAGAACCTGGTACGGCACCGTCTTGAGTAGGAGCAGCATCTATCTCAGCCTGTGATTGGAATACTCCAAGATTCCTAAACCCATGTAGCATGGCAATAGGCCTACCTACTTGTGAAACGTGATGAGCACCATAAATACCACCCGTTCTAATTTCGTCATTATCACCGTTTATTTCGAGCACTTTATTTTTATTGAACGAAATGTTGAAACTGCTACGAAACCTTAAATCATCGGTAATGTTAGTCTTATAATTCAGAGCTAGCTCTACCCCTGTATTTTCCACTTTTCCAATATTGGTAAAAGTGGTCTGAAAGCCGGTTACTACAGGAATATTAACAGGTAAAAGCATATCAGTAGTTGTTTTTCTATAATATTCAGCCACAAAACTTAATCGATTATTGAACATGGTTAGGTCGATACCATAATCGAATTGTTCTGATTTTTCCCAACCGAGATTTGGATTTGAAAGTGAACTCAAGATCTTACCTGGTTGAAAAGTTCCTCCCAAAATATAATTGGTGGTTGAAAGCGTTGACAAACTCGGATAATTACCAATATCATTGTTTCCTGTAGCTCCAAAACTTGCCCTTAGTTTTAAATCATTTAACCACGAAACATCTTTTAAGGGAGCTTCTTCTGAAATTCTCCAGCCTACCGAAACAGCCGGGAAATCACCCCACTTATTATTTGCCCCAAATCGTGAACTTCCTTCTCTACGATAGGTGGCAGACACTAAATATTTGTTTTTGTAATCATAGTTGAATCGAGAAAAATAAGCTAATAAACTCCAACTAGATTCACTCGAAAACGCGCTCAAGGATTCAGCTTGCTGCAAAAATCGCACCTCGTCATCAGGAAATTTTGATCCATTACCGGAAATTGCTCGTACTGTTTCTTCTTGTGAACTAAAACCTAATATCACATTTACATTATGATTTTCATTAAACACCTTATTATAGGATAGTAATTGATCTGTAGACCAATTGAAAATTTCTTTATTACGCTCAATTAGGACAGCATTATTAGGTGGAGGTCTATTCCATGTAAAACCAGCCAAAGTAGAAGGTGTGAATTGATTATACCTTTCATTTTCTAAGATGGCGTTTAAGGTAGATTTGAAGCTAAAGTCTTTGAAAAACTTTAGTTCAGCATAACCATTAGCTAATAATCTGTTGGTATTAAGGGTGGTTTTTTGTTCATGAAGTATTTGTACTGGGTTTGCGCTATTAAAAATTAAATCGCCTGGGGTATCCTTATCACCCAAATAAGCATTAAAACTTCCATCCTCATTATAGACCGGCTCACGGGGGTCTACCCACAATGCAAGCCCAAGAGGCGTATGTCTATTTCCTTCATCTATGACACGTTCATTAGTTCGAGATCCTGATACATTAAGTCCTACGGTAAAATTATCTGTAATTTTATTATCGACTTTTACCCTGACATTGAAGCGTTCAAAATTTGTTTTGATAACAACCCCTTCCTGATTAATATAACCTAGTGTAATGAGTGACTTTGTTTTTTCACTACCCGAAGCTATGGAGAGATCATATTTTTTAAATAATGGACTTTTGGCTAATATCTCATCCATCCAATCTGTTGAAATGGTATTGTTTTCAGGATTACGAATACCAATAGGCACTTCACTTTCCATAGGTTCTCTACCATTGGCTGCAATATATTTGTCAATCCAACTCGATTTTTGAAACTCACCAAATTCTACTGCATTCATCATATCAACCCTCCTATTTATTGGCACATTTTGAACACCAGTAGTGACATCTAGGGTAACTGAAGTTTTACCCGCTACACCTTTTTTTGTAGTAACTAAAATCACACCATTTGAGCCCCTTGCCCCATATATAGCTGTTGAAGCGGCATCCTTTAATATAGATATAGACTCTATTTCGCTAGGGTTTAAACCTACAGAAGACTCTAGCGGAAAGCCGTCAACCACCCATAAAGGATCATTGCCCGCTCCTAGCGACCCCAAACCCCTTATAGAGATATTTAGGTTTTGTCCTGGGCGACCTGAATTTGATGCTACATTTACCCCAGGAGCCTGACCCAATAACATTCTTGATGCAGTTGAAGCTGGCACATCTTTAAGCTCTTCTAAATCTACCACTGACACCGCAGAAATAATGTCCTTTTTTCGCTTTGTACCATATCCAACAACGACAACTTCTTCTAAGGCTGCTGTATTTTCAGAAAGTGTTATATTGATGTTCTGCTGGCCGGCCACCGCTACTTCCTTTGTTAGAAAACCAATATAAGAAACTACCAAAACGGCATTAGCATCAACATCTAGTACAAAATTGCCATCAAAATCTGATTGCGTACCATTGGTTGTTCCTTTTTCTACTATACTTGCACCAGGTAATGGAGCTCCATTACCGTCAAAAACAACCCCTTTGATCGATTGCTGGACACTAGTGTTATTTTCAATTTTCAATTTAGTTTTAATAAAAATCGCCCCATTATCAGTGATACTAAATTTGGTATTTGTATGATTTTCACAACGTTTTAATAACACTTCTAAAGGAAAAGTTCCCTTTTTTATAGCAATAGGCAAACTTTCTTTAAAAAGATCAGATCTATAAATAAAATTGTAATCTGTTTGTTTTTTTACAACTTCCAATACTTCTTCTATTGATAGCTTTTCATCAGCAATGAAAGTGATTTTTTCGTTTTGAGAAAATCCCTTTTCAACAGTGAATCCAAAAGAAAGTACTGAAAAGAAAAAAATGAAGATTTTCATGGTCATAAGAAGGTACGTTTTGGCTGAGCCAAGGGAACTCCCGTTTGGTTTAGTTTTCATAAATTTGAATGTTTATTAATTTTTAAATTAATGATCTGGGGGGTGGAGATTTAAATTTTGCCGATTCTAGACTCCATTCCCTTCTTTTTTGCTTTAATACATGATAATTGTGTTGTTTTTTATTTCATAATTCACTTCGTTAGTATTTTTAATAATATGTAATATTTGATGTAGGCTTAGTGTTTTTCGTAAAACACCATTAAATGTCAACTTCTTTATATTTTCATTAGTAAAAACTACATCAATGTCATACCACCTTGAAAGTACTTTCATAATAGTTGCTAGTGATTGATTTTTAAAACTAAAAAGTCCGTTTTTCCACGATACTATATCGTAAACATTCACTTTTGATAGCTTTAATGAGTTAGTTTTACGGCTCCATTTAGCTTGATGACCTGGGGTTAGATTTTGAGTATCACTTTCATTTTTAACCAACACCTTACCCTCTACTAAAGTTGTAGCAATAATATCATCCTCTTTATAGGCCTTAATATTAAACTCGGTACCTAAAACATCTATCTGCTGCTGCTCTGATTGTACAATAAAATGTGTTTCATCATGAGCAGTACTTGGAGAGACTTCAAAATAAGCTTCTCCATATATGAGTGTCACTTTTCGTGGCTCATTCTTTAAAAAGGAAACTGGGTATTTTAGCTGTGTCTCAGAATTGAGCCATACTTTTGTTCCATCAGCAAGCACAAGAAAAAATTGCCCTCCTCGGGGAATCGTAAGTACATTTTCAGCGGGTATATTTGTTTTACTTTTTTCTCCTGAGTTATATACCAATCGCTCTCCATTACTTGAAACTTTTTCTGTCTGATAAGTAGCTCCTTTTTCTAAAACAACTTGTGATCCATCAGCCAAGGTTAGTGTTGCTTTATCTGTACCTATTTTAATTGAATTGGGCTCAACTTCTTTAACTTGTTTCACCACCGTTTTTACTTGATTAGTTTCTGTATTTAAAAACCATAGGAAACCTAAAGTCACAAAAAAGACAAATGCAGCAGCATATTTTAAATAAAAATTGGTATTATTTTTTGCCGTAACTTTTAACGACACCTCATTCCATGCCTTCTTTATATGAAGAATATCAAGCCCTTTTAAATAATGTTCCTTTGCCTTATTATAATAAAGACGATGTGCTACGGATTCATTATACCACGCATCAAACACCTCCTGCTCTTCTTTGGTAAGTGTATTGTTAATTTTCTTTATTATGAGTTTGAACTCCACAACAGCTTTTGTTTATCTCTTTATAGTAAGACAAACAAATCATTAAAAAGGGTGACAAAAAAAGTAAAATAATTCAACATTTAACAAAAAATATCACTCATTTGATATAAAAAGAGGATTTTTAATAAGTATTCAAAAAGAAAAATACAACAACAGCTATCAATTCGTCAAATTTTAATCTAGCACGTTTTAATTGGGTCTTGACTGTATTGGTAGATACCCCTAGTTCCTCAGCTATCTCCTTATAGCGATAGTTATTGATGAAGCGTAACATGACTATCTTTTTCATTTTAGCGGGTAAATGAGCTAATACATACTGTACTTTTTTGTAGCGTGCATTTTTATCTTCTTCAAGATGCCATTCTGGTGTATATTTTAAATTAGCGCTAACCTCTTGTTCTAGCATTTTTGACCTATCAGTAATCTTTACAACCTTCAACATATTTAAACATCTATTCCTTACCATAGCGTATAAATATGCTTTCAAATTCGTTTTAAGGTGAATAGAATTGGATTTTTCCCACAGCTGTACAAAAACTTCTTGCACCACATCTTCACTCAAACCGCTGTCAAAAAGATACTCATTAGCATGACCCACTAATTCTTGGTACACATCTTCAAAAAGTCTTTTGAAGACAACATGATTCTTACGCTGAATTTCGGTTAAAATTTCTTTTGAAAACATAACTACATCGTTAAAATAAAACCTAGTTTTTAAATAAATTGCCCCTCTTCTTTCATATGGAAAGAAGTAATTTTCAACTACTGGTATATTTATAAAACATACTCTTTAAACCACCTATATATTTGGCACTTTAAAAAGTGCCAAACGATACGTTGGCTTATAAAAATTTCTGTAAATGGTTAATGTATAGCTATATGTAGCTGTGATTTTTTGCCCTAAACAATGCTACATCTTATTATTTAAAAAAGTATCCTGTACTGTGCTGGTTGTTTTATTTAAAATAGGGTAGTTATTGGTTTTTCACACTAAAAAAATCCAACTACTAATCTTACGTAAAACATATCACTCTTTAGTTCCTAGTTCATAACCTCACATTCCCGAAAGTCGCACTTTTAAAACTGTACTTTTCTCTTCAAATAAATATGCTGGGATGCGTAGTTCTAGCCTTTTTAAGTTTTTAATTTGCCTATCAAGTGCTAAAGGCGCAGGGTGGAGCGAAATTACTGAAACCGAAATATTTGGATGCGACAGATTGTCTAATTTTAATGTTTTACCCTCTTGCCTCAGTATGGCGCCACCTTTCACTATTTCTACATCAGCTACCGTCATAAGCTGCCACACTACCATTTGCGTAGTATCATTCGCAACCAGTTTATCTTCTATTATCAACGAAGTTGGACTGTCTTTCACAAACCGCCTTTGCGCGCTTTTGAGTTGATTTTTAAACGTGGCATTCATATCTAAGGTAGCTTCTGGCTGCTTTCCATTTTTAAAATCTTTTCTTTTACCTACAAATTATTCATTCTGTATCCAAAATTTGTCATTTTTGAGTTCTGTAGCTATGGCTATGGAACAAAAAAATGACTTCATTACAGCACAAAAGCCCTAATTATCCCTCCCATACAAAAAGTCAAGACGAGATTCCAGACAAATTTTCAATCTTAACTAACATATTAAAATCCATTCTATCCTAAAAGTGAAGCTAATTCAACTCTAAAACCTACAAAGAAAACTCCAAAAATTTCAACCGTTTTTCTACCCGTACCCTTCAAGTTGATTCCTCTTGACAAAGCATCAACCTAACTGAATTACCAGCACAGTACAGGATAGATAAAAATACGGTAAACTATATATTTAACAAGAATTTGAATTTCCACTCTTCCACTTCAAAATGTGAGGGTTTTGAAGTGGCAGGAGTGTAAAAAACAAAAAAAAACATGATAAAAAAAGGATTCAAAATGAAGGTTTACGAAGACCAAATTGAGGAATATATAAAAAGACACAATCCTATATGGACATCCTTAAAAAAAGTATTGAAAACACATGGCGTTCATAATTACAGTATATTTATTGATAAAGCAAAAAACACCTTGTTTGGCTATGTAGAAATAGAATCTGAAGAAAAATGGCAGGCTATAGCCGAAACTGAAATTTGCAAAAAATGGTGGGCTTATATGGCTAATCTTATGGAAACCAATGCTGACAATAGTCCTGTTTCAGTAGATTTAGAACCAATTTTTTATTTGAAATAAAAGCGAATTTTTAGAAAAAACTAGGTGTAGCATTTTTTAGCTATTTATGACAATACGCAATAAACAAGACCAGATTATGATACTGATCAACCACCCCTCATCTAAGATACGTGCCATACTTACAAAAAAACAATTTCTCTTTCGAGCTAGGTATCAGGGAATTCGGCACTTGATTACCACGCTAAGATTACCCCTTTTTTTTCTTAGCCTTTTACTACTAAATCTTCTGGTAGCTTGCCAACCGAAAAACAAACAAAAAACCGAAGAACCGCAAAAAACACCTCAACCCAACGTATTGATACTCCTAACCGATCAATGGCGGGCACAGGCAACAAGTTATGCTGGAGACCCCAATGTAAGCACCCCAAATCTGGATTATTTGGCCTCAGAAAGTGTGAATTTTGAAAACGCCATCTCTGGCATGCCTGTTTGTTCTCCTTTTAGAGCATCATTATTAACAGGACAGCGCCCCTTAACCCATCGTGTATTTATGAATGATGTACAGCTAGACACTAATGCAGTGACCATTGCTAAAGTGCTAAAAAAGCAAGGATACGATACGGGCTACATTGGTAAATGGCATTTAGACGGTCACGGGAGACTACAAAATGTTGCTCCAGGTAATAGAAGACAGGGTTTCGATTTTTGGAAAGCCAATGAATGTACGCACAATTACAACCATTCGGTCTATTATGACAATGACAACCCCACCAAAAAAATATGGGATGGTTATGACACTTTTAAACAAACGGATACTGCTATTGATTATCTTACTGATAGAAAACCCGCTGACAATCCGTTTATGATGATTGTTTCTTATGGCACACCTCATGCTCCTTATCACACAGCCCCTGAAACGTATCGCCAACGGTTTGACCCAGCTAAGATTCAACTTCGCGCAAATGTACCAGAGGCTATGAAAGCACAAGTAAAAAAGGATCTTGCGGGCTACTATGCCCACATTGCCGCATTAGACGATATGATAGGCAAGCTTATTGCTAATTTAAAGCAAACGGGGCAATGGGATAATACCATTATTGTCTTCACTGCGGACCATGGCGACCTCCTAGGCTCTCATGGTGCCTATAAAAAGCAGCAACCTTATGAAGAATCCATTCGAGTACCTATGCTATTTCGTATACCAGAAGGTTTGGGGCTGAATATTAGGGCAGCAAAAAAGAAAGCCATCATAAATTCTGAAGACATCATGCCCACGCTTCTAGGGCTTTGTAATGCTACTATCCCTACAACCGTAGAAGGCATTAATTATCGCCCGTATATGGAAGGAAAGGAAAAAGAGCACCTAGGTAATGCCGCCTTAATTACTTGTGTACAACCTTTTGGTCAATGGAACAGGGTACAACACGGGGGAAAAGAATACAGAGGTCTCCGCACCCAACGTTATACTTATACTAGAGATTTAAACGGCCCTTGGCTATTATTCGATAATAAAAAAGACCCCTTTCAGCTGAATAATCTAATTGGAAATGCAGATTACGCCACCGTACAAGCCGACTTAGACCAGCAGTTATCAAAACGATTAAAGGCGCATGGAGATGAATTTCTTCCCGGTATGGAGTACATTAAAAAATGGGGGTATCCTGTAGACGAAACGGGCACTGTACCATATACGCAATAACACGATCAAGATATTAGCAAACAGTATTATGCTATAAACCCATTTAAAGAAACCAATGAAAACGAAAGCTTTTCTCCTTTTAATCGTCCTATTTTCTTTTGGCAGTTCTTATGCTCAAAATAAAAAGGCAACACCACTTTCACTCACTGAGCTCCGCATAGAATATCACAAAAACCCTCAGGGGATTGATGTCCCAAAGCCAAGGTTTAGTTGGATTATAAAGGCTAATGGAAGAAATAGGTCTCAAACAGCCTATCAAATTCTAGTGGCTTCTTCCAAAGAAAAACTCGCTAAAAATAATGGTGATATCTGGGATAGCGGAAAAGTAATTTCCAACAATACCAATCAAATAGCATACGATGGAATTTCACTAGCATCAAATACCACCTATTACTGGAAAGCAAAGATTTGGGACGAAACAAACCAAGCATCGGCCTGGAGCACAACGGCATATTGGTCTATGGGATTGTTAAAATTCTCAAACTGGAAAGGGCTTTTCATAAGTCATAATGTAGGCTATGATAAAACAGATAAATACGATAGCCTATACCTGCCACCTGCCCGGTATTTGCGAAAATCGTTTACTGCAAAGAAAAAAGTAAAAAAAGCCACCGCCTACACCACCGCATTAGGCCTTTATGAACTCCGTTTAAACGGGAGCAAAGTAGGTGATGATTATTTTTTACCAGGGTGGACGGACTATAACAAGCGACTGTACTACCAAACCTTTGATATTACCAATCATATTCAAGAAGGTGAAAATGTTATTGGAGCCGTTATTGCCGATGGTTGGTATGCGGGATATATTGGGTATGCACTTTTGGTTCGTTTAGATAAAGTGAGGGAGTTTTATGGAGTAAACCCTGCTTTTATGGGGCAAGTACTTTTGGAATATGAAGATGGTAGTTCTGAAATTATAGCTACTGATACCAGTTGGAAAGCAAATGAAGGCCCTACAAGAGAGGCTGATATTATCATGGGAGAAACCTATGACGCCCGTTTAGAAAATTCTGGCTGGGACACAGCTGGTTATGATGATAGCACTTGGAAAACACCTAAGGTGTACACCTACCCCAATGGCAAGCTTATGGCACACCCTGGGACTAGGGTAAAAAACGTTGAAAAGCTAAAACCAATTGCAATGACCCAACCAAGCCTAGGCACCTATGTTTTTAATCTGGGTAAAAATATTGCTGGTATTGCAGCGCTTAAAGTAAAAGGACCTAAAGGCACCAAAATACGACTTCGCTTTGGTGAAATTTTAAAAAGTGATGGTAATATACAGACAGAAAACCTTAGATTGGCAAGGGCTACAGACACCTATATTTTAAAGGGTGATGGGGTAGAAACTTGGCAACCAAAATTCACCTATCACGGTTTTCAATATGTAGAAGTCACAGGCTTTCCTGGCACACCTACTTTAGATGCTATTACAGGCATTGTATTGAGTTCTATTAAAACGGATGCTAGTAATTTTCAGGCCTCTAATGCCATGAACAATACTCTTTTTCAAAACATAAAAACCACCCAAAGCGCCAATTTTTTTGAAGTACCTACAGATTGCCCCCAAAGGGATGAGCGACTGGGTTGGACGGGAGATGCCCAAATTTACATACGTTCTGCCACCTACAACGCTGATGTTGCCGCTTTTATGACCAAGTTTTTAATTGATTTGGATGATGCGCAACGTTGGTATGGGGCATACCCAAACTTTGCCCCTTTTCCCTTTTCTAGACCCAATCAATATTCTCCCGCATGGATGGATGCCGGAATAATCATTCCTTACACTATGTACAAAGTCTATAATGACCGTCGTATTTTAGAATATATGTACGAAGGAATGACCAAATTCATGCAATTTCAAGAAGATGCCAGTACCAACTACCTGAGACCTGGCGGTGGTAACAATTGGGGCGATTGGCTTGCAGTAAACGAAACTACAAGTCATGATTTTGTGGGAGCTTCATTCTATGGTTATGATGCCAAATTAATGGCAGAAATGGCAGCAGCTTTAAACAAGACTGACGATGCTAAAAAGTATCACACCCTTTATAACAATATCAAAAAGGCCTTTGCAGAAAAATATATTTCACCCAACGGTTATACTACCGAAGACACACAAACCACCTATGCCCTAGCACTCTATTTTGATTTATACCCCAAAGAATTGGCACAAAAAGGAGCCGCGCGCTTGGCAGAGAAAATTGAAAAAAATGGATTCAAATTTGCCACTGGTTTCTTAGGCACTAAACATGTTATGTTGGCCTTATCAAAATACGGCTTGCATGATATTTCATATAAAATATTTCAACAGACCGAATATCCAAGTTGGGGCTATTCGGTTCAAAACGGAAGCACCTCCATCTGGGAACGATGGAATAGCTATACCAAAGATGATGCAGAAAATGCTGATATCAATGCCAAAATGAATTCTTTTAGTCACTATGCTTTTGGCTCTGTTGCTGAATGGATGTTTCAACATGCCATAGGAATTGACACTGAAGATTCGGGATACAGAAACATCATTATTAAACCAGCAATAAGCAAAGAGATGAATTTTATCAAAGGTAGCTACAAAAGCATCAACGGTACCATAGCCGCTGCTTGGAACTGGAAAGGAAATAAAATAATCATGAATATTGAAATTCCGGCAAACACAAGAGCAAAAGTATATATACCAACGGCAAATACATCACGCATTAAAGAGGGAAAAACGTCGCTTTCAAAAACCACTGAAATCAAAATAATAGCATCAAACGCTACAGAAACCATTTTAGCAGTTGGCTCAGGAACGTATTCTTTTACATTCCAGCCATTTTAAAACTACAACTTCTCTTTTTTAGATGCTTCAAATGACAAGTGCCCTGTAGATCCTTTCCCTAATATCTCATGTTGTTCTTTGGGTATTTGCGCCCTATGTTGTGCAATAATTGCAGTGTATTTTGGACTAGCTATCACATTGTTCCATTCTTGCGGATCACTTTTATGATCATAAAACTCTTCAGATCCGTCATGGTACTGAATAAAACGATAACGCTCTGACACTATAGCATAATTACCCGGCCCAAAGCTTGTTCGTGCATAATGAGGCCATTCTTGCATTGTATTTTTTAGTAAAGGTACTAAGGAGTTTCCTTCATGTTTAGCATCGGGTTTAAGCTGTGTAAGTTCTAATAAAGTGGGATAAATATCTAGTAATTGTACCGGTTTGTGAATCACTTTCCCTTTAGGAATACCCGGTCCCACAATGATTAAAGGCACCCGAGCGCCGTCTTCCCACAAACTACGCTTAGCATAACGTTCCTTTTCACCTAAATGAAAGCCATGATCGCTAAACAATACCACATAGGTATTATCACCATAAGCGCCATTATCTAATGCCGTAAGAACTCTACCAAGTTGTGCATCAACAAAACTAACACAGGCCAAATACGATTGTACAAGTGGCTTCCATTCGTCATTTTGTGTAACCCATTCATGTGTTGGTGACACATGTTTTAATCTGGTAATATTTATGCCATACGAAGAGATGTCTTCCAAATCATCTGTAATGGTTTTTGGGAGTTGAATATCCGCTAAAGGAAACATGTCAAACCATTTTTGCGGTGCAAATTGTGGTACATGTGGGCGGTAGAAACCAACACCCATCCAAAAGGGTTGCTTTTGTTTTTTTGCCAACTGCGTTACTGCCCAACTCGCAATTTTATAATCGGGCATTTGTTCATCATGTTCTGGATAAACACCCCAATCCCATAATGGATGACCGGGGTAAGTACTTATTTTTTTACTAGGCATAGGACCAAATCCTCCAAATTGCCCCGCATAATTAGGAATATGGGTTTCATTTATTCCCTTTCCATTATGAAAAAGTTTTCCTGCAGCAAAAACATTATATCCTTCTTGCTGAAATCGTTTTGGCATTACAATATTCTTATTTGCCACAGGGGATGCTGTAATATCTGGATTTAGAAAATAAATACCTGTAGTACTTGGGTATAAGGAAGTCATAATACTAGCACGTGACGGATTACACACTGGCGCCTGACAATGGGCATTTGTAAAAAGAACACCACGGCGTGCTAATTTATCCATATTCGGTGTTTTGGCTTGAGGATGCCCCCCTAAAACACCAATCCAATCGTTAAGGTCATCTACTGCTATAAGCAACACATTGGGCCGTTTTGCTTTTGCTGATTTTTCCTTTTTGCTATTGGGACTACAGGCTGCTAAAAACAAAACCGTAATAATTACACTTAGAGATTGTATTTTTTTCATCATTGAAACCCTACTAATTTAATCAGACACTTGTAAAATTTGGTTTTATCAAAAAAAACTGCTGCATCACGTTTCCCTTTTATACTCCTGTCATTTTAAAAATGAGGAAAATTCATTATTACCTAGGTATAAAATTTCTAACCATTTCAAATCACTTTTAATGAATAACGAGAGTAGTATATAATTTTGGTGTTTTTTTAAAAAAGCATGATAGTACAGGATACTCTTTTGGAATATTTTTTTTAAATTTAATCAAAGAAGTTTAATAGCTTCTTTTTGAGTTAGTTTAAAGTTAGTTTAAAGTTAGTTTTAAAGGGATAAAAATTGAATTTTTATCCCTTTTTTGTAGCGTAAAAACTACTATTTTGAAGCTGGAGGAATACTAATAATTACAACTTAAAGTTGCTTCATTTCAATATTTTTATAGGCAACCTTCATAGGTGGCCCTACATGCACCTGAAGTCCTAAATACCCTCCTAATTTTCTATTTATGGTATCCATGTCCGTTACTTCGCTCATTAAAATACCATTTACATAATGCTTGAGACTATTTCCTTTAATAATCAAATGAAGGCTATTCCAATCTTCGCTTTTTATTTTTGCTTTAAGTGCGTCTGATTCACCCAAAGAACTAACTACTTCTCTACTTTGCCAACAGTTCTTTGCTACATTAGCTCGTAAAGAACCCGGTTTATCTGCATTGTCTTGCGTATTGATAATTACCTTTTCACCACGATAAGCTAGGGTTGCCCTTTTTCGTTCTTCATAGTTCTGCCCTGTATAGCTATTTTTACCATCTATATCTGCTTGATATCCACGTAACGCAAAAGGAATAGTATCTAAAAGCTCGCTACGGTAGTTAACACCACTATTACCCGATACCGCAATTTTAAAGTCTAATTTTAATTCAAAATCCTCAGGTTTTCCCCCTTCCCAAATAAGAAAGGTATTGGTTTTTAGCAAGGTTTCGGGGGTAACTTCACCTACTATAGCACCATTTTCAACGCGCCAGTAGGTAGTATCTCCTTTCCAATTAGTTAAGGTTTTACCATCAAATATTTTTTCAAATCCATCATTTTCTGGTATGCTAACTGCTGCTTTTTTGGTAGTTTCGGTTTCTTTTTTTTGTTTGCAAGAATATCCACTTATGAGTACAAGAAAAATCACTGACAGTACTCCTAAAAATCGTTTTAAATTCATTTTCATCCTTTAAATCATTTATTATAATAAATACATAGGCCGTCTTTGCCAGCCACAATAATATCCTTTTTTCCTGATTGGTTAATATCAATTACTTGAAAAAAGACACCGGTACCTTTTCCCTTATCATAATCACCATAATCAATCACTTGCTTACTAAAGCCTTCACCTGTCCATCTAAAATAATACATCCCTAAGGGGTCATTACCTCCCGGATCTTTACCATTATGCGCACGATACCGTTTTCCTGTAATCAATTCATACGTTCCATCACCATCTAAATCTTCCCATGCCATAGTATGGTATTGCGAATTAAAAGGGTCTATACCGTGTTTTTTCCATTTTCCTGGCTTACCCTTTTCTTGCTCATACCTGTCTAAACCATAACTATGACCTTGCCCCACAATCATATCAGCATGACCATCTTTATTTACATCAGCAATAATCATGGGAACACTTGCTGTACCTAACTCAAAATCTTGATGAAATTCCCAAGGCTCTTCAAAAGGTTTTGCTGGTGCTTCTGCCCAACCATTATGCACTACCAAATCACCTCTACCGTCACCATTAACATCGCCAAAACCTAGACCATGACCATGTTTTCCTGTAATGATATGTTTTTGGAACTTACTGGTTCCTTTACCATTAGCATCTACTACTAAACGATAAATTACCAAAGGGTCATTTGGGGTATTGGGAACAATTTCAATAACTCCATCCCCATCAATATCCCAAGCTCTTGTAGACTCAATATTGCCAACTTGGGCAATTATATGTTCTTTCCATTCACTGGTATCTCCAGGATTTTCTTTCCAAATTAACTGCTTTCCAAACCAACCACCAGTAACAAAATCCACAAATCCATCTCCGTTAACATCCAAGGGAATAGTAGAAAAATCATCATAATACTCACCGTAGCGTTTGGCAGAGCCTATATAATGTCTTTTTACATATTGCGGTCCTTCGTACCAATACGCACCCGAAACAATATCAAGAACAGCATCATTGTTAACATCAAAGACACCTACAGTTTCATAACTTTCTGAAGCGATTTTCTTTTTCTCAAAACGTAATGGTGTTGTAGATTTAAATGCTTTGGACTGCCCAAATAAAGGCAATGCCATTACCAATATAAAACTCACTAAAAAGCACTTTTGTATACATTGGTTTAGGTTTAAATTTAAACCAGCATACGTAGCACTGGCAGCAAAAAAGTTTTTACCATTAAAAATCAAAATACTACATCCTTTTAATCTCATTTTTAAAAATACACATTTACAATTGCATACTAACGTTTTTATTAGCCCGTAATATCGCTTTTACTTAAATACCTCATGATTAGAATCACCGCCAGCTATTAAATACGCTAGTAAATCTCTAAGTTCCTCTTCATTTAATCGATTTATCGTACCCGGAGGCATCAAAGAAACAGTAGAAAACTGTGTATCTACTACCTCTGATTTTTTAATTTTTCGGGTAATTTCAGGGGCATATGGGTTTTGTGAAACTACATAATTTTCAGCATCTTCATCGGCCAAACGCCCGACAATAGATTCTCCATTTTTAAGTGAAAATATGGTCGAATTATATTGATCAGATATCACCTCATTAGGATTAATAATGGCTTTCAAAATATCTTCAGGCGAGAAACGCGTACCTAACTGTGTTAAGTCTGGACCAATATTTTGCCCTCCACTACCCATGGCATGACAGGTAATACAGCTAGTAGCGGCAAACATATTTTTACCTTGTTCAAAATTTCTTTTTTTAAGTCCATCCGCCAGTACTACGGGGATATCTTCTTCTTTCCAATTTTTCCCAGGTCCTTTTGGTCGAGGAATACGGTTAACCAAATCATTACCTGATTTACTTAATAAGGAATCGCCAGATATTTCATTGTAAAATTCCATTTTAGCCTTTGGTACATTTGCTAGTGCTTTTTTTCGTGCCTTATCAATAAAACCAATATAGCTTCTACCTGCCTTAAACGAGAAGGCTTTATAAAACCATTTAAAATAACGTTCACGAAGCGCTGGCGTCCATCCTTTAGTTACATCACTCAAAACCAAACCGTAATAAGTATGCTGAGCGGGAGGCATGTTTTTTAAGGTTTCAGCGATATCCATACCATACTGGGGGTTTCTCAAAATTAAATCAGAAGAATTTGTTGCTGTATTTGCCATTACATTTGTTTGGGCACTTTCCTTTGATTCTAACAAGGCTAAGGTTTTTTCAACAACCGTAGGATCATTTAGGTATGCCAATGTTTTACTTAGCACTTGATTTAATATATCGTTATTAGCAGGATATTTTGGCGATAGATAGGCTACTATTTTAGCATTTAAAGCACTGTTTGGTTTTCCTATTCTTGCTAAAGCTAATTCAATTGCTCTCACCAAATCAACTTGTACTGTAGGTGAAAGTTTCTTGTAATCTGTTTGAATAAGTCGTTGCACTATTTTATTACGTTGCTGGTTATTTCCTTGACGTATCAACGCCAATGATGCCTGAATAAATGCTATGGGATTCTTTTCTTCAAAAACCTTTTGCTGCCATTGCACTATAGGCTGATGCTCTAATGCAATACGAGCCGCATAACGTACAAAACGATCTTCATGATTTAAATAAGGCCATGCGGTGGCTACAGCACCTTCTTTTGCGCCTTGATGAAAAGCTTCTAGTTGTCTTCGTATTTTATTTTCATCAGTTTCAACCAAGGCTGTTTTTACAGCACCTGCCTCTTGTGCAATAGCGTCACTATTTTCATAGTATACCCTGTACAAATCTGAATTCAATCTACGCCCACCAGTCATGAAATACATGGCACCATCAGGACCAATAACCCCATCGGTTAAAGGCAAAGGCAAGCCAGAGAGAAATTCTTCTTTTTGACCAGAATAAGAAGCCCCTTTGTTTTGAAGCTCTATAGCATAAATAATTCCAAAACTCCAATCAAAAGCAAATAAGCTATGCTTGTATTTTTCAGGGAAATTAGCACCCTTTCCGTAAGAGACATTTGTGGGCGAACCCTGACCAATATTTAGTACAGGCGGAAGATTATCTGGATATGCTGGCGACCATTTTCCGTTACCCGTACGCCAACCAAATTCGCTACCGCTGGTTACATGACAAATGCGCGTTGGGCGATACCATGGCATTCCCAAATCCCATTCCATATCAGAATCATAGGTAAAAAGATCGCCCAGTTCATTAAAAGCAATATCGAAAGGATTTCGAAAGCCTGCACCAACCAATTCCCAGTGTTTTCCTTCGGGGTCAATTTTTGCAATCCATCCGCCAGGTGCTCCTCTACTATTGGCATGCCCTCTAGGGTCTTTAATTTGCGGAAACAGATTGTCATCTTCCCATACCTTAGGCAAACGATAGGCATCCATTTCAGGTATGTCTGTATGGTTTCCTGCTATGAGGTGCAATGATTTACCATCAGGACTTTTAATAATACTATGCGGACCGTGCTCACCAGCACCATTTAGAGCTTTTAAAAGTGTGATTTTATCATATTGGTCATCACCGTTGGTATCTTGCAATCGATATAAACCGCTCGTTTTTTCAAACTCAGCGTTTCCGCGGTGATTAACCATTACATAAAGGCTATTAAATGCATACAATAAACCTTGAGCATATCCCATTTGAATAACAGAATCTGCTATTTGCTCAGTAGTTTGAATTTTAAGTTTCTCAAGCTTTGATATTCCCTTTTCCGAACCAATAGGCGCAATTTCCATACGATACAAAGCACCATATTGATCAGATGTTATCAGCCTGCCCTTATCATCAAAAGTCATCGCAACCCACGACCCTTGATCGTTTTCAGAAGGGCTATAAAGATGCTCTGCTTGAAAACCCGGTTGCAACTTGAGTTTTGCCAACTTTGGGTTTAAATTAAGGTTTTCATTGGTTACATTGGCTTGTTCTTCTTGGCAAGAAACAACCACAAACAAACCCATTAAAATTACCAAAACTCTTTTTAGAAATACCATTTTGACTATTATTTAAATAATGTTAAAAATTAGGATTCAAAGAAGATTCTGAAGCAGGCAAGCCATAGTACAGACTTATATTTGAAAACGCATTACTACGTGGCTCTGCTCCCTCTGGATAATAGTATGCAAAAGGGTTCGCTTTTATTCGTTCGCCATAGGCGGTAATTGTTTCTATTGCCCTGCCAGTACGCACCAAATCAAACCAACGCTTATTTTCAAAAGCCAATTCTACTCTTCGTTCTTTAAAAATAGCTTCTTTTAAATCACCTACAGGATCACCCAATCCAGCTCTAGTACGCACTAAATTTAAATACGTTAACGCATCGGCATCTCCTTGTTCATTTAGTGCTTCTGCCAAGAGTAATAAAACTTCAGAATACCTATATATGGGAAAATTCATCCCGTGGTTACCATGTAACGAATGTGGTTCTACATATTTTTTTATTATGGGATACACCCCATCAGACCAAAAGCTTTCACTTACCGTAATATATTGAATGGAAGCGTCCTTTCTTAGGTCTCCATCTTCATAAGCGGCTATAATATCAGGCGTTGGAATATTATTTCCTTCACCATTTAAAGGCTGTGGATTTGATGTACCCGTAATAGCGCCTACTTCAGCTGCTGTAATAGGACGTGGTAAAAAGCTATACAAAAAACTACCGTTTAACCCTTCTGGTCCCTCTTTATACTGTACTTCAAATACCGATTCCATATTGTTTTTGTTATCAGAATTTCCTGAAAATGCATCAGCATAATTAGGCATTAATTGGTATTCATTACTATTAACAACCGCTTTCAAAAGAGTTTCGGCCTCAGCCCATTGTTCTTGTAACATAAATACATTTGCTAGTAAGGTCTGTGCCGCTCCAGAAGTAACTCTGCCGGCTTCTTGCTGAGATTTTGGTGGTAACAATGGAATTGCCGTTTGAAGATCAGTTATTATTTGTGCTAAAATTTCTGATTGAGGAGATAATGGCAAAGCAGCATCATCACGACCTAAAACAGGTTCTAAATGCAACGGAACACTTTCAAAAAACTGAGCCAATTCAAAATAAGCATAACCCCTTAAAAAAAGTGCCTGCCCCTTAACATTACCTTTTACCCCTTCATCAATTTCGGCCTCGTCAATAGTTGCCAATATTTGATTAGTTCTTGCAATTATTTGATAATCTAAAATGTACTGCTCCTGAACCCATCTATTAGCAGTAATACCATTATTAGTAGGCACTGCAAAATCAGCAATATCTTCTTGCTGTTCGGTAGCTCCGAAAGCTGTGTTTCTTGCGAAATAGGTGTTATCAGAATGCATTTCTGCCAAAAAGGGCTTTGCCCGATTGTTTATTTGTCGTAAGGGCACATAAGCACCGTTTATTGCCTGGGTAAAATCTTCTTCGGTTTTGAAAAAGGTAGGCGTACTTAACGAGTCTTCAGGAAAAATTGTAAGTTCATCTTCACAGCTAGTGGCTATAAAACCAAAAAGCCCTAAGAATAGCATAACTTTTTTCATTTTTTTCATTTTATAATGGATTGAAAGTGATATATATTTTAACATAACAGCGTACAATTTAGAAGTTGAAATTTAAACCAATATTGAAGATACGAGGAACAGGATATCCTGAAAGATCAACCCCTGTTTCAAGGTTACCTCCGTCTCCCTGACCATTATTCTGCACACTTATTTCTGGGTTTGGCCCACCCCAGTATTTCGTAAAAATGTATACATTTTGAATGGATCCATAAATACGAGCTGACTTGAAGTATTTTTCTATTTTTGGTATTGTATACCCTATGGTAATATTGCGAATGTTAAAATAGGAAGCATCAGCCACAAAACGGTCGTTAATCCAGTCACGTTCAATGCCTGTTACATTACCCCCACCAACGGTAGTTCCATAAAAGCCATCACCCGGATTTTCAACAGATCGAAAACGATTTTTTACATCTTTCAACAAATTAAATACCCCATCTAAGTTTGTAGTACTAAAAAGGTGCTTAACTAGCAACTGATTACCGTGAGAACCTGATCCAATGACCGAAAAATCAAAGTTTTTATACTTGAGGGTATTGGTAATACCATAGGTAAAATCTGGAAAAGGGTTTCCCATAATAGTACGATCGTCATTATCACCACCTCGGGTAATAACACCATCACCATTTACATCAATTAATTTAATACTACCCACAGTCGAACGTCCTGGTACTTGCGGCGAGCTATCCAAATCTTGTTGATTTAAATATACCCCATCTGACAGGTGTCCATAAAATTGCCCAAAAGGTTTTCCAACTTGCGTAATATGAGCCCCACTAGGACCATAAACACGATCAATACCATCTGCCAAAGATTTAACCACATTACGATTAAAAGAGATATTAGCATTTGTTGTCCATTTCAATTCTCCAGTCGTATTTACTGTGTTGACCCCAAATTCATGTCCCCAAAAGTGTATTTCTCCAATATTATCACTAAAATTAGAAAAACCAGACTCTCTTGGCACCTGAACATTATACAATAAGTTGGTGGTGTTCTTTGTATAATAGTCATACACCAGAGCAACTCTATCATTGAATAAGCTCAAATCAAATCCTACATCAAATTGCTTTGTGGTTTCCCATCCTAAATTTGGATTTGAAAGTGACCTCACAGCAGAACCTGGTGCTAAATCATTACCAAAAACAGCATTTACTGTATTATTAATTAAAGCATATTGTGTATAATTACCAATATTATTATTACCTGTTACCCCAAAACTAGCTCTAAGCTTCATTAGGGAAATATCTTCATACTGCTCCATAAAGTCTTCATCAGAGACAATCCATCCTGCTGATAGCGATGGAAAAGTACCCCATCGATTATTCGCCCCAAACCTGGAAGAACCATCACTACGAACGGCAGCTGTCAACAAATATTTACCTTTATAGTTATAGGTAAGCCTTGAAAGAAACGAAACCAGACTCCATTCTTGAACCCGATCATAAGTTCCTCCTCTATTAATATTAGCAGCACCCTGAATGGTTGGCAAACGATCATCAGCAAAATTATCTGCCGCTACCCTACTAAAGTCTCTACGAAACCGCTGGTAAGTAAACCCACCCAAGAGTGAAAAACTATGATCTCCAAAAGCTTTAGAATAATTGGCTGTATTTTCATTCAACCATGAAAAATCACTTCTGTCTTCCCATATGGCCTCAGAATTAGTCGGTATGGGTCTGTTTATACGATATGTAGCTGTTGACGGACTAAAAAATTCATACTTGCGATTATACAATTCAGCATTAAGGCTAGACTTAATAACCAAACCTTCAATAGGCTTATATTCTACAAAAGCATTCGTTAATAAATTAATGTCTTTAGTTTCATTTTTAATTTGCTCTGCTGAAGTAAGCCAGTTAGCATAAGAGAATATATTTCCTGTATTTGCAGGAAATCTGTTAAATTCTGTACGCGTCCCATCAGGATTATAAATTGGCATTATAGGCCATGTATGTAAGGCATTGAACAAAATACCCTGTCCTCTGGTACCATCCGTCCTAGGTACATTATCTATAATATAGTTTGGTGCAATATTGAAGCCAACACGTACTTTATCAGATATATCATAATCTAGGTTTGCTCGTAAAGAAAACCGTTGATAATCTGAACCTAATACTACTCCTTCTTGGTTAAAGAAACCAGCAATTACTGAAGTACGTGATTTTTCTTTATTTGAGGTAACGGTAAGACTATAATTTTGCATCGGTGCCGTTCTTAAAAGAGCATCATACCAATCATTTGTTTTTCCCTCATACTGTGAAGGGTTTTGAAAAATTTCAGGAACAGGATCCCCTTGGTCTTCATAGTATTCTTTTTTAAACTGAGCGAACTCAACAGCATCCATCATCTGTATTCTCCCTCTTTGCGGTACATTTTGTATACCTGTTGATACATTCAAACTGACACTGGTTTCTCCTGCTCTTCCGCTTTTAGTTGTAATCATTACAACACCATTAGCAGCTCTAGAACCATATAGTGATGTAGAAGCGGCATCTTTTAAAATGGTTATATCTTGAATTTCATCGGGGTTTATAGCATTGATACCTCCAGAGATAGGAAAACCATCAATAACATATAAAGGGTCGCTACCACCAGACACCGATAGTTGCCCACGTATTCTTACCGACATACCCTGACCCGGTTTCCCCGTTGTTTGATTTATTTGTACCCCAGTTACCTGTCCCTGTAATTTTTGAGTTACCTGAGATACGGGTAAATCAGCTAAGTCATCTGCATCAATAGTCTGCACTGACCCAGTTACCTGCCGTTTTATTTGTGTACCATAACCTACAACGACAACCTCATCAAGGGCAGCAGCGTCTTCCTTCATAGTAACATCAATTACACTACTTCCATTTAATGGAATTTCTTGCGTAGTAAAACCAATGTACGAAAACACCAATGTACTGTTCCCATTAGGTGCTTTAATACTATAGTTGCCATCAAAATCTGTAACTGTACCTGTAGTGGTTCCTTTCACCAATACGTTGACACCAGGCAAGCCCTGTAAATCATCTGCTGAAATAACCTTACCCGTAATTGTAACATCTTGTGCCTGCATAGCAGTACACAGAAAAAGTGCCAACAAAAGCGGAAACACTTTAAAATAAAACTTCATTTTTATCCCCATGATTTAGATTGATTATTTTGGTTATACTTTTAGTTAATAGCACAACAAGTAGTGCCATTTAATCACTATAAATATAATTGCTCCAAATCATTACAGTATCCTGTACTGTCCTGTACAATTCTTACATTAGGTAGCGTAATCGTAAATACTAGGTGAAAATATTACGGATTTTGAGTATACTATTTTACCCCTATAAAAGAAAGAATTGTCGTAATATTATTCTTTTGTAATAAGCAGCAGTAGTTTAACTAAGTTTTACAAGGAGTCTCTATCAATAAAATTAAAAGGATTTTTCACTTTCCCTTTCTTTTTATCCAATATCATACGAGCAGCAGTCTCTCCCATGAGTTTAAAATCTGTTGAAATACAGGTGATTCCTAATAGTTCTTTCAAAGGGGTATCATTATAAGATATTACACCAATATCGGTACCTTTTTTAAATTTTTTATCTCTAATTTGCTTTACCAAATTGACCAAATCTGCTTCTTCAATAGTAATAAAAAGATCACCTCGCTTTAAAATAATATCATCGTACACTTCTTCAATAACCTCAAAATCAAGAACATGTTCAATACAAAACTTTCTGAAACCAAATAAAATCCTTTTCGGATATGGATATACAGATTGCTCTGGATAAACTAATATCAACCTGTTGTATTTAACAATTTTAGACAAACCCTCTTTTAAGGCATTGTAAATATCATTCTCAAAATCTTGATAAATTTCAACAACATCGTTCCCAACATGTAACGTATTATTATCCATCACGATGAGTTTTTCTTTTGCTATTCTATTGATTGCTTTCACTGCCTCATCTGTGTGGCTAATATGCTTTAAGGTGTCTGTTTTAAAATGAGGCATTACAATATAGTAGTCGTACGCTTTAATATTTTTATCTATCAAATCACAAAAAAGTGAACTATCGCAATGGTAAATATGTAAATCGGTATGTGAGTTTCCGCCAATGGTATTGATGAACGAATTGTAAATCCGCATCTTATACGTGCTCAATTTATTGATAAGAAAAAGCACATTGACTTTAGATAATAGTTTGGTTCGTGTTACATAATACCCTTTCCCTCTTATGGCTGATATTATTTTACGCTCTTTTAAAATATGATATGCTTTTTCAACAGTATCACGAGATAAAATGTACTCTTCACTAAACCTATTGATAGATGGAATTTTTTCATCAATTTTAATATTTCCATTCGAAATATGCTCGATAATAGCATTAACGATTTGCTGGTACTTCGGAATTCTTGAATTCTCATCTATTTTAAAATACTTAAACATCTCCATATTACACCGCGTTAAAATATTATGTATTGATACTACTATTTATGAATTAGGGTAACATTAAGATACTTACATTATCTTAGTAAACATATTTTTTTAGCACAAGAAGTAATAAAATATCCGCTCAAAAGGCCAAAATCACATTTTTTTTGAATAAAACTAAATATACAACACCCTTTACCAACATAATAAAAAACAACTAACGGATGCTTCTCCTTAGATTTTCAAAAACTAATAAATTGATGTTGCAGTACAGTACAGGATAGAATTATTAGTTTACTATTTTACTTTAGCTCCAATTAAAACCTTCAAGATAACAATTATGACTAAAATAGTTCAGAATTTTAAATATGTAGACTATCTCTGGGATGACAAAAAATCGGAAAAACTAGGTGATGACCAAGTCGCCTTATTTTTATATCGATCAAATATTTTAGGAGCAGATCTGAGAATAACTAACTATGGCGGAGGTAATACCAGTTGCAAAACAATTGAAAGAGACCCGCTTACCAACCAAGAAGTTGAAGTGATGTGGATTAAGGGATCTGGTGGAGATATTGGCACTCTTACCAAAGCTGGCATAGCTGGTTTGTATACTAAAAGACTACGAAATCTTAAAAATGTTTACGGAGGTTTAAACGATGAAGATCGTATGGTTGGTCTTTTCAACCATTGCATTTATGATTTGAACAGTAAAGCCCCTTCTATTGACACCCCTTTACATGGTTTACTCCCCTTTAAACACATTGATCATTTACACCCCGATGCTCTAATTGCAGTCGCTGCCGCAAAAGATAGCGAACAGGTTACCAAAGAAATTTGGGGTGATACTATGGGGTGGGTGCCTTGGCAACGACCCGGTTTTGATTTGGGACTGCAATTAGAAAAATGTTTAAAAGAAAACTCTGGTATTCGTGGTATTGTATTGGGTAGCCATGGGCTGTTTACTTGGGGAGATACCTCATATGACTGTTATATGAATAGTTTGGAAGTTATAGAAATGGCTTCTGCCTTTATAGCGAAAAAAATTGAGGAGAATGGCAGTGTTTTTGGTGGGCAAAAAATTGCTAGCCTTCCCAAGGAAGAACGAATAGAGAAAGCCGCTCAACTGATGCCCATGCTTCGAGGGCTTTGTTCATCAGAAAACAGAATGATTGGACATTTTACAGATAGCGACGTGGTACTTGAGTTTATAAATAGTAATGATCTTGAACGTTTAGCTCCTATGGGAACTTCTTGTCCTGATCACTTTTTAAGAACAAAAATTCAGCCATTAGTGCTACAACTAGATGCACAAGCAGATCTTACTGACGCTACAACTGTTCTAAACACCTTAAAGCCAGCTTTTGAACAATATCGAAAAGAATATCAAGCTTATTACGACCAGCATAAGCGAGACAACAGCCCTGCAGTTCGTGATGCTAATCCGGTGATTATTATTTATCCTGGTGTGGGTATGTTTAGCTTTGCTAAAAACAAACAAACTGCCCGAGTTGCCAACGAATTTTATATAAATGCGATCAACGTAATGCGCGGTGCGGAAGCCATTACTTCATATACCTCTTTACCAAGGCAAGAAGCTTTTGATATTGAATATTGGCTATTAGAAGAAGCCAAACTACAGCGTATGCCTAAAGAAAAACCGCTATCCCGAAAAGTAGCCTTAATTACAGGTGCTGGTGGTGGTATTGGTAAAGCAATTGCAGATAAATTGGCTGCTGAAGGCGCTAATGTTGTTTTAACTGACATTGCCGAAGACAGATTACAAGAAGCTGTAAAAACCTTTGGTGGTGATACCGCAAGCTATGCTGTTTGTGATGTTACTCAAAGTGATTCTATTGCTGCGGCCTATAAAAAAGCGTGCTTAGCATTTGGAGGTGTTGATATCGTTGTTCATAGTGCTGGTTTAGCCATTTCTAAGCCCTTGGAAGAAACCACTGAAAAAGATTGGGACATTCTTCAAAATGTACTAGTTAAAGGACAATTTGAACTAGCCAAACAAGCTGTTGCTATAATGCGAAAACAAGGCTTAGGTGGTGATTTTATAAGTATCGCAAGTAAAAACGGATTAGTTTCTGGCCCAAACAATATAGGTTATGGCACTTCAAAAGCAGCCCAGCAACATATGGCTCGCCTGCTAGCTGCAGAACTTGGAGGTGATCAAATACGTGTAAATACCGTAAACCCTGACGGGGTTATTGTTGGAAGTAAAATATGGGAAGGTGACTGGGCCGAAGGTCGTGCTAAAGCCTATGGAATCACTGTTGACGAGCTTCCCGCTCATTATGCCAAACGCAATCTATTGAACCAAATCATCTACCCTGAAGATATTGCCAACGGCGTTTTTGCCTGTGTTGCCATTTTAAATAAAACCACTGGAAACATCATTAATGTTGATGGTGGTATGGCAAATGCCTTTGTAAGGTAATCGTTTGATTTTGTTTTTTTATGGCAGGCTTCTGCAAATAATTTGGTTTGCAAAAGTTTATTTCTAAATAAATTTTAAGAGCATATTAATGAGAATAAGTAAAGATCAGATTCAAGACTATAACAAAAAAAACAAGGCAGAACATGCGAGCCAATTTGATTTTTTATCGCAAGTAATTTCAGCCAAAGGTCATGATGTAAATGCGATACTCCAAAAGCTGCAAAATTTTCAAGTAGCCATACCCAGTTGGGCTTTAGGCGCCGGAGGTACCCGCTTTGGCCGTTTTGGTTTTCAAGGTGAGCCTGCGAGTTTAGAACAAAAGATAGATGATGTAGGTATTCTTCATGCTCTTACCCAAACTGCTGGCGCCATATCATTACATATTCCTTGGGACATTCCTACGGACTATACTGCTATAAATCAATTAGCAGCATCGCATGATATTGTTTTTGATGCGGTGAATTCCAATACCTTTCAAGATCAAAAAAATGCCGCTGAAAGCTACAAATATGGTTCCTTATCAAGCACAAACAAAGCTGCTCGTGAACAGGCAATAGCACATAATATAGAGGTCATAAAAATTGGCGATAAACTAGGTTCTAAAAGTCTTACAGTTTGGCTTGCCGATGGGGCAAATTTCCCAGGGCAAACTAATTTTCAAACAGCATTGCAACACACACAAGATAGCCTTATCGAAATCTACAAAACCCTCCCAAATGATTGGAAACTATTTATTGAATACAAGCCCTACGAGCCTAATTTTTACAGTACGGTAATTCAAGATTGGGGTACCTCATTCATGTTGGCCAACAGCTGCGGAGACAAAGCCTATACCTTAGTAGATCTTGGGCATCATTTACCCAATACAAATATTGAACAGATTGTTGCTACCCTAATGCTCAAGGGCAAACTAGGTGGTTTTCATTTTAATGATAGTAAATATGGTGATGATGATGTCACTGTGGGTAGTATAAAACCTTATGCGCTTTTTCTTATTTTTAATGCATTGGTTTATGGAATGGAAAATAATCCACAGAACCCTTACCCTGCTTGGATGATTGATGCTAGCCATAATATAAAAGACCCTTTAGAAGACCTTATTCAATCATTAGAAGCCATTCAAGAGGCGTATGCTAAAGCCTTGTTAGTAGACCAAAAATCACTTACCGAAGCGCAATTAAATAATGATGTTGTACAATGTCAAGAAATTCTTCAAGATGCGTATAGAACTGATGTGAGGCCACTAATTGCACAAGCACGCTTAACTAGTGGCGGTGTTCTACATCCCATTAGTGCTTATCGTTCTATGCATATCAGAAAAAACCTTATTAACGAGCGCGGTGCCAATTCGGTAGCATCAGGATTATAAGCATGTCAAAATGAAAACCAAAGTAACCGCTATATTCGATATTGGCAGAACCAACAAGAAATTTTTTCTTTTTGATTCTAATTGTCATGAGGTGTACCGTGAATATGCTCATTTTGATGAAATTGCTGATGAAGATGGGTACCCTAGTGAAAACCTTGTTGCGTTGGTTAATTGGGCAAGAGCAACATTTGACCGCATGCTGAATGCACCTGAATTTGATATTGTTGCGCTAAATTTTTCATCTTACGGTGCTAGTTTGGTTCATATTGACGAAAATGGAAACGTACTTACACCGCTTTATAACTATATGAAGCCTTTAAAAGATGAAGTTTACACTTCGTTTTATGCTAAATACGGTGATGAATACGAGCTATCACGAGTAACTGGCTCTCCTAAATCAGGCATGCTAAATACAGGCATACATTTATACTGGCTAAAATATACCCAACCAAAAACCTTTGAAAAAATAAAGTATGCTTTACATTTACCCCAATACCTGAGTTATCTATTCTCGGGTATTGCAGTAAGTGAATATACCAGCATTGGATGTCATACCCTACTTTGGGATTTTGAAAAAAATGATTACCACCACTGGGTTTATCAAGAAAAGATAGCTAAAAAATTAGCCCCTATCGTCTCTTCAAGAAAAACCATTCATGTAGACTACAAAGGCAAACCTATTGCCGTTGGCCCCGGAATTCATGATAGCTCTGCTGCATTAATACCCTATGCTCGTAGTATTACCAAACCTTTTTTATTGGTTTCAACAGGTACATGGAGCATTGCCATAAATCCTTTTCACAAAGGGACATTAACCTTAACAGACATAAAAAACGACTGCCTTTTTAATATGCGTATTGATGGAAGTCCTGTAAAAGTATCACGTTTATTTTTAGGTAATGAATATAAAATTCAGGTAAAAGTACTATCCCAACATTTTAAGGTTAATGCTGATTATCATAAGAAGGTGAGATTTGATTCCGACATATTTTTTGCAATTAAAAAAGACTTCACTCCTGTATTTAAATGGCAGAGTATTACTGCTGAAAATATGCCAAAAGAAACCAAAATATCCTATGACCAGTTTGAGTATGCTTACCATCAACTCTTACTAGAATTGGTGCTATTACAGGTGAAAAGCATTCAATTAGCCGTAGGAGACAGTGCTATTAAAAGACTGTATATTGACGGAGGCTTCAGTGATAATGATGTGTATATAACAATGCTATCCTTATATTTAAATGCCATGAAACTGAGAACCACTGATGCTTCTTTAGGTTCGGCTTTAGGTGCTGCCCTAGTTATCTCAGATATCACTTTAGCACCAAATTTTTTAAAAAAGAATTACTCCTTAAAAAAACATAGACCATTTATTATTCGCTAAAAAACCAACCCTATGAGCCAAAATAAAACCCATGAAGAAGTCGTACAAAATGCAGGCGGAGAATTTGAAAGAGAACGTGTTCCTCAATCAAAATTAAAAGGCTGGAAAAGCTTTTTAGGCATGTATGCCGGTGAACACGCCGCAGGAACTGAATTTATGATTGGCCCCTTATTTTTAACAGCTGGGGTCAGTGCCTTTGATTTAATTGTTGGTCTTTTACTTGGTAATTTATTAGCAGTACTAAGTTGGCGTTTTCTAACTGCTGAAATAGCCGTTAAAAATCGATTAACCCTATATTATCAATTAGAAAAAATATGTGGTAAAAAATTAGTGATTGGTTATAACCTAGCAAACGGCATCTTATTCTGTTTTCTTGCAGGCTCCATGATAACGGTTTCAGCTACAGCAGTAGGTATTCCTTTTGATATGGAAATGCCCAAACTTACTGACACCATGCCTAACGGGGCTACTTGGGTGATTATTGTTATCATTATTGGAGCTGTTATTTCTTTAATTGCTTCAAAAGGATACGACACCGTTTCTAAGGCCGCCAATTGGATGTCACCTGTAATAGTACTAGCCTTTTTAGCTTGTGGTTTTGTAGCGTTAAATCAATTGGGTGTAAAAAGTTTTTCTGACTTTTGGAATATCTGGGGAGAAGGCAGTGAGCCCTTCCCTGGACAATTAAAATACACTTTTTGGCATGTTGTAATTTGGTCATGGTTTGCCAATGCTGCTATGCATGTAGGCATGTCTGACTTATCGGTTTTTAGATTTGCCAAAAATCCAAAATCAGGGTGGACAACTGCTGCTGGCATGTACGTTGGCCATTATATGGCATGGATTGCCGCAGCCTTACTGTACGCGGTTTATTTAAAATCACCCGAAGCACAGACCTTTTTATCTAATGGAGAAGCACCACCAGTTGCCCCAGGCCCCTTAGCCAATAACGCCATAGGAATATTTGGTATTATCGCCGTTGTTTTGGCAGGATGGACCACTGCTAACCCAACCATTTATAGAGCAGGGCTCGCATTTCAAGCCATCATGCCTAAAGTGTCTACCTTTTGGGTTACTATTTTAGCGGGTACCGTAGCTACCATTGCTGGCTTGTTTCCTGCTTTTGCGATGAAACTATTAGGCTTTGTTGCTTTATACGGATTCATTCTTGCACCCTTTGGAGCTATCATTGTTTTTGAACATTTTTTCCATAAAAAAGCAGGTATCATAAAAAACTATGCCGAAGAGGCGCAGATAAAATTTAATAAGGCGGTATTCTTTGCATGGGCTATCAGTTTTGGATTATTCTATTTTATATCCCTACAATTTGATGTATTTCTATCTTTTGTAACCCTACCCGCATGGTTGCTTTGTGGAGTGTTATTTTTACTATTTAGTAGCATGTGGCAAAAGAAAAATCTAGCTTCATAAGTGCTATAAACCCAAATGAAAATTTAGCCAAAGCGGAGTATCCCTGCTTCAAATAGCTATTTGTTTGCTCAAACTGGGTATTTAAAAAAATCAGCCCACAAGTTGGGTAACACAAAACAAGATAATAATGGCAGAAACACCAAATACCAACGTACCCATGGTATGCACCTGATTGCCTTGCTTAACGTCCATACCTGTTAGTTGTGTTAGCACCCAAAAGAAACTATCATTAGCATGCGATACAACTGTAGCACCTGCACCAATGGCTAAAACCGTCATGGTTCGTAAAAAAGCATCATCTAAACCTAAGGCAGGCATCATAGGCGCTACTATTGAAGCGGTAGTAATTAAAGCCACTGTTGATGAGCCTTGGGCAGTTTTTAAACAAGCAGCCAATAAAAAAGGAAGAAAAATTCCGATAGTCATTCCTGAAAAATAAGCTGCAATAAAATCGGCTATACCTGAATTTTGCAGCATTGCACCAAAAATACCCCCTGCACCCGTAATTAAGATAATGGGAGCTGAAATTCGCACGGCATCACCAAACCAGCCTGTAGCAGAAAATACCTTTTCATTCAATTGCTGAGGCAACAATAAGGATAGTAACACCCCAACCAGCAAAGCTATAACAGGGCTTCCTAAAAAATGTACTACAGGATATATAGGTGATGTTTGTAAATCCAGTGAAGGATAATCAAAAACCGATTTTACAATTATCAATACAATCGGAATCAATATAGCTAGTAGAGATAATGAAAGCTTTGGTTTGTGGAGCGCATCACCAGAAGTTTCCATAACAATGGGTACATGCACTTTGGCGGCTATTTTTTTAGCGAAAAAGAAACAACTAATTAAAGACAATGAACTAATTAGTAAGCCCCAAAGAATGACACTACCTAGCTCTGCCCCTAAAATGCCTGCCGCAGCAATGGGTCCCGGTGTTGGCGGTACCATGACATGAGTAGCCATAAGCCCCAAAGCTAAGGCAGCAGTAGTGCCTGCATAAGATACTTTTGCCTTTTCTGAAAGGGCCTTATTTAAAGCGTTCATTATAATAAACGCACTATCAGCAAATACAGGAATGGATAACAAATAGCCCGTGAGCATCATGGCCAAGTGAATAGATTTTTCACCTATTAATGTAATGAGTCTTGTAGCAATAACCATTGCTCCTCCTGATTTCTCTAAAATAGTTCCGATAACGACGCCAAAGAAAATAATGAGCCCAATCTTACCCATGAGACTCCCAAAACCGCCATTGATGGCATCGATTATTTGTGAGACTTCCATTCCGGTAATAAACCCGTACATAATGGCTGCAGTTAGTAACACAAAAAAAGGGTGAATTTTAAAACGTACTATACCCACAATAATTAAAGCGAGCGATAGTATTAATGCTAATACAAATATCATAGTGTTCTATTTTGGTTGGTAAGAACACTAAAAATAAGAATTAATTTAAGTTAGCCAGTTTTTTCACCACGAATTGTGTGGTAAACCCACTTTTTATAGCTGTATTGAAAAACACTAAATCTCATCGACTTACCAAAAAAGTGAATCAAAACTGAGCTTAAAGCAACGCCATAAACCACTATACTACAGGAACACCATACAAATCAAAATCGGTTGCTTTGGTAATTTTTATGTTTACAAATTCACCTTGTTTCAAATAGTGCTCGGCAGCATTAACCAACACCTCGTTATCAACATCGGGCGAATCAAATTCTGTTCTTCCAATAAAATAATCACCCTCTTTACGGTCGATAATACAGCGAAAGGTCTCCCCCATTTTTTGCTGATTTAATTCCCATGAAATTTGTGATTGAATCTCCATAATTTCATTGGCACGCTCTTGCTTTACCTCTTCAGGTACATCATCTACTAAAGAATAGGCATGGGTATTTTCTTCATGACTATAGGTAAAACAGCCCAAACGCTCAAAACGCATTTCTTCTACCCACGTTTTTAGTTTTTGAAAATCTTCTTCTGTTTCTCCTGGGTATCCAACAATTAAAGTTGTGCGAATAGTCATTTCGGGCACAATGGCTCTAAAGTCTTGTAGTAACTTTGTTGTTTTTGCTTGAGTAGTACCACGACGCATACTTTTTAAAATACTATCTGAAATATGCTGTAACGGAATATCTAAATAATTACACACTTTTGGCTCTCTTTTCATCACCTCCAAAACATCCATTGGAAAACCTGTTGGAAAAGCATAATGCAAACGAATCCATTCTATACCTTCTACTTTCACCAAAGCTTCAAGCAACTCTGCTAAATTTCGTTTTTTATATAAATCAAGCCCGTAATAAGTAAGGTCTTGCGCTATTAAAATAAGTTCTTTAACGCCTTTGGCTGCTAATTTTTCAGCCTCAGTAACCAAGTCTTCAATTTTTTTACTTCGGTGCTTCCCGCGCATAATAGGAATAGCACAAAAAGAACAAGGACGGTCGCAACCCTCAGCAATTTTTAAATAGGCATAGTTTTTAGGCGTTGTTGTCAAGCGCTCACCTATTAACTCATGTTTATAATCAGCACCTAGTGCTTTTAATAAATTGGGCAATTCACTAGTACCAAAGTAAGCATCAACATTGGGGATTTCTTTTTCCAAATCTGGCTTATAGCGCTCACTTAAACAACCCGTTACAAAAACCTTATCCACGGTACCAGCTTCCTTCTTTTGAATGTATTCTAAAATGGTATTTACACTCTCTTCTTTAGCATTGGCTATAAACCCACAGGTATTAATAACTACCACATTGCCTTCCTCTTCATGCGCTACTTCTTTATCATTGGCTCGCAGTTGCCCCATGAGCACTTCAGAGTCATACACGTTCTTAGAGCATCCTAAAGTAACTACGTTGATTTTATTCTTTTTGAGCGTTTTTGTTCGCATAACATATTTTTGGAAATGCAAAAATACAACATGCTTTATGAATGCCGCGATTTCGAGGTTATTTATTGCTGTAAACTCAAATTACCTATTTGCATCTGCTTAGAAGCACTAGGTTAAAAAGGAAGAGAGCAGAGAGAAAATTCAAGAATCAAGAAACAGGACATTCAAGCGTCTCTGTTCTTTTTTCTTTCAGCGCAGCCGTCTTTTTTTCTTGATTATTACAACGCAGGCTCCTCAAAATCAGCACTGAGAATAGGGTTTTCAATTATTTTTTGGTCGTTTATTGGCACACAATACGTACCACCCTGAGGTAAAGCTTGTTCATAAAAGCCATCATCACAACTTCCTTGCTTAAAATCCTCATCACAACCTAAAAACGAAATTACCAAGAGGGCAACAAATACATTTTTTTTACGCATAGTGATACATTTTTCAAGAACTCATAGGAAGTTCCTATTGCTTTAAAATTACAAAAAAAAGTAAACCTCAGATATACACCCGCAAACTTCTCTCTACTACTAGTGCAGCAAAAATTAGTACTAACCATTTAATGATAAAGGTCAGGCATCTTTCGCACACAAAATTCCGTTTCAAATGCTGCCCCTAATTGTAATAATAGCACTTCTTTGTACGGTTTTGCTATAAAAGTTAAACCCACAGGCTCCCCAGTTTCTCGATATCCCATTGGCAGCGTTAGTGCGGGATATTTCGCTACAGCAGCATAGCCCGCATGATAATTATTAATAGACAAAACAGCGTCTAAATTATATGTATCAAGCGCCTTATCAAAGTATAATCGTCCGTTTCTCTCTAGGGTTTTCTTTATATCCTTTAATTGTCTGCTAGAAGTTGTATCGGCCATAATACCCTCAAACCGTTTTTGTCCATAGGGAATTCTTACCAAAGAATCAGCAGCATTAAATGCGATAACATCGGCTACAGAAGTTATTGTAACCGCCTTCGTATCTTTTACATGCTCATTTAAATACGCAGGAAGGTCATTGCGCATGTCTATATTCAAAATGCTTAAAAAACCCTCAAGTTCTACTTTTGGAGGGGTAAACTCAATAATTTTTGCACCCAATTTTTTTAATCTCTCAACAGTGTTACCGTACAATGTATCGCTTTCAAGTAAAATAGTCATTACTCCTAAACGCATTTCCGCAAAAGCTTTAGGTTGCAAACCAGCAGCTGCAATTTCTGCATAATTTTGTTGCGAAGATTGTGTATCATTACCCATCATAGCCGATAACAGAATGCTATTATCAATGGTATTTCGGGTCATTGGCCCTGGCGTATCAAGGGTGCTAGATATGGGTACGATACCCGCTCCACTTAATAAACCAATTGTAGGCTTTAGTCCCACTACCGAATTTTGACTACTTGGTGACAGAATAGAACCCGAAGTTTCGGTACCAACAGCTGCCACAGCATAATTAGCAGCCATCGCAGTACCACTACCTGAACTAGAGCCTCCGGTTTCAAAAACCCTTCGTCCATAAGGGTTTAATGTTTGACCACCAACAGCACTATAGCCAACGGGGCAGCCATCACACAAAAAATAAGCCCACTCGCTTAAATTTACCTTTCCTAAAATTAACGCTCCATTTTCTTTCAAATGTTTGACAATAACAGCATCATCAACCTCATTGTTCATTAAAGCGATGGCACCAGCAGTCGTGTTCATTCCAGCCGTGTTAATATTATCTTTTAGCAAAACAGGCATTCCATAAATGGGGTGTTTACCAGCCATACCCGCTCTTCTTTCCTTATCCTTTTTTCGAGCTTCTATAAGTACATTTTTATTTAAGGCAATGACAGTATTTAAGGTTGTAGCATTGTTTAGTTCATAGGTATACATGCGATGTAAATAAAAAAGTACTAGCTTTTCATACGTTAATTTTCCTTCTTGAATATGCTTTTGAATGTTGGGAATATTCTGCTCTAAAATGAGTGGTTTTAACTGTTGATATTCCGTTTCTGAAAATGTTGAAACCGCATCATATAAAGGTAAAAACACGGTATTCTTGTCCAACACCTTTGATTGAATGAGCTTGTAACGCATTCTTGGTATTTCATGATTTTTATTAGCAGCAACCTCTGTAGCATCATCATAAGGTTTCCAAAGCACAACTTGTTCCTTGTTTTGTTCCCTTTTACAATAAAAAAAACAACTACAGCATACGATTAAAAGTAACTTTTTCATAAAACAGATTTAATTTGCTTTTCTACGTTTTTCACGCCAAAGCACAATGCTTTTTTGATTCATACGAACAAACTCATCTTTTCCTTGTTCAGCGGCCAAATTGAGTGATTTTTTCGCTGATGATATGGCGGCAGTGTACCTCTTAAGAGCAGCTTCGGCTAACGATTTAACACGATAAAAATAATAGGTATCTCCTTTCATTGCAATAGCCTTATTGAGGTATGTTAACGCCTTTGCATATTCCATTTCTTGCTCTACATAATAGCGTGCTACTTCATAATACGTTTGCGCTGTAGGTTTTTCATTTAATTTTGTAGCAATCTGTTTTTCCATAGTGGCTTTGGTGGCTACTTCAATAGGAATTTCTATGCGAGTATGTGCCCAATGCCATATCATTACCGCTTGATTATGGGTAATAGCGTCAAAACTGATTAAAAAATTCTCTTGGAAAGTCGGTGTATTCACCACCTTTACCTTAACCCTAAAAGCATCTTCTTCGGCCTTATAAGCTTTACGACCATCACCCCAGTGCGTTAAATTCTTATGAAAAACAATCGTCCATTCATGCTCTTCAGGAAAAGCATACAAGGCATAGGTACCCGCTGGTAGATGGTTACCTAAAATATTAAAAGGCGTATCAAATGTGACTTTTGTACTGGCATTGGCGCCTACACGCCAAATTCTTCCGTAGGGCACCAAATCACCAAAAATTTTTCTACCCCTAACTGTGGGGCGCGAATACGTTATTGTAATAGTGGTAAGTCCTACCTCTTGTATTACCGTAGCTGCAGGACTAGCTTTAGGATGTGTTAGCTGAGAAAAAGTGCTATTAACAATTAGTAACAATAGTGCAAAAACTGTCTTTTTTACATATGCACTATCTATTTTAAGATAAGAATATTGATATGCATTCCACCTACTCAAGTTCTTTGATTCTTATATTTCTGAAAGAAACGCTACCTGGGTGGTCTTGAAAACATATACGACCCTTTTTAAATTTTCCGTAATCATACCATCTAGCATCACCTAGATAAGGGCTTTCTTCTGATTTACTGAACTTGCTCTTTTTTAACATCGCATCCCATTCTGCTCCATAAAGCGGAAACGAATTTATTAAAACATCATTGAGAATGACCTCACCTCTATTGGCCTTGTAATCAATTTTTATATGATAAGAGTTCCATGTTTCAGCAGGGTTGGCTACATCAATTCTTTTTGGTGCAGACATATCATATAACGCACCAATGTAGTGTTTGTAGACGCCCAAATCAGCCATTACATTCTGATACTCTATTTCACCACCAAGAACGGTTTCTGGTTTTTCATATATAGCATGATCTAAAATTTGAATTTCAGGCCCTGTTTGGTAGGGGTAATTGAATTTTTCATCTTCTTGCACGCCCCACATAAAACCACTATTGCCTCCTTTTATAATTTCCCAATCAAATTTTATTTCAAAATTACCATAAATTTTATCTGATAATAGACTGGCATCGCCTTCACCAGACTCCATATCAGAAACACCGTTAAAAACTAAAACATCATTTTCAACTACCCAACCTTTCAACACACCATCATGTTTAAATGTATGCCATCCTTTTAAAGAATTATCAACAAGGAGTGATTTCCATGTAGTATTTGGTGTTTGACAACTAATGCATAAAAGAATAAGCACCCAAATAACGTTTTTTTGGTTCATGGTAAGTATGTTTAAGGGATAGTACTACAAGTTAACTTCAACAAAAAAATTACAAGCTGAAAAACGAATCTACAAACTCATGTTTATTAAAAACTTGTAAGTCCTCAATACCCTCTCCTACTCCAATATATTTTACCGGAATCTGAAATTGATCAGAAATACCAATCACAACACCACCTTTTGCTGTACCATCAAGTTTGGTAACAGCTAAAGCAGTTACCTCAGTAGCTTTGGTAAATTGTTTTGCTTGTTCAAAAGCATTTTGCCCTGTAGACCCATCTAAAACTAACAATACATCATGCGGCGTATCATCAACAACCTTTTGCATTACACGTTTAATTTTAGAAAGCTCGTTCATCAGATTAACCTTGTTATGAAGTCGTCCTGCGGTATCAATGATTACCACGTCGGCATTTTGATTCATAGCCGAACTAAGGGTATCAAAAGCTACAGATGCGGGGTCACTGCCCATACTTTGCTTAACAATAGGAATATCAACTCTATCAGCCCAAACCTGTAACTGATCAATTGCTGCTGCTCTAAAGGTATCAGCGGCACCTAATACCACTTTCAAGCCTTGCTTTTTAAATTGATAAGCCAGCTTACCGATGGTGGTTGTTTTACCAACCCCGTTAACACCAACAACCATAATAACATACGGTTTTTTATCAGCAGGAATAGCAAACTCTACAGCCTCACCAATATTGGTTTCAGATAAAAGTCCTGCGATTTCCTCTCTTAAAATCTGGTTCAACTCATCAGTACCCACATATTTGTCTCTTGAAACCCGTGCTTCAATGCGGTCAATAATTTTCAAGGTGGTATCTACACCTACATCAGAAGAAACAAGTACCTCTTCCAAATTATCTAAAACAGCATCATCAACCTTTGATTTACCAGCAACGACCTTGGTCATTTTGGAAAAAAAACTGGTCTTAGTCTTTTCCAAACCTTTATCTAGAACTTCCTTTTTCTTAGAAGAAAAAATATTTTTGAATAAACTCATAGTAACAATAATCTATTTGTTCAAAGATATAGAACTTGTAGGTATTTTTAATATTGAACTCCTCTTGACTTTTTCTTTTAGCTGCAAATTATGCATTTTGCACCCTAATTTTATCATTTTTGAGTACAGCAGCTATGGCTATGCAACACTAAAATTGGCTTTTTTACTCGTTTTATGCATTGCCACTTCATAATGAGCATAAATCTGGTTTAAAGCAACACCCTTTATAACAACGAAAAGGACTTGCCTCCTACCGTTATTTATCAGTTTTCAGTATACTTCAAAAAAAAGCCCCTTTCTTGCGAAAGAGGCTTAGACACAACAGTTACTTGTTGTTATTTTTTAGCGATCCACTCGTTTACCATTTCTGGTGGCATAACAGACTCAACGAATGTATATGCACCACTTTTGGGAGACTTAACCATTTTAATAGCTTTTGTCAATCTTTTTGAACTTGTCTGTAAACTTGCTACGGTCTTCTTTGCCATAATTAATATACTTTAGCTTTCTGCTAATTGCAGAAATTATTTTATTTCTTTATGAACAGTCATTCGCTTTAAGATTGGATTAAATTTCTTTATTTCCATTCTCTCGGGAGTGTTCTTTTTATTTTTAGTCGTAATGTACCGTGAAGTACCTGGCTGACCAGATGCTTTATGCTCAGTACATTCTAAAATAACTTGGATTCTATTTCCTTTCTTTGCCATTGTAATCTAAATTTTCTGGATTATTTCAACTTTCCTTGCGCTTTCGCCTCCTTCATCACAGCCGAAATACCTTTCTTGTTGATTATCTTTAATGCCTTGGCAGAAACTTTTAAAGTTACCCAACGATCTTCTTCAGGAATATAAAAACGCTTTTTAGAAAGATTTACATCAAATCTTCTTCTGGTTTTATTGATAGAGAAAGAAACATTGTTTCCAAACATTGCTCTTTTTCCCGTAATTTCACAAACTTTTGACATTGCGATGATTTTTTTTAACAGGATGCAAATTTATATCTTTTTTATGGTTCAGACAAAATTCTAGTTCAGAATTTTAAAATTTCTTTTCGCAGCATTTCAAACGCCTTATTTACAGCCTTTTGCACTACTCGCTCCCTATGATTACCCATCATGAATTTCTCAGAAAAAACACCCTTTGGCGATGCTACAGCAATATAAACTGTTCCTAGGTCGGCATCAGAATCACCTTTTGAAGGACCTGCATTGCCTGTAGTAGCAACCGCAAAATCTGTTTTCAATAAAGACTTAACGTTTTCAGCCATGGCTTCAGCTACTTGAGCACTAACTACCGAATGATCAGCAATAACGACCTCAGACACGCCAAGCACCTCTATTTTAGTTTGCGTAGCATAACTAACAACACCGCCTTTATAATAATTAGAAGCACCTGCTAAAGCCGTAATTTTTTTTGCAATTTCACCTCCGGTACAACTTTCAGCAGTAGCTAAAGAAAATTGCTTTTCCGTCATTAATTTAGCCACTACTTTCTCTAAGGTTTCATCATCTTCTATACCATAAATAAGATCTCCTATTAAAGGATATAGTTTTTGTATCTCTTGGTCAACTGCCTTCGCTATCAACTCCTTATCACCACCCTTAGCTGTTAAACGCAAGCGCACCTTTCCTAAATTTGGTAAGTATGCCAGTTTTATAAAGGATGGTAAATTGGTTTCCCAATGCTGAATTTTTTCGGCTATCGCACTTTCTCCAAGACCATAGGTAACTATGGTTTTATGCAAAATATGCGGTCTTTTAAATGCGGTCATTATTCTGGGAATAACTTGATCACGCATCAAATTTTTCATTTCAAAAGGCACTCCAGGAAGCGAAACATACACTACCCCTTCTTTTTGAAGCCACATACCTGGGGCTGTGCCATATTGATTATGTAAGGCAGTTGCCTTTGACAACACCAAGGCTTGGTCTCGGTTAACGTCTGAAATTTTGGTGTTTGTAATATGTTTTGCAAAAAGATTTTCAACATGCGCTAAAACTTTCTCATCACGCACTAAAGTATCATTAAAATACTCACAAAAAGTATGTTTGGTAATATCGTCTTTTGTTGGCCCTAAGCCGCCTGTCACAATTACGATTTGAGCTCTGGTTTTTGCGGCTGCAAGCGCTTCTAAAATATGCAATCGATCATCTTGTACCGAAGTAATTTGATATACTGAAACGCCAATTTTATTGAGTTCTTTGGCTATAAAAACCGAATTTGTATCTACAATTTGGCCGATGAGAATTTCATCGCCAATAGTGATAATTTCTGCAAACATAGATGCTTATAAAATTAGAGCTTGAAATCATTTTTAAGCTCACCAACTACTTGAATAATATCGGTTTTCAATACCGGAAACACCTTTTCTATTTCCGCCATATTAGCTCGATTTTTACCCAAAGTTTCGATTTCTAAAGCAGCTGCTCGTGTTTGTTCCATTCCCAAAAGATCTACATTTGGCTTAATTTTATGTGCCAATTGATATACTTGCTCGTAATTATTAGCCACCAAAGCCTGTTCTAAGCCTTCCAAATCTTGTGGAACTTCTTCTAAAAAAACAGAAATTACAGAGGTAATGAAATCTTCATCGCCTTCAGCCATTTCATTAATTTTATCTAAACTATATATCATTTATTTAATTTTAACAGTAAATATTGTTTGCCCCTCTAAGACACCTGTAAGATAGTCATTTGCTACAATTCTACCAACACCTGAAGGCGTTCCTGTAAAAATAATATCACCTTTTTTTAATGTAAAAAACATAGAAATGTAAGAAATTAACTCGTCAATACGCCATAACATAAGACTTGTATTACTTTTTTGCACTTCTTTTCCGTTTTTAATGAGAGAAAAATTTAATTCATTTAAATCCTTAAAATTTGATTTATGCACCCAATTTCCAACAACAGCAGCGCCATCAAAACCCTTAGCTTTTTCCCATGGGAGTCCTTTTTCTTTTAACTTGGCTTGCAAATCACGTGCCGTAAAATCAATTCCTAAGCCTATTTCATCATAGTAATTATGGGCAAATTGCTCATTAATATGTTTACCCACTTTTTTAATCTTCACCAAAACCTCTACTTCATAATGCACATCATTTGAGAATTCTGGTATATAAAAATCTTGTTCCTTAGGAAGTATTGCCGAATCAGGCTTTATAAAAACCACTGGTTCTTCAGGGCGTTCATTTGCCAATTCTTCTATATGCGCCGTATAATTACGACCTATACAAATGAGTTTCATATGTATATTTTTTTATTTATTTCAGTATTTTCAAGCCTTTTACGCAAAAACCTCTTGCAACGACTCTATTTTAAAGTGGCAGAAATATAAACTAACGCTGCTTCGTATTTAATTTATTAAGTTTTATTTGCGTCAGCACTTTTTTCGTGTATAATGGAAAATCAGCATTCAGAATCCAACTAAAATAACCAGGTTCTTTTTCAAGTACATCATTAACCTTTTTTCCTTTATGCTTTCCAAAAGCAAACATTTCTTCATCATCTTCATCCCAAACAATAAAACCTGCAAAGTCTACCGTACGTTTGTGCGACGAAAATTCAGCTAATTTTTTGACGTCATTTTCCAATTCGGGATAACGATCTAATTGAGACAAAAGAACCTCATAGGTGGCATTGGTATCTGCTTGCGCACTATGTGCATCTTTTAATTCCTTATCACAGTAAAATTTGTAGGCTGCACCGAGTGTACGTTTTTCCATTTTATGAAAAATAGTTTGCACATCAACAGAAGCCATTTTTTTCATATCAAAATCTACTCCTGCCCGCAACATCTCTTCAGCCAACAAAGGGATATCAAATCGATCAGAATTAAAACCACCCAAATCACTATCTTTTATCATCGTGTAAATTTCTTTGGACAATTCTTTAAAAGTAGGTTCATTGGCCACCTGCTGATTAGAAATACCATGAATGGCCGTAACTTCATCAGGTATAGGCATTTCAGGATTCACCAACCATGTTTTGCTTTCTTTATTGCCATTGGGAAATATCTTTAAAATCGCAATTTCCACAATACGATCTTTAGCAACATTGGTACCCGTTGTTTCTAAATCGAAAAAACATATTGGTCTTGTAAGCTTTAATTCCATCTTTCTTGTCGTTGTTTAGGCAAATATAATTAGAAGGATGGCAATTTCTTTTTATAATTTAGCTTTATTGTTGCGATGCTTCAAAAAACATCAATTTCATGACAAAAATCTATCACCTCAACTACATATTCTTATGAATCGTTTTTATCTTTCAATCTTGTTAATACTATTCTCTTGTAACCAACAACACACCACAACGCTTCATTACAGCACAAAGTCAGCGAAAGCACTTCATCTATATAACAAAGGCTGGGAACAAATTATGGACGAAGGTCGCTACGCCGCTGCCGAAGATTCGTATCGTAAAGCCCTTGAATACGACCCCAATTTTTTAATCGGCAAAAGTGTTTTAGCCAGATTAACGCTAAATTTAGAAGAGCGCTTAGCTCTTTTTAAAGCACTAGAAAATGAAGCTTCAGAAATTCATGGCGATGAAAAGCGTATTCTTGAAGTCTATACTGCTTTTACAAACTACACCAATCTACGCGATATGGGTAGCCAAAATGCAGGCGATGTTTTACAAAACGCATTACAACTAGGCGAAGAAAACCTACGAAAAATAACCCATAAATATCCTGAAGAAATTTACCTAAAAGCAGAATATATTGAAATGCTACATGCCTTACATGGACCAGAAAAAGCGCTCGACTCTTTAGATGTATTAACTACGGCAACCCAAAAAGAAAATCCATTTCTTTTGGGCTATTTTGCAACTATGAAAGCCGAATTGGGAGATTACAAAAGTGCCTTGGCAGCAGCCTATCGGTTAAAAGAAAAAACAGTAGATACAACAATTCCAAAACCCTATGTGGTTTTAGCCGATGTATATTTCAAAATGAACCAATTAGACAGTGCCAAAAGCAATGTCGACAAAGCATATGGTTTAGACCCAAGAAATTTAGATGCCAGTAGATTGAAGCAGAAAATAGCTAAAAAGACTGCACAATAAAAAAGTACTTTTGGAGTATTAGGTATTTAAAAATGGTAAAAACACACTCTTATTACAACCTAGTATTAATGATACTGTTAAAAGCAGAGCCAAACGTATAACTTAGGCCAACACTAAAACTCACCTCAAAATCGGTAGCGATTTGTTTTTGTTGCAATAGCACATCTTCAATAGAAGCAGTTCCACTAGGCAGATTTATCTGGTCACCTATAAGCTCCATTTTTCCTGAAAACTTTGCTGCAAGCCCTTTAAAAACACGTACTGAAACACTACTAAAAAACTGCGCTCTATTCTTTTGAAAATCACTTAAAAATGTAGACGCTCTTAAACGCGAATACAAATTACCCCACGGCTGCCTAAAACGCACTTGTACATCTAAAGAATGATTAAAAATACCTTCAGTCATTTTTCCAAAAATGGTAGGTTCAATATAATCATTATGAAAGTATCCTATTTTATAGGCAAAAACAATTTCGCGGCGCAACACCTCATGATAAGGAAAGATATTATATTCAAGTGCTGGCGTAAAATAGTATTTAAAGTCTAAATTGGTAAAGGTATCATGTCTTGCGCCTCCAAAAATACCTGTTGACCAATGGTCTGAAATACTTCTGACAATACTTCCATCTCCCGAATACCTGAAACGCTTACTTATAAAGGTCTCATCATCTCTTAAAAACTCGCTAGTCGCCTGACTCAATACAACATCGGTACGGATGCGTATTTTTTCGGTCACCCTATCACTTTCAAAACCTACCTTATATTCAAATTCTTTACGGCTAGATTCTTTTTTCAACTTTGCTTGACCAAACACCTCAAAAATCCAATTATTCCAAGGGTCATCAAAATCAATATCTTGTTTTTCTGCCAATCCGGCGCTTGTAATACGATACCTAATATTATCAGCTAAATCTGAAGCCATTACGTAGGGCAATAAACCAGATTTAATAGCCCTCACGAGCCCTTTTCGAATATTATCAGTTGACATATTCGCATTGGTATCGTAAGAACGTTTCTCATTAATATCGGCATAATCACCCGCCCCCTTAAAATCTAAATTATATATTCTACCCCCACCGCCTTTGGCTATATCATAGATGAATAATTGAACGTTTGCTAAACCTTGGTCACGCACATGACTAGCGAATTTAATTTCTTGACGCACAAAATTTTTATCACAATTACAGTCAATATATAATTTTATAGCTCCTTTGTCTTCCTCATTGTTTACAGTTTTTTGTGAAACCAATATGAATGAAGATAGAAAAAACAAACAAAAGAAAAGCGTATGTATTATGCGGTATAACAGTCTTTGAAATGCAAACATTGGTGGTTATATATACCCGTAAATATATACCCATTAAACAAATGTAAATGTTAGCAAACTGTTAATACCAAAGTTGATAATTTGTCACTTATATTTTTATCAAAACCCCAATTTATTCCGTAAAAATTAAGAAATATACAAATCAAGCTGTAGTACATGGATTAGAAAAGGTATATAGCCTCACAAAATCATTTCAAAACAAAACGTTGCGTAACTTTTTTAAATTTACCCATAGCGACATCAAACCAAAAAACATCTTGCTTCACTATGCTTTAAATCACAAAAGGAAATTCATCAATACAAATGGAGTAACGACAAAGTTTGGCTACACCTCTCTATTTACGTCCCAAGCCTCAAGATAATCGGCTATATATTTTGCAAACATACTACCTAAAGCGCCGTTCACAACACGGTGATCGTAACTATGCGATAGATACATTTTGCTGCGAATACCAATAAAATCACCTTCACTAGTTTCTATAACCGATGGTATTTTACGAATAGCACCCAATGCCAATATACCTACTTGAGGCTGATTGATAATTGGCGTACCAAAAACACTACCAAAAGTACCCACATTGGTTACCGTATAGGTACCGCCTTGAATTTCATCAGGCTTTAATTTATTCTCGCGAGCCCTTTTTGCTAAATCATTAACCACTTTTGCCATGCCTACCAAATTCAATTGGTCTGCATTTTTGATTACAGGAACAATTAAATTACCATCAGGAAGGGCAGCAGCCATACCAACATTGATATTTTTTTTCTTGATTACCGTATCACCATTTACAGAGATATTCATCAACGGATATTTCTTTAATGCCTTAGCTACAGCTTCCATAAAAATGGGAGTAAATGTGAGTTTTTCTCCTTCTCTTTTAGCAAAAGCATCCTTTACCTTATTACGCCAATTTACCACATTGGTTACATCAACTTCAATAAAGCTTTGCACATGAGCAGATGTTGAAACGCTATCTACCATATGTTTGGCTATCAATTTACCCATACGGGTCATTTGTATAACCTCGTCGCCATCTGCAACCTGAATTTTTGCTTCTTCATTAGCAATACTATCCGGTTTTACTACTGGTTGCTCAACCACTTGTTTTTTCTCAGCGATAGGAGCTGTTGGCGTTTTCACCTCAGCTACAGGAGCTGGCGATTTCTTTTCTCCTTCAATAAAAGCTAATATATCATTTTTGGTAACACGTCCTTCTTTACCTGTACCCGGAATAGTATCTAAAGTAGCCAACGAAATGCCTTCTTGTTTGGCAATATTTTTGACTAAAGGCGAATAAAATCGTTCGGTGCCTGAATAATCTTGAACAGCCGTCGATGTCATTTCTTTTGCGATAACAACCGTATCTTCAACCGCAGCAATAGTTTCTTCTGACAAAGTATCTTCTGTCGTAGCTACTAAAGCCTCATCAGCAGTAGCGCCATTCTCAACTTCAATAATAGCAACTGTTTGACCAACGCGTATTACATCATCAACATTGAACAGTTTTTCTACTAAAACCCCTGTTACCTCACTAGGCACTTCTGAGTCTACTTTATCTGTAGCTATTTCAAAAACAGGCTCATCCATTTCAATGGTATCACCAACCTCTTTTAACCAAGTAGTTAGTGTCGCTTCAGCAACACTCTCTCCCATTCGCGGTAATTTTAGTTCAAATTTTGACATATTGTTATTTAAATACTATTTCGTGTGTATTTTTCGCAAAAATACTAAAATTAATATCCAATTTTTAAATTTAACGCAATATTTAAAGCGCCTTAATTTGCTTTAAGCGAGCCTTCAAAAGGAATTCTATTTAAAATACTTCTTCCTAAGGTAATCTCATCTGCATATTCTAACTCATCACCTACCGCAATTCCTCTTGCTATTGTAGAGGTGCTTATGCCCAATCCATCTAATTGTTTATAAATATAAAAATTAGTTGTATCACCTTCCATAGTTGAGCTTAACGCAAAAATAAGTTCCTTTATTTTCCCTTGCTTCGCTTTATTCACCAATGACATAATAGTTAAGTCCTGTGGCCCTACACCCTCCATTGGCGATATTTTACCACCCAAAACATGATACAATCCCTTAAATTGCCCCGTGTTTTCTATAGCCATTACGTCTCTTATATCTTCTACCACACAAACTACGCTTTCATCCCTTTTAGGGTTGGCACAAATCTCACATAGCTCAGTATCTGAAATGTTATGACAGCTGGAACAGAATTTTATAGTGCTTCTCAGTGTTTCTAAGGCCTGTGCCAATCGTTGCGTTTGCTCACTAGGTTGTTTTAACAAATGTAAAACCAATCGAAGTGCTGTGCGCTTGCCAATACCTGGCAGTTGCGACATTTCGTAAACAGCATTTTCTAAGAGTTTTGATGAAAAATCCATAAATACAAAGTTACACACTATTTTTACTTTTTGTAATTTGCTTTCAAATCATTTATTTATGACGCCCACTAATATTTTATTTCTTATTGCTGGTTATTTTGTACTACTGCTTCTAATCTCTTATTTTACAGGCAAAAACGATTCAAACATCGATTTTTTTAAGGCAGGCAAAAAGTCGCCTTGGTATTTAGTAGCATTCGGTATGGTAGGGGCTTCTCTTTCGGGAGTCACCTTTATTTCAGTGCCTGGTTGGGTAAAAGCATCAGAATTTAGCTATATGCAAGTGGTTTTTGGCTATTTTGTAGGGTATCTGATAACTGCCTATGTGCTTTTACCTATATACTACAAACAAAATGTAACTTCTATTTACGAGTATTTAGATAGCCGTTTTGGATTTGTCAGTTACAAAGTGGGAGCCATTTCGTTTTTTATATCACGTGTTTTAGGCGCTGCCTTTCGTTTATTTCTGGTTGCTATTGTGTTGCAACAATTCGTTTTTGATGCGCTTGATATTCCTTTTGAAATAACCGTAATTATTTCTGTATTATTAATTTGGATATATACTTTTAGAGGTGGAATAAAGACCATTGTATGGACAGACACCCTACAAACTCTTTTTATGTTAATCTCTGTAGGCCTTTCCATCTATTTTATTTTAGACAAATTAGATTGGACGTTCACTGAATTTTTAGCTTCCAATGAACTATCACAATATAATCAAGTACTATTTACAGATGATTTTTTCGCTAAAAACCACTTCATAAAATCATTTTTGGGTGGTATGTTTGTTACCATTTGCATGACAGGGTTAGACCAAGATATGATGCAAAAAAATCTTACTTGTAGCACCCTTAAAGACGCCCAAAAAAACATGTTAAGTTTTAGCGTTGTACTGGTTGCTGTTACCTTTGTTTTTATGCTACTAGGCGTATTATTATTCATTTATGCTGATAAAAATGGTATATCGCTTCCGCTTATGGATGGCAAGGCCAAATCAGACCTGCTTTTTCCTCAGATTGCATTAAACAGTGATTTAGGCTTAGGCGTTGCCATTACATTCATGCTCGGACTTATAGCCGCTGCATATAGTAGTGCTGATAGTGCCCTTACTTCCTTGACCACTTCTTTTTGTGTAGATTTTCTTGAAATAGAAAAAAAACCAGCACCTCAGCAAAAAAAATTACGTAAAATGACCCACATTGGGATGAGCGTATTACTAATTCTGGTAGTAATTGCTTTCAAACACATTTTAGACACCAATGTTATCGACGGACTTTTACAAGTGGCCGGATATACTTACGGACCGCTATTAGGCCTATTCACCTTCGGAATTTTCACCAAATACCAAGTAAAAGACCACTTTGTGTGGCTAGTTGCCATTATACCTGTAATTCTTGTTTATACCTTAGGAAAAATACCTCCAGAAAATTTAGGAGGATACAATTTTGGCTATGAACTTTTACCACTCAATGGACTACTAACTTTCTTGGGGTTATGGCTCATTAGAGAGAAAAAAAGCGCTTAAGCGGTATTCTAAAATAGAAAATCTATTATATCGTAAAATTGCTTCAAAATAAAATGTACTGTTGGGTTTCTTAATTCAACCATAGCAATCAGGATACTAACATTAAGAAAACTCTTTATGCTACCATGCTTTTAAATCTCATCATAAAACTCTATTGTACAAAGCGGGTTTAAACACTATTTTTTGAGTAGGCAAAACACCCAAAACATCGATATATGGAATTTAAATATGTTAAATTTATGTAAGTATATTCTTATATTTAACTTATCTTCATAACACTATACTAAAGCAAGTAACCGTATTATCACCAAAAACAAATTATCACCAACAATACTGTTTTTAAAGGCTTTACACGACTAAAAAGTTTTAATGACATGTATCAAAAAGAACAATCATTATTTATTTTTACGTAAAATATCAATCCCCATAAAAGCCAACATAGTGCAACTGCAACAATGGCTATAGTGTTTATGTAAACAAAAACTTGTAATTTAGTATAATTATGTCCTAAACAGATTCTCTTTTACCAAAAATTCTAGTATTTATATTACTATCAATAATTTAGGTTAAATTGACCATGGTAAAACGTCATAAAGAAAATGCGGTTTATCGAATACCTATTTAAGACAACAAGAATACTGTAATAAATATAGATATATACCGACCATATGACTCAATACAGTTATATACGGAATCTTTAAGTTGTTGACAATGCTATATGTTTATAGTTAATGGTTAGTGTTTAGTGTAGCTGAATCGACAACAGAAACCCCAATCTTTGATTGGGGTTTTGTTTTTATAAGACAAAATAGATTTACGCAAATAAATGATGTAAAAACAGCGTTTTACTCAAATTTAATTGCCTTTACAGGAGTGATTTTTGTTATTATATACGAAGGCAGTAGGAGCATTAATAAACAAAGTGCCAAAACTCCTATATTTAATACAAAAACAGTAATTACATCGATATGTACAGGAATATAAGCGATGTAATATTCTTTAGCATTAGGAAATTTAAACGTTTGATATGTGTTTTGAAACCAAATAATTCCTAAACCAATACTGTTGCCCCACAAGAGACCTATAGCAATTAAATAAGCTGCGTTGTACAAAAACACCTGACGAATGCTCCAGTTAGACGTACCGAGCGCTTTCAGAATCCCTATCATTTGCGTGCGCTCTAAAATAAGCACCAGCAATGCTGTTATCATATTAATACCCCCCACAATAATAAGAATACCTATTATGAGGGCTGTATTAAAATCAAAAAGGCTAATCCATTCAAAAATATAACCATATTTATTGGTAATATTTTGAGTGTCAAGGGTTGCCACTGTTTCACCGTGAATTTCATTAGTTTTTTCTTCAATATCATCAAAATCATGTAAAAAAACCTCAAAATTACCAACTTCGTTAGGCTGCCATTTATTCATACGTTGTATGTGGCGAATATCGGTAAAGAGATAGAGTTCATCAATTTCTTCAAAACCACTATCATACAATCCTACAATTTTAAATTTGCGTTGGTTAGGCACAGCTTTGGTATCTTCTTTAAGAAAAATAGTCATAAAGCTATCCCCTATTTTCAATTGCAGTCTACTCGCCATAATAGTAGACATCAACACTTCATTATTGAGCTCGCCAGTATAATTTGGCAAACGCCCTTTCACCACATATTCTTTAAAAACATTCCAATTATAATCTTTACCAACCCCCTTTACTATAGCCGTTTCAAAAGTCTCCTCTGTTCTTATCACACCCGCTTTTGAAGCCACAGCTTGAACATGAGATATACCCGTAATTGTTTTAAACTGAGGATAAAAATTCTGCTCTAAAGAAACAGGTACTACAGAAACTTCTGAACTATTATTATCATAATTGTATATTTGTATATGTCCATTAAATGCTGCTACTTTTTCACGAACTTTACGTTTAAGCCCATCACCTGTTGCAATAGCAATCAACATTATAACAACCCCTAATGCCACAGCTGTAATTGCTATTTTTATTATTGGAGCAGAAATACTAATTTTATGCGTATTTCCCGTAATTAGTCTTTTGGCTATAAAATATTCTAAATTCAATCTATGCCTGTTTTATATATAATCAAAAATACAGTTTTCATTTGGTTTTTTGCGTTATCTTCATGCGGAAACCAACCCAAAACAGCATGTTCTATCTATAAAACTATGGCTAAGCCAGTTATCGTAGGTGCTAATCAAACAGAAAACTACTTGCCGCTATTGAGTAATAAATCTGTGGGTATTGTTGCCAATCAAACTAGTGTGATTTTTAAAGAAGAAAAACATACGCATTTAGTAGATTCATTACTATCACTAGGAGTGTCAATTAAAAAAGTATTTGCCCCTGAACATGGTTTTCGCGGACAAGCTGATGCTGGTGAAAAAGTAAAGGATGGTGTAGACACCAAAACTGGTCTTCCTATAATTTCCCTGTACGGCAAAAACAGAAAACCTAGCAAAGAACAATTGCAAAATTTAGATGTGGTAGTTTTTGACATACAAGATGTGGGCGTTCGGTTTTACACCTACATTGCCACTTTACAACTAGTTATGGAAGCTTGTGCTGAAAACGATATCCCCATAATAGTCTTAGACCGCCCAAACCCTAACGCACATTATGTTGATGGGCCTACCATGGAAGAAGCGCATACGGGCTTTTTAGGAATGACCCAGATACCACTGGTATACGGTATGACCATTGGCGAGTATGCCCTAATGATTAATGAAGAAAGATGGCTAAAAGACCATAAAAAAGTTAATTTAAAAGTGATACCACTGCAAAACTGGAATCATAAGACAGCTTACCATCTTCCTATACGTCCTTCTCCCAATCTACCTAATGATGTTGCTATTAACCTATATCCTAGTTTAGGACTTTTTGAAGGTACTAACATCAATGCCGGAAGAGGTACTAATTTTCAATTTCAGCGATATGGCGCGTCTTTTCTTGATGATTCACAGTATAATTTCACCTATACTCCAGCACCAAATTTTGGCTCGAAACACCCTAAAGAAGAAGGAAAAAAAGTTTTTGGAAAAGACTTGTCTATAATCCCAACAATGAGTGAAGTAACCCTTGTTTGGTTAATTGATGCCTATACAAATGCAACTGATAAAACCCGTGTATTTAATGAAGAAAGTTTTACCAAACATGCGGGCACAGCAAAATTACAACAGCAAATTGAAGCTGGACTCTCAGAAGAAGAAATCAAAGCTACTTGGCAACCCGATTTAATAAAATTCAAGAAAATAAGAGCCAAATATTTGATGTATTAAACTCGTATTCAAAGACATTCTTCACAATAACGATACACTAGGCTAAAAAGAAGCGTCAAAAAATACGACACACCGCTACTCTACATCCACCGTGGTAGGTTTTCTGTAGCGATGAAAAGGTTGTTTCAAAAGCACATTAATCTTTCCATTTGCTTCGGCATTGGGAAAAGTATCAACACCAAAAACAATTTTCTCCCTATCAAGCTTCATGAAAGTACCAAAAAGCCGATCCCAAATAGCAAAAATATTGCCGTAGTTTGAATCGGTATACGGTAGCACATAATGGTGATGCACCTTGTGCATATCAGGTGAAACAACAACCCAACTCAATAGTTCATCAACTTTTTTGGGTAACCTAATGTTTGCATGGCTAAATTGTGAAAATAGTAATGAAGCAGATTGATATATCATTACCACACCAATGGGAGCTCCCACAATAAAAACACCAAATAACGTAAAGATAAAACGTATCATGCTTTCCAGCGGATGATGCCTATTTGCTGTTGTGGTATCTACATTATGATCGGTATGATGTACTAAATGTACCATCCACAATACTTTCACCCTGTGTTCAACCCAATGCGCTGTGTACCCACCAATTAAATCTAGCAACAACACACCAACAAAGGCATATAACCATAATGGCATTGATGGCAGCCAATTTAAAATTCCGAAGTTATTTTCCACTGTCCAATTTGCCGTTTGCAATAACAAAAAAGCGAGTAAAAAGTTTATCACTATGGTTGTTATCGTAAAAAATAGATTGGGTAATGCATGTTTCCATTTATTATATCGGAACTTCATTAAGGGTAAAATACCTTCTAAAAACCAAAAAAAAGTAATGCCTCCCACCAATAGCAACGATCGATGTAAAGAGGGGATATTTTCAAAATAATTGAGTACGGCTTCCATGTTAGTAAATATACAAAAGTTTGCATATTACATAACAAGGAACAACTAGGGTACAAGAAACTTCATACAGCTATTTACTAACATACGAGACTAAGGCTGATTTCAATTTAGCCACCTATTTCAATCGAATATTCTTTTTCATCGCTTCAACAATATTAAACGCAGCAGGACAAATGGCTACATTCTTTAAAGTGAGGTTACTTATTTGCTGAAATTTTTTGCGATCTGTATGCGGAAACTCTCTACATGCCTTAGGCCTAACATCGTAAATACTGCAATAATTATCGGCTCCTAAAAAAACACAGGGCACCTTTTGTAAAACATAATCTTGCTCTTCATCAATACGTAAATAAGTTGCAATAAATTTTTGAGGCTTCAATCGTAAATATTTTGCAATACGCTCAATATCTGCATTTGTAAACAATGGACCGGTAGTTTTACAACAATTAGCGCAGTGTAAACAATCCGTATTTTCAAACTCATCTTCATGCAACTCTTGCATTACATAGTCTAAATTTTTGGGTGGTTTTTTACGAAGTTTTGTAAAGAACTTTTTGTTTTCTGCACTTTTTTCTAGTGCTTTTTTTGGCAACTCTTTTAAAATATCGTCCATATTACTCTTTCAAAAGACTAACGGCTGTTTCATATAAATCACGACTCCAATTTTCAGAAATTGAAGCAATTGCCTGAGTCAATATTTCTTGTTTTGATATAATTTTTTGTCCCGTAGCACTTGTATAAAAATCGTTTAATTCTTCTTTTTGAGCTGCTGTCATTTGCGAACGATCATTCATCAACTGCTTCGCTGTATCGCTTTGGTAAAAAGTATTCATTTCGCTTACCTCCGATGGTTCAAAATGCTCTTCATAAACAGGTATTAAGTCCTTCTTAATAGCCCCTAATGAAATTGTTTTATTTTTTTTCTCAAGATAAGCCCAAGCTTTTGCTGTTTTTTCAGATTTGGGATACTGTTTTTCTAACATTTTCAACAGTTCTTCATACGCATATTCATATTGCTGCATGGTACCGTTATGATCTAAATAGGTAGAAACTTCTTCTGAAAAATCAGCGTTTTGAGCATATACACTCCCAGAAATCATCAGAAAAAAACAAAAAAACAGTTTTATAGTACGCATCATAATCTAATTAATAGGTCAAAAAGTGCCATTTTTGCACAAAGTACAAATTTTAATGCAATGGATGTTTTTGGAGCCGCGCTATTAGATTATCAAAAAGGAAAATACACAGAAGATATCGCCACCTATTCTTCTTTAGACGAGCATGACACCATGCCCCTACCCTACCTATTTAGAGCGTATAAAGATATGCCACCCATAGAACACCAAGCCTTACAACTTTGCATAGGTAACATACTAGATATTGGATGCGGTGCCGGAAGTCATAGTTTGCATTTACAACAAAAAGGCTTTACTGTTACCGCACTCGATTATTCAAAAGGAGCTATAGAAACCTGCCAACTACGAGGTATTAAAAATTGTATCCATTCTGATATTTATGATTTTAAAGATGAAAAATTTGACACCCTTCTGCTTCTTATGAATGGTATTGGCGTGGTAGGTAAACTACAGCAGTTAGATAGGTTTTTTAAACACCTTAAAACGTTATTAACGCCAAACGGACAAATTTTACTAGATTCTAGTGACATAATTTATATGTTTGATGAGGATGAAGATGGCGGTAGATGGTTGCCAGCAACTACCAATTATTATGGAGAAGTAACATTTACACTAGCCTATAAAAGCAAAAAAAGTAAGCCTTTTTCATGGTTGTATATAGACCCCAATACCCTCAAAAATGCTGCAAACGCAAACCAACTAAATTGCGAAATTGTAAGAAAAGGAGAACATTTCGACTATTTAGCCAGATTAACCCTTTAAACCTGATGATGCACAAAAAATATAATAGGTCTTAAAGTCACTTTAAATAAAAACACTTTATTTTATTGTATTTTTAAGCCGATATCGCCAAGTAATGTAGCCTCCATCAAAAACCTGCGAAAAACAGGCATACTAGAAAAGCTATTATTTACGTTATCATAAAAAGCTCGTAAGAATGAAAAAATCACCATTGCTGTCTGTGTTATTATGTCTTTTAATATTAGCTACAGGATGCTCAAAAAAAAAGAACACAGAAGAACCGGTTGACAAACAAGAAAATCTATTGGCTGCGGGTAAATCTGCTAATGATATTTTATCAAACGCAAAATTCACAAAACTTAAAATTGAAATCGCCTATGTTACTGGTTTTAGACCAACGGAGGAAGCATTGACGGAATTTGTCAACTACCTACGAACATACACTTTCAAAGAAGATATTGAACTTGTTTACAAAGAATTAGATTCGCCAGACGAAGAGGATCTTACGGTTCAAGAAATTGCCGATTTAGAGAACGACAATAGAACCGCCTATAACAATGGCGAAACACTAGCTATTTATATCTATTTTACAGATGCTCCTGCTTCAGAAGATGAACCAGAAGAAGATTTGGTAACTCTTGGAGCGGTATACAGAAACACTTCGATGGTTATTCATGAAAGAACTATTCGTGATTTGGCCAATCAAAGCAGATCTATTTCAAATGCTGATGTAGAAATTGCTACTTTAAATCATGAATTTGGGCATCTATTTGGTTTGGTAAACTTAGAGTCTACCCCTGTAAATGACCATGAAGATACTCAATCAGAACATCATTGTAATGTTGAAGGTTGCTTAATGCGTGCTGAACTACAGTTTAATCGTTCTGGCAAGCATGCTATTTCAGGAAAAAGTGTTACAGCATCAGCTATTAAAGTAGGTTGTAGACTTAGCGGAAAGAGTGTGCTACGTATGCTTGAAAGCCATACCGCAAAAGGACGCTTAAATGCCGTACCACTTGATGCAGAATGTATTTTAGATTTACGCTCAAATGGTGGTCGCTAACCAGCTAGTTTTCCTAATACTACAGAGAGCAGAGAGCTGATTTAAGAAACAGGACTATTGGAAATTAACACCCATGAAAAACAAGAAATTAACAACTAAAAACGGTCAACGATAATCAGGACATTCAGTCTTGTTTCCTGACTCTTGCAGCGCAGCGTTCTCTATTCTTTGTTCTAACAGCGCAGCGGTCTTTTTTCTTGCAGCGCAGGGGTTTTTAGTAAAAATTCCTATAGTAACGCATCGTTTCTAACACCAAGTTAGATGGTATTATACGCCAAAGCAAAGACCTTATAAATCTACGGTATATTCAAATATTTATGTGTTTGCAAAGACACCTTCCATTTGGGGTGCTGCATCACATAATCAACAATAAGTGGTGTCACCTTGTCTCTTACACTCCATTCTGGTTGCAGATATAAAATACAATCCTTGTTGGTTTTGGCAGCTTGTTCTTCAGCAAAAACCAAATCATGCTTGTTATAAACAATAACTTTTAGCTCGTGGGCTTTGTCATAAACTTCTCCAAAAGGGAGTTTGTTCTTTTTGGGTGACAGGCAAATCCAATCCCAAATACCACTTAATTTATAGGCTCCAGAAGTTTCAATATGCGTTTTCAACCCTTTTTTATTTAGCGCTTGGGTCAAAGGCTTCATATCCCACATTAAAGGTTCTCCACCAGTAATGACAATAGTATCAGAATATTTAGCTGCATTAGTCACAATGTGGTCTATGGCAGTTGGAGGATGCAACTCAGCATTCCAGCTTTCTTTAACATCACACCAATGGCACCCTACATCACACCCACCTATTCGAATAAAATAAGCCGCTGTACCCTTATGAAAACCTTCACCTTGAATGGTATAAAACTCTTCCATTAACGGAAGCATCAATCCCTTTTCTACAAGCCCTAAAACCTCACTATTAACCATTATGCAAAGATAGGTCGCTACTTAGTTTCAAACAAGCAGAAGCCCTATCTTCTTCCGTCTCCTTTTTTTACCTGATTATAATTTGGGGTTCACAATTACAAACAATATCGTCACGTACACCCCCATAGTAGCAGCATATTGAATTCATCTGATTAGAAAAAACCCATGTCATTGAATACTAATTTTATGATAATCTTGTCACCTACACCCCTATTAAACCATAAAATTCCATTATTTTTATCCCAAATTTTACCAAATGAGTACTACAGAAGAATTCTTTTCGCACATTGAAAAAGGCTATACAACCAAAGGAGATTTCATCACTATTGGCGCTGCTATGCTTGATGGCGAAGCCGTTACCAATGCACATGTAAAAATCCCGTTGAAGACCTTAAACCGTCACGGACTTATTGCTGGCGCTACAGGAACAGGAAAAACAAAGACACTTCAAGTACTTGCAGAAAATTTATCGGAGAAGGGTATACCTGTTTTGCTGATGGATTTAAAAGGTGATTTAAGTGGTATTGCACAACCTAGCCCAGGGCATCCTAAAATTGACGAACGTCATGCAAAAATTGGACTTCCTTTTGAGGCCAAGGGCTTTCCTGTAGAAATATTATCCTTATCAGAACAAGATGGGGTAAAATTAAGAGCTACAGTATCAGAATTTGGTCCTACCCTACTCTCACGTATTTTAGATCTTAGCGAAACGCAAGAAGGTATTGTTGCGGTGGTTTTTAAATATTGTGATGACAATAAACTTCCGCTGTTAGACCTAAAAGATTTCAAAAAAGTACTCCAATACGCCACTGGAGAAGGCAAAGCTGAATTCACCAAAGATTATGGGCGTATTTCAACAAGCTCTACAGGAACAATCCTCAGAAAAATCATAGAACTAGAACAACAAGGTGCTGATTTATTTTTTGGCGAAAAATCTTTCGAGGTTGATGATTTAACACGGATTGATGAAAATGGTAAAGGCTATATCAATATTATTCGCCTAACCGACATACAAGATCGACCCAAATTATTTTCTACCTTCATGTTGAGTTTATTAGCGGAAATATACACTACTTTCCCTGAACAAGGAGACAGTGATCGCCCTGAGTTAATTTTATTTATTGATGAAGCCCATCTTATTTTTAAAGAAGCTTCAAAAGCCTTGTTAGACCAAATTGAGAGCATTGTAAAACTAATTCGATCAAAAGGTATTGGACTTTATTTTGTTACGCAAAACCCAACTGATGTACCCAATGAAGTATTGGCACAACTGGGTTTAAAAGTACAACACGCCCTTCGCGCTTTTACGGCTCGCGATAGAAAAGCTATAAAATTGACAGCTGAAAACTACCCCGAATCTGAATTTTACAACACCAAAGAAGTGCTCACCTCTTTAGGTATTGGGGAAGCCTTAGTTTCTGCTTTAGACGAAAAAGGAAGACCCACACCATTGGCTGCGACATTACTAAGAGCACCCATGAGCCGTATGGATGTGCTTACCGAAGGAGAATTAGATGCCGTAATTACAAAATCAAAACTGGTTCGTAAATATAGTGACGTTATAGATCGTGAAAGCGCTTATGAGATTCTCAATGAGAAAATTGAAAGCGCTGAAAAAGAAGCTGAAAAAGAGAAACAAAAACCAGCCCCAAGACGAACTACACGAAGAACTAGTACACGACAAAACCCTATTGTAAAAGTTTTAACCAGTGCTACCTTTATAAGAGGTGTACTGGGTATTTTGAAAAAAGTAATGCGATAAAACACATAGTATAGCTAATTAAACCGCGAGAAGAATACGTGCTAAAAACGGCTTCTTCATTAGGATGCTTTAGGCTCAAACGCAATCATTATCATCAAACAAATCAATTCGTTAACTTAAACTTATTCGTGTGAAAAACACCATTATAGCAATTTTAATTTGTGCCGCTTTTATATTGACACAATGTCAAGGAAACAAAGACAAAACATTTTTAATTACAAAAAACAGCATCGGAAGACTAGAAAAAACCAGCCTTGCAAGAGATTTAGCTGTTATTTTTGACCAAGATTCTATTGTTAAAGACTCAACCACAATAATAAGGGGTTTTGATGCAAAAAAAATAGACATTTATGAAAAAGGAGGCAGCCACCTACTTACATTAACAACAAGTTCTGATAGTATTCCTACCATTGAAAACGTACGCATTCAAGACCCCAGATTTGAGACAGAAGAAGGCATTGGACTAAATAGTACTTTCAAAGACGTAAAAGAAAAATACACCATTAGTAAAATAGTTACGTCAATCAACAATGTTATTGTTTTTATAAAAGACAGTGATTTGTATTTTACTATAGATAAAAAAGAACTTCCTTCGAATGTCAAATACCGATCAGATGTTCAAATTGAAGAAGTACAAATACCCGACAATGCAAAATTGAAATATATGATGTTAGGATGGAAATAATGCACTACATCTTAATAGTACCAACTCACGTATGTTAAAAAAGCTACTCGCAAAAATTTATGGATTAGCACTCAATATACTCGCTTTTTTTTCAAAAAAAACAGCTGGAGAAAAAGCATTTTTGGTTTTTTGCACTGTACGCAAAGGGAGGGTGTTACCACATCAAACAGCTTTTTTAGACGCTGCTAAAAGTGAAGTACGCACAATTTTAGAGCATGACATACAAACCTATCATTGGCCAGGAAAAAAAGATACCGTTTTATTAATACATGGCTGGGAGAGCAATGCTTATAGATGGCGCAAATTAATAGAAAAACTAAAGGCCGCAGAATTTAATATTATTGCTTTTGACGCGCCTGCTCATGGGTACTCATCGGGGAAGGTTTTACATGTACCCTTATATGAAAAAATAGTACAAGATCTAAGAACCACCTACCAACCTTCATTTATAATTGGTCATTCTGTGGGTGGCATGACCCTCATGTATCACCTGCATTTACATAAAGACGCTGACCTAAAAAAGGTTGTAACCATTGGAGCACCATCAGAATTTTATGAAATAATTAGCCATTACCAAACATTATTAGGCTTAAACCATAGGGTGATGTCTGCTCTTGAATTGTACATCAAAAACACCTTTGGGTTTGGTTTTAAAGCTTTTTCAACCTCAAAATTTGCAAAAGAAAACACCAAAACAGGCTTGCTTTTACATGATAAATTAGATACCATCACGCCTTACCATTGTTCTGAACAAGTACATGCCAATTGGAAAAACAGCACCTTAATAAGTACTGAAGGCTTAGGACACTCGATGCATCAAGATGAAATAAATAATAAAATTGTACAATTTTTAGAGTCCTAAGAAAGCGGTAATTTAGTGAAGTAATTACGTGCTCTTTTAGCAGTAGTTTTTCAAATTAAAATTAATCTGAATTAAAAAATAAAAGATGTCTAACATAACACCCTTTCATATTGCTATACCAGTTCATAATCTTGCCGAATGCAGAAAATTTTACCGTGATGTTTTAAACTGCGAAGAAGGTCGTAGTAGCGACCATTGGGTAGACTTTAATTTATTTGGGCACCAATTGGTTATTCACTACAAACCAAAAAAAACTACTGAAGATTTGCATCACAACCCTGTAGATGGGCATGATGTACCTGTGCCGCACTATGGTGTTGTACTTCCTTGGGATACTTTTCAATCTTTTGCAGCCACACTAAAAACGAAAGGAGTTTCATTTGTAATAGCACCATATATTCGTTTCGAAGGACAGGTAGGCGAGCAAGCCACCATGTTCTTTTTAGACCCTGCTGGCAATGCACTAGAGTTTAAATCATTTAAAGACATGACTCAGCTATTTGCCAAGTAATAATATCAGCAAAAAACCTACTAAACACACTCTTACTTTAAAACAGCTCCTTATTGCGACCAAGCTGTTGGTATTCTATCCCAGCGGTGAGCTCGTAGTTTTTGATGTATTGTATTAGTCAAGCCTTTACCGTCGCTCACAGCCGTATTTGCTAAAACATTTCTTTCTTTACGCATTCCGGGTATTACTGTACTTACGGTTTTATTCGTCAAAATAAAACGCAATGCCATTTCGGCCATCGTCATGCCTTCTGGCACCAAAGGGCGTAAAGCATCGGCATGTGCCACACTAGCATTCAAATTCTCAGGCACAAAATAGGTGCCACGCCAATCGCCTTCAGGGAACGTGGTTTCTTTAGTTATATTTCCTGTTAAAGTACCTTCATCAAATGGCACTCTTGCAATAACACCAATATTCAGTTTTTCACACAACGGAAACAAAACATCCTCTGGGTTTTGATCAAAAATATTATAAATAACCTGTACAGCATCAAGCATACCAGTCTTCAATGCTTCTATTCCATTTTCTGGCTCCCATCTATTTACACTTATTCCCATAGCAGCAATCTTACCCGACGTTTTTAAATCTTCAATAGCACGCTGCCACTCTTCACGGTGACTCCATCCATCATCCCAGGTATGAAACTGCATCAAATCAAGCTGCTCTAATCCTAAATTTTTAAGTGTTTTTTCTGTATAAGTTTTAATATGTGCCGTTGGATATGACTCCTCAAAAGTATATTCAGGTTTTGCCGGCCACTGAAAATTTTTAGGAGGTATTTTACTAGCCGTGTACAATTTTTTCAACGGATGCCTTCTTACCAAGGCACCCAACAATTTTTCACTATGACCTTCACCATAACCCCAGGCCGTATCAAAAAATGTAACACCCCTTTCAACAGCAAGATCCAAACTCTTTGCTGATTGAATGTCGCTACTCTCCGTCCAACCAGCCATTCCCCACATGCCATATCCTACCTCACTTACTTGCCAATTTGTTTTACCAAAATTTCTATACTGCATTTTTTTATTCTTTATTAATGGTGATTTTTACCTTATTAATGTTGATGAAAGGCATCTGAAACAAAACCTAACACATCAGGTAATGCATCGCGCCAATAGGTCCAACGGTGACCGCCATCACGCACTCTATATTCATGAGGAATTTCTTTTTTTCGCATGGCTATGTGCACCAAACTATTTCCTTCGTAAAGAAAATCATCATCACCGCAATCAATATACCAGCGTACAGACTTCACATCATCAATCGAAACCGTTTTCAATAATTCTAAAGCACTATGTTGTTTAAAATATTCATTTATTTCTGCTTGTGAATATGTTACATCGCTTTTTTTCAAACGTTCTTTTAAAGCCGCAATGGTAAGCGGACCAACATAAGCACTCAACGGGCAGGCCGATGAAAATAATTCAGGATGATGCAAAGCATACATAAAAGATCCTCCTCCACCCATAGATAAACCAGCAACCGCGCGGTATCTTTTTTCTGATTTTATACGATATTTTTGTTCTACATAAGGCATAAATTCTTCAAAAAAGAAATCTTCATACCGCCAATCAGCACCTTGATTAAAATACCCCATTTTTCCCGTATCGGCATCAGGCATTATAATAATCATTGCCGTAGCATTACCCGCTTTTATCTCACGGTCGGTTATCTGCAAAACCTCACCAAATTGCACCCAACCTGTTTGATCATCGGTAGCGCCATGCAATAAATACAATACAGGGTAACTACGTGCTGAGGTCTCATAATCTGGCGGCAAATACACTGCATACTTACGCTCACCTTTTAAAATTTTGCTCGTCATGGTCAGTTCATCATAAACTTTACCTGTTTGTGCAAAAGACGCGGCAATTAGAAAACATAAAATACAAGTACTAATTATTTTTTTCATGGTTTTAAGGATATAGTTGGAATAAATAGAACAGCCACAAGATAACAAAAGAAGCTTATATTTACAGTCTTAAATATGAAGTCTTCATACATAAACTGGGCTCAAAAAATAGCATCACCCCCACTACCGTAATAAGCAGACCAAAATGAATCAACAGGGCACGCATATAAAATTTGCAAAGTCATTGTTAATTTCAATAATTGAAGTATATTTGCACCCCTTTTAGGGACAAAAGTTTAAAATGAATTAATAATCAGGGTCGGGCACCCTACAAATTAATGTGATATGCCAGTTAAAATTAGATTACAGAGACACGGAAAAAAAGGAAAACCATTTTATTGGATCGTTGCAGCAGATGCACGTGCTAAAAGAGATGGTAAATTCTTAGAAAAATTAGGCATCTACAATCCTAACACCAACCCAGCTACAATTGACTTAAAATTAGATAACGCCGTACAATGGTTACAGAATGGTGCTCAACCAACTGATACCGCAAGAGCGATTTTATCATACAAAGGTGTTTTATTAAAGCATCACTTACTAGGTGGGCTTCGCAAAGGCGCTTTAACCGAAGAGCAAGTTGAAGAAAAATTCAATGCGTGGTTAGAAGAAAAAGAAAAAACAGTTGCTGCTAAAGTAGGTGGATTAGACAAAGCTAAAGCCGAAGCTAGAGCTGCTGCTTTAAAAGCTGAAAAAGAAGTTAATGACAAACGTGCATTAGCTGCTGCTGAGGCTGCATTGCCAGAAGCTGCTGAAGGTGAAGCTGCTGCGGAAGCGACTACTGAAGAAGCTCCTGCTACCGAAGCATCTACAGAAAAAGAATAATAAACTATAGAAGCGATGCGAAAGGAAGACTGTTTCTACCTAGGCAAAATCGTTTCTAAATATAGTTTCAAGGGTGAGGTACTTGTAAAAATAGATACCGACGAACCTGAATTATACGATAATATGGAATCAGTTTTTGTTGCCTTGCGCAATAATCTGGTTCCATTTTTTATTCGTAAATGCCGCCTGCATAAATCTGCTTTATTACGTATTGACTTTGAAGATGTAACCTCAGAAGATGATGCTGATAAAATCATAGGATCCGAATTATACCTTCCCCTTTCCTTTTTACCCAAGCTAACAGGAAATAAGTTCTATTTTCATGAAGTAATTGGCTTTACTGTTATCGATGAAGCACATGGCAACATTGGCAATATTCAAAGCGTAAACGATACCACCTCTCAAGCATTATTTGAAATCTTGAAAGGTGATAAAGAATTATTGATTCCTATCAATGACGATATTATCACCCGCGTTGATCGAGAAAATAAAACCATCCACGTACGTACACCAGAAGGTTTGGTTGATTTATATCTATCATAGGATAGTTTTATTTCAATGCTTTTTCACAAAACGCCAAGCACTTTTTAACTTCTTCAACTGCATTAGAACCTTTAGGAACTTCATACTCCAATTCTATAGTACCCGGATGTGTGTATTTATTATTTCGCATTAATTGCAGTGCTTGAGCAATGGGTGTATCGCCTTGACCCCATGCTAAATTACCTTTACCATTTTCTGGTGTTTGCCTATCCTTTAAATGCATACTTTTTATACGGTCATGCTTTGCAATGATTATTTCTAATGGTTTAGAATTACCAGCCGCCACATAATGCCCCAAATCGAGATTTAAAGCATTGTAATTTGATTGTTGCAAAGCCGTATCCCATAAGGTTGGCGTCTGCTGTTCATGCCCGTGGTAGCCAACATAAATACTATTCTTTTTGGCTAAAGCGCCTAATCTTTGAGTGTGCTTATCATCACTAGGGTGCTCTACAGTAACATGGCTAGCTCCCAACAACTTACCTGCCTTCATTCCCCATTCAATATCAGCATCAGTATTGTCTTTCCCAAATGTATTTCTTGGTTTAAAAGCATAAATATTCACCCCAGCATCATTATACATTTTTCTGAATTTAGTAAACTTATCCATAGACATTGATGCACGCCAATCGGCTACCTTTTTGTTGTATGCCAGTTGCGCTTCCTGCAATGCTGCCAATTCCTTTTCCTCATCTTCAGTAAGCTGTCCATCACGTTTTTTGCGTCCCAAAGTATAGAAAGTCTTCATATCAACTGTACTTTTTGGTTTTCCAGCAAAATTCTCTGCGGGGTCTCCTATCAATTCTATAGCGTTAATACCACAGTCTAACACATACTTTAACGTAGCCTCAGCACTTTGATCTTCCATACTTCTAAACGAATAGGTAATCACCCCAATCTGCACGCCATTAAAAACAGAATTTGGCTTTTTGTAATGTTTAAGTATAGCTGGAGCTCCAAAAAGTGAAGGCCCTATAAGAGCAGTGCCAGCTGCTGCAACTGCTGATTTTTGAATAAATTTTCGTCTATTAAAATGCGTGTCTTTTTTTTTCATGGAACAGCTTGTTTTTGGATTTTTAAATTTAAAGAAAGGTAATTTACAATTTTTATGCATTCAAGTCGTATTCATCTTCATTTTTTATGGCAATGCACAGCCTCGTTAAGAAACAAGAAATAGGAGTAAAAAAATGGCTTTGTTCTTGTTTCTTCATAGAAAGTGGTCTTTATAATACAACATATTAGTTTGTAACTGGCAGTTAGATGACATTAATTGAAAAATCTATTATGTGTTAAAATGCACTAATTGCAACTTCAATCCTAAAAATTTAAAGGAGTTCTGTATCTTTATCTTTCGATTGCAATTCAACAACCCAACTATGAAAATACGCATTATTCTACTCGCTCTGTTTTGTTTTTATGCTTGTAAAGAAGAAAAAAAACAACCTCAACCAGAAAAAACCAGCACTCCCCCTAATGTTGTACTGATTTTCACCGATGACCAAGGCTACCAAGACGTAGGTGTTTTTGGCGCCGATGATATTGCTACGCCTAATTTAGATAAAATGGCTGCAGACGGCATCAAATTAACCAGCTATTATTCGGCTCAAGCAGTTTGCTCGGCCTCAAGAGCAGGTATTCTTACAGGCTGCTACCCCAACCGCATTGGCATTCACAATGCACTAGGGCCAGATAATACCCATGGTATTAATGACTCAGAAACTACCATTGCCGAAATACTTAAAGCCAAAGGCTACAAAACGGCTATTTTTGGCAAATGGCACTTGGGACATCACAAAAAGTTTTTACCAACAAGACACGGGTTTGACGAATGGTTTGGCATACCATATTCTAATGATATGTGGCCTTTTCACCCGCAACAAGGGCCTATTTTCAATTTTCCCGACTTACCCTTGTACGAAAACGAAACCGTAATTGATACGCTTATAGAACAATCACAATTAACCACCCAAATTACAGAGCGCAGCGTTGATTTCATCAACAGAAACAAAAACAACCCTTTCTTTTTATACGTACCGCATCCCCAACCGCACGTTCCTTTATTTGTTTCCGATAAATTTAAAGGCAAATCAAACCGGGGGCTCTATGGCGATGTAATCATGGAAATAGATTGGTCTGTAGGCCAAATAATAGCCGCCCTAAAAGCAAACGGATTGGAAGAAAACACCATAATTATTTTCACTTCTGATAATGGCCCTTGGTTATCTTACGGTAACCATGCAGGTAGTGCTTTTCCGCTTAGAGAAGGCAAAGGAACAGCTTGGGAAGGCGGACAGCGCGAACCTTTTATCATGAAATACCCTAAAAAGCTAAAAGCTGGAAAAGTAGTAGACACCCCCGTAATGGCTATTGATATGCTTCCTACCATTGCAGAGGTGACTGACGCAGAACTTCCTCTAAAAACTATAGACGGAAAAAGCGTATGGAAAGTGTTGACAGGTGAAGCAACAAAAAGTCCGCAAGAAGCGTATTTTTTCTATTACAGAGTTAATGAATTGTTTGGCGTGCGCTATGGAAAATGGAAACTGTACTTTCCGCATCGCTACCGCACCATGAACGGACAAACACCCGGCAAAGATGGGTTACCAGGAAATTACAGAATGGTAGACCTTGAAGACATTGAACTTTATGACCTTGAAAATGATATTAGCGAAACCACCAATGTTGCAGCGGCCAATCCTGAAATTGTAAATAAAATAAAAGTATTGGCAAATGATATGCGTTCACGTTTAGGAGATTCATTACTAGAACTTGAAGGTTCAGAAACACGAAAGCCCGGAACTTTAGATGAGTAAACCATTCAGATTTAAACAATTTACCATTCAACAAGATCAATGCGCCATGAAAATAGGCACTGATGGTGTTTTACTAGGTGCATCAGCACCCATTTCGGAGCAAACAAATAGTATTTTAGATATTGGCGCAGGCACAGGCGTAATTGCGCTCATGCTTGCACAAAGAAGTGCAGCTGAAACTATTGAAGCGCTTGAAATTGACGACCCAGCTTACGAGCAATGTGTACACAATTTTGAAGCATCACCATGGGCTGATCGGCTTTTTTGCTACCATGCTGGCTTGGATGAGTTTGTAGCAGAATTGGATGAACCTTATGACTTAATTGTATCAAACCCTCCCTTTTATGCGGAGCAGGTATCTAGCGGCAATACTGCACGAGATATGGCGCGACAAAATCAATCACTACCTTTTGATGAACTCTTGGAAGGTGTTTCACAATTGCTTGCTGAGGATGGTTTGTTTGCTACCATAATCCCTTTTAAAGAAGAAAAAGATTTTATTGTTTTGGCCAACGCTTTTAAACTAATCCCCCACAAGATTGTACACGTCAAAGGAAATCCAACATCCGAATTTAAACGAAGCCTGTTAACTTTTGGTTTTCAAAAAAAGAAACTTATTACAGAAACACTCACTATTGAACTAGAAAGACATAAATACACTACCGCCTACAAAGAATTAACAAAGGAATTTTACCTTAAAATGTAGTGATGGTATTAGTTGAACCCGAGTATTGAATATAAAAACAACAAATAACAATAGATCTAGAGCATACATTTAGCAGCGTATTGTTTGTTTTGAAACAATAATCAATTCTATTGTTATATTTTTTTGATTTATCTTTGATTAAAATTTCCATATATGAGACCTGATTTGTTTGAAGCACCTGACTACTACAACCTTGATGATTTATTATCTGAAGAGCATCTTTTGGTACGTGATGCCGCACGCCAGTGGGTAAAGCGAGACATTACTCCAATTATTGAGGAATATGCCCAAAAGGCTGAATTTCCAAAACAAATTATAGGTGGATTAGCAGAAATTGGTGCGTTTGGCCCTTATATTCCTGAAACATACGGAGGCGCAGGTTTAGACCAAATTAGCTACGGCCTTATCATGCAAGAAATTGAGCGTGGTGATAGCGGTGTTCGTTCAACAGCCTCTGTGCAATCTTCATTGGTAATGTATCCTATTTACACCTATGGCAATGAAGAACAGCGCAAAAAATACCTCCCCAAATTAGCCTCTGGAGCATGGATGGGATCCTTTGGATTGACAGAACCTAACCACGGTTCTAACCCTAGTGGTATGGAAACCAAATACAAAGATATGGGCGACCACTACCTTTTAAATGGTGCAAAATTATGGATATCTAATTCTCCTTTCTGTGATATTGCTGTAGTATGGGCAAAAAATGAAGAAGGGCGTATTCACGGGCTTATTGTAGAGCGTGGTATGGAAGGTTTTTCTACACCCGAAACACATAATAAATGGTCACTACGTGCTTCTGCTACCGGTGAACTAATCTTTGATAATGTAAAAGTGCCTAAAGAAAATCTCCTTTCTGGAAAAACTGGATTAGGAGCACCACTTGGCTGCCTTGATTCTGCTAGATATGGCATCGCGTGGGGAGCAATTGGCGCAGCAATGGATTGCTATGACACTGCCTTACGTTACGCTAAAGAACGCATACAATTTGGCAAACCTATTGCCGCCTTTCAATTACAACAAAAGAAACTTGCCGAAATGATTACCGAAATCACCAAAGCGCAATTGTTAGCCTTTAGACTAGGACAGTTGAAGAATGAAGGCAAAGCAACAACGGCACAAATATCAATGGCAAAAAGAAACAATGTAGATATGGCTCTTAAAATTGCTCGTGAAGCTCGACAAATTTTAGGAGGGATGGGTATTACTGGTGAATATAGCATTATGCGTCATATGATGAATTTAGAAAGCGTCATCACCTATGAAGGTACACACGATATTCATTTACTAATTACAGGTAGTGACATTACGGGTATTCCTGCCTTTAAATAATGGCTCCCCTTGCAAAAGGGATTACTTGCGTTAAACCTACTTGGAATTTATACCTTGTGAATACGCACCTTTATTGACTTACTTATTGGTGTTTTACTTTTGTCTGCAAAATGATTGTAAGGCACCAATACATTAGTCTCAGGGAAATACGCCGCCAAATCGCCCTTAGGAATTGCATACGGAATCACCTTAAATTTATAGGCTTTACGTTCTACACCGTCATACGTACTGGTGATATCAACAACATCTAACTTTTTCAAGTGCAGGGTTTCCATATCTTCTGCGTTCATAAACAAAACCCTTCGCTCATTATAAACACCCCTATACCGATCATCAAGCCCGTAAATGGTGGTATTAAATTGATCATGAGAGCGTATGGTCATCAGCATATATTCATCTGATTTTAACTCATGCTTTGGTGTTTTATTAATGGTTAATTGTGCCTTTCCGTTGGGCAGTTTACTAAAATCGAGCTCACGCACATTGTTTGGCAAATAATATCCCGCACCTTTTGCGCGCTCTTCGGTATTTTCAAAACCCTTAATTACCAAATCTATCTTTTCACGAATAAGCTCATAATCTGCACCTAATGCTTGCCAGTCTACTGAATGTTTTCCTTCAAAAAAAGTATGTGCTAATTCAGAAATAATATCCGGTTCACTTTTAATAGTATCAGCAATGGGTTTTAACAAGCCCCGTGACTTACGTACTTGCCCCATACTATTCTCTACCGTAATACGTCGTAATTTACCTGCTTTTATATCCTTTTCAGAACGCCCGTAAGTGGGTAGCATCAATGCCGTTTTCCCAGTAACAAGATGTGACCGATTTAACTTGGTACTAATTTGTACCGTAAGATCACAATTTTCAATGGCCTTAGCCGTATATTCTGTATCTGATGCTGCCATCAAAAAGTTACCTCCCAAACACATAAAAAACTTCGCATCATCTTCATACATAGCTTTCATAGCTCCCACGGTATCATAACCCTCCTTTGACGGCGGTGTAAAACCCAAGTATTTTTCTATTCGCTTATTCAATGCCTCATCTACAAAATGCATAATTCCCACACTACGGTCACCTTGCACATTACTATGCCCTCTAACTGGGCAAGTACCCGCATTGGGCTTACCTAGCGCACCTTTCAACAACAACAAATTGACATACTCCTGAATATTTGCTACGCCATTTTTATGCTGCGTTAACCCCATGGCCCAACAAACCACAATTTTAGATTTTTTCGCCAACAAACGAACGGCAGTATTCACCTGATCGACAGCCACTCCACACTGCGCTAATAATTCATTTTCATCATAGGTTTTTAAATCTGCAATTAGCGCCTCGTAACCATCAACATAATCCTTAATAAATTCATGATCAAAGATGTCATTTTGCAAAGCATCTAAGGTGGCTAGTTTTTTTAGTATCAATTTCATCAAGGGAATGTCTTGATTGATTCTTACAGGAAGATGCAAATCGGTAATAGCTACTCCTTTACCTACCCATCCTTCTACATGCTGCGGGTTTTTAAACGTAACAAGCCCTGATTCTTCTAAAGGATTAATACTGATTACCTTCCCTCCATTTTCTTTGCATTTTGCCAAAGCAGCTAACATTCTTGGATGATTGGTGCCTGGGTTTTGCCCCGCAACAATAACCACCTCAGCATCATACAAATCTTCCAATTTTACCGATCCTTTTCCAATACCCAAAGTTTCACTTAAAGCCACACCGCTAGACTCGTGACACATATTGGAGCAGTCAGGCATATTATTTGTACCAAAGGCACGAATAAACATGCCGTATAAAAAAGCTGCCTCATTACATGACCTTCCTGAGGTATAAAAAATAGCTTCATCAGGTGAATTAAGTGCTTTTAGTTGATGTGCAATCACGCTATAGGCTTCCGACCATGCTATTGGCTCGTAATGTACACTACCAGGTCGTAGTATCATAGGCTCAACAAGGCGTCCAAAGGTATTCAACTCATAGTCTGACAATTGCGAAAGTTCTTCAACAGAATGTTTTTTAAAAAAAGCTGCATCTATAGTAGCCGTAGTAGCTTCATCTGCCAATGCTTTTGCACCATTCTCACAATATTCGGCAATTTTAGACGGCTTTTCAGGGTCTGGCCATGCACAACTAGGGCAGCTAAAGCCCTCTTGTTGGTTCATATCTAAAAGTGCCGTCATCGAACGCACAACACCCATTTCTTTAAAACTATGACGTAAAGCCTCTTTCACTCCCAACACCCCAGCAGCAACACGTACGGGCTCTTTAACCACTATGTCTGAAAATTTCTGACTCCCTCTTACTGATACCTTACGTTGAAACGCTTCTTTCATATAAACTACTTTCTGTTAGCTCTAAAATTAAGTTTTATTTTAAGAACTGGCTTATTTTTCTCTGCTATTTACCCTCATTATAATTATCAAAAAAAAGAAACTAAAACACTATCTATAACAAAAATAAGGCGCACACCACAGTTTTAACATACTACACATCATTTCTTTTTAATAACTGTAGTAACTATATATCTTTGAAGTGTTATTAAAAACGAGTAAAATTTTTCATTTTCATATAGTGTTCTAGCAAAAGAGCTCCGATCGAAAGACGGAGCTTTTTTTAATTGGTAAAAACGCTAGTTTCAACCACATTTCTTTTACGGTATTCTCCAAACATGTTAAAACGTTAATGCTAAGTCGAAAGAAATATAGCCTAGCCTTTAACTTTGGTTATTAGTTGAAATACATCTGAAAAGAATTGATTTCTTCTTGTATTCCAATCGTACCTCACTTGCCTTGCCTTTTTGTATGTAATCAATGTCACTTTTTCCTATTACAAAACTAATTTTAGTCATCCAACGATTGGAAACATTTGAATAGTCCGATTCTATTTCTGTAATATCGGATTCCAAAATAAGATTCTCGCTTTCACTCTTAAAAATTAACTTTGCTCCCTTAAAGGTCTTTATATTCTCTCTACTTAAAATAATAGCTTCAAGAAAATCAAAACCTGCTAATTCTTGAAAATCAACCCAAAGTTGCCCATCTACAGACTCGGCAATTTTTTTCCCTTCAATATTGGTCATTAGCTTTTCTGTATAGGTGTCTACATGCATACGCTCTAAAGCTCGTATGTTTCCAAACGCGCCTAATACCTTATCTATCTTTCTAAATATGCTCATAATTTGGTTATTGGTTGCTCAATATAAAGAAGAAAAAAATAACCTTCAACTAAAGTGCAAAATTCAGCTTTACTAATCTTAAATAAAAGACGTAAAAACAAAATAATGGGTTTTCACCACAGTTTCATATCGTTACACATCATTTCTTTTTACAAACTGTAGTTACTACCTATCTTTGAAGTGTACTTAAACAAGTGCTTTTAATACAAGTATAAATTTTCATTTTCATATAGTGTTCTCGTAAAAGAGCTCCGTCATTTGACCGGAGCTCTTTTTAGTTTTAGCCCCTTTTCTATATAGGTATCATGCACCCACGTTTACAATAAAGCATATCAAACCTTAGGTTTTTCTTCTAAAACAGGGGTATTCTTTCGCACAAACCCCAATGTTCTAGTCGCCGTTTTCATATCGGCATACCTAGGGTCAGAGACATAATCTTCCTTTTTCATTTTAATTACCTCAATACTCAAAAACCCAAATTCACTAACTACTTTACCATAAAACCGATATACCCCCCTAGCCCGAAACCCATATTTGGCAGCTACAGGAGGAAACAATACAACATCAAAAACAGCTCCTTGCTGATCTACAAAAGTGCCAAAATGCATTTGTTTTCCATTATGAGTACGCGTATTTTTCACAGCAACCATATAACCATATATATCTATATGCCTATTGAGATATAGCGCTAAATCTTTAGTTACTGTGGCATTCATTGGCGGATTGGCAAGTAACTCAAACGGACTACACAAACAAAAACCCAATAGTTCTAACTGTGTAAAAGCCATTTCTAAATCGGTACTATACAACTGCGGTATTTTAAAATTTTGATGCCTCGGTTTAAATAACTTAGGGTGGTCAATTTTGTTACTTTTACTTAAAACCAAATGCGCTTTCCATAACAACTCATGTTTATTTGTATTAGTAAAACGAAAAGCGTCAATACGAATGAGAATACTAACCTGATCTACAGAGATAAGTACACGATCTAAAAAATCTTCTAACGAATTAAAATCTCCGTTTGCTATACGCTCTTTTACTATACGCGCTACAACCCTTGCTTCAAGTTCTTTTAAATACATAAAACCCAAATACAATTGTTTCCCATAAATACAATTCACAGCAAAACTATTATTGATACATGGCGCATGTATGGTAGCACCAAGCATACGTGCTTCATGAATATAAAACTCAGCCCTATAGAAACCTCCTCCATTATTAAGCACCGCTACCATATACTCTAGAGGAAAATAAGCCCGTAAAAACAAGGTTTGGTAACTCTCAACTGCATACGAAGCTGAATGTCCCTTAGCAAATGCATAGCCCGCAAAACTGGCCACTTGATTCCATATTTCAAAAATGAGCTTATCATCATAGCCTTTTTTTCTACAATTATCAATAAATTTCTGTTCTACTCTTTTAAACTCTTCTCGCGAACGAAACTTACCACTCATACCACGGCGCAACACATCTGCCTCACCAAGATTAAGCCCTGCAAAATGATGCGCCACCTTAATGACATCTTCTTGATATACCATAACACCATAAGTATCTGGCATAATATCTAGCATTACAGGATGTGATTTTTCTTTAGCTCTATCAGCATTTCGATGTCGTAAAATATACTCTCGCATCATACCACTTTTGGCTACTCCTGGACGAATAATAGAACTAGCAGCAACTAAACCAAGATAATTATCGACTTCTAGTTTCTTTAAAAGCATACGCATTGCTGGAGATTCTACATAAAAACACCCCATACACTGCGCACTTTTTATTAAAGCATTGACTGCGCTATCTGCTTTTAGTGCTGTGATATTATGAATATCAAAAGTATCTTTCTTTTCAGGTTGGTTGTAGGCTATAATATCTAATGCCTCTCGTACTTTTGCTAATCCACGCTGCCCTAGAATATCAAATTTATAAAGTCCCACATCTTCGGCAATTACCATATCAAATTGTGTTGTAGCAAATCCCTTGGGAGGCAAATAGGTTGCCGCAAACCAATGAAGTGGTTTTTCGCTAATTAAAATACCTCCTGCATGAATACTTAAATAGTTAGGCATACCCTCTAAAAGCTGTGTATACTTAACCACCAAAGCTGCTATTGTATCTAATTGAGAAACCTGAAAATTACGATTGCAAAGCCTATCGATTTCATCGTTGGGCAAGCCAAAAACCTTACCCAATTCACGTATCATACCCCGCCATTTAAAGGTTACATAAGTACCCAACAAAGCAACATTTTTAAAACGTTTGAAAATATATTGTGTTATTGCAGGACGATCACGATGTGAAAAATCAATATCAAAATCGGGCGGATTGGCACGATATAAATTCATGAAACGTTCAAAATACAAGTCTAGCTCCATAGGGTCTACATCGGTAATACGCAACAAATAAGCTACAATACTATTAGCACCGCTACCACGCCCTACATAAAAGAATTTTTGTTTGCGCGCATAGGAAACAATATCCCAATTAATAAGAAAATAAGAAACAAAACCCATAGCGTTAATGAGTTGCAATTCTTTATCTAAACGCTCCTCAACCGCAACACTTCTATTAGGATAGCGGTACGACAGTCCTTCTTCGCATAAGTCTTTAAGCAGTGTTGCATCTTCTTCTTGGCTACCCAAATACGTTTTTAAGTTTTGCGGTTTTCGCCCTTCAGAAAAATCAAAATGAATAGAGCAATCATTCATTAACCGCTCTGTGTTTTCTAGAATAAATGAATATTCAGAAAAAGCATTCGCTAAATTTTGCACAGGAAACATCTTCTCATCCTCTCTTGCCTGTTCTGTAGTAGATAGTTTGCTCAATAAGGTATTATTGGCAATAGCACGTAATAATCTATGTGCATTAAAATCACGTTTCCCACGAAAAGTAACTGGCTGTTGTACTACCAATTTATCTTTAAACTGCAGCAATCTTGAAAATGGTAGTCGCCTTAAATCGGCAATAGAAATTCCTATAAACTCATAATCGGCAAAACTTAACATTTCATTTTCCAACACTTTTTCAAAAGGATAAATGACATAAGCATGCTTAAATTTTGGAGCGATTGTTGAAAATTTTTTGTTTTGATGAAGGTGTTCTGAGAGAAAATCATTCAATTCCAAATACCCTTCATTGTTTTTTGCAATACCAACGAAACAAGGTGTTATTCCGTTTCTAAAATCGACTCCCAAAATAGGTTTAATTGCAAATTCTGGCGCTTTTCTAACAAAATTTAATGCTGCAGAAGTTGTATTTATATCTGTAAGCGCCAATTGACCTACATGATTTTCTTGTGCCAACTGCAATAACTCCAACTCTGAGAAAGTACCGTAGCGAAGGCTGTAATATGTATGACAGTTTAAATACAAATTATTGATTTTTATTCAGCAACCATTACGTTACTACTGCTTACGATGCGCTAATACTACTGGCGGCATACCATTAAAAGGATTATGCATTCTACCAATAGTTTTGGCTGCCATTCCCGAAGCTCTTAGTACGCTTTTATCACCATATCGTTTGCGAATGGTATCCATAGCATTATATAGGTTGATGATTTCTTCTGTATCTTCAAAAAGATTAATTTGATAATTACCTGATACCAAATGACTAAAACGAATACCTATTAAGCGAACCAACAGTCGCCTGTTGTATAACAATTTGAATAAATCTAAAATTTTAGGAATCAAAATATGATCAGCACTGGTGTACGGTATTCGCAATTGTTTGGAATAGGTGTTAAAATCAGCATACCTAATTTTCACTGAAATACAAGCTGTTAACTTCTCACCCCTTCGAAGTTGGTAGGCCAAATTTTCGGTCATTGCAATAAGAATACCGCGTAGTTTTACCACATCAATAGTATCACGATTAAAAGTACGCTCAGTAGAAATAGACTTTCGTTCGCAAAAAGGAATTACGGGTGTATTATCAATGCCATTTGATCTTTTCCAAATAATAGCTCCGTTTTTACCCAGTACACGTTGCATAACATCTATAGGCATTTCTTGAATAGTCTGCACTTTTCGCAAGCCCAAATTGCGAAGGGTTTGATACGTTTTATCACCAACCATAGGTATTTTTTTAATAGAAAGCGGCGCTAAAAAAGATTTCTCCAAACCCTTATCTACTAGTAATCTATTATTGGGTTTTGCCTCATTGGTAGCTACTTTAGAAACTACTTTATTACCTGAGAGTCCGAAAGAGATAGGCAAACCTGTTTCTTTAATAATGCGATCTCGCATTTCTGAAGCATACTTGTACGTGCCAAAAAAACGATCCATACCCGTAAGGTCTGCATAAAACTCATCAATACTTGATTTTTCAAAAATCGGCACCTGTTCTTTTATAATTTCAGTCACCATATCAGAGTATTTACTGTACGTTCCTGCATTACCGCGAATTATGTATGCTTCGGGGCAAAGTTCGCGTGCCATTCGCATTGGCATTCCTGAGTGCACGCCAAAACCTCGGGTCTCATAACTACAAGCTGCCACTACACCTCGATCTCCTGTGCCTCCAACAAGCAAAGGTTTGTTTTGCAACTCTCTATTCAATAACCGTTCTACAGATACGTAAAAGGTGTCAAGGTCAATATGAAGTATAGTTTTATTCATTAGCTATCTATAAAAAAGGGGAAGCTAATTTATGGAATATTTCCTAATTTATGGATTATTTCCATTTTTATTTTTTTTAGTAGTTGTTTAAAAAGATGGGTAAGGCAACCTCCTTTTTTTTAAATTGAAAAGGATTGTAACTTTAGTTATGAACCGAAAAGTAGTATGGAAGCCCAATGATTAAGACTAACTTAGTCTTCTCTCACCAAGTTATGATGATTTAGTTCCAAAGAATCATCCCGTACGTATAGTAAATACGATTAGACCAGGTAGATTTAAGTATTTTAGATGGCCTCATTGAATCATAATTTACCTTTTATTACACTTTCAGGCGCTTATTATTAAACTCATTTTGACTTTTTGTTTGGAACAAAGAGAAAGTCAAGATGAGTTCATTAAGAATATAGCATTTTTTGGCATAAAAAATTAAAAATATTTTTTTATTTAATCAAATCTATTCTTATATTCGTTAACGTACACAAAAAGCAATGTGTACGTTAACGAATACAATAAGTCTATTTATTGTATTGGTTTTGTTAAAATCATTCATGGTTACGAAATCATGCCTATTTCTTTCTATGAATACAAACCATGTTCTAACTAAAAAACCAAAAATATGCTACTCACAAATAATAGCCCGTAATTCTTTGTAATAGAATACTAATACCTGTACCCTGTTTAAATTTTAAACTACTCAACGAACAAAACTAACAATATGAAAAAACTATATTTAAAAAAGCTAAGGCTTAAAGCAAAAATCTCTCTGCTATTGGCTATGTTACTGAGCATTGGAATATCCAAAGCAAATGGAAGTAATATTGCAATAACTACCCTTAACACCGATGCAATATTTCAATCTACCATTACAGGCACCATCAATGATGAAAACGGAATTCCATTAGCTGGAGCAAGTGTGGTCGTAAAGGGAACTACCACTGGAGCCGTTGCCGATTTTGACGGCAATTATACTATTCAAGCCCCATCTAATGCTACTTTAGTATTTAGCTATGTAGGCTACAAAACGATAGAAATTGACATCAATGGAAAATCAACCATTAATGCAAATATGCAAGAAGATGCCAGCCAATTAGACGAAGTAGTTGTAGTAGGTTATGGTACGCAAAAGAAAGGCGAAGTGACAGGTTCCATTTCTACCATTGGAGCAAAAGCTATTGAAAAAATCGCCACATCAAGTAGTATCGACGCTATTAAAGGACAAATTGCCGGTGTTGATATTCAAGCCAATGGTGGTAGACCTGGCGAAAACTCTACCGTACGTATACGAGGAAGAAGGTCTATTACAGCATCTAACGACCCTTTATATGTTATCGATGGAATTCCTCAAATTAGCGGATCAGCATCTGTTGCTGATATCAATCCTCAAGATATTGAGTCAATGAACGTGCTAAAAGATGCTGCTGCAACAGCTATTTATGGATCAAGAGGTTCGAACGGGGTTGTTCTTATTACTACAAAAAGAGGTCGTGTTGGTGACACAAAAATAACATATAGCTCTCATTATGGAGTAACTTCTGCCACTCGTTTGGTAGATATGATGGACGGAGTTCAATTCGCAAATCTAAAACGTGAATCAAGAAGAAGAGGTGCTAATGAAGGAGATCCAAATTGGAATGGTACAATTCCTAGTGACAATATCGTTTTTGACGATCCTATTGAATTAGAATCACTTGCACTAGGCAGGTCTACTAACTATCTAGATTTAGTCTTAAACAATGGTACTCAAACCAATCATCAAGTAAGTGTAAGTGGGGGCTCTGAAAAAACTAATTTTAATACCTCAGTAGGCTATTTTAATGAGCAAGGTATTATTAAAACTATGGATTTTGAACGATTTACTGGTAGACTAAACCTCGATCATAAAATAAGTGATGTTTTCAAAATTGGCATGTCATTTACCATTTCTCATTCTATTCAAAACTTTGGTTCTAATGCGGTGATGGGCGAAGCACTATCAAACAATCCCCTAGGCGTTCCTTATGATGCTAATGGCGCTCCTATATTTTTACCTACCAATGATGGAATTCGCACTAACCCTTTAAGTGAATTGGTTGATGGCGCCTATGTTGATGAGCGTAAAGTTACTCGGGTTTTTGCTCCTGTTTATTTAAATATCAATATTGCAGAAGGATTAAAATGGACAACAAATTTTGGTCCTGATATTAGATATTACAGACAAGGAGAGTTCAGAGGTAGCCTGACCAATGACAACCGTGGCGGACCTGGTGACGCAGAAGTTGAAAACATCCAAAACTTTGGGTACACCCTTGAAAACATATTAAATTACAACACCTCAATTGGCGACAAGCATAATATTGGCGTAACCTTGCTACAAAGTATTCAAAGTTCAAGAGAAGAACGATTCAAATCTGAAGTATCAAATTTACCATACGAAGAGCAACAATTTTATAATTTAGGTACTGCATCAACTAAAGGTCCCATAACCTCAAGATTAATAGAATCATCATTAGCTTCATTTATGGGAAGAGTAAACTATGATTTTGAAGGCAAATATCTGTTTCAAGCTTCTCTAAGAGCTGATGGCTCTTCAAGATTAGCTCCTGGATCGCAATGGGATTACTTTCCAGGTGTTTCGGCAGGTTGGCGTGTTTCTGAAGAAGCCTTTATGGAAAATTCTAACTTTATATCTGACCTAAAGCTAAGACTATCTTATGGAGAAGTTGGCAACCAAGCTATTGACCCCTACAAAACTCAAGGTGCATTAGGTGCTTCTGACTACGCCTTTGGAGAAGAAGCTGCGCTCGGCTTCATACTTAGAGACATCCCCAATGATGCTTTAAAATGGGAGGTTTCTAAAACAATTGATTTTGGCTTCGACTATGGCGTTTTAAATAACCGAATAAGTGGCTCATTAGACTATTTTTCTACAAAAACTAATGACTTACTTCTCAATGCTAGTCTTCCTCCAACATCGGGCTATGAAAGTGCCTTATTAAACGTGGGTAATACCGCAACAAAAGGTATTGAATTTAGTATTAATGGTGATATTATTCGCAACCCCGAAGGTCTTAATTGGAATGTTGCTTTCAATATTGCCAGTTACAAAGAAGAAATTATTAAAGTTAACCTAGTGGATGAAAACGGAAACCCAGCTGATGATATTGGCAATAAATGGTTCATAGGTCAGCCATTAAATATATTTTATGACTATGAAAAAATTGGTATTTACCAAACCAATGAAGCTGATTTAGCTGCTTCGGCAGAAAATAAAGTACCTGGTGAAATTAAATTAAAAGACCAAAATGGCGATGGTATAATAACCGATGCAGACCGAATTATTCTAGGCACTGACACTCCAGATTACTATGGAGGTATCACAAATACTTTTGAATATAAAGGTTGGGATTTAAGTTTTTTCTTTTACTTCCGTCAAGGACAATTGATACGGTCTCGTTTTCATGATAGCAATAATGCATTGTTTGGTAGGTATAACAATTTAGATGTAGACTACTGGACACCAGACAATCCTACCAATGCTTACCCAAGACCTAATGAAAATCAAGAACGTCCTAAAAATTCATCCACACTATCCTATTTTGACGGTAGCTATGTAAAACTTAGAAACTTACAATTAGGGTATAATTTCCCAAGCAAACTTACTGAAAAGCTAAAAATTTCAAACCTACGACTATATTTAGCTGGACAAAACTTATGGTTTATTTCGGATTATGACACTTTTGACCCAGAGGTTTCAGAAGAAAATGACAATGGCGGTGAAGGTGTATCTAGTAGCACAGTACCGAGCACCAAAATGTTCTCTGTAGGCTTGAACGTAACTTTTTAATAGAAACAGTATTGTTAAAAAATATAAATAAAACATTATGAAAGTAAAAAAATATACCTTCTTGCTACTAGTACTGCTATTTACACTACAGTCTTGCGAGAAATTTTTAGAAGAAGAATTAGTATCTGATGTTTCATCAGGAACCTATTACACAACAGAAGCTGGCTTAGAAGACGCTATAGATGGCACCTATTCTTGGTTAAAACCATTTTATGGCCCAGAAATAGGCTTTACAATGACCGCTTTTGGCACAGATATTTTCACCAACGGGTCTGATGGAGGTCATAAAAGAATTAATTTTTATGATGGCTCATTCAATGCAACCGAAAGTTTTGTCAATCAAGCATGGCGCGATTGGTATAAGGGAATCAATCAAGCCAATGCTGTTATAAACAGATCGGCAGAAGTTGAAATGGACGAGGCTAAGAAAACCTTACGATTAGCAGAAGTGCGCTGGTTAAGAGCATTCTTTTATTTTGACATTGTTAGAACCTATGGTGATGCCCATTTAAGCTTAGAAGAAACCGAAGGAGTTGAAGTAGAAGCTAACAGAACCCCTGCCTCTGAAATTTACACACAAGCCATTATTCCCGATTTGGAATTTGCAATAGCCAATCTACCTAATGCTCAAGATGAATACGGAAGAGCAACCAAAGCCGCAGCCGAATTTTTATTAGGTAAGGTATTACTAAGACGTAGTTATACCTCCTATGCTGCTAGTGATGATGCTTCAAGAGCAGAAACACTTTTCAGTAACGTCATAAACAATTATGGCTTTGAACTATTGGATGATTATGGCGATTTATGGGATATCAACAACCAGCAAAATTCTGAAATCATATGGAATTTAACGATCTCAAAAGCAGCGGTAGACGATGGTACAGACGCAGAAGGTCACAGAGGACATCTCTATTTCCTTATGGAATATGACAAACAAAGAGGCATGACTAGAGACATCACCAATGGGAGACCTTGGAAAAGATTTAGACCCACTCCCTTCCTACTAAGTTTATGGAATAGAGATGTAGACACTCGCTACGATAAAGGTTTTAAGCATGTCTGGTATGCCAACAAAGAAGTAAGTGATGAACGTGGAAATCTTGTGGTTGGTGACACCGCTCTATTTATTCCAGGTCCAGGAAAAGACGTTAACTGGCCGGAAGACCGAAAAGACGCAGCTCCGTATGTTGTATATACTGCTGATGATTATTCAGAACGTATATTTCCCTCTATGAACAAATGGATTGATGCAACCCGACCCGATCGCCAAAAAGTTCAAGGACAACGCGATGTTGTTTTAATGCGTTTGGCAGATGCTTATTTATTTAGAGCAGAAGCCCGATTACAACAGACCAATACTTCTGGAGCTGCGGATGACATCAATGTAGTCAGAACAAGAGCTGCCGTTGATGGCATGGAAGCAGCCATACAAATTACAGCTAGCGATGTCACCCTTGATTTCTTACTCGATGAAAGAGCTAGAGAAATGTATGGCGAACACGCTAGATGGTGGGATTTAACACGTACTGGAAAATTAGCAGAACGGGTACGTCTTCACAACCCTCAAGGGGCTGCAAACGTACAAGATTACCATATGCTTAGACCTATTGGTCAAGATCAAATAGATAGAACTTTAGGTGGTTATCCCCAAAACCCAGGTTATCCTCAATAACCTCTTATAAATTTGAGTTAGTTTTTTTAACCCTTCTAGTTATTTTAAAAATAACTAGAAGGGTTTTTTAATCATCATAAACATGGGTTACAAACAACAAAAATGCTCTTTCACCATAATCTCCACAGGAATATCAAGGCGAAGCTCAGCTGTATCTTGTTTGGTCAATAAGCTAAAGAGCCCCTTTATAGCAACATAACCTTGATATTTAGGTTGTTGATTAATTAAAAAATTAATCTTATCCTTTTTTAAATAATCTAGGTTTTTCATATTCAAATCAAAACCCATTAAAAAAGTATTACTTACTTTGAATTCTTCAAGAATTTCAGGAATCAAATGTGCTCTTGAATTGGTAACAAAAATCCCTTTTGGCTCATCTCCTTTAAACCAATTTCGCATCTCATCAGTCACCTCAAAAGTATCATTCAAAGGGTGATTTATAGTATTGATACTTACTTCTTGCCCTATAGATTTAAAAAACGCTCTAAACCCATCTTCTCTCTGCTTATTATTTACTTGAATACCTTCATCATTCAAGATGTTTACCAGAAAATACTTGCCTTTATTACCCACCAACCCATGTAATAGTCTTCCTGCTACCATACCTGCCATATGTGAATTTTGGCAAATAAAATGTGCTTTTTCTGCCAAGGATATTTGGGTATCTAAAAATACCACAGGAATATCCCTTTCCTTAGCTTTTCTTAATAAGTTATTGCATTCCTTTTCAAAAAAAGGAACGGTAATTATGGCATCATAGTTGCCCTCAAAAATTTGCTGACTTGCTTTTCCAAAAGAAGATGATGAGCCTGAAAATCGATAATAATCAACCTTAACACCTAAGTCTTTCAACTCATCTACAGCCTTAGAAATACCTTTTTTTGGCAACTTCCAATAACTATATTTATCTTTTGTTTCAGGTATTAAAACTGCAAAATTTATTTTTTTTACGGCAGCTAGTTTTAGCCTACTAGCCATCATATTTTTTTGATAGCCCGTTTCTTTAATAATTTTCAAAACTCTGGCTTCAGTCTCTTTAGAAACTCCTCCCCTCTTATGCAATACCCTATCAATGGTACCTATAGAGACGTTTGCCAATTTTGCAATTTGTTTTATTCCCATAGCCTTCTGCTATTTGTGGTTAGTTAAGTGTTTGGTCAAAAATACCAAAAATTAAATTTGCTTCTTTTAGACCAGACACTATTTAAGGCTGCAAGTTACTCTCTTTCAACGGGACTTTGAAAATTAATAGACCTATATCTCCTTCTTATAATTTTGCTATAACTACGTTTTTAAACTGAATAGACATATCTCTATTGGGGTGTAACTGAATACCAATAGGCCCTTTGAGGTTTGCATCTTCCAATGTATAATTCATCACTTCTTTTCCATTAAGCCACACCTTATAGGTATTTCCTACCGCCATGGCTTTTATGGTATTCCATTCATTGGGTTTCAAAATGTCTTTAATTCCCGTTGCCTCTACTGGATAACCTTGTTTGGGCACATAGGGCGAAGCAGTCATATCTCGTTTCAGCGAACCAGATTCACCAATTTGTATTTGCGGATTTCTTGCATCATCACCACGCATAAAAACACCAGAATCAATAGTGCCTTCGCCAAATTTAAAATCTAACTGCACTACAAAATCTTTGTATTTTTTCTTTGTCCATAATATCGATCCTTTTTTATCAGGATCACTTTTAGCCCACAAAACACCATCATCAATAGACCACCAAACATTGTTTTTAGGAATTTGCCAATGTTTCAAATCATCTCCATCAAAAATAGCTTTCATTTTAGGTGTGCGCTCTTGTCCAGAAACACTAAAAGCTAAAGCAAACATGAAAACTAATAAAAAAAATCGTTGCATAACTGTAGTTTTACTAGCCATTATAATGCATTAAAATCACCTACAGACTCTGCTATAGCACTCTTAGAAAGCGTAGAACCATTATGTATCATTATGCGATACTTAAAAGTAACAGACTCACCCTTTACCAATTTAAAATCTAAGGTCTTTTCTCCATTAGAAAAAATAGCTTGACCTAAGGGGTTAGCAGCAAAAAGACCGTAGCCCCTTGCATGCCAATAGGTAGGGTATCCAACATTTTTTTGATGATCTATCATGGTAATTGAAACTGTTTCGTTTTCCATTGTACCTTCTAGTTTTACCCATTTATTTCGGGTACCCCAAACATCATTCCCTGTAGCTCCTTCACTAGCAAAATAATTACCATTTACGCCTTCATTATTCAACGCTTTTACTTCGGTGAGGTTACCTTCAGCATCAGTATACATTGCAGGCTTATCTGATGGCATTTCCAATTCTCTTGCAACACGTATACCTATCATCCCTTCTTTGTTGTCTTTAAAAGAAACATCCTCCAATGCCTTTAAGGTTGTTATTCGATCAATAAATCTGGTTGTACCTTCTTCATGAAAAATAAATTCCGTTGTTTCCTCTAAAAGATTTACATCTTTTGGTGATTGCCACATCGCTTTAATTGTTAATGCTCCTTTTTCCTCATCAATCTTTACTATTTCTTGATGATAAATAGTACCGTATTTATGTTTCTCTTCTTCAGGAATTGCATACGAATTATTCCAAAAATCCAACCCATTAACATCTCCATAATTAAACCAAAGTCCTGCATGATGTGGATGATCAACACGTTCATTAGGGCGTGGTTCATACGGAAATCCCCTTGTTACTATCTTCCCACTCTTGGTTTTAACAGGAAACAATATAGGTTTTGGTGTTTTGCCATCATAAACATAACTAGTAAAATGCTCACCATGAATTTGCACGTCAATTTTCTTATGTGCTGTATCACTAATAAATGTAACACCCGAACTAGGTGCTACCTCATTTCCTACAACATTCACCTCTTTAGCTTCTTTTTTCTCCTTACAAGATCCAAAAAATAACGCAACGCTTATTACGCAAAATACAATCCTTTTTATCATAACTACATTATTAATATTGAAACACCTTACCACCGGCTAACACATTCTGAGTAGCCTCATCAAACGTAGCTTTAAGCCCTGTTCGCAATGCTGCCGTAGTCATGATATTAGCAATAGAATGGTTGTAACCAGCTTCTATTGGTCCATTCGTTTTTTTGCGACTTCGTATACATTCCATCCAATTGAGCATGTGTAAAGAGGTCATATTGTCTGCACCTGTATTGGCAGAAGTTACTACCTTAGGTGCATTGTCTGCAAGGTTAAAAGGCATTAATCTATTGGGAGACATACCCATTGCTTTTGCATGCTTTTCAACCAAACCACCATTATCACTGACCTTATTTGTATCTAGATTTAATTCGCCTCCATTTGAATAATAAATTTCTTTAGTACCTCCAGCAGAATTTGTAAATCTTGAAGAGTAGGTTACTTGAAAACCAGAACTCATATCATCGGCAGGACCATAATCAAAAACTGCCGACATAGTATCAAAGTTTTTTCTTCCATCTTTCCACAAATAAATACCTCCATTAGCGGCAACACTTCTTGGATGATTTAAACCTGAAAACCAATGAACAGTATCTATTTGATGTGACATCCACTGACCTGGTATACCTGAAGAATAAGGCCAAAACAACCTGTATTCTAAATATTTTCTAGGATCCCATGCCGCTTCTGGGCGATTCATTTGATACCGTTTCCAATCGGTATCTGATTCTCGTATCTCTTTGGTTAATTGTGGCAAACGCCATCTTCCCGGTTGGTTTACATTCCAGGTCATTTCAACCATAACAATATCTCCAAATTTACCTGATTTAATATAATCATTTGCTGCGTGGTAGTTGGCGCCACTACGTCGCTGTGATCCTATTTGAAAAACAATACCCGATTCTTTAACAGCTTTTATACCTATGCGAGCATCTGCCATAGTCTCGGCAAAGGGTTTTTCACAATACACATCTTTCTTTGCGTTGGCTGCTTGTACGGTATGTAATGCATGCTGAAAATCGGCTGTAGAAATAATTACAGCATCAATTTTATTCTTATCATACATTTCTTCATTATTGCGCCATTGCTTTATCTTATTACCTGTTTTTTCTTTTATATAGGCTGCCCCTTCATCACGTCGACGATTCCAAATATCAGACACACCAACAATTTCAAAATTCTGCGCCTGAGAATGTCCATTAAAAGCAGGTATCAAAGCTCCTTTTGCTCGGTTTGAAAAACCTACAATACCTACACGAACACGATCATTTGCACCTAATATTTTTCTATAGCTCTTTGCACTCATAGCATTTGCTCCTAAAACGATTCCGCCAGATGCCAAGGCTGTTTTCTTAATAAAATTACGTCTTGCTTTTTCCATAATTAGTGTTTTTTAAAATTCTCTTACTTTAATGCTTTTAAAAGAAACTTTATCTCCGTGATCTTGTAACAAGATTAAACCCTGAGGTAGGCGACCAAAATTCTTCCATTTTTCATATTTACTTTTCTCAACAAGTGCTTTAAAAATTTGACTAAATCGATCAAATTCAACCACCTTCACATGATTCAACCAATGTTCTACATGACCATTACGCACTACAATTCTGGCGTTATTCCATTTATTTACTCCCTTAAAGTTCTTACCTCTAGAGCTTCCGTTATTTTCGGCACGTATTAAATCATACAAAGAACCTACTGTTCGGTTTCCGTTCTTTCCTTTTTTAGCATCGGGGTGTTTTTTGTCATCTAAGATTTGAAATTCTAGACCAATAGCAGAGCCTTCCCCTTTATTCAATTCAGAATCTACAAAATACTTAATACCGCTATTAGCGCCTTCTGTCATTTTAAAATCGACACTCAATTCAAAATCACTAAAAGCATTCAGCGTCACTATGTCACCTCCATTACGAGATTCTGCTCCACCAGAAGACAATACGGTAAGTATGCCATCATTCATTTCCCATCCTTTTTGTGGAAATGTATCAGCCTTAGCCCCACGCCACCCATTGGTAGTTTTTCCATCCCAAAGTAAACGCCAACCTGTACGCATTTCACTTTCTGTAAGCTGGTTCTTTAAATAGCTAATCTCAGGAACTTCCGGATCTACTTCTTTTCTGGCATTTTCTAAATTGGTTGTCAATATTTTAATATTTTTCCAACGTACCTTTTTTCCCTCTAAACTTTCATCATGAATACCGTGTACTTGAAAAGCAATAAAACCTTCAGCAGTAGTATCATCAACTAAATTAGCACATTGGACATCGTTAATCCAAGTACGGATATTTGCACCGATAGCCTCAATTCTATAATGATTCCATTGCCCTCGCACAAACGCATTTTGCCCTTTAGGATTTCTTGATAATGGGTACAGCCAGCCATTTCTTGCCTCATCATACACTCCACCTGCCCACTTTCTGTTACTCGTTTCTATTTCACATTGATAACCGTGCACTCTTCCATCCATATAATCAGGTGAACTTAGGCTTCTAAACTGTACGCCAGAATTTAATCCGTTTTCTACAAACACATCAAACTCCAATATAAAATCACCATACTTCTTTTTGGTTGCCATAAAACTATTTGGCGTATTCAACCTAGATGTGCCAATAAGCTCTTGGTTTTTAATTTCATATTTGGCGTTCCCGTTTAATTGTTCAAAATTTTTCAAATCCTTTCCATTGAACAAGATTTCCCAATTCTCCTGAGCTGATAAGAATGCAGTTGATAAGCATGCTGCTATTAGCAACAGTGTATTCATTTTTTTCATTTAAAAATAGATTCTGGTTTATAGTTGTTTTTCTAGATCTACAAACATTATTTCCTATAAATCTAGAAAATAATCTGCGTGAACGTTAACGAATATAAAAAATATTTTTAACTTTCCATCGAAAACAAACAGTTTCTTGCATGTATTTTATATAAATTGCGACGATTTTAATGGCCTTTAAATTATTCATATGAACCAACCAACAAAATTTATACACGATAATTTTCTACTTGAAAACAAATATGCCCAAGAGCTTTATCATGACTATGCTCGTGATATGCCCATTATTGATTACCACAATCACTTGAATACCCAAGAGATTGCTGAAAACAGAGTTTTCAATAATATTTCTGAGATATGGATTCATGGTGATCATTATAAATGGCGAGCAATGCGAAGCCTTGGTGTAGCTGAAAAATACATTACAGGTTCGGCTTCAGATCTTGAAAAATTTGAAAAATGGGCGTTCACCGTTCCGTATACCATGCGAAATCCATTGTATCACTGGACGCATATGGAACTGTATAGATACTTTGGCATAAGCGAACTTTTAACACCCAAAAGTGCAAAATCCATTTACGCCGAAGCTTCTGAAAAATTGCAGACACCAGCATTCAGCTGTCAAAATTTATTATCAGGAATGAACGTAGATGCTTTATGTACTACCGATGACCCTATTGATTCTTTAGAACACCATCAAAAACTTGCCAAAAGTGATTTTAAAACAAAAGTAAGCATGTCTTTTAGGCCAGATAAAGCCATCTTTATAGGTCTAGACTCCTACAATCCCTATATCCAAAAATTGGCACAAGCTTCTGGTATTACAATTGATTCTTATGATAGCCTTTGTGATGCGTTACGTAATCGTATTACCTATTTTCATGACAATGGCTGCCGTGTTTGCGACCATGGTTTAGAACACTTATACGCCGAAGATTTTACAGAAAGTGAGGTGAAATCGATTTTTAAAAAGAAACAAGAAGGACAAGCACTAACCCAAAACGAAGTTTTTAAATTTCAAAGCGCAGTACTACTTTATCTTTCAGAATTATATCATGAGTTTGGTTGGGTACAACAATTTCACTTGGGTGCTTTACGTAATAACAATAGTAGAATGCTAGCCCAATTAGGACCAGACACAGGTTGGGATTCTATTGGCGATTTTAAACAAGCACAAAGTCTTTCTAAATTTCTTAATACCCTAGACAGTAAAGACAAACTAACCAAAACCATCATTTACAACCTAAACCCAGCTGATAACGAAATGATGGCTGCTATGATTGGTAATTTTAATGACGGAAGCATTAAAGGTAAAGTGCAATTTGGTTCTGGCTGGTGGTTCTTAGACCAAAAACAGGGTATGATTGACCAAATGAATGCCTTGTCTAATATTGGCCTTATCAGTTGTTTTGTAGGTATGCTCACCGATTCTAGAAGCTTTCTTTCTTTTCCTAGACATGAGTATTTTAGACGTATTTTGTGCAATCTATTTGGAAAAGATATTGAAAACGGCGAATTACCAAACGATATGGAATGGATTGGCAAGCTTACGCAAGATATTTGCTATAACAATGCTAAGGAGTATTTTGATTTTTAATCCGCTATATGTTTTAAATATGGGGTCTAAGACATTTTTTTACTGCACTTAAGAGAGAAGAGAGATTCAGAAAGATTCGGGAAACAAAAAACAAGAGCCAAGAAAAAGAGTCTTGTCTTGAGAGCTCAATGGTCTTTATACTCCTATTATTTCAAGTAAACGGTAGTTTTTAGATGGCAGTTAGATGACATGCATTAAAAAATCTACTCCTCCAACAAAATTTCAAGTAGCTCAATAGCGGCATCGCTAATTTTTGTTCCAGGACCAAAAATAGCGGCAGCACCAGCATCAAACAGGAATTGATAGTCTTGTTTTGGTATCACACCGCCTACAATGACCATGATGTCTTCACGCCCGTATTTTTTCAATTCTTCAATTACGGCAGGCACTAATGTTTTATGACCGGCTGCCAAAGAGGAAACCCCCAAAATATGCACATCATTTTCTACTGCTTGTTTCGCCGCCTCTGCCGGCGTTTGAAATAAAGGGCCAATATCTACGTCAAAGCCTAAGTCTGCATACGCTGTTGCCACTACTTTAGCACCTCGGTCATGACCATCTTGTCCCATTTTGGCAATCATAATACGTGGTCTACGTCCATCGTATTCTGCAAATTGGTCTGCCAAATCTTTTGCTTTTTGAAAACTCTCGTCGTCTTTTATTTCTTTTGAATACACCCCTGAAAATGAATTTATTATCGCTTTATGCCTACCAAAAACAACTTCTAAGGCAGTGCTTATTTCGCCTAATGTTGCTCTGGCTCTGGCCGCTTTTACAGCTAAAGCTAGCAAATTTTTATCTGGAGACAAATTTTCATCTCCAGCATTTATTTTCAATTGCGCTGCAGCGGTTAATTGCTGTATGGCTTCTGTAACTTCCTTTTCATTTCTATTTTTTCGAGTTGCTTCCAACCGAGCTAACTGCTGCCGTCGCACCTCTTGATTGTCAACTTCTAAAATATGAAGCTCTTCCTCCTCACGCAACTGAAACTTATTAACGCCCACAATTACATCAGTATTACTATCAATACGTGCCTGTTTTAGCGCTGCTGCCTCTTCAATGCGCATTTTAGGAATTCCAGCTTCTATCGCTTTGGTCATCCCTCCTAAATTCTCAACCTCTTCAATTAACGCCCATGCTTTATGCGCCAATTCATCGGTCAGCGATTCCACATAAAAACTACCAGCCCAAGGGTCTACGGTTTTTGTTATTTTAGTTTCCTCTTGTAAAAACAATTGTGTTTCCCGTGCTATTCGTGCTGAAAAATCAGTAGGTAAGGCAATAGCTTCATCCAAGGCATTGGTATGTAAGCTTTGTGTTCCTCCAAAAATAGCCGCCGTAGCTTCTATAGTTGTTCGGGCTACGTTATTAAAAGGGTCTTGCTCTGTTAAACTCCATCCACTAGTTTGGCAATGAGTACGCAATGTCAGCGATTTATCATTTTTTGGATGAAATTGCTTTACCAGTTTTGCCCACAACATTCTGGCAGCCCGCATTTTAGCAATTTCCATAAAATGATTCATACCAATACCCCAGAAAAAGGATAAACGCGGCGCAAAATCATCAATTTTCAAGCCGGCTTTAAGGCCCGTTTTAATATACTCCAAACCATCTGCTAAGGTATAAGCCAGCTCAATATCAGCAGTTGCTCCTGCCTCGTGCATATGATACCCAGAGATACTTATACTATTGAATTTAGGCATAAACTGACTTGTATATTCAAAAATATCAGCTACCAACTGCATGGATGGTTTTGGTGGATAGATATAGGTATTGCGCACCATAAACTCCTTTAAAATATCATTTTGAATAGTTCCTGACAACGCTTTTAAAGGGACACCTTGCTCTTCAGCTGCTACAATATAAAATGCCATGATGGGCAATACAGCTCCATTCATGGTCATTGAAACCGACATTTCACCTAACGGAATTCCATCAAACAATATTTTCATATCCTCAACAGAATCAATTGCCACGCCTGCCTTACCTACATCACCAATCACCCGCTCATGGTCACTATCATAACCACGATGCGTAGGCAAATCAAAAGCCACGGATAACCCTTTCTGTCCTCCTTTTAAGTTTCTTCTATAAAAGGCATTACTTTCTTCTGCTGTAGAAAAACCTGCATATTGCCTAATAGTCCATGGTCTACGTACGTACATGGTAGAATAAGGGCCTCTGAGATACGGGGGTATTCCTGCTGCAAAATTGAGGTGTTCAAAAGTCTGTATATCTTCAGTGGTATACCGCTGTTTTACAGCTATTTTTTCTGCTGTTTCAAAAGAAGCGACAGTGCTTTTGTTAGCGGTTTTGCCTTGATGGTTTAGCACCAAATGCTGTACATTCTTTCTACTCATCACCTAATCTTTTTTGTTCTACTTCTTCTGCCAACCGCTTTTCTAGAATAGGTTGAATCAAGGTTTTTCGAGCATTTATTTTTAAAAAAGGATACAGTTCGATGGTATCTTTCATTTTATCATTTGGGTTTTGATAGCGATTTGTACCCACCAAAACCTCATCACCTGCCAAAAACCTCAGCTGTTCTTTTTTTGCGCTTTCTTGAATTTTTTTCTGAATAATATGCGCTTTCAATTGCTTTAAAAATCCACCTCCACTTTCAATTGATTTGAATAATTGCAATGCCTTTTCAGCCAATTGTTGGGTTATCGATTCAATATAATAAGCTCCTTCGGCGGGGTTTTCAACTTTATCAAAATAGCTTTCGTTTTTCAATACCAATAGCTGGTTTAAAGCGATGCGCTCACCAAACTCATTATTTTTATGATAAATGGCATCATAAGGCATATTTATAACCGTATCAGCACCACCTAAAACGGCAGCCATACATTCGGTTGTTGTGCGTAACATATTGGTGTTATAATCATATAAAACCTTATTCCGTTTTGTTGGAATAGCGACAATATGGCAATTGGGTGATTGTTCATATTCAGTAGCCAAAGTATGCCATAAAAGGCGTAAAGCTCTAATTTTTGCGACTTCAAAAAAATAATTGGTTCCCACAGACACTTTAAAACACATGGGTGCCATTCCAATTTCACCACTTGCAAAAGTGTGTAAATATTCATGTGCATGTGCTATAGCATACCCCAATTGCTGCACTATGTCAGCACCTGCATTTTGGTATAACGAAAGGTCAACGCATAAAGCATGAATTTGTTTTCCAACAATACTATCGAGCAAGCTAAAATCATTTTTTAAACTCGAATACCAATTTCCTGTTCGTGCCAAATGCCCTATAATATCAATATTGAAATAAATATTCCCTAGGGCACTCCCAACATAATCTATTATAGATTGCACATAGCCCTCATCTATAAATTCAAACTCTAGATAAACTGGCGTTTCATTAAGATTGATATGCTGAAAAAGGATCTGAATTTTAATTTCTTTGGACGGAATAACAAACTGCACACTTTCTGCTCCTCGTGACAATGCTTTCAAAGCCTTCTCATTTGCCTTTACCGCATTGCCTGCATAAATAGATTGCCCAATTCTCCAACCTTCATTCGTTTTCAAATTTGCGAATACTTCAACAGCATCATCAGCATGATAAAAAGGTTTTACTTTGATTCCTTCGGGAGATTCCCAAACCAATGTTTCATTATAATCAGCACCTTTTAAATCATAGTGTATTTTCTGCTTCCACTGTTTAGCAGAAACGGGATGAAATTCATCAAACAAAGGAATATGGTTCATATTTAATGGTATTATAAAGGAATATTTCCGTGCTTCTTCTTAGGCAAGTTAACTACTTTATTTTGAAGCATAGCAAAGCCCTTTATCAAAATTTTTCGCGTATCCTTAGGAAGAATAACAGCATCAATAAATCCTCTTTCTGCGGCACTATACGGATTAGCAAATTTTGCTGCATAAGCTGCTTCCTTTTCTGCCAACTTTGCTGCTGGGTCATCTGCCGTGCTAATTTCTTTTCTAAAAATAATTTCACTAGCCCCCTTTGCCCCCATTACCGCAATTTCGGCAGCGGGCCATGCATAATTTAAATCGGCGCCAATATGCTTAGAATTCATTACGTCATAAGCGCCGCCATAGGCCTTTCTGGTAATTACGGTAACTTTTGGTACTGTAGCTTCACTTAAGGCATACAGTAATTTGGCTCCATTTGTAATAATCCCATTCCATTCTTGGTCAGTACCAGGAAGAAAACCAGGCACATCAACTAATACCAAAAGAGGAATATTAAAACAATCGCAAAAACGAGTAAAACGCGCTGCTTTTTTAGAGCTATCCACATCTAAAACCCCCGCCAATACCATAGGCTGATTGGCAACAACACCAATACTTCTTCCTGCTAATCGAGCAAAGCCAACTACAATATTCTCGGCATAAGCTGCGTGAATTTCAAAAAAACTATCCGCATCTATAATTCCATTGATTACATGTCGCATATCATACGGCTGGCTCGCATTTTCTGGAACAATAGTTTCTAAATTTTCACGAATTTCATCCGTTAAGGTATACGGTATAGCTACTGGTGAATCTTCACAATTTTGCGGCATATAATCAATCATTTTTTTTATTTGATTGATGCATTGTATGTCATTGGTGGCAGTTACATGTGTCACGCCAGATTTGGTAGCATGCGCTAAAGCCCCGCCCAATTCTTCAGAAGTTACTGTTTCATTGGTTACTGTTTTGACCACATTGGGTCCTGTGACAAACATATAACTTGAATTTTCAACCATGAGCGTAAAGTCTGTCATTGCTGGCGAATATACTGCTCCCCCAGCACAAGGCCCCATAATAGCTGATATTTGAGGAATAACCCCAGAAGCCATCACGTTTCTATGAAAAATATCGGCATACCCACCTAGAGAGCGCACCCCTTCTTGTATGCGCGCTCCCCCACTATCATTTAAGCCAATTACGGGTACGCCAATTTTGATAGCCATATCCATAATCTTGCATATTTTTTCTGCATGCGTTTCTGAAAGGGCGCCACCAAAAACGGTAAAATCTTGTGCGAATACACACACCTGCCTACCATTGATAGTACCGTAACCCGTAATTACGCCATCACCATAAAAAATCTGCTTTTCCATACCAAAATCTTTGGTACGATGCGTTACCAAAGCTCCCATTTCTTCAAAAGAACCTTCATCTAACAGAAAATGCACCCGCTCACGGGCTGTCAACTTTCCTTTAGCATGCTGTTTATCAATACGCTCTTGACCACCTCCAAGTTGAGATTGCGCTAATTTATCTGCTAGTATTTGCTTTTTGTTCTTCATGGTAAATCACTTTCTATTCTTACTACCCCCTCCTATTCTGTTGCCAATTAGAGTCCTCCAACTGCGCTGGTTTTACTATTTTTTGATTTTCTAAATACAACCGCAAACCAACATGTGCCGCTATGCTTCGTTCCGTTTCATATATTGCCTCAAGCTGTTGCAAGGAATAGTGGTTTTTGACAAAATGCGTATCGAAATCACCTGATATAAAGGCTTCGTGTTCGCAAACAAATTTTCCAAATGGCAGGGTTGTTGCTACACCCTCAATGTGATATTCATCAATCGCTTTTATCATTCGGTGCAAGGCCTCTTGCCTATCTTTTCCGTAGGTAATTAATTTTGATAACATAGGGTCATAATAAACAGACACCTCCATACCCTCTTCAAAACCATCATCTAAACGCACCCCTACTCCTTTGGGTCTTTTATAAGTAGACAAAGTTCCCATGCTCGGCATAAAATCGGTCAACGAATCTTCGGCATACACACGAACCTCTACAGCATGCCCGTTTATTTTTAAATCGTTTTGTGTAAAGGTCAATTTTTCGCCTCTAGCTATTTTTATTTGTGCTTCAACAAGGTCGATACCTGTTATCATTTCGGTTACAGGATGCTCTACTTGCAGCCGCGTATTCATTTCTAAAAAATAAAATTTCTTTTCTGCATCCAATAAAAATTCTACGGTGCCTGCACCAACATAATTACAAGCTTTGGCAACTTTTATAGCTGCTTCACCCATAGCTGTTCTTATTTCAGGAGTAAGTACAACAGAAGGCGCTTCTTCTACCACTTTTTGATGCCTACGTTGAACACTACACTCACGTTCAAAAAGATGTACCACATTACCATGGGTATCTGCCAAAATTTGAACTTCTATATGCCTTGGCGCACTCACATACTTTTCTATAAAAACCGCCCCATTACCAAAAGCAGCTTCTGCTTCGCTTATTGCTCGTTTCATCTGTTCAGGAAGCGCTTCTGGTGCATCTACAACACGCATACCTTTACCTCCCCCACCAGCAGAGGCTTTTATTAAAATAGGGAAGCCAATTTCTGCCCCTATTTTTTGAGCCAAAGCAACGTCTGTAATTGCTTTTTCAATACCAGGTACCATAGGAATATCATACCCACTTACCGCTTCCTTTGCAGCCAATTTATCACCCATTATCTCTATTGCATGCGGATGCGGCCCAATAAAAACAATACCATTATCCTCAACCAATTGCGCAAAAACGGCATTCTCACTCAAAAAACCATATCCGGGATGAATGCCATCTGCCGCTGTTTGTTTTGCAGCATCAAGCACCTTTTGCATTACCAAATACGACTCTGAAGAAGGTGCCTCACCCAAACAAACAGCTTCATCAGCAAACTTCACATGTGGAGCATTACGGTCTACTTCTGAATAGACTGCAACGGTACGTATACCCATTTTTTGGGCAGTCTTCATAATTCTAAGGGCAATTTCACCACGATTGGCTACGAGTATTTTTTTCATAAATGCTTGCTTTATTTTCACCACGCCCCTTACAAAGACGCCTTAACTAGGACACTAATTCATTTTGCCTATTCCATTTCAATAATAAGCTGTCCTTTTTCTACAGCATCATCTTTTTTTACAGCGATATTTTTTACTACACCCTCACCCTGAGAAAGAATCACATTTTCCATTTTCATAGCAGAGAGCACCAACAAAGGCGTGCCTTCTGTCACAGCCTGCCCCGCCTTCACTAAGATATCAATAATAAGACCAGGCATGGGAGCTTTAATTTCATTTACTTTGACAGCTGTAGTTGCCAAAAGTCCCATTTTTTTTACCTGTAGGTCATATTCATCTTCGATAGCAACATCATAAATGTTTCCGTTGACAGAGATTTTTAAGGTTTTCGCCAAAAAATCAGACTGCAATACTTCTACCTTATACCCTTGATGCTTGTAAAGGAGATGAAAATTGGTGTCGTTTACCGCAATACAATCCATATTTTCTGCTTCGGTCTTCGTTACCGGAATCTCTTGGTTGTTTACCGTAATTAAAAAATTGTCCATAATCGTTTTTAAATAAGCTATCTAATTTGGTTAAATCAAAACTACCGAACAAAAACAGGCTGATTTTCTTTTAAAGTATGTGCTTGACTAAACTCATAACCGTCTTTATCAAAACATTTTATATCGTCTAAGGTTTGCGCATTAGTATCAACAATATACCGCACCATTGAACCCCTTGCTTTTTTTGCATAAAAACTAACTATCTTAAGTTTGTCATTTTTCCAATCTTTAAAAACAGGGGTGATAACAGGCACTTTTAGCGCTTTTTCATCAACAGCACTAAAATATTCGTTACTTGCTAAATTCACAAAAAGCTCATCGTCTTTTAACTCTGAATTCAAATATGAAGTAAGTTCACTTTTCCAAAACTCATACAGGTTTTTTTTGCGACCTACTTTTAATTGTGTCCCCATTTCAAGGCGATAGGGCTGTATTAAATCTAATGGTTTTAAAACACCATAAAGACCAGAAAGTATGCGCAGCGTTTCTTGCAGCTGACCAAGTTTATCTGCTGTTATGGAATACGCATCCAAGCCTTGATATACATCACCGCTAAATGCAAATACCGCAGGTCTAGCATTTTCAGGAGTAAAAGGAGTATGAAAATCTTGATTTCGCTGCCAATTTAATTGGGCTAGTTTATCAGAAATATGCATTAAATCAGACAAATCTTTGGGTTTCTTCTTTTTTAAAACTTTATTCAATTTTTCTGACTGCTCTAAAAAAGATGGCTGGGTATATTTTGAAGTGGGTAATTTAGATTCAAAATCTAGCGACTTCGCTGGTGATATAACAATTTTCATGTATTCAAATTTTGTTAGTAAGCCTGTTATAAAGTAATATCTAGATTACGCCAATTATCAACTAATCAGCATAAATTAACGAGCACTAAAAACGAGCTTAATTAAGTTTAACATCATAATTCATTTTTGAAAAACATCAAAAATGGAACTAAAAATAACACCTATTTTTTGAATTGCATAAATTGATGAGAAGTAGTTCTCAATACCATTATTACAAAAATTGATATCAGCTGTTTTAACCCTTGTTAAATAACTTGCAACAACCACTATTTACATCAGTTTTTTTACATGAAAAATATAGCATAAACCTTGGGCTTAATAAATTATTTCACAACAGTTCTTACATTAACAAAATGGACTTTAGTGAACGAGATAAGCTTCGTAAAAAACACTTATCATCAAGGCAAATCTACTTGAACGCAAGCCTTGAATATCGCCCTGCGATTAAAATTGATTTCGCAATCGCCAACCTAAAGGTACTATTGGCTATGTTTTGAATAGTGTCGCCACTTTTCAATACAGTTCGCCATATCCGCTGGCAATTCTGAATCAAATCGCATCATTTCACCAGTAACAGGATGAACAAAACCCAATGTTTTAGCATGCAGTGCTTGTCTTGGTAAAACTTTAAATGCATTATCTACAAACTGTTTATATTTCGTAAACGTAGTACCCTTTAGTACTTTTTCTCCACCGTAGCGTTCATCATTAAACAGGGTATGACCTATATACTTCATGTGTGCACGAATTTGATGGGTGCGACCTGTTTCTAGTTTACAAGAAACTAAGGTAACATAGCCCAAACGCTCAATAACCTTATAATGCGTTACAGCTTCTTTTCCTTGCTCGCCCTCAGGAAAAACATGCATCTGTAACCTATTTTTTGGATGTCGCCCAATATGCCCTTCTATCGTACCTTCATCATCTTGCATATTTCCCCAAACAATAGCTACATATTCTCTTTCTGAAGTTTTATCAAAAAATTGCTTTGCCAAATGTGTCATTGCGGCTTCCGTTTTTGCTACTAGCAGTAAACCCGACGTATCTTTATCAATACGATGCACAAGACCAGGTCTTTCATTACTATTTACTGGAAGATTTTCTATGTGATATATCAGTGCATTAATTAATGTGCCCGAATAGTTTCCATGTCCAGGATGAACCACCATTCCTGCTGGTTTATTCACTACCAACAAAACATCATCTTCATAAACAATATCTAAATCGATGTTCTCAGGCACTAACAAAAACTCATGAGGAGGATGCTCAAACATCACTTTTATCACATCGCCAGCTTTCACCTTATAGTTTTGTTTTACCACCACATCATTCACCCAAACTTGGCCTTTCTTTGCCGCTTGCTGAATTTTATTTCGGGTAGCGTTTTCAATAAAGTTCATCAAAAACTTATCGATTCTTAGTGGCTCTTGCCCCTTAGAAGCAATTATTCTATGATGCTCATAAAGCTCATCATCTTCTTTTAGCCCTTCAGGGCCATTTTCAGCATCTGTCATTTATTCTGAATCTGTGTTTACCTGCCCACGATCGCCAATGCTACCGTTACCACAGACCAATTCTAACTTTGAAGTTTTCGGAAGTTTATCTCCTGGTGACACCTGCTTACCTTTGTATTTCACATAGTACACCATATCTTTTCCTATTTGGTCAATATACGTGGTACGTTGCACATCAAGACCTACAGCGCGTAACATTGAAGTTGCATTACGCTGTGTAACTTGAATAACATTGGGCACAGTAACCTTTTTATATCCCGAAGGATTTACTGTAAAATATATTTTTCTATTCTCTTTAACCTTATTACCGGCTGGTGGGTTTTGGTCAATTATTGAAAAACGAGGATAATCTGGATTAAAATTTGCTGAGTCTAGCACCTCATAACGCAAACTTGCCTCTTCAACTGCCTTACGCATTTCCATAACCGACATTTTTGAGAAGTCGGGCACTTCAACGTACTCTCCATGATTTGTAGTATTGTCCAACCATCGCAACAAAACAAAAGCCAACACTATCACCGCTAAGAGTGCTAAGCCTATTTGAATTAAAAATGTACGACTAAATAAAAACCGAAAAAAATTTCTCATAGCTACTGAATATCCTAGCAAATATAGGAAATGAACAGCTATTTACACACTCCTAATAGCTGGCATTCAAAAAAATTACGATGTACACAATGAAACCCATCACTTTTTCTTTACTTTGATGCTATACTTTTACGAAACCATTACTTATATATAAAAATGAAAAAAAATATTGCGGTCATCATGGGGGGCTACTCTAGCGAGTACAAGATTTCTTTAAAAAGCGGTAATGTAGTGCACCAATATTTAGACGCTGAAAAATACACATCGTATCGGATACATATTTTAAAAGACAAATGGGTATATGTTGATAAAAATGACCACGAATATGAAGTAAATCGTCATGATTTTTCAGTAAATATAGAGGATAAGACAATACGTTTTGATTGTATTTTTAACGCTATTCATGGTACACCAGGCGAGGATGGTTTGCTGCAAGCATATTTTGAGTTGTTACACATTCCGCAAACCTCATGTGATTACTATCAGTCTGCACTTACATTTAATAAGCGTGATTTATTAAGTGTTTTAAAACCTTATGGCATAAAATCAGCAGCCTCTTTTTACCTCAATCTTGGCGACCCTATTGATGAAGACAGCATTGTTAAAAGCGTTGGCTTACCTTGTTTTGTAAAAGCCAATAAAGCAGGAAGCAGTTTTGGTATTTCAAAAGTATACGAAAAAGAACAATTAAAACCAGCTATTGAAAATGCCTATAAAGAGGATGATGAAATTATTATCGAAGCTTTTTTAGACGGTATTGAGGTTTCTGTTGGGGTAATAAAGTTTAAAGGAGAAACCAAAGTCTTACCAATTACTGAAATAGTCTCAGAAAACGACTTTTTTGATTATGAAGCCAAATATGAAGGTAAATCAAAAGAAATCACACCTGCCAGAATCTCTAAAGAACAAGAAAAAAAGGTAACACTAGCGGCAAAAAAAGCCTATGATGTTTTAAAAATGAGCGGATTTTCAAGAAGTGAATTTATTTTTATTGATAATGAACCTTATATGTTAGAAATGAACACCACCCCAGGACTTACAGAACAAAGTATTTTACCAGAGCAAGCTGCTATAGCAGGCATATCACTTTCGCAATTGTTTGAAAATGCAATTGAAGAAGCTTTACTTAAAAAAAATTAACTTTACCACTAATCAACTTTTTTAAATGAGACGCGCAATTTTTCCCGGTTCTTTTGATCCCCTTACCCTAGGTCACTCTGACATCATAAATAGAGGCATCACCTTATTTGATGAGCTCATAATTGCTATCGGAATTAACTCCGATAAAAAGTATATGTTTTCACTTGAAGAACGCAAGCAATTCATAACTGAAGCATTTAAAGATGAACCCAAAATAAAGGTTCTTACCTATAAAGGATTAACAGTAGACTTCTGCAAAAAAGTAAATGCTGATTTTATTTTAAGAGGATTGCGAAACCCTGGAGATTTTGAATTTGAAAAAGCCATTGCGCACACCAATCGTAAGCTTTCTGAAATAGAAACCGTATTTCTGCTAACTTCCTCAGGAAAGTCATACATAAGTTCATCCATTGTAAGAGATGTAATTCGTAATGGCGGTGATTACACGGGGCTAGTGCCAAGTACCGTTATAGTCAAATAGATTATTCTTAGCAAGAGCATGTTTTCTTCCATTACTATGATTTTTTCATAGGTGCACATGTAAGAAAAAATATGCTAAAAACAACAATAAATCTGCTATCATTCTCCATAAATAAGCGATAACACCACTACAATTCATCTATTCACAACAAAATTTACCCTTACATTTATTTTCAACATATCATTGTAGGAAATAAAGCTTCATGACCAAAGCAACCAAAAAATTGTCCCAAAACAATTACCTCATCAAACAGTTACCAAAAGCTACTGCTTATGTGAATAAACGCATGCAAATTGTTTTTGCATCTGATCGATGGATTTCTGATTTTAATTTTGCGGACAGCAACGTCTTAGGCAAAACGATTACAAAGCTATTTAAAAACGACAACAAAGCATGGCTTAACATTTTTAAAGAGCGTTTAAAATACCCTATCGACAAAGTGTCTACTGAACTTTACATAGACGGTAATGGCACTAAAAAATGGTTTGAAGTACAATCTATTCCTTGGCATGATGAAGAAGAAAATGTGATTGGCACCATCCTACAAACCGAAGACGTAACAGAAAAAATCTCAAACGAAGACAAGCTAAAAAAACTCAAAATCATTTCAGAACAAATGTCTGATGTTGCCGAAATAGGTTTTTGGGATTACAACGCCGTAAAAGATGAAGTTTTTTGGTGCAACAAAACAAAAGCTATTCATGAGGTTGACATGAATTACAAGCCCAACATCATTGATGCTACAAATTTCTATAAAAACGGCTATAGTAGAAATACTATTTTAATGACGCTAAATAAAGCAGTACTTGAAGAGTCACATTTTCTTGAAAAACTACAATTAATAACCGCAAAAGGAAATGAAGTATGGGTTATCGTTTCTGGCAAGCCTGTTTTTGAAAACGGAAAATTTATCGGTGTGATTGGCACCATACAAAACATCAACAAACTTAATATTGCAGAGACAAAACGACGAGAGAATGAACATTTATTAAGAACCTTAATAGACAACTTACCTTTAAATGTCTTTATTAAAGATTTAGAATCAAGAAAAATACTGATAAACAAATCTGAACTTGAATTTTGTGGAGCAACGGATGAAAGTGAAGTACTAGGCAAGGATGATTTTGCTTTCTTACCTGAAGATATAGCCAGAGCCTCACGAGAAGATGACTTAACAGTCATGCGTGATTTAAAACCAGTTTTAGGAAGAGAGCTCACCTCTACCTACAAAGACGGCAGTGAAACTACATTTTTAACTTCAAAAATTCCATTAATCGATGCCTATGGCAATGCATACGGGCTACTAGGTTTTAGCTTAGATATTTCAGAACGAATTAGAAAAGAACAAGAACTAAAACAGTTGATAGATGTAACTTCTTCTCAAAACGAAAAGCTACTGAACTTCACTCATATTGTATCACATAATCTTAGATCGCATAGTGCAAATTTCTCTATGTTATTGAAATTTTTAAAAGATGAAGAATCACCAACAGAACGGCATCTAATTTTAAAAATGCTCCAAGATTCTTCTGACAACCTCCTTGAAACTTTAGACAACTTAAATGATATTATCAATATTAACAGAAATAGAAATTTAAAAAAAGAAACTATTTATCTGCATGAAAAAATCAATGAAATCACAAAAAAACTATCCGCAGACCTTGCCAATACAGGAGTACAAATAATAAATGAAGTTTCTGAAACAGCTACAACATCCATTGCTCCTACCTATATCAACAGCATCCTAACAAATTTAATTACTAATGGCATACGATATCGCTCTTTAGACCGTAAACCTTATTTGAAGCTTAGCACCTCAAAAGAAGAAAACTTCACAGTGCTCAGTATCGAAGACAATGGAGTTGGTATAGATTTAGAAAAATATGGCTCAAAAATATTTGGTATGTACAAAACATTTCACGACCAAAAAGACGCCAGAGGTATAGGGCTTTATATTACAAAAAACCAAATTGAAGCTATGAACGGAAAAGTGACAGTTACAAGCGAAGTTGATAAAGGATCCATTTTTAAAGTATATTTTAATGAAAAAAATTAACTCCATTTGCATAATAGATGATGACCCGATAACAGTTTTTGGGGTAAAAAAAATGTTAAGTTCTATTGTTAATCACAATAGTTTGCATGTATTTAATAATGGCAAATTAGCATTAGATGGCATTAAAAACCTATTAGATAAAAATAAAGATATTCCAGAAATAATTTTTCTAGACATCAACATGCCCATTATGGACGGGTGGCAGTTTCTACAGGAATTTATTTCTCTCCCAATAAAACAAGAGGTTCGCATCAATATTATAACCTCTTCTATTGACAGTTTAGATGAAGAAAAATGGATGTCGTACAAATCAAAAACCCATCATTGTGTAACCTACAATCAAAAACCCATTAACAAAAAAGAAATTTGTGCAATTACTAAAATTACTGCTCCACAAGAATAACATCGATATAACCATCAGTTGTAATCGACTTAACGTATCATGAATTTAGCATTTAAAAATCTATTCCGGTCATCGTAACATACAATATATTCTAGACTACAATTACACATAACAAATTGCAGAATAAACTTTTAACCCAATAATCGATAAGTTAAAAGGGTAATACTTAGTTTTGTATAACAAAATTAAGCAATCATGAACCGCCTTTTATTCATCGCTTTCGCTTTGGTTCTTTTAGTTTCATGCGAAGACGAAAAAGAAAACAAAACCGTTAATTTTAAGACTCATTTTGAACTTTCAAACGGCGAAGAAACCCCGACCTATTTTCAGGTAATAGATTTCTATATTCGATTAGCAAAAGAGTTTCCTGAGATAAACATTCAAACTATTGGCCAAACTGACAGTGGCTATCCGCTGCACATGGTTACCTTTAATAACGAAGGAGATTTTAATTTCAATAAAATAGCCAACAATAAAACTACTATCTTAATCAATAACGGTATTCACCCCGGAGAAAGTGATGGCATAGATGCTACCATGCTTTTATTTAGAGATTTAGCTATTGGCAAAATAACGCCACCAAAAAATGTAGTTTTAACAACTATCCCTATATACAACATTGGCGGAGCCTTAAACAGAAATAGCACCACGCGAGCAAACCAAAATGGCCCAAAAACATATGGTTTTAGAGGCAATGCTCAAAACTATGATTTGAACAGAGATTTCATAAAAGCAGACACCAAAAATGCGCGTTCATTTTTTGAAATTTTCCACCTTATTAATCCTGATATCTTCATAGATAACCATGTTAGTAACGGAGCCGATTACCAATACACGCTTACCCATCTTTTTACACAGCATAACAAACTAGGAGGCGAAATAGGCGCTTATTTGCATACACAAATGATGCCTTCTCTAGAAAAATCATTAAAAGAGAAAACGTGGGATATAACACCCTATGTAAACGTTTTTAATGAAGTGCCCGAAAAAGGTTTTTCTCAGTTTATTGACTATCCACGGTATTCTACAGGCTACACCACATTATGGAACACCTTAGGAATGATGGTAGAAACACATATGTTAAAACCGTATAAACAAAGAGTAGAAGGCACCTATCACCTAATGAATTCTATGGTTTCTATTGCCGAAAAAGATACAAAAATCATCAAAGAACTACGACAAGCTGCCAGCAAGAGACATTTAAACTGGAAACACTATCCTGTACGCTGGTCAATTGACACTACAAAAACATCCATTTTAAACTTCAAAGGATTTGAAGCAGATACTATAATCAGTGAGATTACTGGATTTCCAAGATTAAAATACGACCGAAACAAGCCATTCACAAAACAAATAAGTTATCAAAATTACTTAACCCCTATAGATTCTGTGGTAATTCCTGAAGCCTATGTCATAAAAAAAGGATGGGCCAAAGTCATTGATTTATTAGAGCAAAACAACATACAATTCGCTCCCATAAAAAGAGACACTCTTTTAAGTGTAAACGCCTATAAAATTTTAGTGTACGAAACACAAAAAACACCTTACGAAGGTCACTACCCCCATTATAATACAAAGATAAAAGAGACTAGTAAAAAAGTACTTTTTTCTGAGGGTGACATTATTGTACCAACAAACCAAATAGGTGTTAGATACCTTCTTGAAACTCTGGAGCCTGAAGCAAAAGATTCATTTTTTAATTGGAATTTCTTTGATACTATATTACAACAAAAAGAGGGTTTTTCGCCTTATGTATTTGAAGATGAAGCCCTAGAAATTCTACAAAATAATACAGCGTTAAAAAAAGCCTTTGAAAATAAAAAAGACAACGAAAAAGATTTTGCAGCCAACTGGTATGCTCAACTCAACTGGCTCTACAAACAATCAAACCACTATGAACCAGCACATATGCAATATCCTGTTTATCGCATTTTGAAATAATAAAATTGATGATGATTAATGTCCAAACAGAATTTTGATATTGACATAAGAATTTTTCAATGCCTCTTCAATTTTCTGCGGCCCCTTCCATTTCACCTTCTCTATACCTTCGCTTTTCTGCCCCTTTAATGGCCCTTTATACGAGGTTTTCATGGCATACCAATGCACCTCTTTCAGCTTATAAACACCATTTCTTTTAAATACGTGATAGGTAGTTTGCAATTTATTCTCAATTTTAAGCCCTTTTACGCCGGTTTCTTCCTCAACCTCTCGCAATGCGCAAGCTTCAATTGTTTCTCCTTTATCTAACTTTCCTTTAGGCAAATCCCACTTATCATTTCTATAAATAAAAAGTACTTTTCCCATTTTATTGGTCACTACGCCACCAGCAGCAACAACCAAAGGAATTTTTGCTGTAAACTTTTTTAATATCTCTTCATGATTAGGGTGATAAATATAAGCCTCCTTTAGCTTCTTTTTTGCCAAAGCATCTATCGCCTCCTGAATAGCAGTACTATTTAATAAGAAATAATCGCCGTTTGTCGTTTCAGACAATTTATTTGTTAAAATGAGCGGTAACTCATTGACAAAAACTTTATACATTTGCGTCATGATTTTAAACAAAGATACCGCAAAAAAGACTGCAGAACTACTATTGCAAATTAATGCAATAAAGTTGAAACCAGAAAATCCCTTTACTTGGGCATCAGGATGGAAATCTCCAATTTATTGTGATAATCGGATTATTCTTTCCTACCCCCCTATTCGAAACTACATCAGAACCGAAATGAGTAAGCATGTAGAAAACCTATACGGAACTCCCGATGCTATTGCAGGTGTGGCTACAGGTGCGATAGGTATTGGCATGCTTGTTGCCGAGTACTTAGGGCTTCCTTTTGTTTATGTTAGACCCGAGGCAAAATCACACGGCAGACAAAACCAAATAGAAGGACATTTAGAGCCAAATGCCAACGTAGTTGTCATTGAAGATTTAATTAGCACCGGAAAAAGTAGCTTAAATGCCGTAACCGCCCTTGAAGCTCATGGCGCTAACATTAAAGGTATGATAGCAATTTTCACCTACGGATTTGAAGTAGCAACAACCAATTTTGCTGAAAGAAATGTAGAGCTGCATACACTAAGTGATTACGCGCATTTAGCTAAACACGCTACAGAATCAGGGCTTATTAAAGAAGCACAATTGACCACTTTATTAGAATGGAGAAAAAATCCTTCTGAGTGGAAACCTTAAAATAATACTATGTTTATAGAAAGTAAAAAAGCAACAGTACAGAAAAATCAAACAGCGGTTTTTGAGTTTTTGACGAACCTTGAAAATTTTGAACAATTAATGCCTGAAAATATTGAAAAATTTGAAGTCATTAATGTCGATCGGTTTCTTTTTGCATTAAAAGGCATGCCCGAAATTGTACTAGAACGCAAATCACAAACCCCAAACAGTCAATTAATATTGGGAGCTGCTAGTGAAAAACTACCGTTTACACTTACTGCCGACCTTATTCCTATTCAAGAGAACGAAACCGAAGTTGCCCTTAGTTTCTCAGGAGAATTCAATGCCATGATGGCCATGATGATAAAATCACCCATCACCAATTTCATGAATACGCTATCAGAAAATTTAAAAACAATTTAATATAATCTTGCCATTTTAAGACCTTAGTTTTTGCTTTCTCAAAACATAAAAATCCTTCTATAGCTGACTACAGATTGATTGTTTATACCTGAAAGCATATGTTCTAAAATGGCAAGATCATACTTCAAATACGTCAACATTCGATGCTCAAGCATCTGTAATTGACGCATCATTAATACCATATACCTATCAAAAACAATACTTAACACATAACCTCCGTCAAAAACCTTCAAATTACAATTAATATAATAATTTCAATTCTTTAAGATCAAATGCTTTAAAAACAGCATCTTCAAGTTCCACTACCAATTTTCCTTCTGGTGATATTTTTCTAATAAATCCCATAAAAAGTGCACCATCAGCATCTTTAAAAGTTGAAGGCTTATCTTTTCTAAAAAGTCGTTGCTCATAGGCATCCCACAAAACATTATTATTTTTCGTGTCGAGCTTAGAAAATGTATTTTTTAAATTATGTAAAATACTATGTAAAATTTCTTCGAGATTATACGGCTGTCCTAACAACAATTTTAAGGAAGACACGTTTGTAAGGTTACTGAATATCACTTGATTCACATTTAGCCCAATGCCCACTATAGAAGATTGTATTTGATTGCCTTTACACATGTTTTCAATGAGAATACCACAAATTTTAGTATTCCCTGACAAAATGTCGTTAGGCCATTTTACACTTAAATCTGGTATTGACAGGCTGCTAAGCGTATCAATGATAGCCAATGAAGCACATATATTCAGTAAAAATTGATTATGAATCGTTAAATGATTATTATATTTTAAAACACTAAATGTCAGATTCTTACCAGGTTCAGATTGCCATGTTGCACCAATTTGACCTCTACCTTTGCGCTGTTCATTAGCCCAAACAACGGTAAAATCTTCTAGTGTTTTGGCCAACGACAACGCCTTTAAATACTGATTTGTAGAGTCCGTGGCATTAAGTTTGAGTATATGCATGAATAACCTTAACAATTTAAAGTATAATCTATTCTTAAAAACTAGGGTTAAAAGAACAAAAAAATAATAACTTTGTAGAAACTAATAATGTTGAATGCAGAAAATAAACGCTAGCGCAGACGAGTTAATTGCATTAATTTTACAGGGCATAGAAGATGTAAAGGGGCATGATATAACTCTTCTCGACTTAAGAGAGATTGAAAACACAGTATGTGATTACTTCATAATATGCAATGGTACTTCCAATACCCAAGTGAATGCCATTGTTGGATCTATTCAAAAAACAGTTAGTAAAGCCATTAAAGACAAGCCTTGGCATATTGAAGGTCAAGAAAATGCAGAATGGGTTTTAATGGACTACGTCAATGTAGTGGCTCATGTTTTTCAAAAGCACATAAGAGAGTTTTATGACATTGAAGGATTATGGGGAGACGCAAAATTTACTACAATAGAAAGCAGCATAAATAAGTAAAAAAAAATAATGGCTAAAGACAACAATACAAATCCAAAGAAACCAAAATTTAATTCGTGGTGGATATACGGCTTAATAGCAGTATTACTAATTGGTTTTCAATTTATTGGAAGCAGCAGTTTTAACAACACTTCTGAAACCACCACCTCTGAATTACATGAATTTCTCAGAAATGGTGATGTTAAAAAAATACTTGTCATCAACAATACAAGGCAGGCAAAAATCTTTTTAACAGAGGAGGCACTCGAAAAAGACGTGCATAAAAATGTATCGGGAAAACCTTCTATTTTAGGTGCCAATAACCCGCAATACATGGTTAAATTTGGTGATCCTCAAAATTTTGAGGATGACATCAACGCAATCAAAACCGAAAACAACCTAGATACGATCATCAAATTTGACAGCGAAAGCAATTTACTCTTTGATATATTAGTTTCTGTACTTCCTTTTGTTCTGATAATAGGAATATGGATCTACCTAATGCGAAGAATGTCTGGCGGCGGTGGCGGTGGCGCTGGTGGTCAAATATTCAACATCGGAAAATCAAAAGCAAAACTTTTTGACGAAAAGACTGACACTCGTACTTCATTTAAAGACGTAGCAGGCCTTGAAGGTGCTAAAGAAGAAGTAGAAGAGATTGTAGAATTTTTGAGAAACCCTGACAAATACACCTCTTTAGGCGGAAAAATACCCAAAGGCGCCTTGTTAGTTGGCCCTCCAGGAACAGGTAAAACCCTATTAGCCAAAGCAGTAGCAGGCGAAGCAAAAGTTCCTTTTTTCTCTTTATCAGGTTCTGATTTTGTTGAAATGTTTGTTGGCGTAGGTGCTTCTAGAGTGCGTGACCTGTTTAAGCAAGCTAAAGATAAATCACCTGCAATTATCTTCATTGATGAAATTGATGCTATCGGTAGAGCAAGAGGAAAAAATAATTTCACTGGTTCTAATGACGAACGAGAAAACACCCTAAACCAACTTCTTACAGAGATGGACGGTTTTGGCACAAATACCAACGTAATCGTTCTTGCTGCCACCAACCGTGCCGATGTTTTAGACAAAGCATTGATGCGTGCAGGGCGTTTTGACCGACAAATTTATGTTGACTTACCAGACATTCGTGAAAGAAAAGAAATTTTTGAAGTTCATTTAAGACCTATCAAAACTGCCGAAACATTAGATTTAGATTTCCTAGCGAGGCAAACACCTGGGTTTTCTGGGGCAGATATCGCTAATGTTTGTAACGAAGCAGCACTTATTGCAGCTCGTAAAGAAAAGAAAGCTGTTACCAAACAAGACTTTTTAGATGCGGTAGATCGTATTGTTGGTGGTCTTGAAAAGAAAAATAAAATTATCACCCAAGGCGAGAAAAAGACTATTGCTTACCACGAAGCTGGTCATGCGACCACAAGTTGGATGTTGGAGCACGCTGCTCCACTAGTTAAGGTAACCATAGTACCACGAGGGCAATCATTAGGAGCTGCTTGGTATTTACCAGAAGAAAGATTAATTGTTCGTCCTGAGCAAATGTTAGACGAAATGTGTGCTGCCCTAGGTGGTCGTGCGGCAGAAAAAGTTATTTTCAATCAAATCTCTACAGGAGCTTTGAGTGATTTAGAAAAAGTAACCAAGCAAGCTAGAGCTATGGTTACCGTATACGGCCTTAATGATGAAATAGGAAACTTAACCTATTATGATTCATCAGGACAAGATTCTTATGGTTTTTCTAAACCTTACAGCGAAGAAACAGCTAGAAAAATTGATGCAGAAATATCTAAAATCATAGAAGAGCAATACCAAAGAGCGATAGCTGTTTTAACCGAGCACAAAGACAAGCTTACGACCTTAGCTGAAAGATTATTAGAAAAAGAAGTTATCTTTAAAGAAGATTTAGAAAAAATATTTGGAAAACGACCTTTTGAAGGTGAATCAACAGATGAGGTTGTAACCGAGCGTACGTCGGAAGACAGAAACGAGGATATAATTTCTGAATAAATCAAAATAACTTTTTCTTAAAAATTTTTGAATTTTAAATTGCAAATGGGGCTATTTGACAAGCTGTTTAGAAGTGGCAAAAAAAAAGTTTCTTCAGAAGATATAGAAACTAGAGGGATGCACATGCCAGACCTCAACATACCCATTGACGAAAAGTTTACCATCCACTTTAGAAAAAATGGTGGAAAATTCTTGTACTGTGATTCTTTTTCTGAAATATCGAATGCGCTTAAAAACATCATTCACGAAAATAACTGGCAAAACCATCCATTTTATGTGCTTGATGATTCGCTAGAAAAAAAATTCTCAAAAGAAAATTTACTGTTTACAAAAAGTACTAAAAACAGTGAGGTATTTTTCACTACCTGCGAGTATCTTATTGCTCAAAACGGTTCAATTTTGGTATGTTCAAATCAATTAAAAGAAAAAAAACTTAATGAACTACCTGATAATGTAATTGTTTTCGCAACCACAAGTCAACTTGTAGCATCTATAGGGGAAGGATTAAAAGAAATAAAAAGAAAATACGATCACCAAATTCCGGCAAACATTACCACAATAAGGCATTTTCAGCCAAGTAATGAGCATTCTGATGATTTTCTTACATATGGCACTAGTTCCAAAAATTTGTATCTTTTATTTTTGGAAGATTTATAACTATGAAGCAAATTTTAAGAAGAGCATTAACAGGTGCCGTATATATCGTACTTATTCTATCGGCAGTTTTTTTAGACACTGATGCCTTTGATTTTTTATTCATGACTTTTGGTTTAGCCTGTCTTTACGAATACAAAAGACTCGTAAACCTAAAAGGATACCATATTTTTATTGCTTATTTATTATTATGGTGGGTATATATATACCTAATTCCCGATCATGTTTTTTTAAATAACGAAATACTGATCAACATACTGATGCTTTGCACCCTTGCTGTAAACACATTTTTACTGTACTACCTATTTTCAAAAAAAGAAAAGCAATTTACTACTGTTCAAAAATTTATTATTGGCTTGTTTTATATCAGTGGAGGCTGTATTTTTCTTACCATGATACCCTACAAAAACAACGCTTTTGCTCAATATTTAATCGCTGGTATTTTTATATTAATTTGGATTAATGATACATTTGCATACCTGGTTGGTTCTGCTATAGGAAGAACGAAGTTATATGCTAAAGTTTCACCAAAAAAAACAATAGAAGGTGCCTTAGGTGGACTCATATTTTCACTTACAGCAGCCTATTTTATGGGCTTGTATGAATCAATTATATCGCCAATGCAATGGATACTATTGGCTGCAATTATTGTAATTACGGGTAATTTGGGCGATTTGGTAGAGTCAAAATTTAAAAGAGTAGCTGGAGTTAAAGACAGCGGCGCTATCTTACCAGGACACGGTGGCATGCTTGACAGGCTTGACAGTTTAGTCTTCGCTGCACCATTTGCATATTTACTATTAAATATTTTTACATATGTTTCATAAAGAGGGTCAAACCATTATACTAATCACCTTATTAATTGTAGGCGCTATCACTTTAGCTGCACAATATTACATTGATATTTCATGGTTGCGCTTAAGCATACAAATCACTTGCCTAATTGTATTAGTACTTATTTTACAATTTTTCAGAAATCCAAAACGAAATGTAAGATTAGATTTCGATGAAATTTTATCTCCTGTCGATGGTAAGGTAGTAGTTATTGAAGAAGTAGAAGAAACAGAGTATTTTAAAGACAAAAGAAAGCAGGTTTCTATTTTTATGTCGCCAATTAATGTACATGTAACCAGATACCCTGCAAGTGGTACCGTACAATATTCAAAGTATCACCCAGGCAAATTCTTGGTAGCCTGGCATCCAAAATCAAGTACCGATAATGAACGCACAACTGTTGTTCTTAAAACACCTAAATTTGGAGAAATTCTATATCGACAAGTTGCTGGTGCATTGGCACGTCGTATTGTAAATTATGCCAAAGAAGGAGAAAGTGTTCATCAAGGAACGGATGCTGGCTTTATAAAATTTGGATCAAGGGTTGACATATTCCTACCTTTAGACTGCGCAATAACCGTAAAACTAAATCAAAAAGTTATTGGAGCAAAAACATGTATCGCAGCTATAGTAGAGAAATTAGACAATGAAGAATAAAAAACTACATACTGATTTTACGGCAGCAGTAACATTCATAAACAACTACACGAGCCCATTACCGGCTGATCTTTTGTTAAAACTTTATGCGTACTATAAAATAGCCAATGAAAATCAAAGCCATCCGGGCAGTACAACACCTTTAATTAATGCTTTTAAAGCAAATGCATTGTTTCAGGCTAAAAATATGAGTCCTGAGCAGGCCATGAAAGCCTACATAAAATTAGTTGAAAAGGAAGTACAAAAAATCTAGTATTTTTTATCAGTTAACTTTTCTGATTATTCATACAAGTCACTAATATCAGCTATACAAAGGTCATAAAATAAGGCACTCATTTTTTTGGTTACAGCCTTAAAAAAACGTTCGCCTTTTTCGGCAGTAGCCTTATGCGGATTACCAACACCAGTATCTTCACTTACCTGAGACCATTTTCGTTCAGCCCATACCCAACCTTCTGAAAAAGCCTCTATTTTATACTTTTTCCCCTTACCGTCACCCCATGTATCTTTAGGAAGCACTAAATCTGGTCGTAAATATAGCATCAAACTCGTTTCCATTTCGTCAGCATGATCGCCTTCTTCTTCAAAAAATTTGTATTTATCAACGCTTTGAGGAAAAAAAGAAAAACTAATACACATTTTCGGAAACTTCAACCCCAATTCTCTTACCAAGGGTTTAAAACCATTACCTCCATGGCCATTAAACAACAGTAATTTATGAATACCCTGTCTGTTGAGCACTTCAACAATATCTGTCAACATAGCCAATTGGGTACTCGGGTTTAAATTGATATCTAAATAAATATCAGACTGACCCGTATTTACCCCAAACGGAATGGTTGGCAATACAATAACCTTAGCTCCCTTCTCTGAGGCCAAGCGAGCAGATTCGGCCACCAAATGATCTGCTTGAATATTATCTGTTGCATACGGCAAATGGTAGTTATGTGCCTCGGTAGCTCCCCACGGCAATACAGCCAAGTCAAAAGTACTATCTTTTAGGGCTGCCCAATTGGTTTCGGCTAATATATATGGTCGTATCATTATGTTGCGTTTAATACAGTATGTTGTTCATTTTTATCAAAATAAGTAAAATAGACACCTCCTATAATAGTGGCTAAAAAATACATCTCTACAAGTATACTAGCATAATCAAAATAGGTATTCATTCCAAACCAATCTTTTGTGTAGATAACAAGCCCTAGCCCAAAAATTCCGCGAACCACCTCAATCCATACCGCATAGCTAGTCCTGTCCATAAGTGTGGTATACCCATACACGCCAACAAAAACAAAAGCTCCATACACTAATAAATTCTCAAAACTACTATTGGCATAATTGAAGAACATAAACAATAAAAAAAACAAGGTTGCAAACAGTTGAAAAATAGCATAGCCTTTTAATGCTTTTGATGCTGGCGTGTCATAGCGTTCAAAATGATACACATCTTCAATAATAGGTATAGGGTATCGTGTTTTTACATCTAGCGGACGCCAACCTGTGGGCATAAACCAGATTTTAAATTTGTCGGCGTAGTTTTTGGTTCGCCAAGCATCTTTTAGCAATCGCCAAAAATGCTGAAAGTTAATTAAAATAGGGTTCCAAGTAGCTGCTGGTTTTAAAACCCCATATTGTGGTGGCACCTCGTCAAGTTCTTCTTGAAAAGTGCCAAAAATACGATCCCATAAACAAAGAATTTGTCCTAAGTTTTTATCGATATATTCAGGATTTATTGCATGATGTACCCGATGTTGCGATGGCGTAATAATAACATACTCTAACCATCCCATTTTGGAAATATGCTGCGTATGATACCAAAACTGAGCAAACAAGTGAATAGGCGCCAAAATAGCGATTACCTCATGTGGCACACCCAGCAAGGCAGCAGGAATAAGTAAAAATGCAAAGTAGCCTATCAAATTAGAAATAGGTTGCCTCAAAGCGCAAGCCAAATTAAAGGCTTCGCTACTATGATGAATTACATGTTGATTCCAAAAAAAATTAATTTTATGATTTAATCTATGATTCCAATACCCTGCAAAATCAATAGCGACAAAAGCGACCACCCAAACCAACCAAGTTGTTTTTATTGTTGTTATTGCCAAGTTTTCGACCAAAAAAGGATAGGTAACCAACACCAAGCCCAAACCCAAAGAATCTTTTAATATATTGGTCAAACCAGAACTGATACTCGAAACAGTATCCATTACCGTGTATTGCTGATTTTTTACAAAATACCCGTACAAAATTTCTACTACAAGTAGAATCATAAAAAAAGGAATGGCATATAACAGCGCCTTCGCATACGTTTCCATACTACTTTGTAAGCTAGTTTGGTCCAACCATGATATGTGCACGATGTGTACCCGGATTCATAAGCCACGGCATTCCCTTTGCATGTGGTTTTGTTGGCAAGCCTGTAGATTCGGCGGTTGCAAAAGGTGTATAAATTACATATCTAAACTTAGCATCACCTAAAACACCTGTTTTTTTATCATATGCCTCTTCAGTTCCGTAGTATATGTACATCATACTGGGTGATTCAGGCATTTTCAAAGCTCCTGACGCTACTTCGTCACCTCGTATTTTTTGTATTTCTTGCGCATCTTTACCTTCTTTTCTGAGCTCCCTACCTCTTTTCATGAAAGGATCTAAAGCCATAAAATAACACGCAACGCTAATACCCTTTTTGTTTGGATCATCTGCTAAGCAAACCAAATCATTAGTTCCCTTTCGTAATATTACCAATTCCCCATCATCATTGTAGCCATATACCGTAGCACCATCTTTTTTATCATCAGGCGCTGGCAGGGTTGCTGTTTTAATTTGTATTTCTTTGGGTAATATTTCAGGTTTTTCTTCTTGTGCACAAGCCGTAAATATGCACAACACTAAGGCAGTAATAAGACCAATTTTCATAATTCAGATGTTTTTCTAAAGATAAGGAATTCTTAGAAAAAAGGAATAAATTGAAATACGTTAAATACTATGCAACATGCATTTTCATAAATATCAAACAGTGCCAAATACAAGTACACTATTTTTCCTTCTCAGTAGGAAGCTGTATTATCAAAAAAACTCGTTAGTTTTTGGTTGGAAAAACCTAAAGATAGCACTCATCTTGACTTTTTAAATCCAATACAACTCGCACCAAACAGGTTACACCCTCCTTTTAGTCAATAAATCGGCCTTATGACACGGGTAAATTTCAATAAATTATAGTATGCATGCAATAAAAAAAAGAGTCCTAAAAACCGTATTAATCACGAGCCATTCTAACAATCAATCGGATAACAAAAATAGCAATAGCTACAATTCCCCAAACAGACATAGAACTACTGGATTCCTCTTTATCTGCAGTAGCGTATGATTTTGCGTTAATTTTGGCCTTTTCTTTTGGGTCAACGACAAAATCGGCACAGTAGCTTTCAAAATCCGGTTTTCTTGAAGTTAACGAACAAACGATTCCCATATTGGGATCAAATTTTCTTTTTGTACATTTTTTACACGTGGTGAGGCGTTGACTTAGTTCCATAGGTAAATGCAATTTGGGATTGTAATTGAAACGTAACCCTTTTTAAATTAGTGTTATCCTTCGATGAACTACATAAAAAAAAATAATTCAATCCACATTAATACTAAATTTTATGCCGCAACATATAGTTTTTAACTAAAAAATAAATTAATGAGAAGCACATTTAACAAGGAGAACCAACAAAAAGGACATAAAGAGCAAAAAATCAACACTTAACAATCTTTAAGACATCTTTCACTCCTTATAATACCATAAAAAAAACCGTCTAATTGTTTTTAGACGGCCTTTCTTTCAACATATAAATTGATGTTCTATTTAGCCCAAACTAGCCAAGCTTTTTTCTAAAGTTTCAATTTTAGCCTCAGCATCAGCTTGCTTTTTGCGCTCGGTAGCAATTACTTGCGCAGGAGCATTATTAACAAAGCGTTCATTAGAGAGTTTCTTTTGCACAGAAACTAAAAAGCCTTTGGTGTATTTCAATTCTTCTTGAATTTTAGCAATTTCAGCAGCAACATCAATAGCACCACTTATTGGGATGAAATACTCATTACTCTTCACCCTAAAAGACAAGGCACCTTCAACAGGCTGCGAAACATAGGTAATTTCAGCCACATTGGTAAGTTTAGCAATAACAGTATCCCATGTTGAAGCAACCTTTTCTTCATTGAGTACCGAAACCTCCAAAGCTTCTTTATTCGGAATATTTTTTTGTTTTCTAATGGTACGAATACCCGATATTACGGCATTTGAAAATTCAAAATCTGTGATTAACGCATCATCAACCTTACCTACTTTTGGCCACTCAGCAACAACCAACGCTTGTTCTGGCGTACGCTCTGCAATATGCTGCCATAGTTCTTCAGTTAAAAATGGCATAAATGGATGTAACAACTTGAGGTTTTGCTCAAATATGCTAATGACTGCATCAAAAGTAGTCTTATCAATAGGTTGCTGGTATGCAGGTTTTATAATTTCAAGCAACGACGAACTATAATCATCCCACACCAATTTATAAGTAGCCATCAAGGCATCAGAAATACGATATTTACTAAAATGATCTTCAATTTCTGCTAAAGTCTGATTAAATTTAGCTTCATACCAAGCTAAGCCCAACTTAGAAGCTTCAGGCTGCGGAAGATCAGCAACCTCCCACCCTTTCACTAAACGGAAGCCATTCCATATTTTATTGGCGAAGTTCTTGCCTTGTTGACATAGATCTTCATCAAACATCAAATCATTACCAGCAGATGAGCATAGCAACATACCCACACGAACACCATCAGCACCATATTTTTTGATTAACTCAAGAGCATCAGGTGAATTACCCAGCTGTTTTGACATCTTTCTACGTTGCTTATCACGCACCAATCCTGTAAAATATACATTCTGAAAAGGTTTTTCTTGCCTGTATTCATAGCCTGAAATAATCATACGTGCTACCCAAAAAAATATAATATCTGGTCCAGTAACCAAATCATTTGTAGGATAATAATAATTCACCTCTTCATTGTCTGGCTCAAGAATACCATTAAATACACTTATAGGCCACAACCAAGAAGAAAACCAGGTATCTAAGGCATCTTCATCTTGACGTAAATCATTTAGTGTAAGTGCCTTATTTTTTGATTTTTCTTGCGCTAATTTTAAGGCGTTTTCTTTAGTTTCGGCAACAACAAAATCATTTTGACCATCACCATAGTAATAGGCTGGTATTTGTTGTCCCCACCAAAGTTGGCGTGAAATATTCCAGTCGCGTATATTCTCCATCCAATGGCGATAGGTGTTTTCAAATTTCTTTGGAAAGAATTTTATATCCTCATCTTCTAAAACCGACTTAATGGCAGGTTTCACCAATTCTTCCATCTTTAAAAACCATTGATCAGAAAGGCGAGGCTCTATTACAGCTTTGGTTCTTTCAGAGGTACCCACTTTATTCAAATGCTGCTCGGTTTTTACCAAAAAGCCTTTTTCTTCAAGTTCTTTTGAAATTTCTTTTCGAACAACAAAACGATCTTTACCTTCATAATGAAGTCCAAAAGAATTTAAGGTCGCATCGGCATTAAAAATATCAATAGTTTCAAGTTGGTGCTTTTCGCCCAAATTCTTATCATTCATATCATGAGCAGGGGTCACTTTTAAACAACCTGTACCAAACTCAATATCTACATACTCGTCTTCAATGATAGGTATAACCCTATTACAAATAGGAACAATCACTTTTTTACCTCTCAAATGATGAAAACGCTCATCATTAGGATTAATACAAATAGCGGTATCACCCAAAATAGTTTCTGGTCGTGTGGTAGCAATAGTCACTTTTTCATCAGAACCTTCAATTTGGTATGCCAAATAATACAACAGGCCTTGTTTTTCTTCATAAATAACCTCTTCATCAGACAAGGTTGTTTGTGCCTCCGGATCCCAGTTTACCATCCGATAACCTCTATAAATCAAGCCTTTATTGTACAAGTCAACAAAAACCTTAATCACACTGGCATAGCGCTGCTCATCTAATGTAAAAGCGGTACGATCCCAATCACAAGAACAGCCCAACTTTTTTAACTGCTCTAAAATAACGCCACCGTATTCATGGGTCCAATCCCAAGCGTGCTTTAAAAATTCTTCTCGGCTAAGATCTGCTTTGTTAATGCCCTGCTCTTTAAGCTTTGCCACAACTTTTGCCTCCGTTGCAATTGAAGCATGATCTGTACCTGGCACCCAGCATGCATTTTTACCCATTAAACGGGCTCTTCGTGTTAACACATCTTGCAAAGTATTGTTTAGCATATGCCCCATGTGCAGTACGCCTGTCACATTTGGCGGGGGTATTACAATGGTATACGGCTCTCGTTCATCAGGAATTGAATGAAAATACTTATGCTTCATCCAATAGTCATACCAGCGATTCTCAGCATTCTGAGGGTCATATTTTGAAGGAATATTCATTTTTTGGAATAATTTTTGTTATCCTATAGCGATATACTACAATACCGTAAAAAGGAAGATGTATATTATATAAACGTAATTTCTCGGCTTTTCGCCGAAAACAAATACGAAACAAAAATAATCAACGTTAGTATATAACAAAAGAATTTTGGAGGTTGATTAAAAACAATATACTTTTGATCTCCACCTTAAACTAAATAATAATGAAAAAAATTGTACTCTTATTGTTTGTAGGTCTTATTGGAATGACTTTGACTGCCCAGGATGCAGCTGCAAAAATTGAATTTAAAACAGAAACGGTTGACTATGGTGAAATAGTTAAAGGTTCTGACGGGGTTCGTGTTTTCGAATTTACAAATACAGGAAATGCTCCACTAATTATTAGCAAAGTAAGCTCTAGTTGTGGATGTACAATACCAAAGAAACCAGAAGACCCAATTTTACCAGGTAAAACAGGTGAAATTCAAGTTAAATATGACACTAACAGAGTGGGGCCAATTAGAAAAGCGATTACTGTTATTTCTAATGCCGATACGCCAACTAAGGTTTTAAAAATTAAAGGCGAAATCAAGGCTGCTCCTGGCAAGTAAAAATTACGTAAAGAAAATTAGTACTAACCCCAAAGGCTTTTGTCTTTGGGGTTTTCTTTGCTATTAATTTTACACCTTCATAATTAGTATTACCTATACCACTACTACACCGTAACGGCTTTTGCAACAGCAAATCTATTCCATTATCATATTGCTTCAACGTAATCAGCCTGCTCCTTTGATGGTTACCATAACCATATTCTAAGACCGTTGCAAAAGGACTCATGATTTTGACTTGGTTTCTGATTTTGCTCTTTTGAGTTTTTTTTACGTCTTTTTATTGTTTTTATAGTGTATTCACCTCTGTTATATGGGTTATTTCTCTTAATTTTTAGAATTAGACGCAATTATCCCTGGACTTCGATATAAATTATAGCATATAGCTTCCAT